>JAHCHW010000002.1 GCA_026129525.1 Chitinophagales bacterium | reverse complement strand
ACAACATTTCCGCTTTTACCGAACGGACATTGACTATTGACCGGACTGACATTTGAAGCAACTTGCATGCAGGACTTTGCCGACACACAAGTCCACGCTTAATATTTTTTATTTTTTAGCCAACGCGCAAAAAAAATGAAGTTTTTAGGGCTTACGCGCCATTTTGCACATTTGCCTTTGCCTGCAAACGCACAAAGCTAACAGAGGCAAAGTCAAAAGAGCAAAATCTGCCCACGCTCCCGACCCTCTAACTCAAAATATGTGTTACATCATTTCAGGATACGTCTATTACAACGAACCCATTCTTTACTTTGCCGCTATTGTGCAAATTAAGAAGCTGTGCAGTGGTATATCCGAATGTTTTCTGGACATGAGGATAATCTTTAAATGAAGCCCAATCGCCACCCCATTCCCAACCGTAATGTTTGAATACCCATACGATTTCATCCCATTCAGGAATATTATTAAGATTGACATCTAATTTCCTGTTCCAACTTGCGACTTTGCCGCCATCTAACAATAGGCAAAAGTCTAACGCCAACCCATAGTTGTGAAACGACTGACCCGCCCGTGCATTGGTAACGATGTTGCCCGGCTTGGTGCGACCTTGTGCATACAATTCATCCTGCTCTTTGAATGTGCGTAGCGTGCTGTAAAACCGCACGGAAATTTTTCTCTGAAGTAATTCATCATAAATAGCTTTTGTTTCGGCTCTTAGGGATGGATGCAACAACTCAATTCGTTCCATCGTGATTTTATCTCTCTTAATTGACTGCCTTGGCACGGGCTGCATCTCGTTCAGCTTCTTGTCAATGCTTTCAATAGTTTTCCGACCTGCTTTGCCATCGGCAATAAGCGGATTGCCGTCTGCATCAAAACCGGAGCGTTGAAAATCAAGCACCGTTCTTTCAGTGCGAGAGCCGAAGTCGCCATCAACTTCTATGTTATAGCCGAGCAGTTGCA
Organism: Chitinophagales bacterium; assembly: GCA_026129525.1. Classification (GTDB taxonomy): domain Bacteria; phylum Bacteroidota; class Bacteroidia; order Chitinophagales; family LD1; genus Bog-950. Next base: position 513,800 of record JAHCHW010000002.1, on the reverse strand, counting down.
GCTTCTTTTGAAGTTCTTCAACTGCTTTTCCTTTACTTCCTTTTTTTAATACGGTCATTTTATCTTCCTCCTCCTCTCACAGGTTGGCGTTTCATCCTGCTTACTTTCATTTGACGTGTTTCACTCATGATTCCTGTATTAGCTATTCTTACAGCCAACGGGCGTAACGCTCTGCCCAAAACTCTTAGAAATTGAAATTTGCTGCCTGATGCTATTCGTGTTGCCATGATGTTTGTTATTACGTGTGTTAATTAATATTTATGATGATGGGTTTGTCTTCACCATGTATCTTGATAAACTCATCAAGTTTTTGGGAATCAACCGTTCCTGAATCATCTATAACTTTCGCATTAAATAGGGCTTTGATAAACCAATTCATTTGTTGGCGGGTATAAAACGATTGATTACCATCAATCCACTTCACATGAAAATAATAGGCGGTTCTTGGTTCCTCTACCCACGTATTACCGCCCTTGTGAACTCTTACTTTTTCAGTATAAGGGTAAGGCATGGTGGAAAAATGCTTGATGCCCGAAACGGGCGAGGAGAAAACACAGGGCTGTATATGAATATGCTTACAATCATATTGGAGAAAAGGCTGCTTGTTAACCGTGATAACACCATTTTTCATTTGCACTTTTTGGGCGAAAAGGGCAATTGAGTTGATGCTCAAAAGGGTTATGATTAAGAGTTTCATTTTAATCTTAGATATCAATAGTTTAATCATTGCTTAGTTCCGGTTATAGTATGGCTTCCGGAAGTAAAATTCACCTGTGTATCATTGAAATTGCCGCCACCCGAACCGGAACTCCCGAAGGAACTACATTGGTCAACTTCATTGATTGTAAATGTAGTTGGCGAATTCATGATAACGCTATCTAAACAAAATGAATTGCTACAGCAAGCATCTGTATAAGCATATTGAAAGTCAAGTTGCTTGTTTGCAATTCGGGTAATTAAAATTGTAGTTGGATAATCGTTCTGGTCGTAAGTAATTGTTCCTGAATAAGTGCCACTTATAGCAGCAGCCCAGTTATCGTTATTGTTGTTATTATCACAGTCGCAATCTTCTTTGCTACATCCATTTAGTATGAAAGCCATACTTCCAAAAAAAATGTTTAGAACCAAAAATTTGTTTTTCATTTTGTTTACTTTTTATGGTTGATGATATAAAAATTTCAAATAATTAATTACTTTACCTTTTCTCCATTTTTCCATTTACTTTCGGATATGAGCTTTCCATCTTCATCCCATTCTTTATAAACACCATTCAATAAATTGTCTTTTTCTTGATACTCCTGTTTTAATTGTCCGCTTGCATAGTATTCTCGCTGAATACCCTCGATATATCCATTTCTATATTCCGTTTCGCCAATCAAATTCCCTTGGTTATTATAATCGAGTATTATTCCAGTAAAATAATCGCTGTCATATTTATAAATTGGACTTCCTCCACCGTCATAACCAGAAAATTCCAAATCTTCTCTTTTAACTTTAATTGGTTCCATAATTTCAATATTTAATCATTTCCTATCATTTTAATATCGTCTGTTAAATACCAACAGTGAATACACCGTGGGTTATTATTTGCTGTATTCAACAAGTCCCTATTGAATCCAATAATTTCTTTAAAAATTTCATCTCCGTGTTTAGCTAATGGATCTATTTCTTTTAAGAGCGCGTCTAAAGCCCTAATCTCTGCATGTGATCCCGCTCTTCCTGCTTTAATAACATCATCAGGTGAACCTTTTAGGGTTTGAGTTAAATGAGTATCTAATCGTTTTTTTAGGGTAGGGTGCAATTTTTTAATAAAATCATCCAATAAGCCATCGGCAATTTACAGATGCATTTTCAAAACTATTTGCTAATAAAGCACTTATTCAATCATTAAAAGATATAGGGTTAACAATTGCCGAAAGAGATAGTTACTTTGAAATGTTCTTTGAGGGCAAGCGACTTTTAGTAGGAGCAGAAGATGAAATAATAAAAACTTGTGAACTGCTTGAAGAAAAAAAATATACTGGTAAGGTAAAAGAAATGCTGACAAAAGCAGTTGAAAATACTGAAGACAGATTTATAATTACAGATGAGTTGCTTGCTTCCCTGAAAAAGCGGAAAAAAATTATAGATGATGTCTTAGCAAAAAAAAAATATCTCTCTCATCAGATAAAATTAAAGGCAACTTCGGTGAGATTCGTGCTGCTTACCACTTTGAAACCGCAATTCATTTAATAGATGGAAAGTTAGGTTTAATGAAAAGAGTTTCAGTTGATGTGGTTGAGAGTTTAGACCAACCCATTCGCAAAGGCATTGATGCCATATATGAATTTAGTAACCCCGGCATCCCGCCACCACCACCTAAATATATAATCAGCGAAGTAAAATATGGAACAGCTGACCTAAAGTGGAATAAATCAAAGACAATCAAGCAAATGGACGACACATGGATACGTAAAAATATTGATCTCGCAGTTGGGAGTAGGTTGATGGCAAAAAATATTCTAAACGATTTTTATCCCGTTTTAACAAAAGTTGAACCCAAGGGAACGATAATAAATACAAAACTTGATTCCAGTGCAAATAAAGTTAAAACTGCTATAATAAAATGAGAGTAAAAATTAAAAGCCATAGAGGATTCGACTCTTTAATATCTGAAATTAATGAAGTTGTTCAATCTATAGAATCCGATTTCAAAAACGGAAAAATTAATCAGCAAAGCGTTTCTAGAATTAAAGGATACTGGATACAAAATCTTGAGCAGAGAAATATTGCGCTGTATTCTAAAGGAGCTTCCAAAGAAGATATTAAAAAATCTGTTTTAGACACCATATCGGTATTTGCTGACGGGTTTCAGTTTCACCCTGCTGACATAGATACCGTCTATTGGCTTGTTTCTTTATCCATACTTTGCAACGTGGAATTGGAAGATTTCAAGCTAATAACCAAAATAATAGAACGAGATAAAGTCCAAGATAAATTACTTGATTATATAATTAAATATAAGCAAACAGATTGGCAAGGCGATAGTCAAAAAATAATCTGTTCTCATCCATACCAACATCTTAGTAAAATAATAGACACTACCGATGAAGAACAGGGCATTAAATTGTTACAGGACTACCTTAAAAATAAATGGTATCAGGAACATGAAGAAAATGATGCTTCTTGGGTAGATAGCCATAAATACACTAAAGCAAACACCTATTTTGGCTATTGGGCATGGGAAACAGCCGCTTTGGTAAAAGCCAAAGGTTGGGATGATAAAAAACTAAAAGATATGGATTACTACCCTTATGATGCAGTGCATTGGTAGAGTAAATAAGCATTTATATTTGTAGGCAAAATACATCAAACTCAATGAAACACATCACAACAATTCTCCTTCTAGTAATTGCAAGCCAACTGGCTTTTTCACAAGAAAAGCAAGGCAAAGAAAAACCCTCATTAACTTTTGAAGTAAAACACAATGGCAAAACTCATACCGTTACAGTTGGCGATACCGTGCATGTCGGCTATGGCAGCCACCCTTACGGCAGCTTTATGTATATGGAATTTGGCGCAGGAAAACCTCTACCAAAAGAGGTAGCAGGTAAATCAGCCGTTATCACAAAAATTCAATACTTCAAAATTACCAACAGTTATAGGGTATTTATGAAATCGGGCATGTGGCGTTTTATTTCCGATGGGCTGCAACAGGCAATAGCAAAAAAAGAAGTTTTAGGCATCAATCAAACTTTTTTTGAGTAAATTCGGATTCTTTATTTTTGTCATCTAAAATCTTCAGTTATGAAAGCGCGATTGTTTTCACTTTTTGTTATCTCTACATTTTCAATAATATTTTTTGCAACATCTTGTAAAAAAGAAAACAACGATAACAATCAAATAGACCTCACTACTGACATAGTAGGAAAATATACAAGTGGCAGTTGCTTAGAGATTACTGTTAGTAAAGTTGACAATACTACGGTTTCGATAAATATAAAAGATTGCAACAACAATGAAACGCATAATGCAACTAAAATGAATACTAAGAATACATTCACTTTAAACAAAGTTACAGTTGTAGGCGCAGTTGAAACTTACGAATATTCAGGCTCAGGAGTTTATCAAAACAACACCATTGAAATTACCCGATTAGAAAAGTTAATACACACGCCCACGGGTGTAGTTGATAGTGAATGGTCAGACACTTATACAGCAACAAGGTAATAAAAGTCAATCTTCCACTTAAAAATCAAAGTTCATGCAACTCACTAAAAACTTCACTCTTGATGAAATGCTTCGTAGTCAAACAGCTACCCGGCTTAATATTCAGGAGCAATTTAATCCACCTTTGGCAATCATCAATAACTTAAAATCGCTTTGTGAAAATGTATATTGTGTACACCGCGCGCTCTTTTTACAAAGGTATTTTTAGGGATACAGTTGTTTTTAACGATGATAGTATTTGCAGCGGCAGACAAACGAGGATGAAACGGGAGCCTGAAGCAAAGAGTAAACCTGAAAAACAGCAAACTGCCGACATACTGCAAAAACAGGTGTTACTGTACCCCAACCCTGCTGATGACAAATTATATGTAATGCCTATGCTGGAGTATGAAGAATACGGTACACTGGAACTATACAACATTATGGGAGTAAAAGTAGCGGTGTTAGTATTAATAGGCAACACATTACAAACTTTACCCACCGGCAATATGCCAGCGGGGTTGTATGCCTATAGCGTAAAAACCAGCAAGGGCTACATGGTTAAAGGAAAGCTAATAATTGCGAGGTAATTATGGTGAAGTATAAGAAAATAGTATTTTTTATACTTAGCCTTTGGGCAGGGTATGGTAGCGCACAATACCGTGCCGCCAACTGGGTTATAAATAAGTATTATCTAACTATTTTGCCGGGTGGGATAGAGCTAGACTCTTTTCCGCCCGGTGGAGGATATCTTGGTTTTTTGGCAAAAGCGAGTATAGGCGATGAACAAGGTAATTTACTTCTATTCAGCAATGCGATTGATGTGAGAAACAGAAATGGTATAGTGATAGAGAATGGAAGTAACTTGTGTGAAAGTATTGATTGGCCTGAAGCATGTATTCCCGGAGTTAATGGTAGCCCTCACATACAGGGGGCTTTAATAATACCTAATCCGGGCAAACCAAACCAATACTACCTCTTTATTAAAGACATGGCTACTGATATACCATGGGAACAACCCATGCGTGTAACCGCCAGTTTAATAGATATGAGCTACAATACCGGATTGGGAAAAGTGTTGCAAAGAGCGGTTCCTATACTTAACGATACATTAAGTGATTCACGGATGACCGCCTGCAAACATGCCAATGGCAGGGATTGGTGGCTGATAAACCATGAGTATAACACCAACCGCATTTATACCCATCTGATAACCCCTGACACTATTTTAGGACCCTACAGCCAGTACACAGGGGGGGGGGGGCAGAAGCTGATAATGGTGGATGGTCTGTATTCTCTACTGATGGAACTCGCTTTGCAACTGTAACAGCGGGGATGTCCAATAATATTTTGGGCAGTGGTATTACCCTTTTAGACTTTGAACGTTGCAGCGGTTTATTTACTAATTATAGAACAATCACATTAGATACGAACTTTTATAGTAGTTTTTTCTTGGCTTTTTCACCCAATGGCAGGTTCTTATATTCCGGCAGCAATAATTACCTGTATCAATACGATATAGAGGCTGCGGATATTTCTGCATCGGGGGTTCAACTTGTTTATGACAGTATGCCGCCTTACTTAGGTATGATGAGCCTAATGCCTGATAATCGAATTTACATAGCAGGCTGGTCTGGTGCAACAGAGTGTTTTTCAGTAATTGACAGCCCCGATTTAAAATACCCTGATTGCAGTTTTCATTTAAGGTCAATTTGTTTAACTGTACCCGAGTATAGTGCTCCTAATTTCCCCAACTACAACTTAGGTGCATTGGCAGGCAGCGGGTGCGATACAATAACAGACATCAGAGCCGAGAAACAAGAAACAAGAGAACAGCCGAGGGTGTTTCCAAACCCGGCTAATGAGCAAGTGGAAATTGTAATACCACGGGCAGGCAGCTACGAAATACACCTATTGAACACAGCGGGGCAATTGATAGAGAGAAAACCCACGGCAGGTAATGTTATAATAGATACCGAAAACCTACCGGCAGGTATTTACTTTTTAAAAGTAACCGATACCAACCATGCTTACTATTACAACGCCATCAAGCTGGCAGTGCAGCATTAGCGAGGACAACCCGTGTGGATTTCCCACCTTTACACGGACAGTATTCATAAGGGTATAAGGGCTTATCTTTAACTTATGACAACTATACGAAAAACGTACACCCGGGATTTTAAAATCAAAGCGGTAGAGCTATCTAAACAGAGAGGCAATGCTGCGGCAGTAGCCAAAGAACTGGGCATTAGAGAACAAATGCTTTACAAGTGGAAGGTACTCTATGAACAAGGGAAGTTAATGCCAGAGAAGGTGAGCGAAAAAAGCAAAGAGGAGTTAGAAATAGCCCGACTGCGCAAAGCCCTGAAAGAAGCTGAGTTAGAGCGAGATATATTAAAAAAGGCCGTAGGCATCTTCACCAAGAGCGAACCGTGAGATATGGTTTTATTAAAAATCATCAGTATCAATTTCCGGTTGTGACGATGTGCAAAGTCTTACAAGTAAGCAAGAGCGGATATTACGGGTGGCTGCACCATCAGCCCTCCAAGCGAACCATATTTAACCAAATGCTATTGAAAGAAATTAAACGAATACATGCCCTGAGCCGCCAGCGTTACGGTAGTCCGCGTATTGCCAAAGTACTGCAAATGCAAGGCATTAAGGCTTCGGAAAAGTTGGTAGCAAAGCTGATGAGGGAAAACGAAATACGCCGCATTATTCGCAAAAAGTATAAAACAACAACCGATTCAAAACATGATTATCCGGTGGCTGAAAACAAATTGAATAGGGCTTTTTTAGTGAAAGATAGAAACGAAGTATGGGTATCGGACCTTACATACATCAGCACCGGTGAGGGCTGGCTTTACCTCACAACAGTCATTGATTTGTTTGACCGGAAAATAGTTGGATGGGCATTGAGCAGCACCATGCACACCAAAAATACAACGGTACCTGCATTTAGAATGGCTGTGCAAAACAGTCATCTTAAAAACAGCAAGCTATTGATTTTTCACTCCGATAGAGGCATACAATACGCTTGTGATGAGTTTACTAATGAATTAGGTAAGCATAAAAACATTACACAAAGCATGAGCAGAAAGGGGAACTGCTGGGACAATGCAGTAGCCGAGAGTTTTTTCAAAACACTAAAAACCGAATTAATTTATCACCACCGCTACAAAACCATTGCCGAAGCTGAACTGGAAGTGTTTGAATACATCGAAATCTTTTACAACAAAAACCGAAGACATCAACATTTAAAAAACTTAACTTTAAACGAATTTCATCAATCATTCATTAACCAAACAAAAAATGCTGCTTAATGCCTTATTTATTTTGTCCGTTTTTTTCTTGGAATTCCAGTAACCATTGAATACAATGGAGTGAGCGAAAACAGCAGATTACTTATAAGCAACGTATTAGGAGTGTTATTTGACGACAAAATACTTAGTAATGGCGCGGGTAAATTGATACTAAACACAACCAACTACCAAAACGGTATTTACCTTGCCCGCATTGAAACAGAGGGAACACTATTGTTGAAAAGCAAGTTCATCATTTCTAAATGATAAGTTACTATCAAAGACAAAAGCGCAGAATGATAATAGTAGTGCTATTATTATTCTGCGCTTTGTATTTGACAAAAGCGCAGAATATTTGGAATAACACATATTATGCAAATAGACCTGTAATGATTTTCAGCAGCATTTGCCACATAGATACAGCGTATATGATTTCCGGTATGGCTGTTGATGCCACATTGCCGTATGCTAATGCAATGCTATTAAACATGGATAAAACAGGAGTGGTAAAAGCAATAAAGGAGAACTCGACAGGGTTGGAGTATGGTATCTTTTTAAATAATCTGATTGTTACAAATCAAGAAGGGCTGGCATTTACAGGTTATGTTATTGATACGGTTCCCACTTTAATACTTGCAAGATTTTCTCCAATTACCGATTCTCTTGTTATATTAAGATATACTACTCCTAACACATACGTGTATCTTGGAAATGCCCTGATACAAGCTGACGACAACCACTTTTACATAGCCGGAATCAAAACCGATAACCAACCGGTTAATGGAAATGTATGTTTGGTAAAAATTGATACAGCCGGAAATAGAATATGGGAAAAATTTTACAACGAGTATAAGTTAGACGATGCCCGAAGTATAATACAATTAAGTAACGGAAACTTGCTTATTGGTGCTTTCCGTAGCGATAACAACTTTCAAACTCAACAACACGCCAACACCTGGCTATTGGAAGTGGACACAGGCGGCAACATTGTAAGGCAGTGGTTCGACCCTAACGACAGCACCTATGTAGCCGAGGGCTTGCGCCAAACACAAGATGGGGGGGTTATTTACGGAGCACAAAAGAAAAAGCAACAAAGTGTAAATGATGTTTACAAAAGCTCTACCATAGTAAAGTTGGATAGCAACTTTAATAAGCAGTGGATGTATGACAGCGACACACTTAGCCCTACCGGTTTTACCGATATAGAGATACTACCTGATGGGAGTTACATTGCCTGTGGCACCAAAAACTACCGCTACGCATGGATAGTAAAATTAAGTGCCACAGGGCAAAAGTTATGGAGCAGAGAGTATGTAGGCATACCAGACTGGGGAAGCCAAAATTTTTTAACTGATATAGATGTATTGCCTGACGGCAGTTTAATAGCCGTAGGGCAATGCCAGCTAAGCGGTGCAACACCCCCGCAAGTAGGTTGGTTTTTAAAATTGGATAGCAATGGGTGTGAGATTGAAAATTGTTTGGTGGGCATAGAAGAACCTGCTCCCCTCTCTGTAGGAGAGGGGTCGGGGGTGAGGCTCTTTCCCAATCCCACAAGCAGCAGTGTAACAGTCAGTTTAGAATATGAAATGCTCAATGCTGTTTTAAAAGTGTATGACGTAACAGGTAAAGCGGTGAAAGAGTTTCAAGTTTCGAGCCTGCCTGCCGGACATGCAGGTTTGCAGTTTACGATTGATATAAGTGATTTGAGTAAGGGGTTGTATGTGATAACTGCCGAAAAGCAAGGAAAGTTTGCAAGAGCAAAGTTGGTGGTCGAGTGAAAGCAGAAAGAAATATAAAGTGGCAGGGTGCCGCAGCAGAAAATGCAGCGGAGACCCTGCCGAGAAGGAATGGAATTTATCTTGCAAAAGTGGAAACAGACGGAGACGCCTTGCTTAAAGGCAAGTTCGTTATTTTAAAATGATAGTATCAAGCAACAGTCCAAAGCGCATAGCATACCTGCTTACAGCATGTATGTTCTGTGCTTTTTGTTTTACAAAAGCACAGAACGTTTGGAATAAAACGTATGTTGAAGACCGACCCATAATGTTATTCAGCAGCGTAGTAGCCAATGACACAACCTACAAAGTAATTGGACTGGCAGCCCCTAAAACACCTCCATATAACCCCAAATTATTGATGGCTATAATAAATGCAACAGGGAGTATAATTAAGTATAAAACTTTAATAGATACCTCCAATACTATAGATTTTGGCGTGTTTGCTAATACGCTCATTAAAACACCAAATAAAACATTTGCTTTGGCTGGTTATACAATAGATAGCACCATCAAAATATTGTTTGCAAAATTTAATGCATCTCTTGATAGTTTCAGCATATACACGTATTACGCGCCTGATGTATATGCCTACTTCGGCAATACACTTTTAAATGCAGATACATCCGGCTTTTTTATCAGTGGAGTTAAAACTATTCAGTCCACCAACAATGCCAACGTTGTATTGCTTAAAATTGATGCCGAGGGCAACAAAGTATGGGAAAAGTCTTACGACCAATATAAACAGGATTATGCTAAAAGCATGGTATTACTTGCTAATGGAAATATTCTGTTGGGTTGCATTCGTAGCAACCTCAACCAAACCAACGAACACGCCAACACCTGGCTATTAGAAGTGGACACAGGCGGCAACATTGTAAGGCAGTGGTTCGACCCCAACGACAGCACCTATGTAGCCGAGGGCTTGCGCCAAACACAAGATGGGGGGTTTATTTACGGAGCACAAAAGAAAGCCCTGCAAACCGTAGGCGGGGTTTATAAAATTGCTACCGTGGTAAAAATGGATAGTAACTTTACTAAGCAATGGACATTCAGCGATGGCAGATATAACACCACAACCGCCATAGTTGATTTGGAAGAACTACCCGATGGCAGCTTTATAGGCTGCGGCAATAAACCCTACTACAATACCGATTCGAGCATACTAAGCGGGTGGATAGTAAAGTTAGATGCCAACGGTAATGTAATATGGAACAAAACTTACGCAGGCTTGCAAACTTCCTTTTCCCATAATTACCTGACGGATATTGATGTGCTCCCCGATGGCAGCTTAATAGCCGTAGGTCAGTGCCAGAACACCACCCAACAGCCCCCGCAGGTAGGCTGGTTTTTAAAGTTAGATAGCAATGGTTGCGAGATTGAAAATTGTTTAGTGGGTATAGACCCCCAAACCCCCGAAGGGGGCTTGAACAGCCAAATACAGGTTACCCAAACCCAGCGAGTGGCAGTGTGCAGTTGGAAGTGAGTAGTGAAATGATTGGAGGAATAGTGAAAGTGTATGATGTGCATGGAAGAATGGTGAAAGAGTGGCGTGTGGCAAGTGATAAGTGGCAGGTTAATGTGAGTGATTTAAGCAAAGGGTTGTATATTGTAATAGCTGAACAAGAAGGAAAGTTTGCAAGAGCAAAGTTGGTGGTCGAGTGAGAGAAACTATTTCCTTTTAATCATAAAAATCCGCGTCATCCGCCTGCCCGCCTTTGCCGTTCAGGCGGGTGTGCCATAACTGTTCAAATTTGCATTCCTCAATGCACTTAATGCTCTTAGCGCCCGAACGCAAAGCCGAAAAACGTTGGCGGTAATCGTAACGCACAGATTGTAGGACATTGCATAGCCCGACTGCGCAAAGCCCTGAAAGAAGCTGAGTTAGAGCGAGATGTAGGCATGATTTTTCCTAATCAAAATTCGCGATTCCCAGATGCCAGCTTGGTGAAAGGCGATGGCTCATTATTCTCAAACAATATCTCAAGCTAAAAAATATTTATCACCTCAGGGTGCGGCACTAACGCCTCCAAAATAGCGGTAATTCCAATTCTGGAAATCAAGGAAGTAAATACTAAAGCAGCAGAAACAAACCACGCAAATCCAATGTTATTCTCGATTACTTCTTTAACGTCATCAATCATAACTGTAACCTTATCAAACAGGAAAAGCGTTGCTAATTGAACGAACAATACAAACAGGTAAGTTATTGTAAAGAACATTAACGTATACCCAACAGCCGTTCCAACATTGCTGACAATATCAGCATGCCTGTCATAGGTCATTTTAATTGTTAGCAACAAGGGATCTAAGGCAGTACTGAAAATGAGTCCCGCAGAAAGATAAACTCCTGCACAAAAAATGAAAAAAGCTTGATTATGAGGAACGGTAGTATTACTACGCGCCTTCAGATAGAGAAGAATGATTTTATAAAGGCTGACCAAAATAGCTATACTTAAAAGAAACGTAACGAGCAATTCGGTTATTGCATACAAATATTTCATACTACAATTTTTGTGTTTGTAAATCTATTTTCCATGCCGATGGCTTAAAGGCAAAAGAGAAGTTTGAATAAGAACCAATTTCTGTGTCATTACCAGGATACCATTTCTTAGTATAAAAAGCCGTACTCTCCCATATATAGTATTTAATCGAGTTAGCCGGATTTCTAAAACTTAATCCGGACGCCCCAGGCATGTTTATTCCCAGCATGGAATGATAGGTATCAGGACCCGTGGGACCCGAAATTACGATAACGTCATACCCAAAATACGAGAGTATTGTGTAGAGAAATACCGTTCTGGTGTCGCAGTCGGCTTTCAAGTTGTACAAAAATTCTACCGGAGACTGAACGCCAATGGGGTCTATATTGGCAAGGCAGCCACCCACCTTGTTCAGCGGCAAATGCTCCGGGGCTTCATGATATTGTTTCATAAAGGCACTCTCCTTAATAGCACTGCTATGTGCTCCCGGATGTATAAGCGTGTATGGAATGCTCTGCACACTCGACACTATCATTTCGGCTGTTTGGCGATAATTTAAGTTTTCTCTTTTTCTGATTCGGTCGTACATTTGCATTGTTTCAATCAAAAACTCTTTATCGAACTTAATCAACGGAATATAGCTGTAAGCTGTTTGCCTGTTTTTTGACGAGCGGATAAATGCTGACTCACAAATCTTCCAATTTCCTGAATAAGCGTTCCCATCGTAATCATTCCATGTTAACCGGTGCAAAACTTCTTTGCAGTCATCCATAGCTAAAGAATCGGAATCATTCTCTTCGTTTAGTTTTTTCAGTTCTTCTTCATCAATTTTCAGTCGCACTTTTCTTCCCAGATTTTCGTCAGTTAACAGGTATTCATTTAACCGGTTGGTAGTCATAAGCAGGCAAACAAGTAAAAAGGCAAACGCAAACAACGCAGCGATAATGAAAAACTCGCGTTCACTGATGCGGTAATATCCTCTATTTCGTCTCATGTATATGCATTATATTTTTAGCGAACACATGGAATGCCCATGAGAGTTTACGAATTTCCGGATAGCGTGAATTTATGCACATGCATTTCATAAGTCAAGATGAAAAATCCCCGGAATGCCAACCTTTGACTTTGGGCGCAGCGATATCTTCCGGTCTCCGTCAAAAATTAAAATATCAGGAGTAGCAATTTTACCATCCAGTCCGGCACTAACGGTTTCAATCTTAATTTCATTAATTCCTTCGTCCAGTAAAAGTTTGTACACCTTTATATCCAAACTGCTCAATACTACATTTTTATCAATCAGCACATCATTCAAATAGAGGTTCACTATATCATTATCATTATCCATAAAATCTCCTACTACTATTTCTACCTCATCATTGTACACTTTAATTTTCCCCTGGTTCTGGAGAGAATCACTCAATAACGGGAGATAAACGGTATCGCGGTAACGAACAGAGGTGTCGCCATCGGGCAGATAAACAGTATCAATTCTATAGAGATAAGTCGTATCGCATTTTTGTGCACCGCTTCCACCGGAATTGCAACCTTTGCAACCGCCCCTACCTATTAAATTCCACAGAAATGCTAACAACAGTAAAAGGAGTAACAACTGAAGCAATTTAAACAGCCAAGCCAAACATCCGCTGAGGCATCCATCAGCATTGTTACCTAATCCCTTTAGCCATCCATCGCCTTTATCTACTGGAGCATCTTCTATTACCTTCTCATTTTTTCTGTACGGTTTAATAGTTTTAATAGTGCCGTAAACAATTCCGCGCATGGTGGCATATTTTACTCCGCCCTTTTCTTCCACATCGGTAATGCGTACATCGGTAATAATTACATTGTCCAAATCGGCAGAAAAAGCGCTGACCTCGTTTGGATTACCGGCTTTGAAAAACACAATAACATTATGCAAAAAATCGGGCTCGTGAGAGCTATTACTCGTCAGTTCATGGATGTTATACTTATCTATGTACTCTGTATCTTTCGAAACGCATTGGGTAAAATTTATTCTATACAAATCCTTTTTGTGCACTCCCTCCTGCAAAGGGGTCTTTTCATCTGAAAATATATGTGCCGTAAAAATTCCGCGTATATACTTCTCCATTAAGCATGCATTTTAGGATATTCGGAAAGCAGCAGTTTAAAGGGATCTTTCTGTTTATGCTCTTTTAGGTAAGCTAACAAATACCGGTAACCTTTCCCGTATTCCGATTCATCATAAGTTAACCACACCTCAAGGTTTTCGTATTCAACTACTGCCTTTTGATGTTTAAGCGCTTTCAACTGCGTCCACATGGCTTGTCCTTCTATCAACAATATTCCATGCTGCTGTTTCATCAAATCGTAGTTAAGGTTATTAAACTGCCAAATATGTGTGAGTTCATGAGCAAGAATGGCATACATTGTGGGCTTACGATGACCTCGCTCCACAAGAATAAACTGCTCATCACCTCTTCTGACTGCCAAACCAAGCGCCCGTTCGTCAAAACCCGGAGTGGGGATAAACTTTTCATCCAAACATTCGGCAATTTCATTGGCTTTGGCAATCCGTAAGGGGAAGTTTCTGGTTACCGGATAGCCAATATCAATCATAAACTGATGTGCTTTTAAGTAAAGGTCGTTCAGCATCATCAACGAATCAACCGCATCTACCGAGCAAGCGTAGCAGCGTACGCGGTTATCGTCCAACACCTGCATAAAATTTCCGTTTGGCGCTGCGCCACAAAAATCACAGTGCTCCGTTTCGGTTCTTCCGGTTACAAATTTCTTTCCTTCTTCATCAAGTTCTTCAATAATGGAAATTTTAGGATGCAGGTTAAAAGGTGGGTCATAATACCGCTCAAACCAAACATGATTTACTTTGAACACCTCCTTTAACACATCTACACTATAGTCGCGTGTAAAGTTGTAATGGCTCTGCACGATATGGCGCTCATTGATGATTCTGCTCCTTTCGTAAGCCCCATTTCTGATGTCGTCTAGAAAAAGACGTATTAAAACCGGTGCACAAAAAAGAAGTGAAACGATAAGTATAAAGACATAATACTTCCACCCGGTCAGTAACTGCACAATCTGAATACGATGAAGCATGGAATCCGCCTGATACTTGTCCACCAGTTTGTTTGTAAGGTTTAGGGTAACCATCACTAAACTATCGTCATCAAACTTTCCGGCATTAATCTGTTGGAGTATTTCTTCAATTTCAAAATGCAGCGTCCAAATCAGAATGCCGTTGGCTACTATAAAACCTATAAACACAAAAAATACTATCCGCAACACATCCACATTACGGACGGTAACCGGAGGGAAGGCTCTGAACTCATAATCGTATCGTATATCATGAGAGGTGGTGGCAAAAACCAACCGATACAAGTTCCAAACTATAAACGAACAGAACCCTGCCGCTATAAGGCGGGCATACATTGAAAATTCTATTACCTCGGTAAAATGAAAAAAGGCAACAAAAGTAAATACCGTAAGCGCGAGTATCATGGCGCCAAGCACACTGAAGTAAAGCCTGCTTCTATCTCCTGCCCAGTTTACAAAAGCTACATCTGCCGCTGCCGTTTTTACTAAAAAATCCATACGGTCAAGCTGTTGGATCCTCCAACTTAATATACTTACCCGGATCAGCATCAATTTTCTTCTCCTCGCCTTCCGCCCACTTATCGATAATTCTGTTTGACAACTGCTTCTGTCGCTCAAGCAACTTTTCCGTTATATCAATGATGGTATTCGGCACATAATGGGCACGGTAATCAACCAATCCTCCTTTTACATCTTTGTAGAATTCCTCTTTAATACCTATGCCCTGACGCACCTGTATAATCTTTGAAACGTTATCATTCAAATAATCATAAGGGCTATACATTAACATCAGTTTAAACAATACAGGTGCTATTTCAATAAAGATGAACAACAGCCGAACCATCAAAACGGGAATAGTGCTACCGGGGACATCTTCGAGTGCCAACAGGCGTTCTAACAATCCCGGGGCGCTTGCCAGTATCTTCTCTTTTTCTCCGGCTACTTCATCTTCTCGTTGCTTAATTTTTTCGTCTATTTGCTTTTGGAGGTCCTCCGTTTTTTGAAGGGCTGCATCACGCTCCCCTTTTAATTCATTAAGTCGTGCTTCTTTTTTGCGGGCTTCCTGTCCATATCCACGTGCGCCTGCATTGCCGCTCATTTCATCGTTCAACTGCTTATCTTGTTCTTTCACTTGCTGTTCTTTCTCGCGGTATATTTTATCTAACCGCTTTTTTTCAGCATCCAGTTCTGCCAACTCTTTTACATATCGTGCCTGTATTTTTGTTTTTAGTTCAGTTACCCTTTCATCTTTTCGTATGCTTACCTGTAATTGAATTTCCTTATCAAAAATATATATCTCTAAAGGAGCTGAAATAGTAAGTCCTAAAAGTCCTGCCATAAATAAACGCGGCAAGGCGTTAACTAACTCGTTCTTCGAAATAGTATCCTTTCCATCTCCTTTGCCGGTACTGGAAACAATAAACCTGTCGAGGTTAAACACAATTAACCCCCAAATAGGACCTATTATGCACGCCACCCAAATATTGAAAATTATATACATAGCAAAACCCATGGAAAGCATTCCCATAAAACCGGTTGCCAATACAATGCCTCCCAAACAGAAATACTTTACATGGTCGCTCCACGAGCAACGTGCAAGAATTTGTGCATCGGCACCGCAGCACCACCAGAAAAATTTTGATACCGCTGAGGGCTCCGGAAATTGATAATTCTTTAATTCATTCATTGTAGTGCGTTTTAATGGTGTTTGAAATTTCGGATGTTATGTCGTTTGCTAAATCATCTAACTTGTTTATTACTTCTTTGGTATGGCTGTAATAAAAATTATCGGTGCTTTTATCCTCCAAAGCAACCGTTACGTCTAATTTTTCGAGGCGGCAAATCGGATTCAGGCTTGCACCAAAGTTAATGACGTTGGCGTAATCAGGTATCTCATAGTTCAACTCAAATTCTAAGCGCCTGGCAGTAGTGTCCAACGTATGAAGCTTCTTAGGATCAGGAAGCAGAGGGTAGGAAGTACAAAATGTGGGCTGCACAATTTTAACCGGTTCGAACACTACCTTTGGAGGACAAATGGTAATGCTTTTACTTACGGTACTAAACCATCCTTTTGCAGTTAGCACAAACTCCCGTTTCTCAAAATCAGCTACTTGCACAATTCTGCCGGAAGTGGTTACTTGACCCGGATCAGGGGCAATCGTTACACTCCATGCATTTTCAACTTGCCATTCTAATGCAAAGGCTTCATTGTAAACAATAATCTTGTTTGTAATAGCTGATGAATAAAATTCGCGTATAACAACTTTCTTTTTCGGGAAACTGAAAAGGAGCTTAAGCAACCTGCCGTAATTCCGTAGTTGTAACACAAGCGTGGGAATAAGAAAGGGGAAAAATTTGCGTAAAAGCACGTAAACATTTACCCCTACGGCTACAACTGCCATAGCTGCGGTAGCAGCAATAAGCACCGATACGGTATTCCATGCTAAAACAAAAGGCATATTGGTGAAGGAGTTGTTAGCTTATGCCAATATATGATATAAATTAGCCAAAAAGAATAAAGCCCGACTTTTTCTGCAAAACTTTTAAAACTATGCAATGGCGGCTTTGTCCTCTTTAACTACAAAAGCTAAACTTAACTTAACTTAACTATGGCACAACAGGCAGTAAAAAGTAAAGGAGGCAAAAAGCCAGCAACAAACGCCAAGGCTCAGTATCCCGAAGAAGTTGTTTTCAACGGTAAGGCACTTCCGAAAGACTTAACTAAAGTTGAAAAAGAAATTATTGACTCGCTTTTAAGAGAAGCTTTAGCCAGTGGAATTGTTACCGGGCATGAAGTAAAAGGTTATTCCGTTCCGGCAGGTGAAGGCTCTGAAACAGAACTGGTAGCGCTAACCTCTGCCGATATTCGGTATGCCGTAAAAATTGACATGAACGAGAAGTTAGTGCGCGAAGCACTAAAACTGAAATCAATAGCCAACAGGCGCGAATTACCTAAAGGGTTCGCCAATCATTTTCCGCAGGTGTATGCCATAAAGAACGATAAGCCGCCCTTTGCCTACATTATGCAGGCATTTGAACGTAAATCATTTGCCGAGTATTTGTTTAAAGAGGAGAACACAGAGGTGGAAATGAAAAAAGTAATGAAAGCTGTTTTAGATGCTCTTTTACCTTCTTACAAATCCACCATCAACTACAATTTAGTGCCGAGTATAAAAGAATTGTATGTAAAGCGAATACATGAACGCCTGAACACTGCCCGCAACTTAAATGCAGAGTTTAAAAAAATATCTACCCGACCCATTACCATCAACGGCAACCGATATGATACACCCGAAACCTATCTACATCATATCGAACACCATCTGCATCAATTTGGCGTGCACTTTACCACGTTTGTTCATGGCGACTGCCACATGGAAAACATACTGCTTAAGTTTTACCCTTCCGGAAAAGTTGACATCAAGTTTATTGATACAAAGGATTGGCACGAAGGCGACTACATGTTCGACATCTGTAAGTTTATGCACTACTTACAGGTAACAGGTCCTGCACAAAAAACATGGAAACCCACTGTAGCTAAAATTGATTTTACCGGACACTCCATAAATTACACCCTACACGAAGACCCATTTCACATTAAACCCCTTTCAACCATATTGTTAAACCGAGTAAAGAAATTTGCCGGAGAAGTGAAGGATGTGCATTGGCATAAGCGGTACTCCTTATCCATGGCATCTAACCTTTTAGGATTGCCGGCTGCCCGTTTAAAAAGCAACGATCCTAGAAAAATTAATGCCGCCTATATTTTGTATGCCGAAGGTTTAAAACATTTGAGCAGATGCTGCTCGTAGTTTTCCCCACGGCAACTTTTTCCCAAAACACTATCACGTTCCCCAACACCTAAAACATATTGAAAAATGAAGCAAAAACTGATATACATAGACGAGAGTAACGAATTGGTTGCCGGCTTACGATACTTTGCCGAAGATGCCGGTATGGAATTACTGCATTATGAAAATGTGGATGAAACGCTTCGCTCCACCAAAACATTACTCAAACATTCAGTTGCCATATTGCTTGATTTGGACATGCCCGATGAACATGAGCCGGGCTTAAAACATTTGGTGAGGATAAATGCTTCGTTCCCCAATGTACCCATTGTGGTTATGAGTTCCAAAGGGTTTAAGTACGATATTGATTTTAAAAACGACCTTCTGCGGCATGGTGCCACGTTGCTTATTGACCGCACTAAGACCAACGCTGAAAATTTGGTAGCGGAGATAAAATACCTGCTAAAGCCATCCAATGAGTACACGGTTACCACGCCCATAGAAACAGAGGATGTTGATGTTCCGGAAAACTTTACCATCTTCTTTTCCGAAACAGGAAAGAAAAAAGAGAAGTTTCACAAAGCCACATTCGGCTTTGTTTTAAGTGCGCTGGCTTTGCCAAAATCGGATGCCGAAAAAGATTATTGCCTTAAACGCAGCCGCGAGTATTACCACAATATTATTGATGTAATGAACTACACCCCCTACCGCATTTTTTCCATGCACTTGCGGATTACCAAGCTAAAAGGCAACACTGAAAAGGAATCGGGAATTCGTGTGGTAATTTACTTTACTGCAGAATATCCGAATCAGGAATATCTTTTGAAAATAGCTTCGGGTTTAACACAGGACTTGCAATACAGTTTTAACCGCTGTAGCGATGAAATGCCCGATGTTTTTTCATTTTCTCCTATTACCGATGAAAACGAAATCAACAAGTTTACTTCGTACCCCAGCGAGTTTCACCATTGGTTGGTAGTACCGCAACACGATACATTTACCCATCCAAAAACCGGTGGTCGTATCCCCTTTCTGCCGCAAACCCCCGAAACATGGCACGACCCCGACATGATTTACAAGGTTCTTCTCAATGCAGATTACGAAATATCTATTGATTTAGAATTGAGGCATTTTAATTTTCTGCCCAACGAACTGGAAGCGCTGCAAATAACCGTAAACAGCAGCGAGCAGGAAAACCAACCAATTTACAAAAGCAGAAAAAAACAATGTGCCGATTTGCTGGCAGAAGGCAGCCACGCCCGGTGTGTAAGCTTAATTTTAAGCAGCGAAAAACTGCTGCCGATGGCTTCGCTTAAAGGTGCCATTAAATATGCCTTGTTTAACGAGCGCTCCTGCCATTTTATTCCCCGCAGTGCCGATTCGCTAAACCGGTTTAAAGTAGAAAATGGTAACGGCTCCAGTATTTTTCCGTTTGTGTACACCCGCAGCCAGCTTTCCATGGTTTTTTGGTGGCCCCTGCCATCGTATCAAATAGTTCCGGGGCTTCAACGGTTGCCCTTTAACTTTAGTTACTATCCTCAAAAGCTGCCTAAGCAGGGTATTGCGCTGGGAGCTAAAAGCACTTTGCATCACGAAATTCCGGTAAACATTGCCGAAGGCGATTTAGCACAACACCTATACATAGTAGGGCAAACGGGTACGGGCAAATCAACCATGCTGAAAACCATTTTTAACCAATTAGCTTCAGGTAAAGAAGGCATTTGTTTAATTGACCCGCATGGCGATTTGGCGGAAGCTGCTTTACAACTTATTCCGGATAACCGGCAGCAAGATGTAGTGTTGTTTGATGTAGCTTCTCCCGATTGCCCTTTGCTTAACCTGCTTGAATACGACACCAATTTTCCGGAGCAAAAGGAAGTGCTGGTTGAGGAGTTGTTTTACTTTATGATGCAGAACTACGACATGCGGATAGCCGGTGGTCCTTCGTTCGAAACTTACTTTCGAAATTGCCTCGAAGCGCTATACGATGAGGGCGCACAAGAGCAGTTTTCCTTTCCGGTGTTAAGCGATATAGAGCGCTTTTTTTACGATGACGGCTACCGGAAAGCATTGCTCGCAAGCCTAAAAAATACCGAAGTAAAAGCCTTTTGGCGCAATGCCATTGAAAGCACCGGTGAACAAAGCTTTGTAAACTGGGGACCTTACGTTACCGGTAAAATAAACCGTTTAATAAGAAATGAAGTACTGCGCCCCATTATTTCGCAGCGCAAACCTTCAACTATCAGTTTTACCGATATAATAGCTAAACGAAAAATACTTATCGTAAAACTAGACAAAGGCAAAATAGGTTCCGCAAACGTAGGTATGCTGGGGTTCTTCCTGCTGAACAGAATAATAATGACCGCCATGAGCCAGGGTGCACTGCCGCACGAAAAACGCAAACGCTTTACCATGATGGTGGATGAATTTCAAAATTTCACTTCGCCTACCCTGGGCATGGCGTTAAGCGAAGTACGCAAGTACAAATTGCAGTTAGTGCTTGCCAATCAAACTATTTCGCAGTTAGAACAAAAAGTTGCCAGCGGTGTGCTAGGGAATGTGGGCAGCCGTATATCATTCCGCTTAAGCCCGGGCGATGCGGCTCACCTGACACCTATGCTCAACGAGTATTTTACAGCAAACGATTTGGTAAGCCTACCCAACTACCATTGCATTGGGCATTTGCTGAACAATGGAGTATTGTGCCGACCTTTTGTGTTTCAAACAATAAAGTAGAAATACTATCCCCAAGGCACGGAACAACCATGCCTAACTGCATTTGCTGCATTTCTTTCTGCTTTTCTTATCGAAACTCTCGATTCACTGAACGCTTACTCTTAAGATGTTCATCATCGCTGTTATAGCCGCTGGATTGTTGAAGTTCTCGATTCGTTGAACGCTTACTCTTTAGCAACAACAACTAGTGGCATACAGACCACAGCCGATTACAAAGGATGTTTCAATACGAGCGTTCAACTCGCCTAATGGAATAAACTAACTTCAAACTTACTTTCTCTTTCCACTTGTTTACTCGCACCGATCTCATTGATTTTTTAACCGAGTGCTCGTGAATCAAGCGCTCTCCCACTTTCCCGCCTTCGCTTGATTTCAATACGAGCGTTCAACTCGCCTAATGGAATTGGTTCAGAAAAAAATTATCGAGGATTATCGACAAGTTTCAATACGAGCGTTCAACTCGCCTAATGGAATATGCCACTGGACGTATGTTAGCGTATCATATCGTTTCAATACGAGCGTTCAACTCGCCTAATGGAATACGAAACCTCTTCCACAACCGGTTTCAATAGGATGTTTCAATACGAGCGTTCAACTCGCCTAATGGAATTTAGCTAAGACCCGAACGCAATATCGGTTAAGTATGTTTCAATACGAGCGTTCAACTCGCCTAATGGAATAAGAAGCTAACCAAGCTGTTGAAAAATGGCAGTGGGTTTCAATACGAGCGTTCAACTCGCCTAATGGAATAATGAAGAAATTATGCAACTTATTGTAGAAAAGCAGTTTCAATACGAGCGTTCAACTCGCCTAATGGAATTTATCAACATTATCGGATTCAGTTTTATTTTAATCTCGTTTCAATACGAGCGTTCAACTCGCCTAATGGAATTTATTGAAATAATTAGAAAATACAGATAAAAATGTTTCAATACGAGCGTTCAACTCGCCTAATGGAATAAAGGATGAAGAACCACCTAAAACAAACTGGGTAAAAGTTTCAATACGAGCGTTCAACTCGCCTAATGGAATTTATTGGGATACTCCAATGTGATAAACCATTTATTACGTTTCAATACGAGCGTTCAACTCGCCTAATGGAATAAAGCCAACGTGGAGTTTACTCAAGAGGTAGAGTGTTTCAATACGAGCGTTCAACTCGCCTAATGGAATTCAATTTTCACCTGAATTGTTTAAAAAGTATATTGATGTTTCAATACGAGCGTTCAACTCGCCTAATGGAATCTTTCTAAAGCTGATTTGTTTAATTTTCAGCATTAAGTTTCAATACGAGCGTTCAACTCGCCTAATGGAATGACTTCAAAAGAAATTTCCCGATTCATTTTTCATGTTTGTTTCAATACGAGCGTTCAACTCGCCTAATGGAATTATACCATATGCCAGTGTGCAAAAAAGGTGATAGTTTCAATACGAGCGTTCAACTCGCCTAATGGAATGTGAGTTTACGGGCGACAACGCTGAGCAATATGGCAATGTTTCAATACGAGCGTTCAACTCGCCTAATGGAATGGTGTAAACATTTACGCCATAGTGCACACTGACGGGTTTCAATACGAGCGTTCAACTCGCCTAATGGAATCTTTACAAAATCTGCAGGTGAAGACGAAGATGTATTGTTTCAATACGAGCGTTCAACTCGCCTAATGGAATACTTTAGTAAAGGAGATAGTGTTTTGGAAGCAATTAAAGTTTCAATACGAGCGTTCAACTCGCCTAATGGAATACTTTGAGGTCTTGAGTCTTTTGGCTTCTTGATCCGTTTCAATACGAGCGTTCAACTCGCCTAATGGAATTGATCTTAACCCTTTCAAAAAAGAGGGCGTAAGTGTTTCAATACGAGCGTTCAACTCGCCTAATGGAATTTACCTTGAACAAGTAATTTAGAAAGAGGTTCGATGTTTCAATACGAGCGTTCAACTCGCCTAATGGAATCTTGCAAATGGGTTAAAAAAGATTGATGACCTTTCCAAGTTTCAATACGAGCGTTCAACTCGCCTAATGGAATGAGCTATCAACCGGCTCCGAAGCAGTACCAACCAAATGTTTCAATACGAGCGTTCAACTCGCCTAATGGAATTCCGCCCCGAGCACGCGCGAAAGCGCTGCAGGTAGGTTTCAATACGAGCGTTCAACTCGCCTAATGGAATTTAAAGATGCCAACGGTAATGACCTGGAAGGTGCGTTTCAATACGAGCGTTCAACTCGCCTAATGGAATCTTTAATTGAGGAATTTTTAGGGTTTTCTTTAAACATGTTTCAATACGAGCGTTCAACTCGCCTAATGGAATGAAAGAGCTTTCAGAAAAAGCGAGTCAAAACTCGTTTCAATACGAGCGTTCAACTCGCCTAATGGAATAGGTGAGACACTTTGGTCTTAATCCAGACACCTATTGTTTCAATACGAGCGTTCAACTCGCCTAATGGAATTAAGACTGTTGTGATAATAGCCTGAAATATTTTGTTTCAATACGAGCGTTCAACTCGCCTAATGGAATTTTAAGGCACAAATGGAGCTTGAAATGCTTAACAAGCAAGTTTCAATACGAGCGTTCAACTCGCCTAATGGAATACAAACATAATCAACCGGTTAAATGCACCAATACTTTCGTATGTTTTCTTGATTGGAATTGTTTGTGAGGAGTATTGGGCATTTAACCGGCTATTGTTTATTTTTTCGCAAATGCTTCTGGTTTCAATTGTCTGCCGTTGTTAAATTTTCACTTTAATACTTATTATCTGCTTCATTTTCACCACTATTCAGCTATTCAGGTTTTTCGCAAATGTTTTCTGGTTTTGTTCAAAAAGCGCATTTGCGAAAATGCTTTGTTGAAGATGCTTCAGATTCAATACAATATGTCAAAGAACTTTGGTGTTTTTCGCAAATGTTTGTAAAACTTGAAGCTTCACAAACATTTGCGGTAAAAATGACATCGCCAATTTTGGCAACGTTGGTTTAATTATCTACAAATCACTACTTTATTTTTTAGGTCGCTTTCGCAAATGTTTTTGGGTTTATGCCGCTACAACCAGTTCGCGTTTTATGTTTACCGGTGGTTGTTTTTGCATTTTGGCAAAGCAATCAACACAAAGCGGGTAGTATAAAATGGTGTCCGTGCGTTTATCAATAATAGTTTCAAGTTTTTCTTTCAAAAGTATTAATTGTCCTTGAGTGAGCATACATTCAAATACGCTGTAGTTAGCCCGCTCTCCGTATTTTTCAAGTTCATCCGCCACCTTTTTTCGGAGTTTTGTTTTGGTAACATCGTAACATATCACCACAAATTTTTTGCGTGCTTTAAATGGCATACCCGAATGTATATATTTTTTTGTATTACCATTTAGCAGCATAGGGTTTAAAATTTTTAGCAGCACCTGTAAGGTAAGCAGCGTATTCTTTTGCCTGTAAACCAAAAATATGGAGCAGTTTGCGCTGCTCACCGCGGTAGTTTTCGTAGCGGTGCATGCGTTCGTAAATGTGTTGTACTAATTTGTTGCGTGTAGCTTCGTTAAGCAGTCCGTCTTTTACGGCAAGTTTTTCCCTTTTCTGTATTAGTGCAATTACTACCCGGTCAACTGCTTGTTGGCGGAAAAATTCAACTAAGTCATACACCAGTGTTGGCTTACCTTGTTGCGGTGTATGCAAACAACTTATGCAAGGGTTGAGCCGCGCCTGCATTACTGCTACCCACATTCGGGCATACAAAATTGAGTAGCCGTAGTTGAGCATACTGTTTACCAAATCGCGGGCGCCTTTGCGTTCGCGCCCTTCAAATTCGGTATCGTCATTTATCAGTTCGGCAACTGCATCCCAGTAAATACCTGCTGCTCTTCCTTCGGCAGCCATTATTTGCTGCCGAAGGTCAGTGAGCGAGCCGGTAGCTAAGTTTTTTATTTCTGTTTCAATGGTTTTAAATTTTTGATGGTTGGCAGCGTAGTGTACATTAAAAGTGCTGTCGGTGGTTTTGTGATACTTGTGGAAGTATTTTATGAGTTTGTGTTGGTTACCGATTTTTGCTAACACTATTTGCTTGGCAAGTATGGCTGCCTTGCCGTTTTCTTCGGCTTTTAATTGTTGTATCCAAAGTTCGTTATCGGGCTCTACCGAAGAATGTATGGAAGAATAGTGCTCGCCTTTGTGGGTGAAAAAATCAATGGCAATATCATTGTCAGCACAAAATTTTATGGCATCGCTGGATATGCTTACACCGTTGCTCATTACGGTTATGTGTTGCAAATTATTATGCGCCTGTGCCAGTGTTTTGCCCGCTTTTTTAACGGTAATACCTTTGGTATTTTTACCAATAAAGCTGCCAAAGGTAGTAACCAGCAGTTCGCTCATTTCACCTTCTATGGCTAAATATTCGCGCTTACGTTTTTTTACCAGTTCAGCAACGGTGGGTAGTGTTTTGCCGCCATTGGCAGTTGCGGCAATTATTTGCTTAATAATTAAGCTTTGGTTTTTCTGAAATTCGGGAGTAATAAATTGCAGGTTAGTCAGTTTTTCTTTTGCCTGTTTTTGTGTTTTGCATTTCAGGTTTTTGCTTAAAAGAGCAACTAAGTGTTGGTCAATAAATAGCAGTTGTTGAGGATGAAGGAGTTTGGCATAGTAGTTTTTTACGCCCTGCATGTAATCGGTAAAATGTTTTGCGGGTGTAAACCCATCGGCATATATGGCTTGTTCTAATTTCTCTTTTAGCCGCGTTTGCTTTTTTTCGCTGAGCGAAATTTGGGTCCCTTTAAAATGAATACCCAGAAAGTTAAAGCCGGTTTGTATGTGTTCTACTTTGTAGCCATCATTTACCTTTAGTTGAAGTTGCTTAACCAGGTTAAGGGTTTTCTTCAGCGCGCTTTCTGCTTTGTTTTTCTCTTTGCATAGTATCACAAAATCATCGGCATAGCGCACGTAGCACAGTTCTTTCATTACCATCCACTCGTCTAATTCATGCAAATAAAGATTAGCCAAAAGCGGTGATAATACTGCGCCTTGCGGTACGCCTTCGGTGTGGTCGGTCCATTGCATGCCTTTGTCAACCTTGCCCATTTTAATGCAAAGTTCAACCAGCGCCATAAGCCGTTCGTCATTTATGCGCTTGCTTAATTTTCCTAAAAGAAGTTTGTGCGGTATGGTATCGAAAAAATTATCGAGGTCGAGCGAAACAAGCCACTGCGCTTTTTCGGTTTGCAGTATATGTTTAACCCTTGCAATGGCTTTTAAAGCGCCTTTGCCTTCGCGATAAGCGTAGCTTACATCTAAAAATATTTTTTCCAGTTCAGGCTCCAGCAGTTGCTTAATGGCGTGTTGCAAAATTTTATCGCGAATTGCCAACATGCCAAGCGTTCGCTTTTCTCCTTCTGATTTTGGGATTTCTACTTTGCGGTAAGGTAGTGGCAAATAGTTGTTGCCGATTAACTCATCGCTCAACAGTTGAATTTGTTGAGCAGCCACTGCGTTAAAGTCGGCAACCGAAATTCCATCAATTCCACCAGCACTTTTCTTGTCTTTTATTTCCTGCCAGGCAGAAAAGAGTAATTGACTGTTTAGAAGCGATGAATAAGTTGGTGAATTATTCATGCAGTGCACTTTGATACGCTAAAAGTAGAGAATAATACTATTTGTAGTGAAGGGTATATTGACCGCAACCCAGCGAGGCATTTTTGCCTACATGCAGCCACTGCCCAAAGAGCAAAAGTTGGAGGTATGTTTGCAGGTTATCGCCTTTGTAAACAATTTCACCGGTGTAGCCGTCAACAATGTGCCCGCGTTTGCGGGCAAACGATTTGTTGTTTAAATCTATTTTCAAGGGCTTAATTTTTTTAGCCGCTTGATAGCGTTGTTCTACATCTGTATCTTTTATGGTAGTGGCATTTGCATAAACATGTTGCAGTAAATGTACCCGCTTAGCCAATTGAGATACAATCTCAAAAAAATTGAATCCGCGCAAGTCATCAAAATCATTAGTGGGCTGGAAAGATGTTTTAAAGTTCAGTGTTAGAACTTTATTCGTCACTTTAATTGCGGGAAAATCGGCTAAACGGATAGGATGCGTTGGCAATAAAAAATAATTGCCGCGCGTGCCGAAAATTTCGTGCGAAACTCCACGGCTGTCTAATTCATGTATAGAAAACAAGTTTATTTCGCAACGCTGCCGAAAAGAAAAACGCTTGGCGGTTTCTGCCAACACAGGCATTAGGGCATTGAAATAGTTATTAGCGCTGCCAAACAATATCAACTCGAACGAAAAAATATCTCCGCTCACCAATTTGTTTTCGGGCTGCACATTACGCAGAATGTAGGGAGCAGGTGCATCGCGCCAGCTTCCGGTTTTTGATTCGGGGTCGGCATATTTTTTATGAAAGAAAAACTGGGCTATGTCGCTTTCCTCGCCATGTATAAACGCCATAGCATTGCCAAAAGCCGATTTTAGTTTATCGGCAGCAAACTCCGGAAGTGGCATAGTGCCCTCTACCGTGTAGCGGATAATGAAGTGGTGGAGGAAGAGGGAGGTGGGCATGAGTAAATTACTTTTCTGCACTTGGTATCAGATTTCCATCTTCACCAAAAATAAATACAGCGCCAGTTTGTATGCCTTCTATCTTGTCGTGCAAATACACTTTTAACCCATAAACCAGCACTCGTCTTTTTCTGTCAACTTTACCGGGTTCAATCAAAAAGCCGGAGAATGAAATTTTTGATTGCTTATTCAAAATGGTTTGAGCAATAGACAAACCCCAGTTGCGAATATCGTCATCACCGGCAAGTGGGGCATTTTCAACCCGGCAAAAAAGTTCATTGTTATACATGTAAACAATGTTAAGTTTTTTAGAAAGGATGTTCTTCCATTCCTCATATTTTTCGTTAATCCAAATAGCGCCTGCAATAAAAAGTGTAAGGACGGAAATATATGCCTCCCCCCACAGCTGCCATTGAACTGCGGGCGGCTGTGCAATACGGAAGTAAATCAGTATAGCAAGGGTAGAAAAAACGATTACCGTACAAATTTGAACAGCCGAGAAACCCTTAAAAAGGAAACGTATGAAACTCATAGTATAATTTTTTATCCGTGTGCTGCAATTAAAATTTTATTGCCTTTATCGTCATCGTACCATACCCTGCGAAAGCGGTGCACCACCACGTGAAACACCACCAGATAAGCCCATATTGCCATGGCGCCCGTAAGACAGATTTCGTCACTCTCTTTTTTTAATTCGCTAACCAGTTCTTCGGCATTTTTGCCAATGATATTCACCGCTTCGGCAACAGGTGTAATGAGGTTTTTACGCCCGGCTACTTCTTCAATCTGGCAGCCGTGGTAGAGGCGTTGGTTGTTCAAAGAGAGGTTGAGGGTAAGCATGGATTGGTCATTTTAGCTCAGGTAAATCAATATTTTTAATCTGTTTTATCAACTGTTTGATTTCACAATAACGCTTTTTTAGAGATGCTTCAAACTGCTGATAAGAGCGTGCGTTTTCTCTGAAACCGGCATGGTTGATGTCGTTTCTGATGGAGTTTTTTATACTGTTGGCTAATTTGCCTAACTCATTTTTATGTTTATGATTAAATATTTTAGGCACGTATTCCTCTTGCCATTCTCGATAATTTTTTGTAAATATGAATTTATTGAAATTATTAACTGATAAAGCTGCTGAAACAACAGATCGTTTCGAAGAATCTTGAATATCGATTTCACCAATTTCCAACATCATAAATGTGGTAATGAATTCTTCCATTAGTGTAGCTGCCTGCTGTAATAGACCATTTTCGATACACCATTTTATAGCACCAAATCCATTGTAAACCGAATTTTTCTCATAGCCCTGCATTTCGCTTTTTAATTTTTCCAGAATAGGCAATAAAGCCGATACTGCGGGATCGTCATCTTCAATTTTCATTGATAAATGTTCTTTCAACCTTACCATTTCTTTACCTGAATAAATATCCAAGCCGCGATTAACCAAGTTGAATTGAGAAAAACGGAGTAAACTGTTTTTGATTTCCTTATATGGTTCGGTGGTAATTTGCTGAGCCAGCGGTGCGGCATTCCCGGTTTTCAGGAAAATGCCGGCATTATCAGTCCAGTCTTGGATGGACGAAAATGCTTTTAAGTTCCAAATAGGGGCGCAATCTTCACCGGCATTATTTTTAATTTTTGCTTCAAATGCTCCGTAATAAATTCCGTCAACGGTAATGTTCTTTAGCAATTTAGCATAGTTAATCAGCACCATATTGAGCATGGGCAGTGAACGGAAAGAATGTGTGATATCAAAAATCACTCGGGCATTTTCGTTAATATTGCTGAAGGCAATATTAAAGATGTCCCAAATTTCTGCTTCTGATTTTCCTTCCGGAATACTTATATTTTCAAATTTGCAAAGGCGCTGAAGCGCCAACAATCTTTTTTCTAGTCCTTCTTCGAGCGACTTAGACTGCGTTTGAGGGTTAAAGTGTTCATAATCTTTCCAGTTTTTTTCAAAAGCAGTGGGTGTAGTGAAAATGATAATCTTGTCGTCAGTAGTGAAATGCTTGCAATAAAACTTTAAAGTTGCTTCCTGCACAAATCGCAATGGTTGGGTTGCCTGCCCAATTTGCTGAGCCGGAAAATACCTTATAGGTGTATAATTAGTTACTCCAAGAAAAGAAAGAAAAATATTGCGGGGCATGGGTTATTTCTTATTGTATGTATTAGGTTGAATAACTTCACTCGGCTTGGGCAGCACGGGGCGTCTTTTGAATTCATCTAACTCCTGATAGCGTGTGCGGCTGAGCCAATCAACCGATGCTTCGGGCATGTCGTTATTTAAGGTGAGCATGGTTTTCAGTTCTTTCAGGCGGTCAACTTCCCATAAACTGTTTGCACCTTTACTGTCGTCATAAGGTGCACCAATGGCATTGCAGATGTATTTGGCGAAAGATTTTTTGTAGTCTTCAGTATTACCGGCACTTTCTCCGGTGTTCCATTGTCCGTTATCATTAAACACTTTTTTGTAGCGCTCTTTGCGGTCAATAAGGGTGAGTTTTACATCGTGGATATGCACCGAACCCAAACCAAGCGGCTTGCCCATACCGAGTTTGTGGGCGCAGCCATCAGGCAATTCCAAAGCAAAAAGCAAGGCGCCCAGCTCTTCGGAGGTTAGGTTTTCGAAGCGGAGGCGTTGTTGGAATACTGCATTTGGCTTGAGAGCCTTAATTGGCAACTGATTGGTTTTGTCAACTTTGTAAGTTGCAGGAACCGGATGGAGTTTATACCAACTCTTTAGTTTATCATTTGAGAATTCAGTTTCACGATGCCAATAACCTTTATTGCCCCTTATTGGTGCTTTTTTGCCATCAGTTCCCCAATGATAGAGCTGTTGTTCAATGGTTTTGTAACCGTTAGGTTGTTTAAGGTAATGTTGAAATGTTGTTGGCTTGGGTGCGAGTAGTTCCTTTGTTACTGCTCTGCTCTCAAAAGAGGCATTATTTACTTTGCAACTATCCTCAAAAAAAACACGTGATGCCTTTTGATTGGCTTCTACATCATCAGATATAAAGCCAAAAATCGCTCTTGCCAAATCAATTTTATTGTTGCTGTCAATCCAATTTTGCTGAATATGGTCGCCAATGGATAATGCGTAAGGTATTCTATAATTCCGGGTATAGCCAAAAGATGAAATGGTATTTCCCGTTTTTTGGTAAAAAACAGGAACTCCTTGTTCAATAATGTTATCAGCTACAGTCCCGTTTATATACTTTGAGAACTCGTTTTTTTTACGGGCACATAATAAAAGATTGGGGGTATCTGCTCCACGGGTTTCATCATCCATATATGCATCCACTACTTTTTTTGTTAGTGGTATTGGCTGAATATTTTGTGCCGGCAAACTGATTTTCCAACCTTTATTAGCTCCCCCCGGAGCTTTACCGGGTGATACTTTCCAAAAGTTTCCCGTGGTATCAAATTCATATTTATGCGTGTGATTTCTGTTACATTCACCTTGACAGTCGGATGGGTAAATGAAATACTTCCCATTCTCAAATTTTAATAAACCAACCGTTTCATTCTTCTTTGCGTTAGGATTATTAGGAGGGATTAATCTGCGCTCTTGCTGATAGGCAGTCTTAAGTGAAGGGTTAAACATTCCTCTGTGAAAGAGCGACCGCTTTTTATCAACAAAAATCATTTCACTCCAACTCATTATTTCTACTAATGTTCTTGCTAAACCCCTTAAAGAACTGCCGGGAATAACAGGTTCGTCATTTTTAATTCTGAAAAAATTTTCACTTTCAGTCCACTTGCCATTTTTCAATTCTGTGCCCCGTATATAAAGGTGAGTTTTATTCGTTATTGACAAATCAATGTAACCTGAATATCGCTCTTTGTTTATCGTCTTGTCAAATTCATAAAAACTAACATTATCAGGTAACTGTTGAGCGGATACAATTTTCTCATTCAAAGGCACAAAATTATAAGGGGCGCGAGCAGGGTCTTTCTTAGATGGATTCGGATTCATTTCTTCTTGATTTTGATTCTTTTTAGGCAAAATTTGTTCGATAAAAGGAATGCCATTATTCATTCTGCTTTCATCATAATTCACTTCCATTTTTTCACCTGCCTTAATATCTGCCTTGAAGTAACCTTTGGGCAATTTAATTTCTTTGCCATCTTCTAAAATCAGATACTTGGCTTTATTCTTTGGATTAAAATAAACCTTACCCTTTTTCATAACCTTACTTTTTTTCAATTTTCAAAAATCTGCTATCCACATAACCCGCCTGTCCTATTTCATTGTAATCAATGTAGTTGCGGGTGGTGATAAACCATTTTTCTTCTTCCTTTGAGTTGCCTAATTGCCTAACTATTACACTCCTAAGCAGCATGGCGGTATCAGCGCATAATGTATCGCCATTTGTAGCATTGCTATCCGTTCTCAGCCGCCCCACCAAACCGCTGCTGCTTCGCCAGAAATGATATTCCTTGCTTTCGTTGAATGCGCGGATGCGCTCAATGTGTTTGTCTTCAGTTTCAGGTTGCTTACACCAGGTGATAGTTCCGTTTGAAATAATGCCGGCAAATACGCCATGATACTGCCATAGCACGATATATCCGTTTTGCAAATCATTAGCCAGCGTATTCCATCCATCCCACGATTTAGGCCGGGAGGAAGTATTGATTTTTATAGCTTCATAAGCAGTCGTTGGTTTGCTCATACAGTTTCGTGTTTAAGAGTTAATGCTTCGTTGAATTCTTTCAGGTCTTTCATATTTCCGGTAAGTTTAACCGGGCTATCGCCATCGCGGGCAATAGTGGCTGTTTTGCTGCCCCATGTTATGGTAGCACTCTGCCCCTGCAAAATGCCTCTGCCCACATTTTTTTCACCGCCAATGGCAAGGTCTTCTGTCCAAAGGTCTTTGAGCAGATGCAGCAGCAGCGCAGCTTCCCATTTTTGATAATTGCGGATAATAAATGCCAATTCAAATGTGTCTTCGCTATTTCTCCAGACAGGCTCGGAATTAAACAATGCGCCACTCATCAAACCGCCCGTAAAACGGTCAATGCGAATGCGGTTTTGCATCATGGCAGTAACGCCTTTCAGTTCGCTTTCTTCAATGCGCAGGCGGCTTTTTTGAGCTTTGTCGCTTTTGCCTTTATCGTCCACCCAGCCCATAAAACCATTGAGCGAATCAATGGGTAAACCTAACGTGTTGAGGATTTTTACAGCTCTGTGTCTCAGTGCGCCTTTGATGGATTTTGCGGTAATAACCGGTTTGCCGTTGCTCATCAGGTGCGACTTATCGGGCTTGGCGGCATCTTCGTTGTAAGCGCCAATAATGAGGGCGCTTTTGAGTTTGAATTGGGCTTTCAGGCGGAATGTTTTTCCGCTATTGATTACAAATTTCTGAGTGTTGCTTGTTGCACCAGAATCATCCCATTTTTTTGTTTGCAGAAACTCAAACCACTTTTTTGCCTCGGTTTTATTACCGGTTTCACCGAAGTTGAATACGGCAATTTTCCAGTCGTTAACTTTCAGTTTTCCAAACCCAAAGCTGGTGAGTGCGCCTACCCGAAAATCTTCGTGTTTGGTAATATCTTCCAAGGTGGCGGTCATTTTTTTGAAATAATCTGCATCCATGCTGTTTCGGATAGTAACTTCTCCGTAGAGCGTAAATGTTGCCCCCGGCTCAACCAACTGATAATCGTATTTACCTTTTGGCTCTGCAGTGCCGGTGGCATAGTCAATGCGCACACCATCGCGGATGGTGAGTGTAGCATCTTTTGCGCAGATTAAATCTTCCAGATTGAGATGGCTTTGATAGGTAACTTTATCGCCTTTTTTGATTTCGCTGCCCCAGAATTGATTAAACGATTCTTGTTCACTTGTGCCTACACCATATATTTTGCAAAAACTGCGTAGCGCACCTGCAAAAGAGGATGCTGGGATGTAGGGCTTGCCGTCAATCAGCATCACTTCTGCATCTGATATCTCGCCTTCGCCTTTGCCAATGAGCATAGGCGATTGGTTTGTTACTGTGGCGCTGAAAACGATTTTTCCTATGATGCGGTCGTCCCGCCTGCTGTATGTGCTCATGATCTGTTCAGTTTTCTAAAGGTTTGGAAAAAGGTAAGCCAGTAACATTTGCTTTTTTCAAAACTCAAGTCGGTGTTGTTCATTTTTACCGTGAACTTGCAGACATCATCAAGCAATTCGGCAGATTTAAGCGATTTCTCAGCGGGTTTTTCTTTAATATCATTGAACCACTTCGTAATGGCTTCCATGTTTTGGGCATTTTTAATCATCATCTCCATTCTGCCGATGAGGTGGTTTTTGAGTTGGTGATGCTTGTGGTGTGCCGTGGCATCTTTAATGGCTTTGGTTTTTATTGCAATAATTTCTTTTTCTTTATCGTATGCTTGTTTTATTTCGGTGAGTATTTCACTTTCCGTTGCACCGTTTGTGTTGGTGTCTGATGGTTTGTAATCCATGATTTCAATTTGTTTGGCAGCTCCAACGTTGTAGAGTTCCCATCTCACTTTTCCGAAGCCCTGAATGTTCCATTCGCCCAGTTGAGCAGGAGCATTTACCGAATTAGCAAGATCTGAAACTTCCACTACAAATACGCTCCCTTCTTTGTAAGCCGCATATTTGCCCGATTTTGATTGCCACACGCTGTTGTATTGCTCTACGGTAGTGAAAGCCACTGCCGAATCATTTACCTTAACGGTAGCGCTCAGCTTTGCCATTAATTCAGCTTCCAAAGCAGCTTTTGTTGGTGAGGGTAATCCATATTCATTCAACAACACCAAAGGTGACTGCAGGCAGAGCAAATAAATGCCATTTGAAAGAGTTGCATTTTTCTCAGCGTCTTTTGAGCGTTCGCTTTGAAATGCCTCTAACATTACTGTTCCGTATTGGGCTGATTTACTTTTTCCGATTCCGAATGTTGCTGTTTCATTTATCAACTCATATAACGTTTCCAACAAGCTGCTGTCTGCGGAAGTGATGACGCCTTCAAACGTCTGATCCTCATTCAGGGCTTCGTAGTAAAAAATACCGCCACCGCCTTCTACTCCGGTATCGCTGCCTTGCTCTACACTGCGTCCGGCTTTGCGCATGTAGCGACTGTTATGGAAAAAGAAAGAAGTGGAAGGGGAGCATTTTTTTATTTTATGCTTATCCGTTTCATCCACCATGATACCATGCCCGCCAATAGGTTTGGAGATATACTTTCCATAGTCGCTGTTTTCTTTCCATTGGAAAACATTTACAGGAGGCATACTCTCATGGGTGTATCCTTTGAACTCATGAATATGCAGCGGTACAGGAACAGTATTGTTGAAATAAAGATTGCCGAATTGAACACTTCCGGAAAGGAAGAGATTGAAGAAATTTAGGTCTTGATGTGGTTCAGTTCCGGCTTTCAGTTTTTTCCGGATGTAAGTATTCGCCAATAAACCCCTTAGCCGATTGCCGCTTATATACCGTTCTGTTGACACTGTGTTTTGCTCACCAAGTTGCAGCGCAAGCACTATAGGAGACTGGGTGGTAAGCCGGATGTTTAGCGTGTTGCTATTGGTATTAAGAGTTGTTCCGCTATTATCTTTCGTACTGCCATCTATAATTGCAGTTTCATTTTCAATAACCACTTTAATTTTTCCAAACCCGCGATTGCGTCTGGTGCCTGCATAGCGCAGGTTGGCAAGTGCGTATTTAAACCATGTTTGTTGATCTTCGCTCAAACTTTCGGCAAATTCAAGAGTTCCGTAAAAATCGTTACTGGGTTTTAATACCCTGTAATTGCGCAGACTTCTGTCTTTTGCTGTACCGGAATTTTGGTCAATGGCTGTTTGCTGAATTTCTGTGGTAAAATATTTTTTGATAAAAGCAGGCTGGAAGGCATACTCTGCAGCTTTTGCCTTTGTTTGTTTTTTGAGGTGGCGCCAACCCTTTAAAAAGAAATTGGGCACACGAATGATGCCATCGCCTTCATCGCGGTCTTCTTTACCAAAGATGTGTTGAATGGTTCCTTCAACATTGTTGTGTCCCATCATTTCCAGCACTTCTTCCATACTTTCACGGAGCAGCCCTTTGAATCTGCGTCCCGGGAAATGGGGGTAACCGAGTGGGTGAAATACTATATCGGCATCAATGAGGACATCGCCTTCACCTGAGCCGGTGAGCAGGTAGCTTTCGGTGGTTATTTTTATCGGTATCTGTGTCATAGCAATTCTTTAGGGTAAAAATCCATGAGTTCAATAATATCGTAGTAAGGTGTTTTTCCATTGTGCCATAGTTTTTTGTGCACTTGGGTGCCGCTGTATTCAGGAAGCTTTCTGTTACGGGACTCTGCTTCAATAATAAAATAGTCAATTTCAGCAGTGTCTTTGCGCAGCACATCGCGCAGTGCCATAAGCTTGCTGCGGGGCCATGCTGCATCTGTTGTAGTTAGCTTTTTTATATTTTCTTTCATGGTGAATAAATGCGGCTGTTCTTTATCCAACCTGTAAGGACCGTAGTAAAGATTTCCGTTCGGTGTTTCAAACAATTGTTTTTGCACTTCTTCCAAAGTGCCGGAAAATCCACCGGAAGAAATAAGGAAACTGAGCCAACTGGATTTTTCGCTGCGCGAGGCTTTTTTGGCTTGTTTAGTGAGTTCTTCGCAAATCGTATAAGCGCGATAGAAAGGATATTTGGTATGCACAATAGCTACTCCGGCACAGGCGGCAATGGTTTCACCAACGACCTTAATATTTGTCATCAACTCAACTAATTTCTCGGCAAGATGCACCCCCAGCCGTCCTTCACACACAAAAGTGATGTCATCACCTCCTACGATAATGGGGCGGATGGGAAGGATTTTTCTTCCTGCCCAGCTTTTTTCTGTTGCATCGGCATTGTTTCCGGGTTTAAATTCTTTTAGTTCAAAGCCGTTGTTTTTGTCGAATATTTTCTCTTCAAAAAGGTCAACTACGTGAACAATGAATTGCCTCATTGCTGTATATGCTAAATCGGAGACAGCGCCCGAAAGTTTTCGCAAGGCAGGCAAATCATGGCATTCTATAAACCGCTGCCCCATGCCGTTGCCATCCACATGCACCACTGCGATATATCCTTTGTCTTCCTGCTGGGCTAATTGGTCTAATTCATCGGTAAAAATGTATTTGCCTTTTAATTCGGTTGTGTAAGTTTCAATCAACTTTTGTTGCGCTTCTTTGCACGCTTCAAACTTAATAGCCGACATTTTGGAGATGTGCTTGCCGGAAGCCGGATGAAATACCTCCTGCGCTTCATTACTCAGCGGGCAGTCATCTGCTATACCGTGTTTAAAGGGCAGCTCGTTTAACGTGTGCAGGCTGCGATTGGCAATAATAGACTGTTGCAATTTTATTCTGCCATCCCGGAAATTATCGGGATCAAAATCATCTATCCTGCCGAAGGCGAGTTTAATACCAGGGGATTTCAGTAAAACGGCAAGAGAAAATGATTTGATAAAATCTGTTGCATCCTTGCTCTCTATAAACAACAACAATGCATTGCCACCTCCGATATATCCTATTCCTATATTGAAGCCGCCAGGTAAAATTTCATTCGGATTTTCTTTCCAGTGTGTTATCGGGAAGTTTGCAGGAAGGCATTGCTGCAATACATCACCATAAATTTTATGCTCAATAATATATGATGCCCCGATATTTTCCTTCAGTTTATTACTGCCGAAGATGTAGGGCTGTATGGATACCGTATCCACAATTACCGCGGTTAGTTCTGTCATAAAACAAAATTATTAGGTGTGTTAGGTATGTAAATATAGTATTCGGATGTAATCCGGAAACTTTTTTCAAAGTAAATTTTCGAACCCTAACTGATGGTTCAGCAACAAAAAGTTCATAACATCAACTGTATGCTTCCTCTATGTATTCATCAATTTCAATATCATGCTCATTTACATTATCCCTAAAAGCCAAAAGGCTTTCGAACAATTCTACAAGATTGTTGTGATTGCTTTGTGGCGCGGTTACATAAACCAGATAATAAAACTCGAACAAAGTGTGGTATAATACTTCTGCTATTTTGTAAATATCGGGGTCGAGGTTTTGGTAAAAGTTCTTCTTTATACGGTACACCTCATGTTCATCCAACCCCTCGGTCATGTTTTGGATGGTTCTGGCAGTTGCCAAAAGTTTGGCAAACAATATTTCAAGCTCAGAAACCAGCCGGGGAGATAGCTCGTTTACGGTAGTGCTTGCAGAATGAACGATTCCATCAGTTATTGAAAAAGCAGCTATCTCATCCTTAAGATTTTTGGCTAAAAGGTTACCGATAGCAGTTCTATAGAAACTGTTTATTGATTCCTCATGGCGCAGCAACATATTGAGTATATTATTTACCCGGAACTCCATACGTTGATTCACTAATTCTTCCCGCTGATTTGCAAGTTCCTTGCGCTGAAGTTGTAAGGAAACATAGAACAGTACCACACCGGTAAAAGAAAGAATTGACCCTATAATGCCATCTACAAATCCTCCTGCTTCCGAGGGCGAAAGCACACTGAGATCATAACCTAAAACCACATTATATTTTAACAATACAATCTGTATGTAAATTGCTAACCCGCCAATAGCAAGCACAAATGCTGCCATGGTTAAAAGATTGTAGTAAAACGAGGTGGCGGATTTTTTCATCCTATTCACGGGGTTTTCCGATAATACTCTTTACCTCATCAGGTTCCAGATAAAAATCCATTTTAAAGGTTTTGTATTCGCTCGTAGCTCTTGAATCATACATTGCATACTGTGCCCAATCATGTAATTGCCAACCAAGACCTTTCTGAATAACAAGGTAGTCAATGGCTTTCTCGTACCTGCGTTTATAGCCTTTAAAAAGATATTTGAGACCAGTAGCGACTATTCCAAATCTAGTTTTGTACTTATAATCGAGTATATGAGCTAACTCATGTGCAATAATACCTACCTGACCATTAAACGGAATACTGTCGAATAATATGCCTTCAAAATCCGGATTGTTATTTACAATGATTTTATATCGTACTTCTGAACGAAAAAGCGAGGATATAACCGGCTGCGCCTGCAGCGTGGTTGAAACATGTTTGAATTGAAATTCAATTTTAACATCTCTAAGCTCCGGATAATACTTAAATGCTAAACCGAACTGACATCGGTATTGAGGTGGAATTACCAGTCCTTCAGGAAATACAAAATCTTCCTTCGGACAGCTATCAGTTGTAAAGTTGTGAGGGACTACAAAACTTTCATACTTAACGTGTTTCAGTAACTTCTGTAATTCCACTATGCTCTGATTCTTTCCGCTTAAGTTAAAAACAATTACCGATAGCAATGTTATTACTAATCTCATTTGAATAGTTTGGCGAATAAATTTCCTAAAACAGGAATGCTATACAACATATCAGCCCAGTGAGAATCTTTACAATTAAGCGCATGTTTATTTTGATGCACCACCTCAAAACGCAGATTTTCACCATGTTTATCTGCAATTACAAAACCTTTAATCACGCACCTTTTAAAATCTTCTAACGGATTTGCATACCGCTTTGCATACCAACTGATTTCCACTATGGCAGAAAACTCCTGCTTTAGCCGATTGTATTTTATAGAGCCAATTACCGGAAAATTTCTCTGCCCGGTATTCTTCGAATATCTATCAATTATTATGCTGGACTCCTGAGAAATAAAGGCTTCAATGTTATCGTAAAGCTTATTGTAAAATGCTAAGTCAGGCTTATCCATCATCGCAGTTTTACCCGAAAATAAATTTTTATAGGTATTAACCTGTTTTAGTTACACCAAAGAAAGCATGTCATCTTAATACTTCAGCAGCCAGCACACTGTATTGGCTATTGCTATTTTCGGAAGAAACTAGACCTTCAACCTTGTCAGCCTATACGAATCCTTGCTTTCGTAAGCTCATTGCTACCGGCATGAGCCGATAAATGTATCAGATGCCCGTTTAACTGTAGTTCAAAACCGCTCACCTCCGCTGAACCAAATCGCTTTTCCTGCCCGGCTCCAACTCCCTTATGAATTTCCGGCTCTATCGTTTCAATCTTATCGAGTAAATCAAGTGTTTTGAAAAATGCTTCCGCTTCGGGGAGTTGATTTTTGGATTCAACTCCGTAAACATCTAATGCCGCACCTTTAATCATTTTAGGAAAATACTCTTTGTAAATATCCTGCCGGTTAAACACATCAATGTTCTTTAACTGCTTATCAATAAAGAAAGCAACTCCGTTTGCCTCGGATTCAGGGCAAAAAGAGTGCAATAGTTTTTCATAGCTTGATTCCCGTTGTTCAAACACATCGGAAAGGTTAGAAGAGGCTGAAATGACGCTGAACTTGGAGGAATATTCAGACACGTTACTCCAAACCTGGCTCTGGTCGGCAAAGTGTTGGTTCGTGTGTTTTAGGTTAGCGGTTACGGCTTCTGATTTTCGCTTGCGCATTTCTACGGGGGCTACATAGTCGGTTGAACGGAATGAATTGCTCTTGTAATTCCAACGCCCCTGCTCTACACAGCTAACCGGTAAAATAGTTTTTGCTTCAGGAGCCAAGAGTACAGAGGTGTTTAACACCCTGTTTTGTTTTGCACCCGAAAGAATGTCGCCATCCATCAGAAACACAAAATGTTTGGAGCGGTTGATAACATAAATTTCGTTTACTGTTCCCGATTCGTCCACTTCGGTAACTTCTACTTGGTTTTTCTGCATAGCATCGGCAAGCGATACGTAATCAATGGTGTTGTTGGGAATGGTAGAAAACTGAACAACGGCTAAACCATCTTTTTGCTGTAGCGATAAAACTTTTGTTTGCATGGCGTTTTATTTAATGGTGAATGAAATCGGATGTAAAGAAAACCTGCCGCTACGCAACCTATTTGCACAGCCCGTTTCTTGCAAAAACGCATATCAAAGAGTCTAACCGGCTAAAAATTCAGAAAAGAACTACATCCGCTATCAGTTGCCTTATGCTTTAAACCCAAGCATTGTGGAGACTAACTTCTTACAACCACCTGTTTAGTTACAGATGGTTCTGGAGATGAGTTTCATACTTCACTAATAACCGTACTGAATTAAATAGTCATATCGCATCCTTAGTTTCTCATACAACTCATCTTTGGTTCCGCGCACCATAGCCAAAAAATCGAGTTTGCCTTTTACGATGTTTACAAACTGTTGCTCGCTGGTGTTACGCATAGCCGCACGCGCTCTTCCGTATTTTTGCCAGGTATGCAGCATGCCGCGAATGGAACGAACAAACCTGCGGTCAACGTTTACCTTTTCATTCACTTTTAAGCCCGTTACGGTTTGGCAACTGCTTTTCCTGGATAGTCGTGTTTTCTTATCGTTCAGCAGGAACTTTTCGGAACGTATGATCTCCATTATATCCTGCAAGTGTGTTGCTTTTATTTCCTGTTTAGTAGAGAATGTCAAATCATCGGCATAGCGGGTGTAAACAATGTTATTGTTTTCTGCAAAGCGCATCAGTTTACGGTCGAGCATAAAAGAGGCAAAATTGGCAACCACCGGAGAGGTAGGCGCTCCCATAGGGAGCCTGTCGTTATAGGTAGTGAGTATAGCGATGTAAGATGCCAAATCGTTTCCGTAGTAAAACGGATAACTCATAAATACTTCTTTCACTTTCCAGATGTCCACGCTATGAAAGAAATTCCCCAAATCAATATTGAGTACATGATTGGCGCCCACATGTGCCTTGGCATTGGTAACAATGTTGCGGGTGGCGTGAGCTTTTTTAAAGTTGGAGATAAAACCATGTGCACATTCGGGGCGGCAGTGCTGATACACTAATTGCAGGTGATAGTTCAACAGACGCTGCACCTTTTTTAAGGAACCCACGGGGGCTTCAATCAATCGCGTTCCACCTTTCTTTTTCGGAATCTCAAATGTCCGATAGCTGCTTTGCGAATCGGACAGAACATCATACATGGCTTTAGGTGGAATTTTTAAATACTCCGTCAGGTCGTTGATGTCTCTGAGTTCCAAAAAGGGGTTTACCGTGATTGATTCCATAATTGTTTTAAAAACTCCGTAAAAGTGAAGTCCATCATTACTATCGCTTTAGCCTGTAACCGTCAAGTTTGCGTAGCAGCGCGGAGCAAACTTGACCTAATAACTCCTCCATTCTTGTTCGGGCCGCAGTATCAAACAGCCCTAAAGTCTTCCCTGACTCATAGTAATTTCTGATGGCTTCACTTAAAACGGTTCGTTATCTTCCATAAATTTTTTCGGGTCGTTACCTCCCATAAAAACACGTTTAAACTTTTCTTTCAGTTCTTTATCTGCTATCGGTAGGTCAGCAGTTTCTTCTTCACTTTCACTGTCCGGCAAATCTTCAAACAAGCCTAAAAATCCATTGAATCTTGCTCTTGCTGTTCGCACCGGTCCGAAACGGTTTTTGGCTACAATTATTTCCGCTATTCCTTTGGTGCTTTCCCCTTCACAGTCAATATCAATACCATAGTATTCTCCTCTATACAAAAAGAAAACCTTATCGGCATCCTGTTCAATAGAGCCACTTTCGCGCAGATCGGAAAGAATAGGCATTTTATCGCCTCCGCGTGTTTCTACCGCACGGCTTAGTTGAGAGATAACCACTACCGGTATATCGAGGTCTCTTGCGAGGCGTTTCAAACCTCTGCAAATTTCCGCCACCTGTAGTTCACGATGATCGTAGTTTCGCCTGCCCGAATTACCAACTAATTGCAGATAGTCCACTACAATCAATTGAACTTTGCCCTGTGCTTTTAACTGGCGGCTCAAAGAAGCTATGCGGTCAACACGAATAGCGGCTTCGTCAATTACCGTTAATGGAGAAGCTTCCAGTTTATGTGCAGCCTCGGCTACTCGCTGCATTTCTTCTTCGCTCAGGTCTGCTCGTCTTACTTTTTCCTGTGGAATGCCCGCTTCCTGACTGAGAATACGGCTTACCATCATTTCGCAACTGTATTCCAGCGAAAACCAAACTACCGGCACTTGTTGGCTGATTAAGTTTCGCACCATACACAGCACAAAGGCTGTTTTACCCATAGCGGGGCGCCCCCCTATCACTATCAACTCGCCATTGCCAAGTCCTCCGGTTATTTTATCCAACTCCGATATACCTGTTGGCAAACCGGATAAACGCAAGGCGGAATTTCTTTTCACCTGCATATCGTTCATAAACTGTTTTACTGTTTGCGATATGGAGGGCGCCTTCGTGTACTGGAAAAAATTTTCTGCTGTCAAAAACTCTTTGCGGGCAGTTTCCCATAAAGCCACAGCGCTGTTGTCGCCTTTACGACTTAACTCCATAAAGCGCTCTCCGGTTTCTTTCAACTTATGC
Organism: Chitinophagales bacterium; assembly: GCA_026129525.1. Lineage (GTDB taxonomy): Bacteria > Bacteroidota > Bacteroidia > Chitinophagales > LD1 > Bog-950. The sequence continues at coordinate 470,566 of JAHCHW010000002.1, read as the reverse complement.
CGCATGGCATTTTCGCGGATAACTTGAACGTATGCCTTAACCTGCTCTTCAGTTTTAATATCCGTTTTAAGTTGGTCGAAATAATCTCCTCCACCCGCTGATTCGAGCCAACCCTTTCGAATTAAATGTTCTTTCACAATCAGTCGGTTAAGCGGCAATCCGTTGCTGTGTATGGCTTCAACGGCCTGAAATATTATTCTGCTGCGGCTATCAGTAAACAGTTCCGTATGAAGCGACTCCGGCCACTCCCAACCAGCGAATTTGCCGTCAATTACAGAGGCGAGTATCCCTTGCTCAGCCGCCAAGGCTGTGTCATTAACTGTTTCCATTGCCTTAAACTTTGTTGAAGAAAAAATGAAATCGAAATGCGAAAGCGAATGTATGAGGGCTTAAAATCAAAAAACAAGAGTGTGCAAAAATTTCATTTTTCGTCCAACAAAATCAACAGCATTCAATCGGTTGATTTTGTGGAGAATGATTGTTTTGTGAACACCAAAATGTGAAAGCCGGAGAAAAGTTTTGCACCTAAAAATGTGAACTTAATACCGTTTATCGGATGCATAAGCTCCAAACTTGCTTTCTCCTAATTTCTTTGCCAGAGACCCACATCCCTCCAAAATGATTAAACTATGTTTAAACCAGCGAACATATATTGATTGTATGCTATAAATTAAAAACCCTTGAAAGCTAATGCTGACAAGGGTTTTGGCGTGTTGCGGGGACAGGACTCGAACCTGTGACCTTTGGGTTATGAGCCCAACGAGCTACCAACTGCTCCACCCCGCGATTTGGGACGGCAAATATAGACCTTATTTTAAGGAATGCAAGTTGGTTTTCTATTTTAGCAACTGTTCCCATGACACATAAAGCGGGTTTTGTAAATATTATAGGCTTGCCTAACGTAGGCAAATCAACACTGATGAACGAATTGGTAGGTGAGAAAATGAGCATAGTAACCCCCAAAGCGCAAACCACCCGCCACCGTATTTTGGGAATGGTAAATGGCGATGATTTTCAGATTGTATTCAGCGATACCCCCGGATACATCAATCAACCAGCCTACAAACTGCAACACTCCATGAACGAATTTGTATCAGGCGCTTTACAGGATGCCGATGTGTTGCTGTTTGTTACCGATAAATTCCAGAAAGAGGAGGATGAAGAGTTTCTTACGCGCATTGTCAACTCAAGCAGCCAACCAAGTATTGTGGTACTCAACAAAATTGACCTTTATAACAAAGAAGAAACAGAAGCGTTGCTAAACAAATTAAAAGCACGTTTCCCTAAAAGTGAAGTGCTTCCGCTTACCGCTGCATCGGGTATAAGCGCTAAAAAAGTAATTAAAAAAATTGTGGCATTGCTGCCCGCATCACCTGCTTATTACGACAAAGACCAACTTACCGACCGCAGCCTCCGTTTCTTTGTTGCGGAAATTGTGCGCGAGAAAATTTTTCTGAACTATACGAAGGAGATTCCCTACTCCTGTCAGGTAGAGGTGGAAGAATATAAGGAGGGGGAAAAGTTAGACCGCATAAAATGTGTTATTTATGTGGAGCGCGAATCGCAAAAAGGAATATTGATTGGCGATGGCGGCAGTTCGCTGAAGAAAACGGGAACACAGGCACGTGCCGATATTGAAAAATTTATTGAAAAGAAAGTGCATTTGGAGTTAGTGGTAAAAGTGAAAGAAAAGTGGCGTAACAGCGAGCACACGCTTAAAAATTTCGGCTATAAGCCGTAACCAAACAATATGAGTTTTACAGTAGCCATAGTAGGCAGACCCAACGTAGGAAAGAGTACTTTATTCAACCGTTTAATCGGTGAAAAGAAATCTATTATAGATGATGTAAGCGGGGTAACCCGCGACCGCATATATGGCGAGAGCGAATGGGGCGGAAAAAAGTTCAACGTAATTGATACAGGAGGTTTTGTGCCCCGCTCCGAAGAAGTTTTTGAAAAACACATCCGCGAGCAGGCGCTTATTGCCATCGAAGAAGCATCGCTGCTGTTGTTTATGGTGGATGCTGCTACTGGTATTACCGATTTGGATGATGAGTTTGCCAACATTTTGCGGAAATCGCAGAAAAATGTTTTTCTGGTGGTAAACAAGGTGGACAACATTGAACGCAGATACGATGCCAATGAGTTTTACAGCCTCGGAATAGACAATGTATTTTTTATTGCCTCCATGACAGGCTCGGGCACGGGCGAATTGTTAGATGCGGTTGTTGAACGTATTCCCAACGAACCACAAAAAGAGGAAGATGCTGAAAGCAACATTCCAAAAGTGTGTATCATTGGTCAGCCGAACGTGGGAAAGTCATCGTTGGTAAATTCATTATTGGGGGAAGAAAGGAACATTGTAACTAATATTGCGGGCACCACCCGCGATTCGGTTCATACGCACTACAACAAATTCGGCAAGCAATTTATTTTGATTGATACTGCCGGTATAAGACGCAAATCGAAAGTACATGAGAATTTGGAGTTCTACTCGGTAATACGTGCCGTAAAAGCATTGGACGAAGCGGACATTGCCGTTATAGTGCTCGATGCCACGAAAGGCATTACTCATCAAGACCTTTCTATTTACAAAATGGCGGTGAAAAAACATCGCGGCATTATAGTGGCTGTCAATAAATGGGATTTGATAGAAAAGACCACCAACACCGCCCGCGATTTTGAAGCAGCTTTAAAATCGAAGTTGGCACCGTTTAACGATGTGCCTATTGTGTTTATGTCGGCTATTGAAAAGCAGCGCATTTTCCGGGTGCTGGAAACTATTGAGAAGGTGTACGAAAACATGCAGCGCAAGATTCCCACATCGCAGTTGAACGAAGTAATGCTGAAAGCCATTGAGCAATACCGCCCGCCTGCTACTGACGGCAAATTGGTTTCTATAAAATATGTAACGCAGTTGCCCACCCGTTCTCCGGCATTTGCTTTTTTCAGCAATCATCCTAAATACATCCGCGAATCGTACCGCAATTACTTAGAAAACAAACTCCGCGAAAACTTTGAGTTTAACGGGGTGCCAATGAATATTTTCTTTAGAGAAAAGTAACGGTAGCTATTTCTTAAACGGCTCAGTTTTGAGCGATACAGTGCGCTCCGCTCCATTGAAAGGCGATTGCACGAGATTGCCCTTTTTATCGAGCAATTCCAGTTTTACTTTTACATCCCCCAAGGGCAATCCTTCAATATAATAAGGTGCCCACTTGGTAAGCGTAAATTCTGTTCCATTTACTGTGGCTCTTACTTTGTACCCTTTTTCGGAGAGGGTGCAATTGAGCAGGTAAAAGTCAATCATAAGGCGTTGGACTTCGCTATCGCCAATGTACTCACCTTTAGGACGGCTGTAAAACAAATGCGGAGCGGTTTCATCAAAGTTATCTTTAGCATCTTCTCCAACTCTAAACTCCTTCAACACAAAAGCCTTTGTTGTTTTTACGCTTTCATGGTAAGAGCGCGAAAGAAATGCCAACAACACATGATGTCCGTTTTTTACATCCCATTCAACTGATGATTCGTACGAAGCGAAGTAAGGCTGGTTATCCATGATGAAATGAATGTGTTGCCCCTTCGAAGAATTGGCGCAAAGTTTTTGTTCGGCATCGGTTGTTTGTATCCCCAGCTTAAAATCTGAAACCTCGAATTGAAATGTTGCTTTACCGGGAGTGGCAGGCGGTGTGCTTACTAACTTTATACCTGCTTCGGGAAATTCGGGAGAGCCTTTCATCTCATACAACTTCAATCCGTTTTTCTCCTGAAGAGGCTTTTCCTTCTCGTTCGAAAAACTGTAAGCAATAAATGAAACGGTGAAGAGTGCGAGTAAATAAGAGAAGCGGTGTATCATGCGTGTAACTTTTAAGCGAAGGTATGCTTTAATTTCTACCTTTGAATAACTCCTTAACATTGTTTAATGAGCGATAAAACCGGGTGGCAAAAGCGCATTTTTTCTTTCAGTAATCTAACAGGACTACAGTTATATCAACTTATCCGCTATGGCACATTTATAGCAGCCAGTATAGGCTTTGCCAAAATGCAATTGCCGCAGTCGGCAATAGGAGAGTTTGAAACTTTTTTAATGGTGAGTAGCATGCTCAGTTTTTTTTGGGTAAGCGGCATTATCAATACCATGTTGAGCATTTACCCCAAAGCTGACAATGCTGAACGTTCGCAAATTTTCTTCAACGCTTTTTTAACGCTGTTGTTTTTTGGTGTTGCAGCTGGTGTGTTGTTCTTCATTTTTTCGAACAACCTATTCTCCTTTCTCAACAAACAAAACGCAGGAACCTTTGTAAAACCGGTAGTGATTTACCTTGTTGCCAACAGCCCTTCGTTTTTAATAGAATACATTCTTTACCTCAGCAACCGCAAAAAAGTAATTGTAGTTTATGCTCTGCTTTCTTCGGTTGTAACGCTTTGTGTAGTGTTAATTCCGGTTGCTTTAGGTTATAACATTGTATACACTTTTTACGGATTAGTGGCGGTTGCTTTACTTAAAATTGTGGTAACGTTTTTTCTGATTCAACAGATGGGAAGTTTACGAGTGAATGTTGCGCTGCAATTTACCAACCTTAAAGTATCGTTGCCCTTAATGCTTTCCATTTTGGTTAGCGGCTCATCGGAATACATTGACGGGTTGATTGTAAAAAAGAAATTTGACGATGTAGCATTTGCCGTTTATCGCTACGGTGCCAAAGAATTGCCGGTGTTGTTGATTGTTGCCAATACGTTCAGCACGGCTATGATTGCGGTAGTATCGGCTGATTTAACTGAAGGGTTGGAAGAAATTAAACGCAAGAGCGCACGGTTAATGCATTTGTTTTTTCCGCTTTCTATAGCCCTGATGCTTACGAGCCACTTCTTGTTTCAATATGTATTCAGCGAAAGTTTTATTTACAGCGCCTTTATCTTCAACATTTATCTGTTGCTTATAGTGCCTCGCTTATTGTTTCCGCAAACCATACTTATGGGAATGCGGCAAAGCGGTTTTCTGTTAGCCTCATCGGTAATTGAAATTACGGTAAATGTATCGTTAAGCTTGTGGATGGCAGCAAAGTTCGGCTTGCTCGGTATTGCCATGGCCACATTTGTAGCTTTTTGCAGCGATAAGATGTTTCTGATGGCGGTAAACTACTTCAAATTCGGTATTGCGCCACAGCGTTACATACCTGTGTTACTTCATGTTGTTTACTCAGTGTTGTTGTTTGCCGGTTTTGCGGCAGGTTATTGGATTTCGGTGAATTAGGGGGCTTAAGACTATCCCGTCAATTTGATATTATAAAATCCCCCAACTAATGGCTGTAAGGGTAGGTTTCTGATTAAGACAGCCTTTTTTTATTACATGTTCTAAAGCAAAACAGCCGCCCTTTTGAGGCGGCTGTTTGAGTTTAACTTCTAATCTGATTAGCAGCAGTAGTAGTAATAGTAGCCGGCATAGTAATACCAACACACATAATAACAACCACGCGATTTAGCGCCATCTTTTTTAGGCTCTTTGCTAACGATGTCCTTGTTTTTGTCGTTGTATGCTTTAACGGCATCGTTCAACAATTTTACATCGGCTTTGGTTAACACATCGCCTGCTTTAAAGGTTTTCTTTTCGAACTTTACTTCTGTTGCAGTAGAGCCGCCACGGTGTTTGCTGTCAGTTCCGTTGTTTACTAAATCCAGGAAACCTATTTCAGATTGGGACAGTTTACTGCCTTCTTTAAATTCTGAAACTTTGGTTTCTGTTCCGCCCTTTTCCTGAGCTGAAACGGTTGCTGTTGCTCCAATCAATAAAGCAAGAGCGAAAACTTTGATTTTTTTCATGGTGTTTGTTTTTTGGTTAGACAATTAAATGCAAAATACTAAAAGCGATAATTTAAAAAAATTTTAAACCCGGCATTGCCGAAAAATTATGTTAATTCTTGGTTGTTAGGGACTTCGGATAAGGTGTGAGGTAAATGAGTTACTCATAAACAGAAATTCATTTGTTTGTTTTCGTTTCCATTATCAGATGAAATGAGTTGAGTATTCCATAAAATATGGTAAAGAAACTTGAGCAAAACAGGGGAAGTAATAGAAAAAAACAGAGCCGGCTTACTTATCGCTGTATTTCTCTATCCGCAAGCCTATGCTGTTTACATAGCTAAGCGGATTGGCGCGCATATCTTGACGGAGGCGAAAAATGTATTTGCCCGGCTGAGGGAAATAAGCGTTGCTTTGAATAAGGTTCTGCATATCGCAGTTATCGCCTAAGCAATCACCCAGCCAATGCCCGTCAGGTTCCGAAAGTTGCAAGTTGATGCGCTTGTGAAACGAAGTAGAATCAGGGAGTACCGTTTCAATATCTACCCACAGGTTGCGCCACTCAAACTGAAACGAATGGCGGACGTTCACATAAATGTTGTAGGTAAGCGATGTATCGGTGATTTCTGCCTCAAAAGTTTTTACATCGGCATAATCCCACAAGTGATTATTAATCTCCTCGTTGCGCTCAAATACCCGGGCTTTATCGCAGGAGTGGAATACTGTAGCAGCGAAGAGCAGTAAAAGAAGTGCTGCACTATTTCTTTTTGTTGTCACGACCTTTGCCTTTGTTCTTGTTTTTGTGCTGATGGCGCTGCTTGTTTCGTTTGCGTCTTTCTTTCTCTTCCAGCGTAGTTAAACTTACCTGCCCAACCAAATCTTCATGTTTCGATTCGTCCACTTTTTCTGCTTCCACAATGGCAAAATCGTGCAGGCTCTTAGGTTTCTTATTTGCTTTGTTCATCCAAAGCAATTCTTTGGCATCATTCACACTCAACTTATAGAATACGCCCTTTTGGTGCTCGTATTCATACACCAATTGCTGTTTCAAAATTTCTGTTTTGCGAAGCCATGCTATGCCTTCTTCTGTTTCAATCTTATCGGTCTGTTTCGGAAAACTGCGTAGTGCATCGTTGTAAGTGTCTAACTCATAATTGAGGCAGCATTTTAATCTACCACATTGCCCGCTCATTTTATCGGTATTAATGGAAAGGTTCTGATACCGTACCGCCTGTGTAGTAACCGATTTAAAATCGCCTAACCATGTAGAGCAACATAACTCTCTGCCGCAGGTGCCAACTCCTCCTATACGGGCGGCTTCCTGCCGCGCACCTATCTGCCTCATTTCAATCTTTACCTTAAACTCTCGTGCATACACTTTTACCAATTCACGAAAATCAACACGATCTTCGGCAGTATAGTAAACGGTTACCTTTTTGTTGTCGCCCTGAAATTCAATATCACCAATTTTCATTTCCAAATTAAGTGAGCGGGCAATAGCACGGGCACGCACCATGATTTCCTGCTCTTTGTTGCGGATGTCGAGATGAGTATTGATATCAGCTTCGTTGGCAACACGCAGCAAGTTGCGAATGGTATCATCACGCTCACTTATTTTCCGCTTCTTCATTTGGGCTTTTACCAACTCGCCCTGCAAGCTCACTTCGCCCACATCGTATCCTTGTGCGGCTTCAACAACTACTAATTGACCTTTATACAAATCGAGGTTTTGTGCGTTTCGGTAAAATCCTTTGCGTGCCCCTTTTTTAAAAGCAACTTCAACAATGTTAAAGTTTTCGTTAAACGACAGCGGCAGGTCGGCAAACCAATTGAACACGTTCATACGGTTACAACCGCCTGAACTACACCCACCTTTATGCTGGCATCCGGCAACTATGCCGTCTTTTGCCGTTGTACAGGTACCACATCCCATTTCCTCAAAAATTTATTGCGATTCACGAATATTCTAAACCGGACGAAACTAAACTAAAAAACGAAATGCGATAACCTGCCGCAAAACGGCTTTAAAACAAAAATTTTGACAGTTTACGCTAACATATATCTTTGAAGAAACACCAAACACCATGAAACTAATACTAAGAATTTTGGCAGGTATTGCCTTGCTGTTGATAGTGCTCGTTTTCTATGTTTTTCTGGCATGGAACAAAAAGTATGATGCCCCTTATCCCGAAATTCAGTCAAGCAGCGATTCGGCTATTATTGCGCGGGGCAAATATTTGGCTTTTGGTCCTGCACACTGCGTTACCTGCCATGTGCCAATGGATAAAATAATGGAGGTGGAGAATGGTTTAGAGATACCATTGAGCGGAGGATGGGAGTTGGCTTTTCCGGGTTTTGGTGTTTTTCGTGCACCTAATATAACCCCCGATGGCGAAACGGGTATAGGAAAACTAAGCGATGGAGAAATTGCCCGCACACTACGCCATGCGGTTGGCAGCGATGGACGCGTTATTATGCCCTTTATGCCTTTTCAGGAAATGAGCGATGACGACCTTGCCGCAATTATTTCGTTTTTACGCTCGCAAGAACCTGTAAAAAATGCAGTTAAACCCACCGAGTACGATTTTATGGCAAAGGCTCTTTTGGCGTTCGGAATTTTAAAACCCGAAGGGGCAAAAAATACTCCGCCAAAAACAATGCTGAAAGATTCTACTGCCGAATACGGAAAATACTTGGCATTTAACATTGCTAATTGCCGTGGATGTCACACAAAAATGGACCCTAACACGGGCAAGTTTGTAGGCGAAGATTTTGCAGGCGGTGAAAAATTTGGGCCCGATGCTTTTTCGGAAGGATATGTTTTTGTGTCGCCTAATATTACAAGCGATAAAACAACAAGTGCTATAGCAAAATGGACAGAGGATGCATTTGTTGCCAGATTTGGTGCCGGCAGAATTCACAAAACTACACCTATGCCATGGGGGGCATTTTCAAGGATGGATGAAACCGACCTGAAAGCGCTTTATCGCTTTTTGCAAACCACAAAACCTGTTGCCAATAAAATTGAGAAAACAGTTTATGCGCCTGATGAAAAAGCGCCTAAGTAGCTACGCATTGGCGCTCTCAACATATTCGTTGCTGAATACCGAAGCAATCTTAAACGAATTGCTCATAAAAAGAATTTTTGGATTGGCATTGCGCTCAACGTGGTAATACATGTTGTTGAATATTTTGGAAAGCGTTTCCAATTGCTCCACATTTAACTTTGCTGAAAGTCCTTTGGCGAATTTTAGCTCCTCTCCATCTAATTTTCCAGATTCTCCGGCAATGGAAATCAACGAACATTCGCGCAGAAAAAACAGCGCATACTTCAAAAATATTTTTTGGTTTTCGCGACCGGCTTTTGCAATGTCCTCAATCCATTCGCTCAACGTTTGGGCTGTTCCGCCCGAAGGTTTTAATTTCAGATTAAAGCAGTTTACGAGCCACTTATGCAATAAGCGGTCGTTTAGGTTTTCTTCACCGGCAGCTATACGCATGGCAGTATCAAAGTTGCCATCGGCAATGCGCGCTATTCGTTTAGCGGCAGCGATATCTATTGGAGCATCTTTCATTAATGCTGCAGCTAATGCATCTTCCTCAATGGGATTAATTTTTACCTGCTGTGTTCGTGATAGAATTGTGTTCAGCACAAACTCTACATTCTCTACAATAAGTATAAACACAGTATTGGCCGGTGGCTCTTCAATCAGCTTAAGCAATATGTTCCCTTCGTTTCCCAAAAACTCGGCTAACCATATTATTTGTACCTTATAAGCCGACTCGAAAGTTTTGAGACTAAGATGCTGAATAATTTGCCGGCACTCATCGGCAGTTATATTGCCTTGTTTGTTTTCGGCATTTATTGTCTGCATCCAGTCGTTGTAGTTCAAGTACGGATTTTCGGACAATGCCGCACGCCATTCTTTTACAGAATCGGCACTTACGGGCGGACTTTTTTTCTTTTCGGACGTTACAACCGGAAAGGTGAAATAAACATCGGGATGAATAAACTTTGTACATTTAATGCACGAGGCACATTCACCACAGGCATCGTTTTCATTGCGGTTTTCGCATTGCAGATATTGGGCAATTGCCAGCGCTAAGGGCAAACCGCCATTGCCTGTAGGTCCGGTTAGCATAACGGCATGAGGAAACTTTCCGGAATGCAACATTCCTGTAAACTTTCTTTTGAGTTCTTCATGGCCTATAACTTCTTTAAACAACATAATTGACGGGTAAATTCGAAATACTAAACTCTAAATCAGAAAATGGTTTGCAGTTAATACATGACTTATTAACCGATGGCATCCAAAACTTCTTCGCTCAATGGCTCTGTAACAGGAGAAAACACTTTTATCAGCTTGCCATTTTCATCAATCAGATACTTTTGAAAATTCCATTTTACTTCACTGTCAGCATAGCCATTCATTTCTTTCTTTGTAAGAAAAGCGTAAAGCGGATGAATATTATCGCCCAGTATTTTCACTTTCTCTGCAAGCGGAAAAGTAATCTTGTAATTGGTTTCGCAAAAGTTGATTATCTGTTCTTCCGTACCGGGTTCCTGTCCGCCAAAATCGTTGCAAGGCAATCCTACTACAACTACTTTGTCTTTAAAATTCTCATATAATTCTTGTAACTGTGCATAGTGCGGTGTTAGTCCACATTCCGATGCGGTATTCACCAGCAATATTTTTTTACCTCTGAAATTTTCCAGTGCCATCGGCTTGCCGTGTATATCATTAAGCGGAATAGTATAAACCGAATTGTCCATAGCGATAAAAATAGAGAATGATTTTTGGGAAGCGAATTAAAGTATAGTTTTGGTTTGAATGCAAATAGCTCATATAGTCAATCCGTTTAAAGCGCCTGCCGGTTCGGAGGCAGCCATGTTTCAGCCAATTACATTCGAAAGCATTCGTGTGGCGAAAGAGTTTGCCCAACGCGAAGTAGCAGTTGAGTTGTATGCCGTGGGTTACCAAGAGGACAGCGATACAGTTCCTGATTTTGTTACGTTTTTGCCTCCGTTAACACGCTCCGTACTCGATTTCGGAACATTTACTCAGCCTAAAAAATATCCATTGTTGGCGGATGTGTTGAATGCACTCTACCATGCAAGCCGGGCAGAGTATTTACTGTTTACCAACATGGATATTACGCTTATGCCGCAGTTTTATTTGGCATTACACGAATTGTTGAAGCAAAGTACCGATGCGTTGGTGATTAACCGTAGAGGGATTTCGAAAAAGTATAACTCCGTAAGCCAGTTACCGCTTATGTATTCCGATTACGGTAAACCGCATCCGGGTTTCGATTGCTTTGTTTTTAAACGCGAACTGCTCGGTAAATTTGTTTTCGAAAATATATGTGTAGGTGTTTCGTTTAGCGAAGTGGCATTTATGCACAATCTGATAGCTTTTGCCGAAAACTTAAAACTGATTGATGACCTGCATTTGACCTTTCACATCGGCACCGAAGTAATGCCACCGTTAAATCGGGAATTTTACCGCCACAACCGCAGCGAATACGAGCAAAAAATTTATCCGCAACTAAAGCCACATTTGCATCTGCGCAAGTTTCCATACAGCGAGCTACCGTTTCCGAAACGAGTACTAAAATGGATGCTCAATCCTTCTTTTAGAACACATCAGGTTTTAAACCATGAAGGCATAAGGGGGTGGAGGGCACTGAAGTATAGAATTGATGAATGGAGATTCGGGTTGATGGAAAAGTTGAAGTGAGTATAGTGAGCGGAGACGCTGGATTCAGTTTGCAACACAACTAACTTCCTGAATTTTAATCCACATCCCTGTGCGCTCATTTCAGAGTAAAAAAATCGTCTAAATTAGCCGCGCTTTTGCTAAAAGCAGCAGGATGTTCTAAAATTGATTTGTATGCCGGTTGAAATAAATGCGATGAGGAGCGTGGAAAAAAAAGAGGCGAATGTGCTGGGCATGATGACCCCCATGGAGCACGAACAGGTAATGTTCTTTAACGACACCGATACAGGTCTTAAAGGAATAATCGCCATTCACAATACCGTGTTGGGTCCCTCACTGGGCGGTTGCCGAATATGGAATTACGAAAACGAAACCGATGCGCTTTGGGATGTGCTGCGTCTTTCGCGGGGTATGACTTTCAAATCCTCCATCAGCGGAATTGATTTGGGAGGCGGCAAAGCGGTTATTATAGGCAACCATCGCGAAAAACGCGATGAGGCTTTTTGGCGCAGATTCGGAAAATTTGTTGACAGCCTCAATGGCAAATACATTACTGCCGAAGATGTAGGTACCTCTACCGACATTATGAGTATTGTAATGCAGGAAACAAAACACGTTACCGGCAAACCCGAATCGGCAGGTGGCACAGGCGATCCTTCGCCTGTTACTGCTTACGGAGTTTTTTTGGGTTTGAAAGCAAGCGTAAAGCAGGCAACCGGCAGCGATTCACTTGAAGGAAAGCGGGTATCGGTACAAGGTGTAGGGCATGTAGGTTATACATTGGTAAAACATCTTTCCAAAGCCGGAGCAACGATTTTTGTAAGTGATTTGAACCCTGCAAACATTACACGTGTTGCAGCCGACTTTCCGGTTACAGTTGTGAATCCCGATGATATCTATGATTTGGATGTGGACATTTATGCTCCATGCGCGTTGGGTGCCACTATTAACTCCGATACAATTTCGCGACTCAAGTGTTCCATTGTAGCCGGTGCCGCCAATAATCAGTTAGCCGATGAAAACGTACACGGGCACATGCTTATGGACAGAGGCATTCTGTACGCTCCCGATTTTGTGATAAACGCAGGCGGTGTTATTAATTGCTACCGCGAAGTGCACGAACTCAGTTTGGAGGAAACCCATCGCCTTATCGAAAATATTTATCCGCGCACGCTCGAAATTTTCCGTAAGTCGAAAGAAGAAAATATTCCTACACAGGAAGCCGCCATACATATTGCCATGCAGCGTATCGAAAACGCCAAACAAAAACTCGGCTGATTTTTAAAACCACCACACAAAAACGTTCTTACTATGTTGGGCAGAAGAAATTTGAGAATAAAAGTGATGCAGGCATTATACGCATGGGAAATTGACCGCGAAACTCCACTCGAGCGTTTAGACACCCTGCTCAAAAATCAAATTCAGCGCTCGGTGGCTTTGTATCTTACCAACTTGCTTTATGTAAAAGAAGTTTGCCAATACTCGTTGGTGGACAAAGCAAAACGTATGGCAAAGTTTGTAAAAACCGAAGCCGATGAAAAGGCAAGCACTACCATTGCCGCCAACCGCATTGTGAAATATTTGGATACAGATGGCGTTTTCAATAATTACATTAAGAAGGAAAATATTGCCTACAACATTCAGGAAGAAGTAGTAAAGAGTTTATTCAACGAACTGACTTCGAAAGACCGCTATAAAGAGTATGCGGCATTAGCTGCTCCCGACCTGCATCAGGATAAAGACATCATCGGCTTTCTGATTAAGAAGATTTTTACGACTGATAAGAATCTCGAAAATCACCTCGAGGAAATTTACATCAACTATCAGGATGATAACAGTTTGTTGTTGCATATTCTTTCCAAGTATGTAGAAGCCTTTGATGAAAGCAAGAGCAATTTCTTTCAAAGCCTTGATTTGTGGGAAGAGGAAAAAAAGTTTGCACACGATTTGTTAGCCAAAACCATTGAGCACGATGCCGAGTTAACTGAATACATTAAACCCAACCTCAAAAATTGGGAAATGGAGCGAGTAGCCATACTCGATTTGGTGCTTATGAAAATGGCTCTTTGCGAAATCAAGTATTTTCCGACTATTCCCGTTAAGGTTTCCATTAATGAATACATTGACATTTCGAAGTTTTACAGCACACCAAAAAGCAAGGACTTTGTAAACGGGGTGCTTGACAAAGCCAAAGAACAACTTCAGGAGCGAGGCGAGATTAAGAAATTCGGCAGAGGATTGATGGAGTAGTTCGGCAGTTACACCAAGCCCAGTTCTTTAGCGGTATGTAAGATTTCTTCGTTCATAGTATAGCGAAGCAGGTATTGTAATGTGGCTGCATAGTTTCCCGTAGCATAATTTGTCTGCAAAAAATCTAACCAAAGCAATGCAATGGTGAGTTCAGCCACATAAAATGCCATATCGCGTGATGAAGCGATTCTTTCTTCGGCACTTTGTAAGGATTTTGCAAAAGCGAAAAAGACGTTTGCTTTTTTCTGTAATGAATTTTTCAATTGCTGTGTTTCGGCAAGCTGCGCTTTTGAAAATATCTCCTGTGTGAAAGCATAAAATGCCTGCAAGCCGTTTTCTTTTTCGGCAGCGCGCAGCATATCGAGCGAAAGCACGTTGGTGGTTCCTTCCCATATACTTAGCGTTTGCACATCGCGCAACATTACCGGAATGCCGCTGTCTTCCAAATAACCTATTCCGCCAAACACTTCAATGTGTTCTGATGCATACTTAATGGATTGCTTGGCGGTGTACAATTTGGCAACGGGAGTTAAAAAGCGCAGCAATTCTTTTTCGCTTTCGGTGGCAGTGTTGCATTCTTCTTTACCTAACAAACGCGAAACGAAAAATGCAAAAAGCGCATTGCCCTGATAAGCCATTTCCATTTCGCGAAGCGTTTTGCGATGCAGTGTATGATTTTCAATTTTTTGCCCGAATGCTTCGCGCATGGCGCTGTATGCTTTGCTCAGCGAATACGCTCTACGCAAATACGAAACTGCGCTGATGGTATTGTAAATGCGTGTAATGTTGAACAAGGTAGCAATGGTGCGTACCCCCTTTCCTTTTTCGCCTACCATTTTTGCTTTAGCTCCTGTAAGCAGTAATTGGGCGGTGGGTAAGGCACGTGTACCCAGTTTATCTTTCAGGGCTTCTACTTCAATACCGTTCAGCTTTCCATCGGCATGGCGAATGGGCAAATAGAACAGCGAAAGTGGCGCACGCTTACCCGCTTCGGGTTGCTCGGTGCTTGCCAATGTAAATGCTACATTGGCGGTAATGGCAGATGTAAACCATTTGTGCCCGCTTAAAATGTAATCTTCACCATCGGGCATGGCAAACGTCATAGAGCGCGAAACATCGGAACCGCCCGTGCGCTCGGTCATCCATTGTCCGCTGGTTTTAAACTGCTGCGGATTGCGCGAGGTTAGACCTGTAAACACTTCGCGTTTCAGAAAATCGTTTCCGTAAACTTCTATCAATCGTGCAGCGCCATCAGTCATGGCTAACGGACAGGTGTAAATGGCTGAAGAAGCTGTGTACAAATACAATTTTACGAACTGATAGAGGCGGGAATGTTCTCCGTATTTCCGCTCGTAGCCTATAGCCACCAATCCATCTTCGGCTGCAACCTTTTCTAAATTCAGCCAACCTTGCGAAACTTTAATCTCATCAATACGGTTACCCCAAGCATCAAACTGTATCAGTTGCGGTTTATTTACTTCGGCATCGCGTGCCCAATCCATAAACTCACCCGCAGTTCGTTTGCCGAATTGTTCCAGGTCAGGCGTAATTTCTTTCAGTGAATCGGTAGGGAAATAAGTGCGGAGATAATCCTGCAAAAAAGCATCATCGGTAAATTCGTTGTTTAGTTTGGGCATTTGTTGCACAAAGCCGGAGTAGGGTGTGGGTTGAGCCATACTTACAAAATTGAGAGCGGTAAATGTAGAAGTTCTGCGAAAGATAGCGGTATGAGTGTTTTCAGTTAACACTCCCGACAAAACATGTTGGCTTAAACATAAAAACAGTTGCAAAGTTTTTCGTCCGCTTTATTGGCGAATTAAAATTGCAACACTTAACTTCGGCTTCGAAAAAACAGCAAAACTATGCACCCCGCTTATATGTTATTGGTTATTCCGTTCTTTTTCCTGTTTATGGGAATAGAGTGGCTTTATGGTTACCTGAAGAGAAAAAACCTTTATCGCCTTAATGATTCTGTTACCAATTTGTTGATAGGTACCGGGCAACAGGTTTTCGGTTTGGTTTTTAAAGCCATGTTGTTTGGTGTGTACATTTGGGTTTACGACAACTATGCGTTCATTAAGATTCCGGGCACTTGGTGGTCGTTCTTGCTGGCGCTGGTGGTGTTCGATTTTATTTTTTACTGGGCACATCGCTGGGGGCACGAAATGAATATTTTTTGGGGCGCACACTTGGTGCACCATCAAAGCGAGGAATACAATTTGAGTGTGGCATTGCGCCAGTCGTGGTTTCATAATCTTATTGCCTTTCCTTTGTTTTTACCCATTCCATTAATGGGTTTCGAGCCGCTTACATTTGGTGCGGCTGCGGTGGTGCATACACTATCACAATTCTGGATTCACACAAAAGTGGTTGGCAAATTGCATCCGTGGTTTGAGTATTGGTTCAATACGCCTTCGCATCATCGGGTTCATCATGCCATTAACCCAAAATACATTGATAAAAACCATGCGGGTTTGCTGATGATTTGGGATCGGCTTTTCGGAACTTTTAAAGCCGAAGAAGAGAATGATGAGATTTACTATGGCATTACCACGCCTTTAAACAGTTGGAACCCTGCTTGGGCAAATATTCATTATTATGTAGAAATGTTTCAAAAGGCGCGCAACATGAAGTGGAGGGACAAGCTGAAAATGATTTGGGAGCGTCCGGGTTGGTTGCCCTCGTACATGGGCGGATACCAGGCTCCTCAAGAGGTGAATGCTGAAGCTTATAATAAGTACAATGCCGACTCCAACAAATGGTTCCGTCTTTATGCCGTTTTGCAGTTTTTTCTGTTGTTGATTGGCGCTACCCAATATATGGCGCATTATGCCGAAATAAGTGTGTTCTACAAGATAGTATTCTTTGCGCTTATACTTATTACCATGCTTATTATAGGCGCTATTTTCGAAAACAGGCGCTGGATAGTATATGCCGAATATGCCCGTTTAGCGCTTGTAATGATTAGCCTCAATACATTCTATTACTTCTGGCACCTAAACTGGTTTATGGTAATGGTAATTGGTTCCGCCATTGCATTTACCGGTTTTGTTGTCTTGTTTACCTACTCGCATTTTTTTGCCGGCAAAAAGGTAGAGGCGGTTCCTTCCGAGTAAATTTTTTTTTGGGAAATTGGTAAGGGATGTTAAGGGCGTAGGCTTACATTTAACGTTCGGTTCATGCCCGTGTCTATTCCAAAATCCACTTATCAACAGGCGGTTTGCGGCAGATGAAAAAAAATAAATGGGCAAAAGGGAAAAAATGCATATTCGCGTTCACTAAAAATCAAAACTAAACTACAGCACAATGAAAAAACTATTGTTCGTATTGGCAGTTCTTTTTACAGCCGCACCTGCTTTTAGTGCCGAAAGCGATGCGGTTATTCATTTCCGCAATATTTATTGGGGCGTTCATAAAGATTCGTGTTTCAGAGACGGAAAGAAATTGGAGTTTACAAAAGACCGTCAGTCGCTTATAAGAGATGCGTATTACATTGCGGGCGATGATATGTTTATTGGTGCCGTAAAGTGCGACCGTATTCTTTATCAGTTTAACGATGAAGGACGTTTTTACAAAGTGTTTGTACAAGGCGCGGTTGACCAAACCGAGAGCATGAAGTTTATTCTTACCTACAAGTTTGGCGATTCGAAAAACGAAAGCTATGTAGATGATACCCGCATTCAACAGTGGTTGGTAAAAGATGTAACGTTTACTTTGAAAGAAATAAACAAAAGCCGTTTTGAATTAACCATTCAAAGCAGTTGGCAAGCCAGCGAAGACTATAAGAAAAACACCAGTGTTGACGATTTCTAAATCGCTCACTTCAACTCTGTAAGCCCCGTTTTTTCGGGGCTTTTTTATTTCCGTATTCAAAAACTTATGTTCGTACGCTAACTCACCAACATGGACAGATTTACGGGATTACTGGGAATGATTGCTTTGGTAGGCATTGCCTACCTTCTGTCTAACAACAAAAGGCGAATAAGCTGGCGATTAGTAGGTACAGGGCTTTCGCTGCAGTTGGTGTTTGCCGTGCTTATTCTTAAAGGCAATGCACTTGCTTCGTTTTTTTCTCCGCTCGGTTGGTTTAAATCGTTCTTCAACTTAGTTAGCCGCGGTTTTGTAAAAGTGCTTGACTTTACCACCAACGGAGCTGCGTTCGTGTTTGGCGATTTAGCCAAAAGCCCCGGCAGCGATGGCTCGCTTGGTTTCTTTTTTGCTTTTCAGGTATTGCCTACCATTATTTTTTTCTCAGCTGTTATGAGTGTGCTTTACCATTTAGGTATTATGCAGCGCATTGTGCAGGGCATGGCATGGGTAATGTATAAACTGATGGGCACTTCGGGGGCGGAAAGCCTTTCGTGCACTGCAAACATTTTTGTAGGGCAAACAGAAGCACCGCTTATGATTCGCCCGTTTATAAAAAGCATGACCACCAGCGAACTGATGGCAATTATGATTGGCGGTATGGCAACTATTGCCGGTGGAGTAATGGCGGCATACATTCAAATGCTCGGCTCATCGTTTGCCGCAGCAAAAGGAGTTAGCCTGATGGCTGCTAAAATTGAATTTGCCGAGCAACTGTTGGGCGCAAGTATTATGGCGGCACCGGCAGCGTTGGTAATGGCAAAAATTATTATGCCCGAAACAGAAGAACCCGTAACCAAAAGCGGAGTGAAAGTAGAGGTGGAGCGCACGGCAGAAAATGTGATTGAAGCCGCAGCCGAAGGAGCAAGCAACGGATTGCAATTAGCGCTAAACGTTGGCGGTATGTTGCTGGCGTTTGTGGCGCTAATTGCCATGTTCAATTGGGGGTTCGAAAAACTGGGAGCCGTTACGCACCTTAACGATTGGTGCATGGCGCATTACAACTCACCGCTGCGGCTGGAACTTATTTTCGGGATGGTATTACAGTTTGTGGGCATGATAATTGGTATTCCGCCTGCCGAAGCATTTCAGTTTGGCAGTTTGCTGGGCACTAAAATGGTGTTGAATGAGTTTGTCGCTTACTCTCAACTTTCCGATATGATTGCCTCGCAAAAAATTGTGCTCAACAAAACAGTTTTCATGAGTACGTTTGCGCTGTGTGGTTTTGCCAATTTTTCGTCAATAGCCATACAAATAGGCGGACTAAGCCCTATGGCTCCCGAGCGCAGAAGCGACCTTGCCAAGTTAGGCTTGCGCGCTGTTGCCGGTGGCACCTTAGCCAACCTTATGACCGCCACCATTGCCGGAATGTTGCTATAAATTACATAGCATGGGTTTTAAATCTGCCGTTGCTAAAATTGCCGCCAACATAATTGCCCCGCGCATTTATGCCGAGCAGAAAAATGCCATTGCTATTCAGCAAAAAATGTTACAGCAGTTTTTGCAACAGGCTGCTTATACAACTTTCGGAAAAGAACATCAATTCAGTACGCTAAAAAGTTACGATGATTTTAAGGCGGCTGTTCCCATTCGCGATTATGAAGAGTTTAAGGATTACATAAGCCGTATAACTGACGGAGCGGAAAATGTGTTGTGGCAAGGCAAGCCTTTGTACTTCTGCAAATCATCGGGTACCACATCGGGCACTAAGTATATTCCCGTAACCGATGTGCAGATAAAAGAGATGATTCGTGCCGCACGCAATTCGCTGATGTTGTATGTGGCGCAAACGGGCAAGGCTGCTTTCTTCGACCATAAAATGATGTTTCTGCAAGGCTCGCCCGAGCTGGAAATGCACGGAAAAATTCCAACCGGCAGGTTAAGCGGTATAGTTTATCATCATGTGCCTTCGTATGTTAATGCCAATCGTATGCCTTCGTACAAAACAAATTGTATTGAAGACTGGGAAACTAAAGTAGAAGCCATAGCCCGCGAAACACTAAAAGAGCGCATGAGCCTTATTAGCGGTATTCCCCCCTGGTGTGTAATGTATTTTGAAAAGTTGTTGGAACTAACCGGTAAAGAATTTGTAAAAGATGTTTTTCCTGACTTTAACGTGTTTGCTTACGGTGGAGTAAACTACGAGCCTTACCGTGCCAAGATTGAAAAACTGATTGGCTTTACTATTGATTCGGTAGAAACATACCCTGCCAGCGAAGGCTTTATTGCGTATCAGGACAGCCAAACCGAACAAGGCTTGCTGCTGAATGTAAATGGTGGATTGTTTTTTGAATTTGTAAAAGCCGAAGAGGTGTTTGGCGAAAACCCCAAACGAATTACACTCGCAGAAGTAGAGTTGAACACCAACTATGCTGTTATACTTAGCACCAATGCAGGTTTATGGGCTTACAACTTGGGCGATACCGTAAAGTTTGTTGCTAAAAATCCGTACCGCGTATTGGTAACGGGCAGGGTAAAGCATTTTATTTCTGCCTTTGGCGAGCATGTAATAGGAGAGGAGGTAGAGTTTGCTTTACTGCATGCCATGCGCCACCAACATGCAGGTGTTACAGAGTTTACCGTTGCACCGCAGGTTACACCTACCGAGGGATTGCCTTACCATGAGTGGTTCATAGAATTCAGCCATGCACCGGATGACTTAATCTATTTCGCCAAAGAAATTGACCACTGGCTACAGGAACGCAATGCCTATTACCGCGATTTGCGACAAGGGCATGTATTGCAGCAGTTGAAAATTACTACGCTTCGCCCCAACGCTTTTGTTGACTACATGAAAAGCAAAGGCAAGTTGGGCGGACAAAACAAAGTGCCCCGGTTAACCAACGACCGGAAAGCGGCAGATGAGTTAACCGCTTACAAACTCAATTAACCCCGCACCCTCAATATCAATAGGCCGGAATATCATCCATAAACTGAAATTTTGTTCCCCATGTTAATACTAATAAGACATTTTGTCTTTAAAATAATAGTTCGTTCGGACAATATGGCTTGCCAAATGCATTGGTATCGGGTTTGAAGGATAGTTCCCAAATTCCAAAAACTAAAAAAATAAGGAGGACCAAGTTATGACCATGTTAACTGTAAAACCCGAAAACGGAAGAATTACCTTCCCTCGTTTCTCAAGCATTATTGATAATTTTTTTGAGAACGATTTTCCGCACCTTACCCGCAACGAGTTTTTCAAAACTCCGGCTTTGGTAAACGTAAAGGATACCAAAGAAAGTTACCAAATTGAGGTGGCAGCACCCGGATTTAAAAAAGAAGAATTTAGCGTAAAGGTGGATGGTAACATACTGACCATCGCTGCCGAAAGCAAAAAGGAAACTGAGACAACCGAAGAGAAGTACACCCGCAAGGAGTTTAACTTCAGTTCGTTCAGCCGCAGTTTTACACTGCCTAAAACTATTGATGTAACAAAAGTGGGTGCCGGTTATGATAACGGCATACTTACCGTTACACTTCCTAAAAAGGAAGAAGCCAAAGAGAACCCGCAAATTGAGGTGAAGATTTCATAGCATAGGAGTGCTTTCGTGTGAGCAGCGAAAGCAGGGTTTAGGATTAGCCCCGGCAACGGGGCTTTTTCTTTTATGTTCATCCGATTACTTCGAGTCATCGGATGAGTATGCTATATGTTATCCGAACAATTCTTCCACTAATTGTTGCACACGGCTTATGCTCACAATTTCGATGTTGAATTTTTTGACATCGAGCTTTTGATTGAATTTGCTGATGAATATTTTTTCGAAACCCAGTTTATCGGCTTCGGAAATGCGTTGGTCAACACGGCTAACTGCGCGCACCTCGCCACTTAAGCCCACTTCTGCCGCAAAGGCAATTTTTGAGGAAACGGGAATGTCGTTATACGAAGAAGTAAGTGCCGCCATTACCGCCAAGTCAATAGCGGGGTCATCTACCCGCAAGCCTCCGGCTATGTTCAGGAAAACATCTTTGGTGCCAAAGCGGAAACCTGCCCGTTTTTCGAGCACCGCTAAAAGCATGTTCAGCCTTTTGCCATCGAACCCGGTTGAACTGCGCTGAGGCGTTCCGTAAAAGGCAGGCGTTACCAATGCTTGCGTTTCTATTAAAAAGGGGCGCATGCCTTCCATCATTCCGGCTATGGCAATGCCGCTTAACTCATCTTCGCGTTGGGTTAGTAATATTTCGGAGGGATTGAGTACGGGGCGCAAACCATCGCCCAGCATTTCGTAAATACCAATTTCGGAAGTAGAGCCAAAGCGGTTTTTAATGGTGCGTAAAATGCGGTACGTGTAATTGCGGTCGCCTTCAAATTGCAAAACGGTATCTACTATATGTTCCAGCACTTTGGGCCCGGCAATCATGCCGTCTTTAGTTATATGCCCAATCAGAAAAACAGGTATAGAACTTTCTTTGGCATAGCGCTGCAACTCGGCTGTGCATTCGCGCACTTGCGAAACACTGCCCAGGGGCGACTCTACATACACAGTGTGCAGGGTTTGAATAGAATCAATAACTATTACATCGGGTGCTAACTGTGCGGCTTGTTTAAAAATTTGCTGCGTGTTGGTTTCGGTAAGCAGAAAGCATGCATCGTTTTTAATGCCTATGCGCTCGGCACGCAGTTTTATTTGGCGGTCGCTTTCTTCGCCTGTTACATAAAGCACTTTTACGCCTTTCAGTTGCAGGGCTAATTGCAGCATTAGGGTGGACTTGCCAATACCCGGCTCTCCGCCAATTAACACCAAACTTCCGGCAACAATACCTCCGCCCAGTACGCGGTTCAGTTCGGTATCGTGTGTGTTAATGCGTTGCATTTCCAGTTCCTGCACTTCTTTAATAGGAACGGGTTTTACTTCTTCGTTGCGTGTGCCGGCATAGCCGCGTTTTTCTTTCAGCTTTTCTTCGGTTTTGTCCACTATCTCCTCAACGTAGGTGTTCCACTCGTTACATACGGGGCATTTGCCTACCCATTTGGGGCTTTGGTTGCCACAGTTTTGGCAGAAATAAAGTGTTTTGGTTTTGCTCACGCTGCAATATAGTGCAGTTGGCAAATTGCTGTTAACCCGAGGCAAGTAATACAGCATAAAGCCAAAACAAAATTGGGTATTAGTCGCATCCGGTTTAGGAAGTAATACATGTTGAAACTGATACCGTATAGCTATACTAATCAATAGCTTATCTCTACTGACGTAACCGCATCTACTACATGTAGGTAGTCATATCTGCTACTGCTTTGTAACATTTTCTACTACAAGCCGTAACAGTGATTGTCTCCCTTTAGTTTTTACCACCACCCCCACGGTATTTAGGTATTTGGATTTTATTTTTTAACCAAAAGCAGAAAAGAAGGACTGCTTTAAAAACAAAAGAGACGTGGAAACGAGAAATTCAACATTGAAAGTGCCTTTAACAAGGTTAAGTGCAAAATTTATGGCGGCTGTTGTGCTGTCGTTTTTAAGCACAGTAAGTTTTGCGGTTACAAAAACTGCTACCACTACCGGCAACTGGAGCACGGCTTCCATATGGAGCCCCTCGGGTGTGCCCGATGCGGCTGATGATGTAATCATCAATAGCGGAATTACGGTAACGGTAGATAGCATTTTTGTGTGCAACAACCTGTTTTTGGGTAACAGTACAGGCAGCAATACTACCTTGCGTATTACCACTGCCGGAAAAAGCCTTACCATAAATGGCGACTTTAAGTTGAACCCTTCCGATAAAAACAACACGTTTACTTTAGAAGCAGGTCCCGGCACCATTAACATAGCCGGTACTTTTTCGCATTGGAGCAATACCGGCACCAACCAGTTTAAAATAAGCACAGGCGCTATAAACTTTACACCTGCGGTAACTATTAACGATGCCGGTAAGAAGCTGATTTTTACCGGTGCGGGAACCGCCACCTTTAGTGCCGATTTTGCCGATAACCAAAACAACGTAACCACCTTTAGCGGTTGCGTAATGAATTTTTACGGCAACTATAGCATTACCGGCTCGGCTACCGATTGGAAAAGTTTGGGTACTGCTAATTTTTACGGAACCGGCACTATAACACATTCAGCAGCTATAACATTCAATAACGTAAACCTTGCGGCAAGTGCTTCTACCACTTTGCCCAATGCTGCGGGCGATGTAATTGTAAACGGAAGTTTTACCATTAACTCCGGAGCCTCCTTTACCATGAACGATGATTTGGAAGTTAATGGTGCTTTAACTAACAATGGCGGAAGTATTTCGGCAGGTGCCTATACCTTAACTATGAACGGTGCCGTTTGCTCTATTGGCGGAACCACTTCGCTTACGTTGCCAACCCTTAAAATAGGCGGTGGCGCAACCACAAGAGATGTTAGCTGTACCATGAGCCGAAGCACCACCGTTAGCGCACTTACATTCCCTGCCAGCAAAAAGAACTATACCCTTACGCTTTCATCGGGCAGTGTAAGTTTAACGGTAGGCGGCAACCTTACCATGGCACAACCTACTGCCAAAAAGAAAACAAACTTGCTTTCGCTTGGTGCAGGTTCCTGCTCGGTAAGCGGCAATCTTACCTTTTCGGGTAACAACAATAGTAAAGACCGTGTTTGCCGCATAAACTCTACCAGCGGAACTTTTTCGTTAGATGGTTCTATTACATGGATGAGCAATACCGCAGTAGCTACCGAAGAAATAAGTACCTCTACCGGTACGCTCAACTTTGCCAGTGCTGTTAGCCTTACCAGCGGTACCGGCACTATTAAAGTAACCAGTTCGGGAACCGTTAATTTTAATAGTACTTCTAACCCGTGTTTCACCTTTGGTGGCTCTAATGCACCTGTGTTTACCACGGCTTATGCCAGCACTGTAAACTTTGCCAAAGGTATTACTGTAAATACAACCGCTCTTACTTTTACAACCGGCAGCAACGCAGTTTTTAAAGGAACCGCCTCTATTACACCCAATGCAGCAATAACGTTTGCGAATGTTCAAATAAACTCTACTTATACAGTTACCGCTGCGGGCAACTTTTCGGTAAAAGGTAACTGGACCAATTACGGCACTTTTACTCCTTCTACTTATACTGTAACCTTTAATGGTTCAAGCCTGCAAAACATCAGCAACTCATCAGGCACCGAAACATTCTACAAACTAACCGTTCAGCCTTACGGTACTATTATTCGTATGATGAACGATTTAGTGGTAACCAACACTTTTACCATGAATGGTGCCAGTGTAGATGCCAACGGGTACACCTTCCAACTGGGCAACGGCTCGGGGGCAGCTTTATCGTACACCTTGGGTACGGTATATGGCGGAACCTTTAAACGCTACTGGCCTGCATCAACAGCTATTACCAGCACATCGGGCAATTACTACGGATTATTTCCCATTGGAACACAATACCAGTATCGCCCTATTACGGTTAACTCTACAGTAAGCCCGACAGGTGCCGGCTATGTGTTGGCAACACATACTACATCTGCCGGTGTGCAATCGGTTACTTATACCGATAACGAAGGTTCGAGCATTCAACAAATTGCTTTGATGCGGTCAGAACTGAGTACTTCGGGCGTTACCGGTGGTACCTATAACATTGGTGTAAAGTTTACCGACCTTGGTTCGCAAGGTAGTGTATCGAACCTTAAACTTTTAACTTACACCGGAGAAGTGTTGGGTTCTGTAGGAACGCATGTTACCACAGCCGGTCCTATTGGTGCACCTACCGGCTACCGCAACGGACTTTCGTTAAGCAACCTGAACAACGTATGGCTTTTAGGAACGGTTAACAAAGCTGCCACGCCTATGTATAACTATGTGTACTCGCGTAAGTCGGGCGACTGGAACGACAACAACGCCACAACCGGCACTTGGAGTTATACTCCGGGCGGCTCGGGTGCAGCCTGTGGTTGCTTGCCGGGTGGCTCCGGTTATGTGGTTATCGAAAGCGGACATACCGTAACGGTAACAGCCAACGACTCGGTAAAGTTTATAGATATTATGGATGGCGCTAACCTTACCATCAACAACCCCCGAACTTTCAACTGCACCGGAAACATGACGTTTGACGGAAGCGGCAGCTTTACCAACAACGGAACTTTAACTGTAGCCGGTGAATTGTACTTAACATCGGCAACTTCGCCAACCGCCAACGGCAACGTAACCGTTAACGGATGGTTTACGCTAAACGAAGGTGCATCGTACACCCAATCGAGCGGAACCTTAACCGTAGGGGGCGATTTAACTATTGATGGCACCATGAGTATGGCTTCGGGAACATCATTAGTATTTAACGGCAGCGGTAATGTGTTAAAGGGAACCGGAACCTACACCACCGCATCGGGCGGAAGTTTCCCTATTACCAACAGCAAACTTATTTATCCGGGTACCAACCTTACCATTGGCACATCGGGAACCAACACCACACTTTCGTTAGCGGCTAATACTACCGTAAACAATGTGGGTATAATTAACCTTAACGGTAACCTTACGGGTGCTAACGCTTCAACATCTATTTGGTTAAACAATGCCACATCGGAACTAAACGTAACCGGAACACTTCTTTCAACCGGCATATTAGATGCCGAAACAGGACCAAACATTGTACACTACAGCGGTACCGGTGCTCAGGATATTAAAGTGCCTGCTACCACTTACCACACCCTTAAAGCAGTTAACGGAGGTACCAAATCGTTAACAGCCGATGTAGAGGTGGACAACGAAGTTATACTGGGTGGCAGCACTATTCTGGATGAAAGCACTTACGTTCTGTTTGGCTGGGCTGACCTTACTATGAGCGGCACCTCGGAACTTAAACTGCAACGCAGTGTAGAAGATGTGTATCCCGAACTGAACGGAACCTACAACCTGAGCGGTGGAACCGTTACCATTAACCAAACAGCCGATAGTTGCCAGGTGCACGAAGGGGTTTACTACAACCTTAAGTTGAACGGAACTAAACCATACAGCCTTTCGCTGGTATCGAACATCAGTAACAACTTAGATGTAACCAACAGCGCCAGCATTACCGAAAACAGCGTGTTAACGGTAGGCGGCACGTTTACTCATAGCAGCAGCGGCACATCAACACTTACAGATAGCATTGCCGTAAACGGAATAGTATTGAGCGGAGGAACCCTGCGCGATGGCACCACTTGGTACGAGGGAGGGCAAAGCATCAACGTATTCGGTTCGGGCGGATGGAACAAGAATGGCGGAACATTTACGGTATCGGACGGAACCGTCTTCTTTAGCGGTAGCGATGCACAAACCTTGAGCGGAACAGGAGCCACTCAAACCTTCAACAACATTCATGTAAACAAAAACGGAGGAACCGTAACCGTAGGCGGCAGTACTACTACCCTAAGTATGAATGGCGATATGATTTTAACCGGTGGAAGTTTAGATAAAGGAACAGCCACTAACATTAACATGACTGCCGGTAACTGGATAAACAATGGCGGCACCTTTGTGCCCGGCAGCGGAACCGTAACCTTTAACGGCACTACCGAGCAAGCCATACAAGGCGAAGGAATAAGCACCGATTTCAATAACTTAACTATAAACAAAAGTGCAGGCGCATTAACTGTAGGCGGAAGTATTGTCACTATTAATGCCAGCGGCAACGTAACCCTAACAGCCGGTGAACTGGATGCCGGTGCCGCAACTTTCAATCTGACAGGCGGCAACTGGACCAACAACGGTGCAACGTTTACTCCGGCTACAAGTACCGTAACCTTTAGCGGAAGCGGGGCACAAGCTATAAACGGAACGGCAGCTAGCCAAACATTTAATAATTTGCAAGTAAACAAGAGTGCAAATACATTAAGCGTAAGCGGTAGCACCACCTCGCTTACAGCAACCGGTAACATTACTTTAGATGCCGGAACATTCGACAAAGGAACAGCCGCCAACATTTACGCAAAAGGCAACTGGACCAACAATGGGGGCACCTTTACCTATGGAACAGGCACCGTACATTTCGATGGTACAGGGGCGCAGGCAATAAACGGCTCTGCTTCCGGAACATCGTTCTACAATGTAACGGTAAACAAAAGTTCAGGCACGCTAAGTTTGGGTGGCAGCCTCAGCTCTGTGAATTTGTACAACAATATGACACTGACTACGGGCACTTTAAGTGCAGGCTCGGTAGGTATTAACATGAATGCCGGTAACTGGACTAACAACGGTGCTACCTTTACGCCCGGAACAGGCACAGTTGCGTTCACCTCAACCACCGGAGCGCAGGCTATAAACGGAACAGCGGCTACACAGTCGTTTAATAATCTTACCATCAATAAAGCCGGACAAACTTTAAGTGCAGGCGGTAGTACTACCACACTTAACATGAGCGGCAACGTATCTATCGAAGCAGGAACCTTCGATATAGGTACCGCTACTGCCATCAATGTTGGCGGCAACTGGACCAACAACGCTACGTTTACCCCCGGCAGCGGCACCGTTACGTTTAATGGAACAGGAGCGCAAGTATTTGGTGGAACAACACCTACCACTTTCAAACACCTAACGTTGAATAAAGCATCGGGCGGTGCTTCGTTAAGCCAGCGTATTACAGTTGAGGGCGATTTAATTCTTACAAGTGGAATTCTGACTACCACTTCAGGTAACTTCCTTACTTTAACAGAAACGGCTACTTCAACTGAAGGTTCTGCGACATCGCATGTATCGGGTCCGATGAAGAAGATTGGAAACACCGATTTCGTATTCCCGATTGGCAAAGCCGGTAAATGGCGCAGAGCAAAAGTTTCGGAACTGGAAACTATTACCACCGAAATTACTGCCGAGTACTTTGCCAATGCTTATGCAAACATCAACAGCAAGTCCGATCCTTTAGTAGAAATTAGTCCGGTTGAATACTGGGATATTGACCGCCAGGTAACCAGCGACCCTGTAAAAATTAAACTCTACTGGGAAAGTGCCGATGAAAGCTCTATCAACAACTGCGATTTTCTAACCATTGCTCACTGGAAAAGCACCAAGTGGGAACAAGAACCGGCTACTGCCACTATGGGTTCCGATTGTTCGGGAACTGGCGGTGGTAGTATTGAAACCGATGGAACGGTTACTACGTTCAGCCCCTTTACTTTTGGCGGCACAGGCGGAGGAACATTGCCAATTACCCTGCTTTTGTTCGATGCAGTTTCGCAGGGAAGTATTGTAAAAACCACTTGGGCAACAGCGCTCGAAATAAACAACAACTACTTTACCGTTGAAAGGAGTGCTGACGGAAAAGAGTTCTACGAAGTAGGAATGGTAGATGGAGCAGGCAACAGCACCACTACACTGTATTACAGTTTCGATGACGAAAAACCGCTGGACGGCACATCATACTACCGCCTTAAGCAAACCGACTATGATGGAGCCTTCTCTTACTCCAACATAGTAACCGTTCGCAGAAATACCGTTGAAAGTGCCGTGAATATTTACCCGAACCCTGCAAGCAGCCTTGTAAACATAGCCGCAAGCAATGTATCGGACGATATTGCGGTAAGCATTTACGACCGCTTCGGCAAGCAAGTTTATACATCGGTTTACCCGGTAAGCGGTAAGCGCGTATCAAGCAACATTCAGCTAAATGTAAAAGATGCGTTGGCTGCGGGTGTTTACTTTATGCAGGTAACCACAGGCGAGTCGAGCTTTAACGAAAAACTGATTATTCAGTAAAATAACCCCCGAAAACTCCCGAACAAAAACTCTGTGCGTTAACTCGTGCAGAGTTTTTTTGTTTAAGAACCAATTCCGCACGTGTAGGAACCAATTCTGCACGTGTAGGAACCAATTCTGCACGTGTAGGAACCAATTCTGCACGTGTAGGAACCAATTCCGCACGTGTAGGAACCAATTCTGCACGTGTAGGAACCAATTCCGCACGTGTAGGAACCAATCCCGCACGTGTAGGAACCAATTCCGCACGTGAGGGAATCAATTCCTGAGTTTGAGTAAATCCTATCAGAACACCGCCTTGGCAATTTCAACAGTGGCCTCGCTGCGGCTCATGGTGTAATAATGCAGGCAGGGAACACCCGCAGCTTTCAGTTCTTTCGATTGGGCAATACACCATTCAATACCCAATTGCTTTATGGCTTTATCGTCTTTGCACTTTTCGGCTTCGTTGGCTAATTCTTCGGGTATATCAATATGAAACATTTTGGGCAGTGTGGTTAACTGTGCTTTTGAGGCTAAAGGCTTAAGCCCGGGTATAATGGGCACGGTAATGCCTTTCTCCTTGCACTTAGCAATAAACTCCAAATACTTTTTATTGTCGAAAAACATTTGCGTAACAATATACTCGGCACCACAGTCCACTTTATGTTTCAGCCATTTCATGTCGGTAGTCAGGTTAGGTGCTTCAAAGTGTTTTTCGGGGTAGCCTGCCACACCAATGCAAAAATTGGTTTTCATTTCGTTCTCGGTTTCTTCGTGTAAAAACCGCCCCTGATTCATTAACGAAACCTGTGCCACCAAATCAGATGCATAGCGGTGCTGGTTAGATTTTATATTGGTGGTTTTCGGATTTTTGTCGGCATCGCCCTGCAAAAGCAACACATTGTTTATGCCTAAATAATGCAGTGTAAACAAGGCATCTTCGGTTTCTTCGGGCGTAAATCCTCCGCAAACCAAATGCGGAACGGTATCAACATTAAATCTGCCTTTTATGGCAGCGCAAATGCCCACAGTGCCGGGGCGCTTACGCAAGGGCACTTCTTCTACCAACCCATCGGGGCGTTTTTTGTAAATAATTTCTTCGCGGTGATAAGTAACATCTATAAAGGGCGGCTTAAACTCCATCAGCGGTTCAATCACTTTCAGCAAGTCATCAATCGTTTTTCCTTTCTGCGGAGGAAGCACTTCAATACTGAAAAGTGTATTGCCATTAGCTTTTTGTAAATGTTCGGTTACTTTCACTTTATAAATTTGAGGCGCTAATGTAATGGCTATTGTATTTACATTGAAATTGCCTTCATAAAGCCGTGTAATATGAAAAAGACAACACTTATTCTGTTAGGTGTTTACACATGCCTTGCTGCTTCTTCGCTAAACCGCTACGAATTTTTGATTGGCGTGCAAACCGGTGCTGCGGGCATGTTTTATGGTTACCAGGGCTATAACCCCAAGTTTACTACCAAAGCCCAAAGCGTGGCTATACCTGCCGGGGCAGAAGTGCTTTTTGGCGTAAAAGGTTTTCGGTTAGGGTATAAGTTCGATTACAAACATGCTTTTGTAAAAGAGTTTGTAACCGATTATGTAGATGACACTAAAGGAACAGACGTTACACAACAGGTTGACTTCCGCAGAAATGTGTTCACACATTTTTTTCTTATGGAATATGCCGCCAAGGTACGAACCAAAAAAGTACCATTTGCTATTACGCCTTGTTTAGGAGTGGGCAGTTTTAACGGGTTTACATTTAACCGCGATACCGGAGTAAAAACCAAATACAAAGACCAATGGAAAAGCCGCTGGGCGCTTACAGCGGGGTTAAATTTTGAAATTACGAAACGCAGATTTTCTTTCCTGATAGGTCCCAACTATACGTTGAATGCTTTTGAGTCGAAACTGAATAATACCGACAGAGGCTTTATTCATTCCGTTAGTTTGAACTTAGATTTCAGATTGAATTTGCTTCGTCCGCGCTGGTAATGTTGCAACTGATATAGGTTCGCTTATATTTGCACTGCTCTTTGAAGAACTGCTTATCAAGAAAGACCGAGGGACAGGCCCGTTGACGTCTTGACAACCATCCGCCCAAGTGCGAGAAAAGGTGCCAACTCCTGAAAGATAAGAATGTCGCTTCTTCTTTCCTGATAAGATTTTTTTGAAAGGTATCACAGAAATACGCGGAGAACTGCAGAGATACTACTCTGCGAACCTCTGCGATAAACTCTGTGTATCTCTGCGTAACAAAACATATATGACCATAAAACAACAACTCACTCAACTTTGTAACGAGCGCATACTTGTGCTCGATGGCGCTATGGGTACTATGATTCAACGCTATAAATTGAGCGAAGAAGATTTCCGCGGCAACGATTTTAAAAACCACTCGCACGATTTAAAGGGCAACAACGATTTGTTGAACATTACCCGCCCCGATATTATTGAGCAAATTCACTTAGAATACTTACAAGCCGGAGCCGACATTATTGAAACCAACACTTTCAGCGGCACATGGATTGCACAAGCCGATTACAAACTCGAAAAAGAAGTTTACCGCATCAACTACGAAGGCGCACGTTTGGCTAAGAAAGCAGTGGCTGCTTTCAAAGCCTCCCCTTCGGGGGGCAGGGGGGCTTTTGTAGCAGGCGCTTTCGGTCCCACTAACCGCACCGCCTCACTTTCGCCCGATGTAAACCGCCCGGGTTTTCGTGCTATTAGTTTTGATGAACTGGTAGATGCTTACACCGAGCAAGCGCGCGGATTGATTGATGGCGGAGTAGATATTCTGTTGGTAGAAACCATTTTCGATACGCTGAATGCAAAAGCGGCTTTGTTCGCCATTGATTTAGTGCAGAAAGAAAAGGGAACCGATTTGCCGATTATGATTTCGGGAACCATTACCGATGCCAGCGGCAGAACTTTGAGCGGACAAACGCCCGAAGCATTTTACACCTCAGTAGCGCACGTAAAACCATTTAGCGTAGGATTGAATTGCGCTTTGGGTGCAAAAGAAATGCGCCCGCACATGGAAGCCATTTCAAAAACCGCTTTGTGCTTTACAAGCGCCTACCCAAACGCAGGTTTGCCCAATGCGTTTGGCGGCTACGATGAAACTCCGCAGATGATGGGCGAAGCGTTGGAAGATTTTGTGAAGAGTGGCTTTGTAAACATAATAGGCGGATGCTGCGGCACTACGCCTGAGCACATTAAAGTATTTGCCGAAGTGGCTAAAAAATTTCCCCCGCGTAAAATTCCGCAGGCATTTCATTTTACACGATTAAGCGGATTAGAGCCGGTGGAAATTCGTCCCGACAGCAATTTTTTGAATGTAGGCGAGCGCACTAACGTAACCGGCTCCAAAGCATTTTTACGTTTGATTAAAGAGGAAAAATTTGACGAAGCGCTTTCGGTAGCTCGCGAACAAGTAGAAGGCGGAGCACAGGTAATTGACGTGAACATGGACGAAGGCATGATTGACGGCAAAGAGGCGATGGTAAAATTTTTGCACCTTATTGCCAGCGAACCTGATATTGCGCGTGTGCCCATTATGATTGACAGTAGCAAATGGGAAGTTATTGAAGCCGGCTTGAAGTGTATTCAAGGAAAAGGAATTGTAAATTCTATTTCACTGAAAGGTGGCGAGGAAGAATTTATTCGTCAAGCCACGCTGGTGCGCGAATATGGCGCGGCTGTAATTGTAATGGCATTTGATGAAGTGGGGCAAGCCGATACTTATGAACGCAGAATTCAAATTTGCGAGCGTGCTTACAAAATTCTAACCGAGAAAGTTGGCTTCCCACCCGAGGACATCATTTTCGACCCGAACATTTTTCCGGTAGGAACCGGTATGGAAGAGCACCGCAAAAATGCCATTGACTTTTTCCGCGCTACTAAATGGATAAAAGAAAATTTGCCTCATGCGCATGTGAGTGGTGGAGTGAGTAACGTATCGTTTTCATTCCGCGGAAATAATGCCGTGCGCGAAGCCATGCACTCGGCATTTTTATATCATGGAATAAAACACGGCATGGACATGGGTATTGTAAATCCGAGTATGCTGGAAGTTTATGACGACATTCCGAAAGATTTATTGGAGCATGTAGAAGATGTGTTGCTCGACCGAAGAGATGATGCCACTGAACGATTGCTTGCATTTGCAGAAACTGTAAAGCAAAAGGGAAAAAAAGAAAGCGGTGATGAATTATTATGGCGAAGCGGGACAGTAGAAGAACGCCTTTCGCATTCGCTGGTTAAAGGTATTACTGATTTTATTGAGATTGATACACAAGAAGCATTAGAGAAATACAAAAGACCATTGTTGGTTATTGAAGGACCTTTGATGAGTGGAATGAACGTAGTGGGCGACCTTTTTGGTTCGGGAAAAATGTTTTTGCCACAGGTGGTTAAGAGCGCAAGAGTGATGAAGAAAGCAGTGGCTATACTTGAACCATACTTAGCCCCCCCTGCCCCCCAAAGGGGGAATGAGGGAAGCGCCAAACGGAAAAGATTTTCGTATGAAACGGCTGACCCCGTTACTTACAATTTGCTGAAAGAATTTGTGAAGAACCACAGAAGCAAACCAACAGAAGCCGAAAAGTGTTTTTGGGAGTTGGTAAGAGGAAAAAGGTTTAACGGCTACAAATTCCGCAGGCAACATATTATCGGGCAGTTCATTGCCGATTTTGTTTGCCTTGATAAAAAACTGGTTGTTGAAATTGATGGAGGCATTCACCAACTGCCCGAAAACAAAATCAGCGATGCTGAACGAACTGAATGGCTGAACAATACAGGATATAGCGTTATTCGTTTTACCAATGAGGAAGTAATTGCAAACACAGAATCTGTTCTCCAACAATTAAAGACCGCGCTCGAAAGCGAAGCGCAACCCCAAACTCCCCCCTTGGGGGGCAGGGGGGCTGGTCGTATTTTGCTCGCTACCGTTAAAGGCGATGTGCACGATATTGGAAAAAATATTGTAGGCGTGGTGTTGGCTTGTAACAACTACGAAATTATTGACATGGGCGTAATGGTGCCTGCCGATAAAATTCTTGAGCGAGCTAAAGCAGAAAATGCCGACATTATTGGTTTGAGCGGATTGATTACACCTTCATTAGATGAGATGGTGCATGTGGCAAGCGAAATGGAACGGCTCGGTTTCAAACAACCTTTGCTGATTGGTGGGGCTACCACTTCAAAAATTCACACAGCCGTAAAAATTGCACCGGCTTACAGCGGTAATGTGGTGCATGTGTTAGATGCCAGCAAGAGTGTAACGGTAGCCAGTTCGCTATTGAGCGATGACCAACAGGAGAAATTTTCGACAGAAGTAAAAGCAGAATATGCCGAGCTGCGCGATGCACATGCCAAACGCAGGAGTGATGTGGAATATGTTTCGTTAGAAGAAGCAAGAAAAAACCGCCCCATCCTAACCTTCCCCGAAGGGGAAGGAATAGTAACCCCGAATATTTTAAGTAAATCATTTGTTGAAAGTTACCTCCAATCAGATGACGCAAAAAAGAACGGTGCTTTCTCCCTCCCTTCGGGAGGGCTGGGGTGGGCTGATTATTCTTTAGATGAATTATCGAATTACATTGATTGGTCGCCATTCTTTTCAACCTGGCAAATGAACGGCACTTACCCGCGCATTTTTGAAAGCGATAAGTACGGTAAAGAAGCCAAGAAGTTATTTGATGATGCACAGGCATTATTGAAGAAAGTTATTGCTGAAAAATGGATTACAGCTAAAGGAGTGATTGGAATTTACCCAACCTGCCCCCTAACCCCCGAAGGGGGAACCGCCAACGCACAACCTCTTGCATCGTTTACATTCATGCGGCAACAGACAAAAAAGAGCGGTCAGCCAAATTTATGTTTGGCAGATTTTGTTCAATCGAACAACGAAGATTGTCCTGAAACCATTCACGTTTATGCGCCTACCCAAACTCCCCCTTCGGGGGCAGGGGGGCTTGGATTTTTTGCAGTTACAGCCGGCTTAAACATTGAAAAGAAAATTGCCGAGTTCGAAAAACAACATGACGACTACAACTCCATTATGCTCAAAGCCCTTGCCGATAGATTGGCTGAAGCATTTGCAGAAAGAATGCACGAACGCGTTAGAAAAGAATTTTGGGGTTACGCTGCTGACGAAAATTTGAGCAACGAAGATTTGATTCGTGAAAAATATCAAGGCATTCGCCCAGCACCGGGTTACCCTGCTTGCCCCGACCATACATTAAAGCCGCAGATATGGGAGTTGCTTAATGTAGAGAAAAATACGGGTATAAAACTAACGGAGAGTTACGCCATGTATCCGGCTGCATCGGTAAGCGGCTTCTACTTTGCTTCGCCACACGCTAAATACTTTGGCGTAGGAAAAATTCAACGCGACCAGGTAGAATCACTGGCAAAAGCAAAAGGAATTTCGGTTGAAGAAATGGAAAAATGGCTGCGCCCGAATTTGGGGTATTAGTGGAGAAATAAAACTAAACAATCAGTTTTACTATAGTGCCTTCGTCCGGTTTACTACTTATTTGCAGTTCTCCGCCAAGCATAACGGCTCGTTCTTTCATACCTACAAGTCCAAGGGTTTTCTTTTCCCGTACTTTCTCTTCATCAAAGCCGTGTCCGTTGTCTTTAATGGTAAGAATAATTTTATCTCCTAACCTTTCTATGTATGCCTCCACCGCTGTTGCACCTGAATGGCGCATAACATTGGTTAATGTTTCCTGATAAATGCGGAAAATTCCGGTTGCCAAAATTTTATCGGGTTCATTACCGGTAAAGTGCGATTTAAACTTACATGCAATTCCCGAACGTTTTTCAAACTCGCTGCTTTGCCATTCCAACGCGGCAATCAACCCAAGGTCATCTAAAATACCCGGACGCAAATCGCTCGAAATTCTCCGAATAGTTTTTACGGTGGTATCTATCAACGAAAGCATATCGTTCAATCTTTCACTGATTTGTTTATCGGCAGGTTGTAATTTTTTGGCTAACCACGAAGCATCCATTTTTAACCCCGTAAGTTGTTGTCCGAGTTCATCGTGAATTTCGCGTGCAATGCCCGCCCGCTCTTCTTCGCGTATGGTTTGCAAGTGCATATTTAACCTGCGAACGTCCTCGTATGTTTTCTTTAGCTCGTTTTCAGCCTTAAATTGCTCTGTAACATCTTTTGCCAGCGAAAGAATGGCTTTGCGGTTGTTGTACTCAATTCGATGCGAAGAAATATCCATATACATCAGTTCGCCATTTTTGCGGACGTGTTGCCAAATACCTTTTGCAACCGATTCTTCGCTGGTGAGCATTTTCTCGGCAAACTCTCTTATTCTATCATGAAACTCCAATGGTCGAAGTTGCAGTATGGTCATCTTGAGTAATTCATCGCGGGTATAGCCGTATGCTTGTAGCGCTGTGTTGTTTACTTCAAGTATGCTCAGGTTTTCCAAATCCCAAATAAAAATGAGTGCCGGGTTGTTGTGGAACAAATAACGATAGCGCTCTTCCGATTCCAGTAAGGTTGCTTCTGCCTTACGCCTGTCAATTGCCGTGCTGATAATTTCGCTGATGGTGTTTATCAAATCTCGCTCTTCTTTCAAAAACGGACCTTCTTGCTCCGTTGGTTTTTCCTCTTTATAAAATACTTCTACCTTACCAATTGCTGTACCTGACGATTGAATTACCGAAGCTTGTTTCCATGCAGATTCTGCAAAACTTTCCGATTTATATTCATCTCCGTTGAGCAAAATTCTGGCACAGGCAATTTCGGAATACTGATATGCGGCAGGTATAATAGAAACACATTCCTTTAAAACATCTTCAATACTGTTGTCGTTGTTATTGGCAATTTCGGAAATACGATAAAGGCAATTCAACTCTTTTGCGCGCTCTTTAACTTCAGCAATTTTTTCTACCAAGGCTGTTTCTGCCTTTTTGCGTTCGGTTATATCTATGCCTATGCCAAGTACACAGGGATGTCCGTTGTTTTCAAAAAACAATACCGAGAAGTAGTAATTAAGCGGTTGCTGCTGTTTGGTAAGTAAAACAACTTCGCGTGTTGTTTTTCCTTGTTGAATAGCTTCGGAACGTATAGCATCTGAATCTTCCTGCTTGGCAGCATCCAAAAAATTATAGGTATGCATGTTGGCGACTTCGTTTGTTGAATAGCCGGTTACGGTTTCAACGTTTTTGTTCCATCGCAGCATTTTGCCATTTACATCCGCTAAATAGAAAATGCCGGGCAAGGCATTGATAATTGTATCGGACAATGCTTTTTGCTGCAGCGTTTCGTGCTCGGCAATTTTGCGCTCGGTTATGTCTATCGAAAGAATAAAAATGCCTTCTGCTACAGGCTGTACACTTAACTGAAACCAGCGCTTTAATCCATCCGGAAAGGTAAACTCGGTTTCCATCTCCTGAGGTGTTCGCTCCGTCATACATCGCTCCAAGGTTTTAAAAACAGGAGTCGTTTCAATTCCCGGATACTTTTCGAGCAAAGTATAACCCTTCAGATCTTCCCACGGCAGGCGATTTTGTTTAAGTGCCGTATTGTTCATGTAAATGTACTCCCAGTTAAAGCCTATTATTTGTACGCCCTCAATCATATTGTCGAGCGTGTGGCGTAGTTTCCCTTCGCTGGCTTTAATCTCTGCTTCAATTTTTTTGCGCTCGGTAATGTCAATGCCCATACCAATCAGGTAAGGCTTGCCTTCAAAGTAGGCAAGATGTCCATTGAAGTAGTACGGAATTTTTCGTTTGTCCTTCGTAAGAAAATGTGCTTCTATTTCATCCATTCCCTTTGTAAATACCGATTGGATTTTTTGTGTAAGGATTTCCTTTTCGTCTTCATCAAAAAAATCAAGCGGATGCTTGTGTTCCATTTCTTTTGATGTAAATCCCGATACGGTTTCGAAATTTTTATTCCATCGTATAAATTTTCCGTTTTCATCGTACAGATAAAAAATGCCCGGCAAACTGTTGATGATGGAGTCCGAAAGATCTCTTTCGCGGATAATGGAATGTGTTTTTTCAACTACCATTCGCTTTAGCTCATACGGCTGCATGGCAATAAACCATGCAAAAAATCCGCCTATAAGCGAGAGGATAAAACCTAGAATGGAAAAAGGAATGGGCGAAATAAACGTTTCAGAGTGGAGCGGTTTTACATAAATTTTCCAGTCGCCATCGGGCACTTTTACCGAAACAGCAGAGCCATCGGTAAACAAATCAGCATTGGGCAAAAAGAATTCTTCTTTCCCGGTATCAATATTCTTTTTTGAAAGCTGGAAAACATAGTGATCGTTTTGTGTGCTGTCAATTTCCGCGGCATAAATCAAAGTAGAGAGCTTAATGAGGACTACTGAAAACCCGTAAAACTCATTATTGATAAAAATAGGTAGCCTGCCTACAATGCCCGTGCCGCCTTGTTTCCAGTTAAACGGTCCGGCAAAGTATATATCGTTTTTCTCAATAGCTTTCAGCGCTTCTTTGTTTCGCAGTGTATCTTTTAGTATGTCGTAGCCAATTACCGCTTCGTTTCCCTGCAATGGATAAACGTGGGTAATCATACCGCCTTTTGTAAGTTGAACGGCATCAATAAATCTATGGGTTTGCAGAATGCTTGCTGCAACGGAATCAAAATTATCTTGTATGCCGTATGTAGCTACAATAAGCCGCAATGTTTGTGTAGCCGATTTGCTGTAGCCTAAAGCAATTTGTAGTTTTTCCTTAGCCACATTGGCAGCATTCGTCAACTCGCGGGTGCGGGAGTTCTTAAATAACAGCGAGCGCTGATAAGATATTACTTGCGTAAGCGTAAGCAATGCCGTAAATACCAACAAGCCCGCCACAAAAGGTTGCTTTACATACGAAACCGCTCTTGAAAAAAAACGCTGCATGAACTTTGAAAATGGTGTAAGCAACATCTGTATGTTGTCTGCAATAAATATAACCGATTTCCGGCTTATCTGTTTTGCGCTTCACGCACTGATAAAAGTCATGCGGGGTTTTGACGGATGTCATGCCTCTTGGCCGTTCCCGCGCTCACTTTTGCTTCGTAAAAATTACTGACTAAAACATCAATCAATATGAATGCAAACATAGGTGCTTTTGACGGCTGGTTTCGCTCGCTTTTGTTTATTATCTCCATCTGCTATGCAATAATGGTTGGCGGCAATGCATGGTTGTGGTTGATACCAACTACAATTCTGTTTGTTACAGCGCTTTTAACATGGTGTCCGCTGTACGAAATGATGGGAATAAATACGAAGAAGGGATAGTGTGTCGCAACGAATCCTCTTCCCCAAGCTGTACTTCGAATAATCGCTGAGTCCAAAAACCGTCCTGGTATGAATGCAGTTAAGGAAGAGGAAATTTCAACTTGCTACCATTGCGGTGAAAACTGCGATGGTAGCATTGTTTTTCAGCAGCACCGGTTTTGCTGTAACGGTTGCAAAACTGTTTACGAATTGTTGAACGAAAACAATTTATGCAGCTATTACGACCTTAATCAAACTCCCGGCACTTCGTTAAAGTCTGCTCCAAGCAATAAGAAGT
This sequence comes from Chitinophagales bacterium, assembly GCA_026129525.1. Lineage (GTDB taxonomy): Bacteria > Bacteroidota > Bacteroidia > Chitinophagales > LD1 > Bog-950. Next base: position 430,727 of record JAHCHW010000002.1, on the reverse strand, counting down.
TTGCCTATTTAGATGATGCCGAGGTAAAACAGCAACTCATTCAGTTCAGCGATGACAATGTATCAACGGTTACGTTTTACATACCGCGTATCCATTGCAGTTCCTGTCTTTTTTTGTTGGAAAATCTGCACAGGCTGAAAGATGGAGTTCAACGCTGCCGTGTAAACTTTTTGAAACGTGAGGCGCATATCACGTTCGACAATTCCAAACTCAGTTTGCGGCAGGTAGTTGAAACACTGGCAAACATCGGTTATGAACCGAGCATTAATCTGAACGATTTAAACCGGAAAGAAACAGGGCAACATTTAAGGCAGTACTATCTTAAAATAGGTGTGGCATTTTTTGCTTTCGGTAATATTATGTTGCTCACTTTTCCGGAGTATTTGGGTATTGATGCACTTACCGAAAGCCCGTTCCGAAAATTTTTCGGTTACCTGAATTTTGTGCTGGCATTGCCGGTGCTGCTTTACAGCTCGCAGGAGTTTTTTGTATCGGCATGGAACGCACTTAAGCAGAAAGCGCTGAACATGGATGTGCCGATTGTACTTGGCATACTCGCCATGTTTGTGCGGAGTGCGTACGAAGTTTTTTCGCACACAGGCGGGGGCTACTTTGATACGTTGGCGAGTTTGGTGTTGTTGATGCTCATAGGCAGGCTGTTTCAGAATAAAACTTTTTACACGCTCTCTTTCGAGCGTGATTACAAATCGTACTTTCCTGTTGCCGTTACGCTAGTGAACAACGGCACCGAAAGCTCGATTCCATTGACTAAACTGCGCGTTGGCGACCGAATGTTGGTTCGCAATATGGAGCTGATACCTGCCGATGCTGTGCTTATAAAAGGAAAGGCGGCCATTGATTACAGTTTTGTAACGGGCGAAGCTAGCCCGGTGGCAAAGCAAAGTGGTGATTTGATTTATGCCGGTGGGCGGCAAACCGGCAGCGCCATTGAAGTGGAAGTAGTAAAAGATGTTTCGCACAGTTACCTTGCAAGACTTTGGAACGATGCTGCATTCGGGAAATCGCAAAAGCAACCCGTTACTTCGTTGGCAACTAAGGCAGGCAAATGGTTTACTCCGGTGGTAATTACCATCGCTTTTATTGCAGCAGCATGGTGGTGGAATACCGATATGCAAAAGGCATTGAATGCATTCACTTCCGTTCTGATCATTACTTGTCCGTGTGCATTGGCGCTTTCATCGCCATTTACATTGGGCAATGTGCTGCGTATATTAGGGCAGCACAAAATTTATTTAAAGAATGCTATAGCCGTTGAAACACTTGCACAAATAGATACCATTGTGTTTGACAAAACCGGCACACTTACCAATACAAAGAATGCACGCATTGAGTTTGTGAATGGTGCAAACGGTGAGGCAACACTGTCAGATTACGAATTGCAGTTGGTAAAATCGTTGGTGTATCATTCATCGCATCCGCTTAGTAGAAAAGTATGTGACTACCTCAAAGGCATCGGCATTATTCCCACTGAAGATTTTAAAGAAGAGGAAGGAAAAGGAATAGAAGGTTGGGTTGATGAAAACTGTGTGCGCGTAGGCTCCAAAAAGTTTTTGATAGGAGAGGAGAATGCCGATGGTTCGAAGGTTTCGGATTTCCGCCATGCATCAAAAGTATATGTGGGCATAAATGGCAAGGTGCGTGGTTTCTTTTTGGTAAAGAACGAATACCGGAAAGGGTTTGGCGAGTTGATGAAAAGCCTTGTAAAACTTTTTTCGCTGTTTGTGGTAAGTGGCGATAACGATGCCGAGAAAAACTTTCTGAAACAATATGTTCCCGAAAACAATCTGATATTTCACCAGCAACCTGCCGATAAACTAGAGGTGATAAAAGAGTTGCAGGCATCGGGCAAAAAGGTGATGATGATTGGTGACGGGCTGAACGATGCCGGAGCACTTAAACAGGCAGATGCCGGTATTGCCATTAGTGATGATGTAAACAATTTTTCACCTGCCTGCGATGGCATTATTGATTCGGAAAAGTTTGAAACTATTCATTCCTTTCTACGCTACTGTCGCAGTGCAGTAAATATTATTAAAGTAAGTTTTGCCATTTCTATTGCTTACAACATAGTGGGCGTTTACTTTGCCGTGCAGGGAACCATGAGTCCCCTGGTAGCTGCTGTTTTAATGCCTATTAGTTCAGTAACTATTATTGCTTTCACTACGCTGTCATCTTATCTCGCCAAACCCAAACATTCATTCTGAATGTTGCTGATAAAAATCAGTTCTGTAGCTATTCTATCTCATATCCCTTGTTTGCTACGCACTACACATTTGCCGCGTAAAACAAATCCGTAGTGGGTGTAATGTTCATACTTATCGGTGTCAGCCTTGTTTTTGCAGTCGGCTTTTTAGCTGCCTTCATTTATAGTGTAATTGGCGGGCAATACGATGATGATTACACACCTGCCATGCGAATTCTGTTCGACAACAAATCCAAACCAACATCAACCTCTTCTTCACCTAAAAAGTAATCCATGCAAACAGAACGTTTTAGTTACGACAATACCACGGTGCGTAACTTTGCCTATGCCACATTTTTGTGGGGGGCTGTGGGAATGCTGGTGGGCTTAATTGTAGCCTTGCAGTTTTTTATTCCCGAACTCAATTTTATTGAACAGGCAACTTTTGGTAGGCTGCGCCCGCTGCATACGAATGCGGTCATTTTCGCATTTGTGGGTAACGGAATTTTTATGGGCGTGTACTACTCGTTGCAGCGCTTATGCAAGGCACGCATGTGGAACGATGTGCTGAGCAAAATTCATTTTTGGGGATGGCAGTTAATAATTGTGGCGGCAGCCGTTACACTCATTTTCGGTATTACCTCCGGAAAGGAATATGCTGAATTGGAGTGGCCGATTGACATTGCCATTACCCTAATATGGGTAGTGTTTGGTGTAAACATGTTCGGCACCATCCTTACACGCAGAGAGCGCCACTTGTACGTAGCAATTTGGTTTTACATAGCTACATGGATTACCGTAGCCATGCTGCACATTGTAAACTCTATCGAAATTCCGGTTACGCTGTTTAAGAGTTACAGTATTTATGCCGGTGTGCAGGATGCGTTGGTACAGTGGTGGTACGGGCACAATGCCGTAGCATTTTTCCTTACCACACCTTACCTGGGGTTGATGTATTACTTCCTTCCTAAGGCAGCTAACCGTCCGGTTTATTCGTACCGTCTTTCCATCATTCACTTTTGGGCACTCATCTTTATTTACATCTGGGCGGGTCCGCACCATTTGCTTTACACGGCTTTACCCGATTGGGCACAATCGCTCGGTACAGTATTCAGTGTAATGCTGATAATGCCGAGCTGGGGTGGTATGATTAACGGTTTGCTCACCCTGCGCGGTGCATGGGACAAAGTGCGCGATGATGTGGTGCTCAAGTTTTTTGTGGTAGCTGTTACCGCTTACGGTATGGCAACGTTTGAAGGTCCGCTGCTTTCGGTTAAAAGCGTAAACGCCATTTCGCACTATACCGACTGGACTATTGCCCACGTGCACGTTGGCGCATTGGGATGGAACGGCTTCCTCACTTTCGGAGTGTTGTTTTGGTTAATTCCGCAAATGTTCCGCACACAGCTTTTCTCGCGCAGGCTTGCCAACATTCATTTTTGGCTCGGAACACTTGGTATTCTCTTCTATGCTATCCCAATGTATTGGGCGGGCTTTACACAAAGCTTTATGTGGAAACAATTTACCGAAGAAGGCATACTGAAGTATCCTAACTTCCTTGAAACGGTGAACGCCATTATGCCTATGTACATTACCCGAACATTTGGCGGAACATTGTATTTAATAGGAACACTCATAGGTATCTACAATCTGTATAAAACAGTTAAGCAGGGAAGTTTTGTGGCAAATGAAGAAGCCGAAGCTCCGGCACTTGAAAAAGAATACGCCACACACGGCAGCGAACACTGGCATCGTTGGATTGAACGCAGACCGGTGCAAATGCTCGTCTTTGCGTTTGTGTTAGTCGCAATTGGCGGTATTGTAGAGTTTATGCCCACCTTTCTTATTAAGAGTAACATTCCTACCATCAGTAGTGTAAAACCTTACACTCCGCTTGAGTTGGAAGGAAGAGATTTGTATATCCGCGATGGTTGCTATGTGTGTCACTCGCAAATGATTCGTCCGTTCCGCAGCGAAGTAGCACGCTATGGCGAGTATTCAAAAGCAGGAGAGTTTGTGTACGACCATCCTTTCCAATGGGGTTCAAAAAGAACCGGACCGGATTTAGCGAGAGAAGGCGGAAAATATCCCGACAGTTGGCATTACAACCACATGGACGACCCGCGCAGTATGAGCCCCGGCTCTATAATGCCTCCGTATCCGTTTATGATTGATAATGATTTGAACACCTCCAACACGGCTGCAAAAATACGCGCCATGCAAAAGTTAGGAGTGCCTTATCCTGCCGGTTATGATCAAATTGCTTTGCAGGATTTGGAAAAGCAGGCGAAAAAAATTCAGGCTAATTTGAAGAAAGACGGCATTGAGGTGAGTGAGAAAAAAGAAATCATAGCCATGATTGCTTACCTGCAACGCTTGGGTACAGATATTAAAGCTGAACCGCGAACCGCTGAAAATAAATAACCGATAAAACAGAAAGCCATGTTCAGTTTCATTAAAAAATATGCCGAAACCATGAACGATGTTGCGGTGTATCCCAAAATAGCACTGGTGTTTTTTCTGCTGGTATTTGCCGGTATGATATGGTTTGCGCTGAAAGCGGATAAAAAATATATCAAAGAATTGGAAGAACTGCCTCTTAACTAAATCAATTGAAAACTTCAAAAACATATAGTATGAATTCCACCGAAAAAAAATTCTCGCTCATTGCACCGGCTGTTGCTTGCAGCATTTTTTTGCAGGCACAGGATGCCGCGGCACCTGTTGCAACAAACCCCGCTACCGATAACAGCATGTTGTATGTATTGTTGGCTGCGGCTGCCGTGTTGTTGCTGGCCGTATTGTTGTTGGGCACTGTATTAGTACGCCTTACACGCCTTGTTTACGAAAAGAAAAAACTACTGTCGGTAATACTGTTGCTGTTGCCTGCCGCATTTTTATCGGCACAGGATGCCGGGCAGGGAAAAGCATTTCAGTTGTTCTCAAATCCTGATTTGGTGATGGGTGCCGTGGTAATTGCTGCCGAATTGTTTGCGATACTTTGGCTGCTCATTCGCATTAATTCACTGGTGTCGGAATTAAGCGAGTCAAAACAGGAAGAAACAAAATGGAATTTCCACCTGCCGCGTTTCTTCGATACCATTAACGCCAGTGTAGCAGTAGAAAAAGAGAAAGACATTCTGCTCGATCACAACTATGACGGCATACGCGAATTAGACAATTCGCTTCCCCCGTGGTGGAAATACAGCTTCTACATCAGTATTGTATGGGCGGTTTTGTATATCGGCTACTATTACTTTGGCGGTGGACCTTCCAGTACCGATGAATATAATACCGAAGTTCAATTAGCGCAAATACAAGTAGAAGAATACAAAAAGAAAAATGCGCTGAATGTTGATGAAAACAATGTGCAGTTAGCAGATGTTGCCGGTATTGCCGAGGGAAAAGATTTATACAAAACCAACTGTGCTGCCTGCCATGGCAATGCCGGTGAAGGAATAGTGGGGCCCAACCTGACCGATAACTACTGGATACACGGTGGCTCGCTCAACGAAGTTTACAAGAGCATTAAATATGGCTGGCCCGCCAAAGGGATGAAAAGTTGGGAAACAGATTTCAGTGCCGTGCAAATTAAAAATCTGGTTGGGTACATTCATTCGATAAACGGAACCAACCCAGCCAATGCCAAAGCACCCGAAGGAGAATTAATGAACCAAGCCGGTACAACTGTAACCGATTCAGCAACAGTGGCGGCTGCCGCGGCACAAAAGTAAGGTGTTATGAGCGTAATGAACGATGAGTTTCGCGATTCCTTTGGCACTATTACTAAAGATGGTAAGCGTAACTGGATTTTCGCTAAGAAACCTCATGGTAAATTGTATAATGCCCGCACGGTAGTAAGTATAGTTTATCTCATCGTTTTTTTTGCGCTGCCATGGATTAAGGTAGAAGGAGAGCCGCTTTTTCTTTTTAACCTTATAGAGCGAAAGTTCATTCTCTTTGGAATGATCTTTTGGCCTCAGGATTTTTTCCTGTTTGTATTAGCCATGCTCACCTTTATGGTGTTCATCGTTTTATTCACCGTCATATTCGGCAGAATTTTTTGCGGATGGGTTTGTCCGCAAACCATCTTTATGGAAATGGTTTTTCGCAAAGTTGAATACTGGATTGAAGGCGATGCAGAAAAACAAAGACGGCTAAGTACCATGCCATGGAATGGCGAAAAAATATTGAAACGCGGAGGAAAATTTATTGCCTTCTTTACTATCTCTTTCATTATAGCCAACTATTTCCTTGCCTACATCACGGGTATGGATAACGTATTGCTCTATATCCGCGAAGGAATTTTTGCCCACCTCGGCACCTTTATCCCTTTAGTAATATTTACCGGTGTTTTCTTTTTTGTGTATTGGTGGTTTCGTGAGCAGGCATGTTTAATTGTTTGCCCGTACGGAAGGTTGCAAGGTGTAATGCTCGACCCCAACTCAATAGTGGTTGCTTATGATTATGTGCGTGGCGAGCCGCGTGGAAAAATCAGCAAAGAAACCATTGAAACAAAGGGCGATTGTATTGATTGTTTTGATTGTGTGCGCGTATGCCCAACGGGTATTGATATTCGTAACGGTACACAAATGGAATGTGTAAACTGCACTGCTTGTATTGACGCCTGCGATGCAATTATGACCCGCGTGCATCGCCCTACCGGGTTAATACGCTATGCTTCCGAAAACAACATAAAAAAAGGAGAAAAGCTGCATTTAACCACACGCACAGCTGCTTACTCGGTGGTGTTGCTTATTCTGTTGGCGGTGCTTACCACTTTTTTAGTAACGCGTAAGGATATTCAAACCACTGTTATGCGTGCACAGGGTATGTTGTATCAAAATCAGCCCGACAATAAAATCAGCAACCTTTACAACATTAAAATGATAAACAAAACACGAAAGAAAATTCCTGTTACGCTCAAATTGGAAGACAGCCACCTGAAAGGCGAAATAAAAATGGTAGGTAAAGATATGGTGGTAGAAAAAGAGGCAATAGGTGATGGGGTATTCTTCGTAATCCTGAATAAAGATGATTTGCACCAACGCAAAAACAAAATTGAAATTGGTGTTTACAGCGGTGAACGGAAAATTGATGAAGTAAGGACCAACTTTATGGCACCGGTGTCAAAATAAACTCTGTAAAAAATTAGTTTATGGAAACGGAAAGAAATCGTAGCAACGAAATAAACAGAAACCGCTTAAACTGGGGTTGGCGCATTGCCTTGCTCTATGGTGGGTTTGTACTGTTTATGGCATTTCTTGTTTATAAAACAACTACCGTAAAAGACGACCTTGTTACAAAAGATTACTACGCTCGTGAGCTTAAATTTCAGGAGCAGATTGATAAGCAAACTCGCGCTAACTTGCTAAACGAGCCGTTGCAGTGGAGTGTAAAAGGCAATGAGGTGGAGTTGAAATTTCCGGAAGAAGTTTCCGGTAAGAGTATAAAAGCTGATGTGTTGTTCTATAAACCTAGTAACGCGAAACAGGATGTAACACTTAGTTGTGTTCCCGATTCGAAAGGCATTTGCCTGCTCGGTTCAGGTAAGTTAAGTAAAGGCGCTTATCAAATGCAAATTGAATGGAGTGCCGATGATGTTACTTATTACAACGAAGGCACTGTAAATATTCACTAAACATGGGTTTTCTTCTGGCAGCATTATCGCTTGGTTTTTTGGGGAGTTTCCACTGCGTTGGCATGTGTGGTCCCATTGCGTTGGCATTGCCGTTAGGAAGAGAAAACCGATGGAAGCAAATTGCCGGTGCGCTGGTGTATAATTTGGGAAGGATTTTTACCTATGGAATTTTTGGATTGATTTTCGGATTGCTCGGTAAAGGTTTTGTTTTGGGCGGTTATCAGCAGGCACTCTCCATAATTTTGGGCATAATCATATTGTTGGGCTTGTTATTGCCCACCAAAGTAACCTCAGTTTTCGGGCTGACAAAAGTCATTCAACCGCTTGTGCAAGAAGTGAAATCTTTGTTGAGTGGATTATTCCGTCAAAAAAGTTTTGGTACACTTTTTTTAATCGGATTGCTAAACGGGCTGTTGCCCTGCGGATTGGTGTATTTAGGAGTGGCGGGAGCCATAGCAACCGGTGATGTGGTGAAGGGCAGTTTGTTTATGATGATGTTTGGTGCCGGAACAATACCTGCTATGCTTTTGGTTGGTTTGGCAGCTAATATCATCAGCCTCCGGTGGCGAAACAACATCCGGAAAGTGGTGCCTGCTTTTATAGCGATAATGGCAGTGGTGCTTATACTCCGCGGAATGAATTTGGGTATTCCGTATGTAAGCCCGGAGTTGAGTAAAACCGATTGCACAAAACATAGTTGTTGTCATAAAAAGTAAAATCATGGAGATGTTGATTAACGATTCAAGAACCATACGCGAGTTGCAACAGGAGTTCAACAATACATTCCCCTTTTTAAAACTGGAGTTTTTTGATGTGCCCCATGCTGAAAAGAAAGCGTTACCAAAATCGCGTATGATAGCGAACGACCGTAAAATTGGAGCAGTGCGAAAAGTGCACCGTGACGGAAAGCTTGTTGTTACCGAAAATGAAACCGTAAGCCAATTAGAGAACGACTTGTGGAATAACTATGGATTATCGGCACAGGTATTTCGCAAAAGCGGCAACCTTTGGATTGAAACTTCACTTACCGATTCGTGGACATTAGAACGCCAAAACCGCGAAGGATACGAAATGAGCAACGGTTATGAGTCGCCTTACCGAAAAGGCGAAGACTTGGATCCGGGCGATAGAGATAAGTGGGAATAAGTAAGGTTTTGCTCCTGCTTAATCCTTCGGATTAAACAGAAAAATTTTCTCCTTTCCGTAATCAATCACCATTCTGTATTTATACATAAGGTCGGAGCCGAGTATGCCTTGTATTTTGGGTTGGCGGAGTTTTTTGTAAGTGTTGTTTACATGGCTTAGGTCAATGGCGGCAACAGGGTAGTTTTTTATTTTGCTTTTACCTAAGTCTATTTCCTTAATGGTGCCAATATGTGTTTCGGATACGCTGCTATGCAAGCCTGTAGTTTCTTGTTGTATTTTTTTTAGCTTCTTTTTGTTGAGGTGCTTATCATAATACACTTTGTCTATTACCGATTTCGATGCTCCCGTGTCAATTAAAAAGCGGCATTTTTTACCATTCACTTTCAGGTTTACAAAAATGTGGTAACCGCCCGGGTCAAGTTCTGCCATAATCATTTTAGCAGAGGAAGGTTGCTGTACTTTCTTCATGTGTAAAGTATGGTGTTAAGTAATGTCAGGCAATATGATAGGGGTTTCATAAATGTAGTGTGAAAATAAAAAGTCCCGCCAAAAATAGCAGGACTTTAAATTGTATGATATTTTTTTCTTAAAGCGAAAGTGTGCTCAATACACTGTTCATACTGCGAACAGCTTCGGCACTTTTATTAAATGCGTCCTGCTCTTCGGCATTCAGGTTTAAATCAATAATTTTTTCCCAACCGTTTTTACCTATAACTACGGGAACTCCAAGGCAAATGTCTTTTTGCCCGTATTCGCCCTCAAGCGCAACACAACAAGGGAAAACTTTCTTTTCATCGCGCACAATGCTTTCCACCAAAGCGCATCCCGAAGCGCCCGGTGCGTACCAAGCCGATGTGCCTATAAGTTTGGTAAGGGTAGCTCCGCCAACCATTGTATCGGCAGCTACTTTTTTGAGCGATTCGGCATCCAGTAAATTGCTTACCGGTACACTTTGCAATGTAGCTAAACGCGTAAGCGGAATCATCGTAGTATCACCATGTCCGCCAACAACCGTTGCCTGCAAATCAGCAGTTGAGCAGTTGAGCGCATTGCTAAGGTAAAAACGGAAACGGGCGCTATCTAAAATACCACCCATACCTATAATTCTGTTTTTAGGTAAGCCGCTTGATTTAAGCGCCAAATAAGTCATGGTATCCATCGGGTTGCTGATAACCACAATAATGGCTTCGGGAGAATACTTCAGAATATTTTCGGTAACACCTTTTACAATAGAGGCGTTAGTGCCTATCAGTTCTTCGCGCGTCATACCCGGTTTGCGCGGAATGCCCGAAGTAATTACTACCACCGAACTGCCTGCGGTTTTTGAATAATCGTTGGTAGAGCCGGTAATTTTTGTGTCGAAGCCAAGCAGGTTGGCGGTTTGCATCATATCCATAGCTTTACCTTCGGCAAAACCTTCTTTAATGTCGAGCAAAACCAATTCGTGGCAAAGTTCTTTGCGGGCAATGTTGTCGGCTACGGTGGCTCCTACTGCTCCTGCGCCTACTACGGTAATTTTCATTTGAATAATTGTTTAAACGGGTTGAAAAATAAATACTGCACTTTGGCAGACGGGGTGCAAACCTAACCCAAATTGAAAATTCTGCAACAGGATATTAACAACCTATACACCGCTGGTTTCATCTTGTTATAAAAGCTGAAAGCATTTGCTTTTATTCGTTCCCCGAAAATTAAAAACATGCGATACTTTTTGTTGCTTGGTATTATTGGTTCATCACTTTTATCGGTTGCTTCAGGCAATGGCGGATGCGGTACAACAATGCCGGAAGATTTTAAACAACACTATTACAGTAAGGACATGAGCTACTTGAACGAACAGGGAGCGCGTGCCGGAATTCGTTGGGTGCCCATAGTTTATCATATCATAACAAAGGACGATGGAACGGGCGGAATAAGCCTGAAGCCCATTTTCGATTCGCATTGTGAGTTAAATCAAGCATATAATCAGTTCGACATTGGATTTTTTATTGAAGCAATAGATTCACTTCGCAGTTCAACTTTATACAGCAACAAGAATCCATCCGGTTGGTCCACTTTCTCGCAGGAAAATGTTCCTAATGTGTGCAATGTGTACATAAGCCCCGACCTTAATGTTTGCGGCTTTGCTACGTATCCCGGTCTTTCGAGTGGAGGCGGAGTTTTTTTAAATAAAGGCTGCTACGGTAAAGGTAGTACTACGCTGCAACACGAAATGGGGCATTGGCTTGGATTACCCCATACCTTTGAACAAACCAATCCGGTTGAGTATGTAAACGGAAGTAATTGTAGTACTAAGGGCGATCGTTTTTGCGATACTCCGGCAGATTTTGTTGACTATCGCGCCTCCTGTCCTTACAATGGGTTGCAGGCCGACCCTAACGGTGATTTGTATAAAGATGTGATTGATGAAACATTGTATATGTCGTACTTTTTGGATAACTGTCAAAACCGTTTCAGCCCAATGCAACAAGCTGAAATGAACAACACCCTCACTTTCGACCGTCCCACAGTATTAAATCATGCAACACCCGATTTGTCGCCACTTCCAACAACAACTTTTATTACACCTTTAGATGGCGATACAACTTTAATGGCAAACAGCACACTTTTTAAATGGAGGTCTATTCCCGGAGCTAAGTATTATCATTTCACGCTTCAGAGCGGTACTTCAACCGTAGTTTTTGTTGACTCAATTATTTCCGACACAAGCATTATTGTTGGAAGCCTTTCTCCCAACAAATCGTATAAGTTTCGGGTTAAAGGGCTTTCGTTCGGCAATGCATGCTCTTCTTTTACTCCCGACCAAACAATCAAAACATCAAACATAAAAGCTTTGATTACGGTTCTTTCGCCCAGTTGCCCAGGGCAAAGCGATGCTCAAATAAGTGTGGCTCCCAATAACGGCACACCGCCTTATGCTATTAACTGGAGCAATGGCGATACACTAAACACAGTTACTAACCTTGCTTCAGGCGCTTATTCGGTTACTATTACCGATGCAACAGGGGCTGTTGCAATAGCTACTATTGCCGTTGGAGAACCTCAGCCTTTGGCAACTTCAATCAACAAAGTAGGTAGTAACCTTACAGCTTTTGCAAGCGGAGGCACACCGCCATACTCTTACATGTGGAGCAATGGTCCGGTGGGTCCCGGTAATAATGGTGTAGGCTTTGGAACTTACACAGTTACTATTACCGATTCAAGAGGATGCGAAGCAACCGAAACATTTGTGTTTAGTTCGCTGAGTAATCTAACAGAAACCGTAACCTCTGTAAAAGTTTATCCGAACCCTGCCTCTAAAAACTCCGATTTGCGTGTAGAACTTACTGCGAACAAAGCGGCTGATGCTTTTGTTACTATTTTAAATGTAAACGGTCAGGTTATGCAGCAAAAGCCACTGCTTATGCAGGTTGGAAACAATTTTATGACTTTTAACACGGCTACCTTTCCATCCGGAATTTATTACTTACAGGTAAAAACCGATGTTTATTCGCAGGTTATCCGCGTTTTAGTGGCAGAATAGAATGGAAACGCAGCTGCTAAATCAAAAAATGACATTGGTATGACAATTGGCTCATGGGAGAAAAGACAATTTAGAAGTATCTTCGCTAAACTTAAATACAGAACAAAATGAGAAAACACTTACTGTTAGGACTTACGGTAACTGCCTTAGCAGTTTTTGCCGGTTGGTTTGCTTTTGAATCGCAGCAAATCGGCACCTTCAAATTAGACGGGAACAAAAAGGAATCAAAATCTTCGGTTGAAAAATCGCAACGTGCCAAAGAAGCTATGGAGTGGCGCTTTGATAAACTGAAAGATGAGTACGGCAATTTCAACAGCAATTACTATTCGGGAGTTGTTGCACAAGCCAATCAGTTAGCCCAATCGGGTAGTCGGGCAGGAGCTTTAAACCTGCAGTGGGAAGAGTTAGGCCCCGATAACGTTGGTGGACGCACAAGAGCTATATTGATTGACAGAAGAGATCCAACCCGCAACACGCTATATGTAGGCGGTGTTGCCGGTGGCATGTGGAAATCAACCAATGGCGGTAACAATTGGACCAAGCTTGCTAACTGGAATGAATGGCTTACTGTTTCATGTATTGACCAGGCTACAGATGGAACTATTTACGTAGGCACCGGAGAGGCGCTGGCGCAAATCATTGGCACATCATTCAATTCCGGTAACATGGGTAATGGCATTTATAAATTAGATGCTAACGATAATCCGGTGCATGTTACTCCCGATGCGTTTACCGGTAATTCGTTAGATAATAACAGCCCGTGGGCAGCCGTAAACCGTATTGCCGTAAACCCAACCGATGGCATGAACATATTAGCAGGAACACACAAAGGGCTTTATGTTACTACTGACGGAGGAAGTACTTGGTCGCAAGTAAGTTTACCTCAAATTACAAACGGACAATCGGTAGCTGACGTAAAATGGGGAAGAGATGGAATTAACGTATATGCGGCAGTTGGAGGTAACCGTCAGGTGGTTCGTTCGTTAAACGGTGGTTTTTCGTGGGAAAGACTTACCAGTGCCAACAACCAAGGTTTCCCCGTTCAACAAGGCAGAATTGAAATTGCAGTTGCTCCTACCAACTCAAGCATAGTTTATCTGTCAATAGCTACTTTAAGCGGACAAACTTACGGTGTTTACCGCAGCGAAAATGCCGGAAACACATGGGTAAACATAGGCAGCAAAGGTCCTTTGTTTGACCCCTTTGGCGCACAGGCACAAGGTTGGTACGATAACGTAATTGCCGTATCACCTGCCGATCCTAATAAAGTTTATTTAGGTGGCGTTGACTTCTATACTTGGAGCGACCAAACCGGCTGGAAATTAGCTGATGTTGGATTGGGCGGAGGAGAATCAAACCCCAATTACATTCACCCTGACAAGCACGCGATAGCTATAGATGAACTCAATCCAAACGTTATGTATGTTGGTTGCGATGGCGGAGTTTACAAATCAACCAATGCAGTTTCTGCATTCCCTTTTCCTACCTACACAATTAAAAACAGAGGGCTGAATATTACACAGTTCTACTCGGTAGGTGCCGGTTTAACAGGCGAAGTAATAGGTGGTACGCAGGATAACGGAACACAATACATAAATTATTTGGGCAACACACGCATGGCTGCCGAGCGAGTAATTGGAGGTGATGGTATTTATGCCGAAATATCGCATATTGACCCGCGTATTTCATTTGGCGGTATTTACTTTGGTCAGGTAATGCGCTCAGGAAATGTAACGGCATCGTATGATAATTTTTACGACACCAAAATTGACCACCAAGGTCACACACAACCTTCGCGTTGCGGAGGTCAGAAAGACCAAAACGCACCGTTTATTACGCCATTCTATCTTTCAGAAACTAAAAATGCTGCTAACGGCTTACGTAAGGTTCCATTTGCTGCCGATAGAAACTACAGCAGCGGAGAAGTAGTAACCCTGCAAAGCAAAACCGGGAAGTATCCTTTCAATTATGCACTTACTGCCGATTTGAATTCAGGAGATACTGTATGGGTAGATGACCCCGTTCGTTCAAGAGTAATGGTAACCTCTAACTGTGGGGTTTTCCTAACATCGGAAGCGCTGGAATTGAGCGGCATTCCTAAATGGTATCGTTTAATGAGCAGCATGAACGGTAAAGCCATGTCATACGCAAGCACAACCGATGGCGATGTGCTTTACATTGGAACAGATGGTGGCAGAGTTTACCGTTGCCCTAACATGAATGCCCGCTGCGATACCACTAAATACCCTCCCGGTGCAAACGATGTAGGATTGATTTATACCAATACTACACAGTTTACCAATGTAGTTGTGGCAAGTGGCAGATCAATTGAGGGGATAAGCGTAAACCCGAACGACCCTAATCACGTAGTGGTTGCTGTTGCGGGCTTTTCTGCAAGCAATCAGCCACATGTTTATGAGTCAACCAACGGAGGGCAATCGTGGACACCACTTACGAACGGCTTGCCAAACATGCCGGTATATGACGTAGTAGTACACGACTACAACAAAATAATTATAGGCAGTGAGTTGGGTATGTGGAGTTGGGATGGCAACGAATGGCACGAAGAAAATAACGGATTGCCGAGAGTTCCCGTATTCCGTTTAATTGAAAAGAATCTATACAAAGATGGTTGCCGCGTGCTTTACATAGGAACACATGGTCGTGGTATGTGGCGCTCGGTTACACTTACCGATGCAACATGCAGCACCGTTGCCAGCATTAACGATGCAAAAAACAGTACCGATGTAACAGGGTTGAATGTATTCCCCAATCCGGCAAACAGCACTTCGAAAATTGCACTTACGGTTGATAAAACCACCGATGTAACTTTCAGAGTGTTTGATATGAGCGGTAAACTTTACAATGAAGTTACCCATCGCAATCTTGTTCCCGGTGAAAACCTGTTCGATTTGAATGCCGGTAATTTGCTGACAGGTACGTATGTTCTTTCAGCTACTGCTGCAAATGGTCGCACACAAACACGATTGTTTACGGTAAGAAACTAAACAGCATCTTTATCTTTTGATAGCTCAAAAAGCCTCTTTAAAGAGGCTTTTTGTTTTTCATCATGTTGTGTGTTGAAGATGTGGAAATTACTGTGTTACAGGCACCCCATCCGGATTTTCCGAGTATAGAAGAATGAGGTCAATGTCCTCATCTTTGAGCGAAGCAAACACATTCATTTGCATGGGGCGGGTATTAGCCATTTCAACCGCGTAAGGGTACCCTGCCTGTACGGGTTCGTTCCAGTTGCGTATCCATGCTTTGAGCCATTGCTCGCCTGTTTTACCATTGTAACTACCGGCATTGCGCCAGCGCTCAACAGAGCCGAGCAGTATGGGGCCGGTGCCTTCGGTTTTCGGATTATGGCAGGCAGCACAGTTTGATTTAAAAAGTGCTCTGCCTTCTTTCCATCGGGTATACTCCGGGCTATTGTTGTCTGTGTTTTTTGCAGTGGCAGTTGAGGTATCTTTCTTATCGGAAGTTGTTTGCTTACGCATAAAACTAAAATCAACATTCCATGCAAATACCATAGCTGCGGCAATCAGTAATAATACGATGGTAAATTCGAGCAGTGCGCTTGGTTGTCTGCGTTTGGGAGAATCAGTATTGTTCATCTTTGTTCGGAAAATTTCGGCTCTTTACATCGTCCACATATTGTTTTACTCCATTCTGAATTTCATCGTACAGGTTCAGGTAACGCCTCAGGAAACGCGGTTTAAATTCTTTGGTAATGCCGAGCATATCGTGCAGTACCAACACCTGCCCATCAGTACCGCTGCCGGCTCCAATGCCAATGGTAGGTATGTGCAGTTTTTTCGAAACTTTTTCGGCAAGTGTAGCAGGAATTTTTTCGAGCACTACGGCAAAGCAACCTATGCTCTCCAGCAGTTGAGCATCTTCCATTAACTTTTGTGCCTCGGCTTCTTCTTTAGCGCGAACGGTGTATGTGCCGAATTTGTAAATGGACTGAGGCGTTAAGCCCAAATGCCCCATTACCGGAATACCTGCCGTAAGAATGCGCTCCACGCTTTCTTTTATCTCTGCCCCGCCTTCCAGTTTTACGGCATGGGCACCGGCTTCTTTCATAATGCGAATAGCACTGTCAAGCGCAGATTTTGAATTGCCCTGATAGGAACCAAAAGGCAGATCAACCACTACCAATGCACGGCTAACTCCGCGAACCACAGCCGAAGCATGATAAATCATTTGGTCGAGGGTAATGGGTAAGGTTGTTTCGTGCCCTGCCATAACATTAGAGGCAGAATCGCCCACCAGTATCACATCAATACCCGCACTGTCAACAATGCGCGCCATCGAAAAATCGTACGAGGTAAGCATGGAAATTTTTATTCCGCTTTCCTTAAACTCCTGCAAAGTGTGGGTGGTAATGCGTTTAATTTCTTTGTGAACAGACATGGTGGCGAATATGGCGGTTAATAGAAAATGCTGGTTGCTTTAGTGCGATGGGCAAAAGTCCGTATTCGATACCGATAAACAAAATATTTGGGCATCAATTCGGTTTTCTCATACTTTTGCCGCCTCATGAAAAAAACTCTTTTCGCAGGGATAGTAGCCCTACTTTTTATTACAGGTTGCAAACAAGATTTTGACCTTACTGCCGATTATAAAGAAACTCCCGTAGTTTATGCCTTGCTCAACGGCAGCGAAACGGTGCATTACATCCGCATACAAAAAGGTTTTTTAATTGACGGCAACGCGTACAATGCCACCGGAATTGCCGATTCAATTTATTACAAAGACAGTTTAACTGTGCGATTGATTCCATTCCTGAACGGCAACCAAAGCGGACAGCCCCTCACCTTCAGTAAAGTACTAATGCCTAAAGACAGCGGCTTATTTGCCAGCGACCACAACTTCCTTTACAAATATACCGGCAGCCTCGATTACAACCGGCAGTATAAGTTAGAAGTAGTGAACACTGCGACCGGAAATACTTTCGGCAGCAAGAAAAACACCGACAACACCGAAGGGATAAAAATGGTGAAGGATTTTACCATTGGGGTTCCCTCGTACAAAGGATTTAAGATGGCGCTTAAAACAACCATCCCTGCCAAAATAGTTTGGTACTCGGCACAAAATGCCGCTATGTACGATGTAAAAGTTCGGTTCCCTTTTAAGGAGTTTGATGCACAAACCAATGCTTTGCTGCGCGATACATTTATAGATGTAGTGATGGTGAAATCGAAAGTTGTAGCCGATGCCACAGGCGGTAATTCAGTAACCGATGATTTCAGCGGCATACTACTGTTAACTGCTTTAAAGAATGCACTCACCCAAAATGCAAATGTGTATCGTATGTTCAGCAGCGACAAAGGAATGACCTTTTACTTTTCGGCAGGTGGCGATGAACTTTCAAAGTATATCAACTCGCAGGTATCGCAGGGTTCCGGTTTGGCGGCTAACGAGGCGCTTCCGCCCTATACCAATATAGAGAACGGCTACGGCTTGCTTTCGAGCAGATACTACAAGCAAATTGACAGTGTACTGCTTACCAACGATGCCTTAGATACCCTTGCTTGCCATGCCTTTACAAGCGGACTGAACTTCCGGAAGTTTAACGGGCAGTTGTGTCAATGACAAATTGGCGCAATAAAAAACGATGATTAAAGGATTTAACAACTCAAATCGTCAGAATAATTCCTGCAAAATGTCATTTTTGCCCGCCCAAGCCATACGGCACGGGTATTGACCAAACAAAGCCGAACCTAAAATTTAAAACAGATTATGGGAAAAATTATCGGTATTGACTTAGGAACTACCAACTCGTGTGTGGCTGTAATGGAAGGAAGCGACCCGGTGGTAATTCAAAACGATGAAGGACGGAGAACAACCCCCTCTATCGTAGCATTTCTTGCAAATGGTGAGCGTAAAATAGGCGACCCGGCCAAACGGCAGGCAGTTACCAACCCCACCAAAACTATTCAATCTATTAAGCGCTTTATGGGCTTGCGTTACAGCGAAGCCGACCGCGAGTTGCCTTATGCTGCTTACAAAGTAGTGAAAGGCGATAACGACACCGTGCGCGTAGATATTGACGGAAGACTTTACACTGCTCAGGAAATTTCGGCAATGATTCTTCAAAAGATGAAGAAAACAGCCGAAGATTACCTGGGGCAAACGGTAACCGAAGCGGTAATTACCGTTCCTGCCTATTTTAACGACAGCCAACGCCAGGCAACTAAAGAAGCCGGTGAAATTGCGGGGCTAACCGTTAAGCGTATTATTAACGAGCCTACTGCCGCAGCCCTTGCTTACGGGTTAGACAAAACCCACAAGGACATTAAAGTAGCCGTGTATGACCTTGGTGGAGGAACCTTCGATATTTCTATATTGGATATGGCGGAAGGTGTGTTCCATGTGCTTTCTACTAATGGTGATACACACTTAGGCGGTGATGATTTCGATAACGAAATTATTAAGTGGCTCGCAGAAGAATTTCAAAAAGAAGAGCGTGTGGATCTCCGCAAAGACCCAATGGCTTTGCAGCGCTTAAAAGAAGCTGCTGAAAAAGCGAAAATTGAGTTGTCGTCTTCTTCGGAAACAGAAATAAACCTGCCCTACATTACGGCTATTGACGGAGTGCCTAAACACTTAGTGAAAAAACTGAGCCGCGCCAAGTTTGAGCAGTTAGTTGACGGATTAGTAGAAAGAACCTTGGCTCCTTGCCGTCAGGCATTGAAAGATGCAGGGTTGCAGGCTTCGGACATTAACGATGTAATTTTGGTGGGCGGCTCTACCCGCATTCCGAAAATTCAGGAAGTAGTAGAAAAATTCTTTGGCAAGAAACCTTCGAAGGGAGTAAACCCCGATGAAGTAGTAGCCGTTGGTGCTGCTATACAAGGCGGAATTTTAAGCGGTGATGTGAAGGATGACATTGTGTTGGTAGATGTAACTCCGCTTTCGCTTGGCTTGGAAACCATGGGTGGTGTTATGACGAGGTTGATTGAATCGAACACTACTATCCCAACCAAAAAATCGCAGGTGTTTACTACTGCACAGGACAACCAGCCTTCGGTAGAAATTCACGTGTTACAAGGCGAAAGAAGTATGGCGAAGGACAACCGCACCATCGGTCGTTTCCACTTAGATGGCATTCCGCCTGCTATGCGCGGCACTCCGCAAATTGAAGTAACCTTCGATATTGACAGCAACGGTTTGCTGCACGTATCGGCAAAAGATAAGGGAACGGGCAAAGAGCAATCTATCCGTATTGAAGCCTCTACCGGACTTTCAAAAGAAGAGATTGAAAAAATGCGTAACGAGGCAAAGGCGAACGAAGATGCCGATAAAAAAGCCCGTGAGCAGGCAGAGAAAGCAAACATGATAGACACCCTCATCTTCCAAACCGAAAAACAAATGAAGGAAGTAGGAGAGAAAATACCTGCCGACAAGAAAGCCGCCATTGAAACCGCTTTAGCTGATTTGAAAAAAGCCAAAGAAAGCAACGATGCCGATGCCATGGATAAAGCTGCCGAAACATTGAATGCTGCATGGCAGGCTGCTTCGCAGGATATTTACAATGCTACTCAACAACAAGCTACCACAACCGATGCTGGTAACACCAACGCAAGTGCAAATGGTGATAACAACAACGTTTCTGATGTGGAGTATGAAGAAGTGAAGGATAACAAGTAAAAACAGCGACCTGTTGTTTGAAAATTGCAATTTGAAC
This sequence comes from Chitinophagales bacterium, assembly GCA_026129525.1. GTDB lineage: Bacteria > Bacteroidota > Bacteroidia > Chitinophagales > LD1 > Bog-950. The sequence goes on along the minus strand of JAHCHW010000002.1, from coordinate 410,515 downwards.
ATTGGTCATTAAAATCGTTGGATGTTGCCGTGGTTAAAATCGCCATAGGTGACGAGCCCCGCCCGAAAGGTGCGGGGCTTTTTTGTGTTGCTTACCGGACGACAAGGCAAGCAGAAAAAGTTACACGATTAGAAGCGTAACATTACTTTTACCCTACACTTTTCTCCATGCCTGTTTTTACCAATATGAGTATCGAAGAACTACAACAGTTTGTTTTGGCTGCTGCTGATAGCAACGAAAAAGCCGATGCTCTTATGGAGCTGGCGAAGAAAACTGTTGCAACCGATGCCCCAAAAGCAGAAGAATATTCGAATGAGTCACTACAACTTGCCAAGCAACTCAACTACAAGTTTGGCGAAGGCGCAGTGTTTGCGTTTAAAGGAAATCAGGAGCGCATAAAAGGGAATTTTTTTGATTCGTTGGAGTGCAACCGCTATGCCCGCGATTGCTTTGAAGCCAACGGAAACAAACTACAGGTGGCGCAAATGTGCAACAACATGGGGATTGCCTATAACCATATCAGTGAACTTTCATCGGCACTGGAATGTTATCTGCAAGCGTTGAAAATTTACGAGGATTTGAAAGAAACATCCGGGCAGGCACGGGTGATGAACAACATTGGCACAGTTTACCAGGAAATAGGCAACAGCGAGAAAGCGATGGAATATTATCAGGCGGCAAAAGCGATAAACGAAGAATCGAACGATTTATCTATGCTTCCGCGCAACTACAATAATATAGGTGTGCTTTACCGCGATGCCAAGCAATTTGCCGAGGCATTAAACTACTTTGAAAAAGCCCTGCACCTGCACGAAAAAACCGGGGATGTAAACGGAATTTTGTTGTGTTACGGAAACATGGGAGTGGTGCTGGAAGATATGGGCGAGTTTGAAAGAGCGCTGCAACATTCCATGAAGGCGCTGCAACTGAGCGAAGAAACCGGCAACAAAGATATGGTGGCGTTCAATTCGGCAACAGTGGGGAATTCGCACACCGGACTGAATGATTATGCAAACGGACTTAAATTTCTTACGCAATCGTTGGTAACCGCACGCGAAATAGGAAGTTTAAATTGGGAGAAAACCGCGCTTACTTCTTTGGTTGCTTTCTACGAAAAGCAAAACCTTTGGCGCGAAGCGCTGGAACATTACCGGTTAGCTGATGAAGTAAATGAAAAGATTAACAAAGAGGAAGTACAACGCAAAGCCGGTACTATGGAAATACAGCGCAAACTGGATAAAGAAGAAGCGCAGCGCACCGCCACCGAAAAAATTCTGCACAATATTCTTCCTCAAAAAATTGCCGAGCGTATTAAGGAAGGAGAAGAAGAAATTATTGAACGATTCGAAAATTGCACGGTGCTGTTTGCCGATATGGTGGGCTTTACTCGATGGAGCGAAACGAAAAATGTAAACGAGTTAGCCGCTGTACTCAATCGTATTTTTTCCTTGTTCGATGAATTAGCCAATGAATTTGGCGTGGAGAAGATAAAAACCATAGGCGATGCCTACATGTGTGTTAGTGGTTTGCCCGAACCCTGTACCGACCATGCTGCTCGCATGGCAAAAATGGCTTTGGCTATGAATGCAAAAATTCAGGGAGCATTTCCCGATGACAACATCCGCTTGCGTATTGGCATTCACACCGGTGAAGTGGTTGCCGGAGTTATCGGCAAAAACCGGTACGCTTACGACTTATGGGGCGATACCGTAAACACCGCCAGCCGCATGGAAAGCCACGGGATGGAAAGTAAAATTCAGGTGAGCGAAGAATTTAAAAATTGCCTCCCCTCGGGGTTTCGGTTTGAAGAAAGGGGCGTGATTGATATTAAGGGCAAAGGCAAAATGCGTACGTGGTTTCTTACAGCAGAAGTTTAAGATGTTTCTTCCATCAGCCATTTGAGAATGACATTCAGTGCCGGGTCGCTTTCAAAAATCTTGAATAGCGCTTTTGCTTTTCGTTTTGCCCGAACGAAAAACGCTTTTTGTTTTTGCCCCTTGGTTGTTAATCCGGCAAGGTAAGTTTCTATAAGCAGCGTGATGTTGTTCATTTTTTGTATGGCATCAGTTTTTTCGAAACCGGCAATGGCGCGTTTTAAGTTATAGATTTCGGTTTGTGCCAGCTTGTAATCCTTGCGTTTAATAAAGGCAGCTGCGTATAAATTACGAACTGCTATTTTTTGATAGTCCTCCAGCGGGGCTATATCGGGCATTTTTTTTAATGCTAAATCAGTTTTATTCGTAAATACACATGCCGAACAATACAAGAGTCGGGCGGTAAACGCAAAGGGAGAGGCAGTTAACTGCAATAAATTTTCTTCATACACTTTTATTACTTCTTCCAGTTTGCCAAGGCAACTAAGGTTAACCATATAGTTTACCCATGCCACGGGTTTTATTTCAATTTCGTCTGTTTGTTGTTGTTTAATGTACTCCGATAAGTAGTTGTCCGCCTCTTCAAACTTATTTTGCTTAATGAGCAAATAGCTGATGTTCATCAATACATTGGCATGCGTGCCCCTAAAAAGCGGATGTCCGGTTTTGAGCGTGCTGCTTAGCTTTCGAACCTGTTTCATCAATTTTTCTTTCCCGCTGATATTTTTTGTGAGCAATGCTTTGCGGGTAGTTTCGTAAATGGTAAAGTACCATTCGTTCGTCAACTCGCTTAGGTCGGGGCGATAGTCGGGGTGTTTGTAATGCTTAAGTAAACTTTCTTTAGGATGTTTTAAACTATCCTCTCTTTCCAGCGAAACAGCCCGCATATTTTCAGATGCAGCCAAATGCAGCAGCAATCTCCGTTTATCCTGCAACTGCCATTGCTCAATGTAAGCGATTCGTTTTTTGTAATCGCTGTCGCCAACTATCGAGCGCAGCCGCAGCATGGCAATGGCTTCATCGAGCATAAAATCATTTAAGGCAGTTTGAATAAACTCGTCCACATCTGTTTGGAACATGGGCAACTGCCGGCTATGAAACGCCTGTACGAGCCATTGATTGAAAATGCTCTCGTGCTTGATGATGCTGCTTTTAAACTCGGCTGTTGCAATAAACTCATATAAAATATCGTTCAGCCGGCTCAATTTGTTTCGCAGTTGCAATTCGTTGGTTTTTGTAAAGGGTTGTTTGAAAACGGTTTTCAGTATGTCTTGTATCGCAGGCGGGTTCTGTTGGTTGCCTTGTTTTTTCAGATAGCGGAAAATGGAGAAGAGATTTTGCCGCTTGCCATCATTCAAAAGCAATTCAACTTCGTTTGTTTCGGTGTCATTCAATGATTTTATGAGGTAAAAAGTTCGCATACAAAAAAGTGCTGTTACTGATTTTTAAGTGTTTCAAATATGCAGCTTCTTCTTGTTTTTAAAGTTGAAAATAGCGCTCCTTTGGCGATATATGATTTTTAATACCCGTTAGCATTTATCACTGAAGAAACGACTTTGTCAGATTTAAATATTTCGCTTTTTAAAGCCACTATTGGCGATATACTATCCTTCATCTTGCAGTCCGTGTTTAAAAGGCTATTTCAAAATTTGACGCCATTACCAAAAACACCTTTATGCGTATTGCCCGTTTCCATTTCAGTTTATCCGGTTTCGGATTGCACATGGTTTTCATACCTGTATTATTAGCCATTTTTGTTGTATGTACTTATAGCTTGATGTATGCGCAGGCTCCTCAGGGAATCAATTATCAGGCAGTAGCTCGCAACGCACAAGGCAATGTGTTATCCATTCAAAACATTTCTGTCCGTTTGAGCATTCACGATGGCACAGCCACCGGAATGGTTGTTTATCAGGAAACCCAAAGCGTGGTAACCAATCAGTTCGGTTTGTTTTCGGTGGTAATCGGAAACGGAATTCCGTCTATTGGAACTTTCTCTGGTATTAACTGGGGCAGTGGTTCAAAATATTTACAGGTAGAATTCGACCCTGCCGGGGGTAGCAGTTTTTCTGATATGGGAACTTCACAGTTAATGAGTGTTCCTTATGCTTTGTATGCAGGTAATGCTACAGCCGGAGCAACAGGGGCAACCGGACCAGCCGGAAGCAATGGTGCTACAGGAGCCACAGGCGCAACCGGAAATGATGGTGCAACCGGTCCGACAGGAGCAACGGGTGCAACCGGAAGTAATGGCGTAACAGGTCCGACAGGAGCCACAGGTGCAACCGGAAACGATGGTGCAACGGGTGCAACCGGAAATGATGGCGCAACGGGTCCGACAGGAGCCACAGGTGTAACGGGAAGTAATGGAGCAACAGGTCCAACCGGAGCCACAGGTGCAACCGGAAGTAACGGTGTAACGGGTCCGACAGGGGCAACAGGCGCTAACGGAAACGATGGAGCAACGGGTCCAACCGGAGCAACGGGTGCAAATGGAAGTAACGGAGCAACTGGTCCAACAGGAGCCACAGGTGCAACGGGAAGTAATGGTGCAACAGGTCCGACAGGGGCAACAGGCGCTAACGGAAACGATGGAGTAACCGGTCCGACAGGGGCAACAGGCGCTAACGGAAGTGATGGAGTAACCGGTCCGACAGGAGCAACGGGCGCAACCGGAAACGATGGTGCAACAGGTCCGACAGGAGTCACAGGTGTAACGGGAAGTAATGGAGCAACAGGTCCAACCGGAGCCACAGGTGTAACCGGCAATGACGGAGCAACAGGTCCGACCGGAGCCACAGGCGCTAACGGAAGTGATGGCGTAACAGGTCCGACAGGAGCAACAGGCGCTAACGGAAGTGATGGAGTAACCGGTCCAACCGGAGCCACAGGTGTAACCGGCAATGATGGAGCAACAGGTCCGACAGGAGCCACAGGTGTAACCGGCAATGATGGTGCAACAGGTCTGACAGGAGCCACAGGCGCTAACGGAAGTGATGGCGTAACAGGTCCGACAGGAGCAACAGGTGCAACCGGCAATGATGGCGCAACAGGTCCAACCGGAGCCACAGGTGCAACCGGCAACGATGGTGCAACGGGTCCGACAGGAGCCACAGGTGTAACGGGAAGTAATGGAGCAACAGGTCCAACCGGAGCCACAGGTGTAACCGGCAATGGTGGAGCAACAGGTCCGACCGGAGCCACAGGTGTAACCGGCAATGATGGTGCAACAGGTCTGACAGGAGCAACAGGTGCAACGGGAAGTAATGGCGCAACAGGTCCAACGGGAGCCACAGGTGTAACCGGCAATGATGGCGCAACAGGTCCAACCGGAGCAATAGGCGCAACCGGAAACGATGGCGCAACAGGTCCGACCGGAGCCACAGGCGCTAACGGAAGTGATGGCGTAACAGGTCCGACAGGGGCAACAGGCGCAACCGGAAATGATGGAGTAACCGGTCCGACAGGGGCAACAGGCGCTAACGGAAGTGATGGAGTAACCGGTCCGACAGGAGCAACGGGCGCAACCGGAAACGATGGTGCAACAGGTCCAACAGGAGCAACGGGTGCAACCGGAAGTAATGGCGCAACAGGTCCGACAGGAGCAACGGGTCCAACAGGGGCAACTGGCGCGAATGGAAGTAACGGAGCTACCGGTCCGACCGGAGCCACAGGCGCAACCGGAAACGATGGTGCAACAGGTCCAACAGGAGCAACGGGTGCAACCGGAAACGATGGTGCAACAGGTCCGACAGGAGCAACGGGTGCTACCGGTGCCACAGGCGCAAATGGAACAAACGGTGCAACTGGACCAACAGGGGCAACAGGTGCAACCGGAAGCGATGGAGCAACAGGTCCGACAGGGGCAACAGGCGCTGATGCACAAACCCTCTCATTAAATGGAAATGATTTAACAATTTCAGGAGGAAACACTGTTACATTACCTGGAAACGCAGATAACCTTGGCAACCACACCGCTACTCAAAACATTAATCTTGGTAATTACTACATCAGCCATGATGGAAGTAATAGCGGAATTAGATTCCCGTTTTCGAGTGCTGTTGCCGAATTTTCTCAGGGATATACAATTTTTGGAAATGGAAGTAACCTAACGAGCGAGTTAGTAATGAAAAACACCACCGGCACAGATTGGTATATTGGCGCCAACCGGTTTTCAGGAGCTAATGCAGCTGCATTTACCATAGGCAGAAATACTTCACGCGACATTGCTATTCATGCCGGAAACTCCAACGACCTGTTGGTGCTAAAATCCAACAATATTGGCATAGGCACTTCTTCTCCCTCAGAAAAATTGGAAGTAAGCGGCAAAACAAAAACCACCAATTTTCAAATGACCAACGGGGCAACCAACGGTTACGTGTTGCAAAGCGATGCCAGCGGTAATGCCAGTTGGGTAGATATTGCCGGTGTTATTTTGGATACAAATTCTGTTACTAACAACTCCGCTGTATGTACAACGGGCTTTGCCGATGTTGGACCTTCTACTATAAATGTAACAGGGGCTACTTCAACCTTTACGGTAAATACATATTTGCGAGTTACAATCAACTTAAGCACTTCAAGCAATTTAGTTGCTGATAATGGATATTACTCTGTGTATCTGATTAACCCATCGGGCAATGAGCTTAACTTGACCAATGGCTATGCTAATTATAGTAACGCCACATTCAGCAGCAATTTAAGCAACACTGTTTCTCAAAATAACCTCAATGTTCCGGTTAGCGGCAGTTATGGTTTTGCGGGTAATAACATTTCTGATTTCTATGGCGATGCTATAAACGGCACATGGTCTATTGTATTAGATTATCTTACCGGTGGAAATGGCACTGCCACAGTTTGTATTGACAGTTGGACTTTAGAAGTGGTGGAAAACGGGCGTTTTGGCGATAACCTTGGCAATCATTCTGCTCAGTTGAATATCCGCTTGAACGACCACTACCTGAGCAACGATGGCGATAATGAAGGAATAAAGATTGATAATGACGGAAAGGTGGGAATAGGAACATCTACCCCTTCCAATAAATTACACGTGTTAAGCGATGGTAGTACAGAAGGCAATTACACTTCTGTTGTGCTTGAAAATTTGATGACCAACCCCTTAGATGGAAAAACGAAAACCAATTTGGAGATACGCTCATCGGGGAATTGGGGTGTTTTTGCATCAAACAACATAGGTTTATATGTTTCTCAAACAACGGGAGCCGTATTTAACTACGATGCCTTATTCAACGGAGGTGGAAATGTAGGCATCGGCACTTCTACACCTTCCGAAAAATTAGAAGTAAACGGCAAAACCAAAACCACCAATTTTCAAATGACCAATGGGGCAACCGATGGTTATGTGCTAAGCAGCGATGCCAGCGGTAATGCAAGTTGGGTGAATGCAACCTCATTATCCGGAGTTATCCGCAGTTTAGGCAACAGTCGCTTTATAGGTTTTACGAGCGGACAAAATGCTTCGGGAGCAACTTTCGGCAATAGCAGCCAGCAGGATATTATTGCCATTGGCGACAGTGCGGGATACAGCGCAGGCAGTTTCGGAAACCTGAGTAGCCACATCGCACTTGGGCAGAACACACTTTACGGCTTAACGGGTGGAACGGGCAACATTGCCATAGGTAATAAAGTTTTATCTGCATTATTTGGAACCGTATTCTACAATACGGCTGTGGGTTATCAGGCAATCAGTTTAAGTCCTTCGGGTAATCCGCAAAACAACACGGCATTCGGAGCTTTCGCACTGCAAAACTCTTCGTCAAGCAACAATACGGCAGTAGGTTATCAGGCGGGCAAAACTATTGATAACGGAAGCAGCAATACTTTTGTTGGTTACAAAGCCGATGCATCTTCTTCTACCTTAACCAATGCCACTGCCATAGGTGCAAACACAACTGTAAGCAGCAGCAACAGTTTGATTTTGGGTAACAATGCCAATGTGGGAATAGGCACTTCATCGCCAACTTCCCGTTTGCATGTTTACAACAGCAGCGGAGCAACAAATATCGCTGTGCAAAGTGCTACTTCAAATGCTTATTTAAGTTTAAACAATGGCGGTTCGGGATTTGAAGATGCCATTGCCACCTACACCAATGGCAGCCAACGTTGGCTCTTCGGAAAAAGCAATGGAGCCGAAAGCGGCAGTAATGCCGGTTCTGATTTCTTTATTAATCGTTACGATGATGCAGGTACTTACCTTGGACAGCCGCTTACCATTACCCGTTCTACCGGACAGGTGAATGTTGCCGGCACTTTATCGGCTGCCGCTTTAAAAATGACAACCGGAGCTGCCAGCGGCTATCTGCTCAAAAGCGATGCCAGCGGAAACGGCTCTTGGGTTAATCCACTTTCAATAAAAACCGATACGCTGAGTTTAATTGCCGATGCCGATGCTGATACAAAAGTGGAAACCGAACAGTCGGCAAACGAAAATTTTATTCGCTTCACTTTAGGCGGTACAGAGTATTTTAAAATGAACAAGGCAACCATTGAAGTAAACAACAGCGGGAAGTGCGTGTACGTTGGTAATAGTGCAGGCGCAAGCGACAGTTACACCATACTTGGGCTTGATGGAAGAAATACCGGTATTGGGGCAAATGCTTTGCAATCTGTCAATACATCAAGCGGAGGGGTATATAATACTGCGCTCGGAACTCAAAGTTTACAAAACACGTCAAGTGGTTCTCAGAATACCGCAGTCGGATATTCTGCCGGTAGTGTAAATACCAGCGGTGCAGGTAATACATTTGTGGGTTCAAGCGCTAATGCCGGAAGTGCCAGCTTGAGCAATGCCACAGCTATTGGCGCCAATGCCATTGTAAGCGCCAGCAATAGTCTGGTGCTGGGTAATAATGCCAATGTAGGCATAGGCACTTCATCACCTTCCGAAAAATTAGAAGTAGCGGGCAAAACAAAAACCACCGATTTTCAAATGACAAACGGTGCAACAACCGGTTATGTGTTGCAAAGTGATGCTAATGGAAATGCCAGTTGGGTTTCCCCTTCAGTAGCCGGCTATTGGACTGCCAACGGCAATAATATTTACAATAACAACAGCGGTTTTGTAGGCGTTGGAAACACATCACCATCTGTTCCTTTACATGTTTATTCAAGTTCAACATCGCAAGACCGAATGCTAAGGGTTGACGGCAGCGCAACCAATGGAACATGGTTAGATATTAAAAACTCTGCAAGCGGTGGGGGGAATTGGAGTATTATAGCCGCAGCCAACGGCAATTCTGAAGGAGGCGGTTCATTTGCTTTAAAAGATAACAACAATGGAACACGCATGGTTATTCGGAGTAACGGACGAGTAGGAATAGGAACACAAAATCCTACTAATGGGTTTGTAGAGATAAGCGGTTCGGTAACCTACCCCACCAGTGGCGTAAGTTTCCGCTATTACAACAACAGTTCATCGGGTAATTCGTCCACTACAGGCAGCGAAACCTACTCGCTGTATGCTTCGGCTCGCATTGGCGCATCCGAATTCAATGCCTTCAGCGATGCCCGCATCAAACATATTTTGGGCAGAACCAATAACGAAGATGATTTAAACAAACTGATGCAACTGCAGGTAACCAATTACAAAATGATTGACACTATTGCCAAAGGCAGTCGGGAATACAAAAAAGTGATAGCGCAGGAAGTAGAGCAGGTTTATCCCAACGCAGTAAGCCAACACAGCGATTTTATTCCCAACATTTATGCGCTGGCTGAAATGGAAAACGGTTTTGTGAAACTGAATAATGCCGATGTGAAAGTTGGCGATAAACTGAAGTTGATTTTCGGCAGCGAACAAACAGAAGCATTGGTCAAAGAGATTTCCGCAACAGGTTTTGTTACTGATTTGAAGCGCAGCGGTAATGTATTTGTTTATGGTAAAGAAGTTTCCGATTTCCGCACAGTGGATTACGAAGCATTGAGTGTATTGAACATTTCGGCTACGCAGGCATTGGTAAAACGCCTGCTCGAAGCCGAAAGCAAAATAGCCGCTGGCGAAAAACAAACCGAAAATTTGCAACAACAACTCATTCGCCTTGCAGCACGGGTTTCCGCTTTAGATGGGTTGGAAGTGCCGGTGAGTGTTAAATAACACCTGTAAAACAGCGATTTTAATACCGGTAAAGGGGGCTTTTCAGAAAAAGCGGGGCAAGTTTCATATTATCCTCATTCTTCTATATTTGCACTCCATTTTTAAGAAATAAACACCGCAAAATGCAGAACCTGAGAGGAGTAATTAAAGCATTTACCTATATTCTGATAGTTGTTTGCCTGCTGCAACTTTCTTTTACGTTTGTTGCCCGCTATGTAGAGGGCAAAGCAGATGATATTGCTTCGTTACAGGTAAACCGTACCGCCCCTGCCGACCTCAAAGGGCTGGCACTGCTTAACTGGAAAGATTCTGTTGACAGAATTTACAAAGAAGTTCGCAGAAACTATCTTGACTCGGTTGCCAACAATGCGCTGATTGATGTATGGGCGCTCCGCGATTTTTATACCTACAAATTTTGCCGCGAACATGCGCTTAGCCTCGGGCTTGACCTGAAAGGCGGTATGAGCCTTACCATGGAAATTGAAGAGGACGATGTTCTCCGCAAACTTTCGTACAACAGCAAAAGCGAAATATTTAATAAGGCAATAGAAAATGCCAAGAAGGCGCAAAGCACACAGCAGGGCGATTTTCTTACCCTGTTTAAACAGGAATTTGAAAAGCTAAGCCCCAATGCAAAACTGGCGGCCATTTTTGCTCCTATCGAAGTGTATCAGGGTAAAATAAACATCAACTCTACTAACGATGAGGTGGTTACCGTGCTGCGTAAAGATTTTGATGCCGCCATTCAAAACACTTTCCAGGTTTTAAAAACGCGTATTGACCAGTTTGGCGTTGCTTCTCCCAATATCTCGCTACAGGCAAATACAGGCAGAATTATTCTAGAACTTCCGGGTGTTGACGACCCTGCGCGTGTGCGTAAGCTGTTGCAACAAACCGCCCAGTTAGAGTTTTGGGATACCTACGAAACGGAAGAAATTCTCAACTACTTAGGTGATGCCAATACCGCTTTGCGCGACTTGCAAGCCAAAGAAGGAAAGAAAACTGCCACAACAACAGATACTGCTGCCGCAACTGCTTCAACTGCCGGTGATTTATTCGGACTGGAAGAAGGTGCTGTAAAAACCGATACATCAACTTCGGGTGCAGATACTTCTGATGTAAATGTAAATCCGCTTTGGGATGTGCTTTACCCGAACGTGATTACCGAAGGACAAAGCCAAAAAACAGGCGATGGCCCTATGGTTGGTCGTGCTTTCGGTAAAGATACGGCTAAGGTAAACCGTCTGCTTGGTCGCCAGGAAATTAAAGCCCTTTTCCCGCGCGATTTGAAATTGTTGTGGGGCGCGCATTCGTTAGGCAACAGCAATGTGTACGGTTTGTATGCCATTAAGCAAAATCCGGCAACGCCCGAAGCTCCGCTAACAGGCGAAGTAATTAACGATGCTTACCAGAGTTTCGACCAGTTTGGTATTCCGGAAGTAGATATTACCATGAACGCCCTTGGTGCTGCCAAGTGGGAAAAAATGACTGAAGCGGCAGTGAACGGTAATGTGAACGGAAGAAGTGTAAAGAAATGTATTGCGATAGTATTGGATAACCGTGTTTTTTCCGCACCGCGCGTGCAACAGAAAATTTCGGGTGGTCGCTCGCAAATTACGGGTATTGATAATTTGGAAGAAGCTATTGACCTTGCCAACATTCTTAAGAGCGGTAAGTTAGAAGCGCGCACACAGGTAATCGAAGAGCAAATTATCGGACCATCGTTAGGTGCCGAATCAATTAAAGCGGGCTTAACCTCACTGGCAATCGGTTTTATTCTGGTGTTCCTGTTTATGGTAGCTTACTACAGCAAATCAGGTATTATAGCCGACCTTGCCATGCTGCTTAACCTCTTCCTGCTTATCAGTATTTTGGTTTCATTGGGTGCCGCATTTACACTTCCGGCAATGGCGGGTATTTTGCTTACGCTTGCCATGGCGGTTGATGCCAACGTAATTATTAACGAGCGCGTGCGCGAAGAAATTACCCGCGGCAAAGGTTTGCGGCTGGCGGTGGAAGAAGGTTACCAGCATTCGTACAGCGCCATTATTGACGGACAGTTAACTACCATGGTGGTGGCTATAGTACTTATGGTATTTGGCTTGGGTCCAATTGCCGGTTTTGGTCGTGTGTTGTTCTGGGGTATTCTTACTTCGCTGTTTACAGCCGTATTGGTATCGCGCGTGTTGTTCGACTCGGCTTTCAATCGCAATTTCAGTATGGCTTTCGGTAACAAGTACACCATGAATGTGCTGAAAGGGACAAAAATTGATTTTATGAGCAAGCGAAAAACCACTTACATTATTTCGGCAGTGGTTATTACGCTTTCACTAGCTTCCATCATTTTCTACGGATTTGATTTCGGAGTTGATTTTAAAGGCGGAAGAAGCTATGTAGTGCAGTTTGATAAAGATGTAAAAGTGGGCGATGTATCAGCCGCGCTTACCGAAAGTTTGAGTGGTGCTCCGCAAGTGAAAACGTACGGCAGCAACAGTCAGGTTTCCATTACAACCGCTTATCTTATTGATTCGCAGGAGAAGAATGTTGACAGCATTGTGGAATCGAAAATTTACAATGGTGTAAAAGGATTGTATGATGAGCAGCCTTCGTTTGAAGATTTCAGAGTACGCAATGTTAAGAGTTCAATAAAAATTGAAGCCTCTATTGCCGATGATATTCGCAGAAGCGCCCTGTGGGCGGTTTTCTTCGGTATAGCAGGGGTGTTCATATACATCTTTATCCGTTTCCGCAGATGGCAGTTTGCAACAGCTTCTATTGTAGCGTTGATACACGACCCTATCATTGTATTGGGTGTGTTCTCTGCGCTGCGCCATGTGTTGCCATTTTCGCTCGAAATTGACCAGAACATTGTGGCAGCTGTGCTTACGCTGATTGGTTACTCGGTGAACGATACTGTGGTGGTGTTCGACCGTATTCGCGAAACTATTAACCTGCACCCAACGCGTAACTTAGAGCAAAACGTAAACGATTCTATTAACCAAACCTTAAGCCGTACAATTATGACGGTAATGACGGTGTTAATTGTATCGCTGGTGCTCTTCCTGTTTGGCGGCACTGCCATACGCGGGTTCTCGTTTGCGTTGATTATCGGATTGCTGGTAGGAACCTACTCCTCTATTTTTGTGGCATCGCCCGTTATGGTTGATTTAATGAACCGTAAGAAACAAGCTTAGTAAGTTTCTTAGGTTAAAATATAAGCCCCGGTGAGAATCGGGGCTTTTTTTGCAGGTAATCAACGCGCACACTTTACACAAAACATACTTTCGGGTTTTATCAATATTCGCCCAAGAGGAATGGGCGCTTTACATTTTTGGCATATCCCAAATTCTGACGTGCCAACTTTAGAAAGCACAAAGTGCAGCTTAGTCAACTTGTTTTCCGCTTCGCGCAATGCAGCTTCGGCAACACTCTTGTTATTAATGGCATCCATTCTTGAAATGCGTCCAATAGCAACATCCGGCTCTACGGGTTGTGCCATTTCACGGTATTCCAAAATCAGCTGCTTTGTTTTCGCTATCTCTTCTTCAACTTTTTTTCTAATCTCTTCAGTGGTCATCGCATCTTTTTTTTGTCAGATAATGTTATTCGAACCGTATTGCCTTAACAGGTGAAATGCGTGCTACTAATGCAGTTGGAAGCAACAGCAGCAACAATGTAATTACTACAGTTCCTACATTCAGTGCTGCTATCCATGTCCACGAAATTTCGATGGGCGCATGGGTAAGGTAGTACGAGTCGGGTGGAAGTTTTAGGAGTTGGAAATGCTTTTGAATAAAGCAAATTGCCAACCCTGTGGCATTGCCTATAAGCAGCCCAATGCTTACGATAACTGCACTGTATAACACAAATATTTTACGGATAGAAACATTGGCTGCGCCCAGTGCTTTCAGTATGCCAATCATGTTAGTGCGTTCCAAAATAAGAATGAGCAAGGTGGTAATCATGTTAATAGCTGCAACCAAAAGCATGAGCGTAAGAATTATCAACTCATTCATGGTTTGCAGTTCCAACCAATCAAAAATACCGGGGCTTATGCTTTTAATGGTTTGCACATCCAAAGCCGGATTACTGATTTTCGAATACACTTCTTCGCCAATTTTTTCCAGCGGATCCATGGCTAATCCCTGCTGCTGTTCTGCACTAAGCAAGGCACCAAACAAAGCAAGCAGGTACGCCTTGCTGCGGCTCTTAAATAAATTGCCTTCTTTCAAAAAAACTTCAAAGCCGCCTACGGTGTCCTTTCCCCAGTGGTTCAGTTCCTGTATTACTTCAATATTCACCAGCGCATACTTAAGGTCAAATTCTTCCAATCCGGTTTCATAAATACCGCATATCTTAAAAGGTCGCTGCCGAATGCTCTGCTCCATAAATGTTACGGTCAGTTTATCGCCTGTGTCAATTTGTAAACGCTTTGCGGTAGCGCTCGAAATAATAATGTCGCTTCGTGTACCTTCAACAGGAGGAGAAATACTTCTTCCTCTTTTTAAATACGGCTCAAAATTTTTCCAGTCAAAATCATCTCCAACTCCTTTAAGTACTACACCTTCAAATTCGTCTTTGGTTTTCAGCAATCCGCCTTTGAGCGCAGTTACCTGTATATGCCGCACTTCGGGCAGCAATGTTTTATCGGTATAAAAATCCTGATAGCGGTAAATACCTTTTTCTTCGAGCGAACTCGTGAGGCTGAAAGGGGTTATTTGCAAGTGCGACCAAAAGCCCAACACCTTATTTCTAATTTCTTTCTGAAAGCCCGTAATCATGGCAGTGGCAACAATCATGGTGCATAAACTAAGTGCCACCGCGGCTACTGCAATGCGAATAATGAAAGCAGAAAAAGTAGAACTGCCGCTAAAGGCAATTTTGCGTACAACAAAAAACTCGGGTTTCAATACAGCCGTTTATTTGCCACGAAGATAAATTTTGGGAGCAATGAAGGCTGCTGTTCACTTGAGCGTTAGGCAATGATCGAGTATTAGGCAGCGCCTAAGTGTTCCATTGAATAAATATCTCCGCCATGCAAAGTAGGTTCGACCCCGTTGGGGTAGTATGTTTATAGGGAGCAGATTTCTATAAATATGCGACTACGAAGGAGTCGAACATCCAAATTGTAACTTCGGAGAGGAGGGGACTTCCCTATCCAAAGGTGAAGCATTGTTTACTACAAGTGTAGGGCTTACCTGCCTAAGCAAGCTGAGGCAAAAGGATAGGGCAATTATTCCCCAATTACTGCTTTAGCGCGGGCAATCATTTGCGGAAAAGTCATGCTGTCGGCAGAATCAACCACATAGGTTTTTCCTTTTGTTTTTCCTTCATTGCGAATGTGGTTCAGCAACTGATTTTTGGCAGTAGTAGGTCCGAACAGATAAACGAAATCGTACTTGGCAATTTTTTCGGCAAGTTCTTTAAGGTATTTGCTCAGTTGGTTTTGCTGCTTTTGGTGTTTAGTATGTTCACGGTTAGCCGAACGAAACTTGCCCACTTTAGTGCCGTCAGCGGTTTCGCCTTCAATCCGTACGCGGCTTTCCAGTTCCGAATGCAGTGTATCTACCACTACTTTATCTTTTTTCAAACGGATAAGATGCGCCTGCGAATGGTCTAACCAAAGGGCGGCTTTGCGTACTTCTTTATGCTGTTTCTTTTTCATGCCTCAATTATTTGCGCGGCAAATATCGTTGCTGCAAATGCAAATGCCAAATGATAGTGGTTATCCTTCTGTAATGAACTTAATCAGCCGTAACCTTAAAACTGCCGTACGCCTTCCGGCATTTTTCCGATTGCACTTCCTGCACATCTACATTGCCGCTTTCATTTCCCCATGTTACGGTTATGGTATTAGTGCCTTGCCCGGTAGTAATACGGCAGCCTTTAGGCACACGCCATAGAAATGTAGTATTTTCTTTAGCCGGAACACTATACTGCACACCCGCTTGTTGTTTACTAACGTTTTTCAATCCGCTTATACTTGGCAACGCTATTAACCCGAAATCAACGGCTGTATAGTAGGTCGAAAAGAAATTTTTATCGGCAGAAAATGCACCCATTTTGCCTCCCTTTGTTTCGCATTTACCCGGGTTTACGGGCAGTGCGTGCCCCATAGCTTTTATTTTGTAATACACCACTTTTTCATTACCGCTGCTGTCGCAATATGTGCGCCTTTCAATACTTCGCGCACCTGCAAACCCCGAAACAATTTCAGTTGGTTCATTCTTTACACGGTGCAGGTTAGTCCATTGCTTTACTAACTCAGTGGCATTCCTTCGGTTCACAATCACATCTGCTTTGCCATGAAAAATAATCATCCGCGGATAGTTGCCGTTATACAATGGGTTTTGTTCACGCACATAATTGCCCCATGCTTCAGCCTTTTTTATCCGCCATCCGTACATTGCCATCATTCCTGTCCATAAGTTGGTAGCTACCTTGTAAGGGCCTCCGGCAAACACCGCTCCGGCATTAAATGTTTCAGGGTAAGTTGCCATCAACGCTACACTCATGGCGGCTCCGGCTGAAAGCCCTGTTACAAATATTTGTTCAGAGTCAACTGCCATGTTTTCTTTAACAAACTCCACCATTTTGTAAATGGAATATACCTCCCCCTTATCCTTTTCAATATCGTTTTCGTTGTACCAACAAAAACACTTTTGTGGATTATTTAAAATTTTTTGTTGCGGATAAATAATGCGCCAGCCATACCTGTCCGCCAGTTTGTTCCATCCGGTTTGGTTGGCAACCCGTTTAGCATTTTGCAGGCAACCGTGCAACACTACCACCACAGGCGAACCTTTTTCTTTAGTTAAACCGGCCGGCTCGTAAACATACATTCGCAAGTTGCCGGGGTTGTTGCCAAAATCGGGAACCCGCACAAGCGTTTGTGCATTGCTTTCAAGAAAGCAACAAACTAACAACCCCGGCAAAAAATAGCATAACCACGAACGTATAACGAGCATACAGCACAATGGTAGCTAAAGTACTCAAACAGTGCCTAAAAAGAGTTATCTGCCAACTGTTTACACATTTAACATCTTTCCCGAAACCTTTTATAACAATAGGCGTAGTGAATTATTAACGACATCTGCTAACAGAGGGAGAACAAGGAACCGAACAACTGCCGAAAAGCAATATTTTCCCTTAAAGTACATGCTGCCGTTTTTTTGTTTAGTGCTTATTTCTATTTTCATTTTTAAACATATTAAGGTTTAAATGATACCTGAGCAGTTTAAAACCTTTTTCGACACGTACACCGAAGCGGTACTTGTTACCGATGATGCCGATGCGCCTGTGTACATGAATGCTCCCTGCCGTGAGTTAACCGGATTTAACGGTGGCAATGTTGCTGCTTTCCCTATTGCTGATATATCCAAAGTAAAGGTGAACTACACGCCTGCCAACGATAAAAAAAACGGGCGTTGGGAATGTTCTTACAAAAGGGCAAACGGCAATGAATTATGGTTCAAAGTTTCGGTGTCGCCACTTCCGGTTGATGGAAAAAACTGGAAAATTTATACGCTTAGTTATAACCCTGCACACGAACAGCTGCGCGAAACCCTGCAACTGAGCGAAAGCCGCTTTACTTCGCTGGCTGACGAAACTCCGGTAATGATTTGGATGACCGATCACACCAATCTTACCTACTACTTCAACAAATCGTGGCTTGATTTTACGGGCAGAAAATTGGAGGAAGAAGTGGGCACAGGTTGGTTTCAAGGCGTACATCCTGACGATACACAAGTATTTAACGACATCGGTCATTTACTTCGCAACAACATTAACTACTCAGTTGAGTATCGTTTAAAGCGGCACGATGGACAGTACCGCTACATTCTTGAAATTGGCACTCCCCGTTTTTTACCCGATGGAAGTTTTGGAGGCTACATGGGCAGTTGTCTTGATATTACCGAAATGAAAATGGCGCAGGTGGAGTTAGCTGCTCAAACCAAAGAATTGCAGCGTTCTAATGAAGAGTTGGAACAATTCGCCTACGTAGCCTCGCACGATTTGCAGGAACCGTTGCGAATGATTAGCAGCTACGTACAACTTATAAGCAAGCGAATTGAAAGCGGTAAAACCGAAGGCTTGGGCGAATACATGCAGTTTGCCATTGGCGGAGTAAACCGTATTCAGGCGCTTATTAACGATTTACTCCAGTATTCGCGCGTAAACCGAAAAGGAAATCCGTTTGCACCTGTTGATTTAAACGAAGTAATGAAAATTGTTACCGCGCATTTAATGAACCGCATAAGCGAAACCGGTGCTAAAGTTACCTTTGGCGAAATGCCCATTGTAAATGGCGATTCGTTTCAACTTATCCGCCTGTTGCAAAACTTAACTGAAAACGCTATTAAGTTTAAAGTGCCCGACCGCACACCCGAAGTACACGTATTTGCCGAAGACCGGGGCGACTACTGGAAAATTGCCGTAAAAGATAACGGCATCGGAATTGACGATAAATTTTACAGTCGTATATTTGTTATATTTCAACGCCTGCACGCTCGCGAAGATTATGAAGGTACCGGTATAGGATTGGCTGTATGCAAAAAAATTGTGGAGCGGCATGGCGGTGAAATTTGGGTAGAATCGAAAACCGGAGAAGGAAGTACATTCTTTTTTACAATTAAAAAATAAACGAACAGGCTCATGAATTTTTCAAGAAACGGCAGGGAGAAGCCGCGCATTTTGTTGGTAGAAGATAACCCGGGAGACATCCGCCTGACGCAGGAAGCTCTTAAGGAAAGCCACACCGATGTTCATTTAGATGTTGTTACCGATGGCGAGCAGGCAGTAGATTTTTTGTACAGGCGAGGTAAGTTTGCCGATGCACAACGCCCCAGTTTAATTCTATTGGACTTAAACCTCCCTAAGAAAAACGGTATTGAAGTGCTCAAAGAAATTAAGGTAGATGCATCGCTCAAAAAAATTCCGGTGATTGTACTTACAACTTCCGATGCCGACCACGATATTAACAAAGCATACTCGCTGCACGCAAATTGTTACATACTTAAGCCGGTTGACTTTGATGATTTCGCCAAAGTAATTCGCCTTGTAGAATCGTTTTGGTTTAACACAGCTAAACTAACTTCCGAATAACCTCAAAAATCTCCCCACTATGGAAAAAGAACTTAAACTCCTTTTACTCGAAGACAACACCGGTGATGCATTTCTCTTTAAGTTTTACTTGGGCGAAAGCACCAACCCTGTTTTTAATGTAAGCCATGCCGAAACGCTGAAAGGCGCACTCGATTTGCTGGCGCAGGAAAAGTTCGACATTGTTGTAAGCGATATGAACCTGCCCGATAGTACAGGGGTTGATACCATTAAAACCATTCTTCAAAAGTATCCGGGCAACATGCTAATTGTACTTACAGGGCTTACCGATGAAGACGTTGGCTTGGAAACCGTTCGCTACGGGGCGCAGGATTTTTTAGTAAAAGGAAAGTTCGATGGTAAGGTGCTTATCTCTTCCATCATGTTTGCGTTCGAACGCTTTAAGTTGAACAACCAGTTGGTGGAAGAGAATACCCGGTTAGATGCATTGCAGCAATTGTTGGGAGTAGCATACTTCGAAGTAAATTTAGATAACGATGTTATGTATCTCTCCAACTTTGCTTTGTTGTATAGTTCAGCGCTTATTTCGGCAAACGAAACCTCTGTTGCCGAGCGAATGGCAAATTTTGAGCACACAGAAGAATTGTTAGCGGCATTTTCCAAAGCCAAAAGCGAAACGGTAAGTGGAGAGTCGTATATTGTTCGCAAAGCCGATAACCGTAAGTTTAAGGTGATTTACCAGTCGAGCGCCAATAAGTTTTATGGTGTATTTAAAGATGCTGAATATCCGACTCAGTAATGAGTAAAGTTCTTTTGCCGCTATACTATCTCCCTTCCGTAAGTTGGTTCGTTCATTTTTTTAGCTCGCCCGAAGTAGTCATTGAAAGTTGCGAGAGTTTTGTAAAGTCAACCGCGCGTAACCGTTGCTGTATTGCAGGCGCAGGCGGTAAACTCATGCTCTCCATTCCTGTTGAAGGAGGCAGAGACCATCACCAACTTTATCGCAAAACCAAAATTTCGCACCACGAAAACTGGCAGAAGAAACATTGGCACAGTATCGCATCGGCATATTCTTCAACTCCTTTTTATGAGTATTATGTCCAAACACTGGAACCGTTTTATTCAAACAAACACGAATCGCTTTTCGATTTCAATTTGCAATTACTGAATGTGTTGCTGCAATTGCTTAAGTGCGACAAGCAGTTTGAGTTAACCACCGATTTTCAACGACAACCCGAACAGGTAACCGACCTTCGCTACAGTATAATTACCAACAAAGCATTGCCGCGCTATTATCAAATATTCGAAGACAGAAACGGCTTTATTGCCGACCTTAGCATTGTTGATTTGCTCTTCCACTTAGGACCCGATGCAAAGAGTTACCTGTTAAATACTATCCAAAAATGTTCATAGGCAAATACAATATACTGCAAGTAAAACGGCAAACCGATAACGGTATTTACTTAACCGATGAAGCGGGCAATGAAGTTTTGCTGCCTAAAAAATTTGTTACCGATAAAATGAAGGAAGGCACCTTGGGCAAAGTGTTTGTTTATACCGACTCCGAAGACCGCCCCGTTGCCACTACCCAACAACCTAAAGTAACAGTTGATGAAGTAGCTTATTTAACCGTGAAGCAAGCTACAAACACCGGTGCATTTTTGGATTGGGGGCTCGATAAAGATTTACTGCTTCCTTTTTCGGAGCAGAAAAAACATGTGGAAGCGGGCGAAATGGTTTTAGTGTATGCTTATCTCGATAAAGCAACAAACCGCGTTGTAGCAACTGCCAACCTTAACAAGTTTATTAAAAACAGAGATGTAAAATTTTATCCGAACACCGAGGTGGAAATTTTTGTTTGCGATGAAACCGAAGCGGGTTTTAAGGTAATTGTGAACGGTAAACACTGGGGCATGTTATACCGAAACGAAATTTTTGGAAAGGTTACACAAGGTGAACGCATGAAAGCTTTTGTAAAAAAAGTGCGCGATGACAGTAAAATTGATGTGGCACTGCAAAAACAGGGTTTAACAGCCGCTCAGGATTTTACTCAACTCATCTTAACTAAGCTTGCCGAGTGTGGTGGTAAACTTGCGCTAAGTGACGATTCAACGCCCGAAGAAATTTATGCCGCGCTGGGCATCAGCAAAAAGAATTTTAAGAAAGCCACCGGGATGTTATACAAGCAAAAAAAAATCCTGCTCGAAAACGGCAGGATTTTACTGAAAAAGTGAGAGGCTTCCGTTCCCCGGTAAGCCTCTCGTTGGTTAGCGCATGGCAATGTAGCTGCTTAATTGGTTCACGCTGCTGCTGAACGAGAACCCGTTGTTTACGAGGTAGTAGTTTTGTTGGTCAACTGTTTTAGGGTAAGCCAGTTTGGCTACTTCCAGTTTCGAACTTTCAAACCAGAACAAATCCATTAGTTCACGCACTTGTTGTGTATTAAAGTGATTGAAACTTAATGCCTGCTTGAAAATGCTCAGGCGGGTGCTTTCAAAACCTGCGTTGTTGATAGTCTGCTTTAGCTGTGCAAAGTCCGAAGGGTGCATGCTCATTGGGCCCACCGGCACTACAGGTGCTGGTTGATAACCCGGTCTGCCGGGACCTACTGTTGGTTGCACAGGGTAAAAGCAAGGATCGTTCGGGTTTTGCCACTGGCTGCCGGGGCGTACTGCCTCAATACGGTCAAAACGCACTTTATTGTATTCGGGCATTACGGTAACGAACGATTCACTGTTAGGTGTAAGCACAATAGTACCGCGAAATACACTGCTGCCATTGCGGTTGCCCCAGTGGTTTCCTGCACGCATTACCTGAATGTAATGTCTGCCGGGTTCAAGGTTATGTACCTGCACGGTTCTTCCGGGCGCACCTGCTTCGTAGCCGTCTATCAGTAAACGAAAAGGTGAGTTGTCGCTAAGGCGGATGTTAAGGTGAGCGATTCCTGCCTGTGCAGCTGCTATTTGTATGGTTATAGCCAAAACTGCGAGTGTAACTAAGCGTTTCATAAAGCCTCCTTTTGTTTTATGGTTAGGAATTATGAACCTATGATTGGAATGCTTCACATAAGTTTAGTGCCTCTTTGCGATGATGCGTTGGAATTGTGCTGAAACCCTTGTCTGTATTGGGTTTGGGGTGGTTGTGAAAAAGTGTAAACGGCTGAAATGCTGCGAAACATAAGCGGCTTGCTTCTCTGCCAATCAGCATAAAAACAATCATCTTTTCTGTTAACTTCGATTCCCTTTTCAAAACATGATTTCAAAATTCACCATACAGCGCATAAATGACGAAGCCCGTGTTGAAGATGTGGTAGGTGAATTTGTTACGCTTAAAAAGCGCGGAAGTAATTTATTGGGTTTGTGCCCATTTCACAACGAAAAAACGCCATCGTTTAATGTTAATCCTGCCCGCAATATTTACAAGTGTTTCGGTTGCGGAAAGGCGGGCGGCCCCATACAGTTTCTGATAGATTACCAGCAACTGAGTTACCCCGATGCGCTGCGTTACCTTGCCAAAAAATACAATATTGAAATTGAAGAGGAAGCCGTAAGCGATGAAGAGAAACAGAAAGAACAGGAGCGGCACAACTTAGCCGAGAGCATACACATAGCAAATACCTTTGCCCAAAAGTTTTTTACCGATTACATGCTGCATAACGAAGCCGGGCGAATAGGGTTAGCCTATTTTAAAGAGCGCGGATTCAATCAGCAAACCATCGAAAAATTCCAACTTGGTTTTGCGCCCGATGGTTTTGATGTGTTTACCAAACATGCGTTGAAGGAAGGGTTTCAGTTAGAGGTGCTCAAAAAAGCGGGGCTTACTTCTTCGAAAGAAAACAGCACACTCGATTTTTTCCGCAACCGCGTAATGTTTCCTATCCATAACATGACGGGCAAAGTGGTTGGCTTTGGCGGGCGCATAATGGTGAAGGATGAAAAAGCGCCAAAGTATGTGAACACGCCCGAAAGCGAAGTGTATCAAAAAAGCAAAATTCTTTACGGTGCTTACTTCGCCAAAAATGAAATACGCAAACAGGATGAGTGTTTGCTGGTGGAAGGTTACACCGATGTTATTTCGCTGCATCAGGCGGGTATTGAGAATGCAGTGGCTTCATCGGGCACTGCGCTTACGCCCGACCAAATAAGGTTGGTAAAACGCATTACGCCAAACATAACCATGTTGTACGATGGCGATGCGGCAGGTATTAAAGCAGCCCTGCGCGGAACCGATTTGATTTTGGAAGAAGGAATGAGTGTGCGTGTGGTTATTCTGCCCGATAGCGAGGACCCCGATTCGTTTGTTCGCAAAACCGGTGCCGATGGTTTTACGCAGTTTGTGAAACAAAACCGCAAAGACCTCATTCTCTTTAAAACTTCGCTGTTGGCTGAAGAAGCGAAGAAAGATCCCATCAAGAAGGCGGAACTCATTCGCGATATACTCGAATCTATCGGCAAAATTCCCGATGCCATTCAGCGCTCGGTGTATGTAAAGGAATGCTCGCAGTTGTTCGACATGAGCGAGCAAGTGCTCATTACCGAAGTAAACAAGTTGCGTAGAAAAAAACTGAAAGAGCAGCAAAAAGCAGAGCAAACCGATGCCGCCCAAACAACTGCTAATGATGCTGCACAGGAAGATACACTGCCCGCCACTTTTCATCAGGAGCAGTTTAATCAGCAAACTAAAAACGTAGGTGTGCTGGAGCGCGATGTGGTGCGTATTCTGTTAGAGTTTGGCGCGTGGCAAATTCCGGTTGATGACGATATGATTTCGGTAGCCACTTATGTGTTTGATGAGTTGGAAGGAATAGAGTTGGAAACAGAAACCTACAAAGCGCTTTACGAACTATTCAGGCGCGAGTGGGAGGGCGGCAATTTACCGGACGATAAGTTTTTTACCGGCAACGATAATGAGCAGATTTCGAAAACCGCTATTGAACTTTTGGCACAACCCTATTCGCTGAGCGAAAATTGGTGGAACAAATACAAAATTGTGGTGCCCGAAAAGAAACACGTTTTTGTAAAAGATATTCAGTCGGCAATTTTGCGCCTGAAGCAGTACCGCAACATCAGCGAATTGAAAAAAGTGGAAAGGCTGATAAAAGACACTACCGATGAGAACGAGTTGATAAAACTGATGAAGTTGCATAAACTCCTCACTGAGCAGAAAAAGGAATTTGCCCGCACGGTGGGCAATGTGGTTTACCGCCCCGTAACGTAAGTAAGCAAATGCTGCTCAAAAAAAGTGTAATGCACTTTCACCTGTTCTCTAAAGCCATCCGCAACTATTTCTGCAGAAAGTGCACCTTCGGTTTGCATGTCGAATGGAGCAATGAGTAATTGTGTTGTAAAGTCCAATTGCTTTCGTCCGTGTAGTTTGTAAAGGGCTTCTTTGGCGCTCCAGTACAAAATCAGCTTCTCTACTCGCTCATGGTCGCGGATAGCATTCCGTTCGTCTTCGCGCAAAAATTTATGCGCTATGCGCTCCACTCGCGGAAGCACAGCTTCCAAATCTATTCCCGCTTCATACTTAGTGCTTACTATGGCTGCGGCAAAGTTGGCAGTGTGTGTAAGCGAAATATGTGAGATGTTATCCTGCAGGTAAGGTTTCCCGAACTCATCTTTTAGTATTTCGGATGGCTTACCGGTAAGCACATTTACCAAATGCCGTGTGGCGTACCATTGCAGGCGCACTTTCGGGTTCGGAATATTTTCGGGAGCGCGCAGCGATGATTCAAAAAAACTTTCCTGCTCTGTAATTTTCCATACAGCCAAATCGAAATCGGGTGTGGTTTTTCGAAAGTGCAAAGGCATCAGCCTTCGAGGTTAATGGTAAGGGTAAAGGTGCGCGAATACATGCGCTGCAACACGCGCGAATAAATCAAACCGGGTGTAGGCACGTTGAGGTTTACAAAGCCGTGGCTCACTTTTATTTCGGGCGATAGAATGAAATACGGGAAGTAAATCATAAAGCCCAAGCCGTATTCGCCTGCGGCATCGTGGCGCGCTACTTTAATAATGTCTTCGGCTTTGCGGGCTTTTACGTTCGAAGCCAAATCGAAATCGTAGCGAATGCCGCCTATTACATAAATACGGAAATCTTTAATAGGGTCGCTTTTAAAGCGGAGTTGAAGCGGGAAATCAAGATAGATTGAGGAGATAGTTTTCTTTACGATAGAATGATTAAGGTCTTCGTACTCGATGGTTTTATCCGAAAAACAAAGCGTGGGAATAAAACGCAAATCGAAATACTTGTGAAACTGGTAATTGGCGATAATACCCAAATTAAAACCCGGACCGAGCTTTGGTTTGAAGTAACGAATAGAATCGTTTTCGGGGTGAACAGGTGTGTGAATCAGTTTATAGTCTGCCACGCTTATTCCCATGGCAATACCAAAGTAAATATCCTTTCTGCCCAGTTCGTGGATGTTGAACTGCGCTTTCAGTTGCAACGCACATACAAACAATAAGAGAGAAAAGGCAAGTTTTTTAATCATCATTTTTCCATCCGGTAAAACGCACAAGCGCCAAAAGTAAGCGGAGCGTATTCCACATTTCGAAACCCAATATTCTCTAAAATCCGCACGAACTCCAAACCTTCGGGAAAAGCCTTTACACTTTCGGGTAAATACGAGTAAGCGCGCGCGTCTTTCGAGAACATTTTTCCTATCAGCGGAACAATTTTTCCGAAGTATAAACTGTAAAGTGCACGGATTATTGTATTGCGAGGCATAGAAGCTTCTAGTATAGCTACTTTACCACCGTGGCGCAGTACCCGGTGCATTTCGCGTAAGCCCGCTTCTAAGTTTTCAAAATTTCGAACTCCGAAACCTACCGTAATGGCATCGAACGAATTGTCGGCAAAAGGCATTTGTTCCGAATCGCCTTTAACAAACTCAACGATGTTCGACACTCCCATTTTGGTTGCCTTAGCCCTGCCGTATTGCATCATACCTTCCGATAAATCGAAACCGACAATTGTTTCGGGTTTCAGCGAAAGTGCTTCCATGGCAAAATCGCCAGTGCCCGAAGCAACATCCAAAATGCGTTTTGGTTGTATGGATTGCAGCGATTTTATCGCCTTCTTTCTCCAGGTAATGTCAATGCCGAGTGAAAGCAGGTGATTGAGAAAATCGTACCGGTAAGCAATGTTGTCGAACATTTCTTCTACCTGCTCTTTTTTGCTTCGTTGGGAGTCGTTGTAAGGTGTAACCGTTTGGTTCATGCGCGGCAAAGGTAAGCGGTTTGGGTTCTTTGAATAGCTTTGCTGCATGTTGATTAAAACAGCGGAATACATCGGAAGTTTTGTGGAGACAGCCAAATGCCCACAGTTAGCTATGCCGGAGTTTGCTTTTATAGGACGCTCGAACGTGGGCAAGAGTTCGCTTATCAATTACTTAACGGGTAGAAAAAAACTGTCGAAAGTGTCGGTAACACCCGGTAAAACGCAAACCATCAATTTCTTTAACATCAACAACCGGTTTCATTTGGTTGATTTGCCCGGCTACGGCTATGCAAAAATTTCGAAGCAACAACGTGATAGCTGGAGTAAAATGATTCGCAGTTACATTTTGCAACGCGAACAGTTGCAATACGTAATGCAGTTGATTGATGCGCGTGTGCCGCCCCAAAAAGCCGATATTGAATTTATAAACTGGATGGGCGAAAATGAAGTGCCTTTTGTATTGATTTTTACCAAAGCCGATAAACCCAATGCTCGCGAAACCCAATTGAACATTCGCAACTTTGGCAAAGAAATGCTCAAATACTGGGATGCCCTGCCCGGCTATTTTGTAACCTCAGCCGAAAAAAACAGCGGGCGCGAACAAGTGCTTTTATTTTTAGAGAACGCAGTGCAAGAATATTACCGGAATCAATAATCATATTATTCGTTGCTCGGATATTCTATTTCCACTTCGGATCGCTTTGGGCGAATAAATTCCTGATAATATAACCCTTTCTCCTTAGGCTCGCCATAGAGTTCGGGGCGCAGCAGTTTCCCTTTCTGATCTTCGCGTTTTTCCACTTCTACTGCCGTAGAAGCGTTGTAGTAGCGAACAAACGGGTCGTTGCGGTTGCCATATACAAACCAACTTACTTTTTGTCCGGGCATACCACCGGCAATCACAAATTTTCTGTTTTCAATTTCTTTCTTAATATATACATTAGTTTGCTGCCCTATAGGTGTTAAAGAATAAGAGCAGTTGATAGTAACCTCATCAAAGTAATCGGGCATAGTAACAATAGCTTCACCGTTAGCATCTAAAATAACATTGCCACGGTACACGTTGAGTACTTCTGGAGATTCCATAGAGTAGTGTCTCAAAAACTTGTTGTATGGGTCAAGAGGGTGGTCAATACTGAATGATTTTGTGCCGGATGCTCCCAAGTTCCCATTAGCATACACACCATAATTGTTCCCTTTTCCATAAACACCAATACCATAGCCGGAGTTTACCGGGTCTGCCAAGCCGTAAACTGCTACGCCATCATAATCGCCCGTACGACTGTAATAACCTGTTAAAGCGCGTGCATTGCTGTGGTCAGCCGTTGCCTCAAAAATACCACCGCGTATACCTGCTGATACACCATATACTGCTGCCGCGCTGCCGTACGTTGCCGGATTAGTTCCGGTGGAAGCTTGATAAAAACCTCCGAGAGGCAGGGTTGCAGTTGGCTGTGCATTTTGAGCTTCTAGCACGCTTCCAAAACCAGCATGGTATGCAAATATAGTGGGGTTAACAGACGAAGCACCGCTGTTAGCGTTTTGAAAATTTACAGTTCGCCCGGTACCGCCATGCTGAACAAAAATTCCGTGTGCTGTATTGGTTGATGTACCCATGAGTATTGTTAATCCCCTTCCGTTTGTACCTAATTTGGTTATACTTATACCATGTCCGGCATTATTAGTACTGGCAACTCCTACGTGAATACCGGTGCCCCCTGTTCCGTTGGCGAAAAAATTACCAACCGTATCGGTTCCGGTTGAAACAGTTGCTGTAAACAACTTGCCCGTACCCGGAGCAGAACTGTTAACCGAAACTTTACCATTGGCTAATACACGCATCCGCTCTGAGTTATTGGTTCTTATTACTAAATCAATAGAGTCGGTAGTGCCTAAAAAATTAGTGCTTGCCACTGTGCCTGCATTACCTGTAAGCCCCCATGCGTTTTCGGCACCATCGGCTCCGGTTGCACCGGTGGGTCCTGCGGGTCCTGTATCACCCGTTGCCCCTGTAGCACCGGTAGCGCCTGTCGGTCCTGCATTACCCGTAGCACCTGTAGCTCCGGTGGGCCCTACGGCACCGGTGCCCCATGCAGGTCCGTTAGTGGTGAAAGTGAGTACATCACCATCATTTCCGGCAGGTATAGCTTTTACATCACCGGTATTATCGGCATAAAGCATTCGGTCGTTGGCAGATGATGGTGCTGTGGAAAATACACCACCGGACGAAACCCCTTCGATCCGTACTGTATTACCAGTGCCGCCAACATGCAAAACTTGAGACATGGAAGTAACGCCAATTCCAACTTTTCCGTCACCATCAATTCTCATTCGTTCTGTATTGTTTGTACCGAATTTCATAGAGGCGTTACTCAAATAGTTCCATATCATGGCATCTCTGCCGGAGTTGGTAGTTATATCCATGCCGTAAAAAGCTCCGTCTGAAGTAGGCGCACTGTGGGCAGAAACCATTAACCCGTTTCTGATTCCCGAGTTTTCGGTAATATGAAGTTGTGTAAGAGGAGAGGTAACGTTTATACCCAACCCGACAGTGGTAAGCCGCATTTTTTCTCCGGTGGATGTACTGCCAATTCCGAACTTAATGTAGCCGGTGTTCAGTAAGTTCCAAAGTGTAGCGGCAGTGCCGGCTGTTTGCGAAAAATCTAATCCCCAAAAGGTGCCATAATCGCAACTGTTTGGAAAATTAGGGTCGTTAATCCGAATACCGTTGAAGTTACAAGGGTACACGGCATCTATACTGGCAGTAAGGTCTATGGCAAACTGTGGGTTTTGCTGACCAATGCCAATCATGTATCGATCTGATTCAAACCGCAGGCGTTCGATATTGTTAGTCACTAAAACAAAATCGGAGTTATCGGTTGTTCCGATGAAACTGTTGTTTACCGCAGAGCCAATACCTACACTTGGAGGAGTGGTGCCGCTGTTGCCCTTCAGTTTCCAAAATGGGAAAGATGTGTTTTGTATTTCAGCCTGCGATGATGCATGCATCCAACTTAAGCAGAATACAGCAAAAGCTAGTGCAGTAATGCTATAGCGAGGATGTAACTTTTTAGAACTATAGTTTAAAAAACACGTTTGCGGTTGATTCATGTTTCGAAGTTGTTAGTGGTTTGATTAAGATCTTCTTTTGAATTTTTTCTACAGTATTGAGAACTTTTGCGATACCCCGGCTGCTATGGAGTATCAGTAATTATTAAACTTCTGTAAGTATAAGCCTGTGAAGCAGGGTAGTTATAAAAATCAACAGTTGGTGAACTGACAGATTCGGGCGACCACTGAATTTTTACGGTGGTGGATACCCCGGCAGTTGTACTGAGCGGATAGGTGAAAATAGTTGGCTCCGTAGCGTTAAAGGTAAAGTTTCCATAAGAGTAGAACTCTTTAATAGTTGTACCATCCTGAACTAAACGGTACCGCATACGGTGCTCATCGTAATTGGTACTGGAAAAAGTACAGCGTGCCGAAAACTGAATCAATGCTTTTGTATTGATTGGTGTAAATGTAATGGTCATTTGCGGCATATCTGTCCAACTGCCACCACCCACTAAAGGAGCGGCAACAGAAACATCGGACGACCCTACAACAGTGTAGGTTGCTAAACCGGTTGGTCCCGGAGGACCTTGTGGACCTGTGTCACCGGTTGCTCCTGTATCACCAACAGGACCTTGCGGACCGGTATCGCCAGTTGCGCCTGTATCACCCACGGGACCTTGCGGGCCAGTGTCTCCTGTTGCTCCTGTATCACCAACAGGACCTTGCGGACCTGTATCTCCTGTTGCTCCTGTATCACCAACAGGACCTTGCGGACCTGTATCTCCTGTTGCTCCTGTATCTCCAACGGGACCTTGCGGACCTGTGTCGCCTGTTGCTCCTGTATCTCCCACGGGACCTTGCGGACCGGTGTCACCTGTAGCACCGGTATCACCTACGGGACCTTGCGGACCGGTGTCACCTGTAGCACCGGTATCACCTGCGGGACCTTGCGGGCCAGTGTCTCCTGTTGCTCCTGTATCACCTGCGGGACCTTGCGGACCTGTATCTCCTGTAGCACCTGTATCACCTGCGGGACCTTGCGGACCTGTATCTCCTGTTGCACCTGTATCACCTACGGGACCTTGTGGGCCGGTGTCGCCTGTTGCTCCTGTATCACCTACGGGACCTTGCGGACCTGTATCTCCTGTAGCACCGGTATCACCCACCGGACCTTGTGGACCTGTGTCACCGGTTGCTCCTGTATCACCAACAGGACCTTGCGGACCTGTATCGCCTGTTGCACCGGTGTCACCAACAGGACCTTGTGGACCTGTGTCGCCTGTTGCACCTGTATCACCCATGGGACCTTGCGGACCAGTATCGCCTGTTGCACCGGTATCTCCAATCGGACCTTGTGGACCTGTGTCTCCTGTTGCGCCTGTATCTCCAATCGGACCTTGCGGACCGGTGTCACCGGTTGCTCCAGTATCGCCCGTTGCACCGGTGTCACCAACAGGACCTTGTGGACCTGTGTCGCCTGTTGCACCGGTGTCACCCACGGGACCTTGTGGACCTGTGTCGCCTGTTGCACCGGTATCACCTGCGGGACCTTGCGGACCTGTGTCACCTGTTGCTCCTGTATCACCTACGGGACCCTGCGGACCTGTGTCACCGGTTGCTCCTGTATCACCAACAGGACCTTGCGGACCGGTATCGCCTGTTGCTCCTGTATCACCTACGGGACCCTGCGGACCTGTGTCACCGGTTGCTCCTGTATCACCAACAGGACCTTGCGGACCGGTATCGCCAGTTGCGCCTGTATCACCTACCGGACCTTGTGGACCGGTATCGCCTGTTGCACCTGTGTCACCTGCGGGACCTTGCGGACCGGTGTCGCCTGTTGCTCCTGTATCTCCAACGGGACCTTGCGGACCGGTATCGCCTGTTGCGCCTGTATCACCTACGGGACCTTGCGGACCGGTATCGCCTGTTGCACCGGTATCACCCACCGGACCTTGTGGGCCTGTATCGCCTGTTGCTCCTGTATCTCCAACGGGACCCTGCGGACCTGTGTCGCCTGTTGCACCTGTGTCACCTACGGGACCTTGTGGACCTGTATCCCCTGTTGCACCGGTATCACCTGCGGGACCTTGCGGACCGGTGTCACCGGTTGCTCCTGTATCACCTACGGGACCTTGTGGACCGGTGTCACCTGTTGCGCCTGTATCACCCACCGGACCTTGCGGACCGGTATCACCAGTTGCGCCTGTCGGTCCGGTAACGCCCATGGCACCTGAAGTAACTGTGTAAGTTGTTCCATCGGACATGGTGATGGTAACGCTTCCGTTTCCATTATCTGTAATGTTAATAATACTGATACCGGTGGAGCCGGTTGGTCCGGTTACACCGGCAGCGCCTGTAGCTCCCGTTTGTCCCATTGCTCCTGTAGCCCCGGCAGGACCTGTAGCTCCTGGCTGCCCTGTTGCCCCTGCAGGACCCGGCACACCGGGAATTCCCTGAGGACCGGTTGCTCCTGCCGCTCCCTGGGCACCCTGTGGTCCGGTGGGACCTGTGGGACCGGGAGTTCCCGTTCCACCAGAAGTTTCTGCATAAAGCGCATAAGGCACACTCAACAATTGGGTAGAGCCCATGTTGAGGTAATTTGTTCCCCCGTTAGGGTCGTATTCTACCAGTAAGTATTTATTGCCGGTTGCCCAGTTGATGTTGGGGAAACTGCCGATTACCGGAGCACCATAACCGATTTTCAATGTAAACAAGCCGAACTGATTGGTTACGGCTGTGTGTGTTTCCTGATATTCAGGAAAGCCCGGGTTAATGCCGTTGTTGATGGTAATACGCACCGAAACGGTTTGGTTAGGAATGACTGCTCCGGAAGCATTTCGGGCGATAGCCTGATAATTAACAGCCTGCGGCACTTGGGAAAAAGCGGTGAATACAATAAGCACCGCCAGGGTGGATAGCGTAAAAAATCTTTTCATCAGGGTGATTATGTCGTGTGTCTTAATTAGTTAAGACGATATAAAAATAGGAAAACCGTTTGTCTTGGTTCTGGTTTTTTTGTTTTCATACTCAATGGTAACTAAGACATAACTTAAGCGGTTTTGGTTGTGAAGTGTTCAGAACCTATTCAAAGTGATTTTGAGAAGTAGAGTTGCAATGCCTTTTTATCTTCGCGCACTCAAAAAGCATTTCAGGTTAAGGACTAATTATGAGCAAGGAACTTTCGAAAATATACGACCCGTTGCAGGTGGAAAGCCGCTGGTATCAATTTTGGATGGAGAGAGATTTTTTTCATTCGGAGCCCGATGAGCGCGAGCCATTCACCATTGTTATTCCTCCGCCAAATGTAACAGGAGTATTGCACATGGGGCACATGCTCAACAATACCATTCAGGATGTGCTTATCCGTAAAGCGCGAATGGAAGGGAAAAACGCCTGCTGGGTGCCGGGTACCGACCATGCTTCGATAGCCACTGAAGCAAAGGTAGTTGCCATGCTTCGTGAACGCGGAATAAAGAAAAGCGATTTGAGCCGCGAAGAGTTTCTGAAATACGCCTGGGAGTGGAAAGAGAAATACGGTGGAATTATACTTGAGCAATTGAAGAAACTCGGTGCCAGTTGCGACTGGAAACGCACCCGCTTTACAATGGAGGAATCGCTGAGCGAAGCGGTGATTGATGTGTTTATTGACCTTTACGGCAAAGGACTTATTTACCGCGGCTTGCGAATGATAAATTGGGATCCGCAGGCGAAAACTACGTTGAGCAACGAAGAGGTGATTTACACGGAAGAGAAAAGTCAACTCTATTACGTAAAGTATAAACTGAAAGACTCGGAAGAATTTATAGCTGTAGCTACCGTGCGCCCCGAAACCATAATGGGCGATGTGGCAGTGTGTGTAAACCCGAACGATGAGCGCTATAAAAATTGGATTGGCAAAACGGTGATTGTGCCTTTGGTGAACCGCGAAGTGCCGGTAATTGCCGATGAGTATGTGGATATGGAATTTGGAACGGGCGCATTGAAAATTACTCCTGCACACGACATTAACGACTACGAGATAGGCAAGAAATTCGACCTGCCGGTGATTGATTGCTTTAACGAAGACGGAACCGTATCGGAAGCAGCAATGGTGTTTGTTGGCGAAGACCGTTTTAAGGCACGCAAACTCGCTACAAAGCAATTGGAAACAGATGGCTTGCTGATAAAAACGGAAGACATCGTCAACAAAGTAGGAAGAAGCGAACGGACAAATGCCGTGGTGGAGCCTCGCCTTTCGCTGCAATGGTTTGTGGATATGCGGAAGTTCATGAAAAAAAATCCGCAGGTGCTTGAAGATGTAATGACGGATGAACTTCGCTTTTTTCCTTCTAACCTTAAAAACACTTACAAGCACTGGATTGATAACATTAAAGACTGGTGCATTAGCCGCCAGCTTTGGTGGGGGCAGCGCATTCCGGCTTGGTACGATGAGGCAGGAAATGTTGCGGTTTGTAAAACGCACGAAGAGGCAGTTGCAAAACTCGGCACAAATAATGTAAAGCAGGATGAAGATGTGGTGGACACCTGGTTCAGTTCGTGGTTGTGGCCCATTACGGTATTCGATGGATTGAAAGACCCAAACAACAAGGACATCCGTTACTACTACCCAACTAACGATTTGGTTACAGCACCCGAGATTATGTTTTTCTGGGTAATGCGGATGATAATGGCAGGCTATGAATGGAGAGGAGAGAAGCCGTTTAAAAATGTGTATTACACCGGCATTGTGCGCGATAAACTCCGCAGGAAAATGAGCAAGAGTCTTGGCAACTCGCCCGACCCGCTGGAGTTGATTGAAAAATACGGAGCCGATGGGGTGCGGATGGGCATGTTGCTGTGTTCGCCTGCAGGGAACGATATTTTGTTCGATGAAAAGCTGTGCGAGCAAGGGCGAAATTTCAACAATAAACTTTGGAATGCCTTGCGATTAGTGAAAGGATGGGAAGTGAAACAAGGCGAGAACGCGCAGAACAAAGTGGCTATTGAATGGATTGAAAGTAAGCTGAACCAAACTATTCTGGACATTGCTGCTTCATACAAAGAATACCGTTTGAGCGAAGTGTTGATGACGCTCTACAAATTTATTTGGGACGATTTCTGTTCGTGGTATCTCGAACTCATAAAGCCCGATTTTCAGCAGCCGATTGACAGCTATACCTATCGGAAAACAATTTCGGTTTTCGAAACTATTATGCAATTGCTGCATCCGTTTATGCCTTTTATTACCGAAGAAATTTGGCATGAGCTGAAAGAGCGCAGCGAGGGGGAAAGTATATGCATTTCAAATTATCCGATTGCCGGAAATGTAAACAATCAACTGATTGCCGAAGCAGAATTGACCTTCGACATTATTACCAACATTCGTGAACTGCGCGCTAAGGCAAACAAGAAAAATACGGAGTTGGTAGAAGTTTTTTATTCGGGAACCGAAGCGATAACCTTTACAGCATGGCTCGAAAAAATTATAAAACTGGCAAGGCTCAGTAAACTCGAAGCGAGTGAAACCGATGTGGCAGGCGCTAAAACATTTATTGCGAAAGGATACAAGTTTTTTGTGGTAACCGGTGAGCAAGCCGATGCAAAAGGCGAAACCGATCGTTTGAAAAAAGAGTTGGACTACGCCAAAGGTTTTCTTGCTTCGGTGGAGAAGAAGTTGAGTAATGAGCGCTTTGTTTCTTCGGCACCCGCCAATGTGTTAGAAGCGGAAAAGCGTAAAAAAGAAGATGCCGAAAAAAAGATTGCCATTTTAGAGCAGTCGCTGGCGGCTCTGCAGTCATAGTGTGCAATACTGTTTAAACACGGAAACCGACCGTTGACCCAAAGTTTCCAAAACGCACTATACATGCGGGTTTAGCGGAAACTTCGTTATTGAAAAAATAGGAAGGAAAATTTGTTTGGCGCGGGTTTAAATGTATTTTCGCGGACACCAAAAAACTAAACTGCTATGGGAGATTCTACGTACGCGAAGAGTTATGGACAACAGCGAAAGCAAATGCATTATTCCCCGAATCTGCTCAGTACCGTTAACAACGCCATTGACAACCGCAAACTTTCTACCATTGAGTACGACTCGCGCGAAAAGGGTGTAACCGTTCGCCAGATTGAACCGATGGCTTTGGTTTACAAAGACCGCAAACGCCACTTGGTTGCTTTTTGCCATTTGCGGAACGAGTACCGTTCGTTTCGGTTAGACAGACTTAATTTGATAAAACTGCACAGCGAAGAATTTCAACGCAGGCAGGATTTCAACATAAACGAATTTCAGGACAACTCCGGCAGCTATGGCGAGGAGTTTGAAGAGGAAGATTAATACCGACACACTAACAACGAGAGTCCCGCTGCAATGGCGGGATTTTTTTTTGTATAACGATGAATAGTTAAGGCTACGGTGCATAACCCTGTTTAAAACAAATTCGGACGATGCGTTTCGTTCCTGTAATTTTCGGAAGCGATTACGGTTATGGACGTTTATGTAAAAGGCAGAGGCTCGCAAAAAAATCCTGCCAACAAATTTTTGCAGCATAGCAGTGAGGTTTATTTAGATGACCTCGCTACGGAAGAAGAGCGTGCGGAAGAACTTACCCGCAATCCGAAAACCAAATACATCGAAGTTTTTCCGAAAACTATTTTGAACAAAGTGGATAGTCCCGATTTGGGATTTAGCTGGAGCATGAACCCTTACCAAGGCTGTGAGCACGGTTGCATATACTGCTATGCCCGCAATACCCACGAGTACTGGGGCTACAGTGCCGGGCGCGATTTTGAGGAAAATATTCTGGTGAAAAAGAATGCACCTGAGTTGCTGCGGCAAACCCTGCTCAGTAAAAAATGGAAAGCCGAGCCGGTTACCATTGCCGGCAATACTGATTGTTACCAACCCGCTGAGCGCAAATTGAAAATTACGCGACAGTGCCTCGAGGTTTTTCTTGAATTGCAACATCCGGTGGGCATTATCACCAAAAACAGTTTAATAGAGCGCGATACGGATTTGCTGAAACAACTGGCAGAGAAAAATCTTACGGTTGTCGTACTCAGCCTTACTACACTTAACCAAGCGCTTAAAAGTGTGATGGAGCCGCGCACTTCATCGGTAAAAAATATATTGCAAACCATCAACCGTTTGAGCAGCGCGGGTATTCCGGTGCATGTAAACACGGCACCCATTATTCCCGCCATTAACGATGAAGAAATTTTTGACTTGGTGAAAGCTGTTGCCGATGCCGGTGCGGTGAGTGTAGCCTACATTGTGGTACGCCTGAACGGACACAACGGTTTGTTGTTTGAAGGTTGGGTGCGGAAAAATTTTCCGGACCGTGCCAACAAAGTGCTGAACCAGATAAAAACCATGCATGGCGGCAACCTGAATGATTCGCAATACGGCAGAAGAATGAAAGGCGATGGCAACTTTGCAGAGTTGATAAAGCAACAATATCTATTAGCTAAACTGAAATTTATGAGCGGAAGAAAACTTCCGGCACTTGATTACGGTTTGTTTGAAGAGCGGAGAACAGCCATTTTGCACAAGGAGAATTTGAAAGGGCAAATGGAGTTATTTTGATGGCTGAGAATACACATTCGGAATTACTGATAATGTATTTATCATTGCATTGCTTTGAAACAACTCGTTACCGTTTTTCTCACCCTTACTATTCTCGCGCAAAGTGTTGTGCAGGTAGGCGTAGTTGTTTATTATCAACTCAATAAAGCATACATTACCCAAAAACTTTGCGAGAATAAAAATAATGCTAAGCTGAATTGCAACGGACATTGTTATTTGAGCAAGCAATTAAAAAAAGCTGAGGAAGGTGAGAAGAAGCAAGCGAAAAATCTGGTGAAGGAGAAAGATGAAATTGTTTCAAATGGTAAAAGTTGGAGAGTTGGTTTTTCATTTCCTTTAATTGTTTTAGATAAATTTTCTCCATACTGCACCTCTCTTCCATTTTCTGATTACAGAGCCGATTTAGTAAAACCTCCGGCAGCGTAGCCTATCTGCTTTTCTTTCTAAAACTGTTTCCGGCAAATGCTGAAACAGTGCGATTGTTTTTTCTAAAACTTTTAAATCAGTTATTCATGAAATCACTTTTTTCATTCCGCATATTTTTATCTGTTCTGTTCTTTTCTCTTTTTGCAACTACATCATTTGCTCACTATGGCCCGCGAGGTTTAACGGGCGGTTCTATTCATGTGGGCATTCAGTTTAATGGCATTGTGTACTTAGGCACCGAAGATGCCGGAGTATTTGAAAGTACCAACAATCAGTTAGTGGGGTGGCGCTTGCGCGCGGTGGGGTTAAAAAGCGGGTACATCACAGCATTGGCGCACAGCGGCACGGAACTTTACACGGCTACTGCCGACAGTGGTATTTTTATTTTGAACGGCTTGGTGGGCAGCGACCGGTACTGGAATAAAATAAACAACGGACTTACCAATTTGAGCATTCTTTCACTCGTAGCGGTTGATACCAATACCATTTTAGCGGGGAGCAACGGTGATGGTTTATTTAAAACCACTAACAAAGGACAGAACTGGACAGCCGTAAACAGCGCACTTTTAAACGAAAAAGAAATTACCGCTCTTACAAAAGGAGGCAACCGTTTTTTTGCATTGGTTGCCGATGGCGGAGTTTTTGCTTCGGATGATAACGGAGATACATGGTTCGACCTCAACGATGCAAGCACATTGAACATTTCAGAGAGCGAATACTTTTCTTACAACGCATCAACCGATGAGTTGTTGGTGTCAAACGATGACGGGTTGTTTATTTTGGCTTCAGCAAGTACTACCAACAGCCCTTCATACACAACTGCCGGTACGGGTTTGCCATCGGGTATTCATGTTCACGGAGTAGATAACAACGGTACCGATTGGTTTTTGGCTTCGCATTCGGGGGTTTACACAACGGCTGCATCTGCGGTAAACTGGGTTTCTGCCAACGTGGGGCTTCCAACAAATGATATAGGTGCTATTGTAGCCGTAGGCGATACCCTGATAGTTGGCACATACAAATTCGGTGCCTTTAAATCGAATGCAGCCACCATCAGTTGGTCGGCCAACAACACCGGTATGACCAACATTGATGTTTATTCTGTTGCAGGTAATGGTGATTCGCTAGTGGTTACTGCCACCGAGTATGGTGTTACTATCAGTAAAGCTATCGGTCTTAATCCCGTTATTCGCAACAACGGATTAACCGATAGTTTGAATGTAAATGATGTAGAAACAGGAGGTAATCTGATTTTTGCCGCCACTGCAAATGCAGGCGTTTTTGTAACAGCCGATGAGGGATTGAACTGGGCGCCACAAAATAATGGATTAACTCTATTGAATATTAAACGTATCGTAACAGGCAATGGCAGAAAATATGCGATTGATGCTGCGGGAAAAGTTTTTCAATCGGATTTAGCTTCATCTATCTGGGTGGCTGCCAATAACGGGTTACCTGCAAATACGGTGGCTACCTCGCTTGGTTTCTATGCTAATAATTTGATTTTGGGAACTTACGGAAACGGGGTATTTGTAAAGCACCGCGACTCAACTTTGTGGGTGGCATTCAACACCGGTTTAACCGATTTGAATGTTACCGGAGTTACCTCTTCTGCCGGAAAAATATTTGCCGGAACCGATGGCAGCGGAGTATTTGTTACCGATGCCAATGCAGCAGCATGGTCGGCAACTGCGCCCATTGCCATTTCGCATTTCAATGCAGTGCCACTTAATCCGAATCACATTCAGTACATGTCGGCTGTAAAAGATTATGTGGTTGCAAGTTTTAAAGGCGGTGTGGTAGCAAGCTACGATGGCGGGGTAAGTTGGGTGGAAGCGGGCAACCAATTCAACTTGCCAAGCTATACCAACATCAACAAAATAAGTTTTGTAACCAGCCGCATATTCGTAACTACCGAAACAAACAATGCACAAAGCAATGGCATTGCCGAGTTTGAACTGGTAGATACCATGCTGGTGATTAACGAACAAACCATCCATGCACCGGTAGCAGGTATAACCAGTTACCACGATATTACCAGCAACATCAATTGGCAAATCAGCGCGGCAGATACCTGGGTTATGGTAAATGTTGATTCGGGAGCTTTCAGCCAAACAGTTACCATTCAGGTGGCAGCAAATCCGGGTGTCACCCGCTCATCAACTGTAACATTAACTGATGGCGGCTCGCGCATTAGTACGGTTACCATTACTCAAGACGGAACAACCGGAGTAGCGAATGTGGCGGAAACCATCGTGCAGGTATTTCCTAATCCTTTCAGCAATGAGCTAACTCTAAAAGCAAGTGTGGCAGATAATACTGACGTTGTGTTGTCGGATGTATCCGGAAGAGTAATACATACAGAAAAAATGAACAGTGGTGCGGCACGCATCAATACTTCTTCCATTGCCGAAGGAATTTACGTGCTTAGCATTATCGAAAACGGAAAAACGATTGCCACCCGTAAAGTGGCAAAGTGATATTTGTAGTCATCCGATTTAATTTATCGGATGACTACAACTTAAAAAAAACTTTATGCAAAACAGGTGGTTGTATATTGCTTTACTGGCAGCAGGTAGTTTGTTTGTTACATCGGGGGTACACGATGTTGCCTCAAATGCTGCACCGCTCGGCAGCACGGGCGCACCGGGCGAAAACACCTGTGCAAAAAGCGGTTGCCATACAGGTAGCGCCATTAACTCCGGCATGGCATTGCTTTCTGTTGATTGCAGCAATGCAATGTATGAACCGAATGAAGTGTATAGCATCACCGTTTCGCTTCAGCAATCAAATATTCATCGCTTCGGGTTTCAGTTGCTGGCGTTGAACAACAATAACGAGAGCACCGGCACTTTTTTAATTACCGACAGTGCACGCACACAAACACAAACCGGCACGGGAACATATACGGGCAGACACTACGTAACTTATAAGTATGCAGGCACCGAGCCGTTTGCTCCGGGGGTAGGAAAGTGGTCGTTTCAATGGAAAGCGCCTGCCGCTTACGAAGGAGCAATTACTTTTTATACGGCTGCTGTTGCGGCTGATAATGATGGCACCGATGCAGGCGATACCGTTTATACCAAACAGATTTCTTTACAGGCTGCAACAACAGGTTTTGAGGATGAAAATACGAGTAAACTTGGCTTTGCTGTTTTCCCGAATCCTACTTCATCGCGTCTGATTGTTCAATACACTTCTTCTAAAACTTCCGACACGCAAATTATGCTGACGGATTTATCGGCAAGAAATGTTTTTGTT
The DNA here is from genome assembly GCA_026129525.1 of Chitinophagales bacterium. Taxonomy (GTDB): domain Bacteria; phylum Bacteroidota; class Bacteroidia; order Chitinophagales; family LD1; genus Bog-950. Next base: position 369,942 of record JAHCHW010000002.1, on the reverse strand, counting down.
TCTGCTTTTCGAAGCGATAAAGCCGGTGAGCAAGTTGCAATGCTTGATGTTTTAGTACTACCATCCGGCATTTATCTTCTCAAAATTGTTTCGGGCAACAATGCCGAAACTCAAAAGGTAATGATAGCAAAATGAGAAAGATATACTTCGCTTTTATACTGCTTGCCTCAGCGCTGCTTTTTTCTTCATCGCGTACCGATGAAACCGAAGCTTGTGCCGGTGATGGCTCGCGCAAAAGTGCCGGTCCGCCAAGTTGCTATGCCGGTGAACCTCCGGGCAATTTTACTTGTGCCACCGCAGGTTGCCACGATGATTTTCCCCTCAACTCCGGCAATGCACAACTCAGTTTGAATTTGGGTGGGGCTGATACAAATTATATCCCAGGTCAACAATACACTGTAACTGTTTCACTTTCACGTACAGGATTAGTGCGCGGAGGTTTTCAGATGGTGGCATTGCAGGATAACGACATTACCACTTCGCCCGGTATTATTACTCTTTTAGAGCCATCGCGCACACAGCGTATTGATGCAGCTCATCCGCACCAGGGACCATGCGCCACACAAAACAAAGTTTGGATTCAGCATACTGCCGATGGTATTGATGATGTAGCAAACAACACCATTCAATGGCAATACAATTGGCTGGCGCCTGCTGCCGATGTGGGCGGTATTACTTTTTATGTGGTGGCTTTGGATGCCAATAACGACTTGGATAATTCGGGCGACCGGGTGCACACACTTTCGCGGCAAATTACGCCAGCAATTTCTACCCGATTAAGTGAAGTTGACTTTACCAGTCCTCGTCTGTTCCCCAATCCGGTTTCGGCAACACTTACGGTAATGGTGAACGATGCAGAAGTGTTTTTTGCAGAGCGGTTTGTTGTTGCAAACGCACAAGGCAAGCAGTTGTTAGAGTCCACATCGCGTGTAATTGATGTATCGGTACTCTCACCGGGTATTTATTCGCTTCGCATATACACAGGCGAAAAAAACTACGCGCTCAGGTTTGTAAAGTTGTAAGTTCAAAGCCTACACGCTAAGTTCCTTCATGCGTTCTAATCGAGCTTTTTCGTTTGCCGCCAACCATTGGTCTTTGCTAAGTTCGTTATAGGCAAATCCGAAATACATTTTGTAAACTGCTTCATTTTTTGAAAGATATAACTCCCCTAATTCTTCGTACACATAGCCATCGGGTTGGTCGGTTTCCACCATTTCTTCGAGCAAGCCTAACTGAATGGTAATGGCATCATCTGTTCGGTGAAGTGCCCGAAGTGTTCGCGCCACACACCACTTGGCAATAAAAATTTCGCGGAGCGATTTTTTTTCATCCCGCCACTTTAAGGCACGAAGGAAAACACTTAGCGCTTTTTCAAACTCTCCTTTATCGAAGTACGACCAAGCCAAATTGTTATACAATGCACCTAACCAGCCCTTTGCTCGTTCGTTGTTTGAACTTTCTGCCAAAATTACCCCTTCTTCGTTTAGTGCAATTGCTTCTTCGGGTGCCGCTGCAATAGCAAGCATGTGGATGGCATCAATAGTGTAAAAATCTTCGTTTAGTGCAGCAGCAAGTTCCTTTGCTTTTAAAAATTGTTCGCGCGCTTCTGTCTTTTTGCCTGCTGTATTAAAAGTTCGTCCCCTTTCCAAGTAGTATCGAACATGCGCTACCTCTTCATCGTTGGGCAGTTGCGTTAACACTTCATCTAACACGGCATGGGCTTCATCAAACATTCTCCGCAAACTGAACGTGCGGGCTATTTGAGTTTGCAGTTGAAGAAAAGCCGATAAATCTGTTTCGGGCGAAAGAGATTGCAAAACTTCCCTGAATTTTTCCTCGGTGGCGGCAGGATTGTTGTAATCCCACAGTTTGTCGAACTCTGTCATGTGCTGAATTTTTCATGAGCAATACTATAAACTTTCGCTGTGCGGTTTTGCATCAGAAGCTATCCGGTACGTAGACTACCATAGCACAAGTCGAATAAACTTTCCGGCTTACTGAGAAGCCCTCATCATGGTGAGGAACGAAGCCGTCTGAAAACCGCTTAAATCAAATTCGCCAAAACAGCACTACTTTCAAAAAGTTCTTCTTTTACATTTGCACTCCTTCGTATGTTTTCAAATTTCAGTCAACAGAATTTTTACGAATTGCTTAACCGCTTTACTGTTTCGCAGTTGGAGGATATGGTTTCCAAGTACCCTTTTCAACACGAAACACACCTGCTATTAGCTAAAAAATATCAGCAGGAAAATCATCCCCGCTTCGATGAACAATTGCAGTTAGCGGCTATTTATACGCAGGACAGAGAATTATTTTTTTCGCTATTCAACAACTTTGCCCCTATCAAGAAGGGGATGGAGTTTACTCCTCAATCCGAAAGCGTAATAGCTGCCATTGAACCCGTTTTGGAAGAAGAAGTTTCCCCTCCTCAAGTAACTGAACAACCTGAAGTTACCGAGCCGGTTGAATCAACGGAAGTGAAAACTGAAACACCTGAGCAGGCAATTGCAGAAAACCAACAATCTGTAGTGCCGAAAAGCGAAGAGCATACATTCGATGAATGGCTTCACTTGTTTACAGGAAGTGCCACACAAACCAATGCTGTTGTTGAAACAAACTTGCCTGCAGAAACTGTTCCTGACAAAGAGGATGAATTGGAGCTGCTAATCCTTCAAAATACTCCAGTTGACTTTTTGCATGAGTTGGTAAAAGAAGAAACCCAGTACAGCAAAGGCTTGGATGAGTTTATTGAGCAGCAGATACAGAAGAAAAAACAGACAGAAGTAAAGCGTACCCTATCGGAGAATGAAATTGCCCCCGAAATGGTTACCGAAACATTGGCTAAACTGTACGAGGCGCAAAAGAAGTATGCAAAGGCAATTAAGGCATACGAGGCGTTGGCTTTGAAATATCCCGGAAAAAATGATTTATTTGCCGCCCGAATTAATTACCTCAAAAACTTAATCTGAAATGTACGTTTTCATTACCATACTGTCAATTGTGCTAGCGGTATTGCTGGGCGCCATTGTATTGATTCAAAACCCCAAGGGTGGTGGCTTAAGCGGCTCGTTTGGCGGAGTTGGTCAGCAACTGTTAGGCGCCCGCAGGTCAACCGATATTGTTGAAAAGCTAACATGGGGCTTTGCCGCAGGGCTTCTGTTTTTCTGCCTTACCACAGCTTTTTTTGTTGATAAGGGCAAAACAAGTGCTACGCAAACACTGCCTAAATCGGAAATTGAAGAGCAGCAAATGAAAAACGGCTTTAACGGCAACCTGCCGCAACAAAATCAGGGAATGGGCACACAGCAGCCCGCCCAACAACCTCCGGCACAGTAAAAGAAATTTTCATTAAAGTCATATATTCACGGTCGCACAGTTTTTTGTGCGACCGTTTTCTTTTAAACCACTGCTATGCAAATTGACGACAGCAAATGGACATACAATGAGTTTCTGGCTTTCCTGATGTTGTATGCCGCAGAATCGAACATGGAACTTACCAATGAGGAAGTTGCGTTTATACAACAGCGCACAGGCATTGCCGATATTGAACGAATAAAAAGCGTAGTGGATAGTGTGCCCGATTTTGAGGTATTAGATATAGTAGAAGATTACCGCAAAATGTATTTAGATACTCCCGAAAAAGAAGAAAAAGTTCGTCAGGATTTGGAAGACTTGCTTAAAACCCAAAGCAGCCACACGCGTTTTCACCAGTTGGAAAATGCCGTGGTTCACATTTTGGAGCGTATTATCTAACGCTACTCAGTAAACCAGTTTCGCGTTTCAATTATTACCACTCCACCGTTGGTATCGCCATACTTGGCAGGTAAAAAGTTGGTGTACGTGCGGAATAACTGCACTCCGCAAACGGGAATGTTCGGGTCGCCCGTAATTTTACAGCCGTCAATATACCAGGCTAATGCCCCTTGCCGCGAACCGCGTACATAGTAGTTGCCGTCCATTTCAGGTATGTTCAGTAATGCCGGAATATCGGTAACCCGTGTAACAGGTGCATGTGCTAAATCTTCCTTGTCCAACGTTTTTGTTGTTGGGTCAAACTTATCTAACAAAGGTTTTTCGCTTTTCTTTCCGAAAACAATTTTTGGCTCTAACGTAACCGATGAGCCGAGCGAAATATTTATCTCGCGGGTTTCATCGTTGTTAATCCGCACATCTTTTACCTGTGTTGTTTTACCAATAAATGAAACGGTAATGGTGTAAACACCTGCCGGAATGTTACTGGCGTAATAGAACCCTTTTTCATCGGTTACATATAGTTTCTGCACTCCCTGACATTCGAGTACCACACTGGCAAACTCAACCGGTTCTTTGGTTTCGGAATTGGTAACCTGTCCTAAAATGTTTCCCCCGCCTATGGCTGCAAAGGCGGTTACAGAACTGAAAATAGTGGCAAGCAGCATTACCGGAAAAATCGTTTTACGTGTTTTCATAACATTGAGTTTTTATAGTGAACGAATAAAAAGCCTTGTATTGTGCTACCAGTTGCGTTGAAAAGTCGGGTTGCCCATTAAGGGAGTGCCGTCAATAAAAAAGCGTACTTCGCTGCTGCCTTTTACATACAACTTGCCATCGCGCACATCCATTCCTGCCTGATTTCCGAGTACTTCGGTGAGCGAGCGGGTAGGTTGTAAATCTCTGTTATCACCCATCATAACATCGGTGGGCGAAATACTGCTGATAATTTTTTCCTCTTTCGCTACTGTTACAACTTCTGACAAAAAGTTGTTGCTGCTTACTTTAAAATTTACCTCGCTGGCATAACCATCGTAAATACGAACATTTTTCATTACAAATGTGCGGTTGTTGTAGGCAACAGTAACCGTGTATTTTCCGGTAGGTAAATGATTGCCATAATAAATGCCGTTAGTACCGGTGGTAAGTATCACGCGATCCATACTGTTTTCAAAAACTATTTCAATGTCGGGAACAAGTAGGTTGGTTTCGGTATCTACTATTTTACCGGTTACACGTCCTGTAGTGGCAGCCTTTAAAATTTCGACTGAAAAGAGAACGATAAGAAAAGCAAAACTCACTGCTGTTTTCATTAAGCTGCTTTTATACATTTAAAGTTACCAAAGTTTTCGCGCAGTGCCAACATTTTTTCCGCACGCAGAAAATCTTTTATTATTACAAAACTCTTACAACAGATTTTGCGTTATTGAGGCATGACCAAGTTTCTTCCCATATTTCCCTTAGAAATTGTTGTGTATCCGGGTCAGGAACTTAACCTGCATGTGTTTGAACTCCGCTACCGGCAATTGGTAAGCGATTGTATGGCCGCAGGTAAAACTTTCGGTATTCCATCGGTTAATAAAGATACCCTCAACGAATACGGCACCGAGGTAGAAATTATAGAGATATCGAAAGTGTACGAAAGCGGTGAAATGGATATTAAAACCCGCGGCAGCAAAATTTTCAGGATAATGGAAGTGCTTAAAGAAGTGCCCGATAAACTGTATCCCGCAGCGGTGGTGTACGAGGTTGAGCATCTGCCTTTCGATACAGCTATCCTTAACCCCACACTCACCGATTTGGTAGTTAAACTGCACCGCATTTTGGGAACCGACTTTAACCCTTTCGAGAAATTTAAAAACCCGCTTTCGTTCGAGTTGGCGCATTATGTGGCACTAAGCCCCGAAGACCAATACCGCATGCTTTCCGCTACTTCTGAAAAAGCGCGGCAGTGGTTTTTGATTGAGCACTTGCAGAAGCTGATTCCTACATTGGAGGACACCGAGCGGCTACGGAGCAAAATTTCGCTCAATGGACATTTTCGCAAAGAAATTCCTCCCGATTTTTGAACCTTTTTAACACGTAAATACGTTATTATTGTAACCTGCGGCTTTTTGCACAGGAGAAGAAAATGGAAAAACTCATATCGTCAATCGCAGTCTTCTTTGGCTCGATTATCAAGTTCTCAATGTTTACCCTCACAGCTATTGCGGCCGATTTAGGTTTGGGAGGCTCTTTAGCAAATGTTATTGGTGGTATAATAGGTATTGTGCTTTTTACGTACCTCGGCACTTTTATGCAAGACTACCTCATGAAACGGTTTCCTAAACAATTCAATCGAAAATTTACACGCACCAATCGTATGTTGGTTCGTGTAAAGCAGCGTTTTGGTTTAGGTGGCGTGGCAGCATTAACGCCAATTATTCTATCTATTCCCGTGGGAGTAATGTTTGCGTTGGCGCTCACGCACGATAAACGCAAAATTCTTGTTTCCATGATTACCTCTATTCTTTTTTGGGCAACTATTTTGTTTTTGCCTTACTACCTGTTTGACCTTAACGTGGTGCAGTGGGTAAAGCATGTGTTCGGGTAGTGCTTAGTAGCGCAGCACAAAATCTTCTTTCGCCAATTTTTCCTTTCTGAAAAAACAGATGCCGAAACGGTAAACATCAATGGTAAGTGTTACCGTTGGATGTTGCTTGATAGTATTCCATGCTTTGCACATTTCGCTGTTCCAGTAAATATCGTCAAACACAAACACCGTGTTTTCCGAAACATAAGGCAGGCAGGCTTGAAAGTAAGCAAGTGTAGCTTGTTGGGTATGGTTGCCGTCAAACAACACCAAATCCACTGTTGGCATTTCGGTTAATGCAGTGTTCAGTGTTTTTGAAAACTCGCCTTCCACTACTTTAACTCGGTGAATGTTTAATGTTTTATGGTTTTGTTCTGCTGCTTTTGCTAACGAAGGGCATCCTTCCAACGTAGTAACCTGTGCCTGTTCGTTTCCCAATGCCATGTAAGCAGAACTGATTCCGATAGAGGTTCCTATCTCAAGAATGTTTTTCGGCTTTAAATACTTTACTAAAGCATACAGAAGCCTTCCGTACTTATGCGGCAGCGCAATGTGTTTCTCTAAATGAGAAATTGTTGTTGTTCGCGATGTTCCGGTACCGAAATCGGTTAGGTGTATTTTGCTGAAATCGTTTCTGAGTTGATTCCTTAGTTGAATTATTACTTGCAAATTTTCATCAGTCTGTGCTTCCAGCACATGCAGAAAAAAATTGTAAACGAAAGGCGAGTGCAGGTAGTACTTTGTTTTCGCTTCCCACAGGTAGGCGGCAAACTTTTTTATACGAAAACCGGCTGACATGAAAGGTTCAGATAACTTTTTTGATTTTTACCGGCACAAATAAAGAGTAAAATATGAAGAGGTTTCTGTTGCTCTGCCTGATATACTTTTGGGTTGCCACCGCAAATTCACAGGAAGGTTTTCACTTGGGGGCATCTGGCACATTTAGTTCTACATGGATTCTGAACCAAAATAACTATGGCACGCTTGAGCCTTTTCAAAAATCGTATGTTAAGCAAAGCGAGATGGATTACCTGCCTACATGGGGCGGTAATGCCGGAGTAGTGTTGGGTTATACTTTTCCTAAAAACATTGGCGTTCAAGCTGAATTACAGTATAATGTAACCGGACAGAAGTACGAAGACAATTTTGAAGGTCCGGCAACTGTACCGGTTGATTCAGGTTCCGTAACGCTTGGCAGTGCATCGGTCCGCGTAAATGTAAAGCGTAACATAAAATTGCAGTATCTGCAAATTCCCATTTTGTTTAAAGCGTTGGCAGGCAAAAGCGAAAAAGCAAAATTCTTTGTGTGCATTGGTCCGCAAATCGGTTTCAGAACGTATGCATTCGAAGAAGTGAAAGTGGGCGATATTCCTTACAGCAACTTGCCCTTTAAAGCTTCGGAAAAATTTAAAGCCGTGGATGTTGGATTGGCGCTGCAAACAGGTGTGGAAATTTACGCCACCAGGTATTTGTTTATTGATATTGGCTTAAGCGCTTATGGCGGACTTAACGACCTTAACAGCAAAGCCATGAAAGAGTTGGAGTGGTACAGCAAGAACGATGTTTCGTATCAAAAGAGTTACAACTTCCGCGCGGGGTTAATGGTGGGAGTGCATTATGTTTTTGTAAAATGGCGCGATAAGGAACGACTGCAATACTAAATAGGGTCTAACGGAATTCCCCTGCGTTCCATTCTTCGTGCGCGAATCAACTCTTGCCGTATGTACCATGCCCGTTTGTAGAAAGGAAAATGATTGAGTTCCTCTTCGGTAAAATCAGGTGGAATGGCATCGTGTGGAATTTTTCGCTCCTCTTTCGGCTTTAAAAGTTGTTGTGCCAGAATGTCGAATTTGGTTTGCAGTGCTGCTAAACTCCACTCACCAAAAACAGTGTGTCCGCCTTCGTAAATCTGCGCCTGATATTCTTCGTAGGTAGTAATGTAACCTGAATACCCGTTGGCATAAGGCGAAAGTATAACGCGCTTAACTCCGCGTGCCGCCAAGGTTTCTTCGAGCGAAGCGCGCAAGCGCTTGCCGGCAATGGTGGTAATCTCAAAAGGAAATGCGGCAAACGCCAAATCGCCCACTATTACTAATTGCAAGGGGAGAATTTTCGGAGTCCAGGGCTTTTTCAAATCACCGGCTTTCTGATAAAAGTATTTGAAGGTGGCAATGGCAGGGTCAACCCAAGCAGGCACAGGAATGCGGTTAATGTGTTTAGTGCCTAATACCCTGCGCGCATTCGATTCTACCATTATATCCTTTTTGCCTTGTGTGCGGTACTTGCGTTCTATCAGTTTACGGTATTCTTCGCTGCCAAAGCGGGCTTTCAGTTTTTCCCAAAACTTTATGAAGCGTGCAATGCCTGCCAGCGCTGCACCGGCAATAGGGTGCATGCCGGGTCCGTCAATGGTTGTTCCGGTAAAAAAAGCAACGCCCATGGTGGCAGGACCGGTTTGTGCGTTTTCGTTACCGTTGGCAAACTTTGGATTGCAGGTTACATCGCTAAAATTTACAAACAGCAATTCGTAATCAATTTCACCCCTCACCGTATTCTGATTTTCCGATGCTGCAATCTCTTTTGCTTTTTCAAACTGAAGTTTGCCGTTGTACTTGGCACTTTCAATATCGTTCGGAAATTTTCCTTCCCACTGGCCGCGCTGGTATGGATATACCGGATTGTAAACCATGCGCGGAGTAACATCGCCAGCAGTGCCTTGTGCAAACACCGCCAAGTAATCGTTGTTGTGCTGCTTTCTGAATTGCTCCTCCATATAGGCAGCGGCATAACCTTTATTATCATAACAAACACGATGATTGGTGTTGGGCAAACTTGTAGTGTGCACGCCAAACCAGTTAATGGAGCCCAATTCTTCACCGGTTTCCGAAGTAATTTTAAGCAGCGTCATTTCGCGGTCTATAGCCAAATGCCGTTTTTCAAAAGGCACTTTTTCTTTTACTTCGGGATTGCGATTGTAAGCATCTATCGAGCGCTGAAACGCCACTTCTTTATCCGGTTCAAAAACTCCGGTACTCCATGAAAGTGTTGCAGGCTTCAGATTTTTTTCGGCAGCAATTACCGCTTCTGCAATGCCGTCAACAATTTTTTTGTACACCTCCATTACAAAGCCCGGCACGCTTAGATTGTAAAGCCCGTAGTAGGAATATCCACCCGGTCCGCTGTGCGTGTGCTGAGCGGTCAGCAGCATATTGTCTTCATCGTATCCAAATTCAGGATGTTTCCGTTCTAAGGTTTTTAAAACACCCTTTTTAATAGCAATGGTAATAAACGCCAGTTCACAGTTAACGTAGCAGAATTTTCTTCCCGATTTTGAATCGGCAAACACAAACGCTCGCGCGGTAAGCGGGGTTTCTATGGCTTCCATGGTATTGTAATGAACACCATATCCCAGCATACCAACTCCTTTTACAAATGCGGTTATATCTCCTCGCCCTGTACCAACTAAATACATACAGCCTTCAAATTGCGTTTTTCAAAACTACTGTATGCGGACGGTTTGATTTTGAATTTATTGTGGGTTGTTGAAAATGATTTTTCAGGGTACTGACTCGATAAAATTTCTGTCCTTCTGTTTAAATGTATATTTTTCACTGTCGCCATAACCAACGCCACACCATGACCATCGAAATCATACTCACGTTCATCATTATCGCTTTAGCGGTACTGTGCTTCGTAAAAGAATGGTTTACGGTTGATACGGTTTCAGCAGGCGTAATGCTGGCATTTATTATTACCGGTATTCTAACCCCCGAAGAGGGTTTTGCGGGCTTCAACAACAACGCTACACTAACCGTTGCAGCTATGTTTGTAATCAGTGCCGCCATTTTTAAAACAGGCATTCTCAACAACTTTACCAAACTGCTGTTGCTGTTGGGCAAAAGCAGTTATCTGCTCACGTTACTTTCAGTTATGGTTTTTTCGGGCGTGCTTTCGGCATTCATTAACGATACAAGTGTAGTAGCTCTGCTGTTGCCGGTGGTTATTCAAGTGTGTCATCAAACCAAAATAAGCCCTTCAAAGTTGCTTATTCCTCTCTCCTTTGGCGCACTCATGGGCGGCACTTGTACGCTCATAGGCACTTCTACTAACATACTGGTAAGCGGTATTGCCGAGCGCAATGGCTTAGAAGGTTTCAGTATGTTTTTAATGACACCCGCAGGTATCTGGTTTTTGGGAATTGGTATTGTGTACATGGTAGTGATAGGGCAGTTCTTATTGCCCGACCGCAAATCGGTAACTCCGTTTGACGACTTTACCGACATAGGCAACTACCTTACCGAAATTATTCTGCTGCCCGAAGCAAAGTCTGCCGGCAAGGCATTGGGGCAATCGCGTTTGGTGCGCGAGTTCGAAGTGGAAATACTTCGTATAACCCGCAACGAAGAAAACGTTCCTGTATCGGCTTTTACCCTGTTTCAACCTGGCGATGTAGTGAAAGTGAAATGCAACATTGAGAAGTTAAAAAAACTGGAAAAGGCTGAAGGGATTTTGATAAAGGCAGATACGAAAACCAGTATTGACGAATCGAAACTGTTTGAAGCCATGATTCCTCCCGGCTCCGGCTTTGTAGGAAAAACACTGGCGCAAATCAATTTCCGGAATAAATACCAAGGCGCTGCGGTACTGGCAATACGCCACCGCGATGATATTGTTTACGACAAACTGGCGCATTCGCCAATACAGGCAGGCGATGTACTGTTAGTGCGTGCCGATACCAAAACCATCAATCAGCTTAAATCAAGCGATGACCTGCTTATACTTTCAAAAGTAGAGCAAGAAAAACCCAACCTGAAAATTACATTGCCCGTGTTGTTGATTGCTTTGAGTGTTATTGTACTCTCCGCATTGCAGATAATGCCGTTAGTATTAAGTGCAGCCATAGGCGTAATACTGCTTATTGGTATTAAAGCCATTACCCCCGAAGAAGCCTACAAAGCCATTGACTGGAAGGTGATTTTTATGCTTGCAGGAGTGCTTTCCATGGGTACTGCTTTGCAAAAAACGGGAGCATCGGTGGTTATTTCCCAGAACGTAGTAGGAGTGTTCGGGCAATTTGGTCCGCGGGCAATTTTGTCGGCTTACTTTCTGCTAACTTTTTTAATGACCAACTTTATGTCGAACAATGCAACGGCTGCGTTGCTTGCTCCGGTGGCTATTCAAACAGCGCTCAATCTGCACGTTAGTCCTATCCCTTTTTTAATGGCAATAACCTTTGCCGCCTCGCTCAGTTTTATGACTCCTATTGGTTATCAAACTAATGTAATGATTTACACACCGGGCAATTATCGGTTTAACGATTACCTGAAAGTGGGAACCCCGCTCAATATTATTATGTGGATATTGGCAAGTATCATTATTCCTGTTCTTTATCCTTTTTAAAATCTAAGGAAACAGAATTTACACAGTAACGCAAGCCTGTGGCGGTGGGTCCGTCATCGAACAAATGCCCTAAGTGCGAGCTGCATTTGCCGCACATAATTTCGGTACGTATCATGCCGTGTGTAGTATCTAATTGGGTAGAAATTTTTCCGCCTTCAATCTCTTTATCGAAACTGGGCCACCCGCAGTGCGAGTCAAACTTCATGTCGGAAGTAAACAGTTCGTTACCGCAGGCAGCGCATACATACACGCCTTTTTCTTTATGCAAATAAAACTTGCCTGTAAACGGGCGCTCGGTTCCTTTTTGCCGCAGCACATAATACTGTTCATCGGTTAGCAGGCTTTTCCATTCCTGCTCAGTTTTTTCCACTTTGGCTGTATCGTTTGGTTCTTTCATGGTTGTGGTGGCTTGATGGTAATTTGTTTTCTTTTGCGAGCATCCGCTCAGGAAAGCAATCATAAAAAAGAAAAGCGAGAATAAGGTTTTCATTGTGTAATGCTTACAGATCAAGTTCAAAGTAAACGCCTTAAACGAAGAATTGTTTTCACCCAAATCTGTAAAGGGAAATTTCAAATCACTAACACCCCTTTACAGTTTACTGCTGCTGCCTCCTTCACATTTGTATCCCCGAAAAGGCTAAAAATTCCATTTTGTATGTTGTAACGCTTTTATGAGAAGCGCAAATGTTTTTCTTTAGTAATCTGACAACACCAAAAACCCTTTTTTAACGAAACAAAACTACACCAAAGCACATGCGCCAGCTTAAAATTACGAAGAGCATCACCAATCGTGATAGCGCTTCACTCGAAAAGTACTTGCAGGAAATAGGACGCGTTGACCTGATTACTGCAGACGAAGAGGTTCAGTTAGCACGAAAAATTAAACAGGGCGATACCGATGCGCTCGAAAAATTGACCAAAGCCAACCTTCGCTTTGTTGTTTCGGTAGCAAAGCAATACCAAAACCAAGGGCTTACCTTACCCGACTTGATTAACGAAGGTAACTTGGGCTTAATTAAAGCGGCAGAGCGTTTTGATGAAACTCGCGGCTTCAAATTCATTTCGTATGCTGTGTGGTGGATTCGCCAATCTATTTTACAAGCATTGGCGGAACAATCGCGCATTGTGCGCTTGCCGCTCAACAAAGTAGGCTCGCTCAACAAAATCAACAAAGCATTTCAGACATTGGAGCAGGAATTTGAACGCGAACCTGCTCCCGAAGAGTTAGCACAAATGCTCAATGTTGATTTAGATGAAGTGAAAACTACCTTGGGCGTAGCCGGCAGACATATTTCTGTTGATGCCCCTTTTGCCGTTGGTGAAGAAAACTCGCTGCTCGAAGTAATTGCCAACCCTAATGCCGAGGAAACCGATATGCACGTTAGTTACAGCGAATCGCTTAACCGTGAAGTAAACCGCTCGCTGGCAACGCTTACCGAGCGGCAGGCAGAGGTTATAAAACTTTACTTTGGAATAGGAGTGGAGCAGCCTATGAGCCTTGAAGACATAGGTGCTCGGTTCGATCTAACTCGCGAAAGAGTACGCCAAATAAAAGATAAGGCACTTATGCGTCTAAAATCAACCAATCGTTGTAAATTGCTGAAAAGTTATTTGGGCTGATAAATTTTTCGCCTGACTGTAAGTGGGTTGCTGTTGTAACAGCAACCCAATTTTTTTAAACTCCGTATAGCTTCTTATACCTGCTCAGAGCCCATATCGGGAACACATTTCGGTATGCTGTATAAGTAATGCCGCAACTGTGGTTAAATACTCCGCTTATTCCTTGTTGCGGAAAATCTCCATTGGGCAACTGCATTGAAAGCAAAAATGCAATGCCCCGGTCAATTACATTTTTGTCGGGATAGTTTGCTGCCATTAAACTGAGCAGCGCCCATGCGGTATTTACTACTTGCGATTCTTTGTGCGGCACATACTCTTTCTTTAGGCAGCTTTCAAAACTTTCGCCCCATCCACCGTCAGCATTTTGCTTGCTTACCAAAAAATTGCAAGCTGCTTTTATTTGTGGAGATACGCTTGCATTTTTCCCAAACCCAGCATAACCGGCAGCCAGTAATCCTTCTACACCAAACCAAGTTCCGTAGGTAAAACATACAGCCCACGAGCCGTACCACGAACCATTTTTCCGTTGTTGATTGCTTATAAAGCCGGCACCACTTTCAACGGCTTTCGAAATTTCATTCTGTCTGTATTCGGGAAAGCGCTTTTGGAACTTTGCCAATGCCTGCACACAGGCAGAACTGCACTCGGTGTAACTGTAATCAATCATTATGTTTCCGAAAATTTCAGATGGGTTGAGCATTTCGAGCCATTTACCGCCACGTGTGTTTTCGTAACTTGCCCAACCTCCGTCTTTGTTTTGGAACGAAAGAATCAAGTCGGCCGATTGTTGCAGGCGTTTGTCGCTCAAACGCTGTGCTTTGTCTTCCAGCATTACTTTTAATCCTTCGGCTGTGCAGTCGGTTATGGGCCAACCATGGTCAACGGTAGAAAAGGGCCACCCGCCTACCGAATCGTGCCGGTAAAATTTTTTATGATCGCGCACCTCGTTTTGCACCTGACTGTTGTCAATAAACCTATACGCGTTTTCAGTAAATTCCGGAAAATGCTCCTGCATTTTTCCTTCGGTTACTGCCTGTACAGTGAATGCCGTATCCCACAACTGCGAACCATTATAGCCGTTCATTTTCAGTCCGTCTTCTGCTAACCACAAATAGTCGAACCAGCGCTCGTAGTGCTTTTTAAATTGAGGAGAATCTTTCCCGTAAGCATGGTAAATACAAATGCTGTTTATCACCTTATTTACCGGACCGAGGTTGATATACTTTGTTTGCTCGTCTTCGGCATTTATGTAGTCGAGAATAAAAGCCAGTGCTTTTTTACGGAGAGAAGTTACGTGTACCTTCTCGTAAGTATTGGTAAACAAATTCAGCACATTAAGTAAAGACGATGAAGTAGTATAGCGGTCAGCAGCGGAGCAAAAATCTTTTGCGTTTTTCCAATTAAGATTTTCGTAAGGCTCGGTGTAAAGTTCTTTTCGTAATGCCTCAATGAGTGGAGTTTTTTTACCGGTTACTTTATAGCCGTAGCAATACGCCATAGGCAAATAAACCATACGTGCATGGCACCAGTACCGCGATGGATGAAAAGGCAACTGCTCGGGAAAAAGCCACATTTCGGGGAAAAGAGAATTGCAGCCTTCCCATTCATAAACTCCTAAAACCGACAAGTAAAATTTGCCCCACGATGGAATTCCCAAAGCGCTTGCATTTGCATGTATCCATTTACGGGCTTTGGTTAGTTCCGGAGAATCTGCCTCCATTCCTAGCAGCCGCAGCGCAACATATTGCATAGCTGTTCCGAACATGGTGCTGCAGCCTTCTATATGCAAGCCCCAGCCTCCATCGGCATTTTGATGGTTTAGCATATAGCGTTTCATTAATTCTTGGTGTAAGTTGGGCAACGGACTTTCGGTTACATACGAAGCAACAATCAATCCCGGGAGCAAAAAATTAGGTCCGCCATAATCACCGGGCAAGTGTCCGTCTTCTGCTTGCAATTGTTGGTAAAAGGCTATTGCGTTGTAAAGAGCATCGTAAGTTTTGTTTCCTGTAGCAGATTTTGGAAAATCCGATGTTTTCAGATTTCGGTAGATAAGGTCGCAACTATTTGGGTTTGTGCGGTTAAACAAAGTTGAACTTGAAAAATCGCTCAACAGTTCCTTTTGTTCACCGGAAGACAAATTTGCAAAATTCCATAACTGCCTTCCCGCTTCGGAAGTAAGTGTAGGGCATATAGTTTCAATAGCCTCTAAAGCCATATTTTAATTTTAAACAAAGGTAGAAATGCCGTTTGAAAACTTAACTCATTATCCGGTTAAGGATTTTTTGCACAATTCGAGTTTTGAATAATAATTTGTAAATCAATAAATTATATCAATTGCGAAATATTCACAAGGCAATGTGAAAAATTCGCATTTGCATTTGCGGAAATTCCGCTTTTTATTGCAGCGAAATTTTCACACCATGATTTTAGACCTTCTGACTACAGTAATTAAGCCATCCGAATTTGGTTCGGTACTTAAGCTCAAACTATCGGGACTACAAAACAAAACCTATCCGCAGCCGCTAAGGGAGTTGGCTGCCAATGTTAACGATAGGGAGTTTTGCTATGCAGCCCTGCATAAAGTGTCGCGCTCGTTTGCGGTAGTAATTCAAAACCTACCGGGCGAGTTGCAAGATGCAGTTTGCGTGTTCTATCTCGTGCTTCGTGGGCTTGATAGCATAGAAGATGACATGAATATTCCTTTGGAAAAGAAACTGCATCTGCTTCGCAATTTCCATCAGTTTTCGTTACAACCGGGTTGGAACATAAGCAATACAGGCGATAAGGAAGACTACCGCCAGTTGCTTGAAAGTTTCCAGAAAGTAGTATCGGTTTATCTGCGCCTTAAGCCATCGTACCGTATGGTGATTGACAATATTACCAAGCAAATGGGGCATGGCATGGCTGACTTTGCCGAAAAGAAAGTGCAAACTACGGCTGACTACGATCTCTATTGCCATTATGTTGCCGGATTAGTAGGAATTGGTTTGTCGGGATTGTTCTCTGCTTCGGGTTTTGAAAGTGCTTTGCTGGAACAACAGAAAACCATTGCCAACTCAATGGGGCTGTTGTTGCAGAAAACAAACATAGTGCGCGATTACTTTGAAGATATTGAATCGGGCAGAACCTTTTGGCCTGAGCAGATATGGAGCTGCTATGCCGAAAAACTGGAAGACTATAAGCATTTCCCGGAATCGAAAGAATCGCTTGCCTGCCTTAATCATTTAGTTACAGATGCCTTGCAGCATGTGCCCGATTGCATTGCATATATGAAACAGATTCAGCATCCAAAAGTGTTTCGCTTTTGTGCTATTCCACAGGTAATGGCAATGGCTACGCTGGCAAAAATTTACAACAACCCCGATGTGTTCCGGACGAATGTGAAAATCAGAAAAGGATTGGCGGCAAGGCTAATGCTTGAAACCAACGATCTGGAAAGCCTGAACTATTTCCTCGAAAAATTTACCTACAAACTGATGCGGAAACTGAATCCTGCCGACCCTAATTATCTGATGACCAAAAAGCGGTTGCACCGCATTATTGAAGCTATTGACGAAACCAAAATGCGCTACACCATAGCGCCCGACACCACCGATAACATTGAGCAAAGTGTGCTCTTCTAAAAAAATGTGAGTGATGGAGAGCAAAAAAACATGTGACGTATGTATTGTAGGCGGTGGTGTTGCCGGTGCCGCTTTGGCAGGTTACTTGGGCGGCAGTTCTATTAACGTGGTGGTTATAGAGAAAAATTTGACCGAGCAGGACAGAATTGTAGGCGAACTTTTGCAACCGGGTGGAGTGGAAATGCTGGAGCGAATGGGTTTACAACATTTACTCGATGGTTTCGATGCACAGCCGGTTACCGGATATGCTTTGTTTATGAATGGCGAAAATTTTCAAATAGCATATCCTGAAACAAACGGTAAGTTGAACACCGGCAGGGGAATGCGAAATGGAAAGTTTGTGCAACGCCTGCGCGATAACATGAAATTGCAGCAAAATGTAACGGTAATTGAAGGCTCCGTAACCGGATTGTTGGAGGAAGAGGGCAGGATTAAAGGCGTTACCTACAAGACTAAAGGAGAAGATGAAACGTTGTGCTTAAATGCAAAACTCACGGTAGTATCCGATGGAATTTTTTCCGTTTTCCGTAACCAACTTTCCAACCCGCAAAAAAAAGTGAGCGGCCATTTTCTGGGTTTAGTGCTTAAAAATTGCGAGTTGCCTTATCCGAACCACGGGCATGTAATAGTGGCAAAGCCATCCCCGGTGTTGGTGTATCCCATTACAAGTACCGAAACACGGATGTTAATTGATTTTCCGGGCGAAGATGCCCCGAGAAAAGGAGAGGAACTGAAAAATTATCTGCTTAATACAATCGGAAACCAACTGCCTTCCTCTATCCGCAACTCGTTTACCGAGGCGGTGGAGGGGGGGAAATTTAAGGTAATGCCTAACCACATTATGGCAGCGCGCCCTGTTATGAAAGAAGGTGGAGTGTTGTTGGGCGATTCGTTGAACATGCGCCACCCGCTCACAGGCGGTGGAATGACGGTTGCTTTTACCGATGTGTACCTGCTTGGTAAAAATTTGTTGGAAATTGCCGATTTCTCAAAATCAGCTGAAGTAAGCAGTGCAGTAGCTGCGTTTTACAAAACAAGAAATTCGCAAACCGCAACCATAAATATTTTGGCCGATGCACTGTATGGTGTAATGCGAAACGAAGATTTAAAAGAAGCCTGCTTTAATTATCTGAAACGTGGCGGCAGCTATTCGCAAGAACCTGTTTCCATTTTATCTGCCGTGTCGCGCGATGTAAAATTGCTCATTCGCCATTTTTTTGCAGTAGCGGTTTACGGAGTAAAAAACATTCTCTCTCCGTTTCCCAATGGTAAACGACTTATGCGCTCGTACAATATGCTGAAAGATTCGGTAAGTATTATCGTGCCTCTGCTGCGTAACGAAGGATTTACTGATGTAAACAGGCTAAGAGCCAAACTTTAAATTACTGCTTTACTTTGGCAATTTTCTGCAATTCTTCTTCTAACACATATTCATCGCCTTCTACGTAGCCTGAGTGGGTATAAACAATTTTACCGCTGGCATCGGCCAAAATGGTGAAAGGTACTGTTTGAATATTAAGGCTGCGCTTTAAATCCTGATTAACATCCAGCAACACTTTATAATCCCAATGCTGCCCCTCTACATAAGGTTTCACTTTGGTAGTACTTCGTGAATCGTCAATAGAAACAGCTACAATTTCTACATGATATTTTTCTTTCCAATCCTCATACATTTCGGCAAGGTTGGAAAGCTCCTTTTTACAAGGAACACACCATGTTGCCCAAAAACTGAAAACGGTAGGGTGACCGCTTTTTGCATAATCAGCCACATTTACTTTGTTACCGTTCATATCGGAGAGTACTAATGAGGGAAGTGTTTTCTCTCCTAAAACCTTTTCAATTCCTTTTTTTTCATCTTGAGCATAGGTAAGCAACGCGGGAAACAGCAACAGGATAAACGATATTTTTTTGAACATTCTGCTTGTTTTAATAAGTTAACTGTCAACTACTGTGCCATGTAGTGTAAGGCTAAACTAATTCATTTTTAAACATACTCATTTAAGATATTTTTGCGCTTTCGTGTTTAAAAGCAATGCATGCAAAATCTCAACATTCTATCAACAATTGCCTTTTTAGTGTTGTTTGTAAGGGCGAATGCCCAATGGGGGTACTTTGGAGGCTCGTTTCAATCAAACGCCAACTTTTTTGTTAGGGATGAAAAGATAGGTGCGGCAAACCTTCCTCATTACGATAACTACAAAGTAGGTGCCGATGCGTGGCTGAATCTTAATTACACCAATGAAAAATATGAACTGGAAACGGGTATCCGCCTTGATATGTTTTACAACTCCATACTGCGCGTTCCTACCACTCCTTATAATGGTGTGGGAATCGGGAATTTCTTTATCAAGAAAAAGGTAAAAGATTTAACCATCACAGGGGGCTACATCTACGACCAAATTGGAACCGGAATTATTTTCAGAAGTTTTGAAGAGCGCGCATTGGGTATTGACAATGCTTTGTTAGGCGCACGATTGCAATATGATGTGCAAGACAAACTTAAAATGAAAGCGTTTGCAGGCGTGCAGAAATTAAAGTTTGGCGTGCAGAAACCGGTAATTGTGGGTTTTAATGCCGAAGGGAACTTTAATGTAAAAGAAAAAGTGCTGATACAACCGGGTGTTGGTTTGGTTAACCGGAGCATGGATAAAGATAACATGGATAAAGTGGTGGCAACTATTGAAACGTACGATACATCCGGAAGGTTTGTGCCAAAATTCAACACGTATGCGGCAACGGTTTACAATACACTTACCGTTGGCGATTTTACATGGTATGTTGAAGGAGCGTATAAAACACATGAAGCAATCAAGAAAGACCAGATACATGATGCAAAGGATAGTTTGATTGATGTTGCGGGTAACTGTCTTTACACTACACTAAACTATTCGAAGAAGGGCTTTGGAATGACATTGCAGTTTAAGCGCACCCAAAACTTTTATTTACATACATCGCCAAACAATACCGAGGCTTTGTTTGATGGGTTAATGAATTTTCTTCCGCCTGTTTCGCGCCAAAACTCGCTGCGTTTGCCCGCTTTGTATTTTGCCCAATCGCTCGAGAACCGGGAGTTGGCTTTTGGTGCGGAGTTTATTTACTCACCTAACCGCAAATACACTTTCATTTTGCAAGGTTCTTACATCCGCGATTTTTTGCTGAAGCGCTATAACCCTAGCAGTACTCCGTTTTTTGGAGAAGCCTTTTTTGCTACACACATAAAACCAATTAAGAGTCTCGAACTGGAGTTCGGCTTCTTTTATGCCCGTTACAATAAATTCATTTATCGTAAGGAAGGGCACCATGATATAGATGCGTACACGCCTTTTATGGAGTTGAATTACAAGATTAACAAGAAACACAGTTTGCGTTTCGAATTCCAGTATCAACATGTGGTTAAAGATTACGGGCAGTGGTTGTTTGCTTTGCTGGAGTACAACATTGCGCCTAATTGGTCGTTTGCCGTTAGCGATATGTGGAACTTTAAACCCAATCCGGATTTAAATCCGAATGCGAATCACTATTACTCGTTTTTTGTGGGTTATACACGCGGTGCTCACCGTTTTACACTTGCATATGTAAAGCAGGTGGAGGGAATAGTTTGCACAGGAGGTGTTTGCCGTTTGGAGCCTGCCTTTAGCGGGGTTAAATTTGGAGTGAATTCAACGTTTTAGTGAAAGATAATTGTAAACAAATAATGTTGTGATGAAAAAGACAAGCGCTTATGTGTCGGTTGTACTTGTTGCAAGTATTGCGCTAAGTACGCCTTCGTGTAAAGAAATAGGGCCCGAAATAAACCTCGGCAAAAACCAGAATGTAGTAAGTGATACAACGTACGTTGAATCTCCCGTTGCAACTCCCGAAAGCAAAATTGTATTGATTGAAGAGTTTACCGGAGTGCGTTGCCCGAATTGCCCGCAGGGGCACGATATTATTGCCGGCCTTAAAACCGCTAATCCCGGCAAAGTTGTTTCCATCAGTTTTCATCCTATCAATTCATTGGGAGCGCCTTATCCGTTTAGTGTACAAGATTTTCGAAGCCAGAAATCGCAGAGTTTGTTTGATTACTTAGGGCAAATTGGCTTGCAACCCGCAGCCGGTATTGACCGCAAACTGTTTGGCGGTGAATCGAAAATTCTGTTGGACAAAAACAAATGGACAACCTATAACAATCAGGAGCTAAGCGCCACAACACCAGTAAACATTTTGCTCGATAAGTCGTACGATTCTACCAATCGCGAACTGACAATTATTGTTGAACTCCATTACACCGCACCTGTTTCAGAACAAAATAAACTTACCGTTGCTATTACCGAAAGCGATATAGTAACTGCTCAGTTGGATGGCTCAATAATTGATACTAACTACAATCACAAGGATGTGATGCGCGACATCATCAGCGATACACAAGGCGATGTGCTGACGGCTACCTTGGAGCCGGGACGCGTAATCCGCAAAGTGTACAAGAAAATTTTAGATGCCCTTTGGAAGCCTGAAAAAATGCACATAGTGGCATATGTGCACGAGTTTCAAAACTCTAAGATTGTTTATCAGGTTAAAGAGATAAACGTTAAGTAAGCAATTTTTAGTTGCGAAGCACTTTTATGGCTCTGTCCGGATGGTCGGTAATTACTCCATCAGTTCCCATTTTTTTCAGTTGCAACATTTTCTTCTCCTCGTTTACTGTCCACGGAATTACCTTAATGCCTTTTTGATGGCAGTTGTTAATCAGTTTTTTGTTTACAAGTAAAAAGTTGGGACTGTAAATCTGCGGAGTAAAGCCAAGGCGGGTTATGTTGTGTTCGAAACCATCAGCATTGGCAACTAAGAGCGCCAATACAATGTTTTCATCTTTTTGTTTCAGTATCTGCAAAGTGCGTGGGTCGAATGATTGAACAATACAGCGGTGTAAAATATCTTTCTGTTGTAGTAAGTTGTAAAGCAGAAGTGAAAACTCGGCAGGTGCAGGATGGAATTTATTATCGCCTTCGGGTGTTGATTTGGTTTCAATGTTGTAGTAAACTGGTGGAAGGTTGTTGGCTGAAATGTATTTTTCTACGGCATCAATTACTTCACTTAACAGTGGTTTTGTTGTGCTAATCTTTTTTTGTTCAGGAAATTTCGAATTGCCATTAATACCGCAGTCGAATTGTTTTATCTGCTCATACGTGAGTTGGTAAATGTTGTATTTTTCTTTGTTGTCTTCAATAGATTTTCCATCGGATGTAAAACAAAAAGAAGCGCTCATCCAGGGTTCGTGGCTTACTACTAATTGATTGTCTTTACTTACCACAACATCCAACTCCAAGGTATTTACTCCCAGTTTTACCGCCTCAATAAAGCCGATTATTGAATTTTCGGGATACAACCCGCGGCATCCGCGGTGCCCTTGTATATCGTAAACTGATTGAGCAAATATGAAAGATGTAATTGCGAGTAAAACGGCTGTTGCAAAGTTTTTCATCATTAAAGTGCAAGATAACATTACGCAGCTTTTCTCCTTCGTTTCGGGGTATGCGGGGCGTTTAAAATAGCATCCACTATGTTTTGCAGGTCATCGTCAAACTTTACTTGTACGGTGTTTACATTGTTCATCCATGCAGCAATAGCGTCAGCATCTAACTCCGTTGACGTAGCTACACCCATTTCCACCAACACTTTTGCGTTGCTTATTTGTTCCGATTGCTTTTTAATGGGAATTACAAACAACTTCTTGCCAAGATACAAGGCTTCAGAAACAGTTTGGAAACCTGCAGCAGTAATTACCCCCGAACATTCGGTTATGTGGCTGGTAAACGTTTCGTTGTTTAATGGCATTACGGTGCAGTTAGAAACAATGTATGGGTGTGTTGCTGTTTTCGAATAGATAAAGAAGTTCTTGTGCGCTAATGATGAAGAGGTGAAACACTTCAGCAATTCGTTATCGGTAAATGCATTGAGATAAACGAGGTAAATGTTTCGATCAACCGGAACGGCATTTCTGATTTCGCTACGGATAACAGGGTAGTAGATAAAATCATCGAACTTCCGGAAGTGCATACCTATTTTGTTTTTGGTGGGGCACATCATTTTTGTGATCAACTTAGTGAGTGTAGTGCCTTTTGTTTTTGGAAATTTTTTGGAGGTCATGGAATACATGTTTCCGATTCCTACACGCTTTACCCCGGCAATTTTTGCGCCCCAAAGTGTAATGGGTTCAAAGTCTGAAATCACTAAGTCGTATTCCTTAAAGGGAACTTTCCATAAGGCAACCGCAATGGAAAGGAAACCCGCTTTGCCGATACTCTTTAACACTGAAATCTTACCTTTTTTACCATAGTAAAAACTCAATCCTTTGTATTCGTAGTTTACCTCAAAGGGCAAACCCATTTGTGCTTTTCCTCCGCTTATCAGCACATCCAATTGTGTAACATCGGGATGTTGTTTTAGTACTTTGTAAATTTCAGTGGAGCGCATAATGTGCCCGTTGCCCGTTGCCTGAATTCCGAAAAGGATTTTCATAACAATGTTCTTTTGGTTATTAAACGAATGATGGTGTAATGCCTGTGTGCAGCGCAGGTTAAAAGATGATGAGGCGTTACGGTTGGGAATGTTATCCGTTCAAAACAGGGTACGAAGCGTTGGCGTTTTAAGCTCAAGCGAATGTGTTTAGTGAGGAATTCTTAGCCTGCCTTTGCAATTTTCCGGTGTTTAATGAACACAGTTTGCAGTTCAACTATATCGTTCGAAATTTCGCGCACGTACACTTCTGTTTCTTTCTCTTTAGCAAACGATAGCTCGTTGTAGCGCATTAAATTCCATGCGCCATTGTTGTATTCTAACGCAGTTAAGTTTTCAATCCAGTCGCCCGAGTTCAGGTAATGGGCTATGCCTTTTTCGTTGATAAATTCCTTCATCACCGGCTCGTGGATGTGCCCGCAAATAACATAGTCGTACTTGCTTTGCATGGCAATGTCGGCTGCGGTTTGCTCAAAGTCGTTGATGTGTTTTACGGCAGTTTTAATGCTGTCCTTTACCCGCTTGGAGAAAGAAATTTTTTCTCTGCCAAATTTTTGAAGCAGTAAATTGACAAAGCGGTTTATTAAAATCAGAAAGTCGTACCCAACACCTCCTATTTTTGCCAGCCATTTTGAGTGGCGCATGGTTACATCAAACACATCGCCATGGAAAAACCAGCATTTCTTTCCGTCCAAATCCAGTATCAGCTTGTCTTCCAAATGAAAATTTTCCAACTGTGCCCCGCTGAATTTCCGTAGCATTTCATCGTGATTTCCAGTTAGGTAATAAACCTGCGTGCCGTTCATCATCATTTTGATAACACGCTTCAGAACATTCCAGTGAGAATCGGGGAAATAAAATTTGCTCAGTTGCCAGATGTCAATAAAATCGCCATTGATAATTAAAATTTCCGGGTCAATGCTCTTCAGATAGCGGTTCAGTTCTTCGGCATGGCAGCCGTAGGTTCCTAAGTGAACATCGGATATAACAGCAACTCTTACTTTTCGTTTTTCCATTTTCGATTGGTTGCACAAAAGTGATTAGGTAAAGCGAACCGATTGTTTTCATTCAGTTAATGTTTAATCAATGTTGTGTTTCGCCAATATGAAGCAGGCAAAAGAATGTACGGTGGTTGAGCGAATGCACATTACTTTATGTATAACCCGGGCTTTGTTTACGCATTGTTAAAGTTGACTTGAAGATGTAGTAAGGACAGCATCGTTCATTTGTTATCCCAATCAAGCCTATCAACCATGAACCGAAAAATTTACATCCTTTTTGTTTGCCGCGATAACTCGTTGCTGAGCCAAATGGCGGAGGCTATGGTGAAACTTTACCGCGATGATGAAATTGTAGCCTACAGTGCCGGAATTTATCCTGTAGAGCGCATACAACCGCGTGCAGTTGCTATGATGGAGAAACTGGGTTACAACGAAATGAAGTTGCATACTCCCAAAAGCATAGCTAATGCGCCCGATTTTCATTACGATTTTGTAATTACTATTGGAGTACCTGCCTATGTTGGCGATAAAAGTGCCGATAGGCGCTTAGAGTGGCGTTTCAGCGAAATGGATGAAAACGATGAAGTGTTGATGATGCGCTTGCGCGATAAGTTGTTGAACAAGGTGCTGAACTTAGTAATAAGCGTGGCAGTGTAGGACAACTAAACATGCTTTTCGCTATGTAGTTTGCGATTGAAATAAAACAGCGAAAAAAGTGTAAGCATAGCGCCTGCAATACTTGCTACATACAACGCCTGAATAAAAAAGTTCCCGTAACTCATTTTAGCCTGTCCGAAATTTTTGAAAAGCAAAATGAAAATGCTGCCGAGGTAACCGAACGAATCGGCAATGTAAATCAGGAAACCAACATTAGCGGGTTTGCGTGCAGCGGCAATCAATCGTTCAAAGAAAACTACGTTGAAGGGAATATAGCCCAAATACAAACCAAGCCCGTTTAGTATCATCCAGTTTTCGGCAGTAATAGTATCGTGAGTATAGAGGTAGGTGGAGCAACCCGTTAACAAAAAACCGGCAATAACCATATAATGGTTTATTTGCAATGCGCGGAAATTGCTTCGCACCAGCATGAGCATGCTCATACAGGCAAGCACAGCAATAGAGATAGGTACTTCAGTTTTAGTAAAAATAGCAGCGCTGTTTTCGCTTAACTCTTTCCAGATATCGGCAACAAAATTGTCGCGAAAATCGCGGATGATAGAGAGCAACACATAGGTGAGCACCAGCACAATTATGCCGGGAAGAAAGTGTTTTACAAATGCACTTCGCTCTTTGGCACTCATAGGCAGGCGCTCGGTGCGCAGGTTTTTATCTTCTTTGGTAGGAGAGGGGATCTGCTCCAGCAGAAAAACGAAAAATGCCATCGGTAAAAAAAACAACGCGGCTGTTCCGAATGGCATCCAGAATTCACTTACCTGCCAGTCGTTCATTAGCCATTTGCCGGCACTTTTTACCATACCTGATGAGAAAATGAAACTGATTGCCAGCACGCTTCCCATAAACTCTGTTGCACGTCTTCCTTCAATGTACGAAAACACCAGGCCCCACACCATGCCCAAGGGAATGCCGTTCAAGAACATGAAAAAAATATTGAGCGGTGCAGTCGAGAGAGCAAACAACAACAGCATCAATCCGGCAAAAGCTATTAGCCCGATTATGCCTATGGCGCGGTAGCCGTGTTTCATTTCGCTTACGTAACGAATGCCCAAAAATTTACTGAGCGTGTAGCCTATTAGTTGCGAAATTACCAGCAGAATTTTTAAATCAATTCCGGCAAAAGTCTGCCCGCTGTAGGTAGCGGCCGTAAATGGTTTGCGAAATGCATACATGCAACTGTAAGTGCAAAAGGCTGCTAATGCAGCAAAAACTGCCACCGTGACTTGCGGGCTTTTTTCTAAACGTGCTTTTAAAGGTGAAGGCAGTTGCATGGTATTGTTTGAAATACTTGGTCTGACCTTGGTCAGACTATTTTTTAAAAACTTGTTTGACTTATGTGTCTGACCAAGGTCAGACCGCGTTATCTACAATCTTCACCACTTCCAACAAATCGTTTACTAAATGTGTATGCTCTTCTTTTTCTAACTCCTCTTCCGAAAATGCACCGGTAGTAATGCCTATAACCAAACTGCAACCTGCCGATGTTCCTTCCTGTAAATCGAAAGGGGTGTCGCCCACTTTTGCTACTTCGGCAGCTGAAATAATATTTAAATCTTTCAGGGCTTTAAAAATCATATCGGGGTAAGGGCGACCGTTGTTTACCTCATCGCTGGTTACGCTGTAATCAATCAGATTCTGCTCTTTCCATCGCAGCCGCTCGAAAATGGTGTCGGCAATATCGCGCGAAAAGCCTGTGTCAATACCCACCAAAATTCCTTTTGCTTTCAATGCACGAAAAGTGGCTTCGGCATTTGTTTTCGCTTTTACATCGGGCGAGTTTCGGTAAAAATCAATCATTGCCTCTTTAAACGAAGTGTGAATTTTCGAAACCAATTCCCCTGTATTCTCGGTTATCTTGAATTTTTCTTCCAGTATGGTGCGTATGGCTACGGGTTTCGGAATTCCCATTACCGTATTGGCATCTGCCACGGTTACATCGTAGCCATGCACTTTAAATCCTTTTACAAATGCATCGTGCACATTATTGCTGTCTTCCACGGTAGTTCCTGCCATGTCGAACACTACTAATTTTATTGCCATTGGTTTAGTTATTTCCGCAAATCAAATCACTTTCGCGTAACAGTGTGTTATCGTGTTATTAAGATTTGCCTTAAATCCTATTTTTGATGTCCCTTAAAAACTGAAATGAACTTCCTGGATTTTGAACAGCCGGTGAAAGAATTGTGCGAACAGTTAGATAAACTGAAGCAAAAAAATGTTTCCGACAGTTCGGAAGAAATAGCGTTGCAAATTGCCGAACTTGAAAATAAACTAACCGAAAAGCGCAAGGAAATTTATGCTAACCTTACCGTATGGCAACGCATACAGGTTAGCCGCCATCCCGACCGCCCGTACTCGCTTTTCTACATTCAAAACTTGTGTAAAGATTTTGTAGAACAAGCGGGCGACCGAAACTTTCGTGACGACAAAGCTATTGTAGGAGGCTTCGGCAGTATTGACGGTAAAACCTACATGCTCATTGGTCATCAAAAGGGCACCAATACAAAAATGCGTCAGTTGCGAAATTTCGGAATGCCGCATCCTGAAGGCTATCGTAAAGCATTGCGCCTAATGAAGCTTGCTGAGAAATTCAACAAACCCATTGTTACTTTGATTGATACACCGGGTGCTTACCCGGGCGAAGGTGCCGAACAACGCGGACAAGCCGAAGCTATAGCACGCAATTTGTTTATGATGACAACTCTCAAAGTGCCGGTACTATGCATTGTCATTGGCGAAGGAGCTTCAGGTGGGGCACTGGGCATTGGTGTTGGCGATAAATTATTGATGCTGGAAAATACGTGGTATTCGGTTATTTCCCCCGAAGCATGCTCTACCATTTTATGGCGAACGGTTGACTTTAAAGAGAAAGCCGCAGAAGCGTTAAAACCTACTGCACAGGATTTGTTTGAGTTTAAAATTATTGATGGTATTGTAACCGAACCGGCAGGCGGTGCACATGCCAACCCCGATGAAATGGCCGCAACCTTAAAGCGTGTGATAATTGACAACATTGCCGCACTTGAAAAACTGGCACCCGAGGAGCGCATACAAAACCGCATCGAAAAGTATTCCCGCATTGGTATTTACGAAACTATTGGTGAACAATAATGTTGCAGTGGTGGGATAAATTGAAGCGCTACTTCTACAGCCGAGCGCTGAACGAAAAAACAATTGGAGCCGATACCCGAAGAACGGTTATCAATCTTGCCGATACAAAAACCATAGGCATACTTTACGACAGCACAAACCCCGACAATGATATTATCATAACGAAGTTTGCCGAGCAACTTCGCAACAGCGGTAAGCAGGTCGAAATTCTCGCTTACCAGCACGATACAAAAACAGAGCATAAAGCGGATGTGCAGGTATTCAACAAAAAGGGGGTAAGTTGGTGTGGAGTTCCGTTCGATGAGCGCACCTTGCAGTTTGCCGGAAAAAAATATGATTTGCTCCTCGCTTGTTTTACTGCCGAGAATTTACCTTTGGAATTTATCAGCGCCATGTCAAAAGCAAGATGGAGGGTAGGCGCATACAACAAGGCGAAAACAAATTGCTTTGACATGATGATTAACACGGGCGATAAAGCAAACGTGCAGTATTTTATAACACAGGCAACCGAATTTTTAAAGAACATAAAGTATGATACAAACTAGATTGAAAGGAACAGGTGTAGCCCTTGTTACACCTTTTACCGAAAAGGGCGAAGTAAATTACAATGGGCTGGAGCGATTGATAAACCATTGCATTGATGGAGGAGTGGAGTATGTGGTTTCGCTGGGTACTACCGGTGAAAGTGTAAATCTTTCCAAAGAAGAAAAACTGGACGTGCTGAATTTTACCATCGAAAAAACAGCCGGAAGAGTTCCGGTGGTGGCAGGCTTTGGCGGAAACAGCACACAAGGAGTAATTAAGGATATCGAAAAATTTCATTTTAATGGAGTAGATGCCATACTGAGCGTAAGCCCATATTACAACAAACCTACACAGGAAGGAATTTATCAGCATTACAAAGCGGTTGCTGCAGCAGCGCCACGTCCTGTAATTTTATACAACGTGCCAGGAAGAACTTCGAGCAACATGAGCGCAGCTACTACGTTGCGACTTGCACACGATGTGCCCAATATCATTGGTATGAAAGAGGCTTCGGGCGATTTTATTCAGTGTATGCAGATAGTGAAAAACAAGCCAAAGGATTTTCTGGTGATTTCGGGCGATGATAACATTACCATGGGCTTGATTTCGTACGGTTTCGATGGTGTAATTTCTGTAGTAGGACAAGCGTTTCCTAAAATTTTTACCGAAATGGTTCGCCAGTCGCTGAAAGGCGATTTTGGAAAAGCGCGTCAGCTCCACTATCAACTCAACGATATTACCGATATGCTTTTTGCCGAAGGAAACCCCGGTGGCATTAAATGTGCGTTAGAATTGCTCGGCATTTGCGAAAGCCATTTGCGTTTGCCGCTTGTAGGTGTAAGCGATGCACTGCGCGAAAAAATGGGTAAGGCTATTGCAGGTTTAAGCGCGTAGCGGTTTTGGAAGTTCCACTTTTTTGAAAAGTGGAACTTCTGTGTTTATTCCTTTCACAAATTTTATAACTCGGTTATTGCACTTTGCCAGTGTTATATGAAATAACGGAATGCTGTGCATCGTTTGAATATAAATCGAAGCGATGCTTAACTCGCGGGCAATCACCTTACGGCAATCAGTTCGCTTTACCACGCAGCTTATGTTTTGGCTGCCGCTTACCTTTTTCAGTTTGCTGTTGGTGTATAACACGCTGCCCTATTTCAGTTTTGATCCGAACATGAGTTTTATTCAGGAGCGCATAAAACTCTTTGTTAACCCTCTTTGGAAATACAGCTTTTACATACACATTGCTGCGGGGGCGTTTTGCATAACAACAGCACTTACACAGTTTTCCTCGTACATTCTTCGCAAGCGAAAAGCCATTCACGTTTATGCAGGGCGCATTTATGTTTTTGTGGTATTGGTGTTGGGGGCACCCACCGGGTTTTACATGGCGTTTTTTGCCAAAGGCGGCTACTGGGAAAAAGTCTGTTTTCTGTTTATGGCAATTTTTTGGTTTATGGCTACCTACAAAGGTTTGGAAACTATTCGCCAAAAAAATGTGTTAGCACATAGTATATGGATGATTCGTTCGTATGCTATGGCGTTAACTGCTGTTACCTTCCGCGTGTATCACTTGTTTTTCTTTTACATCGGTTACGACCACTACAGCAACTATGCCATATCGTTATGGATTAGTGTAATAGGCAACATCATTATTGCAGAATGGATAATTTATGGAAAGAGCAAAAGCTACACTAAAAAGAAACAACTCACCCCGCAGTCTGCTTAAGGTTGGTTCAGCAGATTGGTTCTTCTGTTCGGAAGAACTGGGGTGAGTAAACAAATTGAACGATTACAAAAGCTAAATCAATACGTATGAAAACACTGCTTCATTTTAGTGTAGCGCTGATGCTCATAGCAGGAACGGCCGGAACTATTGACTTTCTGAAAATGTTCAAGAGCGGAGAACTCGATAAAATTTACACACACGAGCAACCTCTTCACATTGCCTCTGTTGCACACCATGCGGCAATTGAAACGCCAACTACGGTTTTTCAAAAAGTGCAGCAAAAATGGGAGGAAGTAAATTTTGAGCCGGAATATTATTCCCGTGCGCCATTAGAGGAACGGCAAGTTTATGCAGAAACGGCATACAAGCCACAGCAGGGAAAGTCAACAACTGCTTTGTCCGAGAACAAGGTTGAAGAGAAAGTGCAGTTCGCAGAAGTGCCATTTATACAAATGGTAAACGAAATACAATCAAAACATACCGAGGCAGATATGGAGAATACTCCTTTAGCAAAAAATGGCAGCAAGAAGAAAAAGTTTAAACTCTCCATGTATTCACGTGCGTATATCCCTGAAGAAGAATTTGAGATTGTATTGGAGAATGAACCAGCTCCTGCCGACTCTTCTGCACAGAGTTTATTTGAGTATTGATGCTGTAACAAATAAGTTTGCTTTCGCATCCGTCAACAATTAACCATTAAGTTTCAAAGCGCAGTTTTTTGTTTTTGCATACAGACTTATTTGCATATTTTATGCGCATCACCGGTGCTGCCAACTATAAATTTTGTTCTAACAAACAACAGTTCATAGGGGAAAAGTCCGTTCCTCCTCTGAAAAGTGCACAACTGTGTGCATAACATTTTCGGCATAAAGTGTACACCTACGGGGAAACGTTCCTACTTTTCGCTCTATAAAACCAATTAACATGGCAACCAAAAAAGCGAAAGCAAAAAAAGCAGCCCCTAAGAAGGCCGCAAAAAAAGCAGCTCCTAAGAAGGCAAAAGCCGCTGCAAAACCAAA
This sequence comes from Chitinophagales bacterium, assembly GCA_026129525.1. Lineage (GTDB taxonomy): Bacteria > Bacteroidota > Bacteroidia > Chitinophagales > LD1 > Bog-950. The sequence goes on along the minus strand of JAHCHW010000002.1, from coordinate 338,422 downwards.
AGCTAAAAGAAAGCCTAATGCCGCTTTCATGAAAGCAATGACTCCCAGCTCTGCTCTGGCAGCAGTAGTGGGCAGCAAGCCACTTCCTCGCACCGAAGTGACTAAAAAAGTTTGGGATTACATCAAGAAGAACAAACTTCAGGATGCTAAGAACAAACGCAACATTAATGCCGATGCAGCACTGGGAGCAGTGTTTGGCGGCAAAAAGACAGTTTCGATGTTTGAAATGACCAAGCTGGTTAACAAGCACCTGTCGTAATTGTTGCAGGCTTTTGGCAATGTAAGTTGCCGGAGTTTAAAAAATTGCCCCGCTACATCAGCGGGGTAATTTTTTTATAGCGATTATCATTTGCAAAATATCGAGAGCAGAATAATTGAACAAGGAAAAACATAGCGAACGAAAAAAGCAACTGCACAATTGCTGTGTGGTCTTGGTTGAAAGCAAAATCAAAACCATTACCGATGTAATGCAAACCGTTCAACAAAGTTTGCAAGCCGAAACTAAAAGCAGTGCAGGCGATAAATACGAAACTGCCCGCGAAATGCTCAAACAGGAGTTAGATAAAAATGCCGCGCAATTGGCAGAGACAATAAAACAACGCCAGTTACTGCTAAGCATTAACACTGCTATTGACAATAACATAGCACAGCAAGGAGCATTGGTGGTAACTAACCGGGGCGAGTTTTACATAAGCACCGGACTGGGGCAGGTAAAAATCGGAAACGAAACATTTGTCGCAGTTTCTGCATCTTCGCCCATTGCCAAGCAAATGCTCGGCAAAACTGTAAACGATAAATTTGTTTTTAACGGTACAGAATACACTATTCAGTCAATCATATAATCAACATCGTGACATTTAAAGATTTTCATTTCGAGGAAAGCCTGATGGAAGGATTGCAGGCAATGAATTTTGAAAAACCCACTCCTATTCAACAGCAAGCCATTCCATTGATAATGGCGGGTAAAGATTTAATAGCCTGCGCGCAAACCGGCACCGGCAAAACAGCGGCTTTCGTTCTTCCGGTTATCAATAAAATAGTAGCCACACATACCGATACGGTCAATACACTCGTAATTGTTCCCACTCGCGAACTCGCCATACAAATTGACGAAGCCGTGCAGGGTTTTTCGTATTTCACTTCGGTAAGCGCCATTGCCATTTACGGAGGCAGCGATGGTATTTCGTTCGAGCAGGAGAAGAAAGCATTGGTGCATGGTGCCAATATTATAATTGCCACGCCCGGCAGGCTCATAGCGCACTTGAATATGGGCTATGTAAAGTTTGGTAACATTAAACATTTGATATTAGATGAAGCCGACCGTATGCTCGACATGGGCTTTAGTCAGGACATCAACAAAATAGTCAGTCATCTTCCTGTAGAGCGGCAAACACTGCTTTTCAGTGCTACCATGCCGCCCAAAATCCGCGATTTGGCAAAACGCATTTTGAAAAATCCGGAACAGATAAACATTGCGGTATCGAAACCCGCAGAAGGTGTTTTACAGGGCGCGTATGTGGTGTACAACGAACAAAAACCGGAGTTGCTGCTTTCGTTGTTGCAGGGGAAAAATATTGCGAGCATCATCATCTTCGCTTCTACAAAAGATAAAGTAAAACAGTTGGAGCGCGAGTTGTTGCGTAAGGGAGTAAACGTGGCGGCCATTCATTCCGATTTGGAACAGGAACAACGCAACGAAACCTTGCGGAGATTTAAAAACAAAACCTTGCAAGTGGTGGTTGCCACCGATGTGCTTTCGCGCGGTATTGATATTGACAGCATTGGTTTGGTAATAAATTACGATGTGCCGGGCGATGCTGAAGACTACATTCACCGGGTAGGAAGAACGGCACGTGCGGAGTCAACCGGAGTAGCGCTTACCTTTATTAACCCCGAAGACCAGCGAAAGTTTGAACGCATTGAACAACTGATAGGCAGCGAAGTGAAGAAACTGCCCGCGCCTCCATCGCTCGGCAAAACGCCCGATTACAACCCGAAAGAAAATTCCGAAAGACGACCAAAGGGTAAAAATTTTAAGCGCAAACCGGGCGCTCATAAAAAGAGGTAATTCCACATGCTTTCGTATTGGGAAAAGCAATCGCTTCTTAACTACGATACTATTGTAATAGGCAGTGGTATTGTGGGTTTGAGTACGGCTGTTTCATTGAAAGAGAAATTGCCGCATCACCGCATACTTGTGTTGGAAAGAGCCGCGTTGCCCACCGGTGCCAGTACCAAAAATGCGGGCTTTGCCTGCATAGGCAGCCTCACCGAAATTTTGGACGATTTGCATTCCATGCGCGAAGAGGATGTAGTAGCATTAGTAGAACTGCGCTTGCGTGGATTAAAAAAACTTCGGGAACGTTTGGGCGATAAAGCCATCGGCTATTGCGAAAACGGCAGCTACGAACTTATCAGCGGGGCAGAAGAAAGTTGTTTGGATAAGTTGTCGTCAGCAAATAAGTTATTGCACTCTGTATTAAAAGGCGATGCGTTTACGCTGCACAGCGAAAAAATAGAGCAGTTTGGTTTTTCAACTACTGCTGTAAAACATTTGGTGCAAAATAATTTTGAAGGGGAATTGCATACGGGAAAAATGATGCGTACCCTTATTGATTTGGCTTTGCAAAAAGGAATTGAAATTAAAACCGGATGCCAGGTAGAGAGGGTAGAAGAAGAGCCAAACACAGTAAAGGTAATTGTAAAACATACTGTGCTGAACGAGGAGTTAATTTTTGCTGCAGATAAAGTAGTGCTATGCACCAATGCCTTCACCAAACAACTTTTCCCCGAAACCGATTTGTGTCCGGGCAGAGGACAAGTCCTCATTACAGAACCTGTTGCCAATCTTCCCTTTAAAGGAATTTTTCATTTCGATAAGGGCTACTATTATTTCCGTGAGATAGACGGACGCGTGCTGTTTGGAGGAGGAAGAAACAAAGATTTCAGAGGGGAGGAATCAACCGCGTTTGAATTTAACGATGCCGTGCGGAATGATTTGCTTCAGAAACTCAAAGAAATTATTCTCCCCGGAAAAGAATTTGCCGTCAGCGATTGGTGGACGGGCATAATGGCTTTTGGCGATACAAAGCACCCGATAGTGGAACGCAAAACTCCTCGCATTTTTATGGGGGTACGCATGGGCGGTATGGGAGTAGCCATAGGCACCGAGGCAGGGGAGAAGTTGGCATTGTTGGTGGCAGAGGTGTAAATATTTTTTAACACATTGGCATTGACACCCGCACAACTTTTTATTACTTTCATTATGGATTTTCAAAAGGATATCATCTTACTGCTGATTTTCTTAAACTAAAAAACAAACACTATGAAAAGTATTTTTTCGACTCTGTTCGCGTTACTGATGCTGGTTGGTACCGCTGTTCAAGCGCAGGATAGCCGCGTTACTGTTTTAGATGCAAAACAGGTTTCAAAACTCGACCTCACCGGAAAATGGGTAGGTAAGCGCCACCAATATTCATGGGACAAATCACACTACATTGAAACGTTCGACTACGAATTTGATTTAAAACAAGAGGGCGATATCGTAACCGGAACCACTACTATTATCAACTCCAATGGCGAGTATGCCGATATGAAACTGGAAGGCGTAGTCGTGGGAAATAAATTCCACTTCCGTGAATACGAAATCTCCGGAGCCGTTCGCCCCGAAGGAAAAGTATGGTGCTTTAAAAGCGGTGAGTTATACATTGCCAAAGATGGCGACAACATCAAGTTTGTAGGTGCAACTCCCAGCTACATGGAAATTTATAATTACCCTTGTTCGGGCGGTTTTACCGATATCGTAAAAGTGGACAACAGTAATAATGTAAGCAACATTACAACATTCACTACTACCAATCTTAACATTACCGAGAACATTTCCATCAGTGTATTCCCTAATCCGTTTATTGACAACACTACCGTTTACTACAATGTAACCGAAGATGCGAAGGTGAAAATGGATGTGTTCGACATCAGCGGAAAACTGGTTACTAATTTGTTTGAAGGAAACCAGAAAGCAGGCAGCTACAATGTGTCGTTCAACGGAAAAAATGCAGGCTACCAAAGTGGTGTGTTCATTCTTAAACTAACCATCAATGGCGAGGTTTACAGCCGCCAGTTAGTACAAATGCACTAAAACTTTTTTGGTGATTGAAATGGAAAAGTCCGGCAGTGGGTGCCGGGCTTTTTTTATTTAACACACCACCAACCCCAAATGTGTACGGTTGCCTTAAAGTTTTAAGCGCAACACTTGCTCACAAAGTTTCCCCTCCTGTTTCAGGAGGGGTGCCGTAAGGCGGGGTGGTAATTTCCAATTCTGTCTATCAAGTGTTCGGCATGCGTTGAGGGGAGTGTAGAACATAGATTATTTATTTACTGCTAATGCCGTACTCGCTTTTTATATTCGCGCAGCCATGAACAAAGCGGAGCGCGTAGCTTTTATTATTGAAACACTCAACCGGTTGTATCCACGTCCCGAAATTCCGCTGGAGCATAAAGATGCTTACACGATGTTAATTGCGGTTTTGCTATCGGCACAGTGTACCGATAAGCGCGTGAATCAAATTACTCCATTGTTGTTTGCAAAGGCTGATACACCTAAGCGAATGGTAAAACTTTCGGTAGAAGAAATTGAAGATATTATCCGCCCCTGCGGATTAGCTCCTGCAAAATCGAAAGCCATTCATCGGTTGTCAGAAATTTTATTGGAAAAACACAACGGTAACGTGCCCGATACTTTTGAAGAACTGGAACATCTGCCGGGTGTGGGGCATAAAACCGCTTCGGTAATTATGACACAGGTTTTCGGTAAACCGGCTTTTCCGGTTGATACACACATTCACCGACTAATGCACCGCTGGAAACTGAGTAACGGCAAAAGTGTGGAGCAAACCGAACGCGATGCCAAACGTTTGTTTCCGCAACAGCTTTGGAATAAATTGCATTTGCAAATAATTTATTTCGGGCGAGAGTATTGTCCGGCAAGAGGGCACAATGAAAACCATTGCCCTATTTGCAGCAAAATTTAAGTATGGATAACAGTTTCTCCGATAAAAAATTATTCCGCATACAACTGTTTGCCGTGGCTGCGGGGCTCTTGGTGCTCACTGCCAAGTTTGCTGCGTACTTCCTCACGCATTCTAACACTATTCTTTCCGATGCATTAGAGTCTATAGTAAATGTGCTGGCGGGTTCGTTTGCGCTTTTCAGTTTGTATGTATCGGCTTTGCCGAAAGATAAAGACCACCCGTACGGGCACGGCAAAGTGGAATTTGTTTCGGCAGGAGTGGAGGGTATTTTGATAATTGTGGCAGGCGGAGGAATTATTGTAAAAGCCATAGCTGCTTTTTTTCATCCCGTTCCGCTCGAAAACCTCAATGTAGGGTTAATCATCATCACCGTTTCGGGCATCATCAATTTTTTGATTGGATTTTTTTTAGAGCGTTCCGGTAAAAAGCACGGCTCGGTGGTACTTATTGCCGATGGAAAACATTTAATGAGCGATGCTTATTCTTCGCTTGGTATTTTAGTTGGAGTCGGGCTTATAATTCTCACCGGTTGGAGCGTATTGGATAATGTAGTAGCAATTATTATTGGCTTGATAATTCTTGTTACGGGTATTCGCTTGGTGCGTAAATCGGTTGCCGGTATTATGGACGAAGCCGATGAAAAAGTAATTGAAGAAGTTATTAAGTTGCTGAACGAACATAGGCAGCCACAGTGGATAGATGTGCACAATCTTCGCATAATACAATATGGCAGTAAACTGCATGTAGATTGCCACGCTACTTTGCCGTGGTACTATACACTCGAAGAAGCGCACAAAGAAACCGATGCCATGGCGCAGCTAATCAGCGATAAGTATTCATCGCAGGTGGAATTTTTTATTCACACCGATCCTTGCATTCCCGCTTCGTGCAAACTATGCAGCATTGCCGATTGCAAAGTGAGGCAAGAAAAATTTGTGGAACGTATAGAATGGAATATTGAAAATGTTCTCCGAAATAAACGACACGGTTCATGACCAAGGTAGATAAAACATTATTTGAAGGCGAGCATTATTTGGGGCGACCGGCTGACCGCACCGACAAAATTATCTCGCGCAGAGTAGAACTCGTAAAAGAGATTCCGGGTTTTTGCAATAAAGATTTAACCCTGCTCGAAATAGGATGCGGCAATGGAGCTACACTTTTATTGATGAGTAGAGAAATGAAACGCTGCTTCGGAGTGGATATATTCGACCACACAGCCGATTTTAAAAAGGTAACAGAAGAACAGGGCATAACCAACTGCGACATTGTGCTTAAAAACATAGAAGCCGAAGATTTAGAGGAGAAATTTGACCGACTGATTTGTTTTGAAGTGATAGAACATTTTAACGATGAACAAACCGTAAAACGATTTACGCGCTGGCTTAAGCCCGGGGCGCTGTGTGCCATTTCTGTTCCCAACAAATGGTGGGTGTTCGAAACACACGGGGCAAAGTTGCCGCTGCTGCCTTGGAACCGTGTGCCTTTTTTCAGTTGGTTGCCCAAGTTTATTCATGAGCGTTTTGCCAATGCACGCATCTACACCAAGCCGCGCATCAAAGAATTGCTTGAGAAATCGGGCTTTGAAGTAATGGAGATGAAATACATTACTGCGCCCATGGATGTATTAAAAGAAGGAGCGCTGAAACGTTTGCTGGTAAACAACATTTTTAAGCACAACACTACTTCCCTTCCGTTTTTAAGCACCTCTATATTTATAGTAGCAAAAGTGAAGGAGGAAGTATGAAGAAGAACGTAGGGCACAACCCATGGCAAAAACTAAGCAGCGAAGTAAAGTACGAAAACAAATGGGTAAAGCTGATTGAAGATAAAGTGATAAACCCAGCCGGCAACGAGGGCATTTACGGAGTGGTGCATTTTAAAACCCATGCTGTAGCCATTATTCCTTTAGACGAGGACAATAACACCTGGATAGTAGGGCAGTACCGCTATCCTTTGGACAGCTACGAATGGGAAGTGGTAGAAGGCGGCTGCCCCGAAGGCACATCGCCTTTAGAAACCGCCCACCGTGAGTTAATGGAAGAAGTAGGCTTAAAAGCCGAAAGCATGGAACTAATACTCGAAATGCAACTTTCTAATTCCACTACCGATGAAATCTCGTACACCTACATAGCCCGCGGGCTTTCTTACGTGGGCGAGCAGCCCGAAGAGGAAGAAAGCCTTACCATCAAAAAACTGCCTTTTGAAGAGCTTTACCACATGGTGTTGAATGGTGAAATACGGGATGGGCTTTCGGTAGCAAGTGTGTTAAAAGCAAAGGTTCTTTTGGATACAAAAGTCAGATGATTTTAGTTAGAAATCGCTGCCGCAATAAAATAGTTGGGGTTAGATAGCCTTTCTTTTCAGAGGGGAAATTATAAAGCGTTGAAAATTAAAGAGCAAGCCACTATACAGTGCCGGTTTTTGGTGGATATTCTTAAAATAAAATTAACCCCAAACCTCACATGTTTGCGGCAAAAGAATATATTTGCGCCCTGAGAATGAAGGATTTTTCGTGCTGCTGAATAAGTTATCCTGACTAAGCTTATTAAATGACACATACTTACCTAGCGTATTTTAAAATTTCAACTGTAATTTATTGTATAAACACAACGAATGGAAATTCCCTTTTTGTAAATAATAAACCTCAACGGCTCAAACTATAAACTATTAATGGAGGAGGGTTTTCCCTGCTCCATTTTCTTTTTAAAAAACGGACGAAATGATTTCAAACCTAACATTCAATAAAGTTCCCTCCACTAACAACATAGTTATGGCTACAAAAAAAATTACTATGAAAGGTCGATTGTTGGCAGCATGTTTTTTTGCTGTTGCATTTTCCGGTATGGCAAGCGCGCATGGCAGCCGCACCGCACAGGCAGCAAAGGAATATGAGAATACATTGAACGCTGCACTCGGTACGGTTACCTTTATGGAAAATAAAGGACAGTGGCCCTCGCATGTGCTTTACCGTGCCGATGTTCCCGGGGCGCAAATGTTAGCCACACCACAAGGGATGTTGGTTGGTCAGTTCGATCCTAAGAGTTTAGCTGAGCGGGGCGAGTACATGCACCGTGAAGAGCAGTACCAACGGGGCGAAATTACTTTAGAGCAATTAGGTAAAGAGCCAGTGTTGAAGGGACATGGTTGGCGCTTTAATTTCCTGAACGGAAATCTGGCAAATGCTGCAACCATTGAGCGCAAGGGAGAAAGCCAAGACTACTACAACTTCCTTATTGGCGATGCATCTAAACACGCCACTAACGTTCGCAGCTATTCCGAGCTTGTTTATAAGAATGTATATCAGGGAATAGATGTTCGCTACTATACTACAGCCGATGGTGATTTTGAAAATGACATTATTGTTGCTCCCGGTGCCGACTACTCAAAACTCCTTTTACAAATTGAAGGAGTTGAGTTGCTTTCTATAAATAGGAAAGGCGAAGCGGTATTTCAAACAACCGTTGGCGAGCAAACCATTCCTGCCCCTGTAAGTTATCTGTTAGATAAGAATGGAAGAAAAACACCTATTGCGGTAAAATTTGAGAAGCGCGAAGGAAATGTAATTGCTTTTAATATACCTAAGTACGATGTAACGCAAACTTTGGTAATTGACCCCATCGTAATGCGCTGGGCTACATTAGTAAGTGGGAATTCGTCAGCCGATGCCCACTTTCATGGTATTGATTTGGATGCTGCCGGAAACATATACGCTACCGGACGTTACAGCGACAACATGGTAACGGTAGGGGCATTTCAAACAACTGCAAGCGGAGGAACTTCCGATATTTTCATTTCAAAATACACCGAACCTGCCACTCCCGGAGGCAGCGGTACGAGAGTTTGGCAAACCTATATGGGTGATTCAGGAACCGATAACCCATACGCTCTTACCGTAGGCTTAGATGGCTATGTATATATAGTAGGCAGCAATGGCGGAAACTTAGCCAAAACATACGGTACAGGTTTTACTGCCGGCAGCTGGACACAACGCACCGGAAACGGAACAACCTTTATTGCTAAAGTTCATCCTGACGGAACCGGGGCTGCGGTTCGTACACTAGGTTCGGGTACAGCTACCAGTTGGAGTTTGAATTTGTTTGATGTACGGGTTTATCCTACTACTGGTAATAATTTTGACCTGATATGTGTAGGAACTGTTACACAGCAAGGTTCATCGTCTAGCGGAGATATACCACAGGCAACTCAGCCAAGCGGTACAAACGTAACCGGAACAGGGCATACCAACGGTTATGCTATTCGGATTACCAACAACCTTGCAACTATTACATGGAATAAGCAGTTTTCATCATCGGGCACATTAAATGAAAACTTTAATATATGCGCTATTGATACATTAGGGAATATAGTAGTAGGAGGGGTAACTGCCGGCACTACCGGTATTTCTTTTAGCAACCCATCTACCCAAACAACTTTGGTTGGGTCTTCTAACGGTTGGCTGATGCGCTTAAATCCCGCCAATGGTAATGCTGTTTGGTCGAGGTATTTTAACTCCACTTCGGGGAACAGTTGTAACATACTGTGCATGGAAACCAACAAAAACAAAACTCAAATTATAATTGGAGGGAGGGCTTTGGGCAATTTGGCTACTGCCAATATAACCAGCGGTGCTTTTCAAACAACACATGGAGGGGGTACTGCCGATTTTTATGTTGCTTCTATTCCATATACCGGAGCCAGCACTACATGGGGAACTTACTATGGCGGCAATGGTAACGAGTCAAACATGATGGGTTTGAACCTGGACCAAAACAACGATGTATATGTATTGGGTTATACAACCAGTAAAAACATTACTGCCTTCGACAATCCATTGCAATCTAGTACATACGACAACACCAATTCGGATGCGATATTCTTCAAGTTAAACTCAACCGGAACTTCGCGGCTTTACGCTACTTATTTAGGTGGTACGGAAGACGAAACTGACCCTATAGGTCAGCGCGGTATAAAATTTGCCGATTGCCGTATTTACTTACCTATAACAACCTATTCCAACAATTTTCCGCTCACGCAGGGGACACTTACTTCTACAAAATCTTCAGCTACTTCAATTGGCGAACCAGTGTTAGTAAGTATGGCAAACCCTCCCGATTTACAGGGCAATCAAATAACCGGTGGAGCTAACCAAACAATTACTTGTGGTAGTTCCCCTGCTCCAATTACAGCTCCAGTGCCCTCTTACATACTTGCCAATATTATTCGCAACAACTCATTACAAACGAATGGTACGAGTGGAGCATACCCAAGTGGAGTGCCCGTTATAACTTCATATCAATGGCAACGCAGTTACGATAGTGGACAAACCTGGGTAAATATTGCAGGTGCTACTGCACAGAATTACACCCCGCCAGCAATAACAATTAATGGTGTAACTATGTTCCGAAGAATTATAAATGGCGATGCTTGTAACCGCGCAAGCGATACCTTGGCTGTGGTTACTATTGTAGTAACACCAAGTGTAGATGTAACAGCGGGATCTAATGTGTCGGGATGTGTAAATACCGGCACAAATGTTCAACTTACTGCAAGTTCTACCACTCCGGGGGCTACGTTTACTTGGACGGGACCAAACGGATTTACAAGCAATCAGCAAAACCCGTTGTTAAGCAATGTAACACCTGCCAACTCCGGAACTTACACGGTATTTGCTACAGCGCCTAACGGTTGTACTTCGCCTACAGCTACGGTAAGTATTACTGTAGGTCAAGTGCCTATTATTTGTTTAACCAAAGTTGATTTGCCGTGCAACAATATTTGTACCGGTGAAATTTCGCTGATTTTATGTAACGACCCTGCTCTTACAAACTATACCGCGCTTTGGAGTACCGGTTCAACGTCCACTACAGGTTTAACCGGTTTGTGCATAGGAAACTACTCGGTAACCGTTACTGATGCTAATGGTTGTTCAGCTACCGGTACCATTCCAATTCAAACACAAACCGATTTAACAAGTGCCATCAACGTTACTGAGCCGGATGTTAACCAAAGCAATGGTGCTTTAGACCTCGCGGTTTTAGGAGGTACAGCTCCATTCACTTACTTGTGGTCAACCGGTGCAACTACACAGGATTTGACAAACGTTGGTGCGGGCATTTACTGTGTAACCATTACCGATGCTACGGGTAAAGTAATTACAGATAAGGCAGAAATTGTAGCTGCCGGTTTTAGTACCATGGGTTCTATAATTGTAAACATGGGTGTGCTGCCGCAAACTTTTGGTAATGGATTGAAACCTTACGGTTTAGTGTACGATCTAGTAAGGAATTACAATGTTCCTATTAAATGGATTATTGCTCCCGGAAAAAGTATAGATCCCTTCACTTCTACTTTTGGGGTTGACTTTGTACATAATAATAGAACTTACCGTGGTAGCGCATTTGTAATAGACCAAGATTATCTAACGCCTGCCGTTCGTACACGCTTAACTTTTTGGCAAGGGCAAGGAGTAGATTTGGATACGATGGTATCGAATCAGTTGCTTCCTGTTTATCAGATTATTACCTCTTTCCCTAATACTGTAATTGACCAACAAAATGAGCAATTGGTTATACCTTATTACACGAATGCAGGGGTAGCAACTTCAACGTACCGTGTTGGTTTACCGGCTAACCTTACAGGTTGCGATGATGTATACGCATTACCCCATGCCGACCCCACCTGGGCAAACCATGGTTATTTGCGTACCTTCAATATGGCTCCCATTAAAGGATATATTTGGTCGGGATGCCATGCGGTGAGTGCGTTAGAAGGTATTTTCCAAACAAGTCCGGTGAATACATCCATCCGCATGAACTTTCTTTCCACTTCCGGGTTGCAGTGTTATAATAACAACGGCTGCGGCTCTTTAATTACCGAAACACATACCAGCGATGGAAACACTCCTTTTACTTACGACCAAACTTTAGGAAGCGAACCTGTTATGCAGTTTATGGGCGATATGACACCATCGCAAAACAACGGTTCGGAACGAATGTATATACCCTTAACCACCAGCGCTTGGCGTGCTACAACCAGAACTGCGATTCGTACAAACGATTCTACCGGTGTTGGTATTACTAAAAAGGGAGTTAAAATGGCTTATGGTCCAGGTTATGGCGATATCAATAATGGTATGGTGATGTATCAGGCGGGGCATACCTCTGATGGTAACGGAACAACCGCAAGCCAGGTAGCTTTTCAACGTGCCTACTTCAACTTCCTTTTAATGACCGGGGTGCAAAAAAAGTTGAATATTACAGCTAATGTGCCTGCCGGTTTTTATGCAGGGGTAACCGATACTCTTATCATTTCTGTTTCCGGAGGCGCAACACCATATACTTACCAGTGGACAAGCACTTGTGGAGCTATATTCGGTTCCGCAACGAGCGCGACAACCACTTTTACTTTGCCCGCCAACACACCCGTGAACACAAAATGTATTATTCAATGCAGGGTAACCGACAATTGCGGTCGTACAAACTTATATTCAAAAGTAATTACGACCATTCCCGTTATTGACCCGGTGCGTTACATTATTAGTAACTTAAATGCTACTTCATGTTTCGGACAGTGCAATGGTTCTATTACCGGAACCGCTGGTGGGGGAACAGGTCCCTATACTTACAATTGGAGTACCGGTGCTACTACTTCAAGCATTAGCGGATTGTGTGCCGGTGTATATGTTGTTACCATTACTGATAATGTCGGTTGTCAAAAAATAGATAGCATCCCTGTAACCGAGCCGGCTGATTTGGTTGCTACTTTTGCAGTTACCAAGCCACTTTGTTCTCCGGTTGCTAATGGCTCAATTATTACCACCGTTACCGGAGGAACCCCTGCTTATTCATTCTCATGGGCGGGCGGGGCAACTACACAAAACCGTATTAACATTGCCAGTGGCACCTATTCTGTTACCATAACAGATTCAAAAGGTTGTAACAAGAATTATTCTATAGTAGTTACCGATTCAACCACGTTTACTCCTACAGCAGGTTCCAGCCAGCCAACTTACTGTCAAGGCGAAACAATACAGCTAACATCATCGGGCGGAGGAACATACAACTGGAGCGGTCCGGCTTCATTTGGAAGTACCTCGCAAAACCCTACACGCGCAAATGCTCTACCTTCTTATACCGGCACCTATACAGTTACAGTAACAAATCCTTCGGGTTGTACCGGAACTGCATCTGTAAACGTAAGTGTAACTGCAACACCACCGGCACCAACCAATGTTTCCATTTCTCCGAATCCGGTTTGTACGGGAAATGATGTTACTTTAACTGCTACCGGCAGCAATATTCAATGGACAGGTCCGCCAAGCAATACATACAGCGCAAGCGGCTCACCGGTTACCCGTTCTATTACCAATACCAATCAGGGTGGAACATATTCGGTTACACAAACTGTAAACGGTTGCGTTTCTACACCGGCAACAGTTAATTTGGTAGTTAATCCTACTCCTGTTATAGGCTCAACCAGCAGCAGTAACCCTACCACTTGTGGCGGAACTAACGGAAGCATTACACTTAACGGATTAAATCCTTCAACAACTTATGCTGTAACTTATAACAAGGACGGAAATCCTGTTGGTCCTGTAAATATTTTAAGCAGTGTAGGCGGCTCGGTAGTAATTACCGGATTAACAGCCGGAAGTTACACTAATATTATTGTTACACTCACCGGTTGTCCTTCGGCACCTGTTGTAGGACCAATAGTATTAATTGACCCTTCTACACCTCTTGCACCAAGCAACGTTAATGCATCGCCAAATCCGATTTGTTCGGGCAATACACTTACACTTACTGCTACAGGTAGTAATTTGCAATGGAGTTATCCTGATGGTGGCGGTGCTACCGGTTCACCGGTTACCCGTACCAATGTTACCGTTGCTATGACGGGAACTTATTCGGTTACGCAAACAGTTGCAGGATGTACTTCGCCACCTGCAACTGTAAATGTGGTGGTTAATCAAACTCCTTCTATTACTTCTACCTCCAGCAGCAATCCTACCACTTGCTTCGGAACCAACGGAAGTATTACGCTGGGCGGTTTGGTAGCCGGTTCAACTTACAGTGTAACATACGATAAAGGCGGAGTAGGTCAAGGACCATTTAATATTGTTGCCAATGGAAGCGGTCAGGTAATAATTGCCGGATTAACTGCCGGAAGCTACACCAACTTTATTGTAACCATCAATGGTTGTCCTTCGGCACCAGTGGCTGGTCCTATCAATTTAGTTGACCCGTCTAATCCACCTGCACCAACCAATGTTATAGCGAATCCGAATCCGATTTGCATTAACAACACCTTGACACTTTCAGCTACCGGCTCTAACCTTTCATGGACAGGTCCTTCGAGCTATTCAGCTACAGGTTCACCCGTTACACGGTTAATTACAACAACCTTACATGGTGGTACCTATCAGGTAACACAAACAGTAGCGAACTGTGTTTCTCCTCCGGCAAGTGTGGTAGTGGTTGTTAAACCTACACCGGCAATTACTTCAACCAACAGCAGCAATCCAACTACCTGCGGTGGCAGCGATGGAAGCATTACGCTTATTGGCTTATCTGCCGATTCAACTTACAGTGTTACTTATGATAAGAATGGGTTTGGTCAAGGGCCATTTAATATTGTAGCCAACGCAAGCGGTCATGTTATTATTGCAGGACTTACAGCCGGTGTTTATTCCAATTTTGTTGTAACGCTTAGCGGTTGTCCTTCTAATCCGGTTATTGGAAACATAACACTAACCGACCCATCTAATCCTCCTGCACCTAGCAATGTAACTGCAAGTCCTAATCCAATTTGTACAGGCAATACGGTTACATTTAGCGCTACAGGTTCTAATTTGCAGTGGATAGGGCCAATGAGCTACAGCGCTACCGGCTCACCGGTTACTCGATCAATTACCGATGTTAACCAAGGCGGAACTTACTCGGTAACACAAACAGTTGCCAACTGTGTTTCACCTCCGGCTACTGTTAACCTTGTAGTTAATCCTACTCCGGTAATTACTTCAACTTCGAGTATCAACCCTACTACTTGTGGTGGTACAGAAGGTACGATTACATTAAACGGATTAGATGCGAGTACATCATACACAGTAACATATACTAAGGGAATTACTCCTGTTGGTCCGGTGTTAATCAGCACCAACGGAAGCGGGCAGTTAATTATTACAGGATTAACAGCCGGAACCTACTCGAATATTGTAGTTAGTTTAACAGGCTGCCCTTCGGCTGCTGCCGGTCCTATTACACTTACCGATCCGGCTAATCCCGCGCCACCGGTGGCAACCAACAGCGGTCCGGCTTGCTATGGTGATACATTGAAATTGTTTGCTACCAACGTAATTAACGGAACTTACACATGGAGTGGTCCGGGAGGTTATTCTTCTAACCAGCAAAACCCAATCAGAGTAAATGCAACTCCGGCTATGAGTGGTGTTTATTCGGTAGTTGTTACTGTTGCCAACTGTAATTCAACACCGGCTACCACAACTGTAACGGTAACGTCTTGCCCTCCGGTTGCAGTGAATGATAACTACTCAACCAACGAGGACCAACCGCTTCCAATTTCGGATCCGGGGGTATTAACCAACGATTACGACCCGGCAAATCCGCAACAGCCGCTTACAGTGAACACTACGCCTATTTCAAATCCTTCAAATGGTTCGGTGAGCCTCAATGCCAACGGAAGTTTTACTTACACACCGGCTTTGAACTTTAACGGAATAGATTCTTTCCAATACAGTATTTGCGATACCGAAGTACCCGCAGCTTGCGATACTGCCACTGTTTACATTACGGTTATTCCGGTAAACGATCCTCCATTTGTACCCGATACTACAATTACTACTCCGGAGGATACTCCAATTACTGTTTGTATTCCAATTATGGATCCGGAAAGCACTACTCAAAGTCACCTGATACAAGCCATTTACTGCGGACCGAATAATGGTGTGTTGAGCAATGCCATAGTTAATAATGGTTCATTGCCGCATACCGCATGCATTACTTATACCCCTAATGACGATTTTAACGGGGTAGATTCCGTTTGTTTGGTGATTTGCGATAATGGGGTGCCGCAGTTATGTGATACTTCTAAAATTACCATCATTGTTACACCGGTTAATGACCCGCCTGTTGCTATGGATGATTATTATGTTTCATGTCTTGATACTGCCATCAAGAAAAATGTAATGAGCAACGATTCGGATGTGGACGGACCTGCATTGGGCGTTGCCTCTGTAGTTTGGGGGCCTTTTACAGGAAGCGTATCACTGATTGCGAATGGCGACCTCACGTATACTCCGGTACCATTCTTTAATTCATTAGATTCTTTCAGTTATGTGATTTGCGATAACGGAATACCGAATTTATGCGATACCGCTGTTGTTGTTCTAGATTATACCTGTACTAACACACCACCGGTAGCTGTTAATGATAACTATACCATTCCTGAAGATCAAACGCTGAATAACAATGTTTCTACCAATGACTACGACCCGAATGGCGATAGCTTAATTTACAATACTACTCCTTTAGTGGATGTATCGCATGGTTCACTAACGCTGAATAACGATGGAACATTTACCTACGTTCCAAATCCGAATTACTTCGGACCCGATTCGTTTGTTTATTCAGTTTGCGATAATGGTGTTCCGCCATTGTGCGATACAGCTACGGCATACATTACTGTAACACCGGTTAACGATAAGCCATTTGTTCCTGACACAACGGTTACTACACCTGAAGACACAGCTATAACTGTTTGTGTTCCTATAACGGATATAGATGTTGCCGACAATCATGTTGCGATATTGGGTTGCCAACCGGCAAATGGTGCTGTAAGCAGCTTGGCTGTAAATAATACCGGAACTCCGCATATAGTATGTGTAACGTATACTCCTAACACTAACTTCAACGGCACCGATTCATTCTGTGTAATTGTTTGCGATAATGGTATTCCAACACTTTGCGATACCTCGGTTATAACAGTTATTGTAACACCGGTAAACGACCCACCGGTTGCAGTTAACGATTTCTACACAACTAATGAAGATACTCCGCTTAGTATAGGAGTTGGAACAGGAGTACGTGCAAACGATAATGATAATGCCGATGGTAATCCGGTTTCTTCACTAACCATTGATACTATTCCATTAAGCGGACCAAGCCATGGTACATTAACGCTTACCGCTACAGGTTCATTCATTTATATTCCTGATACAAACTTCTTTGGAATTGACTCATTCCAGTATATTGTTTGCGACAATGGTACGCCTCTACCAAGTTTGTGCGATACCGGAACAGCATACATAACAATTCTGTCAGTAAACGATCCGCCATTTGTTCCCGATACAACCGTAACTACACCGGAAGATACCCCGATTACGGTTTGTATTCCGATTATTGACCCTGAAACAACTTCGCAGATTCATTTAGCATTTGTGTGCGATAATCCCGATAACGGAACTATCAGTACTCCGAATGTTAACCTTGCTTCCAATCCGCACATTGTTTGTGTTACCTATACACCTAACACTAACTTTAACGGTACCGATTCGTTCTGCATTATTGTTTGCGATAACGGTAATCCGATACTGTGTGATACATCTATAGTAACCATTATAGTAACACCGGTTAACGACCCGCCCGTTGCCAATAACGATTTCTACTCCACCAATGAAGATACTCCGTTGAATATAGGAGCACCCGGTGTTCAATCGAACGATTATGACCCGGATGGCACTACGCTTACTTCTACCATTGTAACCGGAACATCGAATGGTTCTGTTGTACTGAACCCGAATGGTTCGTTTACTTATACACCGAATGCAAACTTTAACGGCACCGATACTTTTGTGTATGCAATTTGCGATGCCGGAATTCCGTTACCTTCGCTTTGCGATACGGCTATTGTAGTAATAACCGTTAATCCGGTGAACGACCCGCCTTTTGTTCCTGATACAACTGTTACTACTCCTGAGGATACACCAATTACGGTTTGTATTCCAATTACGGATGGCGATGTTGGTCAGCAATACATTGCTACAATTTGCGGCACACCGGCTAACGGTTTAATAACATTTGGACCTATAGTGAATAATGGTGCTGTTCCTCCAACCGTTTGTGTTACCTACACGCCAAACAGCAACTTCAATGGAATAGATTCATTGTGTATTACAGTTTGTGATAACGGTATTCCTTTCCTTTGTGATAATTCAATTATCAAGATTATTGTAACACCGGTAAACGATCCTCCTGTGGCTGTTGATGACAATTACACTACACCGGAAGATGAGCCATTAAATGTTCCCGGTCCCGGAGTGTTAGGTAATGATAATGACCCTGACGGCACAACATTAACTGCCACTATAGTTTCAACAACTACTAACGGCTCGCTTACTTTAAACCCGAACGGTTCTTTCACTTACATACCGAATCCGAACTTTAACGGAACCGACACATTTGTTTACTCAGCTTGTGATGCGGGTATTCCATTGCCTTCGCTTTGCGATACGGCTGTGGTGATTATTACCGTTACACCGGTGAACGATCCCCCCGAAATTCCTGATACAACTGTAACCACATGCGAAGATTGTCCGATAGATGTATGTATTCCATTTACCGATAACGACTCCTTGGATTTACACTTCTTTACCAGTTTGTGCCCGGGAGTTAACGGAAGCGTAACAGGTACAACTATCAATCAAGCATTAAATACGCTTTGCTTTACCTACACGCCTTACTTGAACGTAACCGGCAGCGATACCGTTTGCTTTATTGTGTGCGATAACGGCAACCCTACTTTGTGCGATACTACTACGATTACCATTCTCATCACTCCGGTGAACGATCCGCCTTATGCCGATACTATTTATGTAGTAACATACGAAAATCAGCCGGTAGGTGTAAACGTAGCTTCGGCTACTGGCGACCCTGAAGGCAATCCCCTTTCGTACAGCTACTACGGTGTAATACCCGGTGGCGGAACGTATGGTATAACAGGAAACGGAGCTATAGTAGTTTATCCGAACCCCGGCTTTACCGGAACCTTTACTATTCCATACTCGGTATGCGATTTAAGTCCGTATCCGATTAATGTGTTGTGCGACAGCGCAGCGATTATTGTTACTGTATTACCTGCCGGTGATACTTTAATAAACCACGCGCCTGTTGCCAGCAACGATTACGTTACTACGTATTTAAATACACCTGTTGTAGTTAATCAACTGGCGAATGATTACGATCCTGATGGTGATGCGCTGCAAGTAACTGTAACTTGCCCTCCGGCACATGGTAACTATACTGTTAATCCGAACGGCACCGTTAATTACTTCCCGAACAACGGATTCTTTGGTTATGATACCATTTGCTATACGATATGCGATCCTACTGCCGCAAACAATCCTAAACCGCTTTGCGATAATGCCATTATAGTTATTTACGTGTCGAAAGATTCAACGGCAAAAGAAAACGACCCACCGGTTGCGGTTGATGACTTTGCATTTATTTGTGCAGATGCTAATGCTACGTTGAACGTATTGCACAACGACTACGACCCGAATGGCAATGCAATAACATCAGTGCAGATAATTGACAACGTTGACCACGGTATTCTCGTAAGCGCAGGATTTGGTTTCTACGTTTACATACCGAATGGTACAACTGCATTGAACGATACCTTCCAGTATCAGATTTGCGATAACGGAACACCGTCATTGTGCGATACCGGTATGGCTGTTATCTTCATTAACGCTACGCCTACTATTACGCCATCGTCTCCATCGCTTTCTGTTTGCAGTGGCGACAGCGTGCACCTTACCTTTACTTCGAATGTTCCGGGCACTGTAATTACATGGACGGCTACCAACGGAACAAGCGGTACGGGCGATATTCATACCGTGCTTACCAACAATACTACATTTAACCAAACAGTGGTTTATACCGTTAGCGGTTATACCGGTGCGGGCTGCGGAAGCGCTGCATTAACTATTCCTGTTACTATACGTCCTCGCCCTGCTATTTCGTATGTGGCTAACGGAAATATATTCTGCTCGGGCGAGCAGGTGGTTATCAATGCCAGTTCTTCCATTGCGGGTACTACCTACACATGGTCGGGAACTAACGGCTCAAACGGAACAGGCAGTTTGGTTACCGATAATCCGGTAAACAACGGAACCACGAACATTACTGTTACTTATTCTATTGTTCCAACTCATAACGGATGCGAAGGCGATACATTGAAAGTAGATGTGGTAGTGAAGCCACGCCCTGTGTTGTCGGTTGATCCGGCTACACAAACGGTGTGCAGCGGAACACCGATTACTATTGATATAAGCTCGAACATCAGCGGAACTTCGATAAACTGGTTCGGCAGCAACAGCAATAGTGGTAATTCGTTTACCATTAACGATTCGCCATTCAATTTTGGCAACAGTAATATTACTATTACTTACACCGTAAACGGAACTTACAACGGTTGTCCGGCAACAACAGTATTTGCAACAGTAGTGGTTCGTCCGCGTGTAGTGGCTGATGCCGGTTTAGACAAATCGGTAGTAGCTTGCAGCGGAAGTTGTGCTACGCTCGGAAGTTCTCCAACCGGTGCCGGAGGTTCAGGAACACTTACATACACATGGAGTCCTTCCACCGGATTAAACGACAGCACGCTGGCTAATCCTACTGCTTGCGGTTTGTTTACTTCAACTACTTATACGGTGGTAGTAACTGACGGTAGCGGATGCTCGGCAACCGACCAGGTTACTGTAAACTCAACCCCCAATCCTTTATCGGCAGAAGCCGGTTCGGGTGGGGCATTATGTTTAGGCAGCGGTGACAGCGTAATGCTGGGTGGCTACCCGACTGCAGTTGGAGGTGTGGCACCATACACTTATACATGGTCGCCTCTGACAGGATTGAATTTGACCAACACTGCAAACCCTGATGCCTTCCCAACCACAACTACTCAGTACTTCGTAACTGTTACCGACCAAATAGGTTGTCAGTCGGTTGACTCAACTGTAGTAACTGTTTATCCTACTTTGTTTGCTGATGCCGGTGTTGATACTACCGTATGTGCCGGACAGCCGGTGCGCTTGGGTGGAAGCCCTACGGCAGTAGCCGGAAGCGGCAATGGATTCTCTTATACATGGGCGCCTACGGTTGGTGTAAGCAATATCAATTCTCCTAACCCTATAGCAACCGCATTTACAACAACATCGTACACTGTAACGGTTACCGATGGAAACGGATGCTCGGCTATTGACAATATCTTAGTTACTATTAACCCGCTGCCTACAGCATTGGCGGGAGCTGATAAATCAGTTTCGGTTTGTCCAGGCGATAGTATCTTTATTGGTGATGTTCCTGCCGCTACCGGTGGCACTCCGGGTTATACGTACACATGGAATCCTTCAGTTGGTTTAAGCGATTCATCAATTGCTAATCCTTGGGTAAGAGGATTGACCTCAACTAAGGTTTACACGTTGCAGGTTACTGATGCCAACGGTTGTACAGCTACGGATAATGTAATTGTTACAGTAACACCAAGCACACTTGCTGCTAATGCCGGTGGCAATAAACAAGTTTGTGCCGGTGCTTGTGTGCAGTTAGGCGGATTCCCGACCGAAGTTGGCGGTTTCCCTCCACATACATTCCATTGGAGTAACGGTTCCACATTGAGCGATTCGTTGCTTAATATTCCGGTAGCCTGCCCAACAGTAACCACTACTTACACTGTAACTGTAACTGACGACAAAGGATGTACTGCAACTTCTTCTGCTGTAGTAACTGTAAATCCTGTTCCTGTAGTTGATGCAGGTGCAGATACTGCAATTTGTGCCGGAACTTCGGTGCAAATTGGAGGAAGTCCGACTGCAAGTTCAGGCTCTGCTCCTTATGCTTACTCTTGGTCGCCTACTGTAGGGCTTTCGTTACCGAATATTCCTAACCCGGTAGCATCGCCAATTGTTATTACCACATACCAGTTAACTGTTACTGATAACAAAGGTTGCTCGGCAACCGATATAGTTACGGTTAACGTGAGGTCGAACCCTGTGGTAAATGCAGGTGCCGACAAGTCGTTGGTTGCTTGTGTGGCAGATACAACCTTCATAGGTGGAATTCCTGCGGTAGTGAGTGGAGGAACTGCTCCTTATACTTACCAATGGTCGCCTGCAACAGGGTTGAGCAGCACTACTGTTCAAAACCCGTTAGTAACCGGAATTACCGCAACCACTTCGTACCAGTTATTGGTAACCGACACCTTCGGTTGTCAGGGTGCCGATTTTGTGATTGTGAATCTGTTGCCTTCTACTTTACAGGCTGAAGCCGGAAATGCCGGTGTGGTTTGTGCGGCTGCCAATACGCCTGTTCAGTTAGGCGGTAATCCTACAGCTGCCGGTGGAACTGCTCCTTACAGCTATGCTTGGAGCAACGGTGCATTGTTGAGCGACTCTACCGCACCCAATCCGATAGCAACTGTTTCTTCAACTACTACATTCTATGTAACAGTTACCGATTCGAAAGGATGTGTTGCTATTGATTCGGTTACCGTAACACAAAATGTTTCACCGATTGCCGATGCCGGTGCCGATACCACTTTGTGTTCAGGCTTTGGAGTAGTATTGGGCGGCTCGCCTACTGCTACAAGCGGAACAGGTCCTTACCAGTATTCATGGACACCGACACTTGGACTGAACGCCAACAATGTGGCTAATCCGCTGGCGGTTCCGTTGGTAACTACTGTTTACACCGTTTTAGTTACCGATGCTAACGGTTGCCAGATAACCGATAACGTGGTAGTAACCATTAATCCTAATCCTACAGCCGATGCAGGTCCCGATAAAACTATCGTTGCCTGTCCGTTCGATACTATTCAGATTGGTGGTTCACCCACTGCAAGTGGTGGTGCAGGAAATTATACCTATGCATGGTCGCCTAATACAGGTGTAAGCGATACTTCGGTAAGCAATCCGTTTGTAACAGGTATTTCTGCTTCGCAGTTGTACGCTGTAACTGTAACAGATGCAAATGGTTGCTCGGCTGTTGATGCGGTAGTTGTTGCTGTTGTATCGAGCAGTTTAACTGCCGAGGCAGGCAATGGTGGAACTATTTGTGCCGGAGCAGGTTCGCAGGTGCAGTTGGGTGGTTTCCCGACAGCAGTTGGAGGAACGCCTTCATACACTTATTCGTGGAGCAATGGCTTGTCGCCTACAGCTAATCCTGAGGTGGCACCTACCGTTACTACTACTTATTACCTAACTGTAACTGATTCAAAAGGATGTGAGGCTTATGATTCTGTAACTGTATTCGTTAATGAAGCACCGGTTGCTTGTGCAGGTAATGATACAGCCGTATGTTACGGAGTAAAAATACGTTTGGGTTGTGTTCCCGCTGCAACAGGCGGAACAGCGCCATATACTTACTTGTGGTCGAACGGTTCAACTGCCTCTAACCCTTTAGTAGGTGTAAACGTAACCACCATCTTTACTTTAACTGTTACCGATGCCAATGGATGCACCGGAACAAGTTCAGTAGTAGTAGAAGTAAATCCGCTTCCGGTTGCCGATGCCGGACCTGATAAAACACTTACTGCCTGCTCGCAGGATAGCGTTCAATTAGGCGGCTCACCAACAGCTAGCGGAGGAACTGCGCCTTATGTTTATTCATGGTCGCCATCTACCGGCTTAACCGATGATTCAATTGCTAATCCTTATGTGAAGAACCTCGGATCAACTACCACGTTTGTATTGGTAGTAACCGATCAAAACAATTGTTCTGCTGCCGATCAGGTATTGGTTAATGTAACCAATCCGACCTTGTTTGCAGAAGCCGGAAACAATGTAGCGTTCTGTGCAGGCTCGGCAGTTAATGTAACCTTGGGCGGAATGCCTACGGCTGTTGGCGGTGCGCTTCCGTATTCATATTCATGGAGCCCTGCAACCGGATTGAGTTCCACTACGGTGGCTAATCCTATAGCAACACCTTCTCAGACCACAACTTATACTGTAGTGGTTACAGACGCTAACGGTTGTGTAGCACAGGATACGGTAAAAATTACCATCAATCCTCGTCCTGATGTAAGTGCCGGTGCTAACGATACTATTTGTGCCGGTGCATGCGTAACCTTAGGTGGTTCACCAACGGCATCGGGCGGAACAGGTGCAACTTACACATACAATTGGGGGCCTGCATTCTTCTTTAATACAGCAACCAATATTGCAAATCCGGTGGTTTGCCCAACAGGAAACATTACCTATGCAGTAACAGTAACCGACTCTATAGGTTGTACCAGTACTGCCTCAGTGTTTGTGAAGGTAAATCAAAACCCTGTTGCCAATGCGGGTAATGACCAATCAACGGTATTCTGTGCTAATGCTTGTGTAACGTTAGGTGGTTCACCCACAGCCACAAGCGGAACCGCTCCGTACTTTTACGCTTGGTCACCTTCCACATCGCTAAATAATACCGGTTTACCTAATCCTACGGCTTGCAACGTAAGCGGAACAACCACATACACGCTTACAGTAACAGATGCCAACGGATGTACTGCTACCGACCAGGTACTGGTTAACTCATCGGCATCGAACCTTACGGCCGATGCAGGTGTTGACAAGAGCATTTGTGCCGGAGGAGTTACCTGCATAACTATTGGTGGTAATCCTACGGTAAGCGGTGGAACAGGACCGTTCAGTATTACGTGGTCACCTGTAGCCGGAATTTGCAACTCTAATACAATTACAAATCCGGATGTTAATCCTACAGATACTACTACTTATGTAGTATTGGTGCAGGATGCTAACGGATGTATTGCGGTTGACTCAATGGTAGTATTTGCTAACCCTGCCGTAACAGCATCGGTAGGAGAGGACACTGCTATTTGCGATGGTGGTGCGGCTCTGTTGGGTGGCAACCCTACAGGCAGCGGAGGAACACCTCCTTACAGCTACTCTTGGTCCCCGTCAAACGGATTATCAAGTGTGAACTCGCCAAATCCTACAGCCAGCCCGGCAACTATTACACCATACTGTGTAACGGTAACCGATGCCGTAGGTTGTACGGCTACAACTTGTCAGCGTGTAAGCGTTAATCCTTCGGTTACTGCCAATGCAGGACCTGACCATACCATGACGGCTTGTGTTGGTTCGTTTGCACAACTTGGCGGAAGCCCGACCGGTGTGGGTGGAACAGGAAACTTCAGCTATGCATGGTCGCCTGTAACCGTTGATAATATTCAGGTGTTAAGTGCAGGTACTGTTCCAAATCCGTTTGTAACCAACCTGTCAACTACTACAACATTTACTATTACTGTTACCGATAATGTAACCGGTTGTTCTGCAACTGACCAAGTTACGGTGTTTGTTAATCAAACTACTCTGACTGTTGATGCAGGTGCAGATAAGGTTTACTGTGCCAACAGCAGCACCGGAGTTACAATAGGCGGTAATCCAACAGCAATAGGCGGAAGTGCGCCATACATTTACCAATGGGCGCCAATAGCAGGATTAAACAATCCGACTATTGCTAATCCTGTTGCCATGCCGCTAAATACAACTACTTACTACGTAACCGTAACCGATAATCTTGGTTGCAACAAGGTAGATTCTGTAACTGTTGTAGTTGGTCCGCAAATTGCGGTGAATGCCGGAAACGATACAGCAATATGCTATAACACAAATGTTGTATTGGGAGGTAATCCTGCAGCAGTAGGAGGAACAGGCTCGTTTACCTATGCATGGACTCCTTCGCAGTTCCTGAACAGTACTACCATTGCTCACCCAACAGCACAGAATGTGTTGTTCAATACTACTTATACCTTAACAGTTACCGACTCGCTTGGTTGCTCTGCTTCCGGTATAGTAGTGATAAATACACGTCCGCTCCCTGTGGCAAATGCAGGACCTGATGTGTCTATCTTTGCTTGTTCGGGCGACAGCGCCATACTTGGTGGCTCACCTACTGCTTCGGGAACCGTTGGCCCTTACACATATTCTTGGTTCCCACCGCTTAATGTTTCGTTGAGCAGTATTACTGCCCCTAACCCTGTTGTAAGTAATTTAGGATTTACTACTCAGTTTATTGTAACAGTTACCGATGTGTTTGGATGTCAGGCGAACGATAACGTAACAGTTACAGTGTTGCCGAATACTGTAATTGCGGAAGCAGGAATTAATATAGGTACGCTTTGTTCGAATACCGGTGGTTGTGTAATGTTAGGAGGAATACCGGCTGCTACCGGAGGAACTCCGGGATATACTTTCCAATGGATTGGCGGCATAGTGAACGATCAAACTGCTGCTAACCCGCAGGCATGTCCGCAAACAACAACTACCTATACGCTTATTGTTACCGATAGCAAGGGTTGCCAGGCAACAGACTCTGTTCAGGTTATTGTAAATGATCCAACCGAGGCAAGCATTGCCGGACTTAACTCTCACTACTGTGTAAATACACAAAGTGTAACTATGACCGGAATTCCTGCCGGTGGTGTATTTACAGGTCCGGGCGTTACAGGTAATGTATTCCAACCTTCGCAAGTTGGCATTGGTACATGGTGTGTAAAATATACTTATACTAATCCTACTACAGGATGTGTTGACGATACCACAATTTGTGTAACTGTTGATTCGCTTCCTGTTGTTTCGGTTAGCGGATTTAGTTCAACATATTGCCGTTACGATGCACCTGTAACCATTATCGGAAATCCTGCCGGTGGAACGTTTACCGGTCCGGGTATGAGTGGTAGTCAGTTCAATCCAGCCACGGCTAATGTAGGGGCGAATGTTATTACCTACACTTATAGCGATGGCAATGGTTGCTTTGCATCTACCCAGTTTACAATTACTGTTCAGGCAGCACCTACCTTGAGTATTGCGGCTAACGATGATTCGGCTTGTGCTAACCAAACGGTTGTTATTAGTCCGACCTACAGTTTAAATGTTACTAATATTCAATGGGCGCAGTTAGGCGGTGGAGTATTTGCATCAGGCTTAAACCCTGTTTCAATTGTTCCTACCGGTGTTGATTACTGTGTGGTGGCAACTGCTGTTGCCGGAAATACAGGATGTATTGCACGCGATACAATTTGCGTCCATGTAAATCAGAATCCGTTTATTACCGATCCACAGGTAGCAAATACTTGCGAAGAGGAGCCTGTTACCATTAACACTTCGCAAACAGTTTCAGACCCTGAAGGCGATGCGAATGTGTATGCTATTGTTTCTACGTTGCATGGAACTTCAACTGTTAACTCGGCAGGTGTAATAACTTATACGCCAAATCTGAACTTTAACGGGGTTGACACCATTACTTACACCGCATGCAATGCCCAGTGTCTGAATCAATGTGCAACAGGCATTGTAGTAGTGAATGTTTGTGCCGTGAACGATACTCCGGTTGTAGCAAACGTTTCTGGCGCAATTTGCCGCGACAGCACAATTACTTTCTGTCCTCAGGCTATTGATGTGGATGGCGATCCGGTTACAATTGCAGCTTTTGCTTGCGGTACGTTGAACGGAACCATCAATAACACCGGAAACAACTGCTTCACGTTTACTCCGAATGTTGGTTGGACAGGTACACAACAATTCTGCTTTACAGCTTGCGATACAGCGGGGGCTTGCGATACAGCTACTGCTACGGTAACTGTTAATCCTTGCAACTTCCCGCCTGTAGCAAATAACGATGCACAGTGTACTGATTACTTAGCGGCTGCAACAATCAATGTAACAGCAAACGATACCGATCCGGATGGAAATCCGTTAACGGTTACTGCTATTCTTTGCAATCCGGTTCGTGGAACTGCGGTAATTAGCGGTAACAATATCGTTTACACTCCGGGTGCAGGGGCAAACGCAACTAATGGCGATACACTTTGCTATGTGGTTTGTGATAATGGTCAACCTGCCTTGTGTGATACGGCTTTTGTTTACATCTGTATCAACAACTCGGTAGTTGGTGTTAACGATACCATTCTCACCGGACAATTCCATCCTGTTAACATTCCTGTTAAGGACAACGACTTTGATCCTGAAGGTGATCCGTTTACAGTTATTTCTGTTATCACAACCAATACTGTTGGTTCCGCTACACTGAACATCAACGGAACTGTAAATTATGTTCCAAACATTGATACCTGCGGATTTATTGACAGCTTCCAGTACGTGGTGCAGGATATACATGGAGCCTTAGATACAGCTACTGTGTATGTAATTATTGACTGCTGCCCGAGACCGGAAGCAAATCAGGACAATGTGTTAGTTGTGCCGGGTAATGTTATTACCATCAATCCTACAGTGAACGACCAGGCAAACGGATTGCCGATTACGGTTGAGATTGTTTCCGGACCTTACCATGGCACTGCTGTGTTAGATACCGGAAATAAAATCACCTATACACACAGCTTTACCTATTGTGGTTTCGATACCATTTATTACTCTATCGAAAGCCACTGCGGTATTGATACAAGTTTGATTGTTGTAAATGTGAATTGCAACATACCACCTACTGCAAACACTGATACTGTAACTGTGTGTGTTAATAACACCATTAACTTCAATCCATTGTTGAACGATGTTGATTCGAACGGCAACCAAATGATTATTACCGGAATAAATCCTCCGTTTGGTGTAGGAGCATTCAGCCTTAACAGTAATGTGGTAACCTTTGTTTCAACCGGAGTGAAGGGAACGTTTACCATGCAGTACTATGTATGCGATAACGGTATCCCAAGCTTCTGCGACACCGGTTATGTAATACTGAAAGTGATAGATTGTCAGCAGTTGGTTGATACCATACTGGATACTACGTTTATCAATACTCCGGTTACCGTTTGTATTGGAGAGTTCGTAAACACCTTTATACCGGTATTTATCACCAATATATGCGACCCCGATAACGGAACCGTGGTTTACAACGAGGGCGACACCTGCTTTACTTACATACCTGACGAAGGTTTCTACGGCAATGATGTGTTCTGCATTGTGTTGTGCGATTCTGTAGGTAACAACTGCATTAACGGTACTGTAATCATAACTGTGCTTGATACTTTAATACAAGCAGTTGACGAGCCTTGCGATTTGGATACCACTATCATCAACACACCGATTACAGTTGATGTATTGGCGAACGATATCCTTCCGTGGGGTGCCGATACAACAGTGACCATTATTACACAGCAGATTAAAAATGGAACAGCCGTTGTAAACAGCAACAATACCATTACCGTTACACCTGCAACCGATTCAACGGGAACCATTACGTTCAGCTACGAGGTTTGTGTTACCACCGGTTCGTTCAGTTTCTGCGACACGGCTAATGTATGTATCACGGTTATTGATACCACTAAGTGGTGCTTCTTGCCGAACGGCTTCTCACCAAACGGTGACGGAGTAAACGATACGTATGTTATTCCTTGCAACGATGATTATCCTGAAGCGAAGTTCCGCGTGTATAACCGTTGGGGTGTTGAAGTTTGGAGAAGCAACGGACATTACCTGAACGATTGGGATGGAACCAACATGCAGGGAACCAAGTGTCCGGACGGAACTTACTACGGAATTTATGAATACAACGATGGCAAAACCAAGGATGCGGTTCAGTTTATAGTCATCCACCGATAGATTTAATCAACAGCGGTTTTCTGCCGGTGGCAGAAAACCGCTTTAAAAACTTAAGTGATAGTAAAATCAAATCATACGCAGATGAAAAAGTTACTGATTATTGCCCTGATTACTGCCGGATTAACTACCGGAGTAAAAGCGCAGCAAGACCCTGCTTACAGTATGTATATGTTTAACGGGTTGTTCATTAACCCGGCTTATGCGGGCAGCCATGAAGTTATAAGCCTTATGGGTATTTACCGCCACCAATGGGCAGGTATAAATGGTGCACCGCGCACAGCCAATGTGAGTGTGCACAGCCCACTAAAGCGCGACCAGTACGGCTTAGGCATGATAATTTCAAACGATAAACTCGGTTTGAGTAACACATTTTCGGTTACCCCTTCGTTTGCGTATCGTTTAAAAATTAAACAGTCGCGGCTTTGCTTCGGGCTTCAGGCATCGTTTGCTTATTTCTATCAGGATAATAACCGCGCACAACTTATAAACGGAAATGATGTGGCTTTTCAATTAAACGAGCGCTTGTTTTTACCTAATGTTGGATTTGGAGTTTACGCGTACGGTAAGCGTTATTTTGTAGGAGCTTCGGTTCCGCACTTAATGCCTTCATCGCTGCGCGATAAAACCGGGGTGGTGGCTTACAACCGCGATATTGCACGCGTTTACGACTTTGTAACGTTTACAGCAGGTTATGTGTTCGGAAAAGATGCTTCTATAGTAAAATTCCGCCCTACTATTTTAATGAAATGGCAGAAGGGTTTACCGAAAAACATTCCGCAGTTTGATGTGAATTTAGCGTTGTTGTTTGTAGAAAGATTGTGGATTGGCGCATCGTACCGCACAGGGGGAGATATGAAATACTATGGGCAATCGGCTATTGTTTATGCAGCTTTCAAGGCAACTCCGCAACTGCAAATTGGTTATGCGTACGATGCAGAGATTTCTACGCTTCGCAGATTTACTACGGGCACACATGAAATTATGATTGGCTACGATTTTTGGTACAACAAAAAGCGCTTTGTTACACCGCGCTACGTAAAATATTTCTGATTCGGATTAAAAGAAGGGCAACCTAAAATATTAAGCTATGAACTTGAAGAAATCCCTGACACTTGCAACGGCAATAGTTGTTACTGTATTGCTGATGGCGGAGAAGCCCATTGTAAAAGTTGGCGACTGGTACTACAAGCAGTTTGATTTTACCAGAGCAATTGAGTTTTACGAGAAGGCTCTCAAGAAGGACAATGCGAATACGTATGTACTACAGCGTATTGCCGACAGCTATCGTTTGTTGAATAAATGGGATAAAGCAGAGTCCTATTATGCACAGTTAGTGCAAAATCCGAATGCAAATGTGGTGAACAACTTATATTACGCCGAAGCGTTGCGCGCTAATCAGAAGTATGCTGAAGCAAAGTTGTATTATAAAGCATATTTAGATGGTGTACCGGCTGATAACAGCGTAAAAGATCGCTTGGCCGGAATTGATAAAGTGGAAGAACTGAGCCGCGACAGAGGTTTCTACGATGTGCGTAACGCAACACAACTAAATTCAAAATATTCCGATTTCGGGGTTAGTTTTTACAAAAATTCCGCAGTTCATTTCTGCTCTAATCGTTTGCCCGACCATTACGTTAAACACGTAGATAACTGGACAAAAGGTAACTTCCTTCAAATTTATGAAGCATCGCGCAAGGATTCGGCTTCTACATTTCAAACTCCTGAATTATTGAAGGGCAAAAAAGTGAATGCCAAGTACCATGAGGGCACTTCTACTTACAGTGAGCGTATGAACGAGTTGTATATTGACAGAAGCAATTACAACGCAAAACGTGCTTTCCCTGCGGGAGATAAAACAGTTAAACTCAAAATTTTCAAGATTGCTTATTTGGCCGACCAAAACGGTTGGGATAATCAGGCTATAGAAGCGGTTCCGTTTAATGATAAAGAGTACTCGGTAGGTCATCCGTCTTTAACTTCCGATGGCAAAACACTTTATTTTGCCAGCGATAAACCCGGTGGTTACGGTGGGGTTGATTTGTATGTAACTACACGTGAAATAGGTGGCGACTGGGGTACTCCGGTTAACCTTGGTCCAAAAATCAATACTTCGGGCGATGAAATGTTTCCGTTTATTGCAGAAGACGGAACTCTTTATTTTTCTTCGAATGGACATACCGGCTTGGGTGGATTAGATGTTTTTTCTACCGTTGCAGTTAAAACCGGAAACAAAATTACTTCGTGGGGAGAGCCGGAGAATTTAGGTTACCCTATTAACACTAACTCCGATGATTTCGGATACATTGTTGCTGCCGATAATAAAAACGGATTTTTCTGCTCGAACCGTCCGGGCGGGCAAGGCGATGATGATATTTATAGTTTCTCCAAGAAGGGGGTAATACTTAACGGTATTGTGTACGATGCAGCTACTACTTTGCCTATTAAGGATGCTAAAGTGGTGATGAAAGAAGAGGAAGTGGAAAAAGGAAAAGCCAACACCGGTAAGGATGGCGATTTTTCTTTCCCTGCTATACCCGGCAAAACGTATAAGTTTTATGCTACCAAGGAAGGCTACTTGCCTAATAACGTAACGGTTGCCGTAAAAGAAAAACCCGACTTGGTGAAAATACCGTTAATTGCCGAAGCAGGTATAAATTTGGAAGTAACGGTGCTTGACAAAAAAACACGTGACCCATTGGTTGAAGCAAAAGTTAAGTTGGTAAATCTGAAAACCAACAAAGAAGAAGTTTGTTCTACCAACAAAGACGGCAAGTGTATGTTCACACTTGACCCTGAAACAAGGTATCGTCTGGAAGGTTCGAAAGAAACAGGTGAGCCTGACACCAAGTATTTAACTGTTACTGCTACTACTACCACCGAAGGCAAAAAAGCGCCTACAACGCTTTATCAGGTGTTAGAGTTGGAGAAGGTGCGTAAAGGTGTGGCAATCAAAATTGAGAATATCTATTACGACTTAGATAAGTGGTATATACGTCCTGATGCTGCCAAGGAATTGGATAAGTTGGTAAAAGTGTTGCAGGACAACCCTACGCTTGAAATAGAGTTGAGTTCGCATACCGACTGCCGTGCTACAGCTAAATACAACGCGAGCCTTTCAAGCAAGCGTGCTGAATCAGCTGTGCAGTATATTTCCTCGCAAGGAGTGGATATTAAACGAATGATTGCAGCCGGTTACGGTGAAAGTCGTTTGGTGAATAAGTGCGAGTGCGAAGGAAATGTGGTAGTGCCTTGTACCGATGAACAACATCAGGAAAACAGAAGAACGGAGTTTAAGATTCTGAAGTTCTAAAACAGAAGCGAATAAAAAATAGAATGCCGCAGTTGATGCGGCATTTTATTTTGCTGCCGAAAGCAACCTTACAATTAAATTAGGTATAATCCTATTCTTCCAAATTGTTTTCAAGAGTTCCAATTCTTCATGCTGCAGAATGGACAGTTGTGTTGTGGAAGTGGCTGACTCCTCATGTTCGCGGTGGATGTGCGAAACATAGTTTACATACACAAACGCGCCTTCTACTTGGCTCATTTCATACCATGCTTCCCAATCGAGAATGTATTTCCGTTTTTCGTTGAAACAAAATCTTTGAAGATTTCTTTTTGCAAAACAAACACCCGGGCACGAAATGCTGTTGCTGAAAAGCAGAATAGATTTTTTGATGAAAACGGAATTGATGCACCGCTTAAAATGAAATGGAAATATTAACCACCAACGAAGAAAATTTTTGAAAGGAAAGTTTACCGGTTTGTTACGGTTATTATACACCTCCGATTTCCCGAAAGCAATTAAAGGGTTGTAGGCTTGGTATTGGAGTAAAGCTGTAACATGTTTTTCGGTGTATTCCGGTTGGTAGAGGTCGTCCTGATGAGCAATCGTAACGTAGTCGGTAGTTGCCGCTTGTAGGGCAAAATTCCAGTCTTTTCCAATACTGCCTCCATTCGGATTTATTTGCAAAGGAAGGCAGTATTTGTTTGCCAGGGTTTCAATGTAGGCGGAAGGTGTTGAAGTAGTAATTAGAACTGTGCTTTTGCAACTTTGGTTCTGCACACTCTTTATGCAATCTTCCAGATAAGGCGATTCACCATAGGCGGCAATTACAAAAGTGTGCAAATGGCTAAGGTCGTTCATACATAAGGTAAAGTTCGTTGTATACAAACAGTTTTCCCATCCATTGCATATTGAAAGGGAAGTAGCCTTTTTTTACCAAACTAAAGCTGCCGTGTTTAAGCAAATTGTTTTGACTGATGTAGTTAATCGTTACAAAGGTCAAGTGCGTTTTATCGTGGGCAAAACCAACTTCGCAGGGTACGCAAATAAAAATCCGTTTTACGCCAATGCGCTCACAGGCTGTCATCAGTTTTTTGAGAACGGTAGCAGGGTCGGGCAAATGTTCCAATACATGGCTTATTACAAGCGTCTCATACTTTCCTTCGGGAACTCCTTTTAATTGATAGTCATCTTCACCCGGCTTATACAACTCCACATTCATTCCGTTTGAGCGGCAATAATTAACGGTAGCTTCGTTAATCTCCAAACCAAGCGAGCCTTTAGGAAATGTGGATAGGTGTTCCCCCACACCGCAACCGAAATCAATCGCCACGCCTTTTACATGTCTGCGAACCTGCCATAAATACACTCTGCGGATGGTTTTTCGCAGCCAACC
The DNA here is from genome assembly GCA_026129525.1 of Chitinophagales bacterium. GTDB lineage: Bacteria > Bacteroidota > Bacteroidia > Chitinophagales > LD1 > Bog-950. The sequence goes on along the minus strand of JAHCHW010000002.1, from coordinate 304,076 downwards.
ACGATTGGTTTGATAAGCTAAATAATCTTCTGCATAAAGTGATTCACTCATTGAAAAAGATTTGATTTCATTTGCGACTAAACATAAACAAATTTCCGGCAGGCATGAGCCAGCGAAAAAAGGTGGCAGTGGTTATTTTGGGATGGAACGGCAAGCAATATTTACAGCAGTTCCTTCCATCGGTTATACAGCATACCTCAGTGGAATTATGCGATTTGATAGTGGCGGATAATTGTTCTACTGATGGCTCGGTTGAATTTGTAAAAGAGCATTATCCGCAAATTCGCATAGTTCAAAACAGCCGCAACGGTGGTTATGCAGGCGGCTATAACCATGCACTGAAGTTAGTAGATGCTGAGTATTATGTTTTGTTGAATCAGGATGTGGAAGTAACGCAGGGTTGGGTGGAGAAAGTAATTGAGGTAATGGAAACAGATAAAACTATTGCTGCTGCACAACCTAAGTTGCTTGACTACAACAAGCGAAACTGTTTTGAATATGCGGGCGCTTGCGGTGGTTACTTAGATAAGTTCGGCTATGCTTTTTGCAGGGGAAGAATTTTTGACACCATTGAAAAAGATGAAGGGCGCTATAATGACATTGTTGATATTTTTTGGGCAACGGGGGCCTGTTTGTTTATTCGCAGCGAGGCATACCGCAATGCAGGCGGATTAGACGAAGACTTTTTTGCCCATCAGGAAGAGATTGATCTTTGCTGGCGATTAAAGAGCATGGGAATGCGTGTGGTGTGTGTGCCACAGTCGGTGGTTTATCATGTAGGCGGGGGTAGTTTGGCGTACGATAATCCGCAGAAAACTTATCTGAATTTCCGGAACAGTTTGTTTATGCTCTTCAAAAATCTTCCTGCATCTGCTTTGTGGTGGCGGTTGCTTATACGCTTCCAAATGGATGAACTGGCTGCGATGCGTTCAGTTTTCAAGAACGGTAACTTCAAAATTTTCTTTGCCATCCTGAAGGCAAATCTGGCTTTTCTTGTAGCTATACCTGCGTTGCTCAAAAAGCGGAAACATATTCCCCAAAAAAGCTCAGAAGCGCTTTTGCCTTACAGTGTGGTGTGGCAGTATTTTCTAAAGGGCAAGAAAAAATTCAGCGAGTTGCCTACGGGAGATAGGAGAGGAGAATAGTCTTACATTACTCTTTCCCGTCTATGGCTACCGTATCAATAAATAAATGAGGGTATAACTAAATGGAATTGATAAGGCGTGCCTTGGGTACACGGGTCGTTGTTGGCAACTTAGCTGACTACTTATAGATGTGTCCGAATGGTAGCCATTCGCAGAAAAGGAGGTTCCACACAGCAAAGCAAACTGAAGCATTGTAGATTAGGATTCAACTGACAAACTTACAGATGAGCAATCTCAGTTTGGCTGCTGAGCCATTTATGAATAGTTTTGGTGCAATGAACGGATAGGTATTATACTTACCGTTTAACTTCACACTTTAAACTGACTATATGCCCCACTATTGTGTACGAGGAAACATTCCGCCTAAACGGCACACGCAGTTTCGCAAACCCAATGGTAAACTATATGCTGAGGAACTGGTAAGCACCGAGGGTTTCTCGAATGTGTATTCGCTTATTTATCATTGCTATCCGCCAACAGCGGTTTTAAAAATTGATGAGCCTATTGATGTGGCTCCCAAAATTGCTTATCAGAAAAACATGCAGCACCGCTGCTACAAAGGTTTTCAGGTGGCACCAAAAGACGATTATCTGGAATCGCGCAAGGCGGTTTTAATTAACAACGATTGCCACATAGTGTTGGCTGCTCCGCGCAAATCCACCAAAAACTATTTCTACAAAAACAGTGATGCCGATGAAGTAATTTTTGTGCACGAAGGCAGCGGAAAAATGAAATCTGTTTTTGGCGAGTTGAGATTTCAATATGGCGATTACATAGTTATTCCGCGCGGCACAGCCTATCAAATGGAGTTTGATTCGGATGCCAACCGCCTCTTTATTGTTGAATCATTTACACCTGTAGTTTACCCCAAGCGTTACAAAAACGAATGGGGGCAATTGCTGGAGCATTCACCTTTCTGCGAGCGCGACATTAAGCAGCCACAAAACTTAGTAACGGTTGACGAAGAAGGCGACTTCCTTATTTACATTAAAAAGCAAGGACTGCTCTATCCTTATCATTACAAGTATCATCCGTTCGATGCCATTGGTTGGGACGGAAATCATTATCCCTTCATCTTTTCTATTCACGATTTTGAACCAATAACAGGAAGGGTGCATTTACCTCCGCCTATTCATCAAACTTTTGAGGCGCACAATTTTGTTATCTGCTCGTTTGTGCCACGCTTGTACGACTACCATCCCGAAGCTATTCCCGCACCTTACAATCATGTGAATGTTGACAGCGATGAAGTGCTTTACTATGTTGATGGCGATTTTATGAGCCGCAAGCACGTAGAGCGCGGAATGATAACTTTGCACCCGATAGGCATTCCGCATGGTCCGCATCCCGGAACGGTAGAGCGAAGTATAGGCGCGAAAGAAACCAGAGAATTAGCTGTAATGGTGGATACTTTTAAACCCCTTTGGATAACCGAAGACGCACTAAAAATTGAAGACCCTGACTACTACAAGAGTTGGTTATAGGGAATAAAAAATTAGTTGATTAGTAACTGAGAAAATGATTTAGGTATGGAAACAACACTCGAAAAACCAAACGTAAAAAGCACCGAAGATTTTTTACCCCTTAACGGCACCGACCACATTGAATTTTATGTGGGCAACGCCAAGCAAAGCGCCTACTATTACCAAAGCGCATGGGGCTACGAAATGATTGCCTATGCCGGACCCGAAACAGGCGTGCGCGACAGAGCAAGTTATGTATTGCGGCAAGGAAAAATAACCTTGGTGCTTACCAGCGGTTTAAACCCCGACCACGAAATTGTAAACCATCAGAAAAAGCATGGCGATGGAGTAAAGGTGCTTGCTCTTTGGGTGGACGATGCCACAAAGAGTTTTGAGGAAACTACTAAGCGCGGAGCTGTAGCCGTTTTAACACCAACTGTTTATAAAGATGAAAACGGAGAAGTGGTAATAAGCGCCATAAAAACTTATGGAGAAACCATCCACAAATTTGTGGAACGCAAAAACTACAAAGGCGTTTTTTTGCCCGGCTACAAAGCACAAAAATCAAATGTGCCGGTTAAACCTGTTGGCTTAAAACATGTTGACCACTGCGTTGGCAATGTTGAACTCGGTAAAATGAACGAGTGGGTTAAGTTTTACGAAGATGTAATGGGTTTTAAACTGTTGCTTACGTTTGACGATAAGGACATATCAACCGAATACTCTGCGCTGATGAGTAAAGTAGTAAGCAACGGAAATGGCTACATAAAATTTCCGATTAACGAGCCTGCCGAAGGCAAAAAGAAATCGCAGATTGAAGAATACATTGAGTTTTATAAAGGTGCAGGTTGCCAACATATAGCTGTTGCTACCGATAATATTATTGCTACGGTTTCAGAGTTACGCGCCCGCGGAGTGGAATTTTTGTATGTGCCCGATACATACTACGATGATGTGTGGAAACGCGTTGGAAAAATAAACGAAGACATGGAAGCCATTAAGCGCTTAAACATTTTGGTGGACCGCGATGAGGAAGGCTACCTGTTGCAATTGTTTACCAAACCGGTGCAAGACCGCCCTACCGTTTTCTACGAAATTATTCAACGCTGCGGAGCCAAAAGTTTCGGCAAAGGAAATTTTAGAGCCTTGTTCGAATCTATAGAACGCGAGCAGGCGTTGCGCGGCAATCTGTAATCATTTGCTATTTTGCCTAAGCATGAAGCCAGGCAATACCATAACGAAAGCATTACTGATACTTGCATCGGTGCTGCTTTCGCTTTTTATTGCAGAAGTTGCATTGCGTTGGGCAATGCCTGATGATAACCTCTACTACGTTTGGCAACCGAATCTTCAGCATACGTTTTATCCCGATTCAACTGTTTTTTACGGAATAAACGGCACTAAAAATTTTACGATTAACAGCAATGGCTACAGGGGTGAAAAATTCAGAGCAGAAACAACAAACTATTTGTGCTTGGGCGGCAGCACTACAGAATGTTTATACTTAGATAACAGCGAAACATGGTGGGCGTTGTTAGAGCAAAATTTGAATAAGAACAATGCGCCTCAACAATATATTTTCGGCAGTATAGGGAAAAGCGGCATTACCACCCGCGAACTGTATTTGCATGTAAAGTATATCGTTCCGCAACTGAAGTATGTGAATCAACTGGTTATTATGCCGGGATTGAACGACCTTATGAAAAGGTTGAGTGCAGACAGTTTGTTTAATGAGAACTTTCAATTTACGACCGAAGTAGAAGATTCGTTGGTTAACACCATTTTTCTCCGCAAGGGAAGAAGTTATGAAAAGACATGGTGGCGAAAAACTGTGTTGTTTCAACTCGCGCAAAATTTGTATCACCGCATTAAACCTAACGGAGTGGATTGGATGATACAGGATGATAAGGGAGAATCGTTAGTGCAATGGAGAAAAAACAGAAAGGAGGCAACCTTTATGATTGATTCCTTGCCTGACCTGACAACTGCGTTAAACGAGTATAAACGTAACCTGAAATTGATTTGTGATGAGGCACGCAGACAAGGGGTGGGCGTTTTTTTTGTAACGCAGCCGGTTATGTACAAGGATACCATGAGCGCGTACGAAGAAGGTTTATTGTGGATGGGTGGCATAGGCGCTTATCAGAAAGAAAAAGGGCATAGTTACTATTCCTCTAAAGCGCTTAAGCAAGGAATGGAAATGTATAATACCGCACTTCGCGAATTTTGCGATAGCAATAATGTAAACTGCATTGAAGCAATACACCTGTTCCCTCGCGATACTTCGGTGTTTTATGACGACTGCCACTTTAATGAAAACGGTGCGCGCCTTTTTGCCGAATACCTGGCAAGCATAAAATTTCAGTAGTTAAACAAAAGCCCCAATCAGTTGTTGTACTTACATGAACTTGGTCAACCTTGTAAAAATTACTGTTTCAATCGCCTTGCCATTGATAGCGGGTTGCGTTTCGGGTATTGCCACTGCCGAAGCTATCCCCGGCTGGTATGCGGGCTTGCAAAAACCTTTCTTTAATCCGCCCAACTGGTTGTTTGGTCCGGTGTGGACTACGCTCTATGTGCTGATGGGTGTTTCGTTCTACCTGATTTGGACTGCCGAGCACCACCAACTAAAGCAGAAAGCAATGCTCGTGTTCGGCTTGCAGTTGTTTCTGAATTTTTGGTGGAGCATTATCTTCTTCTACTTTAAACGAATGGATATAGCACTGATAGAGATAATTACTTTGTGGGCTTCCATTCTTTGGATGATACTGCTGTTTAAGGAGATAAAACCCGTAGCAGGATACATGCAAATTCCGTACTTGTGTTGGGTAAGTTTTGCTACTACGCTAAATGCTTCGCTTTGGTGGTTGAACCGTTAGCAGAAGCAAAAACAAAGCGGCAATACAACTTCTCTAATACCTTTTACAACTGAAATCAACTTAATGGCTCAGCGAATCCAACTTCTTCTTTAAGTTGGTAATCACATTCACTTCAACGGGGTCAATGCCTTGCAGGGTGGCAAGATGATAGGATAGCCAATCGCCAAAGTGAATAAAGTAAAAATGCTTTTCGAACAATGAAGCGCCTTTAGCATACACCTCGTACACATTCTCCGAAAGGTTTACAATTACACTCTTCTTATATACAATGCGGTGCGTGTTGCGGTGAAACTCATCTTCGCTGCGGAAAATAACTACGGCAAGATTGCCCACCGGCTCTTTCCATCCTACCAATTCATTGTGATTCATTTCGGGCACCACATTATACCAGCAGTGCATTTTCGAATTCTCGTTTATCTGCTGCTTAAGGCGCAGTGCCGTACTTTCGTATTTATCTTCAGCATACACCACCAACACTTTCTGCAATAGCTTACCGGCAAGAAACTCGGCATCCTGCATAATTTTTTCCTGCTCGGCTTTAAGGAAAGAAGCACTGCGGGTGAGCGCTGCTTTAAAGTCGTAATTGATAATACCGTGATGCGCCAGTATAAAAAACAGTTGGGTTGATGAATAGCCAAGGCAGGCACGTGGCGGACGCCCCGAAGGAATTTTTATTATATCAAGTCCGTGCTTCAGTGCAATCTCTTCCAGTTTGCCGCCTGCCGTTACGCACACCGGCTGCAATCCTTTGCCGAGTGCTTCGTTGGCACAGGCTACGGTTTCTTCGGTATTACCCGAATACGATGAAAGAATAAGCAGCGTAGAAGCATCAACAAAAGCCGGAAGAAAATAGCTTTTGTTCACAATAACCGGAACGCTCAGCTCACTTTTGAGCAATTCCGAAAGCAAATCGCCACCAATACCTGAGCCGCCCAAACCGCAAACAACAATATTCTTAACGGGTGCGGTTAATTTAGTTTTCAGTTGAATGCCTTCTCCAATGGCAATAGCTTCATTTATCTGCTCCGGAAATTTTTTAATTAATTCGAACATTTAATGCAATTGGCAGCGCAAGGTTACGTTATTTTTTTGTCCTGCGGTTGTTGGTTTTGGGTGCAGGTTTAGGCGCTGTTAACTTTTCGAGCACTTTTCCCGTTCTGTCAATTTTATACCGCTGGCTGATAAAGAGCGATTTATTTTTCGGGTCTTTTTCTTTTTTCGATACTACGGCAAAACCGCCTTCAAAATCTTCGGCACTTTCGTAAATGGGTTGAATAACAAAGTTGCCGCTCATATCAACATAACCCCAGTTTTCGCCATCCAACGTAACGGCACATAAACTGTCGCTGAACGATGAAACATCCTGAAAGCGGTTAATGAACAGTTGCCGCCCTTCTTTGTCAATAAAAAACCAGTTATCGTCAATAGCAACTGCGGCTACCCCTTGCTTAAACGAAAGCCCGTCAGAGTACTTTAGCGACACCACCACATCGCCACGGCTGTTTATAAAGCCGAATTTTTCGCCTTTGGCAACCAAATAAAAACCTTCGCTCTCTTCTTCAATTACATCGTAATACGGAGCCACCACATACTTGCCGCGTGTATCAATAATACCGTATTTGCAGGCTGATTCATCCTCGCAGTTGCCTATGCCTACTACTGCATACCCATTCTTAAAATCGCCCGCAAAATTGAAATCGGCTTCAATGGCGCGCTGATTACTTTTGTTGATGTAGAAGTAAATACACTTTTCGGTGCAGGGTTTTACGCGCACAGCCGCCAAGCCACCATTAAAATCGTAAGCTTCTTCGTATTCGGGCAATATCTGAATAACCAGCGAATCTTTGGTGGGCTGGTAAGCATAGCCCCACTTGCCATCGCGCTCAAAAGGTTTTAGTTGTTTTTGCGAAAAATCAATATCGTTGGCAATACGTTGCTTATCGGGAAAATCAGGAAACTCTTCAGCAAATTCTTTGTACACATTTTCTTTGGCAGAAGCGGTGTAAAGCAAATACAAATGTTCCCATGCTTCCTTAATATGATAATTGTGCGAGTTATTGCGAATAAACAATTTGTAAGCACCTACCGTTCCGGGGCGGGTAGTAATGGCGTAAATACTGTCCTGCACCGTTTTGAAAGCCGGGTGGTCGGGATACTTTTTTTCGAACTCGGCATAAGCAGCTAAATCGTGCAGTTTATTGTAATGCTCAAGCAATTTTTCTTCGTAATTTTTCTTTGCTTCAGCGGCATACTCGCCATTAGGGTAATTGTCTAAATAGTTTTTGTAAGATTGATAAGAGTGGTCGGCAGTGGTTTGATCGTAAAGTCGCTTTTCGTAAATATCTTTCGCTTCTTTTATCTGGTCGGCATTCGGATACTTTTGAATAAAATCGAGCATAGCCGCATAGCCGCCATCGCCTTTGGCGCGTATGTATGCTAACTGGTTGCGGGTGTTCTCGGCTTTATACAGCAAGCCCTTCTCGCTAAAGTTATCCAAAAAATACTGGTAAGCTTCAACCGTGTTTTGGGTTTCTACTATGGAGTAAGCTTCGTAGTTAATATCCTTTTGAAGGGTGGTGATAGTGTAATCGCGCACCTCGAGGTTCAGCAACTTTTTTGTCTCTTTATCATCGGGGTTTAGTGGAACTTTTTTTGCCGCAATTTTTATGTAGTAGTTAGCTGAATCAATATGGTAAGCAGGGTTATCTTTTGCAAAAAAATACTTTGCCAAACCGTAGCAGGCTCCTGTATTTTCCGGTTGTTCGGCAATTACTTCGTTCAAAAACTTGCGTGCATTGGGATAGTCGCCAGTTTTCAAGTACTTAAATGCTTTGTCAATATCGCCTGCACATAAAAGCGTAACCGTAAACACTGCAAACGCAAGCAAAATAGTTTTCAAGAATGTTTGCTTCATGATGTTTTTAATTTAACCACGCCTTTCTGCGCCAGCAATTGAATGGCATCGGTTGTATAATTCAGTTCTTTCAAAACCGATGCCGAATCATCACCTAAGTCAGGAGCGCTCCAGTTATTATCAAATTTCGCTTGTTTAAATTTTAATGGCTGATTGATGGTGCGATACTTCCCCACAGCGCTATGTTCATTTTCCAACAACATGTTACGTTCGCGCAAATGTCGGTCAGTTTCCATATCGGCTAAGGAGTTAACCGTAGTTAAGCAAATGTCGCTCGCTTCAAAAAACTGCAACCACTCGTTGCGAGGTTTTGTAAGGAAGAATGTGCTCACTTCTTGTTTCACCGTTTCCGTGTCGGTGAGAAACCTATCTGCCCAATCGTTGCGTCCGGCTCTTTCGCAGAATTTGTTCCAGAATTTCGGCTCCAGACTTCCGAGTGCCACAAATTTTCCATCGGCACAGGCATATACATTGTAGTTTGCCAGCGCACCGCTTAACTCAAATTTTCCGGTTGGGGGAACCTCCTTCGTTCCCTGATAGTATGCAAACTGTAAAGCAGTAAAAGGTGTAACCGCATCGGTCATGGCAACATCTACCCATTCGCCTTTGCCGGTTTTTTCGCGTTGGTAAAGTGCTGCGAGCACAGCATTCATTGCCATGTACGAGCCGCCTGCAATATCGGCTAACTGGAATCCGGGAATAGTGAGTTGCCCATCGGCAGTGCCGGTAATGCCCAGCGCACCGCCAATGGCAATGTAGTTGAGGTCGTGTCCGGCAGCCATTGCCATGGAAGAATTTTGCCCATAGCCGGTAACCGATACATAAATCAGTTTCGGGTTTATGGCAGTCAGCTCTTCATACCCAAATCCCATTTCTTTCATAATACCCGGGCGATATTGCTCTATCACTACATCGGCACTTTTTACCAAATCGTAAATTACCTGCTTGCCTTCGGGCGAAAGATAGTTGACCGCCATACTGCGTTTGGCGCGGTTGAGCGATAGGTAAAATAAACTCATTCCGTTTACGCGCGGCTCAAAATCGCGCACATAATCGGGATTATCGGGGTCTTCAATTTTAATCACATCGGCTCCCATATCTGCCAAAAACATGGTTGCTAAAGGGCCGGGGAGCAAGCGGGTAAAATCAATAATTTTTACACCTGCCAAAGGGCCTGTTTTTACCGGGCGTGTTTGAAAGGTTACATCCGCAGCAGTATCGGAAGTTGTTACCGCACCGTAGTTGATACTGGCATCAAACTTTCGAAAACACTTGGCAAACTGCATCATGGCAGCAATGTTCGAAATTTTCACTTTGCCGAGCATTAGTGCCATTTGCGGGTTGGCTTTTCCGGTTTCCAAGTCAACATACACCGATGCTTTGGTGCGAACCGTGCAAGCGGGCGTGCCGATTAGTCCTTCCGATAAAAAACATTGTTGCTCTTTCAACTCAACTGTGTATTGCAATGTTTCATCGCCCGAAATATCGAAGTGAAATACAGTGTTAAATCCGGCAGCTTTTTCGGTGCGGAAACGATAGGGAATAGACTCTAAAATTTGTTTGGCAGTAATGCTCATAATTAAGTTATGGTTACACAAAATGCTTCATCCAATAATGGGTGCAGGCAATGCGCCATACAAATGCAGCTTTCGAAACATCGCCTGCTTTGTAAGCGTCAACTGTGGCTCTAAGTTTATCCTGCTTCAGCCAGTTGAAGCGCTCGTAGTCTATATCCAACAAAAATTTCAGCGGGCCATTCAGCCATTTTACTTCACCGGGAGTTACAAATCCCTTTTTGTCTTGGCGGGCATAAACTTTTTCGGGCAATACATTTTTAAGCGATTCGCGCAATATGTACTTGGTTTCTGCTTTATTGCTTATTCTATCCTCGCGGGTGAGTGTAAAGGCAAACTCCACTAAACGATGATCTAAAAACGGCACTCTTGATTCGAGCGAAAACGCCATTGAGTTTCGGTCTTCGAAATGCAGAAGTGTTGGCAAGGTGCTGGTCATTAATATATGATAGAGGAAGTTGTTGAACTTATCGTATGTTTTAGTGGCAAACTGTAAATCCTCGCGCTCATATTTTCTGAATTGATCAAAGCGAGAAAGCTCTAAATGATAAATGCTTGCTTCGTTAGTGAACATGCTCACCATGCTTTTCAGCAGAAAATCGTTTCGCTTTTGCGAAGAAAAATTTTCCCGTTGGCTTAAAGCATTTAACATCTGCAAACCCGCCATAAATCTGCCGCGAGAAAACAACTGTCCTATTACGCGATAGAACGAATGCAAATACCCTCCCAAATATTCATCAGAGCCTTGCCCGTCAATTACCACCGTTACCCCCTGGCTTTTTGCCAGTTGCATGAGGAAGTATTGCGAAATAAAGGAGGAGCCCAAAACGGGCACATCGGCATGGTATGCCATGCGGTGAAAACTTTCCGCTAATTGTTCGTTGGATGGCGTAAAATAATGCGGTTGTATATTGCCATACTTTTCAACTACCGCTTCTACAAAAGGGCGCTCATCCACATCATCTTCGTAGTAAACCGTAAACGATTTAATGGGGGTACCATTCAACAATTTTGAATAAACCGAAGCTATAGACGAAGAATCTAAGCCTCCGCTAAGGCAGGTGCCGTTTTGTACATCGCTACGCGAATGTAGTTTGATAGATTCTTCGAACAGCGAATAAAATTTCTCTTTCTTTTCGTTCCAGGTTAGCTTTTCGGGTTTTGCATCAAAATTTACATCCCAATAGTTATTGATACTAATGCGCGAATTTTCCCAAACCAGATTATGAGCAGGCGGAAGGCTTTTAATGTTTTTGAAAAAAGTTTCCTCATGATGAACAGCCCAAACCATTTGCAAGCCGCGGTTTACCTGCTCTTTGTTTAGCTGGGCATTATAGAGAGGCGTTTCTTTAAGGGCTTTATACTCTGAAGCGAAGTAGATATCCCAACCTTTGCGGATGTAATAAAACGGTTTAATACCAAAGCGGTCGCGAGAACAAAAAAGTCTTCGCTTGTAGTTATCCCACAAGGCAAATGCCCACATGCCAACAAATCGCTTTACACAATCATCGCCCCAATGTTTGTATGCTGCACAAACAACCTCAGTATCGCTTTGGGTGCGGAATATATACCCCTTTTTCTCTAACTCCGCCCTCAGTTCAATGTAGTTGTATACTTCGCCATTAAACACAATCGTTACATCCTTGTATTTAAATGGCTGATTAGCCTCATCGCTCAGATCAATAATTTTAAGGCGGTTGTGCCCCAATGCGTAGTAACCTTCCGATACAGCATTCGATGCCTCGGGACCGCGATGGGTGATGGTACGCAACATTTTGTGTGTAAGCTCCAGTTTGGCATCGGTGCTCAGGTGATTCACAATAAGTCCGGCTATACCACACATAAATGGTTGTAATTTAAAAACCGCGAATTAAATACAATTTGAAAACCCAAAGGATGTATCGCGCTGTTGTTTGGATAATTAATAAACAAGAGCAATTCATGCAATAAAGGTACGGTTACTTGCAGTCCAACTACTTTTTTTACCTATCGGCAAAATAACTTCACCAAACCGCTAATCAAAAATTTTTCACCATCGGGCAGAGTGCGGTAAACTTTTATTTTGTAGGTGCCGGGGTCGTAAAACACTACATCCTGCCAGGCAAACGTCCAGCTTGGGTTTGTAATTTGTTCAATAGTGTTGCTCCACTGTTCGTTGCCATAATTGTCTATGTAATAGATTTTGTAGCGTAGTATAGTTGTCTGCACGGAATCTTCGGGTTTTACCAACATACTGATGGTTCCCCCATCATCATCAATATCAAACTCGGTGGTGGGGCGAATGCAACTGTCTCCCTTGCCAACTTCAACACAAAATGTAAGTGTTGACTGTGCTGAGGCACCCACACCCAACAAAACCATAAATGCAATAGAAACCAACGTTTTCATACGCTGTTCAAAGATGGGTTATTTGAAGATAATTTTGGAGTTTTGAGAAGAAGAGCATTCTACACTTCCCTTCGTTTCCATTCACTTACTATAATCCCCGTAGCCACGCCTGCATTGAGCGATTCGGCTGAACCATACGAGGGAATAGCAATGCGTTGTGTTATATGAGGAAGCAACTCCTCACTTATGCCGTTAGCTTCGTTACCTATTATCAAAAAAGCAGTTTGCGGCAAACCAGTTTTGTAAATGTTGTCACCGTTCATAAATGCGCCTAACACAGGTGCATTGGGAAAACATGTAAACAACTCCTGTAAATTGGTATAAATACAATTAACTCTGAACAACGAACCCTTTGCCGCACCTACCACTTTCGGGTTATACACATCAACCGAATTATTTGAAAGAAATACCTGCTTAATACCAAACCAATCGGCAATACGAATAATGGTTCCGGCATTGCCGGGGTCGTTAAGGTTATCGAGGCAAAGTGTTAAGCCGGTTATTGTTTCGGCAGTCCCCGTTAAATTTCTCACAGGTATTTCTGCAACGGCTACTACTTCTTTGGGATTTTCGAGGGTTGAAATTTTGCGTAATTCTTCTTCCGTAACCTTAACATGTTGCCAAGTATGCTTTTCCACCGGCAATTGCCACCCGCTAACCGAAAAAACGGCATCGGTTTTGAATGGTGAAGCTAACAACTCCCGCACGGGCTTATCGCCTTCAACCAAAAATTTGCCATACATTTGGCGGAATTTCTTTTGATGAAGCGACCGCAGATAACTTATTTGTTGTTTCGAAAGCATAAACCGTGCGGGCTAAAGATGGCAATAAATTGATTTTCTGAATGCCCAAGAATTTAAAAGCCACCAATGCCGGGTTACTCTTTTTGCTTTTTGCCGTCTTTTTCATTTCAGGTTGCAGGGTAGCCAAAAACCTTCCCGAAGGGCAAAGCCTGTTGGTTAAAAACAAGTTTGTAATAAACAAGAAAGAACTGACTGTTGCCGAGCGCGATAAAATTCGAACCGATTTTGCCAACATAGTGGCGCAAAAACCCAACCGAAGGTTTTTGGGTGTTTTTCCTGCGCGTATGTGGTTGTATTATTCCGCTACTAAAGGAAAAAAGTTAACGCGCTTTAAGCAGTGGATTATTGATAAAGTAGGTGAAGAGCCGGTGGTGTTCGATAGTTTACAAGCTGATAAATCAGATCGCTTGCTGGAAAACTACATGTTCAACTTCGGTTTCTTTTATGCTGATGTCAACTACACAACTTCTACCAACAAAAAGAAAACGAAAGTAGTTTACACCATTACCAACGGGCCCAAATGGAAGGTTGGCGAAATAACCTACCAGCGCGGTAAGTTTAAAAGCGATTCTATTGCCTACAATTTTCGCATTAACACCGCCTTAAAACCGGGCGACCGCTTCGATATTGCTGCTTTAAAAGCCGAGCGCGAACGGATTGAAAGTGTGCTCCGCAATGCCGGTTTCTTTTATTTCAGCCGCGAGTATGTAATGTTCGACCTTGATACGATTTCGGAAACCAAAACAGTAAACATTAAAGTTTCGGTTTTGCAACCTTCCGATACTGCCGAGCACAAGCAATACCGCATGAATAATTTTTACATTACCACCGATTATGCCACCGATATTCTGAACGATACCCTTCAGCGCGACACAGTTTATACTGGCGACAGTTTGGAATACATGATTATATCGCATAAACGCGTATTGCGGAAAAACATTGTAAGCGATGCCATGTTTATGAAACGTGGCGGATTATACAGCCGCAACAACGAAATACGCACATTAAACCGCCTTAATCAGTTAGGTACTTTCAAATTTATAACGCTCGACTTTATGCGTTCAAAAGGGCGCGAGGGTTATTTGGATTGTATTGTGTCGCTCACACCGGCTAAAAAGCAATCTATTTCTGGAACCGTTGAAGCCAACGTAACCAACGAAGGCCTCTTTGGAGTAGCCGGCTCTATTTCTTACAAAAACCGTAATCTTTCGCAACGTGCTGACCAACTGCTGGTAGATGCTTCGGCAGGGGTACAGTTACGATTCAGCCGTAAACAAAATGTACAGGTTATTACCTCAACCGCGAGCACCTCTATCACGTATTACCTTAATCGTTTTCTGGTTCCGTTTCGCGCAAAAGTTTTTTCACGAAACACCAATCCGAAAACAAGGCTCAACGTCAGCTACAATTTTGAAAACCGTTTCGATTTCGATACATCCGCTAATGTTACGTTTCTGTACCAACTGCATAATTTTAGTTCTTCGTTTGGTTATGAATGGAATGAGCGTATAACCAAACGACACTTGTTTAACCCGCTTACGGTTTCGTTTTATCTGTTGCCAAAGCGCGGAGATGAATTTATCAAGCGCTTAAACAGCAACCCTATTCTAAAAAGCAGTTTTGAAGAGCAGGTGATAATAGGACCCAATTACACATTTGTTTACGATAACCAACGCAGCAGTAAAGACCGCATTTTTATGTATTTCCGTGGCAGTCTCGAAACGGCTGGTAACATAATTTATGCCGGCTACAAACTCGCTAACCTGAAAAACAAGAACGATTCGCTTTACCTGATGTTCAACAAACCTTTCTCACAGTATTTTCGTGCCGAAGCGGACTGGCGCAATTATTTCCGCATCCGCAATCACGGTATGTTTGCCATACGCACTTTTGCTGGCATTGGTGTTCCGTACGGAAACAGTTACGCGCTACCATTTATAAAACAGTTTTTTGTTGGCGGGCCAAATAGTTTGCGCGGTTTTTTAATTCGCGAAGTGGGTCCCGGTGGCTATGTTGACTCCACCGCTTACAATCCTGAAACAGGTGAGAAAAAGAATATTGGTTTCTTTAACCAAACAGGTGACATAAAGTTAGAGTTGAATGCCGAGTTCCGTTTTGATATTTATAAATGGCTGAAGGGCGCTTTGTTTATGGATGCCGGAAATGTGTGGACACTGCGAAAAGATGCGCGTACCAATGGCAACTTTGCATTTAACCGCTTTTGGAAAGAATTTGCCTTAGATGTTGGTGCCGGTTTGCGGCTCGACTTCAATTTCTTTGTTATCCGTCTTGATTACGGTTTCCCTCTGCGCGACCCGCGCAAGAGCGATGGCGACCGCTGGTTGTTCGAAAACGCTCAATTTCGCAAAGGGCAGTTTCAGTTAGCCATTGGTTATCCGTTTTAGATTTGCAACAACTGAATTTCTTAAAAGATATGAAGTGTGAACCTGCCTTATACATTTGTTTCTACATTCGGAAATAAACAAAGGCAACAAGCCGTTAAAGAAAGGATGAAGAAAGTAATAGCCGTTGCTTGTGTGTTATTGGCACAGTTTGTTCAGGGGCAAAAAATGAACAAGCCCATTGCTCCGGCAGTGGTACACGATGACAGAACTATCAAGAAGAGCGATTTAGCCGCGCTACGCAAAATGGAAGATTCACTCCACCTGCTATCGAACACCATTACCTACGATACGCTGTTAGACCTCCGGCAAAAAGCCTGCTATACTTTTATTCCCAAATTTGTGGAAGCCCTCAAAACCGAAAACTCTTTTTACTACCCGTTCGATTCGCTGGAGACCATCGCAAAAATATATCCGCCCGACAGTTCGTTCCGAATTTTCACATGGCAGCTTGTTCTGCCTAAAGGAAATTTTCGGTACTATGGAGTTATTCAAATGAAAAGTTCCAAACTCAAAATTTTCCCGTTGTTTGATGCCGGTGATACCATGACCTACCATTCGCAACGCGTAACTACGCACAACAGTTGGTATGGCTGCCTTTACTACAACATTATTCTAAAACACATTGATAAAAAGCCTGTGTACACACTTTTTGGCTACGAGGCTGCCGACCTTTTAACACGCAGAAAAGTAGTGGACATTCTCACTTTTGATGACGCAGGGAAACCAAAGTTTGGCGCTCCTCTTTTCTACTTTAATGTAGAAGAAGATTCGTTCCGCTATGCGCGCAAAGACACGCTCACCCGTTTCTTTATTGAGTATAAGTACACAGCCTCAACAGTGCTTAACTATGATGCACAATTGGAGATGATTGTGTTTGACCATGTGGCCCCGCCTACCGACAAAGCCAAAGGAGCCACCTTTACCTATGTGCCCGATGGAACTTACGAAGGTTTTAAATGGGCAAACAACCGATGGAACTGGGTAGAGCGGGTGTTTACATTTGCTATTAACGAAAATGATAATCCTCCTATTCCGGTTCCGCTGTTTGGCAAGCCCAAAAAACAACCTGAGTTGCCTAAAGAGGATGTAGCACCTAAGTAGCTTGGTAGTCAATCCATATATTCGCCTTTACAACAACAGTTTATGAAACAACTGATAGAATGTGTTCCCAACTTTAGCGAAGGGCGCAACATGCAAGTGATTAAGCAGATTACCGATGCCATTGAGTCGGTAGAAGGAATAAAGTTATTGAATGTTGACCCCGGCAAAGGCACCAACCGCACCGTAGTAACTTTTGTAGGCGAACCTATGCAGGTAGTAGAAGCGGCTTTTCGCGCTATTAAAGTATCGGGCGAACTGATAGATATGAGCAAACATCAGGGCGAGCACCCGCGCATGGGCGCTACCGATGTGTGTCCGCTTATCCCCATTGCCAACATAAGCATGGAAGAAACCGTCAAGTATGCTCAACTGTTAGCCAAGCGCGTAGGCGAAGAACAAAAACTGCCGGTGTATTTATACGAGTATGCACAACGGGATGCCGCACGTAAAAACCTTTCGGTTATCCGTGCCGGGGAATATGAAGGCTTCTTTCAAAAAATAAAACTGAAAGAATGGAAGCCCGATTTCGGGCCGGCAGTTTTTGATGCCAAACGTGGGGCTACCGTTATTGGTGCGCGCGATTTTTTGGTGGCTTACAATGTGAATTTGAATACCACTTCAACCCGCAGAGCCAATTCCGTTGCCTTTGATGTGCGCGAGCAAGGTCGCAAAGTGAAGAATGAAAATGGGGAAGAAGTAGCACAACCCGGCACTTGTAAATCGGTAAAAGGTATTGGTTGGTTTATTCCCGAATACGGTGTAGCGCAGGTGAGCATGAATCTCACCAACATCAACATTACTCCTGTTCATATAGCTTTTGATGAATGTGTAAAGAGCGCACACAACCGCGGTATGCGGGTAACGGGCAGCGAGTTGGTCGGGTTGATTCCGCTGAAAGCTATGACTGATGCAGGTAAGTATTTTCTTGCCAAGCAACAGCGCAGCATAGGTGTAAGCGAAGAAGAACTTATTCGCATCGCGGTAAAAAGTATGGGCTTAGATGAACTTACTCCCTTTGAACCACGCAAACGAATTATTGAATACCTGTTGGAAGATGAGGTTTCCTCACCGCTAATCAATATGAACTTAAAGCAGTTTGCCAACGAAACTGCGAGTGAAAGTCCTGCCCCGGGTGGCGGCTCCATAGCTGCTTATGCAGGTGCGTTGGGAGTTTCGCTTGCAACAATGGTAGCGAATCTTTCTTCGCACAAAAAAGGTTGGGATGAGCGTTGGAAAGAATTCAGCGAGTGGGCGGAGAGAGGACAGAAGACAAAAGACGAGTTACTAAAGTTAGTGGACGAAGACACCCGTGCCTTCAATAAAATAATGGATGCTATTGCGTTACCTAAAACCACCCATGCCGAAAAAGCAATGCGAACCGCTGCTATTCAATCCGCTACAAAGTATGCCATTGAAGTTCCTTACCGTGTAATGGAGTTGGGGCTGCAATCGTTCGAAGTAATTAAAGCAATGGCTGAAACAGGAAATCCTAATTCCGTTTCCGATGCAGGTGTTGGCGCTTTGTGTGCGCGTGCAGCGGTATATGGAGCGTATTTGAACGTTAAAATAAATGCCGCTTCTTACTCCGATAAAAAATACACTTCGCGTAAAGTGAAAAAAGCAAAAGAGATGATAGATAAAGCCAAAGAAATGGAACGCAAAGTGCTAGCTATAGTTGAACGAAAAATAGACAAGCAGTAATACTGTACATTTGAAACCCAACAAGTAAAACAAACCAATTTCTCTTGTTTGCATCCTTTCCCATTAACGGTACTGATTTACTGAAGTTTATTCCGCAAGCTCCTCCGTTCACCTTCATTACCTCCTTAGAAGCGGTTAGCACCCAAAAGGCATTTACAACGTTTGTGTTTAACGAAAAGCAAACCCTATGTTTTAACGGAACACTGTCTCCGGCAGGGGTATTGGAGCACATTGCCCAAAGCGCGGGCTGCAAGTCGGGATATCATGATTTTGTGAATGGCAAAAAGAACAGAGTGGCATTTATTGGTGAGATAAAAAACTTTGTTTGCCATCGCTTACCTAAAGCCGGAGAGTTACTCCGCACCGAAATAACGTTGGAAGCCACCGTGTACGATGTGGTGCATATTGTTTCGGGAAAAACATTTATAGGCGAGGAAGAAATTGCATCTTGTACATTGAAGATATTTTTTGGGCAGGGAGAGGTAGTAAATAGTTAAACGCTTTCCACCAACATAAAGCTATGCTGCACTCCCTGATAGTTGTTATAGAGTGCAATTCGATTAAACGCAGTTTTGCTACCGCTTCGCTTAATGCAATGTTCAGGCAAGGTTTGATTTTGCAGCAACCAACAACTAAACCACAACGCTAAGGCAGATGCCGTTTGAAACTCGCCCGTAAAATGCTTATAGCGGGCGATGGCAGTATTTTCGCTTACAGCTTGTTCGCAACGGGTGTAATATCTTTTAAAACGGCTGTCACCGCTTTCGCCCGATAGGAGTAGATCAATTTCCCTATCGCGAACAAACTCGGCAAACTGATTGGCTACTAAGTTTTCATCAGCAGTGTGCAACAATTTTAAATCAGCCAATTTTGCGGTTGCACTTTCGGCATTATTGCTCACTAAAAACATAGCAGCACCTTCACCGGGCAAGGCACCTTCGGTTTCTGAGGCATACAATTCGGTATTGGAGATGGGTTCCTTTTTATACCACCCCGCCATTGCTTCCATACGGTAATTGCGAACGGAAATTTCATCCACTCCTCCTATCAAATAAATATGCCCCGGGTTTTCGCGTAACAACATTGTGACATCAAGCGCAACATTTTCAAAAGCTAAGCCACGATGAACATGCGTAGCGTTGTAGCCTGTGTTATGTGTTATCATCCCCAGCAAACCGGCTATGGCGTTAAAGGTGCTCTGTACAAAATGAGTAGGCGTTAATCTGCCTTCATTGTAATCTACAATCTGGTTTAGAAAAGTAATACTGTCTTCAATGCCGCCATTGGAGGTAGCAATTAAAATTCCATCTGCCTTGTGCTTTTCCAACAATGTGATTCCTGTGCCCACACCCATTCGCAGCGCACGCCCCATTCTCCGCAACTGACCGAGCGGAATATTGATGTATTTAGGTTCAATAGCCGGCAGTTGATTGTTTACGGATGGCTGCAAATTTTGCAGGTCAACACCGGTAAATGTTGGTTGGTGCGAAATACAACTGCTTTGGTGAATGTAAAACATCTGCTACTGCGCTTTTTGACCTTTTGAAAAAATGAGTGAACTGCAATTGCCGCCAAAGCCGAACGAATTACTCATAACATGCTCAACGCGCATGTGCTTATATTCCGTTACAGGAACCAGTCCGGTTGCTTCAATCGGTGTATCAAAATTCAAACTCGCATAAACTTCATCGTGTATTAAATTCAGCAAACAAAAAACTGCCTCCACCGCACCCGCAGCACCCAATGTGTGCCCAATGTTCGATTTAGTAGAAGCAAAAGCGGGGACATTGCCAAATACGCGCTGCATGGCAATACTTTCTTTCTCATCGTTGTTTTCGGTAGCGGTTCCGTGTGTATTGATAAAACTGATTTCTTTGGGAGAAATCCTTGCCACCTGCAACGCCTGTTGCATGGCAAGGTAGGGACCTTCCCCATCATCGGAAAGTGAGGAAGGATGAAAGGCATCGTTACTGTTTGCCCATCCGCTTACATAAGCATAAACAGGTTTATCAATTACATTATCTTCTTTTTCCAGCACTAAAAATGCTGCGCCTTCGCCTAAGTTTAAACCACTGCGGGCGTTATCGAACGGGCGGCAAGGTGCCGATGAGAGAATGCCTAGCGAGTTGAAGCCGTTGATGGTAAACTTTGCCAGACTATCAGCACCGCCAACAATAGCACGCTTTACAAAACCGTTTTGAATTAAACGCGCACCATACATAATGGCATTAGCTGATGATGAGCAAGCTGTATTAAATGTGTTGCAAATACCTGTTATGCCGTATCGCTGCTGAATGTAAAGCGTAACGGAACTTAAATCGTAAGAATTGAGGTATTCTGAGCCTGTTTCGCGGAAATTGGCATCCTGGTATAGCGCGTCAGATAGGCACATGCCGCCAACTGTTGTTCCATTGATAAATGCTGTTTCTGATAATTGAATTTCGGAAGCAGACAGTCCACAATTTTCAACTGCCTGCTTAAATGCGTGTAAAGCAAGCAGCGTAGTTCGGGTAACGCCCGGTTCAGTTACATCTAACCGTGTCTTTAGTTCTTTATCTGTAATTTTTATTTCGCCAAACGGAAGCAGCGAAGCGTATTTTGTAGGAAAAATTTCTAAGGAAGAAAGACCGCTTCTGCCCTCTTGCAAGGCTTGTCGGTTTAAAGTGAGGGTATCGCCTAAAGGCGTAATAATTCCTATGCCGGTAATTGCAATTCTGCTCATTGACTGTTCAACTTCGCTCTGCCCTGTTCAATAAACTCCATCATGCTGTTGATGTTGTGCAGGATTTTTCTGCCATCCTTGGGGTTCTCTATCTTTAAACCGTATTCGCGCTCCATCATTACTACCATTTCAATCGAATCAATGGAATCTAAACCAAGTCCCTCGCGGAACATAGGCATATCGTCCGTAATCTCTTCGGGTGTAACATGCAGCAGGTTCAAATACTTAATGATATGTTGCTTCAGTTGAAGTTTTTCCTGTTCTCTATCCATTTGTTCGTTTCTGTTCAAATTAAATGTTGTTTTCTTAATCCGAGCGCTGCTGTTGCCTGCATCAGTCCTATTATAATTATCACCGGCAACAAAGCAGGCATGGCATCTCTCAAATAACCGCTGCCCGTAAAAACAGTGTGGTAGGCTTCCATACACCAGTGCATGGGCGAAGCTAACATAAGCGGCTTTAACGATTCCGGCATGGCAAATGACGGCACCACTATTCCGCCTATAGCAGCCAGTATTACTACCGAAACCGCCCCAAACCCTATTGCCTGCTCCATTGTTTTGGCAAACACACCAATCATTACTCCATAACTTACCGCACACCAGCCGCACACCACCGACACTAAAAGCAAACTTAAAAGATTAGCAGGCAATACCAACTTTGGCAGGTCCAATGCCGGAAAACACCAAACACCTATGGAAAATATGACCACCACCTGTGCCATAGTAACAAGAATATAGGTGATTTGTTTGGCGAGGATAAGCAGCCAATAATTACTTGGTAAGGTTTTAAGACGAACGAAACTGCCGCTCAGTTTTTCTTTTACTATGCCTGTGCTTAAACTCACTACAATAAAAAACATGGCAAAGATGGTCCATGCCGGAACATTGTGTTGGGTGGCATTTGGAATTTTACTGCTACCGTCTTTAGCTACAGGTATTTCAGCAATGGCAACCGAACTGTTTTGCAACATTTCGGTTTCTAAACTTTCGGGCAGGGGCTTATGATTGATAGCTACATAAAGTTCCTGAAGTATTTGCCGGTTTTCGGTAAACTGTTGAGCGCTTTTTAGTGCCCCTTGCACCGAAAGGCGAAAAGCTTCTTCCAACACCGGATTGTAAAATATAGTTACGGGCAACTGCTGAATAGAATCGTTGCGTTTCTCTAAATCAGTTTGTGCCTCAATGCCAAATTCGGCAAGTGCCTTTTCGGTAACTGATTTAGCTTTTGCCTTTACAACTTTTGAAAAACCGTGAGGGATAACTACCGCCACTACCGCATCTGTTTGGTGCATTTGTTTAGTCAGTTGTTCGTTGCTTACTGATGAATCTGCAAGCGTTATACGGAACATCCCAATTTTTTGCAGCGATTGCACCAACTGCAAACTACCTTCCTCTCCATCGCGATTGCAAAGCAAGAGCGGCACGCGATTGTTGTTTACCATTTCAAATGTGCTGTTCTGAATACCCGTAATAACTATCACCAGTAGCACCGGCATAGCAAACATTACCGCCAGCCCCGCCTTATCGCGCAGCAGTATCAGCAAATCTTTCTTAACGGCTGAGTATAGTTTAAACATATACTTGGCGGCAAATGTATTTGAAAACGGGAGTTGTTTTATGGCTTGCATCAAAGGCGCATTATTTCAGTGTACGTTTCTTATTTCTTGTTATACATTAGCTGTTAATCGTTCGCACTATGCCAACTATCGCGTTTATCTTTCACGGAAGAATCAGCAATCATCAGTGCATTTTTAACGGCTTACAGCAAACATTCGGTGCATCGCATCAACTTAAAAGTTATGTAACCGAAAATGCCGGGCACTCCGTTATGCTTGCACAACAAGCTGTTGCCGAAGGCTGCACTCATATTGTTTGTGTAGGGGGCGATGGAAGTTTGAATGAAGTGGCGAATGGCTTAATGAAAGCCAAACAAACTTTAAGCAGCGATGTATGGAAGATCATCCGCATGGGCGTGTTACCCATGGGAACCGGCAACGATTTTGTAAAAACGGTAAACGCCCCTAAAGATGCCGAAGGATTAAAGAGATTGATTGAAAGCGACTCCTACAAAACAATTGACCTTGGATTGGTGGAGTATTTCAACAAAGCAAGCGAAAAGCAAACGCGTCATTTTATCAACATTACCGATGTAGGTATGGGTGGAGTAGTGGCAGAGCGCCTAAGCCGATATTCAAAATGGATGGGCGCTACGCTTACCTACCAACGCGCTATACTTACTACTCTGCTTACTTACAAAAACCAACCGATAAAGGCAAAGGCAAATAGTTTTAGTTACGAAGGAAACATTATGAACTTCATTATAGCCAACGGCAAATACTTTGGCAGCGGTTTGGGCATTGCCCCTGATGCCGTTGCTGATGATGGAGAGTTTTCAGTAGTTGTTTTGGGAGAAATTTCGTTGTTCGATTACATCAAGAATTTAGGCGATGTGCAAAAGTGTCGCAGAATTTCGCATCCGGATCTGCATTACAAAACCGCTAAAGAAGTTTACATTGAATCGCCCGCTGGACCGTTAGCCATTGATATGGATGGAGAGTTTATTGGCTACTCGCCTATGAAAGTTAGCGTAGTTTCCGCTGCCGTAAGATTTCTTTGCTAACAAAGAGTTGTTCACATACAGTAAATTATCTTTTTCTCAATTTCTTAAATCTTTAACTTGCAGCCGAAAGTTTGCGGTGATGGCAAAACATTTCATTTCAAACAAAGATGAGTCGGTTCGAATGTTTACCTCCGATTGGATGGATTTTTTCAGTCGGGTAGATTATAAGGTGCCGCTTTTCATTTTTGTTCCGGTTATACTGTATTATCTCTATCAATCGGTTTTCGTTATGCACATAGGTATGCTCTACATAGTTCTGCTGATTGTGTTGGGTTTGTTGGTGTGGACATTTACCGAATACAACCTTCACCGTTTTGTTTTTCACTGGATGCCTCCCGGAAAACTAGGCAAGCAAATTCATTTTATGTTTCATGGTGTGCATCACGATTACCCGCGCGATAGTAAACGTTTGGTAATGGTGCCTGCGGTAAGTATTCCGCTTGCACTGCTTTTTTATTTTTCATTTAAACTGATTCTTGGTCCCGTGTTTGTCGCTCCGTTCTTTGTGGGTTTTGTTATCGGCTACCTGATGTATGATATGACCCACTATGCACTGCATCACGCCAATTTTAAAAGCAAATTCTGGTTAGAGTTGAAGCAGCACCACATGATACATCATTACCAAGACCCCGATAATGGTTTTGGTGTAAGCAATATGTTTTGGGATATGGTTTACCGCACCACGTTCAAACGCAATAAAAGCAGCGTAGAGGTGTCATCGGCTGAGTTGGAAAGTGTCGAGTAGTTTTAGCTTTTCTGTTTTCGGATGCGCCATTCTTTGGGGTAGTAGTTATTTATTCTTCCCTCCATCAGTTTCATCCAACCCAAATTTAATCCTTGATAACGGGCAAGCACCCAACCGCGCAACGTTGTGTTTAATCGTAGGCTTTCGCAACGCAGATACATGATGGCTTCATCGTAATTGAGTTCAACAAAAGGCAAGTTGTTTCGAACATGAACACTGAGTGCAAGTTCGTGTGAAGGCGTAAAATCATTTCCTTTTATGGTTCCGAGCAAAATACCCGCCTGCCTTACATAAAGATTAACCGCTATCGGTTGATATAACTGCATGACGCGTTCAGGAAAGGCATACAGTTGATTGTTCTTTTCGATAAACAAAAATTTATCGGGACAATCTAAGTATGTAGCGGCAATAGATGTAAAGGAAGGATTGTTGCGGTAGCTTTTGTTTTTACTTTCAGCAACTATATCATCCTCTTGCTTTTTTGTAACTACCGCCATATAAAAACCTTCGCCCATTATTTTGTGCGGGTAGAACTGGTAGCCATACTTCGTTGATACGATGCCATCCGCAATGTTCGGGATAAGCACACGCTCAAATCCGTTTTGCAACATCAGTTCAACTATACAATCATTTTCTTCTAGTTCGTAAGTGCAAGTGCTGTAAATAACATGTCCGCCTGTGCGGCAACATTGCATAGCTGATTGAATTATCTCAGCTTGCCGCACACTGCACTTGCTTACGTTTTTCTCGCTCCACTCATTTACGGCATCGGCATCTTTACGAAACAGACCTTCACCGCTGCATGGTGCATCTATCAGTACAATGTCGAAATAGTTTTGAAGTTTTTCGAAATCCTGCGGTTTGTTTTGAGTTACGGCAACATTGGCAACTCCCCATTTGGCAATGTTCTCGCGCAAAATGGCATTGCGGTTAGCAATTACTTCGTTGCTTACCAAAAGGCTATCGTCATTCATCAGCGAAAGCAAATGAGTTGATTTGCCACCGGGTGCTGCACATAAATCTAATACGCGAAGCGGTTTATTCCCCTTGTTGATTACTTTCCATGCCTGCTCCAAGAACATTGAACTTGCCTCTTGCACATAATATGCTCCTGCGTGAAAATGTGGGTCGAAAGTGAATGAAGGGCGTGTGGGCAAATATCTTCCCCTTTCTGCCCAAGGAATGTTTTCACTACCGTTGAAAACAACAACGGGTTTAAACGGATTGATGCGTACAGAAACAGGGGGATCCTGTTGGAGTGACGAAAAGAAATCCTTTGCTTCTTTCCCAAGCAAGCTTACCATTCTATCAATAAACGGAGCAGGATAATTCATTCGTCCACATTGGTAAGTTCTTCAATAACCGGAGTTGATTTGCTACGGGTATAAAAATAGTTGAGCACCACTCCGCACAATACTAATGCTATTCCGACAAGTGCCACCGGTTCATAATGTTCATCAAAAAACATGTAACCGAACAACAACGCATACACCACCCCCAAATAATTCAGAATAGATACGTTGGCAATCTTTTCCATTTGCAATGCCTTGGTAAGATTTATTTGCCCAAGTTGAGTAAACACGCCAATCAGCAGCAGGTAAAACCAGTCCCACCCAACGGGCATCTTCCAATTGAAAATTGAAAAAAACAAACCAGCAATTGTACCTATCAACTGAAAATGCAAGACCACTACTACGGCATGTTCTTTTTCTTTCAAGCTTCGTACCATGTTGTATGCAAAAGCCGAAGCAATAGCGGAAACTATGCCTATGCCCAGCATAAGTATTGAAACACGGCTATCAAATCCCTTTATAAAAACAATACCCGAAAAGGATAACAGAAAGAATAACCACTGCAAATTATGAACGTACTCTTTCAGCAAAAAAATAGCGATTATGGTGGTAAACACAGGCGACAAATATTGAATAGTTACCGCTGTGCCAAGGGGCATTTCGCGAAGGGTAATAAAGAACGTATAAAGAGCAATAGTGCCGAAAATGCCGCGTGCCAAAAGTAATTTGCGGTTGCTGCCTCTCCAGCCTACACCTTGTTTATAAAGCAGCGCTACACAAAGCAACAGTGATACAAAACAGCGGAAAAACACAATTTCCATAGCAGGTATGTGTCCTACTTTTTTAATAAATACGTTCATGAGTGCAAAGAAGAAAGTACTCATAAGCATATATCTTATGCTTTCGGGAACTGAGGTAAGGGTTGCACTTTTCAAAACAGCGCGAATGTAGAGAAGTGTTGGAAAGTGAAAGTTACTTCCTGTCCGCAGTATAATCTTATTACTTATTAAACAGACCGAAATAAACAGCTATAGCTACGCCAATCCATGCCAAGCCTTTAATAAGAAAAAACAGGAAGCCCAACATACCTGCCCGCTTTAGCCAGAGTTTCCATTTACTGTTGTTGGGAGGTGTTTCCATTTATTGGCAATAATAGCGCATCTTTAATTGGGTTGGAATAAGGAATCGCGGAGTTCCGGAAACAATTTTGTTGGTTTTAACGTTTAGGACACTTCTTACACTGCTTGCCTTCTCTGTAACTTTTACAACACTTGTTTTTTTTAGGCAAAGAGATTTTGCTCCAAAGCTGTTTTACCACACAGGTGGTTTCACATAGTTGTTTAAGATCAGCTTTCATATTTAAAATGTATTGAAGTTTAACTCCTTTACTTTCTCATTCAATTTTACCCCCACTGTTACATAAAAAGTAAGTGGCTCGGCAGGAATAATACCGGGACCGGGATAACTCACTGCTCTGCGGGTAAAATATTTATTATTGGTGAAGTTGTTGATACCTGCACCTATCTGCACACATTTGATGGCAAACTTCGCACTCCAATCCAATACAAAATACGCAGGTATAGCGCCATTTACTGCGGTAGGTGTAAACTCGGCATTGGTAGCATCGGTGTATTGTTTGGAAGTAAACGCACCCTGAATGGTGGTGCTGAATTTTTGATAGCGATAAGTAATACCGCTTCGCAAGGTTAGTTGAGGAGCAAATTCCAACGAGTTGCCAATAACATTGTTGTAAGGTGATTTCACATACACGGCATTGGTGTAGCCGCCACTTACAAAGAGTGAAAGGTTGCCAGCGCGTTTTGAAATTTTTGCTGCGGATAAAAAATCAACTTCGGTATAAAGTTCAGCGCCTATGCTGCGGGTAGTGCCCACGTTAGTGGTGTAGCGGTAAATATTATAAGCGCTGTCCACCATTTGTATTTGCCCGATGCGGTTATTGTATTGCAGCCAATAGCCACTTACATCAAAGCTTAACCAGTTGCCTATTTCGCCACGATAGCCCAAGTCCATATTATAGCCGTTTTCATCTTTCAAATCGGGGTTTATGATTTGACTGATGCGAACAACACGCATATCGGTAAACGTAATGCCGCGATAGTTTTGCGAAAAGTTAGCATAGAGTTCAGTTTCCTTCCACACATTGTAACTCACCCCCAAACCCAACAACACAAAATTGCGGCTAAAACTGCGGCTTTCGTTCACCGCATTTTCGCTCACTATTTCGTTTTGCACTTGTTTATAAAAACCATTTGCCTTGGTGCTGATATGTTCGTAGCGAATGCCCGGTGTAATTTTTACTATGTTGGAAATATTAAAAACATTCTCCGCAAACAGCGCCACATTCATTCCCGGAAATTGGTAACTGCTGCTGCGTAAACTATCTGCTGCAAAAGTGAAATCTGCACCTTTACCATTATCGGCAAACCCCTGTTGCTTTTGGGTAACTCCGGTATAAAAACGTGCCCCCACCAACAACGAACTCAAACTTTTTTTGATGTAATACTTCCACAAGTAGCGTGCTTCTGCTCCAAGGTTTTTGTATTTGTCTGCAATCAAATCACGGTTCTTGCTTTTATCATCGCTACGATTA
Source organism: Chitinophagales bacterium (assembly GCA_026129525.1). GTDB lineage: Bacteria > Bacteroidota > Bacteroidia > Chitinophagales > LD1 > Bog-950. The sequence goes on along the minus strand of JAHCHW010000002.1, from coordinate 275,711 downwards.
GCCGGCCCGAGATAGCCTACTGCATTGCGTGAACCCAGAAAACCCCACACGCGCATATTGAGTTGATGAAACGCATTGTGCTTGTATGTGGCAGATAGCGCAAGTATGTTCCATTGTGTAGCAAACCAGTTTCGATTGCGTAACGATACTTTAGGATTGTTGTTAAACTGCGCATCTGTCAATCCGCCACTTTGTTGTGCGGTGTATTGGCTGAAAGTATATTCGGCATGTAACGCTAATTTTTCGCTGCACTGATAACCGATGTTGGCAAAAGCATTATGTAATTGATAACCGCCATTAGGCCGCCAGCTTTCTCCTTGCTTGTAGTTGTAATAGCCGTAGTAATTAAAACACTTTAGTGTGCCGCCAATGCTGTTGAATGTGTTCACCAATTTGTAAGCGCCTGCGGTGGTAAACGAAGTCCACTCTATTTTTTTATCAAGCGGTGCGCGCTGTAATACATAATTCAACATACCGCCAAACTGCGGACCGTATTGCAACGAAGCCGCACCGCGCACTACTTCAATGCGTTCCACCGCTTCGGAGGGTGGCACATAATATGCATCGGGATAGCCAAGTGCATCGGCACTCATATCATATCCGTTTTGCCGGGTGTTGAAGTTGGAAGTTCTGTTCGGGTCAAGCCCACGGGCTGCGATACCAATTTGCAAACCGGCAGCATCGCTCTCCCAAATATTGATGCCAGGCACTTTACTAAAAATTTGGCGCGAGCAATTCACAGCCAAATTGGCGTTCATGCTCTGCATCAATATCACTTCGTTTTTTTTGCCATCGTAAATAGCTACACCATCAACGCTTCTTAATCTCGTAACTCCAAAATTTTGTTGTTCACCTTGCACCGTTACCTCGGTAAGCTGGCGAACAAAAGGCGTTACCAAAACACTGTCCAACTGAATATGCCCGTTCGTAACTTCAACAGCAACTACTTTGCGTTCATACATCATACTTTTGAAAACTACCCTGTATTTGCCCGGGTAAAGGTTGTGGAATGCAAATGCACCTGTGCTGTCGGTTCTTGTTTTGGTTTCCTGCGGCTCTAACTCTACTAAAATGTTGTAAACGGGTTCGTTAGTTTGTGCATTAAACACATTGCCGGAGATGGTGTAATACTTTGCATTCGCTTGAGTAACTATAAACAGCAGTAAAGTCATTAAGTTAAAACTGCGGTATAACCAGTGCCTTACTTCAGAATAACCAAATCTTAAATTCCAATTTCCAAACAATGAACCAATAAGCAAACAGGCTAAACAACTTCTCTTCATTAATCAATTCGAAAATTGTTTGGTCATTGATAATTGAACATTGGATACTAAAGCGGGGCTGGTTATCCAACTCTTATTCGCAAACCCATCCTGCACTTCACACAAATTCTGCTTGGGGTCAATGAGCAATTGGCTGGCTCTGCCGTTGAGCGCCACATACGCCTCGGCATATACTTCTTTGCTTTGATACACATCGGCTAAGTGATGAGCAAACTGTAAAATCATATCGGGTTGTGTGCTCATTTGTTTTTCCTGCTGCATGGTCAGGAAATCGCGGTTGTTCACTTCAAATAATTTTCCGTCTGCATTTCTGACCGTAAAAAAAACGGTGCCTGCTTTTTCCATCAACATTACACGCCAGCTAAAACGAAAGCCCTGTTCGTGCCAGAAAAGATTTTCGGGGTAAAGCAAGTAGCGGAAAGGAAGAGCGAATTGAATGAGGAAAAAGGTCCCCACCAAACCTCCCCCGATGGGGGAGGTTTTAAGTGCAGTTTTCAAGTTAATTACATTCCAAATATTTTGAGGAACCTCCCCTCCCCCCCTTCGGGGGGTAAGGGGGGCAAGAAATACGGTAGCACACACCATCATAATGTATGGGAACATACCTATGCCCGGAAACAAAATTGCTGTTAGTGTATGAAACACCACCACCACTGCGTAAGCATACCACACTGTTTTGCGGTTGAAAAGAAAAAATGCAATGCTCACATCAAACAACATTCCGCACCAACTAAATGCATAAGCCACCCATTCTTCGGTGAGTAGATTTCCGATGAGCGGCAAATTGGACTTTGATGCCAGCCATATTTTTAGCGGCATGGCATGTAGCAGCCAGTCGCTGTTTATTTTGGCAATGCCGGCAAAAAAATAAACCGTTGCCATTTGCAGTTGGATAATAAAAATGAAACCTCGCAAACCTCGCAGGTTTTTAAAACCTGCGAGGTTTGCGGGTAGAAAACACATCAAAAAACTAAGCAGCGAAATAAAGTAGTAGTGATTGAGGTAATTGGTTTTGTCAATCAGTTCTACATAAGTAAAAAGCAAAAAGAAGGTGATAATACTGATGCGATAGAAAAATCCGAACGCCACAAATAGCGAAGCCAGCATCATAATCGCAAACACGGCATACATGCCGGTGGCGCTGAGCGGCTTTATCCATTCGAAACCATAAAACGTAAAAAAGAATTTCGGTTGAATGTAAAGCGCATCAATCCATCCGTTGGCAGCAAAGCGCACCAGCGATAGAAACATCATAATGCCGAAGGCGAAGCGGAAGACAATCAAAGCCCCCCCACCCCCCAAGGGGGGGAGTAAGGATGTCTTTACTTTTTCGATTACACCTTTCATTTAGTTCGGTCTTTATTCCTCCCCTTCGAGGAGGTTAGGAGGGGCATTAGTCCCCATCATTATCGCTATAGTTAATAATCACACCCAACTGCGAACTCATATCTACTTTAATAAGCACCGTCAATTTTTTCAATTCCAAAAACAGGGTTTGCATTTCGGCATTGTGAGTAGTAACCGCTTGCGAAAACGGAACGGGAATTTGCTCCGCTGCCGTACGCACTTTTACAAATTGTGTGGAAATTTCGTTTGCCAGTGGAGTACCGTTGTAATCAGCCCCCAGGTGAGTTAAGTAATCATCAAAGCCCACACCACCGGCACCTGAGTATAAAGCGGCAAGTCCTTTCAGGTTTTCCAAAAACATTTCTTTGGAGTAACCACTGTAATATGCCTCAGTTGTTTGTGGCGCTACACTTCCGCCAAAAATCAAACCTACATAACCCAGCGGAGTTCCCACCCGCTCTCTGCGGTTGCGTTCCATTTCAAAACTCATATCGTTTACCAACATACCTACCGAGCTTCCCACATCGGTTCCCGAAGCATTTACAAAAGTGGTTTTATTGGCGTTCCACCAGTTGGAAGCAGCATTTGCTTTTGACACTATATCACTCACCACATCGGTTAAATATTGTTTGCGATTAGCATTGCCGGAAAAATCGGAAATGGTTTGTGCGTGCGGTTTGCCGTATAGCAAATAATCTAAGGCCGGAAAACCTTTTGCACGTAGATTGTTGACCGTGCTTAGATTGTAACTTCCGCTGGCTATGTTGTTATCTATTTGGGCAGTATCTGACGGAAAAGAATTTAAGTCGTTTCGCAATGCAGACTCACTCGAAAAATCAAGCGCTTCTACATATTGCAAGTTGGCGTAAGCCACATAAAACGCATCTTTCAAATTACTAAGCGAAGCAGAATCGGGTGATGTAAGAAAACTATTTGCAGCAGTTTGCAACGTTGCAGAAGCATCTTTCAAACCCGTATAGCCCGGCTGAATAACCATGGTGTACATGCTATTTAGCAACTCGGTGCGGTTAAAATCGTCTTTCTTCTTTTTAATGCACGCACTCAGCAATAGTATGATACAGCACGCTGCTGCAATTTTCAGTTGTTTAATCATTATAGTTGGTCTTTAACTGCATCGAAACCGTAAATACTGCTCAACAGATTTTTAGCTGCCTGCAAATCGGTGGTGCTTACGGTATAAAAGTTAGTGCCGAAGTAGTTGAGTAAGGTTTGAATTTGTGTATCCGTGATTTTTTTAGCCGGATTGTATTTGAGCGACTTTACCAAAAAATATCCCTCCGACATGTTGTGGTGGAACGTTGGCGCATCGCTCACATTTGCCAAAGCACCATTGATGTAATGCACGGCAGTAGCCGCTACTCCTTTCTCTACATTTTCGCGGATAATAGCCACCTGCTCGGTAACCGTATTATTATCATCATTATTTATAGCCGCACGCCCTTTTAAAAATGCGTTCATTACCGCAGTGGCATTGCCCAAAAGTGCGTTGCGGTCGTTGGCATATTTGCCTACATGTTGCAAACCGGTAGTGTTTGTCGGGTAATCAATCGGTACTCCAAAATAGCCGAAGGCTTCATCCCAATGGTGCTGACGGTCTGCAAGTGCTACTTGCTTGCCTATTTTATCTTCGCTTAAATACACGGCAGTTATTTGATAATAAATAAGCGCACCTTGCAGTGTTTTCTCTACGGCTTCTTTGTATTCAATCCCGCTGGCATCTACCAAATAACTTTTGGTTCCGTTGGTAATAATACCCGCAGTTCCGTTAGTAGCATTAGCATTAGCAGCACTTGTAGTTGCCGCTTCATCAAATATGGCTTCCAGAACAGATTGGTCGGTGGCAAATGTTTTATCCTTTAATTGTTTACCGCAGGTGTTCAGCGTATCGTTTGCAAACGGACTGCCGGAGTTGGCATACATGTTTTTAAGCAGTTGTGCATTGAGTGTGGTTCCTGCTGTGTTTCCCTTTTTTACTTCGTTTACCAAAGCGGTAATCATGGCTAAGCGATAGGTTTGCCCGCTGTAGTCCACATTGCTGAAGTTGTAAGTGGTGGGAATGTCGTATTTGTTAGTATCCTTTTTGCAGGATTGAATGGATACAGCTAATCCTAAAATAAGAAGATATAAAACTGACTTTTTCATAGTGCTGGGTTTGCTTGTTTAGATTTGTTCTAAATAAAATTTCGAGCACAAATCTAAAGGCAGGCGCGAACTTTCCAAATTATTTAGACAAAATCTAAATGATTTTTGTCAGCCTATTTGTGCTATTTTCGCTTTAAATCAATACGCCACTTGGAAACGGGCTACCAAACAAACAGGAGTTTATACAGGGCTGCCTTTGCCTTATCGGTATTTACGATTGTTTACAACTTAGCTGAAGGAGCTATTTCCACTTTTTTCGGCTACGAGGATGAAGCACTCACCTTATTCGGTTTCGGCTTGGACAGTTTTATTGAAACTATTTCCGCTTTGGGAGTAGCACACATGATTATCAGAATACGACAAAACCCGAACAGCAGCCGCGACCGTTTTGAAATTACCGCTCTAAAAATTACAGGCTATTCTTTTTACGCGCTTTGTGCATTGCTCGCCTTAATGGCAACTATGCGGGTAATTGATGGCAAACAACCCGAAAGCACCTTTTGGGGAATTGTTGTTTCATCTGTTTCTATTGCGGTAATGCTGCTTATCATTTACTGGAAAACTTTGCTTGGTAAAAAGCTGTATTCATCTCCTTTGGTAGCCGATGCCAACTGTGCTAAAGTTTGTGTTTACATGAGTATAGTATTGCTCATTTCCAGTTTCCTGTACGAGCAATTCGGTATTCCGTATGTGGATATAGCCGGAACCGGAGGGCTTATCTACTTTTCTATAAAAGAAGGAAGAGAGTGTTTTGATAAAGCTAAAGGTATTGCTACCTGCAACTGTTCGGAAGTAGAAGGAACGCCTTCTTGCGGTTAAGATATTGAAGATTTTTTTCCTATTCCTCTCCAAACTTCTGCTTTACCATTTTGTTGAACAAGCGTGCGGCCTGCGAGGTTTCATCCCATCCATACTTTCGCAACAATGTTTCAGCAAGATACTGCTGTGCCGTATTGTACGTTTCAAGTGAATCAATATACTTTACAGCCTCCGAGAAACCGTCAGCATCGCCTTTAAACAATTCGCTTACAAACACAAAGCGCTTGTTCAAATCAACCATATCTTTTAATGCCTTCGAAGCAAAGCGGTGATGCACTTCAACAGGTTTACCTTTTACCTTTTCGTTGAGGGTTTGTGCAGGTTTTACAATCTCGTTTATAGAAGCTTTTACAGAAGTAAGCATCTCTTTCTGTGTTTCTGCTACTTGTTTCGCTTGTAGTTCTTCAACTTTATTTACAATTTTTTCGGGTTTAACATCCATGGGTTTCTGCTCTGTAGGCTGCTCTTTATCTGCAACAAGCAATTCCGGTTGCAGAGTTTCTGCCTTTTCAACTTTAAGTGGAATTACAGGGGCTTCTTCTGTTTGCATTATTGCTGCATCATCCAGCGCTTCGTACATTTCGCGCAAATAACTTTTCAATAAATCTAACTCAAGTTGTGATAATTGCGACTGCCGCGCAAAGCGGTTAATTTTTTCCAATAATTCCGATACATTCGGGCGCATAAGCAGATTTTTTTCTGAAACAAACTTACCGGAATGTAAACCCTGCTGTTGCCTGAGTTTTACACATCCGCTATTGCATAAACGCCCAAACGACCGATTTAATATGTTTATTGAACCCACAGCAGGTAAAGGAAAAAGAGGATGGATTGAAGTGGTGTGCGGCTCTATGTTTTCGGGCAAAACCGAAGAACTGATACGCAGATTACGCAGAGCACAGATTGCTAACAAGAAAACAGAAATTTTTAAACCCGCTGTTGACACCCGTTACCACACTACCGATGTGGTTTCGCACGATTCGAACGCTATTCGCTCTACACCAATTACCAACTCCGAAAATATTTTGCTGCTGGCTGATGGTATTGAAGTAGTAGGGATAGACGAAGCACAATTTTTAGATGCCGAACTGCCAACCGTTTGCGAAAAACTGGCAAAAAGAGGCAGCCGGGTAATTGTTGCCGGCTTAGATATGGATTTTGAAGGAAAACCTTTCGGGCCTATGCCCAATTTGCTCTCCATTGCCGACTATATTACCAAGGTACACGCTATTTGTATGCAATGTGGCGAGATTGCCCATTTCAGCTATCGTAAGTCGGAGAATACCAACAAGATAATGCTGGGCGAGAAGGATGCCTACGAGCCGCGCTGTAGAAAATGTTACTACAATTTGTGATTTTAGCGAGTAAACGAATTGTCATTTTAATGTCATTTTTTTTTGCGTAGCCCACTTTTTTGGTTTGATTTGCGTCCCTTGAATAACAAAAGGATTATTTTCACAAAACTTTTTTTAACTAAACCCAATAGAAAATCGGCACTATGAAAAAGTTATTTACACTTTTCTGCCTTGTAGCTACGGTTTGTGCGGTAAACGCTCAAAATAACTACAAATCGCTTGATGGAGGTTCGCTTTCAAACCTGAAACTCGCTCCTTCTATCCAAAAGAAAAATTTTACTAATACTGACAGAGCGGCATCGTACGCGCTGATGTTGGATTATGATGGTGTAGATGAAACCTACGCATCCAACGCAGGGTATGACTATGCACGTTTTGTGTGGGATCTGAACAGAAGATTCCCGAACTCTTCAGGCTTTACCTTAAAGTATGCTGCTGTAATGTTCGATACACTGCAGTTTGTTGACCCCAACAGCGGTAATCTTTCGTTCTATCCAAAGTCGAAGTCAACACTTACTATGGATAGCTTCGATGTTTTCTTTATTCATAAAAACAACACCGGTAATCCTGATAGTATCACTTTTACAGTGTTCAATACTGCTTCAAAATCTGTAAGTGGTTATGGAACTCCAGGTGCAGTACTTACTACACCAAAATTGTGGGATACTACTATTGTTACCAACTCAACTATCCCTTTAAATACAACTAATTTCACCATTGCAACTTTTTACCCTGGTGTTAGCCTTCCGCAAGGTCAGGCTTTTGGTATTCGTGTTGATTTTGCAGGTGATACAGCTAACGATTTTCAGGTTATTGCCGGCTACCGCGATGAGTGTGCCGATGCTTGCTTTGCCGAAATTACTACTGCCGGTAACAACAGTGGTTACTATCTTAACCTTACGCAACAAACCAGCAACCTTTCCGGTTATTTTGAAAACTTCGGACAAGGCGCTATTTACTACGACTGCAACCAAAGCGGCAACTTTACTGCCGGAGCTTGCGAAAACTTCCCAATTCAGAACTTTATTTTCATTCCTTACCTCACTGCCGATGTAGCTTATGGTGCAACTATTGTATCTGACTCTCTCAGAGGTTGCCCTAACGCTCAGTTGAATCTTAAAGCAAATGCTTTCGGCTCTACTGCTACTCCATTCACTTATTCGTGGGCAACAACTTCCGGCAGCTTAACAAGTAGTACCGATGAGGAAGTTTCATTGATTATTGGCAACTCTAACGCCACAGTTACAGTTACAGTTACTGATGCCAACAACCAAACTACTGTGGCCAGCGTAGTGGTTCAGTCTCGTGGAGTTACTGTAAGCATTACCAATAACAATCCGTTAGTAATTAACTGTGGAGCAAGCGCAACCCTGCTTACTACCATTGGCGGATTTACAACCGGCAAAAACTATGTATGGAGTACAGGTGCCAGCGGTGCTAACACTGCTACCATTCAGGTTAACCAGCCCGGCAACTATAAAGTTACTGTTACCAACAGTTCAGGTTGCTCAGCTTCAGCTTCTATTGATGTGCAGTACCCCGGTGGTCTTGCCAACAACATTTCTTTCACATTGCCTTCTCCTCCGGTATGCCAAGGAAAGCCTGTTACATTTACCAATACTTCTACCCGCAGAAACGGTTGGAATTTCCAATGGACCTTTGGTGACCAAAATGTTGGATTTACCGAAAATGGCACCAATACTTATGCTAACCCCGGTGTTTATCAAGTTAAGTTAACGCAGGATAGTGCAGGTTGCTCATTCAGCTCTGCAACACAAAACATTACTGTGTTGCCTGCTTCTAACAGTGCTTGTGTGGTGGGTATCGAAGATGTTGCTTTCAGCAATACTGTTAGCCTGTTACCTAACCCAACCAATGGCAATGTAACCATCAGCGTAGCGGGTATCGAGAAAAACCTTTCTATTCGTGTTTACAACATCATCGGTTCTGAAGTTATTAACTACAATACCAGCGATGTTGCGTCAACTTTCAACAAAACGTTCGACTTCAGTGCACTTACCAACGGCACTTACTTAGTTAAAATACAGAGTGGTGACAAAGTAGCAGTTAAGCGTTTAACTGTAGCTAAGTAATCAACGCTTCTCTCAACAATACAAAAGCCCTTCAGCAATGAGGGGCTTTTTTTTATTCCACAGCATTTCCACAGCAAAAAAGCACTTATCAACATACGTATAAACAGATTATCTGTTCATTGGTGGAGAATTACGGAGGGGGTATGTTCCACACATGTTCTACTTTTGAGCATTGAATAAACAATGAAAATTACGTACTACGGGCACGCTTGTTTTGGCGTGCAAGTTTCTGGCAAAAACCTCCTTTTTGACCCTTTTATCACCTACAACGAGTTGGCTAAGGGAATTGACGTTTCGGCTATTCCAGCTGATTATATATTGCTTTCGCACGGGCACGAAGACCATGTTGCCGATGCGCTGAATATTGCAGAACGCACGGGAGCTACTATTGTTTCCAACTACGAAATTGTAACATGGTTTCAGCAAAAAGGTGTAAAGAGCACCCACCCCATGAACCATGGTGGAAAGTGGAAGTTCGATTTCGGCACTGTAAAATATGTGTATGCTACACATTCCAGCGTATTGCCCGATGGCACTTACGGTGGCAACCCGGGTGGTTTTGTAGTTGAGAGCAACGAAGGCAGTTTTTACTATTCGGGCGATACGGCTTTAACTATAGATATGCAGTTAATTCCACTTACTTGTGGCAAGCTGAACGTGGCGTTGCTTCCTGTTGGTGATAATTTTACGATGGGCGTTAACGATGCCATTATAGCTACTGATTTTGTAAAGTGCGATAAAGTAATCGGCTTGCATTACGATACCTTCGGTTACATTAAAATAGACCACCGCGCAGCCGTTGATGCCTTTGCCGCAAAAGGCAAGGAACTACTGTTGCTCAACATAGGCGAAACCATTGAACTCTAATTTCAAACTTTGAACACATGACCGCAAAAAAGAAAACCGAAACCCAACAGCACAAGGCGAAGATTATAACCCTTGCCAATCAGAAAGGAGGAGTAGGTAAAACAACTTCAGCCATTAACATAGCTGCCAGTTTAGCTGTGCTGGAGTTTAAAACGTTGCTGGTAGATGCCGACCCGCAGGCAAACGCCACTTCGGGTGTTGGGTTCGACCCTAAATCAATAAAAACAAGCATTTACGAATGTTTGGTGAATGATGTAAAAATCACAGACATTGTGTTGGAAACAGAAACCCCTAATCTCTATCTGCTGCCATCGCATCTTGATTTGGTGGGTGCCGAAATAGAACTGATAAACCATCCTAACCGCGAAAAGATTTTTAAAAACCTGTTGGATGAAGTGCGGGGCGATTACGATTTCATAATTATTGATTGTTCGCCTTCGCTTGGCTTAATAACCGTAAATGCGCTTACTGCTTCCGATTCGGTGCTTATTCCCGTGCAATGCGAATACTTTGCATTGGAAGGCCTGGGCAAATTGCTCAACACCATAAAAATTGTGCAGAATCGTCTAAATCCGCAGCTGGAAATTGAGGGCATTGTGCTTACCATGTTCGACCCACGCTTGCGTTTATCGAATCAGGTAGTGGAAGAAATACGCAGACATTTTGAGAATATAGTTTTTGAAAGCATTATACACCGCAACACACGATTGGGCGAAGCTCCCAGTTTTGGCAAACCGGCTATTATGTACGATGCCGACAGCAAGGGGAGCATTAACTATATGAACCTGGTACGCGAAATGTTGCAGCGCAATAATGCCACGCGCATACCCGAAAGCGACAAACGGTTTAATTTAGTGGAAGACCCCGCTTCGAATAATTAATTTTTTTAAACGGAACACACCAACATACTATGAGTGAGAAAAAGAAAAGCGTCCTTGGGCGCGGGTTAAGTGCTTTACTGGAAGCCAACGATACTACCGAACGGACACAAAGCAGAGAATTGGGCGGTTCGCTTAGTTCAAAAGCGGGAGCAATTATCAATATTGCTTTAGACCAAATAGAGGTAAATCCGTTTCAGCCGCGCACTACTTTCGAAGAGCAAAGTTTGAACGAACTGGCTGACTCCATCCGCATTCACGGAGTTATTCAGCCTATTACCGTTCGCAAAACCGACAACAATAAGTTTCAGTTGATTGCCGGTGAACGCAGGTTAAGAGCTTCGAAACTGGCAGGCAAAAAAGAGATTCCGGCTTATGTGCGTGCTGCAAGCGACCAGGAATCTATAGAAATTGCGTTGATAGAAAACATACAGCGAGAAGACCTAAACCCGCTCGAAATTGCCATCAATTACAAGCGCCTGCAAGATGAATGTGAACTTACTCAAGAACAACTTGCCGAGCGCCTCGGTAAAAACCGTAGCACGGTTACCAACTTTATACGGCTGCTGAAACTTCCACCCGATATACAAGCAGGCTTGCGCGACCAGAAAATTACAATGGGGCATGCAAAGGCATTAATGGCTATTGATGACCTTGCTACTTTACTCAGCGCCTACAAAGAAACCATAAGCAGAGGTTTAAGTGTAAGGCAGGTAGAAGAATTGGTTCGCAGTTTGGAAGTAAAGCCTAAAAAAACTTCTTCTATCAGTTCCAATAAAGCGGGCGATTTACCGTTTACCGTTAAAAAAATGCAGGACAAACTGATTGCCTCGCTTTCTACTAAAGTGCAAATTATACGCACCCGCGATGGGAAAGGCGAAATAATAGTGAAGTTTTACAGCGATGATGATTTGGAAAGATTGGTTGAATACATTTCGGAAACTTAACCGGCACAATTGAACAAGGCTTGTTCTATTTTCAGGAAATTAATTTTCGCATTTATTCTGTCAGCCAACTGCATGGAAGCAACGTTTTCACAAACCGTTTCCGATTCGTTACGTATTGATTCTCCTTCTACGAATATCAGCAAACGAATGGGTGCCGATACCGGAGTAATAATACAAGCACCCGTTGTTACTGAAGAGAAGAAAGCGGAAGACACAACCGCGAAAAAGCCTAAACGCCACAGCCCCACCAAAGCAGCAGTTTTTTCTGCCGTGCTGCCTGGATTAGGACAAGGCTATAACAAAAAATATTGGAAGATACCGATAGTGTATGCAGGGTTTGCGGGTTTAGGTTATGCCGTGTACTACACTGCCACCGAGTTTAAAGGCTACCGAAACGCTTATCGCTTACAGGTAGATAAAGACCCCGCCACGTTAGGCGAGTACCGTGGAATAGACGATGCTGCCACACTGAAATCGTACCGCGATTATTTTAAACGCAACTTAGATATATCGGCAATTTGTATGGCAGTGTGGTACACGCTCAACATTGTTGATGCTACTGTAGATGCTCACTTGTTTGAATGGAACATGAAAGATGATCTGAACATTAGCTGGAATCCGGTTTTTCTTAACCCGCTGCCGGGCGCTAACACTGCCTGTTTGGGTGTGGGTATCCGGGTTACTATGTAATTTTTTTCGCTTGTTAACCAAGGGCCGTTGATACAACAATTACTAAAACACTTTGTACAAACCACTTTTACTTTACATTTAACCTTCAAAATCAAAAAACAAAACTATGGAAGAAACGAATTCGGGCGGCAACAAGAAGATTTACATTGCCGTAATCGTGTTGTTATTGCTCATTAACGGAGCTGCTTTGTATTTGCTGTGGAGCGAGAACAAAGCAAAGAAAGATTTAGGCGACCAGAAAGAGTTATTGCAACAGGAGTTTACAACCTTAAGCGATACGCTTGATGCAAAGCGTGCCGAAATTGAAGCGCTGATTGAATCGGGAAATGTTCAGGACAGCACTATTCTTGCTCAGCGCGATGAGTTGGAAGCGCAACAAAAGGAAATTCAAAAATTACTTGCCAGCGGAAAGGCAAATAAGAATGACCTTGCAAAGGCTAAAAAACTGATTGCACAATACGAGGCTTCTATTGCCGAACTGCAAAAACGGGTAGAGGAACTAACTGCACAAAACAGAGAACTTGCCACACAAAATGAGCAATTGAGCAACGAGTTAACCTCCGAAAAACAAACAACGGCAAATCTTTCGCAAGATTTAGCAGTTAAAACCAAAAAGGTAGAATTGGGATCGTTGTTGCAGCCTAAGAATTTGATGGTAGAGGGGGTGAAGAAAAAAGGAAACGGAAAAGAGGTAACTGTAAACCGCGTAAAGGCAATGGAAAGTTTGCGTATTACCTTTGAAACAGGAGAGAATAAAGTATTAGACAAGGGCAACTTGAGCCTTTACATCCGTATTCTGAATCCTAAAGGCGAAACCATTTCTGTTGCCGACCAGGGTTCGGGTTCTATTACTGCAGCCGAAACCGGAGAAATTATTCAGTTTACCAAAAAGGCAGATTTTGAATGGAACCAAACCAACAAAAAAGTAGTGGTTTATTGGAGCCAGAACATTAAAGATGCCGGTACTTACAAAGTAGAAATTTACCAAAGCGGCTACCTGATTGGTAAAGTAGAAACTCAGCTTAAATAAAAATGCTTTTTAAAAAATGAAAAGCCTTTCTGCTTATGTAGAAGGGCTTTTTTGTTGAGTATTTTCTGTAACGAGTGTTCGTATTATTGTGAATTCAGCAACAAAAAAACCTCACCGGGAAACCGGTGAGGTTTTTGATTTATGATGGATTAAGTGACGAAACGGATTACATCATTCCGCCCATGCCTCCGGGCATTCCACCGCCCATGCCTGCCATATCCATACCTTTTTTCTCTTCCGGCTTGTCCACAATTACTGCTTCGGTAGTCAGTAACATAGAAGCGATAGAAGCCGCATTTTCCAATGCAATACGAGTAACCTTGGTGGGGTCAATTACACCTGCTTTTTTCAGGTTTTCGTATTCATCGGTGCGGGCATTGTAGCCGTAGTCTTCTTTACCTTCGCGCACTTTTTGCACTACGATAGAACCTTCCAACCCAGCATTGGCAACAATGGTGCGAAGCGGCTCTTCGATGGCTCTGCGAACAATTTGGATACCGGTGTTCTCATCATCGTTATCGCCTTTCAGTTTTTCCAAAGCTGCCTGAGCGCGTATGTAAGCTACACCGCCCCCGGGCACAATACCTTCCTGAACGGCTGCACGGGTTGCATGCAAAGCATCATCCACACGGTCTTTCTTTTCTTTCATTTCCACTTCGGTAGGAGCACCAATGTAAAGTACTGCTACACCTCCGCTCAATTTTGCCAAACGCTCTTGTAGTTTTTCGCGGTCGTAGTCGGAAGTAGTTTTTTCGATTTGTGCTTTTATTTCATTGATGCGGGCTTTAATGGCATCCTTGTCGCCTTTGCCATTAACGATGGTGGTGTTGTCCTTGTCAATGGTAACTTTTTCAGCCTGTCCGAGGTAGCTGAAATCGGCATTCTCCAACTTATAGCCTTGCTCTTCGCTGATGGCAATACCACCTGTAAGAATGGCAATGTCTTTCAGCATTTCTTTTCTACGGTCGCCAAAGCCGGGAGCTTTAACGGCAGCCACTTTAATAGTGCCGCGCAGTTTGTTTACTACCAATGTAGCCAGCGCTTCGCCTTCTACTTCCTCGGCAATAATCAACAGCGGACGTCCGCTTTGTGCAGTTTTCTCAAGGATAGGAAGCAGTTCGCGCATGTTGCTTATCTTCTTATCGTAAATAAGAATGAGCGCACCCTCTAAATCAGCTTCCATGCTTTCGGGGTTGGTAACAAAGTAAGGCGACAGGTAACCGCGGTCGAACTGCATACCTTCTACCACATCCACATAAGTATCGGTTCCTTTTGCTTCTTCCACGGTAATAACACCTTCGGTAGTTACTTTTTCCATTGCATCGGCAATCATTTTTCCGATTTCGCTGTCGTTGTTGGCAGAGATGGTAGCCACGGCTTCAATTTTCTTGTTGTCCTTACCAACGTTTTCGCTTTGCTTTTTCAGGTTTTCTACAATGGTTTTAACAGCTTTGTCAATACCACGCTTTAAATCCATAGGGTTAGCGCCTGAAGCCAGTGCTTTTAAACCGGGGCCCACAATAGCCTGAGCCAATACGGTGGCAGTAGTGGTTCCGTCACCTGCCTGGTCGGCAGTTTTAGAGGCTACTTCTTTGGTCATTTGAGCGCCCATGTTTTCGATGGGTTCTTCCAGTTCAATTTCTTTAGCAACGGTAACACCATCCTTAGTAATTTGAGGAGCACCGAATTTTTTATCAATTACCACATTACGTCCTTTGGGACCGAGGGTAACTTTTACGGCATTTGCAAGTTTGTCAACGCCACTTTTCAGTTTATCGCGGGCGTCAGTTTCGAACAATATCATTTTTGCCATGATTGTTAGATTTTAAGGTTTTAAAAAAATCAGAGGTTAGAAAATTAGTTGATTAAAGGATTGCGAAAATGTCAGACTCGCGCATAATCAGGTAATCCTGTCCGTCCACCTGAATTTCGGTACCGGAGTACTTTCCGTAAAGAATAGAGTCGCCAACTTTCACAGTTACCGGCTCATCTTTTTTACCCGGACCGGCTGCTACTACTGTTCCGCGCTGTGGTTTTTCTTTAGCAGTGTCGGGGATAATAATGCCGCCTGCGGTTTTAGTTTCTGCTTCAGCAGGTTTTACCAACACTCTGTCGGCTAAGGGTTTAATTTTTACATCTGCCATAGTATGTCAAGTTTTTAGTTAAACAATAAGTTTTTTGGCGGTGCGAATATAGCAGAGTTCGTGCCATAGCCCCCGAAAAGAATTTTTGACAGTTTTCGGCTGAAAAGGTTGCAGTAACCGGTGGAAAATTGGCAGAATTGGGGGCTGCTTTTGACAAAGTAGGGGGCTTCTATACCCTGCCTTCAACAACTAACAGTATTCCCATTTCGGCTAATGTTACACGTATGGCTTCCAGCAACTGTTGAACATCCGTAGTTGTAATTCTGCCAATATTGCCTATTCGGAAACAATTTACCCTGCTCAACTTGCCCGGGTAAATCACAAAGCCCTTTTCGTTGAGGAATTCGTAAAACTTTTTGAAATCGAAGTTGGGATGCTCAGGATAATGAAAACAGGTTATGATGTATCCGCGCTTTTCTTCTTCCAAATATTCTTTAAAGCCGAGTGCTTTCATGCCTCTCAGCAAGGTTTCAAAATTGCTTTTGTAGCGCTGCGCTCTACCTATTACACTGCCTTCTTCTTCCAACTCTCTTAATGCCTGTGCAAACGCCAGCAACGAATGCGTGGGCGGTGTAAATCGGAACTGTCCATCGGCTTCCAGTCCTTTCCATTGAGCAAACAAATCCAACGAAAGCGAACGTGCCTGCCCTTCGCACGTGAGCAAACTCTCTTTACGGGCAATTATGAACGAGAACCCCGGCACTCCCTCAATACACTTGTTGGAAGATGAAATGAGAAAATCAATTTTAGTTTTCTTCACATTCAGAGGCAC
Organism: Chitinophagales bacterium; assembly: GCA_026129525.1. GTDB lineage: Bacteria > Bacteroidota > Bacteroidia > Chitinophagales > LD1 > Bog-950. The sequence continues at coordinate 259,323 of JAHCHW010000002.1, read as the reverse complement.
GGCACCAAAACTGCTCATAGCATCTACTATGTAGCAAATTCCCTTTGCTGAACATAAATCGCCTATGGCTTCAATAGGATTGATAATACCCGTAGTGGTTTCGCAGTGGATAACGGCAAGATGTGTAATGCTTTTATCGGCATCTATTGCGGCTTCTATTTTACTTACATCCGGCACTTCATTTTCATCAAACATTAACTTTGTTTGCTGAATGCCATGCACTTTAGCCATTGTTGAGATGCGCTCACCATACACTCCGTTTACAACAATCAATAAATGACCGGAGGCAGGTATAACACTTGAAATAACCGACTCAATTCCGAAGGTTCCGGAGCCTTGCATTATCACCGCTTCGTAGCCTTCGCTTTTTGAAACTTCGCCTACTGCAAGGAGTTTTTCACGCACAAACTGCACTGTTTGTATAAACTCAAAATCGCGCGAACCCAAATCGCGAAGCATAGCTTCTTTAACTGTTGCACTGGTTGTAAGCGGACCGGGTGTAAAAAGGAGTTTATCTTTCTTCATAAAGCAAGATTAGAAAACTGTAGTGTCCGGCAAGAATAACAACAAGATTAAAAGCGGGGTATTTTAAAATTGTTTTCCGAATACAGCGTCACGAAAACCGTGAAAGCCGGCAATTAACCAAATTTAATTCAACTGCTTTAAAAACTCCTGAGCGTAAGTATCGTTGGGATCCAACTCTAAGGCTTTCATCAGATTTTCTTTAGCCATAGCCTTGTCTTTCTCGAAGTAGTAAACGCCCATGTATATGTAGGCTTCTACGAGATTACTCTTGTATTTTTGCGGTTCTTTACCGGCAACTTCCACATACTTTTGGTAGTACGGGAAAGCCATAAAATCTTCCGGCTTACCCATTTTTAAATTGGTTTTTGCTCTCCATAAATAACCATCGGGCGAAGTGGGATTGCGGGCAACAAATTCGGCAAATGTAGTGTCAGCCATCAGCGAATCTCCGGCTGAATAATAACTTCTGCCCAAGTAGTACACATCAAGCGAAGTAAGTGTGCCGCATTTTTCTTTTTTGGCAACATACTGAGCAATTGCCTCTTCGTAATGCTTGGCGGTAAACAATACTTTTCCGTAATCGCCCATCAGGTCGCAACAACTGCCGTTGCAGTTTTCAAGCACTGTTTTGAAGAACTCGAATGCAGCGGTAGTATCGCCTACGGCAGCAGCAATTTTTGCCGAATACACGTAGTCAATATCCTTTACTTTTTTGTTGGGATTGTCCCAGAATTTTTTGCTGGCTTCGTGGGCATCTTTATAGCGCTTTAACTCATAGTTGGAGAATGAAATAATACGGTAAAACACAAAGTTATCGGGGTCGTTTTTTAAGCCTTTGTTCGATTCTTCAATGGCTTTGTCGTAATCTTTGCTTTGGAAGATAAGTGATGCCAAGGTGGTGCGCGCTTGCTTGTCGCCCGGGCTAAGTGCCAAATATTTTTCGAAGTTAGGCTGCACTTGGTCGTACTGGCGGCTCAGGTAATAGGCTTCTGCCAATTCCTTGTAAACAATGGCGTAGTTAGGGTCAATGGCTAATGCCTTTTTGAATGCATCAATTGCCTGGTCGTAAATTCTACCGCGCACGGCAAGGCGGCCAATTTTTATCCAAGCCAGGGGCAGGCGGTTGTTTACCTCCGAGGCGGCTTCGTACTTGTTCATGGCTTTGCCGCCCATGGTATTGTCGTTTTGGGCATTTTCCAAATACGCATCGCCCAAGGCAAGCATCACTGTGGTATTCTTGTTATCGAGATTAAATGCCGATTCGAAATGAGAAATTGCCAATGAAAGATCAATTACATTGGGCTGGAAATATGCATCGCCAATTTCGTAGTAAATGTTAGCGTTTTTCATTTTGGTGATTTGCAAAGCCCGGTCGAAATTCAGTTTTGCTTCGGCTTTGTTTTTTGTCAATAACAACATTCTGCCATTGGCCAAATAGTTGATAGCCGTTTTTGAATCGGGATTGTAAGCCAGTTTGTAAAACACTTTAGCGCTGTCTGCATCTTCGGTTTTCAGATAGGCATTGCCGAGGTAGTAGTAAACTTCCTGTGCATTGGCATTAGGGTCGGCAGCAAGTTTGAACAAAATCTGCTTTGCCTTGAAGTAGCTTTCGTTGTCAATTTCCCGTTGAGCATCCTGAATGGTTTGCGCGTACAGATTTACCATCAGAAAGGCAAACAGAGCGGCAGAAAAAAATCGTTTCATTTTAAGAGTTGTTGGTTTATGTATTGAACAGACTAAAAGCATGTGCCGAAATTTAATCACTCCCCTTTTATACCTCCGGTATTAACATTTATTTCACGTTCGGGCATTCGCGCTGGTATTAAACCTGCTTTTAAAAAAATGCGCGCTCCTTTCTCCTTCATCAAAAAATTGGCAAAGAGCCATTGCAGGTTATCGCTGTAGCTAAACTTTGTTACCGCGGTAATGGTGCGAATAAGCGGGTACGAACCATCGGCAATATCCGACTGATTGGCGCTTACCCTCACATCTTCTCCCTTTGCATTTTTGCCGCGCAAACTTAAAATTTTAATCCGCTTCAGGACGGTCTTCACTTTTTCGTCATCCACATCGCTTAAAAAGCTGAAGGGAATAAAGCCGATTACTTGCTGATTATTTGCCACATAGTCTATGACCTCTTCTACCGATTTAAGTGCATACACTTTATCCGAAATTTTTTCGCGGTAGCCGAGTGTATTCAGCACATGGCTTACACAACTGCTCTGGCTGTTGTCAAACACTAATTGAAGTATGTTACTACTTGCCTGTGCCGGATTGAAAAAGCTTTGCAGTTTTTCGATGCTCAATTCCTTGTCGCTAAACTTCGGATTGCCAATGAGTGCTACGGCATCGTAGGCAATGGTCATTTCGCGGGCGTAAATGGTATCGCGGGTTTTGTAGGTTTCTCTTTCAGCATCGGTCAGTTCGCGGGCAAGCAGCAAGATGCCTACTTTTTTCTCCGCAAAATCTTTCAGCAACTCATCTTCGTTTTTGTATTGCACGGAAACATTAACGCTGTCGTGCAGATAGCTGAAAACTTCTACTTGTTGTCGGATAACCGGCTCAATTCCTTTATCGGCTTCAATACTCAGTTCGCCCTTGTAAATTTTGTACCTCCCAACCTGCTTTCTTTCCTCCGCAGTTTTAGGTGCGCTGCTGTTGCATGATGAAAAAGCGAATAACAACCAACTTACAAAAAGCAAAAACAGCCTATTCATCATTCAGTCGTTTATACTCTACAAAAAAAGTGGAAAGACGAAACAATCCGTAAACAAGCAAAAGCACGGCAAAAGTGATGCGGGTGCTTTTTTCCAATCCCTGCACCAAATTGGGCGATACAAACATGGCAACGGCTAAACCTAAAAACAACAAACCCGCACTTGCCTTCCAAAGCAGCGAAGGGTTGGAATACAATTTTCGGAAAAACTCATTCAGGTTTGCCATGTTGTATAAAGAGCAAAATCATAACCATTCTGCCGAACGATTATGATTTCGCTAAAAGTTTATCAATAGTGTTTATTGCAATTTGAATACCACCGGCAGGTTAAAGTAAACCCTTACCGGCTTACCCTGCTGGCGACCGGGCTTAAACTTGGGCAACATTTTCACCACACGCACTGCTTCTTTATCCAACCCGGGGCTAACTCCGCGCATTACGGTAACATCGGAAACCGAGCCATCTTCCATTACCACAAAACGCAGCAAAACTTTTCCTTGGATATCATTATCTCGCTCCATTTGCGGATACTGAATGTTCTTTTGCAGGAACTTAATCAACTCGCCATCACCACCCGGAAATTCCGGATTTTGCTCCACAAAGGTGAAAACCTTCGGTTCTTCTACTACGGGAGCCTCGGCTACAACAGGTTCTTCCACCACTTTAGCATTAGGGTCGCCTTCCTGTGTTTTGGTAGAAATGTCTTCCTTAATATCTTCAATCTTAATCGGCTCTTCTTCCTGTTCACGAACCTCTTCCTGTTTTTTCACAACCATCTCCACAAACCGAACGGTTGGGCGCTGTGGCGGTGGTGGCGGTGGTGGCGGTGGTGGTGGCGGCTCGTTCTTATTCAAAGGCGGTGGTTCTGCTAAGGTTACGGTAGTGTTTACTTCTACCTCAGCTTTCTCTTTTTCTAAGAAAGACCAATCTACCTGCGATAAAATAATGAACAACACAAAGCCGACAACCGCGGTAATTAAGCCGATGCGGATGTGCTTAGGAGTAATTTTTCTTAACTCGTAGGCTCCGTAGTCCTGGTTGCGACCTTCGAAAACGATGTCGTCCATTGACCAGTTCAGATAATTCTTTGTTACAGCCATTTGTTTGTTTTCTCTCAGTTTATAAATACTGATTACCCTTCTTCAATTTTTGCGATGCGATATTTTTGAAATTCCACAAAAGCATCGTTATTCTTTTGCAAATGATTTTACTACTCCGCCATTTTCTATCGCTTCGATTTCAATAGGGTCAGCATCCTGAATGGCGTAAATTTTACAATCGGTAATATCCATTTCGTCCAGAATGTCCACCATGTTTTTGTACCTAGCACCCTTCAGCATTTTTATAAGCACAATGGCATCGCGCTTTTCGCCTTTTTTATTTAGCGGACACTCATCAGGTACTTGTTTTATTTTCTTCATTATTACCTTACGAATACCGCCATCGCCTGCAAAGGTTGTTTTTTGTAACCCCGCCACCTGTAATCCTTCGTAATACCAAACCTGGTCAAGTGTATCAAGTATTATATGCAACACCTGACATTCGCCTACATCTTGTTGTTCATCTATGTTATCCACCTTCTTTGGCATGTTTAACTCCATTGCCTTGGGTTTATTAAGAGTGGTGGTAAGCATAAAAAATGAAATCAAAAGAAAAGCAAGGTCAACCATAGGAGTAAGGTCAACGCGTGTTGACATTTTTTTGGAGCGGGGTCCGCCTTCGTGTTTTCCGTGTCCCCCGCCTGACGAGGTATCTAATTCAGCCATTTTATTCCTCCGTGTTTAGCATTCAACAATTAGTTAGCTGCGTGTTCTTCCCCTTCTTCAGCCTGCGGACCTGCAAGGGTAGTAATCAAAATCATACGGTTAATATTTTTGGCTGTAAGACTTTTAATTACCTGTTTGATGAATTCGATAGGGGTGTTTTTATCGCCCTTAATACCAATTTTAATATCGCCCTGAGTAGCATAGCGTGCCGCCATTACCCAATCGCCCAACTGATTATTGAGCGAATCGTAAGGAATGCCCTTCATTTGCTTCTCTTGGTAATCTTTAAACTGCTGCCCGTCTAAACTAAGTACCTGTGGTGTTTGTTCCACCGGAGTTCCCCAAGTGTCTACCAAAGAGAAAAACTCTTTTTGGTTTTTAGTAAGGGTAGTAAGCATGGTGTAGCGGTCGCCATACTTTTCGCTCATTTGTTCGAGCATGGCGTAACGGGTAGCTTTTTCCTTTAGTGAAACAAAAGCGTGCCCTTCTTTATTAACGGTAATTACAAGCACATTGTCCACCTGCGTGGTAGCACGAGCCATTGGCACATCAACCGCTACTATTGCCTGTGGCTTAAACTTGGCTGTAAGGATGAAAAAAGTGAGCAACAGAAACGACACATCGCACATGGCGGTCATGTCTATTACCGGGTTGCTTCTCTTTGGTTTTACTCTTGGCATTTCGCTTTTTTAAGAGTGAAAGAATTACTTTTTGGTAGTAGCGAAAGTTTGAGCAATGGAGTAAGCCATTTCGTCAATTCCGTAGGTTAATCCATCAATCATTGAAGTAAAGAAGTTATAGAAGATGATGGCGAAAGCCGAAGTGCCGATACCGATAGCGGTATTAATAAGCGCTTCAGAAATACCGGCTGCAAGTGCGGCAGGGTCGGGGTTACCGGTGGTAGCAAGAGCCGCGAATGCTTTAATCATACCGATTACCGTTCCGAGAAGTGCCACAAGAGTTGCTACCGAAGCGATAGTTGCCAAAATTGGAAGGTTTGCCTGCAGGCTAGGTAATTCCAGCGAAGTTGCTTCTTCAATTTCTTGCTGAATGTGCTGCACTTTTTGCTCAAGGGTAAACTCGGTGTTTTTTTCCATCTCCTGATACTTGGCTAAACCGGCTTGTACCACATTGGCTACAGAGCCTTTTTGCTTGCCGCATTCTGAAATAGCACCGTTTATATCGCCTGTGTGCAGTTTGCTTTTAATGATTTGAAGGAAACCTTCAATTGAACCGGTTCCCTGTGCTTTTTTGATGGTAAGAAAACGCTCGATAGAGAAAGTAATAACTGTAATAAACATGGTCATAAGAAAAGGAACGATAAAACCTCCTTTGTAAACTATACCAAAGTAATCACCCGGAACAGGCTCATGCTTCATGTCGTCCAAAAAGTGCTTGCGGTCGCCAAATACCAAATGGAAAATCAATTCCGATACAACAAGGGCTGATACGATTACTACAAGCGCCCATGGAAACTTGCTGGCTTTCTTCTGAGTTGTTGCTGTTGCCTGACTCATGATTGTTTTTGTTTTAGTTATTGAATTGTTGGTTGTTAGTTTTGAAAAAGAGGCGTAAAAATATCTCTTATTTTGACTTTACAAAATTAAAGACCGCTCATGCTTCGCTCTCATTTATGCCATCATTTTCCATTCTTGTAAGCCTTAACGCAGCCTACGGCAAAATAGTATGACGTAACAGTTTATTAACCTAATTATGACATTAGTATGACAAAAGGTAAAATGCAGAATTGTGAAGAGAATTGGTTGGGTTGGTGTGGTATTGAAATGCAAAGCAACTTTTCGGCCATCACTATCGTAGATAGGTTGCTTATGGTTGTTGCGACAATCAAAAAAAACAAAAAGCCCCCGCTTTCGCAGGAGCTTCATGTTTAACCCTTAAAAACTAAACTATGCATTAAAGACCGTTTGCCTTGCTAAAAGGTTGCCTGCCACATAAACTTTTGTTGATTGAACTTACTTCCGCTATAATTGTTCCTCATCTTTTAATCACTTAAACAAAAAATTATGCCGCTTACTATCGGAACCAAAGCCCCTGATTTTAAACTTTACAATACCGACAAAAAAGAAGTAGCCCTCTCTGACTTTGCGGGCAAAACACTGGTAATCAATTTTTTTCCTGCCGCTTTTACAGGCGTTTGTACCGCACAAATGTGCAACAGCCGCGATGAACTCGCTTATTATAACAGTATCAACGCAGCCGTGGTGGGTATTTCGGTTGATAGCCCATTTTCCCTTGGCGCTTTCAAGGAAAAGAACAATATAAATTTCGACCTCCTTTCCGATTTTAACAAAGAGACTATCAAGGCTTACGATATGGTACACGAGAATTTTGCATTAGGCATGAAAAACGTAGCCAAACGCGGAGTAGTGGTGGTAGATGGCAGCGGAGTAGTGCAGTATGTAGAGGTTACCCCTACCCCTGGCGACCAGGTAAACTTTGCCGCCCTTAAAGAAGCCATCGAAAAGCTGAAGTAAACAGCCAACCCTTTTGCAACAAAGCCCGTATTATACAACCCGGGCTTTTTGTTTTTTTACAATTCTATGACAATCGTTTGCTCCCTTTTCAGCGTCTTTATAATACTTTGTGAATACTTTTCGTTGGTGTGGGTGTAATTCATTTTTATTTTGGCGTTAATTCTGTGATGATTATCCGGTATGGCTTACAAAAACTATAAATTCAAATCGCTTCGGGTGTTTGCCTCCGATGAATGGCTCGCCAACCGCACGCGCGAGTACCGTACTGCTTTTGACCGAAGCGAAACCACCTACATTTCAGCTGAAATTGCTTTCTACAATAAACTTTTTGATGAGCAGGATTGGGAGGCCACCGTTACCCTTAAGGCTTACTCTCATTCCGAAGGCAAAAAGAAAGAACTCAGTTCGCAAGATGAAAAACGCAAAATACGTTTAGATGAAAACGTAGTTTACATTAACAAAGGCTGGGGCATGGCTACCCCGGGTGCCTTTTGGACCAAAGGCGAATACAGTTGGGAAGCATACATTGACGGAGAACTGATTGGCGCCAAGCGTTTTTACATTGAAGATGTAGGGCGTGTTACTCCCGAGTACAACCCGTATTTCGATATTGAATCTATCCGCTTTTATACGGGTGACTACAATGCGGTAAACGAGGAGAACAAACTTTATCTGAAAAAAATAAGTCGCAATCAAACACAGTATTTGTACGTTGAATTCAAGTTCAAAAACAAACTGGATATTGACTGGAACTGCGAAGTGTTTTTTAACTGGTACAACGCCTCCGGTTTGCTGAAAGCCCGTATTGAGCGTTTCCGTAAAATAGATGCAGGAAAGCAAAACGAAGTATTCACCTTTAACGAAGGCTGGGGCAACGATATTCCCGGCACTTGGAAAGACACCAACTACCGCCTCGAAGTAGTTTTTATGGATACTGTATTGGCAGTGTTGCACATTGCCACTGCCGAAGAAGATGAAGAAGGCGAAGTGGAAATGCTTTCAACAGCAGGGCAAAGTGTGGTTAGCAATGTTTCGGCACCGGTAGCACCCGATGAGTCGCTCGAACAACATTTGAAAAGTTTGGATGAACTGATTGGGTTGGAAGACCTGAAAAAGGAGATAAAAAATCACGTCAACTATCTCAACTTCTTAAAACTTCGTCAGGAAAAAGGCTTTAAAGACAGCGACCGCATAGCGCTTCATTCGGTGTTTATGGGTAACCCCGGCACGGGCAAGACTACCGTAGTAAAAATGCTCGGACACATTTACAAATCAATGGGCTTGCTAAGCAAAGGGCATGTTAAAGAAGTTGACCGCTCGCAACTTATTGGCGAATACATAGGGCAAACTGCCCCCAAAGTGAAAAAGGCGATTGAAGAAGCCAAAGGCGGTATTCTGTTTATTGACGAAGCCTACGCTCTTGCCCGCGAAGCAGACGATTCGAAAGATTTCGGCAAAGAAGCCATTGAAGTAATTATAAAAGAAATGAGTGACGGCACCCCCGATATTGCCATTATGGTTGCAGGCTACCCGCACGAAATGCAGATTTTTCTCGACTCGAATCCGGGGCTTAAATCGCGTTTCAATAACTACTTTCACTTTGATGATTACCTGCCCGAAGAGTTGCAGCAAATTGCTTTACAGGCTGCCAAACAACGCAGTGTGCAGCTAACCGACCCGGCTATAAATTATTTGTACGACCAGCTTACCGAAGCCTACCGCAACCGCGATAAATCGTTCGGCAATGCGCGTTATGCTCACTCGGTAATTGATGAAGCGAAAATGAACCTTGGCTTGCGTTTAATGAATCGCAGCGATTTGCGCGAACTGAGCGAAGATGTTCTTTCTACCATTGAACTGGAGGATTTGGAAGCCGTATTCAAAAACAAAGGCAAACGCAAAGCGCAAATAAAGGTGAACGAAAAAATGTTGCGCGATGCATTGAACGAGTTGAACGAGTTGGTGGGCATTTCGAACATTAAGAACGAAGTGAACGAACTGGTTAAACTTGTTCGCTTTTATGAAGAAATAGGGCGCGATGTTACCAGTAAGTTTTCGCTCCACACGGTTTTTCTCGGCAATCCGGGAACAGGAAAAACTACCGTGGCGCGCATCATTGGCAAGATATACAAAGCACTCGGCTTGCTCGAACGCGGGCATATTGTGGAAGCCGACCGCCAAAGCTTGGTAGCCGGTTACATTGGGCAAACCGCCATTAAAACCGAAGAGCGGGTAAAAGAAGCCAAAGGCGGAGTGTTGTTTATTGACGAAGCATACGCCTTAGGCGAAACTGCCGGTGGAGGCGATTTCGGAAAAGAAGCGGTTGAAACATTGCTGAAACGTATGGAAGACCAGCGTGGCGAATTTGCCGTAATTGTTGCCGGTTATACCGAACCCATGCAGCGTTTTCTTGAATCGAATCCCGGACTTAAATCGCGCTTCGACCGCGTTTATACTTTCAACGATTACAGTGCCGAAGAACTGTATCAGATTGCTCTTTCGCTGCTTTCGAAAGAAAACATTAAGCCCGATGCCGAAGCCGATGCTTACATGAAGCAATATATCCAAAGTTTGTTCGATTACCGCGATAAATACTTTGGCAACGGTCGCGAAATACGCAAGTTTATTCTTGAGGCGGTGCAAAACCAGCATCTTCGTTTGGCGGGCATAAGCAAAGAAAACCGCACCAAAGAAATGCTTGATATACTTACGCTCGAAGACCTGAAAGAATTTAAAATTCAGGAGGGCAGGCGCAGCAGTTTAGGGTTTAAATACTAATGCTGTATGCAGCAACTTACCCGTTTTAATGTGCGCGTTTACGGTTTGCTTATAAACGAACTGCAACAGGTATTGGTTGCCGATGAAGTTTTTGCCAACGGCATACGCGCCACTAAGTTCCCCGGTGGCGGGTTAGAGCTGGGCGAAGGTTTGCGCGAATGTTTGGCACGCGAATTCAAAGAAGAAACAGGCATTAACGTTACGGTTGCCGAGCATTTTTACACCACCGATTTTTTTCAGCCTTCGTTTCTCGACAACAACAGCCAGATAATTAGTGTTTACTATCTCTGCCAGTCGGCTGAATGGCAAAACATAAAAACATCGGATAAGAAATTTGATTTTGAGGTAGTGCCGGGCAAAGAAGCCGAATCATTTAGATGGGTTCCTGTTAAAGACCTGCAACACGAAACGACTATTACGCTTCCTATTGATAAAGTAGTGGTTGATTTGTTGTCAGGACTTTCTGCCCATTCAAAGTAGAGAAAGAATCTCTTTTCTTAATAAGTGAACTCCCTTCCCCATCTCTTTTTCTACATTCGCCAAAATTTTTAGTGAATGAAATTTGCACTGATAGGATACGGAAAAATGGGAAAAACCATTGAACAGGTAATAGCCGAACAAAACCCTTCGGACGAAATTGTGCTTAAAATTTCGGAAGAGAATAAAGAGGACTTTACTGTTGAGAATTTACGCAAAGCCGATGTGGCTATTGAGTTTACACAACCCGATTCGGCAGTAGCGAACATCTATAAATGTTTTGAAGCGGGAGTTCCGGTGGTGGTAGGTACTACGGCTTGGTTAAATAAGTTTCCCGAAGTGAAAGCCAAGTGCGAAGAACTGAAAGGCACGTTATTTTTCTCTCCGAACTTTAGCATTGGTGTAAATATTTTTTGGGAAGTAAACCGCAAACTGGCACAACTGATGAACAGTCAGCCGCAGTATGCCGTTAGTATGGAAGAAATACACCACACCGAAAAGAAAGATGCGCCCAGCGGCACTGCGGTGAAAACAGCAGAGGTAATACTTGAAGAACTGAAATCGTTTGAAGGGTGGGAACTCACTTCCTCGTCCCTCGTCCCCCGTCCCTTGTCCGGCAAAATCCCAATAATTGCAAAAAGAGAACCGAATGTGCCCGGCACACACACCGTTACTTACACCAGCAGCGTTGACTTCATCGAACTAAAACACGAAGCCAAAAGCCGCAGAGGCTTTGCCGAAGGAGCCGTATTGGCTGCGCGGTGGTTAGTTGGTAAGAAAGGCGTTTACGATATGAAAGACCTGTTAGCGATATGAGTTGTATTAAGGTGTTTATGTGTGAAAGTGTTGATGTGTTTTTACACTTTCACACGTTAATGCCTTCGCACTTTCGCACATCAAAAATTCTATTTTAGCCCGCATAAGAAACAAACATGATTCTTCTATTCATTATTCTGTTTTACATGATTGCCATCCGCATAGGCACGTATGGCATTTTTAAAAAGTTAGGTATTGAACCATGGAAAGCCTTTGTGCCGGTTATATGCAGTAATGAATGGCAAAAGGTAATTGCAAAACCAAAGTGGTGGACATGGATGTTGTTCATTCCCGGAGTTAACCTGTTTTATGTTGCCAGCCAGTTAACCGATATTAGTACGGCTTTCCGCAGGCACAGCTTTTGGGAGCATTTTGCTGCGGTTATGTTTGCCTTCATATACATTCCTTATCTCGGTTTTGCGCCCAACGAAAAGTTTTATGCCGCAGGCGGAGTAAAGCCGGGCGATAAGCCTATTCACCGCTCAGCCATCCGCGAATGGGCAGATGCCATTGTGTTTGCAGTGGTTGCCGCTACGCTTATCCGCATTTTTGTGGCAGAAGCGTATATGATTCCCACCCCTTCGATGGAGAAAACTTTATTGGTGGGCGACTTCCTTTTCGTTTCAAAATTTCATTACGGGGCGCGTGTGCCCAACACTCCGCTGGCTATGCCTTTTGTGCATCATACCATGCCCATCTTCAACACCAAATCGTACACTGAAATTATAAAGCTGCCTTACAAGAAGTTGCCGAGTTTCCAAACCGTAAAGCGGAACGATATGGTAGTGTTTAACTTTCCGGCTGGCGATACGGTGGTGCTGGAAAATCAGGCGCCTTCGTATTACGATATTGTGCGCTACACGGCTTACTCCAGCCGCGTTGATTACAATACCGCCCGCCAAATGCTTTGGAACAGCGGGCAGTTTCACATGATTGCCCGCCCGGTTGACAAGCGGGAGAATTACATTAAGCGCTGTGTGGGAGTACCCGGTGATGTGCTTGAAATTAAAGACGGGGTGCTTTACATAAACAACGCTCCCGCTTACCGCCCCGAAGAGCTTTACACCCCATACTTAATTGTATTGAACGATGGAGCAGTGATTACTTCGGAACAAATGCAGGAACTGGAAATTGAAGACATTACCGCCCGCGTTATGGATAGATTTCTTCTTCCGCCCAATCATTTTGTGGCATTAATGACAAAGGCAAATGCCGAAAAGTTAGAGAAAATGGGGCTTACCAAATTGGTACAGGCATACAGTTATCCGAAGGGCGAATTGCAATCGGTGGTGGAAGATATTTTCCCGAACGATACCGCGCGCTACAAGTGGAACATTGACAACTTTGGTCCGGTGCTGTTACCTAAAAAAGGATTAACCATTGAGTTGAACGACTCTATTTACCCGCAATACGACCGCGCCATTCGTGTGTATGAAGAGAATACCGTGGAGCGCAAAGACGGACGTTTTTTCATAAACGGCAAGGAAGCATCTACCTATACTTTTAAAATGGATTATTACTGGATGATGGGCGATAACCGTCACAATTCGCAGGACTCGCGTTATTGGGGTTTTGTTCCCGAAGACCATATTGTAGGCAAAGCCTGGTTTATATGGATGAACTACGACAAGAACGCTACATCGCTATTTACAAAAGTTCGCTGGAACCGTCTCTTTACTTCCATACACAGCAAGTGGGCGCCAAGTGAGGAGAAGTATTTGAAATGAGTAATGAGTGATGAGATTGAAAGAGGGGAGGAGGCAGTTAGCAGAAGCAGTGGGCAGTAGTGGTTGATTTGTAATACAACATTTTTCGGACTACTAATTGCAGTTAAGTAAATATACGTATGATAAACTGCTACATGCAACTGCATGAACCGATAATCTCAAACTTAGACAGTCGTAGCACAATAAGGGTTACATTAAAACTACTAAGCCCTATATGCCATTCTGTTTAATACATGAGGAAGGGTTTGCAACCCTACGGAGGCATGAACAAGAGAAAAACATCTGAAAACAGACACATGAAAATTTTCTTGAAAAGAATCGAGATATGGATCCGTAACATGTGCGAGCCTGTCTGCTGTCAAAGTTTAAGCCGGGCATACAGGATTGAATCTTGCTTCGGGCATGCGTTCTTTCAAATCATTCAAAATAGATACAACATTCTGATATTCATTATTTTATACGCATGGAATGCTACTTCTTGACAAAACCTCTGCACCCCACTATATTATAAGTACAGTCCCCCTGCTGTATCATCCAATTAAGATGTTACCCCTTTCTACTGTAGCTGTGGCACTGTGCAAAACCATCAACCATGCTGCATACAATATTACTTACCGCCAACAATGCCACCGATGTGAGTGCACTTCGAGGCAAAGTAATATCGTATGTAAAACTGCATTTGTTGGATAGGAACGATTTATCGTCCTGTATTCTGAAATTTTACAACGAAAACTCTGAAAATGGCGATATAGCTTGGCTCAAACTGGTAAAACCTGGGTTTAATACAGCCCAAGTACTTGTTCCCGACCAAGATGCCTGCTTTTTTGTAATGGACTACGACCGTTGTGTTGTTACAGATAGCAACGGTCAAATGCTTAGCGGTTACAAATTTGCCCTACTGCTTACCGAAGTAGCAGCATGATTTGACTCCACCCCAATCATTTTTTGTTTGTTGATAACATTCCTCACTTAAAAGTTACCGAAGTGTAAAAATTCTATTTTTGACCGTTACGAAATTTTCGCACATGACGAGATGTTTTACCCTACTGCTCCTCGCCCTACTATTCAACCATATATTATACGCTCAGGAATATAAGCTGCACGGAACTGTTACCGATGAAAAGGATAACCAACCCATGCAAGGGGTGGTGTTGCTCCAAAAAGGCACACAAAACGGTACACAAACCGATTCAGCCGGTTACTATGAACTAATGTTACCCTACGGTACTCATACAGTTGAAGTTAGCTTTTTGGGTTATGCCGACCGCAGTATACCGGTTACAGTACTGGAAGGCAAAAGCAAACTGCTCGACATTAAAATGACCGATGAAACCAAAGAACTGGACATTGTGGTAGTAACCGGAAGCAAGTACGAGAAAAAGTTGAGCGAAGAAGTAGTTTCAATGGAGGTGTTGAAGGCACAGATTATAACGCAAAGTAATGCCCGTATGGACGAAGCCCTCAATAAAGTACCGGGGGTAAACATGCTCGGTAAAACCATTTCCATACGCGGAGGCAGCGGTTTTAGCGATGCCACGGGAAACCGTGTACTTGCTCTGTTAGACGAAATGCCCATTATAAGCCCGGAAAATGGCGGTATTATTTGGGATATGGTTCCCATTGAAGCACTTGAACAGGTTGAGGTTATTAAAGGCTCGTCTTCTTCGCTTTACGGCTCATCGGCTCTAAATGGCGTGTTCAATATGCGAACGCTTCAGCCAAAACCTGAGATGTATAACAAACTGCTTATAACTTACGGCTTTTACGACCAACCTCGCCAACGCACGTGGAACTACTGGTGGAAAAGGGAGCACATTAAAAAGAATGGCGATACTGTTAATCGCGTGCATCACCCTATGTTTGGCGGAGGAATGTTTACCCATGCCAAGCAGTATGGCGATTTGGGCGTAGTGGTTGCCGGTTCGTATAATCAGGATATGAGTTTCCGCCAAAGCAACGACCACAAACGCGGTAGATTGAGCGCCAAACTCCGTTATACTCCTAAAAAGGTAAAAAACCTCACCGTAGGTTTAAACATGAATTTCTTCCACCAAAATTTGAAAGATTTTTTTGCCGGAAAAGGCATGGCAACCATGATGTACATTCCTACCGAAGTTGCCATTACTACACAGCGCACCTTTAATATTGATCCTTACGTAAATTACTACGACAAAAAAGAGAACCGCCACAGTTTTAAATTCAGGCTGTTCAACAACATGTATAACTCTACCACAGGCGACAGTTCGGTGGCTACTCAGTATTATTACGACTACTCCTTCCTTCGCAATTTCAAGAAAATAAATTTGGTTATTACTACCGGAACCAACGGCTTCTACTCCACCATTCGCGGTAAAACATTTGGGAATCTTGTGGCTGATATTAAATCCATCAAATACTTCAGCACCCGCGATGTAATGAATTTTGCCGCTTACATTCAGGCCGAGAAAAAGTTTTTTCAGAAGTTGACTTTGTCGGGGGGTATTCGTTTGGAGTTTGCCCGCCTTTCGAACGAAACAGTTAAAAACCGCCTGCCGCTTATCAATTTATTGAATGGCGGGAAAAAGAAAAACTCCAACATTCAATCGCCTGTAACACCGTTGTTCCGCTTTGGCATGAACTATCAGGCAACAGAAGGAACCTTCCTTCGCGCTTCGTTTGGGCAGGGTTTCCGCTATCCTGCCATGTCGGAAAAATATGTTTATACCCTGCGAAGCGGAGCACAGGTATTTCCCAACGATTCGTTGCGTCCTGAGAACGGATGGAGTGCAGAAATTGGAATTAAACAAGGTGTAAAAATCAGTAAATGGATGGCTTACTTTGATGTGAGCGGCTTTATTATGCGCTACCACGATATGATAGAGTTTCAACTTTATAGCGGCTTGCCCGATTCCATTGGCGGACAGCCTGTAGCTTTGTGGGGTATTCCTTTCCGCGCTACCAACGTGGTAGATGCGCGCGTAATGGGAGTAGAAGTTTCCGCAGTGGCAAACGGAAAAATATTCGGTGTGCCGCTCAACTTTATTGTAGGTTATTCTTATTTAGACCCTCGTAACCTCAGCTATAATCCCAACGACCCTGCGAGTACTAAGATCCTGAAATATCGTATTCAGCATTCCTTTAAAGCCGATATACAAACTACCTACAAAAGTATAATGGTAGGTATAAACATGTTCTATAACAGTTTTATGAAGGAGATAGATAATGTGGGGGTGGGTGCACTTGGTGTAGTAAAAGAGTTTCGCAAAACCCACGACAAAGGCGACTTTGTAATGGATCTGCGCGCAGGCTACAACTACAAGGATAAATTTACTTTCAACTTTATCTGCAAAAACGTACTCAATACCGAGTATATGCTTCGCCCGGCTCTTATTGAAGCGCCCCGCAATTACACTTTTCAGGTAGGGTATTCGTTTTAATGAACCTTAATATTTCCTGCTACAGGTCATATTATTACTTTGGCGCGTAAAACAGTTTACAATGATTTGGAAAGTGCAGCCCTCCCGCGAACTGATGAAACAATTTCCTTCGCAACAAAACATAGGTGAATTGCTCGGTATAGAGTTTATTGAGTTTGGCGATAATTACATTATAGCCCGCATGCCGGTTGACCATCGCACGCACCAGCCTTATGGTTTGCTGCATGGCGGTGCATCGTGTGTATTAGCCGAATCGCTCGGCAGTGTGGCTTCTACCTTTTGTTTGGATATAACTAAACAAATGGCGGTAGGTATAGAGATAAACGCCAACCACCTTCGCCCCGTTAAAAGCGGATATGTGTACGGCACAGTAACTCCCGTGCATGTTGGCAAAACCATTCATGTGTGGGATATCAAGATTGTGAATGAAGCAAAACAAACCGTTTGTGTAAGCCGTTTAACTTGCGCTATTAAGCATCACTGAGCTACCGTGAACGTTCCGTTTGTTATATGTCCGTCTTTACTTCGCAGCAGAAAATAGTAGTTGCCTGCGGTAAAACTGCCGGTGTTAACGCTCACCTTGTTGTCTTTAATATCTGTAAGTTGCAGCACTAATCTCCCATTGCTATCCGAAACATTCAACTCAAAAGTTTCCTTGTCCTCATTGTCAAAATAGATAACAGCATTCTGTACTGCCGGATTAGGAACCACCTTGTATTGATTGCTTAACACAACATTCAATACGCTTACAGGTGCCGAATAAAAGTAGTCGCCAAACCGTACGCGGTAATAGTTTACGGAGTTAGGTACCGGAGCTACATCAATAAAAGTGTAAGGAACATCGGCATCAGAACTGCCGCATACGCCTGCTATATCGCCCACTTCGTTATAATACAACGAATCAACTGAGCGCTCTATAAAAATGCCATTGCAGGTGCTGCCTGCTTTAATTGTAATGTTTAGTTGCACTTTCCCTTTCGTAAGTAAGGCGCTTAAACGGTAGTCAACTTCGTTTTGCCCGGTTGCAAATGATACCCATAAAAGAGTAGTAACTATGGCTGTGTATTTTAGCATTGGAACAACACCCTGTTAAACGCAAATTTAGCGCAGTATTTTATGGCAAAGCACAATAAGGTTGGTAAGATGGGCGAAGATAAGGCAGTTGAATATTTGCTTGCACAAGGCTATACATTACTTGCCCGCAACTATCGCTACGGCAGAGATGAGGTAGATATTATTACCCGCGATGGTACATGTATTGTGTTTGCCGAAGTAAAAACGCGAAGCAGTAATTCTTTCGGCTTACCCGAAGAGTTTGTTGACAAAGCCAAGCGTAAAGCCATGAAACGGGTGGCGGAACATTACATAAATACGCTGGGTGCAGATGCCGATATACGCTTCGATATTATTTCCGTTTCCAATACCGATACCGGAATGATAGTGCATCACATTAAGGATGCTTTTTTTAACGAGGATAGCGAAGCGTATAACTAACTGTGGAGTTAGAAGTTGAAGTGGCTTTGAAGAATTGAAAACTCGGAGAACTGCTTTTTACTTCTTTCGGTTTTTCTCTTCGCGTTCAAAAACAGTTTTTAAAATGCGAATATCGGCTTCTTCGAGTGTAAGTTCTCTGCGCTCCATCATTCGTGCGGCTACTTCCGTAGCTTTATGGAAAGTGAAAGTGCGTAGCCATTGCGCGCCACCCCAACTAAACGAAGGAATAAACTTAGGAGGAAAATCGCTGCCGAAAATATTGCTCGAAACACCCACTACCGTTCCGGTGTTAAACATGGTGTTAATGCCGCACTTGCTGTGGTCTGCCATAAACAAGCCGCAAAACTGTAATCCGGTATCTATCGCTTTGCCGTTGCGGTACGAATACACATCAACATTGCCGTAGTTGTTTTTTAAGTTGCTGTTGTTGGTGTCTGCTCCTAAGTTGCACCATTCGCCAATTACCGAATTACCCAAAAAGCCATCGTGCGCTTTGTTGCTGAAGCCGAAAAACACCACATTGTTCAACTCACCACCTGCTTTGCAGTGAGGGCCTAGCGTAGTTGGTCCGTAAACTTTGGCGCTCATTTTAAGCGCGGCATGTTCGCACAATGCCAGCGGTCCGCGCACTACACATCCTTCCATCAGTTCGGCATCTTTACCAATGTAAACAGGTCCGGAAATTGTATTGATAACACAGGCTTCGGCTTTTGCTCCTTCTTCCAAAAAAATATTTGAAGCGTTGCCTATTACTGTATTCGTTTTGCTCAAAGGCTGCGAAGTTCTTCCGTTTGTTATCAGTTTAAAATCGGCTTGGAGCGCATCGCCATTCATTTTAAAGATGTCCCAGATTTGTGTAACAGAGTTTACAGTTCCGTTGTATAACACTGGTGTAAACCCTTTTGCAATGGCTTCAAAGTTTTCGTAGTTAAGATGATGTTTTTCGCTTTTAAAGGCAATAAGTTTTCCGCTGGCAGTAAGCGATTGCAAAGCACCTAACCCTTTTATGGCAGCTGCTAAATTTGCATCGGGCAACACCGCTCCGTTAATGTATAAGGCAGGTTCTGAACCCGTGTAAAACGGAAATTTGCCCGAAAGATAATCTTCTGTAAGGCTAAACGATTTAACAGTTAATAGCTTCTCCCATTTTTCGCGGATGGTGAGTATGCCAACGCGTATATCAGCTACGGGGCGTGTAAAGGTAAAGGGTAACAAATTTTCGCGCGAAGTATGGCAATCGAACAGCACTACGTTCATGCGGTTAAAAATAGAAAGTTACCCGTAATAACAAGTGAAGTGCAGTTGGTTGCCGAAGATAGTTGCTGCTAATTGAAGATGAACGTACATGGGCTACTTGCCCTGTACCATGCCTTGCAGCGATTCCAGCTTTTTAATCTCAAGCATATCTTCATCATACTTAAATTGTAAGCCCAACTCTTTGTAAAGTTCTGCGCGCTTTTGGTAGAATTCTATTTTGCGTTCGCCTATTTCCAGTATCATGGTTATACTGTTTAGGGCATTCTGTTTATCGCCCAGTTCCATGTAAAACTCATACATTTTATAGTAACACATCCAGTCGTTTTCTTTGTAGCGCAATGCCAGTTTAAAACTCTTTATGGCTTCGGAATACATTTTCAGTTTAGCTTCGCACATGCCGCGGTAGTAGTAGGCTTCGGGCTGATTCTTTTCAATGTATGTATAAATGTAAAGGCACTTCAACGCTTCCTCGTACAACTCCTCCCGGTAATAAATCATCCCCAAGCAGAAATTCATTTTATCTAAATCTTCTTTCAGTTCTTTGGCGTTTTCAAAGTACTTGCGCGCACCTTTAAAATCGGTGCTTTCATACTTCATTAAGCCTGCCTGATAGTATGCTTCGGCTGTTTGCCGCAGCGATAGCGACTTTTCAAAATCGGCTAAAGCTGCTCCGGTTTGCCCCATTGCTTTATAGGTTAATCCGCGGTTGTAATAAAAATGATGACGGTAAGGGTCAATAGCAATAGCTGTATTAAAATGTGAGATAGCAGTACTGTATGAACCCTGTATGTATGCTGCATAGGCGGTTCTAAAGGCGGTGTTTGCCTCGGTGGTACCCTGCGCGTTCAACAGCAGGAAGTAACTGAGGCATACCATAATACCTGTAAGCACTAATGGCTTATGTGTGTCGCGGGGGCGCATGGCTGATTATACGCTGTTAAGGCGCGAGATGTTACCCCTACAAAGTCCTTATTTACACCTTCCGGCTATAACTTAGAAAAGATTTTAATCCCTTTCTATGTTAGGGATTATTGCTTTCTAACTTGCTTAACAGCTTCCCTAACAGTTTTAACCGGCAGTTGACAAGTTTTGTTGTAGCACACGTAGATAAGCGTTTCGCGTTCTTTTATTCTTCCTTCCAGCAAAGGCAACTTTGATGATTTTACTGCGCCCGATACAATGGAACCGGGCAGATAATAGGTGCTGAATTCCTTGTTGAGGGCAAGGGCATTTTCTCCGGCAATAACTACTTCTGCCGGGGCATCGGCAAACCAGTCTGCCAGCAGCGCCCAGTTGGCGTAAAAGGACGGATGTTGCAGAGTATTTTCTTTCAACAGCAACAACGCGCGTTTTGCTTTTTCGGTGTACGTGTTGTTTCCGGTGAGTAATCCTAATTGATAAAGCGCTTTTGCCATACTTGAGTTAGAGGAAGGGATAACATTGTCGGATGTTTCGGTTTTACGGGCAATAAGCGGAGCATCGTTAATGTTGGTGTAATAAAACAAGCCGGTGTTCAGGTTGTAAAAATGCTGAATGGTGTAGTCGGTTAACTCCTGTGCTTTTGCCAGCCATGTTTCATTAAACGTTATCTGATAAAGTGCAATAAACGCTTCGATGGTAAAACTGTAATCATCTAAAAATCCGCTGATGGTGGTTTTGCCGTTTTTATAGCTGCGCTGTATTGCTCCTTCCGAATTTATCATGGTGCCGGTTAAAAAATCGGCACATCGTAAAGCGCGAGCAAGAAATCGTTCCTCGCCAAAAGCGCGGTAAGCATCAGTATAACCTTTCAGCATTAGGGCGTTCCATGCGGTAAGCACTTTATTGTCTAAACCCGGGCGTATGCGCTTGGTGCGTTCTTTCAACAATTTGGTTTTCCATTCAGTAAGATTGTTGTTATCGGGCTTTGCATCGGGCTTACGCACCAAATTATTTGCTCCTTCAAAATTTCCATTGTAACTCACAGCGTACACCTTACAGAAATCATCAAATTCCTTTCCCAGTATCTTTTTCAGTTCATCGTAATGCCATACATAAAACTTTCCTTCTTCGCCTTCGCTGTCGGCATCGAGGGCGGAATAAAAGCCGCCTGCCGGGTCGCTTAGTTCGCGCTCTACAAAATCAAGCGTTTCGAACACTACTTCTTTGTAACGTTCATTTTTGGTTAACTGATAAGCGGAGGAATATACTGACACCAGTTGGGCGTTGTCGTACAACATTTTTTCGAAATGTGGAATTATCCAGTCTGCATCAACCGAGTACCGTGCAAAGCCACCACCCAGTTGGTCGTAAACACCCCCGTTCATCATGTTGTTAAGCGTAACCAACGCGGCTTGCAAAGGTTTCTCGTTATTGGTGTAATAATGGTTTTGCAAGAGGTATTGCAGGTTAACCGGCATGGGAAATTTGGGAGCACCGCTTCTGCCGCCTTTCTCATAATCCCACACAGCATTAAAACGTTGAAAAATATTTTCTCTGTCGGATGCGGTAAAAGCAGTGGCTTCAGTTTTTAGTTCAATGGTATCCATAGTACGAATGCCGTTAGTGATTTGTGCGGCTCGCTCCAATGCTTCTTCGCGTTTGTTTTTCCAGTAATCAACAAAATAGAGCAGCACCTGTTTCCAGTTTTCTTTCGGAAAGTAAGTGCCTGCATACAACGGTCGTCCATCGGGTAGTGTAATGGCATTAAGCGGCCAACCTCCACGCCCACTTATCAACTGACAGGCATCCATGTAAATTTGATCCACATCGGGGCGCTCTTCGCGGTCCACTTTTATGCTGATGAAGTGATCATTCATTATCTGCGCCACAACAGTATCCTCAAAACTTTCATGCTCCATTACATGGCACCAGTGGCAGGCAGAATAGCCGATTGAAACAATTACAAGTTTATCATCCTGCTTTGCCTGTTGCCATGCTTCGTCATTCCATGCCATCCAGTTTACGGGATTATGCGCGTGTTGCAGCAGGTAAGGGCTGGTTTCGTTGATTAGTTGATTGGTATAAGAATGTTTCATTTTCGTCTTCGAATTACAACTGTTGAACCAAAAGGCAATAAACAAAAGGGCGATTAACCGCATGAGTATAGGCACAAATCAAAAAACTTAAATTGACTTACTTTGAACACCATGTTTATCATTCCGTTTTCATCGCTTTCCGAACAGGAAATGGCTGCATTGGCAGGCGATAAATTGCAAACAGCAAAGGAAGAATGGGAGCAACTGATTTGGAGGTTTATTGTTGATTGGTATGACAACAACACAACGAGTATAGAGGTTTACACGTCCGGCTCAACAGGTAAGCCAAAAGCCATACAACATACCAAACAGGTAATGGCGGCTCATGCCCGCCTTACTTGCGAAACACTGCAACTTCCGCCCTGTGTTACCGCATGGCTGTGCCTGCCCGCCCATAAAATTGGGGGAATGATGATGCTTGTACGCGGCTTAGTAAATCGCATGGATTTGCTTTGCACAAAGCCTTCGGGTTCTCCATTTAGTGTTTTAGAAGAAAAGCATCCGGTTGTTTTTGCGGCTCTCACACCCATGCAACTGAAATCGGCAATAAATGACGCTGAGCTTTTCCGCAAAATGAATTGCATACAAACCATTTTGCTTGGCGGTGAAACTATTAGCGCAGAGTTGTTACAACATTTACAGCGGGCAGAAAACAATATCTACTCCACCTTCGGCATGACGGAAACCATCAGCCACATTGCATTAAAGAAGATAAGCGGAACTAACCCCAATGAACATTACCATACATTAAAAGGTATTACGGTTTCAACCGATGAACGAAACTGCTTAACGATAAATGCTCCTGCTTTTGGTGTACACAACCTTGTTACGAACGATGTGGTTGAGATACTTTCTCCCACCGCTTTTAACTGGCTAGGGCGAATTGACAACATCATCAACACAGGCGGCATTAAAGTTATTCCCGAACAGGTTGAGCAAAAACTATTGCCTTTTATTGATGCCCCATTTTTTATTGTAGGAATACCCGATGAAAAAACTGGTGAGCGTGTTGCACTGGTGGTGGAAAAAGAAACACTGGACAATGATGAAAAAACATCTCTGCAAAACTGTTTCAGCGTACTGGGCAAATACGAAGTGCCACGCACTATACTTAATACTGCCAAATTTGAAAGGGCAGATAACGGGAAAGTGAAACGAAAGGAGACAATGCAAAGGTTTCAAACTTAAAAATAATACCGCGCTAAATCACTCCATATCATAATGACTTATTGAGGCTTTGAAACTTTATGGCAGCATGCTGCAAAAAATTGGACATTGAACAATTCACCTAAAACAGGCAACGCAAGCGTACATGAATTTTCCTTTTACTAATCTTGTCGGATGCAAAATACGATTGCCCAAACAGAAAAAGAGATTGTTGAAGAGTTTGGCTTGTTCGATGACCCAATGGACCGATATGAATACATTATAGACATCGGCAAAAAGCTGCCTGCCCTTGATGCCCAGTACATGACCGATGATTTTTTGGTGAAGGGATGCCAAAGCAAAGTGTGGCTACATGCGTACGAAAAGGACGGAAGAATCTTCTACGAAGCCGATTCCAACACTGCTATTACCAAAGGAATAGTTGCGTTGTTAGTGCGCGTGCTTTCAGGTCAATCCGCAAAAGATATTGTAGATGCTCAGTTATCTTTTATAGACAAAATCCATTTGCGCGCACATTTATCATCGCAACGCAGTAACGGGTTAACGGCTATGATTCAGAAAATGAAAGCCTATGCTTCGGCTTTCAGCGGTCAGTAAATTTTAATCAGGACTTGTAGCACACTGCCTTAACCGCCTGCACTACTTTGTTAACCGATGGAAGATATGCCTCTACTAAATTGGGAGCGTAGTGCATGGAAGAGTCTGCCCCGCAAACACGCACAACAGGCGCATCTAAATAATCGAAAGCATAACGCTGTAGTTGAAAACTTACTTCGGAAGCTATGGAAGTAAAAGGCCAGCTTTCATCAAGCACTACTGCGCGGTTAGTTTTCTTTACCGAAGAAAGCAATGTTTCTATATCTAATGGCCGGATAGTCCGCAAGTCAATTACTTCCACATCAATTCCATCTTTGCTGAGTTCCTCCGCTGCATTCAGTGCTACTTTCATCATCTTGTTATAAGAAATGAGTGTAACATCGGTGCCTTTGCGCTTTACATCGGCTTTACCAATAGGAATAAGATATTCCTCTTCAGGTACTTCGCCCATATCGGAATACATTACTTCGCTTTCCATAAAAATAACGGGGTCGTTATCGCGGATGGCACTTTTTAAAAGCCCTTTGGCATCGTAAGGATTAGAAGGCGAAATAACTTTTAAGCCGGGAACAGAAGCCAGCATGTTTGTGAGCATTTGTGAATGTTGTGCACCTAACTGCCCTGCACTACCCTGCGGCCCCCGAAACACAATCGGATTACCAAACTCGCCTGCACTCATTGCCAGCATTTTGGCGGAGCCGTTCATTATTTGGTCGAATGCGAGAATGGCAAAATTCCAAGTCATAAACTCAACAATAGGGCGGGCACCATTCATGGCTGCACCTACGGCAATGCCGGCAAAGCCGAGTTCGGAAATAGGGGTATCAATTACTCTTCGTGCGCCAAATTCTGCAAGCATCCCCTGGCTTACTTTATAGGCTCCGTCATACTCCGCTACTTCTTCGCCCATTAAAAACACGGCTTCATCTCTACGCATTTCTTCGCTCATGGCTTCGCGGAGGGCTTCACGGAATCGGATTTTTCTCATGCTTAAGTTTTTCGGTTGCCAAAAATAGAAAAGGCGGGTAAAGCAACGAGGAGAATTGAGGGTAACCCACTGCTTCTACAGGTATGTGGATTTCATCAACAGCATTTTAATGTTCACGATTTTAATTTCCTATTTTTATTCCATCACTAAACCACCTGAATGAAAATACATCTACGTCTTCTTCTGCTGGCAGTTTTCGGATATCAGGTTGCCTTGGCACAGGATATTCACTTCAGTATGTTTTATGCCAGTCCGCTTAACCTTAACCCTGCCTTAACAGGGGTAAACGAAGGCACTTATCGCGTAGCGGGCATTTACCGCAACCAATGGCGCAGTATTTCAACGGCTTTCAACACCTACTCCGCTTCGTTCGATATTAAGTTACTGCAAACAAAACTGAAGAACGATGTGTTTGGCGTAGGCGGCATGTTTGTAGGCGACCGCAGCGGTGATGGCAAACTGACCATGAACAGCGGTATGGTATCGGCAGCGTTTCATAAAAGTTTAGATAAAGGCGCCAAACATTTCATCGGCTTGGGCATTCAGTTGGGGTACACGCAAAAGAGTTTAAAGTACCAGCAGTTGGCGTTCCCTTCGCAGTTTAACAATGGCGATTTCGATTTATCTATTTCCAACGGAGAAAATATTGCGCGCCCCAACATCGGTTACTTCGATATGCAGGCGGGTATTCTTCATCAATCCATGATAAACGATGTGGTGGGCATTATGACCGGGCTGAGTGTGTACCACTTAGTGCCTCCGCGCGAATCGTTCTTTAATGACAAAGCCACCAAACTTGCCATGCGCTACACGGTGCATCACGGCTACCGTATTAAGGCGATGAAAAATTTCTACATCACACCCAACTTTATTTTCCAGTATCAGAACAAAGCACAGGAAATAAACTTCGGAACAGCTTTCGAGTATCACATGAACGCAGGCAAGTCGCCTTTGGTGGCAAGCATTGGCGGATGGTATCGGCTGAAAGATGCCGCCATTTTAACTCTTGGCTTGGAATACTATCGTGTAAAAGCCCTGTTTGCTTACGACATCAATGCATCCACACTTCGCCCTGCTACCAATGGCAGAGGCGGCTTTGAGATTGCGCTGATTTATACCGGTTTCCTGAAAAACAAAGGCGGTGCCTATCCTATTTTGGTTCCATGCCCCATGATGTAATTGCCGAATTTAAAAATGAGAGAATCTGAAAATCGAAGAATGAAAAAGAGTTTGCCGCTTATGGTTACCGGATTGCGTTTAGGAACGGTGTTGCTGTATTTGTTATCGGGTGTTTGGCTTTCCAATGCTGCTGATGAAAAATTCAACAAGAAGCGATACATGAAAGCTGCCGAAAGCGCTTTTAAGGAAGGCAGTATTTTTTCGGCTACCGATTTGTATTTGAAAATTCTGGAGAACGACCCAGCCGAAAAATCGGTGCTGTTCAATTTGGCGCAATCGTACTTTATTGCCCGCGATTACGAAAATGCCGCTTCGTACTTTAAACGTGCATACGAAGCCGATTCGGTGAACAACATTACTGCTTTGTATTACGCTGCCAATGCCACTAAAATGAACGGCAACTATCCCGAAGCGTTCAGCATGTTCGAGCGCTTTCGCAAATTGTATAAAGATGCCGATGGAGCGAAAATGAAAAAATGGGCGCGCACCGAAATGGACGGTTGCAACTTTGCCCAACGCGAAGCACAGCCCGACCCTTTTGTAAAAGTTACACACTTAGGCAAAGAGATAAACTCCAACTATGGCGATTTGGCTCCCGCGCTCGATGGCGATTCGCTTTTTTTTGCTTCTATACATTCCGATACGGTAATTACCATTGCTGCCGACCGCAGCAACGAAAAGAAAGAAGATGTGCTGATGAAATTGTATTACAGCCAAATAAGCGGTGATACATATTCGAAAGCAGAGCAGTTTACCAAACTGAGTCAGGAAGGCAAGCACATTTCGAACCCATCGTTTACCGATGACGGCTTAAAAATGTATTACACCATTTGCGATGGTTTGCTGCACCCTACCTGCGAAATTTATGTGAGCGAGCGCAAAGAAGGCGAGTGGCAGGCGGGCACTAAACTCAATGAACTCATCAACGCCAAAGGCTCTACCAACACACAACCATGGTATGGCAAAACACCCAACGGTACCGAAGTGTTGTATTTTGTTTCGAACCGCGAAGGCGGACGAGGCGGAAATGACATTTGGTACAGCATCATTAAAAAGGGCGAATACCTTGCCCCACGCAACTGCGGCAATAAAGTAAACACCGACCGCGATGAGGTAACGCCTTATTACGATTCTAAAACCGGCACACTTTATTTCAGTTCGAACGGATGGATTAGCATGGGCGGTACCGATATTTACAAGATACAAGGTGATGCTTCGGGAAAATTTTCAGCCACTGCCGAAAACATGGGCGCGCCTTTCAATTCTTCTTGCGATGACAACTACTACCGTCTCGGCAAAACCGATGAAGAGGGTTACTTTGTTTCGAACCGCCCGGGAATTTTTTCGGTGCGCGGTAAAACCTGTTGCTACGATATTTTCAGCTACAAATACGACCGCAGAATTTTTGTGGCGGTAAAAGGCAGAGTGTTTGACGATGAAACCAAACAAACTATTACGGGAGCGGCTGTTAATCTTTCGCTTCGCAGCAGCAACCTTACCGAAGGCGATGTAACCATCAACACCGATACTTCGCGGGGCGAAACTCCTTACTTCTTTAATTTAAAAACCGAGAAACTGTATAAAGTTACGGGACTGAAAGAAGGTTACTTTACCGCTTCGCAAAGTTTCAGCACGCAGGGCATTACCAAAAGCGATACGCTGGTGGTGGATTTGTATCTGAAAAAATTAGTGAAGGACAAAGCCTACCGCCTAAACAACATTTACTACGATTTCGACAAATGGGATTTGCGCCCAGAGTCGAAAGCAACGCTCGATACACTTTATCAAATCTTAGTGGAGAATCCGTTAATCATTATCGAATTGAGTTCGCATACCGATACCCGCGGCTCTGATGCTTACAATCTTAACCTGTCGCAAAAACGGGCGGAGAGTTGCGTAAACTACCTGATTAACGAGCGAAAAATTCCTGCAAACAGAATTATAGCAAAGGGGTATGGCGAAACGAAAACATTAGACGATTGCTCGAAATACAGCGATTGCCCCAACGACCAAAGTGGCGATTGCGACTGCCACCAACTAAACCGTAGAACTGAGTTTAAAGTAATTGGCGAACTGGACGGAAAACTTATTTACGAAGACTAACAAACTGTGCACGTGAAGAAACTACTTACACTTTTCAGCAGTATTCTTTTGCTCCTGTCGGCTTCGGCACAGCAGCAGATTTTGCTACTCACCGAAACCTTTGAAACCGGCACCAACATCATGAATTTTACCACAGGCGGTGTGGGCAGCAACAGCGGCAGCAATCAGTGGGTCATCAATAATTCATACAGCGGGCAATCGGTTTATCCGGATACTCCTCCGCAGGATAGCATTGTGAGCGGAAACATTAACGGAGCACCCTTTTCAAAATACCTGCATATTACCGATGCTACTTCAGTTGCCACCAACGCCAACTGGAATACGAATAACGCTTCTGACCGTTTTACATTTCTCAATCGCTCTTTCTGCACGCTCGGAATGACGAATGTAATTTTCACTTTCTTCTGGATTTGCGAAGGCAACCCCAATGCTTATGGCGAAGTGTATTACCGTGCCGGTGGAGGACCGTGGATTAAAACCGGACAGCAGTTTTACAACAACCAATCGAAGTGGAAGTATGAGATAATACAAGACCCTGCTTTCAACAACGTAAAAGATTTGATTATCGGTTTTAGGTGGGTGAATCCCGGTGGCGGGGGAACAAGCAACGTATCGTTTGGTATTGATGATATAATTGCGGTGGGCACTTATGATAACGTAAACAATCCGGTCAACCTCACTATTACTTTGCTTTCCCCACTTACGGTTTGTCAAGATGGTTTCCTTACTATCGGTTACAAGCTAAGCGCTCCGCTTTGCGATGGCACTTATCGTATTCAACTCAGCAACGCTGTAGGCAGTTTTGCCAACCCTATTGACGGTGGTGTGTTTAATATAAACGCACCCGATACGGTTGGCTTTATCGGATTTCAGGTGCCCGACAATGTACAGGGAAATTGTTTTCGGATAAGGATAAACCGCATCAGTCCGCAGCCGCTTATTATTGGCGATACGAGTATTTGTTTCAGCATTATTGATTGCCCCGAATCAATTGTAACGAACAGCGCACCGGTAATGACCGATATTGATACCGCCTGCATTTTGAGCGTGATTGATGTAAAGTTCAACTCGTTTGGCGTGTTCAACATTGGCAATATTTACCGTGCAGAACTTTCGGACAGTAACGGCAGTTTTGCAACTCCTACACTGCTTGGTACATTGCCTACTAACGAAGCATTTCCTGCCATGCCGGGTAATGTGTCGGGCTTAATTCCGCAGAGCGTGCCACCGGGTTGCGGCTATTATATCCGCGTGCGCTCTACCAGCCCTGCCGTGGTGGGTACGGTAATTGGTCCGTTTTGTTTAACGCAATGCGATGAACTGACAAACAACCACACCGATGTTCACTTCTGTGTGGCATCAGGCCCGTATCCGCAGTGTTCAACCATTGTTATTCAACCTAACTACTGGAACAACATTGCCAGCTACGATACCTGCAATAAATGGACGATTGAACTGCGCGATATGATGAGTTTCGGATTGGTAAACTCGGGCGGATTGGGAGTTTACAAGGACAGTATTGGAGGAAACTTTACGCTGTGTGTTCCTTCTACTGCCGACTCGCTTCCTGTTCCCGCAGGAACATACTACATGCGTATTGTGAGCAACTGCTCTAACCTTGCGTGGAACCAAACCGGAAGCGTTATCCGTATTACCATTGGTGCTCCGCAGGTAAATCCTCCTTCTATTATTACCATTGATACCGTGTATTGCAATTTGGGAATTGTGGCGCTGTATGTAAGTCCGTTTTTGCATCCGCCTTCCGATTATGAGTGGGCATCGAGCGGATTGAACAACGGCAATGCGTTTATATGGCCATACAATCCGCTGTTGGTTGATTTTACGGGAGCACAACTGAACGATTACATTTTTTATGTGCGCGAAAAGAATTTCGGCTGCTATGGTCCGTATTCCGCTTCCAAAAAAATTACCATTATCGGTATTCCCGATGTATTCATCAGCGGACCTACACAGGTTTGTTTGGGCGATACGGTTACTTACAACGTTGGCTATTTGAAAGAAACCTACTACAACTGGGATGCGCCCGAAGGGGTAACCATCTTAGATGAAGCCAATAGTCAAACCACCGTGATATTCGATTCGATAGGCACGTTTACGCTTACCAATTTCTCGCTGAACGATTGCGGAGGCGACAGTGGTTCTTATACCGTGAAAGTAGTTTCGCCTTACACCGTTAATGCCGGTGCCGACCAAATTGCCTGCGAAAAAGCCGATGTTACATTAACGGTTACCAGTAACCCCATCGAAAAAGTTTTCACCAGCATGGATACCGCCACCCAAGGAAGGCAAGGCGGTATGTTCAACATTATTGCCCATGCCGATGTGGTGATTGATTCGTTTGCCGTTAAGTTTTTACCTACTACACAATTGCCGAATGTGGAGATATACGGCAAACCGGGGAGTTACAAATCGTTTGAGCAAAGCCAGTTTAGCTGGAACCAGATTGGCGGTTACTTTGGCATTACACCTGCCGGTGCCGGACAAATGACTATTATTCCTTACCCCGTTAACCAATCAATAAATGCGGGCGATACGTTTGCGTTCTACTTAACCACACAAAATATTCCTGCGGTAAACATGGCGTATGGGCCCGGAACGGGCATACAAACCGGAGTGGTGTATAAAAGCGATGGCATTATTGATTTTGTGCAAGGCAGCGCCAACAACTATCCGTTTGGTGCATTTATTGGTCCGCGCATTTTGAATGTGCGCGTGTATTACACCACCAAAGCCGGCTTGCATTATTTGTGGAACACAGGCGATACCACTACCACTATTCAGGTAAGCCCAACACAAACCACTACCTACTCGGTTATTGTTTACGATACCAGCGGCTGCCAGAACCGCGATACGGTGTTGGTTACCATTAACCCCGCTCCATTGGTTTATGCCGGACCCGATACTATTGTTTGCAAAGGAGTAAATTACGTAATGACTGCTACATCAACAGGTAATGTGTATGAATGGCAACCCGAAGTTGGGTTAAGCGCTTACAATGTTCTTACACCAACATTTAACCATCAGGATTCGGTGGAGTATGTGTTGGCAGTAACCGATAACAACGGTTGCAGGAATGCCGATACGGTTTTACTGCGCGTAAAAGGGCCTGATTTATATGCAGGGGAAGATACGGTGGTGTGCCCCGATGCTACCTTTACCATACAAGTAACCGGCAGCGAAGGAAACATTAACTGGACGCCCGCTACGGGTTTAAGCAGTGCTACTTCGTTTGCTCCGGTGTTCAGCCACAACGAATCAGTTGAATACCTTGTTTCGTTAACCGATACGTTTGGTTGTGTGGCTTACGATACACTGCGAATTACGGTTGATGTTTGCGAAAGCTACATTAAAGTTCCGCAGGCATTTACCCCCAATGGCGATGGCGTAAACGATTACTTTACCCTGTTTGAAAAGAACATTGCCGAATACGAAATACGCATTTACAACCGCTGGGGCGAATTGGTTTACAACAGCCGCGACCTTGGCGAACTGAACAACATGAGCAAAGGCTGGGACGGCACCTACAAAGGGCAACTGCAAAACACCGGCACCTTTGTTTACTACCTTACCGCAAAAGATATTGCCGGAAAGAGTTTTGAGAAGAAGGGGAATTTAACGTTGATACGTTAAAAGTCCGTTTTTTTTTCGCAACAGAAGCCCGCCATTCCTCTATGAATGGTCCAGAAATTTTCGGGAAACTCACGACCTTCCCGACCCATGTCGGGATGCGCTACCATTCATCCAATAAAAAAGGGCTTAACAGCTTTACTTGTTAAACCCTTACTGTCTGGGTGGCGAGATTCGAACTCACGACCTCTTGCACCCCATGCAAGTGCGCTACCAGACTGCGCTACACCCAGAAAAAACACAGAGACCTTCTGTGTATCTCCTGAATGCTGCATGTGAAGTCAGCTTCACCCAACAGGGCTGCGAATATATCAAAAGACTTCGCTTGAAAAAAAACAACCTGCTGTTTTGCCAATATTGCCTAAGTTAATGCGTCCATTTTTTAATGAAAGTTGTTCGCACAGTTGCTTTGTTTGTTTTTCTACTTCTGCTTGCAAAGCCGGGACATTCGCAATTGCAACCGTATAATCGGGCTGTTATTTGGCGCGGGTTTCAACACAGTTGGACATATAACCACCGTTGCAATCGCATTGGCGATTATGTGCAGTATAACGGCAAACCGGTTTCGGTGCATACCAGCGCAACGGGCTTGGGTCCCGACAGCACCTACTTTACTTCGCACTATACTTACATTGAAAGCACCGATGCAGTTTTTAAAGAAGGAAAGGCAAGCATTAAGATTGAAACAAAAGAAAAACAGTTATCTGAAGGAACCGAAACAGTTGTTATAAAGTTAGATGAATGGATGAAATGTGCCGATTATGTTTCGCTTTTGAACGGATTTGATTTAAAGAGCGATGCCGGCTCCGATAAAATTCAGTTGCTCCGCCTTTCGGTGGAAGATCCCGAATACCTTGCCGATTCCGGCTTATTGATTTTGCGAATTCAATACAGTTTTGTTTTTAACTGCCAGTCGGTAGAGTGCAGCGGCAGAAACAATGTGAGCTATACGCTCGACTTGTATTACCTGCTCATTGGGTTAAACGATTTCGGAACAAAGGCAACCGAGCAGTTTTTTCCGCGAAGCTATTCGTGGGACAGAAAAGAAGAACTGTTCGACCGCCCCGAGGGAAAAACCATGAGTGGTGTTGCCATGCCTATTTACGAGAAAGCTGTAGTTGGCATTAAAGCATTCAGTGTAGTATTAAACGAAGCGCACTGGCTGTTGCAGTGGAACAACAACGTAACCCCGCTGGAGTATAATCCTGCCACAGGTAAAATGCGCCTTTCGCTCGACCTGCTGTATAAAGAATGGCAGGAAGGGATGCGCGGCAGTAGCGCGGCACCGCAGCCTTCACAGTTTTCGGCAAAACGCAAAGGCTGGGCATTGCTTGACTCAGATATTGTGCTGCTACAATTGCGTAGTGCCGAAATACGGCACTTGGGGCGCAACGGTAGTATGTTCTGGAAAGGTTACAACCGAAATCCAAACAAGGATGATGCCGTGAATAGCTCCGAAATCCCGTTGGATTGAACCTCTAAAAGAATATTTTAGCCCCATGCAATTTCTTCATCCGTGGTTTCTGTGGGCATTACTGTTTCTTGCTATTCCTGTTATAATTCACCTGTTCAGTTTTAGGAGGTTTAAAACGGTTTATTTCAGCAACGTAAAGTTTTTGAAAGAAGTAAAGGAAGAAACCGCATCGCGCAGCAAACTAAAACACTTGTTGGTGTTGCTTTCGCGTATGCTGGCGCTGGCATTTTTGGTAGCTGCATTTGCACAGCCGTTTATACCGAGCCGCAAAGCACAACTTAGTTCAGGCATTAAGTATGTAAGTATTTATATTGATAATTCTTTTTCCATGAATGGGGTTAGTGCCGGGCAAAGTTTGCTCGATAAAGCTAAGCTAGCTGCCAAAGAAATAGCAAAAGGATACGCAGCCGATGACCGCTTTCAGTTGCTTACGAACGATTTTGAAGGAAAGCACCAACGATTGGTAGGGCGCGAAGAGTTTATCTCAATGACCGATGAGGTAGAGCCTTCGCCTTCGGTACGAAACTTCTCAGAAATAGTAAAGCGCCAAAAGGAAGCCCTCTCGCGCGAAAACAGTTCCAATAAAATTGCTTACCTGCTTTCCGATTTTCAAAAAACTACAGGAACTTTTGAGCCTGATTCAGGGATGAGTTACAACCTCATTCCGCTAGCTGCCGATGCGCAGGCAAATGTTTACATTGATACTTGCTGGTTCATAGAGCCCGTGCAGTTGTTGAATCAGCCTTTAAACTTGGTGGTAAAGGTGAGCAACTCGGGTGAAAAGGAAGTAGAGAATAACCGCCTTGCTTTTAAACTGAACGGGCAAACCAAAACCATGAGTGAGTTGAAAATTGCATCCGGCTCTTTCATACTCGATACGTTGCGCTTTACAACTACACAGGCAGGCTGGAACAGAGCAGAACTTTCCGTTTCCGATTTTCCAATTACGTATGACGATAACTACTTCATCGCTTTTAATGTTATTGAAAAGATAAAAGTGCTTTCGGTGTATGATGCACGCCCGAACCGATTTTTGGATGCTATGTTTAAAGAGCAGGCAGAGTTTGATTTTACATCGGTTCAGCTTACCTCATTTCAGCCTGAAATGTTGCAGGAGAATAAAGTAGTGCTCTTGGATAATCTAAAATTGTTGCCGTCATTGTTAACTGTGTCGTTAAACACTTATGTGAGCGGTGGTGGAACTGTAGTTGTTTTTCCGGGAGAAAAATGCGAGCAGGAAAACTATAATCGCTTTTTGAACAATCTTAAAGCAAACTCCATAACCGGTTTCAGCGAGCAGGTGCAGGATATGGCTGGCATTAATCTGCAACAGAATGTTTTTAAAGATGTTTTCGAAAAAGTGCCTGACAATATGAATTTACCAAAGGCGAAAAAGTATTATACTTTCTCTCGCTCTGCGGCTTCGCTTGAGGAAACAATTCTCTTATTAAAGGACGGCAGTTCTTTCTTCAGCCGCTATCCGGTACAGGCAGGTTCGTTATATGTAAGCGCCTCTCCTTTAGATAAAGATTTTAGCGAGTTGCCGGTTCATGCTGTGTTTGTTCCTATGCTTTACAAAATTGCTGTGCTCAGTATAAATTCTGGTTCCATTTCGTATTTCATTGGCGATAAAACCCGTATTGAGGTAGAAGCTCGTAAGGGAACAGGCGACAAAGCCTACCGCATAAAAGGCGATAATCTCGAATTTGTTCCTGAACAATTTGCAGTGGGCAACAAAATGTTGTTAGGCTTAAATGAGCAAGTACGCAAAGCCGGTTTCTATAAAGTAAGTATTGATAATGCCGAATTAGATGAAGTGCTTGCATTGAATTTTGACAGAAAGGAATCGAACCTGCAATTTTATACTGCCGGTGAACTTGCCGAAAAATACCCGCAACAAAATGTAAGTGTGGTAGATGGTGCACGTGCAGAAGTGGCTGCCGTTGTTAAAGAGTTAGACCGTGGCACACCGCTTTGGAAGCTCTGCATAATTCTTACGCTGTTGTTCCTCGCCTGCGAAATTGCGCTGTTACGTTTTTGGAAAGTGTGATGTATGAAAGTAAGCGGCTTTACTATTGTTCGCAATGCCCGTAAATATGATTATCCTGTTGTTGAGTCTATTCTTTCAGCACTGCCATTGTGCGATGAAATGATTGTGAGCATCGGTAATTCAGACGACAATACGGTTGAACTCATCCAATCAATTCAATCGCCAAAAATTAGAATTGTTCACTCGGTTTGGGATGAAACACTACGCGAAGGTGGTAAACTACTTGCTGTAGAAACCAACAAAGCCAAACAGCATGTTTCGCCTGATGCCGATTGGTGCCTGTATATTCAGGCTGATGAAGTATTGCATGAAGAGGGCTATGTTAATCTACGGCAAGCGATGGGTGATTACCTGCATCAAAAGTCGGTTGAGGGGTTGGTGCTTAATTACCGACACTTTTACGGCTCATATCAATATGTGGCTGATGCTTACAACTGGTACCGAAGGGAAGTTCGCATTATTCGTAACAGTAAACATATAAGTAGTTGGGGCGATGCACAGGGATTCAGAAGGCAGGGCAAAAAGCTTTCAGTAAAGCCGGTTGATGCCTATGTGCATCATTACGGTTGGGTAAAAAATCCGAAGGCGCAACAACGCAAGCAGGAAAGTTTTCACAAAATGTGGCACAGCGATGAATGGGTTGAGCAGAAAGTATTGAAGGCAGATGAGTTCGATTACAGCAAAATTGACTCGCTGCAACTTTTTACCGGAACCCATCCAAGTGTAATGCAAAAGCGAATAGCTGAACAAAACTGGCAATTTGAGTTTGATACATCCAAGAGCAGAATGAAGTGGAAATACCGTGTGCGAAAATGGCTTGAAGAGAATGTTGGTGTGAGTATAGGAGAATACAGAAATTATAAGTTGATTTAAATTAAAAGCCTATCAATAAGTTAAACTGGACAACATGCATGCCACCGGAATTCTCGACAAAATGCCCACCTCTTTTATTAACCCTGTACAGTATTTTCTGCCTTTGGGGAACGATAAAGTTGCAGTTAACGAAATAGTAGGGAAGAAACTTCGCCTGCAATGGACAGGCAGTATTTTCTGCACCGTGTGCGGACGTAAAACTCAAAAAAGTTTCGGTGAAGGGCTTTGCTACCCGTGTTTTGCCAATGCTCCCGAAAATGCCGAATGCATTGTTCGCCCCGAACTATGCGAGGCTCATTTAGGAAAAGGGCGCGACCCTGAATGGGAAAAGCGGAACCATTTTCGAAGGCATTTTGTTTATCTCGCGCTTACCAACTCGGTAAAAGTAGGTGTTACCCGCGATGACCAAATCCCTACACGTTGGATTGACCAAGGGGCTAACCAAGGAATTATATTGGCAGAAACACCTTACCGTCAAATTGCAGGTTTAATTGAAGTGGAGTTAAAAAAACACCTGTCGGATAAAACCAATTGGCAGCGAATGCTTAAAAATGAAGTAGCAAACAATATTGACCTGATTATTGAAAAGGAGCGAATAAAAATGCTGCTGCCTGACGAACTAAGCCAGTATGTTTCCGATAACAACGAGATTGTTGAGTTAAAGTATCCTGTGTTGGATTATCCTACTAAAGTTACCAGTGTTTCATTCGAAAAGCTTAACCCCATCGAAATGCCGCTAATAGGCATACGCGGGCAATACTTCATTTTCGAAAATGGATATGTGTTTAATGTTCGCAGAAACAGCGGGTATGAAGTGGAACTGGATATTTAAAACTTAATGCTGCCGAATACTTTTTCAATAATACTGCTGGCTGCTGTTTTAGGGTCTTTCCTGATTTTTGCTTCTTCTTGTGCCACCATATAAAACAATCCGCTTATAGCTTTGCGTGTGGCATAATCGGGCAGGTCGGTATTTACTTTTGCAACAAACGGAATTTGGTTGTAGCGAGTCATAATATCTTTCCAGTATTTGGTGGCAAGTGTTTTATCAAGTGCAGTTTTAATAGACGGTTTAAAAGCCGCAACCAATTGCTCGGTAGTGGTGCGTTCCAAAAAGCGGGTGGCAGCATCGGTTTGTTTGTTGCTTACAATGTTTATGGCATCGTTAATGGTCATTTGCTTAATGGAATTCACAAAAATGGGGGTAGCTTGCGAGGCAGCACTTTCGGCAGCGCGGTTTAGCGAAAGCACCAAATTATCAATCATACTCCCCAAGCCAATTTTACGCAGAGTGCTCTCTACGTTTTTTGCATCGTTGGGGAAAGGAATTTTTATAAAACTGTTTTTGAAGTAACCATCCGTTACCGAAACTTTTTTTACCCCTTCGGTTATTCCTTTGGTAAGTGCTTCTTTAATAGCTTGTGCTGCCTCGGCTTGTGTAAATTTCGATGTACCGCTACCGCCTGTTACTTGTTGTATAATGGTACCTGCTCCACCGCTACCGCCCGAATCATTTTGTGTGCCGGTGCCCGAACCGCCTACGGGTGTCCGTTGGGCATATAGTATTGTTGAGAGGAAGCTAAGAAAGAAAACAGGAAGAATGATTTTGTTGTTCATGGATAAAGGTTTGTTATTGTATTTCAATGATAATGCCAATTATTTCAATAATGAAACATATCGGCTGCGATATGTTTCATTAGTCACCGCTCTATATTCCACAATATTCCCCTGCATTCGGCATTATTCTATCTTGTATTTTATTTACTCTGTGAAGGGCGAAAGTTCGAAAGGTTTTAATGGCAAATTGCTGCGAAGCATACTACCGGTGCTCGCTCTGCTTTGCCTGTTTATGCCTCAAGCCTTTGCACAAAGCAACATCCGCTATCAATCGTTTTCGCTGCAAAGCGATACGCTTTTGCTCGATAGCCTCAGTATTGTTCCGAATACCGTTACTATCAGAGCCGCTGGTGGTGAGGTGATTGATTCCAACGCCTATGAAGTAAAAGCCTTTCAGTCGCTGCTTATTTGGAAGCAAAAGCCTGAGGGCGATTCCATAAAAGTTTTCTATCGCGTGTATCCGTTTTCGCTGGCGCGCGAAACCTACCATAAAAGTTATCAGGCTTACCGCGAGTATTCAGCCAATTCGGTTATTCGCCCGTTTACCTATAAGCCCGATGAAGAAGGTTTTAAACTGATTGACTTCGGCAATCTGGATTACAATGGAACTTTTTCGCGAGGAGTATCGTTCGGCAGCAACCAAAGTGTGGTGCTCAACTCCAATTTCAATTTACAGTTATCGGGCATGCTTACCCGCGATTTGGAAATTACCGCTGCCATTACCGACAATAGCATTCCTATTCAACCCGAAGGGAACACCCAACAGGTGCAGGAGTTCGACAAAATTTTTATTCAGTTGCGGAAGGATAGGCACAAAGTGATAGTGGGCGATTTTGATTTGTTCAACCCGCAACGCGATTACTTTATGCGTTTCTCCAAAAAATATCAGGGCGGTTATTACAGCGGAGAATTTGATATAAAAAAAGCCATGCAAAAAGGCGGGCAGGCAGGTGTAATGCGCGTGGGCGCTGCAGGAGGTATTTCGCGCGGAAAATTTTCGCGTAACCTGCTCACGGTTTCTGAGGGCAACCAAGGACCTTACAAACTACTGGGAGGAAACGGAGAAACGTTCATAGTTATTCTTGCCAATACCGAAGAGGTGTTTGTGAACGGGCAGAAAATGGAACGCGGTGCCGACCGCGATTATATTATTGATTACAACCTGGGCGAAGTAACCTTTATGCCCCGCAGAATTATTACCAAAGACCTGCGTGTGTATGTAGAGTTTGAATACACCGAGCGTAACTACCTTCGTAGCACTGCTTTTGCCCATACCGAGTTTGAAGGGAAGAAAGGCGACATTCATTTCAGTTTGTACACCGAGCAGGATGCCAAAGGGCAGAATGTGCAACAGGATTTGAATGCCGATAAAAAAATGTTTCTCAGCACCATTGGTGATAGTATTCAAAAAGCATTTTACCGCGGATGGGATAGTGTGGGTTGGGATGCCAACCGCATTCTTTACGAGATGAAAGATACGTCCATCTTCCCCTTTACCTTCGACAGTGTTTTTGTTTACTCCACCGATTCCACCAAAGCGAAGTTTGCCGTTAATTTTTCTCTCGTTGGGCAAGGTAAAGGCAATTATGTTCCGGCAACCAGCACTGCTAACGGAAGAGTGTATCAATGGGTGGCTCCGCGGCTCGATACGGCTAACTTTACTTTTATTCCGCAGGGAAGTTACGAGCCGGTTATTTTCCTGGTTACGCCCAAGTATCAGCAAATGTATTCGGTGGGAGGGGAGTACCGCATTAACGACAATCACAAACTTTTGGCTGAAGCATCTATGAGCAATCAGGACATTAACATGTATTCGAAGCAGGATAATGCCGATAACCTCGGCTTTGCTGCGCGTGCCGGTTATCAAAGTGCGATAGTTACCAAAACCGATTCGCTCAATAATAGGAAAGAATTTGTGGGTATTGATTTGCACTACGAATTTTTGCAGGATAGGTTTAACACGGTTGAGCGTTACCGCAATATTGAATTTGCCCGCGATTGGAATTTGCTGGCGCAGCCAAAACGCTACAACGAGCATCTCGCCATTGCTAACCTTTCGTACAACTGGCTGGGAACCGGAACCATTGCTTACCGCTTTAAAGCCTTTGTGCAAGACACGCTTTACCGCGGTTTCGAAAACGGATTGAGCGGCAACGTTTCAAAGCGCGGAGTAAATTTTGTGTTTGCTAATTCATATCTGCGTTCCACTTCTTCTTTCAACCAAACAGATTTTATTCGTCCCTCAGCTGATTTATCGTACGGTATTAAAAAAATAAAAGGCTGGCGTATAGGTGCCGCTTTCAACCACGAAGTAAACCGCATTCAAAACACCGAGGCTGATTCGCTCTCGCCTCTCAGTTTTTTGTGGCAGAACTATCGTGTGTATTTTAATAGCCCCGATTCGCTTATCAATAAATTCGGGTTCGAAGTCGTTATCCGAAATGAGCACCATGCAAAAGGCAGACGTTTCGATAAGCCGCATTTTATGGGGCAAACCGTTTCGGCAACGGGTTCCGTTAATTCTATCAAAAATCAATCAATCAATTACAGCCTTACTTACCGCCATGCAACCGAAACCGATTCGGTAACCAATACGCAGCCTGAGCACTTTTACCTCGGCAGAATTGATTATAACTTTACGGTGTTGAAGGGATTTTTGCGCTCTACATTACTCTACGAAATAGGAAGCGGGCGGCAGCAGAAAACTCAACTCACTTATCAGGTTTCGCCCACTAACCAAGGCGACTATGTGTGGAAAGATGTAAACGAAGACGGAGTAAAACAGGTGGATGAATTTGTGATTTCGCAGTTCAGAGAAGATACTTCGTATGTGCGCGTGTTTATTGTTACACCTGAGTTTATTTCGGTAAACACCAATCAGTTTAATTATGTGCTCAACATAAATCCTGCAGCATTGTGGCGAAACGCGAAAGGCGCCAGGAAAGTGATTGCCATGTTCAGCGCATTGGCAAGTGTGCAGATTACCAAGAAAACTTTTGTGGACAAGAGCCGCAACTTTGGCGAATACTTCAATCCGTTTCCTTTAAAAAGAGAAGATGCACAGTTGGTATCGAACGCCATTAGCAGCCGCAACTCGCTTTACTTTAACCGCCTCGAAGCAAAGTATGGGGCACAATTCGATTTCAATTACGCCTCCTCGCGCACACTGCTCACTACGGGCTTCGAAAACCGTTTTCTGCAATCGCAAGGAGTAACTGTAAGGTGGAATGTAGTGAAGTCGTTCAACACACAAATTACTTATACCAATGGTGTAAAAGCCAACGAATCGGATTACTACCGCCAGTTGAAGTACCGCTTCGGTTACAACGACCTCATTACCGATTTCAGTTACCAGTTTAAAACTATGCTGCGCGTTGGATTGAAATACGATTTATCGTTTAAGGCAAACCCCACCGATACAGTTGGCAAGCAAACCGCCCGTGTTCATCGCCTTACTGCCGAAGTGCGCTATAACAAAACAGGAAAGAATACTATTACCGCCAGCCTATCGTATGCATCCATCAAATATTTGGATAAGAATTTTCCGAATCAGCAATTGGAGTACGCCATGCTGGAAGGATTGCGCAACGGCAATAACTTAGTGTGGACAGCCGGCTATGAACAAAACCTCGGCAACAATATTCAGCTTTCGCTTAATTATGATGGGCGAATGACCGGATTTACGGCAGGCGATAAAAGCACCCTTAAGCCCATTCACACCGGAAGGGCAGAGTTAAGGGCGTTGTTTTAAATTTTCATCACTTCTTCAACTGACTCTTCGCCCAGTTTAAATTGTTTTTGGCTAACTGAAAATCGGGTTTCAGTTCAATAGCTTTGTTACATGCCCAAACCGCACTGTCGAATTGTTGCAGTTGATTGTAAGCGGTGCAGATATTGTTGTATGCTTCGGCATAGTTAGGGCGCAATTCCAGCGCTTTGTAACAGGCATCAATACACTCGCGAAATTTTCCGGCATGGTAATACGCCAGCGATTGGTTGAGTAAATCTTGTGCAGTTTGATTTTTTGCAGGCGTAGGAATACTTGCCGAAGAAGGATTTTGAGCAATGTTAAGATACGCCTGTGCTTTCACATCGCTCGGGTACATGCTTAACGTAGTTTGTGCCGATGCCATGAGCATGTTCCAGTCTTTCTTAAAGTTGTAAATATCCATTTGCAGGTAACGCGAGTAAATGTGCCCGGGGAAAATGGAAAGCGCTTTGCCGCAGTAAATTTCAGATTCATCTGCTCGTCCGTTGTTGAACAAAAAGCGGGCGTAGTAGTAGTAAGGCTCCACATGATTAGTGCCGTAAGTAATTGCGTTTTTGTAATACTGTTCTGCTTCGGCATTCATGCCCATAGCAGCTTTCAATACGCCCATATTTATATGCAAAAGATGATAGCGCGGTGTTTTAGTAAGCGCCTGCTCGTAGGCATACAGTGCATCGTTGTAATTGCCTTTGCTCATTTGTGTTAAACCGTAGTTCATCCAACCCCTGCCATTGTTGGGACTTTTTTCGGTTACATCTTTCCAAAGCGCTTCATCCGTTTTCCAAACTTTGTTTCGTTCGTGTGTTCCGTAACCGTATCCGGCAATTGCCAGTAAGGTAATAGTTACAATGCCTGTGCGAAGCAACGATTTGGTTTCCCATATTTTGTAGTAAAGATTGGTAAGCACACTCACCATAGCCATCACTAAACCTATGTATGGCAAAAACACTCGGTGGTCGTTAGTTACCTCTGCCAATGCTATAAACGAAGAAGTAGGCAGCAACATAAGTATGAACCACACCAAACCGAACGAAACACCCCGCCATTCTTTTGTTTCCGAAGTTTTAAAAATGAGGTAGATGAAGCCGATAAGGAAAGCGAAGCCGATGTATAAGCGGTCATCCTTCAATGAAGTAATTAAAGGAATATCAGTATCGGCACTTAACCCGAAGGGGAAGAAAAACTGCACTACATAATGAATAAGAATGTAAGGTTGGGAGATAGCATAATACAACACCGAAAAGCCTCCCGGTTCGTGTTTGGTAGTCATTACTACGGTGAAAATTCCCAGCGCGACACAAACTATAAGCGCGGGTAACCCTTTAGTAAAACTTCCGCCAAATGCTTTCAGTTCCTTTAGCGTAAAAATATCTTTCAAAGGTTTTTGCTTTTCAATCATGTAATCGTAAGCAATTAGTACCGGTGCAAACATGATGGTGGTTTCTTTGGCAAACATGCCAATGGCAGCAGGTATCAGATACAGATAATACTTGCGTTGTACAGGAAAAACCAAATAAATGGCAAACGATGCTACAATGGCAAGCGTTGAAAGAATATCGGAGCGGGAAATGATGTAGTTAACCGTTTCGGCATTAGCGGTTGTAAGCCCGTACCACAGGCAGCCGAGTAAGGCAAACAACACGTT
Source organism: Chitinophagales bacterium (assembly GCA_026129525.1). Classification (GTDB taxonomy): domain Bacteria; phylum Bacteroidota; class Bacteroidia; order Chitinophagales; family LD1; genus Bog-950. Next base: position 215,729 of record JAHCHW010000002.1, on the reverse strand, counting down.
TCGTTCATTCGCAAATGCACTGTTGTAAATTTTTACCTGAATAAAATACAGCAGCACTACTATCAGCAAAAACCATGTAAAATTCGAAACGTGATACCAAAAGAAATCGTACCCGTTTTGCCCGTTTGTCTTTTTCATGCTCAACCAATAGTCAATGGCAAGGGTGGTGGTAACTAATGGGCGGTAGCCCTGATGCGATGGCATGGAACTGGTAGTGGCACAATCTTTAAAGAACAAAGGAATGTTGCTAATGTCGCGTATGTAAGCATTGTCGCGTACGGTGTGCGAGTCGTCAAAATGAAACTCGTTGTAAAAATGATTGGAGTAAACCAACAGAATAGTTCCAAGTATGGCGGTGAGCAAGCCTGCCACCACAATTCGGTGCTTCATTTACGGATGATTTAGTTTTTGGGCATCGCGCAGAGCAATTTTACGCACTAATTCAGTTTGCTGCTCTTCCAGTTTTCGCATTTTGGAATAGAAGGCAATGCCTGCAATAAAAAAGAAAGTAATAAACAGGTAGGTAACCAAATCGGCTCCACGCCCTACCCCAACAAAATGAGCGAGTTTGTCGGTAAGTGAAGGAAACAGCACAAACAAAATTCCCAAAGCGGAAATACCAATAAGTGAAAGCCGGTAGAAAGTGCGGTTGCGTAGTTTAGGCAAATACAAAATTATGAGCACCAACAGCGGTAAAAGCAGTATTACTTTAATGTTCAGCATGCTCACAGAATTTTTTTCAGCAGCAAATCAATGAGAATATTTACAGAGTTCATAGAGCTTTGTCCCTTTACTTTTGAGTAGTCGGTATAGGTAATTTTTACAGGCACTTCCTGAAACCTCAACTTATGCAGTTTAACTTGCGAAAGAATTTCGGAAGCATGTGCCATACGGTTTTCGCGTAAATAAATACACTGCATTGCTTTTCTGTTCATAGCTCTGAAACCGTTATGTGCATCAGTAAGCCACAAGCCTGTAAGTAAACCGTTTACTATAATGGCTCCTTTCAGCACCAGTTTTCGCATTGGCGGAACTTGTTCAATATCTTCTTTACGTAAAAAGCGGCTGCCCATTGTAATGTCGGCTTTACCTTCTATAACCGGTTGCAACAAGGCCGGTATTTCCGTGTAGTCGTGTTGTCCGTCAGCATCGAAAGTAACTGCGTATTCAGCTCCGTTTTCTAATGCGTATTCAATACCCGTTTGCAGGGCAGCGCCTTGTCCTAAGTTTACTTCGTGCTTCAGGTAATGAACTCCCGAATTTTTCAACTCATCAAACGTGTTATCGGTCGAACAATCGTCTATCACTACAACGGTGTATCCTTTTTCTAACAACGGGGTAACAGTGGTGTGCACAACGCGTCCTTCGTTAAAAGATGGAACAAGAACAAAAATGTGTTTAGAGCTTTCCAAGTTGGTGTAATTACGCTTAGTCTTATTTGTCCTTTAGGCGGTGTTTTGTGCCCTTTAAAAGTGATGGAAAAATCTTTGCAATTGTATTCAGCGCAAAGCCGTCCACTACTTTTAAAACTGCCCGTTTCAACGGTTCCTCAGGGCGACCGGTGAACGTTGTTATATGTCTGAAATCTTTTCCGCCCGATGCCTTTTTTGAAAAATAGTAGTTCGATACACACACTCTGCGTTTATCCACTCTTACTTTGTTCACCGAGTGGTAGCTGATGTTGTTTGTTTCCATTACAACCAGACGGTTAAACTTCGAAACTATTTCGGTGGGTTTGCTCACGTTAATATCCCAAAGTTCCAGATTGCCACCGTTTGCACTTTCCCATTCGGGCGAAACATAAAACAGTAAATTGATAACACGGTAGTTTTCCTGATCGCCATCGTGCGAATTATCTAGGTGAGGGTTCAGGAAATCATCTTTCTCCATTATTGACACACCGCTTGCATACAAAGTAGGGTCTGCCTGCATGTTACCAATGCCGGTAATTTCCGAAACAATTTCTACCACATCGGGCATCTGAAAAGCCAACAATACATTGCCTATAAGAGGGTCGTAGTTTTTGTAATCAATGCCTACGCGTTTTCGCTCGCGAATTGTATCGCGCAACAGCAATACTTCTTTAGGTGGTAAGTGTTGAATATAGTCCGCAATAATACCATCAGGCAACAGGTTGTCGCAAACAAAAAAGCGCGTATCAAAGTCGGAGTGTTTAGTATTCCATTGATTCACTAACGCTTCTTTATTCTGCTTCAGTTTATCCGCAATCAGTTTTGCAATTTGCTCGCGGGTAACCTCGGTTGTTATCATAATTTTTTTGGATGATGATGTGCCAATATACGAATTTGAGTAAAACGCCTCAGGGCAATGGACACTATTCCTTTATTCTATATTCGCAGCATGAGCAAGCCTTTGATATTAGTTGTAAACGATGATGGAATTACTGCGCCCGGCATTAAAGCATTAGCTGAAGCAGTGAAAGATTTAGGTGAAGTTGTGGTGGTTGCGCCCGATTCGCCACAGTCGGGCATGGGTCACGCCATTACCATTAACAAACCGCTGCGCTTAAAAGAAGTACACCACTTTGAAGGAATAAAAGCCTATCAGTGTTCGGGAACTCCGGTTGACTGCGTAAAGTTAGCCGTTGATAAAGTGTTGCACCGCCATCCCGATTTATGTGTGAGCGGAATCAACCACGGCTCTAATTCATCCATCAATATTATTTATTCGGGAACTATGAGTGCTGCCGTAGAAGCAAGTTTGGAAGGAATTCCATCAGTTGGTTTTTCGCTGCTCGATTACAGTTACGAAGCCGACTTTTCAGCATCCGCTTTTTATGCGCGCTTTATTGCCGAAAGCATTCTTAAATACGGAATTCCAAAGAACACACTACTCAACGTAAATATTCCAAAGCTACCGCTTGATAAAATAGGAGGGATGAAAATTTGCCGTCAGGCTGTTGCAAAGTGGGAGGAGGAATATTTGGAACGACAAGACCCAATGGGCAGACCATACTATTGGCTTACGGGCAAGTTTGTAAACTACGACCACGGACAAGACACCGATGAGTGGGCATTAGCAAACGGTTTCGTAAGCGTGGTGCCCGTACAGCACGATTTAACGGCACACTATGCCATTCCGTTTATTAATGAAAACTGGCAGTTTACCGCAGTGGAGAAAGGCAATGAGCAAATTCCGCGCGAGAGCAAAGAGGAATTTAATTTTTAACCCATTGTAGATTATGCTCGACAGAATATTAAATCCGACTCCAACCTTTTACAAATGGGATAAATTTTGGGTAGGTTTTCTGCCCGCTATTCTTTTACCCATGTTATCGTTTGTGTTTTTCTATTTACTGCAAATGAACGATATGACTTTTGCTATTTATCTGCAAACCGTAAAAACGCCCGATATGCTTTCCAAGATTCTTAGTTTCGGTTGCATTATCAATTTGGGCGTTTTCTTCCTTTTTATTTCGCGCGATTACTACAATGCTGCACGCGGAGTAATTGGTGCTACCATTCTTTACGGCATGCCCATTGTAATTGCTAAGTTTATTCTGTGAAGTACTACATTATTGCCGGTGAAGCCTCGGGCGATTTGCACGGCTCTAATCTTATTAAAGAATTAAGAAAGTTAGATGCTGCTGCCGACATCCGTTGCTGGGGAGGCGATAAAATGCAGGCTGCCGGAGGCAATGTTGTAAAGCACATTAAAGACCTTGCTTTTATGGGTTTTGTAGAAGTGCTGAAGCACCTTGGCACTATACTCAATAACGTAAAGTTTTGTAAGCAGGACATCCTTTCGTTTCAACCCGATGTAGTGATACTGATTGATTACCCTGGGTTCAACTTTCGCTTGTTTAAATTTCTTCAACAAAATAAGTTCAGAACCTTCTACTACATATCGCCACAAATTTGGGCATGGCGCACTTCGCGGGTTTATAAAATTAAGAAGTACGTGGAGCGCATGTTTGTGATATTTCCTTTTGAGAAAGAGTTTTATGCGAAGTATGGATTGGAAGTGGATTTTGTCGGTCATCCGTTGTTAGATGAATTGGATGTGCAAGAAGCGCAAGTTTCTTCTTCGCAAAAAACGATTGCGTTAGTTCCGGGAAGCAGGAAGCAGGAAATTGCAGCCTTATTGCCTGAATACTTAAAAGTGATTGACGAATTTCCCGGCTACAGATTTGTAGTAACCGGACTGAGTAACGTAGGAGAGGAGTTCTACCGGAAAATTATAGGCAATGCCCGTTGCGAGTTAGTATTAGATAAAACATATGCAACGCTGCGCCAATCAACAGCCGCATTGGTTACATCGGGCACGGCAACACTTGAAACAGCTTTGCACAATATTCCCGAAGTTGTTTGCTATAAAGGCAGTTGGCTTTCGTACTTCATTGCTCATTTGGTAATTGATAAAAGCATAGGTTTTATCTGTATAGTGAATTTGATTTGCAAGCGGAAAGTTGTTGAGGAACTGATACAGGCTGATGTTAACCGGCAGCGGTTAAGTGCCGAATTGCGTAAACTGTTGAACGAGCAAAGCAGAAAAGAGATATTGGAAGGCTACAGCGAATTGAAAACATTGTTAGGCAGTAAAGGAGCCTCAGCCCGTACTGCCGAACGGATGATAGGGTATTTGAAAGATGGAAAGTGAAATTATATTTGCGCTCTCAACGGGGGATTAGCTCATCTGGCTAGAGCGCTTGCATGGCATGCAAGAGGTGACCGGTTCGACTCCGGTATCCTCCACAAAAGTTTCATATCTAGTTTTGCAGATTGTAATCTTCTATGTTAAAGAGGAATTACATCAGATGAGCCACCGCTTGTGAATCTACTTCTACTAAGCATCGCTTGCCCTTTTTCAATACATTCGCCACGCTTACTTAAAACCGGCTTATGAAACGCGCTTTAGCATTTGCTCTTATTAGCTTAACAGTTGTTTGTGGCTACACCCAAAAAAACCTTCAACTGCTTGGGCATCTTACTTATGCCGGAAATGTTACGTGCAGCAATCTTACCGGCTATGCCGATACCAGCGGCAAGGAGTATGCATTAGTTGGCACTTCACAAGGACTTTCAATAGTGGATGTAACTAACCCTGCATCGCCTGTTGAAATTTTCTTTGTACCGGGCGCAACAGGGCAAAGTGGTTTTTGGCGTGAGGTGCGTGAGTATAAAGGCTATGCTTATGTAACTACCGAGCAAAGCAGCGGCTTGCAGGTAGTTAATTTGAATTATCTGCCCGATAGCATACAGCACCATCTGATTACTCCTGCAGGTGTTACTACTTCGCACACCATTTTTATTGATGAAAAGGGCGTTGCCTATGTAAACGGCACTAACAAAGACCAAGTGCTGTTAGACCTTAATGCAAATCCATGGAATCCGCCTGTGCTCGGACGGTTTACGCGTAACTATGTGCACGATTGTTATGCCCGCAACGACACCATGTGGCTGGCTTGCGTGAATGACGGTATTGTAAGAGTGGTTGATGTTACCAATAAAACTGCTGCCGATACACTTTCAAATACACTTGCTGTATGGGCTACACCGCAAGATTTTACGCATAACTGTTGGCTGAGCGATGACGGCAACTATCTGTTCACTACCGATGAAAAGCCAAGTTCCTTTTTAACCTGCTACGATGTTTCTGATTTAAACAACGTTACCGAAACCGATAGAACACAGGTGGAACCAGGCAGCAACACGGTTATCCATAATACGTATTTTATAAACGATTACTGTGTAACTTCTTACTACACCTACGGAGTTACCATTCACGATGTCGCCCGCAAGAACAATTTGGTGGAAGTGGGCAACTACGACACATCGCCAAATTTTTCGGGCGATGGATTTCACGGGGCGTGGGGCGTGTGGCCCTATTTGCCTTCCGGAAACATTATTGCATCGGATATTGAAACAGGGCTTTGGATTTTTAAGCCCGAATACAAGCGCGCCTGCTATGTAGAAGGAACCGTTACCGATTCAATTTGCAACACATTACTTAACGGAGTAAAAGTGGAAATTGTGCAGAACAGTGCAGAAGATTTTTCAAACTTTTTAGGCAAATACAGTTTCGGAACGCCAGATAGCGGCACTTATACTATTCGTTTTTCCAAAAACGGTTACCAAACTAAGGAGTATAAAAATGTAGTGTTGCAAAATGGTTTGCTTACGCTTATAAATGTGCAATTGCTGCCGGTTTCTACTTCTAAGTTGGTAATTAAAACAACCGATGCAGCTACCGGAAATCCATTGCCATTTATCCGTGTGTTAATTGAAGATACTGCCGGCAATGAATACCAGGAAATTTCCACCAACGCTAATGGCGAATATTCTTACTGCGATTTTGTGCAGGGCAGCTATAATTTTTATGCGGGAAAATGGGGAAGAATGACCGCTAAAATTTCGGAACAAGTACAGGCACTAGTTGACACTATCACTTTTTCATTGCAACAAGGTTACTATGATGACTTTATAATGGATTACGGGTGGACGGTAAACTCCACAGCAACATCGGGTAAGTGGGAAAGAGGAGTGCCACTGAAAACCACGTTCAATAGCCTTGTTTCGAATCCGGGCAACGATGTAGCTGTAGATTTTGGCGAGGCAGCCTTTGTTACAGGCAATAAAGGCGGACAAGCCGGTGATGATGATGTGGATGATGGCTCTACAACACTTCGCTCTCCTTTGTTTGACTTGAGCGTCTACAACGATCCTTACCTGAGTTACTACCGTTGGTTTTTTAATAATGGCGGACAAGGATCTGCCCCCAACGATTCGCTGATTGTAACGTTGGTAAACGGAACCGACAGTGTAGTGATTGATACGGTTGGTGCCAATAATTTGGCACAAAGTCAGTGGTTGTTCCGCAAAGTGAGGGTAAAGGATTTTGTTGCTCCTACTGCCAACATGCGGGTTTATTTCCGTACTACCGATTATAACCCCGGGCATTTGGTTGAAGCAGGCGTAGATATGTTTCTGATAACTGATTCGGTGGGGTTGAACGTTTCAGTCGGTTCATTTGCTGTACAGGAGCAGTTTCTGCTGTACCCTAATCCTTTCAATTCATTGTTGTATGTTCGGGTTAACATTGTGGATGATGCATTCTATAAATTGAAACTTCTCAATCCTTTAGGACAAATTGTTCTTGAAACAGTTTTAACAGAAGCCAATTCGGAGGTGAATACCGGCAATAGTTTAAGTAAGGGAATTTACTTTGCACACCTGCAAAAGAATAATGTAACCGTAGCCTGTAAAGTTATTGTTAAGGCTGAGTAACGCCCCAAACAATAAAATCAAACAACTGTTTGAAAAGTTAAACTCGGCATCGTATATTCGTTTAAAATTTAAGCCTTATGAAGTCATCCGTGCAAACATCCCCGGCAGGATACACTGACCTGGAAGAAGTAGTAGCAACCGAACACAAACTCATCATTCATAACGATAACTACAACACTTTCGATTGGGTAATAGAAACCCTGATGGACATTTGCAAACACACCCAACATCAGGCGGAGCAATGTGCTTTAATAATTCATAACAAAGGAAAGTATGCCGTAAAGCAAGGCAACTATACTAAACTCCTTCCGCTTAAAGATGCCATAGCAGAGCGTGGCATTAATGTTACCATCGAGTAAAACCACACACTTATTACCTATACATGAGCCAATACTTTACAGAAGAGCATGAACTTTTTCGTCAATCGGCAAGAGAGTTCATTCAGAAAGAAGTTATCCCTAATGGTGAAAAATGGGAAGCAGAAGAATTAGTTCCCCGCGAGGTTTTTAAAAAAATGGGCGAGCAAGGTTTGCTCGGCATTAATTTTCCCGAGCAATATGGCGGCACCGATAACGATTTTTGGTACACCGTAGTTTGGTTGGAAGAAATTGCCAAATCGAAACTTGCCGGTTTTGCTGCCGCGGTGAGCGTTCACCAGTTTATGGCTACCAACCATATACTTCATGCCGGTAGCGATGCCCTTAAAGCAAAGTATTTGCCGCCTTCCATTTCGGGTAGTTACGTAGGAAGTATTGCCATTAGCGAGCCGGGGGCTGGAAGCGATGTGGCGGCTATGCGTACCACTGCTAAAAAGGAAGGCGACTACTACATTCTTAACGGCAACAAAACATTTATCACCAATGGTTACTATGGCAATTTTGTAACCGTTGCCTGCAAAACCGACCCTGATGCGGGTATGGCGGGCATCAGTTTAATTGTAGTAGATCAAGGTACTCCCGGCTTTACTACCAGCCGCTTGAAGAAAATGGGATGGAAATCGTCCGATACTGCCGAACTGTTTTTTGATAACGTAAAAGTACCTGCCGGAAATTTAGTAGGCAAAGAAGGGCAGGGCTTCTTTTACATAATGGAGAGTTTTCAGTTAGAGCGTTTGGTGGCAGCTATTATGGCGGTAGCCGGAGCAGAGCTGGTAATTGAAATGACCTTAAAGTACATGCACGAGCGCAGCGCTTTCGGGAAACCTATTTCGAAGTTTCAGGTGCTGCGCCACAAAATGGTTGATTTAACTACCGAGGTAGAAATAACCAAGCGTTTTGTTTATTACTGCTGCGATTTATTTGCCCGTGGTATTTTCTGCGTTAAAGAATGTTCGATGGCGAAACTGAAAGCCACCGAATTGGGTAAAACCGTAGCCGATGAATGTTTGCAAATGTTTGGCGGCTATGGATGGATGAGCGAATACCCCATTGAACGTTGCTACCGCGATGCACGCGTAGGAACCATCGTAGGCGGCACTACCGAAATTATGAAAGAGATAATTGCTAAAATGACGGTAGATGGCATTAACTACGAATCGGCATATAAAAATATGAAGAGCGGGGGAGGAGAGTCGGCAAAAAGTGAACCTGCCACCAAACCTGCGAGCGGACAAACTTTATCTGAAACGCAAAACAACAATTCATCAACAAAAACAAACGGAAAAATGGATAAAACACCCGAAACTGCACGCGACATTATTTATTCGTTACCGCAACGCCTAAAAGCCGATAAAGTGGACGATAGCGCCATGCATCGCTTTCATTTTAAACTGGATGGCGAAACAGGCGGCAACTTTACGGTTACCCTTCAGGAAAGTAAAGTGGTTGTGCTGGATGGTTTGGTAGATGAACCTACCTGTGAAATAAAAGCCAAAGCCTCCGACTACGAAGACCTTGAACTGGGACGCGGCAACCCGCAAATGATGTTTATGATGGGAAAAATTAAAGTGAGCAACTTGGGCGAAGTAATGAAGTTTATTACTTACTTCAGCCGTATTAAAAGCTAACCTTAACCCCCTCAACCAAACTATATCTTACAAAGCCCGCTGAAGCGGGTTTTTGTTTTTGTGCCTAAATGCACAACTTACACGCATCAAACATCCGTAAATGAGCCTGCGTTGTATTTGCAAAACCTTAGTTGTAATTGTCTGCTTGTTAGGCTCGTGTAAATCAACCAAACAAGCAGCAGTGAAAGAAGTGCCCGCTGTTGAAGAAGAAATTACTGATTTGAGTTTCCGTAAAATCATAAAAGATAAGGAACTGTTTGCCGCTACCACCGAAACCATTGCGCTCGATTCAGCACGGCTCAGTAACGATACCCTGCACCTTTACACCAAAAAACTACAGGCTTGCGATGCGGATAACTTTAAACTGCTTTGGAACGGCTCCATGGCGAAATCGTTGCCGCCACAGGCTTCGTTAAAGTTGTTGTTTATTAACGAGCCTTCCTGCCGCGAGCAACATCGTTTTCATTTAACCTACAACATTTCATCGGTTCGCTTTAAGGGCGACTCGGTAACAAAAGGAGCAACATTGCTTAAACTGCCTGGGTTTAACAGCGGGTTATTGTATGAGTTTGGAGAAAAATAAATCTGTATAATTTTTTTAACTGAATATCTCAAAGTAAGATACTGACGAAACAAACAGTGAGATTCAATTTTGCTTCCGGTAGCTGTTAAAAAAGCTGTACCACTGAATTTTGAGCACTCCGAGTATGCCTTCCTTAATTATGTTTTTGCTCATTTTCGAAACGCCTTCTACGCGCTCGGTAAAAATGATGGGGATTTCTACTATTTTGAAACCTAACTTTCGTGCAGCAAACTTCATTTCAATTTGGAACGCATACCCCACAAACCGTATCTTATCCAAGTCTATTGTTTCTAACACCGTCCTTTTGTAACAAATAAATCCGGCAGTGGTATCGCGAATACAAATCCATGTAATAATGTTTGCATACCACGATGCAATGCGCGAAATCCAGATTCTGTCCTGCGGCCAGTTTACAAAACCGCCACCATTCACATAGCGCGAACCTATAGCAAGGTCGTTACCGTTTTCGGCACAGGCTTTGTACAAGCGTAGTAAATCATCGGGGTTATGGCTAAAGTCGCAATCCATTTCAAAAACAAATTGATAGTGGCGCTGCAATGCCCATTTAAAACCGGCAATATAAGCAGTCCCTAAGCCCTGCTTACCGCTGCGTTCAATCAAAAAAAGGCTATCGGGAAATTCAACTTGCAGTGCTTTTACCTTTTGTGCTGTGCCATCCGGTGAGCCGTCATCAATAATCAACAAATGAAAAGGTTTGGAAAGTGAAAAAACTTTCCGCACCATCTTTTCGATGTTGCCCAACTCGTTATAAGTGGGAATAATTATAATGCTGTCGCTGCTCAAGTCCTTGTTTAGTGTTAAATGCAAAGGCGACAAATGTAATTTAACAGGCGGCTTTCAAAAAATGCTTTTTGATTTTTTATTGTTTGAGCAGATACGCAATCCTGTATGTTGAGTGCCTCTACTCAAAGTCTTCTATATTCGCCTCTCAATTTTAAAACATGACTACCGAAAACATAAGCGATATAAGGAGCCGTTTAGAGGCTTTGAGGAGGTTTCTTTGACATTGAGAGCCGTAAACTGAAAATTGCTCAGGACGAGCACAACTCCGCCCACCCCGACTTTTGGAACAACCCCAAAAAAGCCGAGGAAATTTTAAAGGAGATTAAAATCAACAAAATTTGGGTAAAGGCTTTTGAAGATGCTTGGAAAGCTTGCGATGATGCCGCGGTAATGCGCGAGTTTTACGAAGCAGGTGAGGCATCGGAAACAGATTTGAAGGAAGCCTACGAAAATGCTTCAGCGCTTACGGAAGATTTAGAGTTCAGAGCTACACTTAACCAACACGAAGACCAGTTAGGCGCCATACTTGAAATTAATGCCGGTGCAGGCGGAACTGAAAGTTGCGATTGGGCATCAATGCTGTTGCGTATGTATTTAATGTGGGCAGAAAAACACGGCTTTAAAGTTACCGAAGCCGAACGCACCGATGATGATGTAGCAGGTATTCGCTCTGTTACGCTCGAAATTGAGGGCGAGTTTGTGTATGGTTATTTAAAAGGAGAAAACGGGGTGCATCGCTTGGTGCGTATTTCTCCGTTCAATGCACAGGGCAAGCGCCAAACATCTTTTGCTTCGGTATTTGTTTCACCCATTGTTGACGATACAATTGAAATAAAAGTGCCCGATTCGGAATGCGAGTGGGATACATTCAGGTCGAGCGGGGCAGGCGGGCAGAACGTAAACAAAGTGGAAACAGCTGTTCGACTAAGGCACAAGCCCACCGGCATTGTGGTTACATGTCAAATTACGCGTTCGCAGCACGATAACCGCGACCGTGCTATGCAAATGCTTAAATCGAAGTTGTACGAACTGGAGTTAGAGAAACGCTATGCCGAGCGCGACAAAATTGAGGGTACCAAACTTAAAATAGAATGGGGTTCACAAATACGGAACTATGTGCTGCACCCTTACAAGCTGATTAAGGATACCCGTTCGGGTTACGAAACATCGAATATACAACCGGTGTTAGATGGCGATCTGGACGATTTTATAAAAGCATATTTGCTGCACGCTACCAAAAAGGTGTAGGAGTTTCGATTAAGACAACAAAAAGTCAATATTCCTTTTCAAGCCTTTAAACTTGGTGCGCTTTACGGGCGAATTTTTGAAAAGCCCGCGGAATGTTTCTTCGCTTAAATTTTCCCAGTCGGTTTTGCGCATGTTCAGTAACGGAGCAGAAGGTTTAAAGCGCGGCTCGTTATGTACTGTTGCCTGCGAGTTAATGGGGCAAACCTGCTGGCATATATCGCAGCCAAACATCCAGTTTTCGAACTTCCCTTTGTAATCTTTCGGCAGCGATTCATCTTTCAGTTCTATAGTAAAATACGATATGCACTTGCTTGCATCGAGTTTGTAAGGCTCGTAGATTGCCTGCGTGGGGCAGGCATCTACACATTTGGTGCAGGTACCGCAGTAATCTTTTACAGGCGAATCATATTCCAATTGCAGGTCAATAATTATCTCTGCCAAAAAAAAGTAAGAGCCTTTTCGCTTACTGAGCAGATTGGTGTTTTTGCCCACCCAACCTATTCCGCTGCGTTGCGCCCATGCGCGTTCCAGCACCGGAGCAGAGTCAACAAAGCACCTGCCGTTTACTTCTCCGGCAATTGTTCGCATAAATTCCAACAACTGCGCTAACTTCTCCTTCACTACCGTATGGTAATCATCGCCCAATGCATACATGGCGATTTTGGGGGCTTGCTCATCAACCTGTTTAACCGGATTGTAATAGTTGTACGAAAGTGAGATAACCGACTTTGCACCATCCACTAATTTGCATGGGTCAACGCGTTTATCAAAATGGTTTTCCATGTACGCCATTTTGCCCTGCATTTGCCGGTTAAGCCATGCTTCGAGCAAAAAGGCTTCTTTATCCAAACGTTCGGCTTTTGAAATACCACATGCATCAAAGCCGAGGCGCTTTGCTTCTTGTTTTATTTTTTGGGTTAATGCAAGAGTATTCATGCCGGTTACAAAGCAATAAAAAGTTCACACCTGCTTATGTAGTATTCAACTTTATTCGGGCAAGATACTGCCTGCGGCTGCACGAGTATTCTATATTTGGCACTTCAAATTTCAGTTATGAGAACCGATTTATACAGCGGACACGATTACTACTTGTTGGATGATTTGCTTACCACCGAGCACAAACTTATCCGCGAAACAGTACGAAACTATGTTAAGAAAAACCTTAGCCCCATTATTGAAGACTATGCCCAACGTGCTGAGTTTCCACTACATATTGTAAAAGAGTTAGGCGAAATAGGCGCATTTGGCCCCAGTCTGCCTGCCGAGTACGGTGGCGGTGGGTTAGATGAAATTTCGTATGGCATTATTATGCAGGAGTTGGAACGCTGCGATTCGGGCATTCGCTCCACGGCTTCGGTGCAGGGGTCGCTGGTTATGTATCCAATTTACAAATACGGTAGTGAAGAGCAGCGCAAAAAGTATTTGCCCAAATTGGGTAAAGGCGAATTGTTCGGCTGCTTTGGCTTAACTGAACCTAACCATGGCTCGAACCCTGCCGGCATGGAAACAAAGTTTGAAGACAAAGGCGACCATTACCTGCTGAACGGTGCCAAAATGTGGATTAGTAACTCGCCTTATGCGGACATTGCCGTAGTGTGGGCTAAAAACGAGAAAGGAAAAATACAAGGCTTAATAGTTGAACGCGGAATGGAAGGGTTTACTACCCCTACCACCCACGGCAAATGGAGTTTGCGTGCATCAGCTACCGGTGAGTTGGTGTTTGATAACGTAAAAGTTCCGAAAGAAAATTTGTTGCCGAATGTGGAAGGCATAAAGGGACCTTTAGGTTGCCTCTCAACTGCGCGCTACGGTATTGCATGGGGCGCCATAGGTGCAGCGCTTGATTGCTACGATACAGCCCTGCGCTATTCAAAAGAACGGATACAGTTCGGAAAACCAATAGGGCAATTTCAGTTGCAACAGAAAAAATTAGCTGAAATGATTACCGAGATAACCAAAGCACAGCTAATGGTTTGGCGATTGGGGGTATTAAAGAATGAAGGGCGCGCCACGCCTGCCCAAATTTCGATGGCAAAACGCAACAGTTGCGAAATTGCATTGACCATTGCCCGCGAAGCACGACAAATGTTGGGTGGCATGGGTATTACAGGCGAGTATCCGGTTATGCGCCACTTAATGAATTTGGAAACAGTAATTACATACGAAGGCACTCATGATATCCACCTGCTCATAACCGGGCACGATGTTACCGGCTTAGATGCGTTTAAATAGGGGTAACCACGAAAGGGCTTAAAACCATTTTCGGGACTATAACAATGGGCATTTAAATGCCTGTTACTGTAAACTCTGTTCTTCTGTTTTTTGCTTTGCCTTCGGGCGATGTGTTATCGGCAATAGGCTGCGAAGAAGAATAACCTTTAAACGTAATTCTGCCGGCATCGGCTCCTTTCGAAACTAAATAATCGTACACGCTTTTGGCACGGCTTTGCGAAAGTGCTTTGTTTTTTTCTTCGGTGCCGGAGTTATCGGTGTGCCCTCCAATTTCAATTTTAAGCGAAGGATTTTTTTCAATCAGTTTAACTACTACCTCCAACTCGGCTTTCGATTCAGCTTTCAATTCATATTTATCACTTTCAAAAAACACATTATTCAATACTACTTTGCCGCCTACCTTAATTCTGTTTAAGGGAATATTGAGTTCAAAGGGCGTTCCATCGCGCACATCTTTCAGTGAAATATTATGCGAGTAAAACAAGTAACCATCTTTTAAAACTTCTACGGCATAATCGTAGCCTGCGGGCAGGGTAGAAAGAAAGGTTCCGTTAATGCGGTCGGTTGAAAGACTCGAAAACAGTTTTCCGGTTGCCAAATCATAAATCTGAATGGATGCAAACAGCGGGTCGCGCGAATCGTTATCGAACACATTGCCTTTAATGTACGAGGTGTACGAAGGGCGCGCATGTTGCGGCATTTCGAAACTGTAAATATCCATTTGCCCATAGCTGTCGCTTTGTTCGCTGGCGTAATAAGCAGTACTGCCATCGGTGCTTATAAAAATGCCTATTTCATCGCCCGGAGTATTGATAGGATAGCCGAGGTTTTCGGGTTTACCCCAGTTGCCATCGGCAGTTTTGCGACTTACATAAATATCGTAACCGCCCATGCCGGGCAGTCCGTTCGATGAAAAGTAAAGCGTGTTACCATCGGGGTGCACAAAGGGGCGCATTTCATCGTACATGGTGTTTATAGAATTACTTAAAAGTTGTGGTTGACTCCAAGTGCCGTTTTCGGTAAGGTTACTATACCAAATGTCGCTGCCGCCTTTACCGGTGCCGCGCACCGAAGCAAAGTAAAGTGTACGTCCATCAGCACTAATGCATGGTTGGGCATCCCAGCCGGGCGAGTTAACGGGTGAGCCTATGTTGTTTGGCTTCTCCCAAATATCTCCGGTTTTGCGACTCATATAAATATCGGCTTTGCCTACCCCATCGCGCCTGTCGGCACTGGTAAAAAACAAATACTTACCGCTGGGCGCTATGCTTTGTGCGCCTTCAATGTATTCGAGTGTATTGATATTGGCACCCACACTGTTGGCTTTGGTAAAACCTGCTGCGCTGTTAATGGAAACAAAAATGTCTTCGTCCTGATAAATGCCCGTGCCTGTGTGACGGGTAAAGTAAAGATACTTACCATCGGCAGTAAGCGAAGGCATACTTTCATCTTCTTCGGTATTTACGCCTTTGCCGAGGTTAAGGGGTTTTATACTCACTGGGTTTTTTATGGCTTCTTCGGCAAAGTCGCAGTCGCCCAACATTTTTTCGGCAAGCATTCGGCTTTGCGCCACTATTTTACTTTGTGTAAGAAAAGATTTAAGCACCGTTCTTGCTTTGGCATATTCTCCGCGGTTCATATAGCATCGCCCTAACTGAAAATCCACATCGCTCAGGTAGTCGCTTTTGAGCAGTTTTACCTTTTCGTAAGCGGCAGATGCCACATCGTATTTTTTCAAGTATTCAAGATTGATGTGTCCGAGCAAGATCCATGCATCAATAAAATTGTCTTTCTCTTTTACTGCCAGTTTTAACAGCGAGTCCGATAGCTCTAATCTTCCAAAAGCATAATGGTTGTCGGCTTTTTCGAAATATTCTTTGGCGGAGCCTTTGGCATTATCGCGGGTGGTAATTTGTGCGGTTGCCATGCAAGAGGGGAGGAGCAGAGCAAGTAAAAACTGGATGATGGTTTTGTTCATGGAAGTTGATTTATCGTTTTTTTAAGGAATGTTCATGTACTTATGCGTTTGCAGCGAAATGCGCCATTGCTGATGTTGCTTTGCGTATTCTATTATCATTGGCAGGCATTCTTTTTCATTACTCCATTCGGGTTGCAGGTATAGCAGGCAGTTTGCCGAAACTTTTGCTGCCTGTTCTTCGGCAAAGCGAAAATCGTTGCGGTGCCAAACAATGGCTTTCAATTCGTGTGCCGCTTTAAGGCATTCTGTTAAAGGAAGTTTAAATCGCTTGGGCGAAACACAAATCCAATCCCAGCTACCGGATAGCGGATAAGCGCCCGAAGTTTCGATATGCGTGCGGATGTTTTCAGCGTGCAAAGCTGCTGTGAGTGCATCAAGATTATACATGAGCGGCTCGCCTCCGGTAACCACACAAATTTTCGCTCCGGATTGGGCAACCGTTTCTGCAATTTTTTCTACCGGCATAAGTGGATGTTTTTCCGCTTCCCAGCTCTCTTTTACATCGCACCATGTGCAGCCCACATCGCAACCGCCAAGGCGCACAAAATAAGCTGCCCTGCCTTGATGGAAGCCTTCGCCCTGAATGGTATAAAAATGCTCCATTACGGGCAGTTGAAGTCCGGTTGTTGCTGCGCTGTTCACTGCTTACAAATTGAATGGAAAATAGTTAATTGAGGCGGAGGCAATATCAACAGCAGTTATGTGACGTTTTGAATTTGGGACAGGGTTAGGTGTAAAATATGTGTTACTCTACTAAAGCCACAAATTACTGCAAATTTCTTTTGCGGAAAATATCACGTACCCATTCCTGTTTCCGGATTCTGCTATATTGCCTTCATGCTTAAACGCCATGCCATTATTGTTGCTGCACCGCTGCTTTCGGCTTTGGTGTATTGGCTAATGTCAACGGCAGGTGTGGAACAACCCGCTGTGCGTATGGCGTTCATAGTAACCTGGGTGGCGTTTTGGTGGCTTACCGAAGCGGTTAATTTGGGTGTAACCGCCTTGTTGCCTTTTATTTTTATGCCCCTGTTAGGTATTGCTAAGGCTGATGATGTAGCCATGCAATACATGGATCAAATCATTTTTCTTTTCATAGGCGGATTTTTTATTGCCTATGCTATGGAAAAATGGGGACTGCACCAGCGCGTAGCGTATCGCATTATTTTGCTCATGGGCAATAAGCCTTCAAAAGTGTTGTTGGGTATTATGCTCACCGCCTATTTTATTTCAATGTGGGTTAGCAATACCGCAACGGTTATGATGTTGCTGGCTTCGGTGCTCGCTATTACCAGGCAAAAGGAAATTTACCACGAAGAAGCACGCAAAGGCAGTGCCACGGCACTCTTGCTGGGGCTTTCATTCAGTGCCACCATCGGAGGATTAGCTTCACCGGTAGGCACGCCTCCAAATATGATTTTTCTCGGGTTTCTTTCACGCGAGTTGCCACACCTTCCTCCTATTGATTTTTTACAGTGGATGAGTTTTGGTGTTCCCTTTTCCTTTTCGTTGCTAGTGGTTTGTTTTTTTATTCTACGCTTCATCTTTATTCCCCGTAAAGTGGATTTTGAGTTTGATATGAGCTTTATTAAAACCAAACAGCAACAGTTAGGTAAGATGAATATGGAAGAAAAAACAGTGCTTGCGGTTTTTCTTTCTACAGTTTTTCTTTGGCTGTTCCGCGACAATCTCAACTTCGGATTTGTACAGTTAAAGGGTTGGAACAATCTGTTTGGCAGCTATGGAAAGTTTATTAAAGACAGCACCGTAGTGGTGTTTACCTCATTTTTTCTTTTTGTTATTCCTTCCAGTAAAAACAATGCCGAAAGAATACTGGAATGGAAAGATGTAAAGAAACTCCCCTTCAATATCATTCTCCTTTTTGGAGGAGGATTTGCACTGGCAAACGGTTTCGAAACTTCCGGATTAAGTAATGTGTTAGCTATGCAGTTGAACGCACTCAATGGCTTGCCTGTGTTTGTTATTCTGCTGGGCTTAGCCGTGTTGGTAACAACCTTAAGCGAATTTGCATCGAACACTGCCAGCATACAACTTATGCTTCCGGTTATTATGCCATTGGCTACAGGTTTAAGTATTCATCCCATGTTGCTGATGCTTACTGCCACTTTTGCCGCATCGCTTGGCTATATGCTGCCCGTTGCCACTGCCGCTAACACTATTGTGTACGGCAGCAACGAGGTAAATGTAAAAGACATGATGCGTGCCGGATTGCTGCTTGATATTGCAGGCATTGTTTTACTGCTGTTGTTTATGAATACGCTTGGTATAGCTGTGTTCGGGGTTAAGTAAATCTACTCCACAATAAACCAGGGGTTAAGTAAATTCTCTTTGTTATAGACAAGTGGTGTATTCTCGGGATATTGCAATACATTTTTCCCGGCATATAGGGCAACAGTATGGGCTGCTGCAGTGTCCCACTCCATAGTAGGTCCAAAGCGTGGATACACATCGGCTTTACCTTCAGCCACCAAACAAATTTTTAGTGAACTGCCCGATGAAACAAAGTCCACTTCCTTGCCCTGCGCCTTCAGGTTATCTACAAACTGAACAGTTTCCTCGCTCAGGTGCGAGCGGCTTCCAACAACCTTTACGGTATTCAACTGCGAATAATGTAAACCTGCATGTATAGACTTTAACTCAGTATCGCTGCTGCTAAAAGAAAACGAACCTTCGCCTTTAATGCCCACATATCCTTTGTCGAAAGCGGGAGCATACACCACACCCAATACAGGCACTCCGTTTTCAATCAGCGCTATGTTTACGGTAAACTCTCCGTTCTTTTTTATGAACTCTTTCGTGCCGTCTAAGGGATCAATCAGCCAAAGGCGAGTCCAACTTTTTCGCTCAGAGTATGGCATTTGTTTCACCTCTTCCGAAATAAACGGAATGGAAGGATAATGCTGCTTCAATCCGTTTAAGATTACATCATTCGATTTCCGGTCGGCTTCAGTTAATGGCGATTTGTCATCTTTTGTTTCTACCGAAAAATTGCGCTGGTAAACTTCCATAATGGCTGTACCCGCATTCAATGCAATGTCAATCAGTTTTTGAATTTCAATATCGTTGTAGGTCATAGTTACTTTAGTAAGTTAACACATTGTTTCAGGCTATCGCGCCAGTAAGGAATGGCAATACCGAATGTTTCTTTGAATTTGCGTTTATTCAGAACACTGTATTTGGGGCGAACAGCCGGAGTAGGATACTGCGAAGTTTCGATGGGGTTTATGGAGGTTTTTAATTCCGCATAATCACGAATGGCAATGGCAAAATCGTACCACGAAGCTACTCCTTCATTGCTGTAATGGAACAGTCCGCTTACCCATTTTTCGCGTTGAACAATATTTAAAATAGCTGCTGCCAAATCGCGCGCGTATGTAGGCGAACCAATCTGGTCGCTCACCACATTCAGCGAATCGCGCTCTTTGCATAGGCGCAAAATGGTTTTCACAAAGTTGTTGCCGAACGAAGAATACACCCACGATGTACGGATGATGAGCGCATCGTTGTTATGCTGCTGCACCAATTTTTCTCCTTCCAGTTTACTTGCTCCGTAAACACCTAAAGAATTAACTGTATCATCTTCCAGCAGCGGGCGAGCTATGGTGCCGTCAAATACAAAATCGGTGCTGAGGTGAACAAGTTTGCAACTGTGTTGCTTGCATGCTTTTGCGAGAATGCCTGCTGCCGTTGCATTTACTTTGTATGCGGTTTCTTTGTCCGATTCCGCTTTGTCTACCGCAGTGTAGGCTGCTGCATTTATCAGCACGTCAAACTTATCTTTCTCTAACAATGCCTGCACTTCCGTTTCAGAAGCAATATCCAAATCCTGATGAGAAGCAAAAGTGAAGGCATGTGTTTCTAACAAGGACGAAAGAAAATTCAACTCCGTTCCGAGTTGCCCGTGTGCGCCTGTTACAAGAATTTTTTTCATCCCTTAAAACTCAAAGTTGTTTACACAATTGCCAAAAAGCGGAAGCGATTTATCTTTTTCGGATACGATGGCTTTGTTTAAATCAATTCCCCAATCAATATTTAGTGCAGGGTCGTTGTATGCAATGCCTCCTTCGCTTTCTTTTGAATAAAAATTATCGCACTTGTACTGAAAAATGCAAACCTCGCTGATAACCGAGAAGCCATGTGCAAAGCCGCGGGGAATGAACAACTGCTTTTTGTTTTCGGCAGAAAGTTCTACGCCAAAGTGTTTGCCATAAGTTGGCGAGCCTTTGCGGATATCCAACACTACATCTAACACTGCGCCTTGTACCACACGTACTAACTTTGCCTGTGCAAACGGATTTAACTGGTAGTGCAAACCACGCAACACTCCGTAGCCCGACATGGATTCATTGTCCTGCACAAATTCTGTTTCTATTCCCGCATCTTTAAATGTTTGCTTATTGAAACTCTCAAAAAAATAGCCTCGGCTATCAGCAAAAACTTTCGGTTCAAAAATTTTCAATCCCCGAAATCCGGTTTCAATAAATGGCATATACTCCGTTTGTTTTAGTTAAAGCGTGTTGTTGAGCAGTTTGCTGCTCGCCAACGCTCTCGATAAATATTTTGTTTTTAAACACTCCTTAATACTTTCCAATTGCTTCACGGTGTGCAAATCCAAGCCAATCATATCCACCATACCTTTATCAATCATGCGCTCGGCTGTGTACTGGGCGTCTTTGCCGTATTTGCCGATAAGCGACATAATGTTAATCTGAAAAAGCAGATTGCGATCTTTGAGCGATTCGTATTGGGCAAAACTGCTTTCGTGATAATATGGATAACGCTCGGGATGAGCCAACACTATTTTATAGCCTGCCACCTGCAACTTGTAGAAAATTTCTCCTGCATTGTTTGGTTTGTTGAGGTATGACAGTTCCACCAGCACATAACCTTTGCCGAAAGTAAGAATGTCCTTCTGTTCGATTTTCGGGAGAAGAGTTTCGTCAACATAGTATTCCGCTACTGCATCGAACTCCAATGCTATGTTATTTTCCTTTATTGCCTGCCTTATTTTATCTCTTCCCGATAAAATGGTTACGGTAGAGTTATTGTATCCATCTGAAACTACGTGAGGCGAAGTGATAACTTTTCTATAGCCGAGTTCTTCTAAAACACGTAGCATGTACAGCGTATCATCCATGCTTTTGGAGCCGTCATCAATGCCGGGAATCAAATGCGAGTGCATGTCCACCCCTAAAGCGCTTAAATCTTTCAGGGCGGCAACGGTTTCTTTTTTTTCTCCGAAAAGCGATTTTAAACTGCCGAACAACGAATACTGTTTTCGTGCTAAGATATTGTTTTGGGAATATGCACCGTGTTATGCATTCAACTTGCGAAAATATTCCACCGTTAGCTCCAAACCCTTGTTAAAATTGAATTGCGGATTATAGCCGAGTTCGCTTTTGGCTTTTGAAATGTCAGCTAACGAATCGCGCACATCACCAGTGCGGGCTTCGCGGTAAGTAGCGGCATGGTTGCTGTTGAGCAACTGGCGAATGTTGTTATATAAAGTGTTCACCGAAAAATTTTCTCCAACCGCAATATTGAAGATGCGGTTAGAAAGTTGCTTATCGCCATTGAGCATGGCAAGTACATTTGCCTGCACCGCATTTTCCACAAAAGTAAAATCGCGTGTTTGCTCACCGTCACCGTCAATAAACACTTCTTCGCGGTTTAAAATTTTACTTACAAACAGCGGGATAACTGCGGCATACATGCCGTTAGGGTCTTGCTTGGGTCCGAATATGTTAAAGTACCGCAGCCCGGTTACGTCTAAGCCATACACTTTCTGAAAAACGTTTGCATATAACTCGTTGGTGTATTTACTTACGGCATAAGGCGAAAGTTGCTCGCCTATTTTTTCTTCCTTTTTTGGCAGTGTTTTTTCGTTGCCGTAAACAGAAGAGGAAGATGCGTAAACAAACTTTTTAACCCCGGCATCTTTAGCAGCCGTTATCATGTTTACGAAACCGCCTACATTTACTTCGTTGGTATTCCACGGCTCTTTAATGGAGCGCGGCACCGAGCCAAGCGCTGCCTGATGCGAAACAAAATCTATTCCTTCGCAGGCTTTGCGACACATTGCCAAATTGCGGATGTCGCCTTCAAAAAACTCGAAAGAAGAATTGGTTTTAAACTCTTCGATGTTGCTTAACCTGCCGGTGGCGAGGTTATCGAACACCCGTACTTTTTTGGCGCCATACTTCAGCAAATACTCTACAATATTAGAGCCAATGAAACCTGCACCCCCTGTTACCAGAAACGAATACTGCGATAAACTCTGTGTGTGATATTTTGTTTCGTACATTCTTATTTGAATAAAACTTGCAGCTGTTGTTTAACGATGCACATATTGTTGCTCGTAATAATGCTGATAATTACCGCTGGTAACATGCGCCAGCCATTCTTCGTTGGTAAGATACCAATCCACCGTTTTCTCCAAGCCCTCTTCAAACTGCAGCGAAGGTTTCCAGCCTAACTCGTTCTGAAGTTTGGTAGAATCAATAGCATAGCGCAGGTCGTGCCCGGCACGGTCTTTTACAAAAGTGATAAGTTGCTCGCTGCTACCTTCGGCTCTTCCCAACTTTTTATCCATAATCCGGCAAAGCAGACGGATAACAGCAATGTTAGTCCACTCGTTATGCCCGCCCACATTGTAAGTGGTGCCGTTTGCCGCTTTATGAAAAATAACATCAATGGCGTTGGCATGGTCAACCACATACAGCCAGTCGCGTACATTTTCGCCTTTACCGTAAATGGGTAAGGGCTTGTTGTTTTTAATGTTGTTAATGCAAAGCGGAATCAGTTTTTCGGGAAAATGATTGGGCCCGTAATTGTTGGAACAATTAGAGATAACACAGGGCATATTGTAGGTGTCGAAATAAGCACGAACAAAATGGTCGCTCGATGCTTTTGAAGCTGAGTAAGGGCTGTGTGGGTCGTAAGCTGTTTGTTCGGTAAACAAACCGGTGTCGCCTAAGCTGCCGTACACTTCATCGGTTGAAATGTGGTAGAAACGTTTATCGGTTGGCACAGGTTTATCTTTCGAGCAGCCCCAGATAGCTTTTGCTGCATTCAACAGATTGACCGTTCCTATTACATTGGTCATTACAAACTCCAGCGGGTTACTGATACTTCTGTCCACATGGCTTTCGGCAGCTAAGTGTATTACCGCATCAAATTGTTTTTCCTGAAACAACTGTTGAATGAAATCGGCATCGGTAATATCGCCCTTAACAAAAGTGTAGTTGGATTTAGTTTCAATGTCCTTCAGGTTTTCAAGATTACCTGCGTAGGTGAGTTTGTCAAGATTGAAAACTTGATAATCGGAATACTTGGTTACAAATAGCCGTACCACATGTGAGCCAATAAATCCGGCACCTCCGGTAATCAGTATTTTTTTCATTGCGTTTATATGTTAGCGTGCAACTCTGTTAACGTTAAGGCACGAATGTTATTACAGCGACCAGTAATTAAACTTCTTCACGTTGTTTCTCAAATCGCCTTTTACGTCCACCACAATACCATCCTGCTTTAAAATTTTGGCAAAGAAATCATCGTTTAAGTCGGAGTATTGTTCGTGGTTTACAGCCACTACTACAGCATCGTAATCTTTGCCGTACTCTTTGTGCAGATGTATTCCGTACTCTTCATGAAATTCTTCGGCATCAGCCAGCGGGTCCACCACTTCGGTTTGCACAGAGTATTGTTTCAGTTCTTCAATTACATCTACCACTTTGCTGTTGCGTATATCGCTTACATTTTCTTTGAAAGTAGCGCCCATTACCAGCACGCGCGTGGCATCAATTTGTTTGTGCTGTTTAATTAACTGTTGCACTAATTTACGGGCTACATGTGCGCCCATGTCATCGTTTATTCTTCTTCCAGCTAAAATTACTTCGGGGTTGTAGCCAAGTGCGTTGGCTTTGTAGGTAAGGTAATAAGGGTCAACACCAATGCAATGTCCGCCAACCAGTCCTGGAAAAAACTTGAGAAAGTTCCACTTTGTTCCGGCAGCTTCGAGCACTTCGTAGGTGTTTATCCCCATTAAATCGAAAATGCGGGAGAGTTCGTTCATTAAAGCAATGTTCAAATCGCGCTGCGTGTTTTCAATAATCTTGGCGGCTTCGGCAACTTTAATGGATGAGGCACGATGGGTGCCGGCTGTTACAATTATTTCATAGGTGCGCGCAATTACATCAAGCGCTTCGGCATCACTTCCCGAAACTACTTTTGTAATTTTAGTGATGGTGTGTTCTTTATCACCGGGGTTAATTCGCTCGGGCGAATAACCGAGTTTAAAATCTCCGTTCTTTAAACTTAAGCCCGACAGTTGTTCAATTACCGGAAGGCAATCTTCCTCGGTGCAGCCCGGGTAAACGGTTGATTCAAACACTACATAGTCGCCTTTTTTTAGCGCCTTGCCTATGGTAGTAGAGGCTGCTAATACGGGTTTTAAATCGGGTACATTGTGCTTATCAACCGGAGTGGGAACCGCCACTATAAAAAAAATTGCCTGCTTTAAATCTTCGATATTGGCTGTAAAAAGTATATCGGTTCCTTCAAAATCTTTTGTTTCGAGTTCGTTGCTGGGGTCAATGTGTTGCTTCATCAAGTCAACACGTTTTTGATTGATGTCGAACCCGATTACCGAAATTTTACGGGCAAACTCCAATGCAATGGGTAAGCCCACATAACCCAGCCCGATTACGGCTAACTTTTTTTTCTTACTCAGTAAATCTTCTACCATGTTCTATTTAATTTTTGAAACCTGACCATTTTGTAACAGATACTTCTCTTTGCTTTCGGGGCATTCTGCCACTCCCTCGTTATTGAAATGAAGACGGTGTCCGTATTCGCTCATCCAACCCATTTGTTTTGCTGGGTTGCCCACTAACAAAGCATAAGCCGGAACATTTTTGGTAACCACAGCGCCTGCACCAATAAAGGCATATTCACCTATGTCGTGCCCGCAAACAATAGTAGCATTAGCGCCAATGGATGCGCCCTTCTTTACTACTGTTTTGGCATATTGCCCTCTGCGATTTACTCCGCTGCGCGGGTTGGTTACATTGGTAAACACACAAGACGGACCAAGAAAAACATCATCCTCGCAAATAACCCCGGTGTAAATGGAAACATTGTTTTGCACCTTAACATTATTCCCCAGCACAACTCCCGGAGAAACGACCACGTTTTGCCCAATGTTGCAGTTTTCGCCTATTACACAATCGGGCATAATGTGGCTGAAGTGCCAAATTTTTGTGCCCTTGCCTATTTTGCAACCTTCGTCCACAATGGCGCTCGGGTGTGCGTGGTATGGATGTGTTTCTTTCGACATAGTTATAAATGGAATATTGATATAGTGGAATGATGGGATAGTCGTCTATTCTTTCGCAAAAGTATCGTCCCAATTTCCGGTTTTGAGTTTTTTCTGTAATGATTCAATAAGTTTCAACAGTTTGTTTTCTGTCTTGTAATGCTGTTGTTCCATTTCTTCAAAAATTTCGTTAGCAATTACTCCGGCTTTATGAAAAGAAAAGTAACACGAATGCAATTCGCCACAAGAAGCCAGCGAATAATTCAGAAAACTCAAATACTCTTTCAGGCTTTTCCTGCAATAGCCTTCTGCAATGTTTCTTGAAATACTCTGTGCGGCATCAATGGCATTGGAGGCAGATTTCTGATGCACAAAAGGAAGTTTACTGAATTGCTTTACAGCGAGCACATACAAATCAATGGCATCATTCCATACTTCTAATTTCTTGTATCCCCTGTTTATATTCTTTCGTTCCATCTATGATTTTATCTGCTAGAATTTCCCAGTATTCCACTTTTCCATCCAACTCATTCAAACCGGTGTTTAGATTTGTATAATTCTTCCTTTGAAAGGCTGCGAAAATAATCGTACGTAATCTTTAACCCTTCGCTGCGATTTACTTTGGGTTCCCAGCCGAGTAGTTCTTTTGCGCGGGTAATATCGGGCTGGCGCTGCTTAGGGTCGTCAATGGGCAGCGGTTTGTAAATTACTTTTTGGGTGGTGCCCGTCAGTTTAATTATCTCTTCAGCAAACTGGCTAATGGTAATTTCGTTGGGGTTGCCAATGTTTACCGGCTGATGGTAGTCGCTCAACAACAAGCGATAAATTCCTTCTACCAAATCGTCCACATAACAAAAGGAGCGCGTTTGACTGCCATCGCCAAATACGGTTAAATCTTCGCCACGCAATGCCTGCCCTATAAAAGCAGGAAGCACTCTGCCATCGTTCAACCGCATGCGCGGACCATAGGTGTTAAATATGCGGACAATCTTTGTATCTACTCCGTGAAATGTGTGATACGCCATGGTCATGGCTTCCTGAAAGCGTTTGGCCTCATCATACACTCCGCGCGGACCAACCGGATTTACATTACCCCAGTAATCTTCGTTTTGAGGGTGCACCAGCGGGTCGCCATATACTTCGGAAGTAGATGCCACCAAAATGCAGGCATTTTTCGCTTTCGCCAAACCAAGCAAATTGTGTGTGCCCAGCGAGCCGACTTTCAGTGTTTGAATGGGAATCTTGAGGTAATCAATAGGTGAGGCTGGTGAGGCAAAGTGAAGAATGTAATCAAGATTACCGGGTACGTGCACAAACTTTGAAACATCGTGATGATAAAACTCGAAGTGTTCGAGTTTAAAAAGGTGCTCAATGTTTTTGAGGTCGCCCGTAATCAGGTTATCCATGCCAATAACATGGTAGCCTTCCTTAATAAACCGGTCGCAAAGGTGAGAACCGAGAAAACCCGCGGCACCTGTTATGAGAACTCTTTTCATGGCTTTACTGTTTCTCGACCAATGCTGTAATAAGTAAATCCGTGCTCGCGCATAAAAGCGGTATTGTAAAGGTTGCGTCCGTCAAACACTAATTTGTTTTTCAGTTTAGCGGAAATTTTATCGAAATCAGGCGAGCGGAATACATTCCATTCGGTGGCAATTACCAGAAAATCGGCACCTTCCAGGGCATCATATTCATTAGCTGCAAATACTATTTTGTTGCCATACAATTGCTTCACATTGTTCATGGCTTCGGGGTCGTATGTTTTTACGGTTGCACCGGCTTCCAGCATTTGATCAATTAAATATAAAGCGGGCGCTTCGCGTATATCATCGGTGTTAGGCTTAAAAGCCAAGCCCCACAGCGCAATGGTTTTGCCCTTCAAATTTCCGTTAAAGTGATTCAGAATAGTTTGAAAGAAATTTTCGCGCTGCAAATAATTCACCTTCATTACCGCATCCAGTATGCGGAAGTCGTAAGCATACTCTTTCGAGGTGTGATGCAGCGCCTGCACATCTTTCGGGAAACAACTTCCACCGTAACCCACACCTGCAAACAAAAAACGTTTACCAATGCGCGAATCGGTGCCTATTCCCTTGCGAACATTGTCCACATCAGCCCCCACTTTATCGCACAGGTTGGCTATTTCGTTCATGAACGAAATTTTGGTGGCGAGAAATGCGTTGGCGGCATATTTGGTTACCTCGGCACTACGCTCGTCCATAAAAATGATAGGATTGCCCTGCCGCACAAAAGGCTCGTATAATTCTTCCATTAAAGCCTTTGCTTTAGGCGAACGGGTGCCCACCACCACGCGCTCCGGCTTCATGAAATCTTCTACGGCAACTCCTTCGCGCAAAAATTCGGGGTTGGAAACAACATCGAACTCCACCGTTGCATTTGCTGCAATGGCGCTGCGAACTTTATCGGCTGTGCCAACAGGCACCGTACTCTTATTTACTACCACTGTGTAATGCTTCAGCAATTTCCCTAAATCATTGGCAACCCCGAGAACATACTTTAAATCGGCACTGCCGTCTTCGCCCGGTGGCGTAGGAAGCGCGAGAAAAATAATTTTTGCGCCTTCAATTCCCTCGGCAAGCGAAGTGGTAAATTTTAGTCTGCCTTGTTTGGTGTTCCGCTCAAACAGTAAGTCCAAATCGGGTTCGTAAATGGGCATAATGCCCTCCTTCAACTTCTTTACTTTCTCTTCGTTTACATCAATGCAGGTTACATCGTTGCCGGTTTCAGCAAAGCAGGTTCCCGTAACCAAGCCAACGTAACCTGTTCCTACAACTGCAATTTTCATTTACCGCTATTATTAACTACTGAAATAAAATTATCTGCCACATACTTCAATTCTTCTTCGCCAAATTCGGTGTGTATGGGTAAACTCAACACACTTTCGCAAAGCGATTCGGTAATGGGGAAGGCGCCTTCTTTGTAGCGCTCGTCTTTATATGCTTTTTGTTCGTGAAGCGGAATAGGATAATACACCATAGTGGGAATTCCCTTTTCTTCCAATTTTTTTCTGATTTCTTCTCTGTTAAGCCCGTTTAGCTTCAAAGTGTATTGATGAAATACATGCGTGGAATTTTTAGCGCGGACTGGGGTAGTTACGTTTTCTAATCCGGCAAATGCTTTATCGTAATAGTCGGCAACTTTCCTACGGCTTTGGGCATACTCATCCAGGTATTTCAGTTTTACATCTAAAATGGCTGCCTGCAAAGTATCTAAGCGCGAATTCACGCCAATTTCATCATGCACGTATTGCACGCTTTGCCCGTGGTTGGCAATCATGCGTATTTTTTTTGCAAGGGTGTCATCGTTGGTAAATAGTGCTCCGCCATCGCCATAGCATCCTAAGTTTTTTGAAGGGAAGAAAGAAGTGGTTCCAATTGTGCCAATAGTTCCCGCTTTACTTTTAGCGCCATCAGCAAAAAAATAATCAGCCCCAATTGCCTGTGCCGTATCTTCAATTACATGCAGATTATGTTTTGCGGCAATCTTCATTATCGGTTCCATATCGGCACACTGCCCGAATAAATGCACCGGTACTATGGCTTTTGTGTTGGGTGTAATGGCAGCTTCAATGGCAGCGGGGTCTATGGTAAATGTTTCGGGGTTTACCTCTACCAACACCGGTTTTAGTTTAAGCAGGGCAATTACTTCGGCAGTAGCCACATAAGTAAATGAAGCGGTGATAACCTCATCGCCCGGTTGGTAGCCCAGCGCCATCATGGCAATTTGCAGGGCATCGGTACCGTTGGCGCAGCCTATTACATGCTTTGCACCAAGGTATTTTGCCAAATTGTCTTCAAACGATTTTACCTGTGGACCTTTAATGAACTTAGTGGAGGTGAGAACTTCGGCTATGGCTGCATCCACTTCAACTTTTATCCGATCGTACTGGGTGGCTAAGTCAACCATCCGTATTTCCTTCATTACCGTCATTTTTTGGGCGCGCTAAAATAATATTTTTGCCCTAACGCGTTTTTAAGCGGTTAACCTTTGCAACGGATGTTCCGAACTGTTTTATTGCTTCTTTTTACTCTCTGTTTATCTGCTGCGGGCATTGCCCAAACCGAACAAAAGCAAGAGCCGAAAAAGAAGAAAAAGAATTTCGAACCCAATTCCGCTTTTCTGTTCTCTCCGGTTTATACCGCGCAGTTTCCTTTTGGTAATATGGGCGACCGCTACGGTTTTAATAACCTGTTCGGTTTTGCCATTCATTACAAAATGAAAAAGAACTGGATGATTGGCGTGGAAGGAAATTTTTTGTTTGGAACAAAAGTGCGCGAAAGTTATGTGTTGGATAATATTTCCACCTATCTCGGTCAGCACATCAGTCAGAACAACGATTTGATTTCGGTTCGCCCGCAGGAGCAAGGCTTTAATCTGAAAGTAAACTTTGGGAAAGTAGTGCCGTTCTCCGAAAAATTTCCCGATGCCGGATTGTTGTTTCTTACAGGCTTTGGCATGTTGCAGCACAAAATTGCCATTAACGTGCGCGAAACATCGCTGCCGCAGTTAAACAAAACGTACCGAAAAGGGTACGACCGCCTGTGCAATGGTCCGGTGTTGTCGCAATTTATAGGTGGTATTTTTATGGAGCGAAGAAGATTTATAAGCGCTTATGCCGGCTTGCAGTTCGACATTGGCTTTACCGAAAACCGCAGAAACTACGATTTCTACAACATGGGTAAACTGAGTGAAAAACGCATTGATATGTTTTTGGGCATTAAGGTAGGGTGGATTATCCCGTATTTTATGCAAGCCAGCGAGAAAGAGTTTTACTACTACTAACCCGTAAATGATTCAGCTTTTTATTTACGATGTTGCCTTACGCATTTATGCGGCTGCTATTTTTATTGCTTCACTTTTTAATGAGAAAGCAAAACGATGGAGATGCGGCAGAAAAACATTTCCCGATTTCAGTAAACTGAATGAAAAGCGGATTTGGTTTCATTGTGCATCGCTGGGTGAGTTTGAACAGGCGCACCCGCTAATTGAAAAGTTTAAAGCAGAGCAGTCCGATTGCAGTATTGTTATTTCATTTTTTTCTCCTTCGGGTTATGAGGTGCGAAAAAACTATCTGCTTGCCGATGCGGTGGTGTATTTGCCTTTAGATACCAAAGCGAATGCTCAACGATTTGTAGCTGCTTTAAAGCCTGATGCCGCACTGTTTGTGAAGTACGAGTTTTGGTTTCATTACCTGAACGAACTGAACAAACAGCAGATTCCAACCATATTGTTCTCATCGGCATTCCGTAAGGAGCAGATTTTCTTTCGGTGGTACGGAAGTTTCTTTATACGAATGCTGAGGTTGTTTAGCGCGGTGTTTGTGCAGGATAAAACTTCGCAAATGCTGTTAGCTGGAATAGAAGTTTCATCATTTATTGTGCCCGATACGCGTTTCGACCGTGTGTATGCCATTGCCCAAAGTAAAACCGCTTTTCCGCTTATCGAAAAATTTAAAGGCAATTCGAAACTGTTGATAGCCGGCAGCACCTGGCGACCCGATGAAGAATTGATTGTGGAGTGTATTAACCGCGATTTGCTGAAAGAATACAAATACATAATTGCTCCACATGAATTGCATGAGGAAAATATAGATGCACTTAGAAAAAATATTCAGGCAAAAGCTTTGTTGTATTCCGAGTTAACCGATGAAAATGCCACCACTGCCAATGTGGTTATTATTGACAACTTCGGCATGCTGGCTTCGCTGTATGCTTATGCCGAAATCGCTTACATAGGCGGAGGCTTTGGTAAAAGTGTTCACAACATACTGGAAGCAGCGGTCTACGGAATGCCTGTCATTTTCGGTACCAACTACCATAAAGCCCTCGAAGCGCATAAGTTGTTAGAACTGCAAGCTGCTTTTTCGGTTAGTTCATTTAATGAATTGAAAGCTGTGCTTAAGGTTGTTTCGGAAGAAGCATTCAGAAAAAGCGCTTCGGAGAAAGCGAAACAATATGTGCAGCAAAATACCGGAGGGACTGAAATGCTTTATGGGCAGATACAAAAAAAGCTGCTACAACCGTAACAGCTTTTTTTGTTTTAAGCGAGAAGCAATTATTGTTTCTTATAAGTAGTAGTTGCTTTAGGCGAACTAACCGGGTGTAATTTCAACTCCTTTTTAGTTAGGGATTCAATTTCGAAGTAGGTGTTTCCCCAAACAATTTGGCTTTTACCGAAAATACGGTACGAAAAACTGGAGCCGTTAATAGTGGTGGTACTTGAACCGCCAATAGTAGTGGTGCTGGTGGTTTTTGTAGAGCCGTAGCAGTTTTCTTCGTTTTGGTCGTTGCAACGGAAAAAAGTAACTAACACCTCTGTAGTGGTGTTTGGTGTTGCAGGAACAACTGCACCGTTGTTATCCAACTGCTCTTCTAAAGACCATGTTCCGTACAATAAGGCAAGCGCCATTTGCTCTTTAGTACATCCGGTAAAAAGCATGGTAAAAGCAACTAATAAAGTTGCCATGTAAAGTGTGTTTCTTTTCATTGTTAATTGTTTTGGTTGCTGCAAACATATCACTGTTTTTAAATTACAAAAGCAACTCCAGCGAAATTTTTTCAACCGTGTTAAAGTATTGGATGTCAGCACTATGGTAGTAGTATTTGCTGAAACTAGTAGCTATTGTCAGTTGAACAATAGGTATTGTATTGCATATTTGTATGGTGTTATTTTCCCGTATAATTCTGCGGGGTAATTTTCCGTAGTTCAGCTTTCAAACTTTCCGCTACATCTAAGCTTTCAATAAAATCGGCAATGGTTTGGCGGTTAATATGTGCGGTGCCGCGGGTAAGTTCTTTCAGTTTTTCGTAAGGGTTAGGGTAAGCCTCTCTGCGTAAAATGGTTTGTATGGCTTCTGCCACCACTGCCCAGTTATTTTCTAAATCGCTGTTTAGTTTGTCTTCGTTCAGCAGCAGTTTCGAAAGCCCTTTTTCAATAGAAGTTATGCTGATTAGAATGTGGGCATACGGCACACCAATGTTTCGCAGCACGGTGGAGTCGGTTAAGTCGCGTTGCAGGCGCGAAACCGGCAGTTTGGCGGAAAGATGTTCAAGCAACGCATTGGCAACCCCCAAATTTCCTTCGGCATTTTCAAAGTCAATGGGGTTTACTTTATGCGGCATGGCCGATGAGCCTACTTCGTTTTTGTTGACCCGCTGCTTAAAGTACTCCATTGAAATATACGTCCACACATCGCGGCACAGGTCAATCAAAATGGTGTTAATGCGTTTCATGGCATCAAAACGGGCTGCAAGGCTGTCGTAATGTTCAATTTGTGTGGTGTATTGCTGGCGTTTTAAATGCAGTTTGCGGTTTACAAAATCGTTGGCAAATGCCGCCCAGTCTATTTGCGGATACGCTACATAATGGGCGTTAAAGTTTCCTGTAGCACCACCAAACTTAGCACAGTACGGAATGTTGAGCAACGGCAGAGTTTGCGATTGTAGTCGCTCTACAAAAACCATTAACTCTTTTCCAAGTTTGGTTGGCGAAGCCGGTTGCCCGTGGGTGTGCGCCAGCATGGGAACATCTTTCCATTGTTGGGCTAAGGCTTCAATATGTGCTGTTAATCGTTTTACGGCAGGCAAATAAATTTCGGTATCGGCTTCTTTTACCGAAAGGGGGACTGATGTATTGTTAACATCTTGCGAGGTAAGCCCAAAGTGTATCAACTCTTTCCACTGTTGCAGTCCGAGGGCATCAAAGCGTTCCTTCAGAAAATATTCAACAGCTTTTACATCGTGGTTAGTTACTTTTTCGGTGTTCTTTATCAGTTGAGCATCGGCTTCGGTAAAATTGCTCACTATGTCGCGCAGTGCGGTAAAATTTTTGGATGGGAAACCGGCTAACTGTGGCAGAGGAATTTCGCACAAGGCAATAAAGTATTCAACTTCAACTTTTACTCTGTAACGTATTAGTCCATATTCGGAAAAATAAGGGGCAAAAGTTTCGGTTTTGTTACGGTAGCGCCCGTCAACAGGGCTAATAGCGGTAAGCGGGTTTAACTGCATGTAGTGGAGCGGTTTTGCTGGGCAAAGGTAAAATTCTGCGTCTTAGTCTAACGTAACTATAATTGCCGAATCTTCTTTCAGCCCAAGCAAATTAGCTGCTTTGCCTTTGTTTATGGCAATTTCCAGAAAACCCGAAGTATTGATAAGGCACAGAATATCGCCTTCATCCACATCGCTGTAAGTGTTGCTCAGTTGTTTCACGCTGCCCACGTTCACCATCACCGAATAGCGTTTGCCTTTCGTAAACTCCAAAAACATTTTTTCGGGAATATTGCTGATGGCGTTTCCGTAGTTGTCAACATATACGATAGTGCCGCGTATATTGGTGGGGTTTACCATAGGTTGCAACAAACGATAACTACGGGCAGTAGTAGTTAAGTGGGCAAAGTCGGTAGGCTTGTATTCCGTTAGTAAAAAGTTGATTACGGTACCAATAGCTTCTTCAAACAACAGCGAATGCCCGCCAACCACTTCGCTGTTTACTTCGTATGTTTCTTTCGGATTAGCGCCAAACGCAAGCGAAAGAATACCGTTATCGAATGTTAGAAAATAATGTCCGTCCATCTTTGCCAGCAGCATTCGCCCTTCGGCATCGGATGAATTGACGTGTATTACATGAATGGTTCCCTTAGGAAAATACTTATAGCTGTTACGCAGTGTGTAAGCCGCTTCGCGTATATCGAAAGGCTTAACATGATGTGTAACATCCACTACCGGCACTACTGCTTCGCAATGGCTTATAATGGCGCCCTTAATGGCAGCGGCATAGTAATCGCGCGTGCCAAGGTCGGTAATAAGGGTAACAAGTGCCATGTAAAAATTTGCCCTTCAAAAGTCTTCTAAATCATTCAGCGTTAAAACTATGTTAGGTGGAAAAAAATGTGGATAGATATATTTTGCTGTACAGTCTAACCTTTTGCGAATTCGTAAATTTGGACGCAAAACAACGTTGCTTTGACAGAAATAACACTGAACATAGAAGGGATTGACCCCATTGATTTTTTCGGAGTAAACAATTCACGCTTCAACTTTATAAAAAGAAACTTCCCCACGCTTCGGATGGTTTCGCGCGGCAACAGCATAAAAGCCGAGGGAAACGAAGACGAGCTTGCTGTTTTTAAACAGAAAGTGCAGCGCATGATTGACCACATTGAACGCTACGGAAAGCTGAGCGAAGACAATATAGAAACCATTGTGCTTACTGATGATAAGCGCAGCGATGCCGAAAAGCAGGATAAGCAACAAAGCCACATAATAGTTTACGGTAACAACGGTTTGGTAGTGCGTGCGCGCACCGATAACCAGTTGCTGATGGTGAAAGAGAGCGAAAAGAACGACATTGTATTTGCCATCGGACCTGCCGGAACGGGCAAAACTTACACCGCGGTAGCATTGGCAGTACGGGCGCTGAAAGAAAAGAACGTAAAAAAAATAATTCTCACACGCCCTGCCGTTGAAGCAGGCGAAAGCCTCGGTTTTTTGCCGGGCGACTTAAAGGAGAAGATTGACCCTTACCTGCGCCCGTTGTACGATGCGTTGGATGATATGATTCCGACCGATAAGCTAACTTACTTTATGGAAAACCGCGTAATTGAAGTGGCTCCGTTGGCATTTATGCGCGGTAGAACGCTCGACCATGCGTACATCATTTTAGATGAAGCACAAAACTGTAGCGATATGCAGTTAAAAATGTTTCTCACCCGCATTGGTGCAAATTCCAAAGTAATTATTACGGGCGACCCTACGCAAATCGACCTTCCGCCTAAAGTAAAATCGGGCTTGGGAACGGCTATCAATATTCTTAGAAAGGTAGAAGGTATTTCTACTATTATGCTCGATGAAAGTGATGTGGTGCGCCACCGCCTGGTTAAAGAAATTATCAAAGCCTACAACAAACTTTCCGAAAGTAAGAAACGCGAAGACGAACAACCGGAATAATTTATGATGCAAGATTCTCTTACCATGAATGCTATTAGCGAAACCAATTTTAATTTTCCCGGACAAACAGCCGTTTACCACGGTAAGGTGCGCGATGTGTACACCATTGGCGATACCTTAGTGGTTATTGCCACCGACCGCATTTCTGCTTTCGACCATATTCTTCCGAAACCAATTCCGCACAAAGGTGCAGTGCTCAATCAAATAGCGGCTCACTTTCTTAATGCCACTAAAGATATTGTGCCTAACTGGTTGCTGGCGGTACCGCATCCGAATGTTTCAATAGGTAAACGCTGCGAGCCGGTGCGTATTGAAATGGTTATACGCGGTTATTTGGCAGGGCATGCCGCACGCGAATACAAAGCAGGAAAGCGTGTGCTATGCGGTGTTGCTTTACCCGAAGGGTTAAAAGAAAACGATCGGCTTCCTTCGCCCATCATCACACCATCCACCAAAGCGGTTGAAGGGCACGATGAAGACATTTCGCGCGAAGAAATTTTGAAGCGCGGTATTGTAAGCGAAGATGTTTATGTGCAAATGGAAAAATACACCTACGCACTTTTTGCCAAAGGGCAACAAATGGCTAATGAGCGCGGATTGATTTTGGTAGATACCAAATACGAGTTCGGTATTGCAGATGGCAAAGTAATGTTGATAGATGAGATTCATACTCCCGATTCATCGCGTTATTTTTATTTAGAAGGTTATGAAGAACGTCAGCAAAAGGGAGAAGCACAACAGCAACTCAGCAAAGAGTTTGTCCGCCAGTGGTTAATCGAAAACGGCTTTCAGGGAAAAGAAGGACAACAAATGCCTTTTATGCCCGATGAATTTGTAAACACCATTACCGACCGCTACATTGAGTTGTATGAAAAAGTTACAGGCAAGAAATTTACACGCAACAGTTATACCGATGTGAATGCAGCAATTGAAAGCAGCGTAGTGCAGTTTCTTGCTTCTCATCAATAAATGCCTTAAGGTGTTATTTTGCACTGTATTCATTTATGACCATTCTCGGTATTTCCGCTTTTTATCACGACTCAGCTGCTGCCATAGTTCAGGATGGGGAGATAATTGCTGCTGCACAGGAAGAGCGCTTTACACGCAAAAAGCACGATGCTTCGTTTCCGGTTAATGCCATAAAATTTTGTCTGAAGTATGCAGGCAAAGATATTGGCAAGTTAGATGCAATTGCTTTTTACGATAAGCCATTGCTAAAGTTTGAACGCCTGCTCGAAACATACTACGGGTTTGCACCAAAAGGCTTGGCATCGTTTGTAACATCAATGCCGGTATGGATTAAGGAGAAGATTTTTTTAAAGCGGGTAATACATGAGGAGTTAGAGCAGTTGGACGGCTACACCCGAAAAGTAAAACTGTTGTTTCCCGAGCATCACCTTTCGCACGCTGCCAGTGCTTTTTATTCATCGCCTTATGCTGAGTCGGCAATTTTAACCATTGACGGGGTGGGAGAGTGGGCAACCGCTTCTATAGGTTACGGTAAGGATAACTCTATCACTATTCTCAAAGAACTGCGCTTTCCGCATTCGGTTGGGTTGTTGTATTCTGCCTTTACCTACTTTCTTGGTTTTAAGGTGAACTCAGGCGAGTATAAACTAATGGGGCTTGCTCCGTACGGCATTTCCGATTCGGAAGAAACCACAAGCTTTATTCGAATAATTAAGGACAAACTGATAGATATAAAAGAGGATGGCTCTATTCATCTCAATCAAGAATACTTTAACTACGCCACCGGCTTGCGAATGGTGTTCGATAATAAATGGGAAAAATTGTTCGGCTTTAAAAAGCGAAACGAAGAAGACGAACTGCAACAACAACATTGCAACTTAGCTTTTGCCATTCAAAAAGTTACCGATGAAATAGTGCTGAAAATGGCTGGCGAAGCAAAGCGGCTTACCGGCAGCAACAATATATGTATGGCGGGCGGTGTGGCACTTAACTGTGTGGCAAACGGTCATTTACTCCGCAGCGGAGTTTTCCAAAATGTTTTTGTACAGCCCGCATCGGGCGATGCCGGTGGAGCAGTAGGTGCGGCACAGGCAGCGTACCACATTTACTTTAACAAAGAGCGAACGCAGAGTAATACCTTCGATGGTATGCATGGTTCATATCTCGGCCCTGAGTTTTCCGATTTAGATATTGAACTCGGGTTAAAAAAGTTTGGAGCGGTGTACGAAAAGCACGAACGCTTCGATACGGTTGCTGAGAAAACTGCTTCGCTTATTAACCAAGGGAATGTAGTTGGCTGGATGCAGGGAAGAATGGAGTTTGGTCCCCGTGCCCTTGGCAACCGCAGCATTCTGGGCGATGCCCGCAATTCCGAAATGCAAAAAAAGCTGAATCTGAAAATTAAATACCGCGAAGGTTTTCGCCCCTTTGCTCCTTCGGTAAAAGCCGAAGATGCTGCGGTGTATTTCGACCTAAACGCGTCATCACCTTACATGCTGCTGGTGGCACCGGTTAAAGAATCGCGCAGAACAAAATTGCCGGATAACTATGCTTCGCTGCCCTTAATGGAACGCCTCTATTATTTGCGTTCCGATATTCCTGCCGTAACGCATGTTGACTTTTCGGCACGCGTGCAAACTATTCACAAAGAAACAAACCCCAGGTATTATCTGTTGCTCGAAAAGTTCAAAGCGCTTACCGGCTGTAGCGTACTGGTAAACACCAGTTTTAATGTGCGTGGCGAGCCTCCGGTTTGCACACCCGAAGATGCTTACAAATGTTTTATGCGTACCGAAATGGATTATCTGGTAATAGGCAACTACCTGTTGGCAAAAGCCGCGCAACCTGCTTGGAAAGAAAAGGGCGATTGGAAAAAAGAATTTACATTAGACTAAAACAAATACCCCTATGGAATTTTTAACCGACCTGTGGAAATTTTTAATGGAGCGCAAAAAGTGGTGGCTGCTGCCCATGATTATCGTGCTGCTGCTGGTAGGTATTCTTATTGTTATTGGCGGAGGCTCTGCGGCTGCTCCTTTTGTTTATACGCTGTTCTAACATGCAAGTAAAACTTAACCGCGAAAAGGAACTGGAAGTAATACTTACCATTTGTGTAGGCTTACTGGTGGTTTACTTTTTTACCAAGCAGCAATACAACTGGCTTATTGTTGTGGCTATTGTTCTTGGTTTAGCAGGAGCTTTCTCTAAAACACTTACCGCAAAAATTGCTTGGCTTTGGATAAAGATTGGTGAGGCGATGGGCTTTGTAATGTCAAAGGTAATTCTGTCGCTTATCTTTTTCGGCTTTCTATTGCCTGTTGCTTTACTTTCCCGTCTTTTTAGCGGAGGAAAGGATAGTCTTCAGCTAAAAAGGAAAGCAACCGGCAGCTATTACACCGAGCGCAACCATACCTACCAAGCCAAAGATTTGGAAAATGTGTGGTAGGTTGCAACTAATCTGTAAACGGGTTTAACCCGTTGGACAGCAATAATCCGCAAAATCTCCGCCTTATCCGTTTACTTGTATTTCCCCTTCCCAAAATATTTTTCCTTACACACGCAATAATCATATATTGCTTTACGTAGTAATTACATTTTAAAAACTCGCCAACACCATGCGTACCGCCATCCGCCTCATCTCTGCGTTTTTCATTTTGTTTTTCGCAGCCTGCAACAACAAAAGCAAAGTAAACCTTACCGAAACTACCGCCCGCGATGAAGTGCCCACGCTCGGCAATCTCATTTTTACCTTCGATAAAAACCTGGCGGCAGATTCTGTCTTCAACGAGTGGGACACCACCGAATACATTCACTTCGAGCCGCCTATCTCGGGCAGGTTCCGCTGGTTAAATGCCAACGAACTCATCTTTTCTCCCGAGTACGATTTGTTGCCCGCCACCGAATACAAAGCTACCATTACCGATAAAATTCTCCGCCACACCGGTAGCAAATACAGCCTCGGCAAGTGCGAAGTAAAACCCTTTCACACACCTTATCTTAATTTGGAAAATGCCCTGGCGGTGTGGAACGTAAGCGATGGCAGTACCGGCAATGCCTTTCCGCAGGTTGATCTCTACTTCAACTACAAAGTATCGCCCGAAAAACTCAAGCAGTTTGTATCGCTCAGTGCCGATGGCGCAGCGAAGGATTTTAATATACAAACTACAACCCCCGAGTTAAAAATTTCGCTGTCCCTCACCGGTGTTCCGCTCGAAGACCGCGATGTAAAACTAAAACTCACCATCGAAAAGGGACTGCTGCCCCTCAACGGAAAAACCGGACTGGGCAAGGCAATAGAAAACGAATTGCTGCTGCCTTCGCCTTTCAACGTGGTGGTGCAAAATATTGAAGCCAACCACGATGGCACACAGGGCAGCATTAAACTGTTTATGAGCCAAACACCTGCTTCCGAAAACATACAGCAGTTTATTGCCATTGAACCCAAGGTGAATTTTAAAACCGAAACATCCTCACAGGGTTTGGTTATTACCAGCGAAGGCTTTGATGTAAGCAAAGCCTACAGCATTACTCTAAAGCAAGGCTTGAAAGGAAAAATTGGGGGCACGCTGAAAGAAGACTACACCAACACCGTTACCTTCGGCAAATTGCAGCCTTCGGTGCAGTTCATTAACCGTAAAGGTGTGTATTTGGGCAGCAAGGGCAACCGCAATATCGAAGTGAATGTTACTTCGGTAAGCCGCATTAAAGTTATCATCTCCAAAATTTACGAAAACAACCTGCTGGCAAGCGAGCGCAGCGGCTATTATCCCAACGACAGCTACTATGAAAGCGATTACGAAAGCGAAGAGTATTACTACGAAAACGACTACTACTATGACGAAGCCGTATGGGGCGATATTATTTACGAAAAGGTGATAGAAACCAAAACGCTGCCGCGCTATGGCAACAGCCGCCTCCTCAAGTTTAATATCGAAGATAAACTGAAAGACCTCAAAGGCATTTACCACATCAAAGTGCGTAGTATGGACGACTATTGGCGCAGCGATTCGCGTTTTGTTTCCCTCAGCGATATCGGGTTAATTGCCCGCGAAGGCAAGGATAACGTGCTGGTGTTTGCCAACTCCATTCAAAATGCCAAAGCCATTAGCGGGGTAAATGTGTCGGTGTATGGCTCCAACAATCAACTGGTGGGTACGGGCGTTACCGATGCCGATGGTGTGGCAAAGGTTGATTTGAAAAAGCGCGAGTTCAGCGGATTTAAACCTGCGCTTATTACCGCTACCAATGGCACCGATTTCAACTATATGCCCTTGCGTAGTACCATGGTAGGTACTTCGCGTTTCGATGTGGGCGGCAAACGCAACAACAGCACCAATCTTGATGCTTTTATTTATGCCGAAAGAGAGATGTACCGCCCGGGCGAGAAAGTAAACCTGAGTGTAGTAGTGCGCGACTGGAAATGGAACAAACCCGGAGAAATTCCCCTGAAAATGAAAATGCTTTTGCCCAACGGAAAAGAGTTGAAAGCCATTCGCAAATCGCTCAATGCACAAGGCTCGCTCGAAGCGCAGGTAGAACTTTCCGCCTCGGCTGTTACCGGCAGTTATACGTTCGAAGTATACAGCGCCAACGATATACTGATGGCTACCAAAAATATTCTGGTGGAAGAATTTATGCCCGACCGCATTAAGGTATCGGCATCGCTCGATAAGCCCTTCCTGAAACCAGGTGAAACCGTTACACTCTCACTCAATGCGGTCAACTTTTTTGGACCGCCTGCCGCTAACCGCAATTACGAGGTGGAAATTCAAACCAAAGAAAAAACCTTCAGTGCCGAAAAATATCGCAAGTACAATTTCAGTCTGGCAGATAGAAACACCTACTACAACAGTCAGGTAATGCAAGGCACTACCGATGAAAACGGAAACGCCACCGAAACATACACCGTGCCTGAAAACTACGCCAACAGCGGACTGATGCAACTCGATTTTTTTACCACTGTGTTTGACGAAACCGGCAGACCGGTAAACCGCAAATCGGTAATTGATGTGTTTACGCAGGATGTTTTCTACGGCTTGGGCACCGATGGCTACTATTACTACCGCCTCAATCAAAACATTTCGTTCCCGCTTATTGCGTTAGATAAAGATGGTAAACCCCTAACTGCCAAAGCCCGCGTGCAGGTTATTAAGCACGATTACCACACTTACCTTTCGCGTTATGGCGAATACTTCCGTTACGATTCGCGCAGAGAAGACAAAACCATTGTGGACCGCGAGGTGGATGTAAGCGGAGAAAACTCCGTGTTCACCTTTGCGCCCACTACTCCGGGGCAATACGAAATACGCGTAGGCAAACCGGGCGTAAACAGCTATGTGCGAAGCACTTTTTACAGCTACGGCTCGTGGGGCAGTTCCCGCGGCAGTTTCGAAGTAAGCAACGAAGGCAACGTGGATATTGAACTGGATAAAAAGAGTTACTACTCCGATGAAAAAGTGCGTGCCCTTTTCAAAACTCCTTTTAACGGAAAACTGCTTGTAACCGTTGAAACCGACCGCGTGCTCGAATACAAATACATTGACGTAGCAAACCGCTCCGCTTCGCTCGAACTCAACCTCTCTTCGCAGTATTTGCCTAATGCGTACATCACTGCCACGCTCATTAAACCCCATGCCGAAAGCGATATGCCCTTAACGGTGGCGCATGGTTTTAAAGCAGTAACGGTAGAAGAAAAAAGCCGCAAAATGAATGTGGAGATTGTGGCAGAGAAAAATGTGCGAAGCCGTACCAAACAGAAAGTGAAAGTAAAAGCTACTCCGGGGGCAAAAGTTACGCTGGCTGCGGTGGATGAAGGCATTCTGCAAATAACCGGTTACAAAACACCCGACCCCTACGGTTTCTTCTACGCCAAGCGCGCACTTGAAATAAATGCTTACGACCTCTATCCTTTGCTCTTCCCCGAATTGAAAGGCAACCTTTCTTCGGTAGGTGGCGATGGTTTCGATTTAAGCAAGCGCACCAACCCCATGCAAAACAAACGCGTAAAGTTGGTTTCGTACTGGAGCGGCATTGCCGATGTTAACAGCAGTGGCGAAGCAAATTTCGAGTTCGATATTCCGCAGTTCAGCGGACAGTTGCGTTTAATGGCGGTGGCTTACAAAGATGCCGCTTTCGGCAGCACCGATTTTAATATGACGGTGGCTGACCCCGTAGTGGTAAGCACCGCATTGCCGCGTTTCCTTTCCCCGAAAGATACCGTGCTTATGCCCGTTACTATCAGCAACACCACTAAAAATGCTACAGAGGCAAAAGTGAATGTAAAGCTGAACGGACCCGTGCAAATGGTAGGCAGCAGTTCGCAATCGGTTTCG
This sequence comes from Chitinophagales bacterium, assembly GCA_026129525.1. Classification (GTDB taxonomy): domain Bacteria; phylum Bacteroidota; class Bacteroidia; order Chitinophagales; family LD1; genus Bog-950. Next base: position 173,026 of record JAHCHW010000002.1, on the reverse strand, counting down.
CTGAAAGCAAACAGCGAAGGCAGAGTGAAGTTTCTGGTAGTGGCTGAGCCGAAAATAGACGTGGCAAAAATTACCGTTGAGGTAAATGCGCTGAACGAAAAATTTGTGGAAGAAACCGACATCACCATTCGCCCGGCTGCATCGCTGCAAAAGCGAACCGGTGCAGGCTCCATCAATGCCGGTGAAAGCAAGAATGTTAGTTTCGATATGGATTACTTTATGCCCGCAAGTGCCGGCTACCAGTTGGTGATAAGCAAAAACCCCGTAGTAGAAATTGCCGACCAAATTTACCGCCTTGTGCAATACCCGTACGGCTGCACCGAGCAAACCATCAGTGCCGCTTTTCCGCAGTTGTACTTTGGCGATTTGAGCGAACAGTTCAACATGGATAAGAACATTAAAACCGGTGCCAACTACAACGTGCAGGAAGCTATCCGCAAAATAAAAATGCGGCAGTTGTACAGCGGTGGGCTTACCCTGTGGGATAGCGAAGGCAGCGAAAGTTGGTGGGCAACAGTGTATGCCGCACACTTTCTGCTCGAAGCCCGCAAGTCGGGTTTTGAGGTGGACAACAGCCTTACCGAAACCATCTATTCGTACCTCATCAACCGCTTAAAGAGCAAAGAAACCATCAACTACTACTACAATCGCAATCAAAACAAAAAGATTGCTCCCAAGGAAGTGGCTTACTCGCTTTATGTGCTTGCATTAGCCGGCAAACCGCAGGTAAGCACCATGAACTACTATAAGCAAAATCCGCAACTGCTTGCGTTGGATAGCAAATATCTGCTCAGTGCCGCCTATGCTATTTCGGGCAATAAGGCAAAGTTCAACGAAATGCTCCCCGCTTCGTTTACTGGCGAAGCAGCCGTGCGCGAAACGGGCGGCTCGTTCAGCAGCGATGTGCGCGATGAAGCCATTGCTCTCAACGCTATTTTGGAAGTGGACCCCGACAATCCGCAGGTGGGCATTATGGCAAAGCATGTAAGCACCGAAATAAAGGCACGCCCATGGTTAAGTACGCAGGACAGAGCTTTCAGTTTTCTTGCCCTCGGTAAAATAGCTCGGCAGGCAGCTAAGAGCGATGTGAAAGCCACCGTAAAAGTAAACGGCAAACAGGTGGCGGCTAACGATGGCAGCACACTGAAGCTTACTGCAAAGCAATTGGGTGGAACCAATGTTGAAGTATCGGTAAGCGGCAGCGGCAAGTTGTACTACTTCTGGCAGGCAGAAGGTATTTCGAAAGATGGGTCATTTAAAGAAGAGGACAGCTACATTAAAATCCGTAAGCGCTTTTACGACCGCTACGGCAAACAAATTACCAACAATACCTTTACGCAAAACGATTTGGTAGTGGTAGCGCTCACGCTCGAAAACTCGTACAGCACCTACATTGACAACATTGTTATTACCGACATGCTTCCCGCTGGTTTCGAAATTGAGAACCCGCGCACCAAAGAGATACCGGGCATGAATTGGATTAAGAACGAAAGCTACCCCACCCACACCGACATGCGCGATGACCGCATCAACCTGTTTGTAAACCTCGGCATATCCTCGCAAACCTATTACTATGCCGTGCGGGCAGTTTCACCCGGCACCTACGTAATGGGTCCCGCTATGGCCGATGCCATGTATAACGGAGAATACCATTCCTACAACGGCAGCGGAGTAATGAGGGTAAAAGAGAGGTAGATAGCCTACAAAAGAGGGAATTTGCCACTGTTAAATTCTCTCCTTCTTTATTTGCTAAAACTTTTTACTTTTGCCTGCCTTTTTACAAAAAATTAAAGCAGAAGTCATGAATCCTAAATTGAAAGCCGTAGAAGATGCAATGTATTCAGCCAACAAGCATCCTCAGTTTGGTCCTGGCGATAACATTACTGTATCATATAAAATTACCGAAGGAAATAAGGAGCGTATTCAGGAGTTCCGTGGCGATGTAATTCAGTTACGCGGCAGCGGGGCTACCAAAAGTTTTACGGTTCGCAAAATTTCGAACGGTGTAGGTGTTGAGCGTGTTTTTCCTCTTTTCTCACCTTTTGTTGATGAAATTGTGGTGAACAAAGTAGGTCGTGTTCGCAGAGCAAAACTGTTCTACCAGCGTAACCGTAAAGGAAAGGCTTCGCGCATTCAGGAAAAACGCCAGTTGGAAGTTGCCGGAGCAGAATAATTCAACCCATTGGATAATATACCGCGAAGCCGCATCCAAAACAGGTGCGGCTTCTGCTTTTATGGCGTTTCCGGCAGCTTTTACGTAAATCGGGAATTATTACATTCGCCCCTCATGAATTTTCCGAAGGAAAGTATTCAGGCACTTAGTAATCTGTTAGCTGTTCCGCACAAAGCAGCTATTATCACTCACCGAAACCCCGATGGTGATGCGTTGGGAGCCTCACTGGGTTGGAAATTCTATCTCGAAAAAAAAGGCTGCAAGGCTGCGGTTATCTCACCAACCGCCTTTACCGAAAACTTAAAGTGGATTCCCGGAACCGATACCATTGCCGTTTGCGAAAACGGTAAAGGATGGAAGCCCTGCGAAAAATTGCTCAGAGAAGCCGATGTTATCTACTGTCTTGACTTCAATTCTCTTGCCCGCCTCGAAAACATGGGCGAGTTGGTAACTAAATCAAGAGCAAAGAAAGTGATGATTGACCATCACCAACAGCCCGAAGCTTTCTCGGTAATCACGTTCAGCAATGTAAAATACTGCGCTACTGCCGAAATGGTGGCTGATATAATTTCCGATTTGGGCGATGAGGATTTGATTGATGCCGCAATGGCAGAATGCCTGTATGTAGGCTTGGCTACCGACAACGGTTTCTTTCAGTTCAACAACACTACCCCCAATGCCCACAAAGTGGCAGCACTGTTAATTGCCAAAGGCGCCCGCCCCGATTATGTGAGCGAAAAAATAAACAACATCTTTCGCGAAACCCGTTTGCGCTTTTTCGGCTACTGCCTCAACGAGAAGTTAAAACTTGTAAACGATGGCAAAGTGGCATACATGATGCTTTCACAAGCCGAAATAAAAAAGTTCAATTTGCAGGGTGGCGATAGCGAAGGCTTGGTAAACTATCCGTTTAAAATTGAAGGTGTGATAATGAGCGCTTACTTTAGCGAAGAGCCTGACCGCATTAAAATTTCGTTTCGTTCGCGCGGAGAGGTAGATGTAAACACTTTTGCCCGCACCTATTTTGAAGGCGGTGGACACCGGAATGCAGCCGGAGGCAAAAGCCTGATAGGAATGGACGAAACGGAGAAAAAATTTTTGGAGGCTTTGAGCAGTATTAACTTCAACTAATTATAAAACCAAAACCATGAATAAATCACGCAAATCAATTTTACTAACGCTCACTCTGTTTGCAGGCATGTTAAGTTCGTGCAATGCATCAGAAAGCAAAACCGAACAAAACGAAGGGATGACAACAACTGAAACTCCGGCTGCAACTGCCGAATGGAAAAACCAACCGGGCTTGTATGCCGAAATAGTAACATCAAAAGGAAGCATAGTACTCTCGCTCGAATACCAACGCATACCTGTTACCGTAGCCAACTTTGTTGGTTTGGCTGAAGGAAAAATTAAAAACAGCAGTAAAGCGGAAGGTGTTCCTTTCTATGACGGTTTAACTTTTCATCGCTGCATTCACCAGCCGCAGCCGTTTATGATACAAGGTGGCGACCCTAACGGCAACGGAAGCGGTGGCCCCGGCTATTCGTTTGGCGATGAGTTTGATTACAATTTGAAGTTCGATAAAGTAGGCTTGTTGGCAATGGCAAACTCCGGACCGGCTACCAATGGCTCACAGTTTTTTATTACCGAAGCGCTTACCTCATGGTTAGACCATAAGCATACCATTTTTGGCAGTGTGGTTGAAGGGTATAATCTGATAGGTCAAATCAACGATGGCGAAGTAATGAAGAAGGTAAACATTATTCGTGTTGGTAAAGAAGCCGAAGCCTTCGATGCTGCCGCTGTATGGGCTAAAAAAGATGAACTGCTTGCTGCTAAAGCAAGGGAATTTGCCGCAGCAAAAGCAGAGGCTGAGAAAAAATATACCGTATCGCCCGAAGAGTTAGTAAAGAAAGCGTATCCGAATGCAAAAAAGACAGCATCGGGCTTGTATTATGTAATTGAGCGCGAAGGAACAGGAGCGCAGGCAACTGCCGGTAAAACTGTTTCGGTACACTACACCGGCACATTGGCTGACGGCAAAAAATTCGATTCATCGCTCGACCGTGGTCAGCCTATTACTTTCACCTTAGGCCAAGGGCAGGTAATAAGAGGTTGGGACGAAGGCATTGCGCTTATGAAAGTAGGTTCAAAACTGAAACTCATTATTCCTTACACGCTGGCTTATGGCGAGCAGGGCTTTCCGCCAATTATTCCCGGCAAAGCAACACTCATATTCGATACAGAACTGATGGAAGTGAAATAAGATTTCAAACAACAAGCAAAAGCCGCTTCAAAACATGGAGCGGCTTTTTTATTCCATTGCATTAACGCGGTCGTTTACTTTCCTTTCCTATTTTTATACCGATGCGTTTTCCCTTTCTGTTGTTAGTGTTTCACACATTGTCGTTACATGTTTCGGCTGTTACTGTTAAGGGAATTGTAACCGATGCCAACGGCACTCCGCTTTCGTACGCCAACATTTATGTAAAAGGAACCTCCGATGGCACTTCGGCAAATGTAAAGGGCGAATACATACTCGATTTGCCGAAAGGAAAGTACGAAATTGTGTACCGCTACATGGGTTTTCAGCAACATGTGGAAACGGTTGATTTAACTGCCGACATAGTGTTGAACGTAACCCTGCAAGTGCAGCAGTTTGAAATACGCGATGTGGTGATAAACGCCAGCGATGACCCCGCCAACGAAGTTATCCGCAAAGCCATTGCCCGCAGAAAATATTTTCTGGAAGCAGTGGAAAGTTACTCCTGCGATGCCTACGTAAAAGGAATGAACCGTTTGCTCAGTACCCCTTTGTGGGCAAAAAGCCGATTGGCAAAAGCCGGCATTACTGTGGGGAAGAACGGAATTTTATATCTCAGCGAATCAGTATCGAAACTCTACTACAAAAAGCCGGGTAAGTTTCACGAGGTTATCTACTCATCGAAGGTAAGTGGTAACCCGCGCGGGTTTACCTTCAATTCGGCACAAAATTTTTTCTTCAACTTTTACGAGCGCAATATTTCCATTCCGGTAATTGCCGCCCGTCCGTTTGTTTCACCGCTTTCCGATAATGCATTCTACTACTACAAGTTTAAAATGCTGGGCGCTTACAAAGAGGGAGATTTGCTCATCAACAAAATTCAGGTAATTCCCAAGCGCAAAAGCGACCCTTGCTTTACAGGAGTGTTAAGCATTGTAGAAAACAACTGGAACATTCATTCGCTCGAACTTTACTTGGTGAAAGATAACGGCATTGAGTATGTGGACTCGCTGAAGATAACTCAGTACTTCATTCCTGTAAAAGACGATTTGTGGCTGGCTTCGCAGCAACGCTACGATGCGGTGGCAAGTTTTTTGGGCTTAAAAGGCGATGGTTACTATCTCGGTGTATTTAAGAACTATCAACTCAACAACAATTTCGGAACAACTATTACCGTAAAAACCGACACTGCCAAACAAACAAAAAAGAAAACCGAAAAGCAGATTGCCAAAGAGGAAAAGAAATTAGAGAAGAAAATTTTTACTCCCGAGGTAATTAAAATTGAAGACGAAGCCAACAAGCGCGATACTGCTTACTGGGAAAACATCCGCCCCGTTCCGCTCACCGAACTAGAGATTGCCGACTACACCATTAAGGATAGCATACAAGTCATTAAGGACAGTCCGGCTTACAAAGATTCCATGGATAAGATTTCCAACAAGCCAACATTCTTATCTATACTAACGGGGCACACTGTTCGAAAACAAACTAAGCGGCTGAGCGTGCAAATGCCTTCGCTGCTCGGCATTGTAAACTACAATACCCTCGAAGGACTCAACTTTCAGCTAAAGTTCAACATTACCAAATTTTTCGAGCGCGACCGCAGGCGGCTTTCGGTTGAGCCGGTGTTCCGCTATGGTGTGGTGAACAAAAGCTTTAATGCCATGGCAACCATCAGCTATCGCAACAGCCAAATAAGCGAAGAATACATTACGCTTAGCGGAGGGAAACTCATCAGTCAGTTCAATGAAACACAGCCGCAACCTTACTTCGGCAATACATGGAAAACCCTTGTGCTAAAGTTAAACCACCTTAAACTATTCGAACAATACTTTGTGCGCGTAGCTTATTCGCGCGAGTTGTATAACGGCATTTTCGGAGCGCTTTCGTTGCAGTATGCACAGCGTTTCCCTATGGAGAACATGAGCCGTGCTTATATCTTTAAATCAGTAAAGCGCGATTTTACACCCAATGGTGTAGATATACCCGGAGTAACCGAAGAAACCGATAATATAACGCGCCACAACAGTTTCAGAGCCGATTTGCGTTTTACGTTCCGCTTCGGGCAAAAGTATATTACCCGCCCCGATGTGCGCTTTCGCACAGGCTCCAAGTTTCCGGAGTTGACCTTGCTCTACCGCCATTCGTTTCGCATAAAAGGTTTCAGCGATTTGAATTTCAATTTTGTGGAAGCGCGTTTGGCGGGCGATGTATCGTTTAAAATGGGCGGAACGCTGCATTACCGCATGGCAGGCGGTGGCTTTCCTTATGTAAAGCGGATACAGTATCCCGACTACCGCCATTTCTACGGCAATTTTCTCAACCAAGGCGAAACCGACTTACTCGGCTTCTTTACCTTGCAATATTACCGCCACAGCACCAATCGTTATTTTGCCGAGGCGCATTTAGAACATCACTTCGGAGGAATTTTACTGGGAAGAATTCCCGGCATCAACAAACTGAAGTTGTACGAAGTACTCGGCTTTCATTTTCTGTACACACCAGTTCGCCAACAATATTTTCAGTTAGATGTTGGTCTCGAAAACATCTTTAAACTGCTGCGTGTTGACTTTGTTACGGGCTTTGGCTCTAAGCCTAACGAATACTACATTGGAGCAAGGCTTGGGCTGGCAATTAGTATTGAAAGGTAAACAACCAATCGATTCGTTCGAACACTGTTTCAACTAACCGTAATTTCTATCTTCGCGCTTCCAAAATTTTAAAGGCGCACTATGGCAGACGGTCCAATTATCTTTTCCATGCTCGGTTTAAGCAAAACCATTCCGCCCAACAGGCAGATACTGAAAGACATTTACCTCAGCTTTTTCTACGGAGCTAAAATTGGCATTATAGGTGCCAACGGCTCCGGTAAATCAACGCTGCTCAAAATTATTGCCGGGTTAGATGAAAACTACCAGGGCAAAATTGAAAAGAGCAAAGATTACTCGGTAGGCTTGCTGCAACAGGAACCTCAATTAGACGAGGAGAAAACCGTAATTGAAATTGTGCGCGAAGGCAAGCAGGAAATATTCGATATGCTCAACGAGTTTAATACCATCAGCGACCAGTTTGCCGACCCCGACTTAACGCCCGAAAGAATGGAGAAGTTGTTGGAGCGACAAGGAGCCTTACAAGATAAAATTGATGCAGCCGGAGCATGGGAAATTGATCAGGTGCTTAACCGCGCCATGGATGCACTCCAATGCCCCGACCCCGAAGCCAAAATCAAGTTCCTTTCGGGAGGGGAGAAGCGGAGAGTAGCGCTTTGCCGCCTGTTGTTGCAGGAGCCGGATGTATTGTTGTTAGATGAACCCACCAACCACCTTGATGCCGAATCGGTGTTGTGGTTGGAACATCACCTGGCACAATACAAAGGCACGGTAATCTGTATCACACACGACCGTTATTTTCTGGATAACGTAGCCGGATGGATTCTGGAATTAGATAGGGGAGAAGGCATTCCATGGAAAGGAAACTACACCTCATGGTTAGAGCAAAAGCAAACCAGAATGGCGCAGGAAGAGGCTGCCCAAAGCAAACGCCAAAAAGTAATGCAGCGCGAGTTGGAATGGGCGCGCATGGGGCAAAAAGCGCGGCAGGCAAAAGGGAAGGCGCGTATTGCCAACTACGAAAAAATGTTGCAGGAAGATGTAAAACAGGCAGAAGAAAAATTGGAAATATACATTCCACCGGGTCCCCGCCTGGGTGCCAAAGTAATTGTGGCTAAAGATGTGAGCAAAGCTTTTGGCGACCGCGTGTTGTACGAAAACCTGAATTTCAGTTTGCCGCAAGGCGGTATAGTCGGCATTATTGGTCCGAACGGTGCCGGTAAAACCACGTTGTTCCGCATGATAATGGGCTTAGAGAAACCCACCAGCGGTACATTCGAAATTGGCGAAACTGTAAAACTGAGTTACGTTGACCAAACACACAGCGGTATTGACCCCGAAAAAAATGTGTGGGAAGTAATTTCGAACGGTGATGAATGGATTGAACTCGGCAAGCTGAAAATGAACAGCCGCGGCTACGTATCGCGCTTTAACTTTAACGGTGCCGACCAGCAAAAGAAAATTAAAGTGCTTTCGGGCGGTGAGCGCAACCGCTTACACTTAGCGCTTACCCTGCGCGAAGAAGCCAATGTGTTATTGTTAGATGAGCCTACCAACGACCTCGATGTAAATACCATCCGCGCATTAGAAGAAGCGCTCGAAAACTATGCCGGCTGTGCCGTAATCATCTCGCACGACCGTTGGTTTTTAGACCGCGTTTGTACGCACATTCTCGCTTTCGAAGGCGAAGGGCAGGTGTACTGGTTCGAAGGCGGCTTTAGCGATTACGAAGAAAACAAGAAACAACGCCTCGGCATATCGGACGATGAACCCCGCAAGTTCCGTTACAAAAAGTTGGTGGTTTCGTAGCAAGCAAATGTTCCGGTTTCCACAAGTTCCACTTTTCAAAAAGGGTGGAACTTCTCAGTTAAAATAACGCAGCACTACCGCCAACATCGGTTTTGCATCAGTGTTCAACCGGATTTATCGGGGCAGGGAGACGTGCCCGCCCGAACGACCGATGCCGTTCAGTCGGCAGGGCTTCTATTGACAATTTTGCGTAGCATGGAAGCACTCCCGACAGCTATCCGGATTTATATCGAGTGCAGTGCCTGCCTGCCTGCTGGCAGGCTAAAGTGCCACGCCTTCGCAAATCCGAAATACGTTAACGACCGTCTGCTGGCCGCCATGCAAACCAAACAAAATGCGTAACAACAAATTAAGTTTCAACGCTATCACATAACTTTGGCAAATGAGCATAAACAACATCATCAAAACCCTTGACAGTTACGAACAACTAAGCGGTGACGAAACGACTGCCTTGCAGCAGCTAAAGCCTTTTATGAAACATACCACTTTGAAAAAGGGACAATACCTGTTTCAGGAAGGCGATATCCCCGACATGATTTATTACATCGAGTTTGGGCTGATGAGGCGATTCCTGAACGACACGAATGACAATGAAAAAATAATTCAATTCTATAAGGAAGAGGATTTTGTTCACGACTGTAATTGCTATTACGAGCAACGACCAATTGACTACTTTGTTCAGGCTTTAGAGGATTGCGATTTGGTATATTTCAAATTGCAGGATGTAGAACATCTGCAAAATGATTTTCCTGTTTTTGAAAAAATCGGAACAAAAATGTTACAGGGCCATATCGCCAATCATACCGAACACCTTACTATGCTTATGCGATACAACCCCGAAGAACGATACCTGTATGTTTTAGAAAACTCTCCTGAACTAATTCAAAGATTATCCATTACCCATTTAGCTCAATATCTTTCCATATCAAGAGAAACTTTAAGCCGTATGCGGGCAAAAATTTGTGAGAAAAGCAGCTTTCAACATGAACTTTAGAGAAATAAAACCTTGCAAAGAATTGGCTCCCTATATTCATTTTTTCTGGGAGTTTAAAGGTGATGTTACCGACAATCAATGGGAACGAAGTTTTCCTGACGGATGCCCGGGTGTGGTCATCAATTTGGGCGATACCTATAAAACCGAGAATGGTGCCATGGAATTTGGCAAAACCTATGTTTTGGGAACAAAAACAAGTTTCAAAGAAGGCTTCATTACTCCCAACACCCATTTACTGGGCGTTTACTTGAAACCGGCATCCTTCCCGAATTTTTTCGACTATGCTTCGCAGGATGAACTGGCTGATACTGCTACTGAAATTGATAAACCGCTTTCATTGAACCTTGATAAGGTGATGAAAGACCCAACTACCTATCTCAACCGATTTTTTACGGATAAGTTAAGACATACGAACAGAGAATTACATGAAGTGATCAGAGACATTCACCGCTCAAAGGGATTATTTGACATTTACGAACTTGCAAAAAAGAACTGCACTACCGTAAGGCAACTGGAACGACAATTCAAAAAAAATCTTGGAGCTTCGCCCAAAGAGTATTCAAACATTGTTCGCTTTCAGAATGCTTTTTCCATGCTCATCAACAATCAAAACAAGCGGAGTTTGCTGGATATTGCTTTTGAATGCGGCTATTACGACCACTCACACCTTACTAACGAAATAAAAAAATACACCGGCTTTGCCCCTTCTCAGCTTTTTCCTTCGCATACTGCTGAAGCAAATTTTGAGGTGCTGCACACTAAATACTCCCGGTCAGGCGAATTCTAAGCCCGGTATCATTTTGTCGCATTTCTACAAAGTTTGAGCATCACCACTCAGCTAACTTTGCCATAAATGAAGCAAACTCATCAGTTTGGCATTTGTCATAACAGGGATTTTGCTTTTACAAGGAGAATTATCAAACAAGAATTAATATGGCAACAACAGAAATCGCAGGAATTGTAATCTTTGGAATTATTTCTTTACTCGGTTTATTCGGTAGCATATCTTATGCAGTAAAACCGCTGATGTCTATTCCAAACTTTAAGCAAGCCATGGATGCCGACTTTGAGCCCTTTGTAAATTCCGGAAAAGAGCAGGAAAGAGGATATAAGAAATTCATCTCTTATCTGGCAAGCACCGCGCTGGGTGCAAACTTTATGACCCTTTTTATTGTCTGGGCTGCTTTTAAGGAACATTCTGCTCTTGCCTGGTGGTCGTTGTGGTATTGGCCCATCATGTTTGTATGGCATTTTTTGCTCTACAAAAAATCAAAGTGGAGTGTTTTACAAATAGTTTTCATTGCTGCTTCGCTTGCAGCTCTTATTCTTACAAAGCACATCGCATTTGGCTGACGAATAACTTCATAATAAGCCGTTTGATCTTGTAACAACAAAGTAGTAACCGGTTTCGAGTAGTGCAGCATTTTGTGACCGGAATCACACACCGTTTTAGGTGAACTTCCGACCTTTGTAAAAACTATTATCAGTAATGAAGAAAGTAATTGACCTCTATAAAATCGGAGAGAAAATTGAATTTTCTGATACCCGCGAAATTACTCACGGCAAACGCAGCGAAGGAAAAGTTACCCTTCAGGCAGGTAAAAACGGACCACCTTTACATATTCACCCCAACTGTGAAGAAGGCTTTGAAGTTTTAAGCGGAGCATTCACGGTTATCATTAATGGCAAAGAAAAAACCTTGCAAAAAGGCGAAGTAGCTATTGTAAAAAGAGGTGAAGCGCATACTTTTAAAAACGCAAGCAATTCGGAACCTGTTGAGGCAAAGTTTTGGTATGAGCCGGCTTTACGGCTTGAGTGGATGCTCCAAACCTTTGGAGAAGATGCCATGCAAAATGGTGGTGACTGGAAGAACGTTTCATTGCTTCCATCCATGTATGTAATGTACAAATTACGCAACGAGCATCGTTTGGCAGGTATGCCATTTTGGTTGCAGAACATACTTTTTGGTATTGGGGCTGTGTTAGCAAAACTGACCGGCTCTCACAAAAAGTTTAAACTGCCCGAATAACTAAAATCAAATGCCATCATGGAAGGTAAAACATTTCACATGGAAGATAGTGTGCAGATAGATGCACCAATCGAGGCAGTATTTGCCTACATCACCGACTTTAGCAATACACCCAAGTGGCATAAAAACATGAAAAAGGTCGGTTGGAAAACTTCCCCGCCTTATGGCATAGGGTCTGAATATGATTGGGTTGAAACTTTTTCAGGAATGAAGATGGACATCGGTGGTATCATCACTTCATGGAATCCCCCGTTTTCTTTTACATGGAAACCGACCAACAGCCCCTACCCGCTTACAGGAGGATGGACATTGGTAGCGAAAGGAAACTCTACCCTTGTAATAAGGTATTCCGACAATCAGCTTTCCGGCATTTATAAATGGTTAAACAGATTGATGCTTCCAATGGCTAAACGACAAATTCGTGAAGAACTGCAAGCATTAAAACGACTCATCGAAACAAACAAACAATCCTGAAAATTCCGCAACTGAACGCTGAGTGATTTTCCTCATCCACACAGGCAACAACCACTCCAAATTGTAAGTACACAAAAAGGCATTCGCCAACAGCGGCTGTGCCTCAGTACACTTACCCTGCGCGAAGAAGCCAACGTGTTATTGTTAGATAAGCCTGCCAACGACCTCGATGTAAACACCATTCTCGCTTTCGAAGGCAAAGGACAGGTGTACCGGTTCGAAGGCGGCTTTAGCGATTTCCCCTTCGTTGCAGTTGTCTCCAACCAACTTCTTTCAGTGCTTAGTAAAAAAAGGGTCTTGCAACAACAAGGAGGCGGCTGTTCAAATTCCCCTCCTTATTTTCAAGGAGGGGTGCCCGAAGGGCGGGGAGGTTAAAACAGTGCTGTCATTGCGCGGCTTTTACCACTAAAATCAATTAGCGCAAAAGCCAAAGCAACCTTCCGTTTTGTAGTTATTTTCCTCTTATTAAAGTTGTCTCCAACCAACTTCTTTCAGTGCTTAGTAAAAAGGAGTCTCGCAACAATAAGGGAGGCGGCTGTTCAAATTCCCCTCCTTATTTTCAAGGAGGGGTGCCCGAAGGGCGGGGAGGTTAAAACAGTGCTGTCATTGCGCGGCTTTTACCACTAAAATCAATTAGCGCAAAAGCCAAAGCACCCTTCCGCTTTGTAGTTATTTTCCTCTTATTAAAGTTGTCTCCAACCTTCTTTCAGTGCATATAGTAAAAAAGGGTCTTGCAACAACAAGGGGAGGCAGCTGAAATTCAAATTCCCTCCTTGTTATTTTCAAGGAGGGGTGCCCGAAGGGCGGGGAGGTTAAAACAGTGCTGTCATTGCGCGGCTTTTACCACTAAAATCAATTAGCGCAAAAGCCAAAGCAGTCTTCCGCTTTGTAAGTGTATTTTCCTCTTATTAAAGTTGTCTCCAACCAACTTCTTTCAGTGTAGTAAAAGAGTCTTGCAACACAAAGGAGGCGGCCTCCACTGGAAATTCCCTCCTTTATTTTCAAGGAGGGGTGCCCGAAGGGCGGGGAGGTTAAAACAGTGCTGTCATTGCGCGGCTTTTACCACTAAAATCAATTAGCGCAAAAGCCAAAGCAATCTTCCGCTTTGTAGTTATTTTCCTCTTATTAAAGTTGTCTCCAACCAACTTCTTTCAGTGCATAGTAAAAAAAGAGTCTTGCAACACAAGGAGGCGGCTGTTCAAATTCCCCTCCTTATTTTCAAGGAGGGGTGCCCGAAGGGCGGGGAGGTTAAAACAGTGCTGTCATTGCGCGGCTTTTACCACTAAAATCAATTAGCGCAAAAGCCAAAGCAACCTTCCGTTTTGTAGTTATTTTCCTCTTATTAAAGTTGTCTCCAACCAACTTCTTTCAGTGCATAGTAAAAAAAGAGTCTTGCAACAACAAGGGAGGCGGCTGTTCAAATTCCCCTCCTTATTTTCAAGGAGGGGGTGCTTGAGGAGCGGGGAGGTTAAAACGGTGCTGTCATTGCGCGGCACGCACTAAAATCCAATTGGCGCAAAAGCCAAAGCAATCTTGCCCCTTTGTAGGTATTTTCCTCTTATTAAAGTTGTCTCCAACCAGCTGCTTTCAGTGCTTAGTAAAGAGTCTTGCAACAACAAGGGAGGGCGGCTGTTCAAATTCCCCTCGCCTTATTTTCAAGGGAGGGTGCCCGGGGCGGGGGGTTAAAACAGTGCTGTCATTGCGCGTACCACTAAAATCAATTAGCGCAAAAGCCAAGCAATCTTCCACTTTGTAGGTATTTTCCTCTTATTAAAAGTTGTCTCCAACCAGCTTTGCTTTCAGTGCATAGTAAAAAAGAGTCTTGCAACACAAGGAGGCGGCTGTTGTTCAAATTCCCCTCCTATTTTCAGGAGGGGGTGCTTGAGGGCAGGGGAGGTTAAAACAGTGCTGTCGCGGCTTTTACCACTAAAATCAATTAGCGCAAAAATACAAAAACAGTAACCTTCCATTTGTAGTTATTTTCCTCTTATTAAAGTTGTCTCCAACCAACTTCTTTCAGTGCATAGTAAAAAAAGAGTCTTGCAACAACAAGGAGGCGGCTGTTCAAATTCCCCTCCTTATTTTCAAGGAGGGGTGCCCGAAGGGCGGGGAGGTTAAAACAGTGCTGTCATTGCGCGGCTTTTACCACTAAAATCAATTAGCGCAAAAGCCAAAGCAATCTTCCGCTTTGTAGGTATTTTCCTCTTATTAAAGTTGTCTCCAACCAACTTCTTTCAGTGCTTAGTAAAAAAAGAGTCTTGCAACAACAAGGAGGCGGCTGTTCAAATTCCCCTCCTTATTTTCAAGGAGGGGTGCCCGAAGGGCGGGGAGGTTAAAACAGTGCTGTCATTGCGCGGCTTTTACCACTAAAATCAATTAGCGCAAAAGCCAAAGCAATCTTCCGCTTTGTAGTTATTTTCCTCTTATTAAAGTTGTCTCCAACCAACTTCTTTCAGTGCATAGTAAAAAAAGAGTCTTGCAACAACAAGGGAGGCGGCTGTTCAAATTCCCCTCCTTATTTTCAAGGAGGGGTGCCCGAAGGGCGGGGAGGTTAAAACAGTGCTGTCATTGCGCGGCTTTTACCACTAAAATCAATTAGCGCAAAAGCCAAAGCAACCTTCCGCTTTGTAGTTATTTTCCTCTTATTAAAGTTGTCTCCAACCAACTTCTTTCAGTGCTTAGTAAAAGGAAGTCTCGCAACACTCATCACTCAACACTCATCACTCATCACTCATCACCCTACCCTGCCCGCTGCCGTTACAACTCCTTCCTCCTAAATGCACTTAGTGTTCTTAGTGGTAAAACCGTCTTTCCCCCTCATTCCTCCATTTTCCCTTCCCGAGCCAACTTCTGCCAATCCAAATCCTGTTCCTGCCAATACCTCCCTAACTTCTGTTAACATAAATCCTGCTCCTGCCAAGCCCAACCCATAATCTGCCAAGCCCAATCCTCTTCCTGCCAAGCCAAATCCGGCTCCTGCCAATACCCCTTTAACTTCTGTTAACATAAATCCTGTTCCTGCCAATACCAAACTTCAATCTGTCGAGCCAAATCCTGTTCCTGCCAATGCCAATCCTGTTCCTGCCAATCCAAATTTGGTTTCTGCCTTTCCCTTTTTTGTATAAATCTCTCCTTTCTCAAAAGGAATGCTGCCAAAAGCAGGGCAGGTAAATGCACAAGTAAAATCTTTTTTCACCGGCTCTCAATTTATATTGCCAATGCGTAAAACTGCCGCTCCCAAATCCGTTTTATCCAAACAGCCGCAACAAACTGTTTGCGCCTTAGCAGCCCTTTCTCAAAAGGACACACAACAAATTTGATGGTAGCAAAATTTGTTCAGGAGGGTGTTATTTGTACACACAAAATACACAACTACAGCCCTCTGAATTCTAATTCGGATTAACCTCGGGCACCACAGGCTTTTTCAGTTTGTAGGTTTCGCCATGCTGGGTAAAATCAAGCCCGTCATTTTCGTCCTGCACACTAACGCGCAGCGGAACAATCAGCGCGGTGAGTTTGTATAAAAGATAAGAGCCGCCAAACGTAAACACACTTACTAAACCCAATGCCAGCATGTGGTAAAAAAAAGTAGTGGTTTGCCCGTAATACAACCCCACTTCTTTGGCAAAAACTCCGGTAAGAATCATCCCGGTTATACCGCCAACTCCGTGGCACGGAAACACATCCAGCGTATCATCCACCTTCGATTTGTTTTTGGTATGCACCGCCAAGTTGCTGATAATGGAAGCAATAAAACCAATAAACATAGCATGTGGAATGGTAACATAACCCGCTGCGGGTGTAATGGCAACCAAACCTACCACCGCACCAATGCAGGCTTCCATTGCCGAAACCTTTTTGCCGCGTACGGCATCAAAAAAAATCCACGAAAGCATGGCGGCTGCCGAGGCTACCATGGTAGTGGAGAAAGCAAGCACAGCCGTAGTGTTTGCTCCAAGCGATGAACCCGCATTAAACCCAAACCAACCAAACCAAAGCATCCCCGTTCCCAGAATTACATACGGAATATTGGCAGGCTCTAAATGTTTATTGTCGCCAAACGAAGTGCGCGGTCCTAAAATCATAGCTCCGGCAAGTGCGGCATAGCCTGCGCTCATGTGCACTACCGTTCCTCCGGCAAAATCAAGCACGCCCAACTTGCGGAGAAAACCTTCCGGGTGCCAGGTCCAGTGTGCAAGTGGGGCGTAAATAAAAATAGAGAACAGGCAAATGAAAAGAAGATACGCGTTAAACTTAACCCGCTCGGCAAAGCTGCCCGTAATAAGTGCCGGAGTTATAATGGCAAACTTCATTTGAAACAACGCAAACAACAACATGGGAATGGTAGGGGCAAGCGCTTCGTTTACGTTTAAGTCAACCCCGCGAAACATAAAATAGGTAAGCGGATTACCAATTATGCCGTTCCAACTCTCGCCAAAACAAAGGCTGAAACCTACAAACACATAAAGAATGGTAATAACTCCAAGTGCAATAAAACTTTGCAGCATAGTAGAAATAATGTTCTTCTTACTCACCATACCGCCATAAAAGAAAGAAAGTCCGGGTGTCATCAGCAACACCAACCCTGCCGAAGTAAGCATCCACGCAATGTCGGCATAGCTCATGTTTGCTTCGGTGGTAACTGGCGAATCGTTCTGGCAGCAGAACAAACCCGTGCAGCAAACAACCGTTAATACAATAAACGGAAGGAGGAATTTCTTCTTCATAGTAGTAAAATATAATTATGAACTATTTAAGGCAAAAATACCTAAATAACTAAGTAGGAGCGGTGCAAATTTAGTTTCTAAGCATAAAATCCACATACTTCTGCACACCTTCTTCTAAGGAAGTGAATTTTTGTTCGTATCCGGCTGCATGTAACTTGGCGGTATCAGCCTGTGTGTAGTATTGGTATTTGTCGCGTATGTCAGCCGGAATATCAGTGTATTCGATGCTAACAGGCAGTTGCATGGCATTAAAAATAGCTGTTGCCAAATGGTTAAACGTGCGTGCTTTACCGGTGCCTGCATTGTAAATGGCAGATGGAGCAGAAACAGCGTGGGTAAAAAACCAAAGGCAAATGGCAACAATATCTGCCACATAAATAAAATCGCGGAGTTGTTCCCCATCTTTAAAATCGGGACGATGGCTTTTAAACAGTTTTACTTTTCCGGTTTCCCGTATTTGCTTGTAAGCGTGTAACACCACCGAAGCCATTCGCCCTTTATGAAACTCGTAAGGTCCGTACACATTAAAAAACTTCAAGCCGCACCAAAAAGGCGGAGTGTTTTTTTGTTCCAGCACAAACAAATCGAACAACTGCTTCGATAAACCGTACGGATTGAGAGGTTTTAAATTCTTAATCAATTCATGATTATCGCTAAAACCATGTTCGCCTGCACCATACGTGGCGGCAGACGAAGCATACAGCAGCGGAATTTGCTTTACCGTACAGGTTTCCCAAATAGTTTTCGAGTAGCTGAGGTTAAGCGAATCGAGCACACGAAAATTAAACTCGGTGGTATCGGTGCGCGCACCCAAGTGAAACACAAACGCAACCTCATGCCCGTTTTCGTTCAGCCATTCATGAAAATTTTCGCGTTCAACTTTTTCGGAGAAAGAAACTCCTGCAAGGTTTTTCTCCTTTGCTTCGTTGCCGAAACTGTCCACCAAAATTAAATCGGTATAACCGAGCGCATTCAACTCGCGGGCAAGGTTGCATCCTATAAATCCTGCTGCACCGGTTACAACAATTTTCTTCATCGCTGTTGTTTGTTTAATGCTGAACAATCAATCTGCGGGTACGATTGCCGGAAGTAATAAAGTAAACACCGGGGTGCAACAGTTTTGTGTTGATGGCATAAAATGAGCGGGCAGCGTGCTCATCAATCATTCTTCCTGTGTAATCACTTATGCTGAACGTATGCTCTGCGTCATCTTCAAACTGAAGTGTAACAATGCCTCCGCTGTTTGCCGGGTTGGGGTAAATGCGAAAGGCGGATAAAGGCTTGTCGTCCTCAATTTTTGTATCGGTATTCAGGCGCACTTTTATCGAGTCAATATCGGTAAAGTAACCGGCTCCTCCGCCATGCGTACAAAAAAACTTAAACTTTACAATTTGCCCGCCCAAACCGGTAATGGCAAAGGTTACCTTCTTAAAATCGAAATGCGTTTGGTGGTTGGTCGAATCAATAGTATAAAGCGGAAAGTAATTTATGCTATCGGTAGAATAAGAGATAATCAACTTGTCGTTTGTACGCAATGTGCGCGGAGTGGAAGGGTAAATAAACTGGTCAATCATCCGGTACCAAAAGTAGAACTCGGTGTTGTTGTCTAATGGGCCAATCCAGGGCGTAATGGCAGAGTCCACATTATCGTTACCGCTTATGTCGGCTGTCATACCTTTCATGTCGTTTAATCCGTGGTCTGCCTGCACCTTCATATCGCCACTCCAACCAACAGGTAATGTGCCCGATGCAATGCCGTAAAAACCCTCGTCAAACGGATAGGTTTGAGCAAACAAAACAAAAGGCGAGGCGAGGAGTGCAAAAAGAAAATTCTTCATACTGCAATACTAATACTTTGTAAGGTTGCTGCTACGGTAGTTGCAACAGGCTTTTAACGTCTTTACCGAAATCGGCTGTTTTGGTTATTTCTTCAAAAGTTTTCTGCTCTGTCATTATCCAGCATTTGTTGCAGTGCTCAACAGCCGCTTCAATATCGTGGGTTGAAAGAATCACGGTTTTCTTTAGGGTATCGCAAACATTGCGGAGCGTTTGCAGAATATCGCGCTTGTTGCGGAAGTCTAAGAATGCCGTTGGTTCATCGAGAATAATTACCGGAGTTTGCTGACAAAGCGCACGGGCAATAAGCACCTTTTGTTTTTCGCCATCGCTCAGTTGGTTAAAAAACTTGTGTTGCAGGTTTTCCAGCTTCAGCAGCGAAATAATTTCACCAATCAGTTGCTCATCTGCTTTTGATAGCTGCCCCAACCAGCCGGTGTAAGGCGAGCGCCCGAGCGCAATCAGACTCCTTACGGTAATGTTGTCAATTGCTAACTTTTCGGTAAGTACTATGCTCACTAATGCGGCTCTTTCGGCAGCCGAGGTTTGTGTAAGATTTTTTTGCCCGATGGTTATCTCGCCACTCAACGGAAGTTGTAACCCCGAAATGGTTCGCAGCAGCGTTGATTTGCCAATTCCGTTTACCCCCAATAGCGCAATCATATCGCCTTCGCCTGCTGCAAACGAAATATTGCCGAATACAGGTTGTTGCTTTCGATAGCCTATTTGTAAGTTGTGTGCTTGCATATTGCCTCACCCCTCTGCCTTCAACATCTCCTCTCTTCATTGGGAGAAGGAAGATCCTAATGTGCAAGGGGCTTTTATTGTATTTTTTAGATGCTGCGTTCTCTTTAAACTTTCCCTGATTTTTAACTACTCATTACTCATTTCTCATTACTCATCCCTACATTTTCTTCTGCTTCAAAATAATCCAAATAACCACCGGTGCGCCTAACAGCGAAGTAATGGCATTAACAGGCAATACATAATCGGTGCCGGGCGTAGCGGAAATAACATTGCACAGGCAACAAATTACACCGCCCAACAACACATTGGCAGGGATAAGAATTTTATGGTCGGCTGTTTTGAACAGCGATCGCGAAAGATGCGGTACCGCTAAGCCTACAAAACCTATTGGTCCGCAAAAGGCAGTAATGCTTCCTGCCAGTATGCTGGTGGCAAAAACAATAAGTACTTTGGTTTTGCGAACATCCAGTCCGCTCGATATGGCATAATTGTCGCCAAGCAACAACAGGTTAAGTTGTTTGGAAAGCAGAAACGAAAACACAATGCCAATGCTCACCACTGCCATAAGGTAAACAACCTGCGTATTGTTTACGTAACGGAAACTTCCGAAAGTCCACAACACGTACCGCTTTAGCGCTTCGTTGCTGCTGAGCGCCTGCATAATTTCAATAAGCGCGCTAATGCCACCGCCTATCATTAAGCCGATAATAAGAATAGCCACCACATCGTTCAACCGAAACGAGATAAAAAAGTTGACAAAGAAAATAAGCATGGCGCCTGTACCTGCCGCAAGTATTACACTCCATCCGCTGTACAAGTGAACGCTTTGGTTAATGCCCCATGCCGATGAAGCGAGAATAAGCAACGCTACTCCCAAACTGGCACCTGCACTAATACCCAACACATAAGGTCCCGCCACCGGATTGCGAAACATGGTTTGCATTTGCAAGCCGCTTACCGAAAGCCCCGCCCCTGCAAACACAGCCGCCAATGCTCCGGGCAGTCGCGATTCGAGAATAATATTCTTCCATGTTTCGTTACTCGCTTCGGTGCCGCTCAAAATTTTCAATACATCTGCAAAGGGAATGCTAACCGAGCCAAAGAGCAGTTGCAACACAAACGCTGCTACAAGCAGCAGTGCCAACACTACAAAAAGGAAATAGTTCGAAATTTTCAAGGATTACAGTTTGTGAGGCGTAGCAGTGTTTCTCATTTTTATTGCAAATCCTATTCCGTAAAAGCAGCACAAAGATGAATATTGCTTTGGAAAACAACCGGATTGTTTTTTCAAAGATTTTCCCTGTCAAAAACAAAGTCGCTCTACTTCTTCACTACCTTCTTCATTACTGTTTGTGTGCCTGCACTTAACCGAACAAAATAAATACCGGCAGGGTAGGAGCTAAGCTCAATAATTTGTTGATGATATCCGTTGCTGAATGCAGTTTCGCTACTTAGTTTTTCGCCAAGAGTATTCAGCAGTTCATACGAGTACGATTGTGCCTGCTTAGTGTTAACCTGTAAGGTAACAAAACTGTTGGTCGGGTTGGGAAACAACTCAGTGCGTGTGAAATAAACATCGGGTTCTTTAATGCTTGTTTCTGTTACAACAGTTGCAATGCCTGCGCGCGAGGTTTGCAGCATGGCGTGCATAATTGCCACTTGCCCTTCGGTAAACATGTTTAGGCAGCGGTCATCGGAGTAGTCCATAAAATTTTCAATCATGTCAGGGAAATCAACAGGCGAATCGGTGCAGGAGTTGTCGGTAGTATCGCAGGTTTGCTGGTGCGCGGCATCGGATAAAGGGGTATCATCAATGCCATCATCCTGCGAGCAATTGCCATCGCCCCAAATGTGGCGCAAGCCAAGGTAATGCCCTATTTCATGCACCGCGCTTCTTCCCATGGTTACGGTAGGGTCAATAGGCGAAGCAAAATTTCTTCCTACTACAGGGTAATGCAGCACCACACCTTGTTTAGTTGAATCGGTAGTAGAACCTTGGGGCCAACCCGGGGCATTAGACGGGGGAAAAGCATAGCCCAATACGCCCAATCCGTTAAGAATGTTACAAACCCAAATGTTCAGGTACCGGTCGGTGGGCCAAGGGTCTTTACCGCCCGCGCTGTTGCTTTTGGCATTGTCCTGAAACGGGTTGTAACCCAAAAAGCCGGGGTTGCCCTGTGTGCGGGTAATGCCGGTAGTAGGGTTGCCATCGGGGTCAGTGGTAGCTAAGTAAAATTCAATACGGGCATCGGCAGCCACATCGCTGAAAATACCTCTTGTCTTTACGGTATCGGCATTTTTTCTGCGGTAGTCTTCGTTCAACACCTCCAACTGCGAATAGATAACCGAGTCGGGAATATTTTCGGCAGCAGTTGAGTATAGCACATGAAACACACACTGTATGCGGTAAACCGTATCGTTCGATGCACGAACATCTTTCCGGCTTTCGGCAATTTGTTTGGCATAATCAAAAGCGGCATTCATGCGGTTTTGGTAGCCGGGGTTTTCGGCATCGCGGTGCTTAATTACATCAACTGTTCCGCAGCGGTTTTGAACAACTTGTGCGGAGGGGGAAAACAAACTGCATACAGCAGCCATGCTCAACAGAAATTTCTTCATCAAAAACTATTTTACAATCAGGAGTTTTTCGGTTTGCGAAGCACCGGTTCCCTGCAAGTGAATAAAATAAATGCCCTTTGGAAAATCAACCGTTGAAAATATGGCTGAACTTCCTGTAAGCGGATACTGCAATACAACTTCGCCAAGATTATTGTAAACAGTTAACGATTGGAACGGATGCATTACCGGCAGGCGGACAGCTGCCATATCGGAGGCAGGATTCGGAAACACCGCTACATCTACTTTTGCCGATTGGTTTACACCGAGGCTGATGTTGTTTTGCAGATTGATGTTATCCAAATAAAGTGCATTGCCCCAACCGCAAACATTCTCGAACTTAAAGCTCACTTTGTTTTGCCCCGCAGGAGCAAGCACCGGCACCGATACAGTTTTCCATTGCGAAGGAGCAGGCGTAAACAATACGGTTTGTGCGGGAGCAGTGGCTAACTGCTCGCCTTTTTGTTCCCAAATGCGCGTCCATGTTTTGCCGCAGTTAAGGCTGTAGTAAACAATCAGCGAATCAAAACGCGATGCGTTGTAAGGTGCATAAGCCACATCGAATGTTAACTCGGGATAAGTAACGAATGAAAGGTCGTACGAATCGGTAATGATGGCATCTCTGCGTTTGCCCGGGTTGGTTCCGTAACTGAGGTTATCAATAGATACGCACGATGAACTGCTGCCGTATGCGCCAAAGCCGGAGTTCTTTTCCCATGTGGCATCGTTGTTGGGGTTTTGCACGCTCCAGTTAGCGGCAGGGAAAGCATTTTCAAACCCTTCGGTGGCAGGCACCGCTGCTCCGTTACTTCCGGCTGTTATGTAGAAAGTTTTTGCCTTGCTGTCGTTTGCCGGAAAGTTATCGGCACTTTGTCCGTTTACATTTCCAAAAGTAACATCGAAGGTGTGCATGCCTGCAATTGAAATTTGTTCAGGCAATGTAATATCCAATTCGGTTTGCGAAGGAATGTTGCCGTTCCAGTTCATTATCTGCACCACATCGCCATCTACCTGAAAATAAAACTTACCCGAAGTAATGGCTACTACACCTTCGTTGCGAATAGTAATAATGGGTTTAAAGTTAGAAGCACATATAGTATCGCTGGGAAACTTAATGCTAAGCACCGAAGCATCGAGGCTGTAATAGCAGGCAGTGTTAGCGGCTGTTTTAATGGAAGAGCGGGTGCCGTTTAAAATACTCCGCATACGGTCGTTTTGCCCAAGGGTAAACATGGTGTGGCAGGCATCGAGCGTATAATCCATATAGTTCATAAACATATCGCCATTAGGAGCGCTGGAAGAACAGGATACACTGGGAAAAGTAGGACAACCGTAGTTGGCATCATACTGATCGGGTGTATCGGCAATGTAATCACCTTGCCCGCCACAACCGGCAGCAGTGCCCCATGTATGCAGCAAACCGAGCCAGTGCCCCACTTCGTGTGTTACGGTTTTGCCGAGATTGTATTGTGCCATTACAGGGCTGATTGTGCCGATAGTGTTGTAACGCGCCACTACACCGTCCTTATTAGCCGGACCAAAAAGCGGAAACGTAGCATAAGCCAATATGCCGCTGCTTGATAAATCGCCTCCCATTTTTATACTCCAAATGTTGAGGTACTTATTTCTGTCCCAAATAGTGGCGGGTTTAAGAACATCGTCCACATCATTATCGCTATCCCATGTAGCATTGCTGTACTGGTGGCGGATAATGCCGCTGGTGGGGTTGCCCTGCGGGTCGAATTTTGCAAGGCAAAACCGTATTTCGCAGTTGGCAATTAAAGGCTGAAACACTGAAGGAACATTGGGAAGCCCTGCATCCTGTGCGTTAAAGTGCTTGTTCATGGCATCAATCTGCGACTGCACCTTGGCATCCGAAATATTTTCATCGGCTCCTACCGCATCGCCATTGTGTACAATGTGAAACACCACCGGTATGGTAATCACCTCGGCATTGGTGCCGCGGTTGTTTTCTTCCATACTCATATCGCGCAGGCGGTCCAACATTTTATCGAAATCAACAGCCAAGTTCGGGTTCTGTGAAATCTGCTTTTCAACATTACGCATGGTTCCGCACCACTCATTTTGCGAAAAAGCCGGAACTGTAACAAGTAACAACAGGGGTAATAAAAGTGTATGCTTCATAACGGGGATAAACATAACACAGCAGGGGGAATATAAAAAGGCGGTTAACAAAATGAGATAAGATGCTACAGGAGTGCATTGCTTTTTGCAGACATGCCTGTTAACTCCGATAACTAACTACCTAAACACCGATTTACGAATGGTCGAGGTGGCGGGACTCGAACCCACGACCCCCACGTCCCGAACGTGGTACGCTACCAACTGCGCTACACCTCGAATGCGCGCAAAGTAAAACAAACGCAAGTGAATACGAAACAGTTGAAGACCGTAAACTTAAAACCGCAGATTCAATATTGACTTTCCGCCAACATTTGCACACTTTATCGCTCACCACTCATTACTCATTTCCTACACAATCTCCCCTGCCTTTGCTTCAACCGTTAAATGATTGCTGCTTTTTAAGCGAGTAAACAGTCCTTCGGTTTTGGGTAGTTCGTATTCGAAATAGTATTGCAGGGCAAGATGTTTCGATTGCAGAAATTCGGCACTGTATTCTTTGTTGTTGCTTTGTTTCAGTTGCTCGGCAACTGTTACTTGCTTTATCCATTGCCAGCTTACGCACAAAATGCCGAACAACTCCAAGTATAACGAAGCATCGGAAAGAAACACTTCCGCGCCTTTGCTTTGGGCGTTGCCCATCAGGTGCATGGTTACTTCCTGCAACTTCATTAACTTTTTGCCGAGGATGTCGCAGTACGGTTTCAATACATCGAATTGTTTGGCGGTTTCCATATCGCGCATTACTTCCTGCACTAAAAGCATGGTGGCTTTGCCGTTTTGCTGCATCACTTTTCTGCCGAGCAAATCCATGCCATGTATAGCGGTGGTGCCTTCGTGCAGGGTGTGTATGCGTGTTTCGCGGAAAAAAAGTTCGGCAAGATATTCTTTAGTAAAACCATAGCCCCCAAAGCATTGCAATGCGGCACTGGTGGTTAGTATGCTCATTTCAGCCGGATAACTTTTTACCACCGGTGTAAGCAGTTCCAGCAACAAAAAGTTGTTTTCTTTTTCTTCGCCTTCGCCACTATACCAAAGGTCGTAATAGCGAGAAGCCTGCATAGCCAATGCCAGCGAGCCTTCCACAATGCTTTTCTGAAATAACAACAAACGTTTTACATCGGCATGTTCAATAATAGGTATCTGCGGTTTAGCGGGGTCTTTGTCGGTCAGTTTTCTTCCCTGCAAACGTACGTTGGCATACTCTAACGAATTGTAGTAAGCCGCTGTGGCAATGGAAGTAGCCTGCAAGCCCACACCAATGCGCGCTTCGTTCATCATCTGAAACATGTAGCTTAACCCCTTGTGTGCTTCACCAACCAAATAACCGTGGCAGTCGTTTTTTTCGCCTATCATCAGGTGGGCAATAGGTGCACCGTGGTAGCCCATTTTATGAAACAAGCCTGCGGTGCTTACATCGTTAGCAACCAATTCTCCGTTTTTATTTACCCGCTTTTGCGGAACTATAAACAGCGAAATACCTTTAGTGCCTGCGGGCGCACCTTCTATACGTGCCAGCATCAGGTGTACAATGTTATCGCAGGCATCGTGGTCGCCACAGGAAATAAAAATCTTTTGCCCTTTAATCAGATAATGTCCTTCGGAAGTTGGCACAGTGGAAGTAACAATGTCCGACAGTGAACTGCCTGCCTGCGGCTCAGTAAGCGCCATAGTGCCTTGCCACTCGCCTGCGTACATTTTCGGGATGAAAGTTTGTTTCAGTTCATCGGTAGCAAACGATTCAATTAAATGTGCCGCACCATTCGTAAGAAACGGAAACGCCATGCTCGAATAATTGGCGGCTGCCATTATAAACTCCACCGCCTGCAGCATAGTAAAAGGCACTTGCTGCCCGCCAAACTCAGCAGGTGCCGACATGCTTATCCAGCCGTCCTCACCAAAGGTTTTCATCAGCGAGCGCATTTTCGGATGCACTTTTATTTTTCCGTTTTCCAAGTAAGGGGGATTTCTGTCCATCTCTACCAGTATCGGGCGCAGGTGATTAACCGAAAGCGCATCAGCCGCTTCGAGCATCATGTCAAAATTCTCCACCGTATGGTGGCTGAACATTTTTCGTTCACACAAATCCTTTAGCGGAAAAACGTGATGAAGGAGGAAATGAAGGTTTTCTTTGGAGTAAAATTTTCCGGTCATAGGTGGATATTTAAATAATAACCAATCATCAAACTCCAATTATCAAACACTGTTGAGTATTGGAAATTGATAGTTGGTTAATTGGTGCTTCAAGCAAGCTTGGTATTGCCAATAATTTTCGAAAACAACCCCGGGAAAAACCGTTTTACATACACAGCCGCTTTTTCTTTGACTCCGGCAATTACTATCTCTTCTTTATTTTTCAAAATAGCATTGGCAACTACCTCACCTACATACATAGGGTCTAAGCCGTTTTCAATCATCTTGTTGTTTTTGTTGATGGGCACGCCCTCTTTGTTAAGCGAGTTTTTGGCCACGTTGGTATTCACAAAGCCCGGACACACCAGCAGCACTTTTATTCCTTCTTTACCGTACTCAGCCCGCAGCGTATCGTAAAAGCCGTGCAGTGCATGTTTGCTGGCATTGTAAGCCGCCTGCTTGGCAGTAACAATTTTACCGAGTATGCTCGATACAACTACAATGTTGCCCTGCCTGCGTTCCAACATGGACGGCAATACTGCTTTAGTGAGTGCTGCACCTCCCATAAAATTAACGTTCATAATGCGCTGCAACACATCCATGCTCATATCTTTAATCTTACTCCAGTGGCTCAAGCCTGCGTTGTTAATGAGTATGTCCACATGTCCGAATTTCTCAAAAACAGTTTTTGTGGCTTCTTCGGCTTTGTTGAACTGAGCCACATCAAGAGGCAGCACTAATACATTTCCTTCGGGCAGGTTGCAGTTTTTCTTTACACACTCTAATTCATCTTCCCTGCGGGCGCTCAATACCAATTTGGCTCTTTTTTTAGCAAACGTATAAGCCAGCGCTTCGCCAATGCCTGACGATGCGCCCGTAATCCATACTACTTTGTTTTCGAAACTCATGTTGTTGGTTTAACGGTTTAATGTTAAACAGAAATATGCACATGATAAACCTTACTTCGGGTTTTGTTGCTATGCTGTTAGTTTAGCACCGTCAAGTTAGTAATGAATCATACTAAGGATACCAATATTGAACGAAGTCTTTTTCCTGTAACCGGAATGAGTTGTGCTGCCTGTGCAGTAAGCGTGGAAAGTATTTTAAAAGCACAGCAAGGAGTAAAACAGGCATCGGTAAATTTTGCAGGAGGAACAGTATGGGTAGAATACGATAGCGCGAAAGTAACTCCACAACAGTTGAAAGTTGCGGTGCAAAGTGCAGGATACGATGTTATCATTCCGCAGAAAAATGATTTGGCTTCTATACAAAACATACAGGACGAAGCAGCCGAAAAAGTTTACAAGCAAACACGAAACTCCTTTGTAGGCGCGGCTGTGCTTACGCTGCCGTTGGTAGTAATTGCCATGCTTTACATGCACATGCCCTATGCTAATTACATCATGCTGTTGCTGAGTGCGCCTGTAGTAGGATGGTTTGGGCGAATGTTTTTTGTGAATGCTTTCAAACAGGCAAGGCACGGAAGCATGAATATGGATACACTGGTAGCGTTAAGCACCGGCATTGCTTTTCTGTTCAGTTTGTTTAATACAGTTTATCCGCAGTTTTGGACAAGCAGAAATCTGGAAGCGCATGTTTACTACGAATCGGCAGCGGGTATTATCACGTTCATTTTATTGGGGAAACTTTTAGAGCAGCGCGCAAAGGCGGGTACTTCCACTGCGTTGAAGAAACTGTTGAGCTTACAACCTCGTACGGCTTTTATATTGCATAACGGGCAGCAGCTTGAAGTCCCCATTGAACAACTGCTTAAAGGAACCGAAGTAATCGTGCGCCCCGGTGAAAAAATTGCCGTTGACGGAATTGTTACCGATGGGAATTCTTATGTGGACGAAAGTATGATAACCGGTGAGCCGCTGGCTGCCGAAAAGAAAACAGGAAGCAAAGTGTTTGCCGGCACCATTAACCAAAAAGGAAGTTTGCGTTTTGTAGCGGAGAAAGTAGGAGAGGAAACACTGCTTTCGCAAATCATAAACGCGGTGCAACAGGCGCAGGCAAGCAAAGCACCTGTGCAACGAACGGTTGATAAAGTAGCATCGGTTTTTGTGCCGGTGGTAATCGCCATTGCGCTCATCACATTTGCAGTATGGTGGCTGTTAGGTGGCGAAGGCAGGTTTACACATGCCATTCTTACTTCGGTAACGGTGTTGGTAATTGCCTGCCCTTGTGCGTTGGGTTTAGCAACGCCTACTGCTTTAATAGTAGGTGTGGGCAAAGGTGCCGAAAACAACATACTCATCCGCGATGCCGAAAGTCTGGAAGCCGCACGAAAAGTAAATGCCATTGTGCTCGATAAAACAGGAACGATTACCGAAGGTAAACCCACTGTAACCGATGTGCATTGGATAGCTTCGGAAGAGCAGCGCTTAAAAGATGTTTTGTTTTCAATTGAAAGCAACTCGGAGCATCCGTTGGCGCAGGCGGTGGTAGAATTTTTAAAGAGCCATGCTTCGTTAGTTGCGATGCAACAATTCAAAAATATAGCCGGCAAGGGAGTTAAAGCAGTTATAAGCAATGCGGAGTATTTTGTTGGAAGTTCTGTTTATGCAGAAGAGAAAAGTATTGTAATCAATGCGGATGTATTACAGATAATTAACCGCTGGCGCAGCGAAGCCAAAACTGTTATTTTGTTTTTTACGAACAACGAGCTGCTGGCAGTGTTTGCTATTTCCGATAAAATAAAACCTACATCGGTTGCAGCGGTAAGCAGGTTAAAGCAAATGAATATTGAAGTGTATATGCTTACCGGAGATAACGCCATAACTACAGCGGCAGTTGCGGCACAAACAGGCATTACGCATTATAAAGCAGGAGTGTTACCTGCACAAAAAGCAGACTTTGTTCACCAACTTCAACAGGATGGTAAAACAGTGGCAATGGTTGGCGATGGCATAAACGACTCGCAGGCACTGGCGCAGGCTGATGTAAGCATTGCTATGGGCAAAGGCTCCGATATTGCCATGAATGTAGCGAAGATGACGCTCATTACTTCCGACCTTGCCCTGTTGCCCAAAGCCATTCGGCTTTCGCGCAAAACCATTTCGTTTATCAGGCAAAATTTGTTTTGGGCATTTATTTACAACATAATAGGTATTCCTTTGGCAGCAGGAGTGTTGTATCCGGTAAACGGTTTTTTGCTAAATCCCATGATAGCCGGAGCCGCTATGGCGCTAAGTTCAGTATCGGTTGTGAGCAACAGCCTGCGTTTAAAGTTTGTAAAATTGTAGTATGGAAAACAAAACGGTTATGCAGTTTAAAACCAATATTCGCTGCGGTGCGTGCGTGGCAAATGTGAACGAACCTTTAAACAAGTTACTGGGCGAGGGCAACTGGAAAGTTGATTTACAATCGCCCGAAAGAGTGTTGCAAGTGTTTACGGATGCTGTTTCTTCCGGGGAAGTTATTCAAGCATTGAAAACTGCAGGATATACTGCCGAGCAATTGAATTAATTGAACTTGCTTTAACGCTCTATCTAATCAAGGTCAAACTTCCGGTAAACTTCCGTTCTTCATCGTTCATCAATAACACCTTAGCGTAGTACACATACACCCCCGGAGGTTGCGGCTTTCCTTTATAGTTACCATCCCAACCCACAAACTGATTATCGGAGTCGAATACTTTTTCGCCCCAGCGGTTAAAAATGGTAAGCGCAATCATTTTTATGCTTCCGCCAAACACAAAGTAAATGTCGTTGTTGCCATCGCCATTCGGGGTAAAGGCATTCGGGAAAAACACCTGCGTAACAGGCAGTACATACAAGGTAATATCATCCGATGATGTGCAACCAAATGCATCGGTGTACGAAAGAATGTAAGTAATCGTATCCTGTGCTGTAGCAACTGTATTCTGGCAATCGTTACAACTTAACAAAGTATTAGGCTGCCAGTTGAAGGTTCCGCTTTGTGGATTACCACTTACATTACCGAACAAACCTACATGTTGCCCTTCATATACCACTTTGTCATCGCCTAAATCAACCTGTGGTGTAGGAATAACCGTAACGTTCAGTGCATCGGCAGCAGTGCATCCGTTGGCATCGGTAACGGTTACGCTGTAAGTGTCACCGGTTGTTACAGTAACAGCAGCTGTGGTTTCTCCGCTGCTCCAACTGTAAGTGGTAAAGTTGTTTCCTGCGCTTAACTGTACCGTGCTTCCCTCGCAAACCGTAACATCGTTGCCAATATTTAACGTAAGTTGTGCGGGTTGTGTAATGTTTCCCGATGCAACTCCCGTGCAGCCATCCGTATCGGTAACCGTTACGCTGTAGTTGCCCGGTGTTAATGAAGCAAGCGAAGCGGTTGTTGCACCGTTGTTCCACACGTAACTGAAAGGAGCGCTTCCATTGTTAGAAGTTGCTGTAACACTTCCATCGTTCGCGCCAAAGCAAGTAACGTTGGCAGCAGCAACGCTTACATTCAAATTAGAGCCTCCCTGCGGCATGGTTACGGTAACGGTATCAAAACACTGCGCGGCATCTTGTGTAATTACATCGTATGTGCCTGCTGTTACATTACTAAATGTGTTGCTTTGCTGAAAGTTGGTTCCGTTAATGGAGTAGGTGTATGGTGTTGTTCCGGCATTGGTAACACTAATGGTAATAGTTCCGGTTGTTTGCCCGCAGGCAGGCGGAACCACCGTTGCTGAAGTTTGCAGATTGCACACCACACAGTTAAGCGGCACTACGGCACTGCCTGTTGCCTGACAATTATTGGCATCGGTAACCGTAAAGTTGTATGTGTTTGCAGTTAAGTTAACCGCGGTTGCTGTAGTTTGTGTAGGGTTGGTGTTCCATGTGTAAGTAAGTGTTCCTGTTCCACCGCTGGCGTTAATGGTGGCGCTGCCATCGCTGCCGGTGCAGGTTTCGGCAGTTGTATTTACTGAATTGATTACAGGTGCGTTCGGGTTGCTAAGGTTAATGGTGGTGTCCTGAAAACAGTTGGCATACGCATTATCGGTAATTGTAACCGTATAACTGCCTGCCCCCACATTAGTAATGGAACTTCCCGTTGCGCCCGTGCTCCAATTGTAACTGTAATTACCCGAGCCATTGGCAACTGTAAGCGAAATACCTCCATCATTTTGTCCGCAGGAGGGTTGAGTAGAGGCAGATGTGTAAGTAAACGTGCAACAGTTGGCAGGTGCCGCAAGCGTGGCTGTTGCCGAAGCCACACAGCCTTGTGCATCAACTACCGAAATATTTACCGTTCCAGCAGGAACATTCGGAATGGTTTGTGTAATGGGGAAAGGAAGTGTGAGAGTTTGCGGAGTGCCGCCTGTATCAATAGTTACGGTGTATGGGGCAGTGCCTCCCGTAAGCCCCGCAGTAATCTGTCCGTCATTTCCGGCACAAGTTGGGTTAACGGGATTGGTTAATGAAACATTCAGTGTAGAGTTTGAGTTAAGTGTTATCGAAGTAGCAAATGTGCAGTTAGGGTCAGTGGCATCGGTAATAGTTACGGAATAAGTGCCCGCTGCTAAACCTGTTCTGTTTTGCTGGGTGTTACCATCGTTCCATAAGTAGTTATAGTTACCGGCAGGTTGCGGAGTAACGTTAATGGCACCGTTGCTAACGGCACAGCCCGGTTGTGTGGTGGATGTGGTAGCAGAAAGATTACAGCAAGCCTGTGTATTTACGGTTACCGCATCGCTGGCGGTTACACATCCTGCCGTATCTGAAACTGTAATGGTGTAAGTATTAGGTGGCGGGCATACCGTAGGCGTAAGCGTGTTGGAGTTGCTCATATTGGTAGTAGGGCTCCAACTAAAATTTCCGGTGTACGAAATTTCGGGGTCATCGAAGGTTATCGTCCAGCCGCTAAATGTTCCCTGACCAAAACCCAATGCGGTGTTCATGGTTACGTTCAACAGCCAAACGCCATTGCCGGTGCAGCCTGTTAAGTTATTAAAGGGCTGATTGGGTGCCCAGTTACCGGTGTAAGGTGCAGTGCCGCCTGCAATATTTGCTCCGCCTGCCGGAACAAAACAAGTATTGGTATATCCACCCGTAAGCGGGTTGCTGCCACCGTTGGTAACATTGGCAGGAACAAGAACAATACTTTGTCCGCTGGGGCAAACAAGGGTTAGTATCAAATCACTGATGTCAATTTGCACAGGAGGAAATCCCCCGAATCCGAAAAAGAAAACATTGTTGATGCATACTTGTGTAATGCTGTTGGGCAATATGCTCGTCATGTTTAAGCCGGTAACGTTTATACCGATGTTGCTCACCTGCCCAAGCCCTGTGGTAATGGGTGTTAGCTCGTTGTTAGCGTAGGTAATTACCTTGGCAGGGCTTACTAGCACTTTGGCAGTGGCGTTTAGTTGAGCGCATGTGCCGGTGCAGATGGTGGTATCATTTCCTGCGTTTACAATCAGTGTTGGATTACGCACTACTACCGTTACGGAACTTGTACATGAAACTGCTCCGTTGCTCATAACTACGGTGTAAGTAGTTGTAGTATGCGGAGCTACCGGATTTGGGTTAGTGCCCCCGGTTGGTCCGTGGTTGTAACCATCGTGCTGCCACACAATGTTGTAGGTAGGGTCGTTGCAGTAAATAATTACGTTGTCAATGCCCCAGTGGTCGTAGTCGGCACCTGAATCGTTATTCTGAAACCAGCGAAAACGGGTATTGGCTGTAAGCGCCACCGTAGGCACCGGAAAGCACCAGTTGTTCCAGTTTACCAATTGCGGGTCGCTGCCGCCATTAGGGTTAAAGTAGTGTATGTCTGTCCAACTGGCTCCGTTGTTGATAGAGTATTGCAAATACACACCTTCATCCGGCTCATCGGGTCCTTCGCAAGGAGCATTTTGCCCTTGTTGGGCAAACTTCATATCAAAGCAAATAGTAACGCCCGCATTAACACAGTTACTCAAATCGAACGAAGCAGTAGTAAGTGCCCGCGGAACGGGAGAGGAGTTGCCCATCCAAATATGGGTGGTGCCGTCCACACCATTAGGGCTGCACGGGTTGTTCCACATGGCTTGCGGTGAAGAACTCCAACCCGGGCCAAACGAGCCGGTGTTGAAATTTTCGGAGAGCAAGGCAACTCCCTGCCCCTGCCCGAAAACAGAAAGGGTAGATGCCGAGCCGCAAACAACGGTATCGGGCGAAGCTGATGCTACTACATTGCACTGCGAATAAATTTTGAAGGAAAAGAGGATGATGAGAAACAGGGATAGTGATTTCTTCATTACGCTTTATTCAGTTACGGTTACCGAAATGTTTTTTAATTCGAATTTTGTGAGTTGTTGCGCCTGCCTGTTCAAAAATTTTGAAAAGGCAAACAAGGCTTTATCCTTTGTTTGGCAATCGCCTTCGGCTGTTTGATTAGGAGCAAGCGAGATTTTAAAAACTTTATCTCCGGCATTTGCGGCAGTGTTGGTATAGGTTAACTCCTTGGCAAAACTCAACTCCACTTTTGCAGCGGAAAGGTTTACAAACCTGAACAACACTTTCTGTTGGTGAATACCGTTGGCATCATCGTGGCAGTCGGCATAGCGGTAAAATATCTGAACGGAATTATCGGCATAGTAACTTGTCCATTCATCGGCAGCTTGTGCAAATGCAACCGCCAGCAGTAGTAAAAGAGTACATGTTTTTTTCACGGTAGTTCAATTAGGGCGAGCAATATAAAAAAAGATGCTCCGGTTTTCAGAGAGAAAGACCGGAGCATTGGATGTAAAGTTGCAAGACTGTTAGAAACTCAATCCCTGAACGTAGTAAGAGTGTTTTTGCAAACGTAAGGGTAACTATATAGCAGTTGAGGCGATGCAGTAAGCTGTAGGTAGTAGCAGTGTGTTTGTTTCTCTACACAGTGAACAAATACCGTAGTTACCCGTAAACAGTGGGCAGGAACTGAGGAATCTTGATTTAAAGAAAAATATTTAGTTGATAATAAGGCTGGGACAGCGTATGCTTAAGTCTGTGTTACGTAATTGTTGTTTTGGCATAGGGTTTGCTTAGTGCGTGCGTGAGGACACACATGTTTTTTTGTGAAAAGATTGGCGTAAGTACCTATTGCCACTGCTTGTTAACATAGCGGAAAACATAGTTTGACAAGTGCTGCTTGCCCATTTATATTTGTGGCGGGCAAAAAGCGATACGGAAACCACAGCGGTTTCCGGTAAATGACACACGGAGATTGGACTTTTAGCTTGACAACAAAAACATCATAAAATTACACCATAAACCCTACTTATGAAGAAGTTTTTATCATTCACAATTGCCGTAAGAAAGTTCGCAATCACAGAAACTGTACCTGTTATATTTAGCATTAACGATAGTTTTTATTATTGGAGGTTCTTTTTGTTTGCATTAATAGCAATACTGCTATTGGTCCCATTCAAAGCAAGGAGCCAACAAACCGCTAACTTTTATACTTTTACTACTGAAACAGGAGCAGCGTTAGAGAGTTTTACTACCGGCAATTCCACACAAATATTTACTTACTGTGCTGATGATAATGCTTCAAGTGTAATTAGTATTGGATTTACTTTTGCATATGAGGGAGTTAATTACACACAGTTTTCTGCAAACTCGAATGGATTGTTAAGATTAGGCGCCAGTGCGGTACAGAACAATGCTACTAACACGCAATTAGGCACTTCTAACGGCAATCATCCGAAAATAGCACCACTTTGGGATGACTGGTGGCTCCCATACGCAAGTTCATCCTCCAACCATGGTTGGGTTCGATATATGGTTACAGGCTCTTCGCCAAATAGAATATTGAAGATTGAATGGAGGGTTAGAAACTACTCAAGTTTTGATGTTTCGGACAACTGGTGGTGTGGAACTGGTTCTTGGTACCATAGCTATGATAAACAATTTCAGGCATGGCTGTATGAAGGCACAAATGTTATTGAATTCAGATACGGATCCGGAACAACAATGTTGAGTGCTTCAATAGGCATAAGTGGCTCTAATGGTACACAATATATGGCGCGAAACCATGCTACAAATCACTCAGCAGCTTCCTCCGGAGTTGTTACTAATATAACTGCATGGCCCGGAAGCGGAAGGTTGTACAGATTTACTCCTCCCGTGCTTTGCACTGCCCCCACTGTATCTTCTACAACTACAGCATCTTCCATAGGTTGCACTTCTGCTACCTCAGGTGGAAATGTGAGTGCCGACAATGGTTGCGCGGTTACCGAGCGCGGAGTGGTGTATGCCACTACCACCGGCCCCACAACTGCCAATAGCAAAGTAAGCAGCGGTACGGGAACGGGTACCTTTTCTGCCAATATTACGGGATTGGCAGTGGGTACTACTTATTATGTAAGGGCTTATGCTATAAACTCTAACGGAACTTCTTATGGACCCGAAATTTCATTTACTACATTGCCGGTACCCGGGCAGCCTACTGTTATTTCGCCAACCACTGCTTGTGCTAATACTGCCACTACTTTTACTACCAGCGCCACCAATAGCCCCACCAGTTTTACATGGACGCTGCCCGGTGGTTGGACAGGTAGCAGCAGTACGGCTTCTATTAGCGCAACACCCAATTCTACCAGCGGAAGTATTTCGGTTACTGCCACCAACGCCTGTGGAACGAGTTCGCCCAGAACAACTGCTATTACCATTACCAACCCGGTAGCGCCTACGCTGCAAACGGTGTCGCCTTATTAAACTGATTAACGGAATGTGAAGTATTGTAAATACAAAATTAAAAACATGCAAGGTTTAAAAATAAACGGTAGAATTTTGCCTAATACACCAACATGGTTATTAGTTGGATTGATTTTCCTAAGTGTAACAACATTGGGTCAAGTGGCTACATTACCGGTTTCTTACTCAGGGGCATTTACTGCCACTACAAAAACAGATCCGGCCACTGCACCTGTAGGCTTTATATGGAATCAGGGAGCTAATGCTAATAATTTAGATGGTGTTGGTGGAATTGGAGCGAGTTTAAATACAACCTCCAGCTATGTTCAGGTTAATTATAATGCATCGGCTAATTCACTTGTTTTTTATTGGCGGGTGGGCGGAACAGCTTTTGATGGTATAGGTTATGTAAAAGAGTCATCGAACGGAACCAACTGGACTACCGTGTGGCAGGTAAACTCTCCGGTAGCTAACACCAACATAAGTTATGTAACTGTACCACTTAACCCTGCCTCCAGATATGTACGGTTTGAAAGAGGCGGTGGCGGAACAAACCGGATTGAGTTTGACGGAATAGATATTAGAAACGGGGCAGGTTGTACTAATACGAGTATGTATCCCACCAGTGCGTTTACTGCGCCTGCAGCCGGAGTTTCATATCTGATTACTTCAAACGGCCAGTGGCGGAGTGAGTATAACCAAATGAATAGTGTAGCAAATGGAGCTACTTATATTTCGTCCATTAACGGAACCACCTTACCGGTAGCTTATATTACTGTTCGGAGCGGCTCATCCAACGGTGCTATAGTAAAACAAGGGTATGCACCTTTGGAATGGACCGCCACCTCCACTTCAAATCACTTTATACACTACACAGTTAATGCAGCTTGTTCAACAGATGCTGCCAATGCCCGTTCATCCATGATAGGAAGAAAAGTGGTAACAACTGCATGTTCAGGCACATTTACTGATTTGGGAGGAGGGTCGGCTAATTACGGAGATAATCAGGTAATGGCTTGGACGTTTTTTCCTACAGCAGGGAATAAAATCCGTATGACCTTTTCGTCCTTTAATACCGAGGCAAACTATGATGCGATGATGATATACGATGGAAACAGCACTGCCGCCCCGGTAATACCATCAGGATTGCCTGTTGGTGTAAATGCAACAACCTGCCCTACCAATTCATGGCGAGGAAGTTTATCGGGCGCAACACTTCCTAAAAGTGCAGGCGCATCGAACGGTGTGGTAGAATCAACCGCGGCAGATGGTTCGCTTACTTTCGTTTTTACTTCAGATGCTGCTACCAATGCAGCCGGTTGGTCGGCAACTATCAGTTGTATTCCAACCTGCACCGCCCCCACGGTTAACCACAACTTAACAGGGGGAGGAAATTATTGTTCGGGTGGAAGTGGTGTGCCTGTAGGTTTAGCAACTTCGCAATCGGGAGTTACTTATCAATTGTACAATGGCGCTTCACCGGTGGGTTCCACAGTGGCAGGTACCGGAGGTGCCATTTCGTTCGGCAATCAAACAGCAGCAGGCACTTATACCGTTAAAACCACCACAGCCGGTGGTTATTGTGCTACGGATGTAAACGGAGGAAGTCCGAACAGTGTAAATGTAGCGGTAGTAACCGCGCCAAGCGCCAGTGCCGGTACAGCAGTGGTAACCTGCTCCAACAGCGGGGCAGTAAACATTACCGCAGGTTCCAGCGCAGGCAATTACGCCAGTGTTCAATGGACATCGAATGGTACGGGCACATGGACGAATCAAAACTCACTTACCACAGCTACCTATACTCCCAGTGCGGCAGATATTGCCGCAGGCAGCCGAACGCTTACGCTTATCGCTGTAGGCAATTCGCCTTGCAGTAATGCTACATCAACTAAAACAATAACTATTAATGCGGCTCCCACTGCCAATGCAGGCAGCACTATTAATGTGCCCCGTGGTACAGCCGCCCAGTTAAGCGGCAGCATTGGCGGAGGCGCCACAGGCGGGCAGTGGTCGAGCAATGTGGCAGGAACTTTTTCGCCCAACAGCACTACGCTCAATGCCACCTGGCTGCCCAGCGACCCGTTGTGGACGGGTGCAGCTACCCTTACACTAACTACTACCGGTGCTCCAAGTGGGTGTACTAATACCAGCAGCCAGATAACCGTAAACGTTACTACACCCAATATTTGTGCAGGTGTAAATGTATCGGCCACCTTTACAGGCGGCAACGGTACCAACTCGTATGAAGTGAGTACCAACAGCGGAGGCAGTTGGAGCGCTTATACCTCCGGAGCCAATATTAACACCGCCACTGCGGGAGGACAATCGGTGAAGATAAGGGCTACTACTACCCTCAGCGGCTGCCAGGCTACGAACGAATACACGCTTTGGAACATTGTAAATTGCGGCCCGGTACTCAGCGCCACTACTTTAGCCGGTTTCGGTAATGTATGCGTAGGCAGTACTGCCGGCCCCAATTCATTTACTATTACGGGCAGTAATCTTACTACAGCAAATGTTACGGTAGGCCCTTTAACCGGCTATACATTTTCAACTACTTCGGGAGGAACTTATACCAGTTCACTTTCACTTTCGCAAGGCGGAGGAAATTACTCGCAGATAATTTATGTAAAACTGACCGCCAGTTCGGCTATATCATATAGTGGTAATATACCCGTTGGCGGTGGGGGAGCTTCTTCAATAAACGTAGCAGCCACCGGAACCGGTATAGCTATCCCCGCGGCTCCTACCGGCACAGCATCGCAAACTTTCTGTACTATCAATAGCCCAACTGTAGCTAATTTAACAGCTACAGGAACCAACATAAAATGGTATGCATCTTCCAGTGGCGGCAGTTCCTTATCATCAGGAATTGCCTTGGTAAATGGCAATCATTATTACGCATCGCAAACTGTTAACGGTTGCGAAAGTACCAACCGATTTGATGTAACAGTAACGCTGAGCAACCCTGCCGCGCCCACAGGCTCGGCATCGCAGGTATTTTGTTCAGAAACCAACCCAACTGTTGCCAATTTAACTGCCACAGGAAGCGGCATTAAGTGGTATGCGACAGCCAGTGGCGGATCGGCTTTAGCCGCAGGCACGGCATTGAGCAATGGTACTCACTATTATGCTTCGCAAACGGTGAGCGGCTGCGAAGGCACTAACCGCTTTGATGTAACGGTTACGCTGAATACCACCGCGGTGCCTACACCCGGAACAGTGGTACATCCAACTTGTGGCGTAGCTACAGGCAGTGTGCCGTTTACCAATTTACCTGCCGGCAGTTGGACACTGACTGCCAGTCCGGGGGGCGCCACTGCCAGCGGCTCGGGAACTACAGGAACTTTTTCGGGATTAGCCGCCAATACATACACGTTTACGGTGAAGAACAATACTACTAACTGTACCTCGGCACCCACAGGCAGCGTTACCATAAACACCCAGCCTCCTACACCTTCAGTGCCTACTGTGGGAACCATTACTCCCCCCGGTTGTGTTGTAGCAACTGGTAGCGTGGCATTGAGCAACTTGCCATCTTCGGGTAATTGGACATTGACGCGTTCGCCCGGAGGAACAACCTACAATGGTTCAGGAACAACCTACACGGTTACCAATCTTCCTGCCGGTACCACATACACTTTTACGGTTACCAATTCTTTTGGCTGTACCTCCGGGTCATCGGCAGGGGCGGCAATTCCGAGTGCTCCAACTCCTCCCAGCCCATCGCAGGTTACCACTACTTATACTTGTGCTTCGGGAGCAGTTACTTTAACTCCTGTTGATGTTTTAGGCGCCAATGAAAGCTACCGCTGGTACAATGCGCTTACAGGAGGCTCTGTAGTTAGTACCGCTAATCCGTTTACGCCTTCTATTAACACCACCACTAACTATTATCTGGTTAAATACAACAGTGTTTCCGACTGCGAAAGCAGCCCGCGGGTACCTGTGGTAGCCAGCAAAACAGGCTTAGATGCTTATACTGTAACAAGAACCACCGGTATTTCTTACTCGACCATTGTAGGAGTGAGCGGTACACAAGCTGTTAGCAGTTGGCGGAGCCGTTCTGTACAAACACAAGGAAACCTTTTGTTTGATATTGGACTTTACAATGATGATAATTTAAGCAATACCATTACTCCGGGATTCAGTTTTCCTTACGATGGCGGTATACACACCGGTTTC
This sequence comes from Chitinophagales bacterium, assembly GCA_026129525.1. Taxonomy (GTDB): domain Bacteria; phylum Bacteroidota; class Bacteroidia; order Chitinophagales; family LD1; genus Bog-950. The sequence continues at coordinate 132,651 of JAHCHW010000002.1, read as the reverse complement.
CGGGTAGCCTTAGATGGGTTTATTACTTTTAATACCTCCTCAAAAGCCCTTGGGGGTAACCTTACTCAAAAAACAGGAACCACCAATAATTGCACTCCGTTTACCGAGCCTTATACCTTTAACAACGCCTCTTTCAGCGCTACAGGCTCTAATGGCACTTTGCAGGCCATAGCACCGTTTTACCACGAGCAATACGTACCAGGTACAGGTAGCAACTGGAACTCGAATGTTTATTATAGGGTTGACGGAACATCGCCCAACAGAATATTGACCGTAGAATGGCGCAACATGCGCGAACCTACAAGCGGTTGCGGAGCAAGTGGTCAACCTGCTTGCACTTATGGTTCGTTGAACTATCAGGTGAAACTTTACGAAGGTTCGGGTACGCCAGGTAAAATTGAATTCATTTACGGAACAATGAACAGAGGTGCTTACTCTACCACTGCCACCCCGTTTGTTTATTATACCTGCGGGTTGAACTCCAGTAGTCTTACTGCTTCACCTACTGTAGCGCAGTTATTTACTCAACAAACCCCTAACTCAGCAAACTTTGGCAGCACGGCAGCCAATACCCATTCGGCAGATACCGATATGCCGGCTTCTAACAGTATGATAACTTTTACCAGAGTGGTGCCGGTAACCCCGTCTGTAATGCCTACTTGTGTAAAGTATATTTCTCCTTCAAACGGAGCTACTAACCAGTGCAGAAATCAGATAATTTCGTGGCAGAAGATAGATGGGGAGCCTACGGCTTACGATGTGTATTTTGGTGCAGGCTCATTGCCGGGAGCAGTAACCGTTACAACCACGAATACCTATTATGACCCGGGAAATTTAGCCGCAAACACAACCTATTATTGGAAAGTAGTACCTAAAAATGCAGCCGGCACACCGGCTGCTTCCGGATTCGCCACGTGGACCTTTACTACCGGGCAGGGCGATATTTCTCCGTCAAGTATTAATTCCTCCAATGGCGATACCATTTGTGTAGGCGGAACAACCACTTTTTCTGTAGTGGGGGGTAATCTTTCATCGGGCAGTCAGTTTTACTGGCAGGATATGGAAAGCATAGGAATCGCTCCAATCGCAGATAACTGCCAAGAGGGGTTGATGGTTGAATACGGCCCCCTATGCCCATTGCTTTGTCTCCAATTACCCGGCTGTCCTAAAACGGGAACCAGTGTAACACCGGTGTCGGCTAACTTCAGCAGCCCGGGCACTTATACCATAAAAAGTTTTGTGCGCGGTTGCAATAATGTTACCTCTTGTGTAAGCAAAACCATTACCATTATTGCCGATCCTTCTATGAGTGCGCCTACCTATTCAGCAAGTTCTATTTGCCCGGGAGGCAGCACTACCGTTAGCAGTACGCGCACCGGAGGTACCGGAACAATTACCTATCAGTGGCAATATAACACCAGTGGCTCTACATGGATTAACGTGGGCAATGGCACCGGTAACGGAACACCTGCGGGAGCTGTGTATGGTGCTCCTACTACCACCGGCAATACCAGTTCAATGGTCATCAGCGGCATTTCTAATACAGGCACATACAATTATCGTTGTATTACAACTGCAAACGGAAATGGATGTGGCGGTGCGGCAGCCAGCAACGGCAGTCCGCTTACTGTAGTGGCACAACCCAGCGCAGCTTTGCCGAGTGTAACCAATGCAACTGTTTGCCGGGGTGGAAGCACGGTGTTTTCCAGCACAGTTAGTGGAGGAACAGGCACCCCCACTTACCAATGGGAGTATTCATCGAATGGCACCAGCGGGTGGGCGGCTGCTTCGAATGGAACACCTACCGGTTTCACTTATACTAATGCTAACACAACAAGTTTAAGTATTGGGGTAGCTAATGCTACTTCTACACCTGTAGGCCCACAGTACTACCGCTTAATGGTGTCATTTAGCGGTTCGGGCTGTAACACGGCTTACAGCAGTGCCAACTCATTTAGTGTAATAGCCGACCCAGTTATCACCAATGCGGCAGCCAGCTATACTTTCTGCACCGGTCAAACCGCTCAACTGGTTTCCAGTTCATCGGGTGGAACCGGAAGCATGAGTTATGTTTGGCAGTACGATAATGCGGGCACCTTCGCAGATGTTTCGAACGGAACACCCCCCGGCACCACCTATAGCTACAATTCTGCTACCCAAACCAACAATACATTATCCATTACCGGCCTTACGGTTGGTACTTACACTTACCGTTTCCGACAAAGTACCGGTGGTGCGTTAGGTTGCGCTGCGAATGGAAGCGGTATTACGTTAACTATCGAACCAGCAGTTACTACACCAACTGCTATAACAGTAAGCGGCACTGAGCCAAGTTGCCAGTTAACAAGTGCAGGAACAACCACCGATTACAACAGCACTACAACGGTTGGAACGCTGCAGTGGTCGTTAAGCAATATAGTTAACACTGTGGGGACATTAACTGCCGGTGCTATCAATTCATCTACAGGGGTAGTTACCTGGCCAAATGGTTGGGCGGGAAGTGTAACAATAAACGTAGTAAGTACGGGATGTAACGGACCATCAACTGCCGTTACACGCAACGTAACCGTTGCGCCCACGGTAACAACACCTACCGCTATAACAGTAAGCGGCACTGAACCAAGTTGCCAGTTAACAAGCGCAGGAACAACCACCGATTACAACAGCACCGCTACCTATGGAACGTTACAATGGTCGTTAAGCAATATAGTTAACACTGCGGGGACATTAACTGCCGGTGCTATCAATTCATCCACAGGGGTAGTTACCTGGCCAAATGGATGGGCAGGCAGTGTAACAATAAACGTGGTAAGTACGGGATGTAACGGACCATCAACTGCCGTTACACGCAACGTAACCGTTGTGCCCACGGTAACAACACCTACCGCCATAACAGTAAGCGGCACTGAACCAAGTTGCCAGTTAACAAGCGCAGGAACAACCACCGATTACAACAGCACTGCTACCTATGGAACGTTGCAATGGTCGTTAACCAACATTACCAACACAGCGGGAAGTATTACTGCCGGAGCTATCAATTCATCTACAGGGGTAGTTACCTGGCCAAATGGCTGGGCGGGAAGTGTAACAATAAACGTGGTAAGTACCGGCTGCAATGGGCCATCGGTAGCGGTAACACGAGTAGTAACGGTTCATTTGGGTTTATCTGCCCCAACCGCAGGAACCCATACACCAACCTCTACTCAAATTCAATGGAATTGGAACACTGTAAGCGGAGCTACAGGTTATAAATACAATACCAACAATGATTTTGCTACTGCTACTGATAACGGCATAAGCACTTCACTCACACAAACAGGGTTAACTTGTAATACCGGTTACACTTTGTATGTGTGGGCATACAATGCTAATTGTTTTTCATCGGTGTTAGCCTTAACTGAAACAACAGGTTCATGCTGCACATCACCGACTATTGTTATACAGCCATCCTCACCGGCTGCGATTTGTGTAACCAATGGCGGTACGCAGCAGTTAACGGTTAGTGCAACCGGTACAAGTTTAACGTACTCTTGGAGGAGGAATGGAACTCCGGTAACGAATAATTCTGTTTACAGTGGGCAGGGCACCAACACTCTAACCTTAACTGATCCCGATGTGGCAAATGCCGGGAATTACGATGTGGTTATTACAGGTGCTTGTGGTTTGCCCGTTACGTCATCGCCTGCTGTGCCGGTTTATGTTGACCAAGCTATAGGTTCTCCTGTAAACGTTACAGAGTTAATTAATAATGGTTTTGCAAATGCTATATGTGAATCTTCAGATTTGGAGTTGTCAACGGTTACTATTTATGGGGGCAGCACAACATATAGTTGGAGCGGGCCAAATAGTTGGACTGCTAATGGGCAGACGGTTATTCGTAGTAACATAAATGAAAATACAGGTGAAGGAGTTTATACAGTAACTGTAAGTAATTCTTGCAATGCTAATGTTACCGGCAGCGTGGATATAAATGTACATGGATTACTGCCTGGCGTAGTTTCTCCGGTAAGATACTACAGCCCTTACCCGAACCAGTTAACCACACTACAAATTTGCGAAGGCGCGCCATTGGATGTTCGCCCTACTGGTAATTTCCCTCCCGATGCTGAATTTAGCTGGGAGCACGAGTTGGGCTGGACAGAGACTGTTTCCGGCAGTCCTTTACTTTCTTATCAGGCTGCCATAGTATCCGCTCATTCAGGGTACTTTAGTGTAACTGTAAGCAATGCTTGTGGCAGTAAATTTGCCACCGGTGCAGGATTAACTGTGTATGAACAGGTAACGGCAAATGCCGATGTTACTCCAATTGCACCGTCAACATCCTATCCTTTTGCCAGCGAGATGTTTACAGGTATTAGTCAGACAGATATAGAAGCCTGCGGCAGTAAGATTATTTCACTCACAGCAAACACTCCCGGTTTTGGATTAGGAACGTGGAGTTTAGTGGGTAGTAATCCGGGCACTGTAACCGATTGGGGAACTTCGGTTAATGACCCAACCATATCTCCCGAAGTTGACGAGTATGGTTCCTATGTTTTCCGTTGGACGGTTGAAAACGGTGCATGTAAGGACGAAAGCGACATAAGAGTTACATATACTCCGCCAATCAACATAACCGTTGAAGCGGCTAGTTGCTCGTTTATTGCTCCTGTAAACAAAGATGTTATTAAAGTTACGGCTTCGGGCGGATTCAACCTCTCAGCATTAGCTCCTGTTGATTACCTTGAAGTCGTTAAACCTGCAAATGACGATTTACTTTTGGATGTGAGTACATCCAATAACCTTATGCGGGTGTTTACTGCCGACTTTGACGGACAAGCACACCATTACACTGTAAACGATGGAGTTTGTGCCAAGAGCGGTTCGACAGTAACCCGCAGCGGATTACCAACTGAAATTGCTACCCCAATAAATGCCACTACTCCTAAGCAGGGTGTTTGTTACGATGCTAACTTTAATGAATGGTTGGTATTTTTGGATGATAATAGCGATGCTATTGCTGCCATTAACGACAACGGTAACAACCTTGATTTAGGAGAAGTAACCGTAAAAGTTTGGGTAGAAGATAATGAGCCGCTTATCCCTCAAAATCCGAATGCGAATAATTGTGTCGGCTTTACTAACGCGGCTCTTAGACGCCATTTTATGATTGAATCTAAAAACTATTTGAGTGGTCAGAATTTTGGTAATGATCGTAGTATCAGTGTACGTTTGTTCATCACACAAAATGAACTTGCCCAACTTATAACCGCCTCTACTACCGGTGATGATGATGATGCAACCCAATCTTGCTCACATTACGATGATGTAACGGGCCTACAGGATTTATTTGTTACCAAGTATAGCGGGCAGAATGAAAACAATTCATACATAGACAATGATGTAAATGGAATTTATCGAGTATTCGGACCTAACCTTGGTACATCCAACGGGTTTGCCAATGACCGACATGTAATTCAGGTAAATGGAATTACAGAGTTGAGCGAATTTTGGTTGCATGGTTCAGGTAGTGGCACCCCGCTGCCGGTAGAGATGCTGTATCTGGAAGCCAATGCCATAGACAACAGCTACATACAGGTAAAATGGGCAACGGCAGTAGAGATTGACAACAACGGGTTCCAGGTAGAGCGCAGCGTAGATGCTCAAAACTGGAGTGCCATAGGCTGGGTGGACGGCAACGGCAACACCACCGTTCAGCACAACTACCACTTCAATGATTACAACGTAACTGCGGGTATCCGTTACTACTACCGCTTAAAGCAGATAGACAATGACGGAGACTACGAATACACCGGCATAGCCAGTGCCATTATCAACAACGGCATTACCTTCAGTGTAAAAGACTTTATCCCGAACCCGGCAACACATACCACTACGCTGTTCATCACCTCCACAGGTGAGCAAAGCATAGAGGTGGACATTTACAACGCCATCGGGCAAAAAATGCTGAGCCAGCGCCACACCTTAAGCAAAGGCACCAACCAGTTGCCCTTTACCCTCGACCAACTGGCGGCCGGCAGCTACACCGCCATCGTAAGCAGCGGTAACGAGGTGTACAGCAAAAAACTCATTGTGGTGAAGTAGGGAAAGTATTTTCAATACAAGTAATAACAGCGCGGGCGGGAAAAATTCCCGCCCGCGCTGTTATTGTAGCGCTCAATTTTCATCTTTGTCAAACACATGATAGTTACCCACGCCTATCCGCGAGCTGCTTTAATCGGAAATCCATCCGATGGATATTTCGGAAAGACCATTGCCTTTGTGTTCCGGAATTTTAAGGTTGAAATGCAGTTGTTTGAATCGGAAAGGTTAGAAATAATTCCCGGCAATCGCGACAGACTTGTTTTTGAAAACATGGATGAACTTGTGGATGAAGTAAAACAAAATGGATACTACGGTGGTGTAAGACTGATAAAAGCAAGTGTCAAAAAATTCAGCGATTGTTGTTTGCAAAGAGGTATTCAAATTCATCCCAAAAACTTTACGATAGCTTTTACTTCGAGTATTCCTGACCGTTTGGGGTTGGCAGGTTCAAGCGCAATTGTAACTGCAACCATGCAGGCGCTAATGCAATTTTATGATGTGGATATTCCTAAACCTTTATTAGCGAATCTTATTCTATCGGTTGAAAAAGATGAACTGAAAATTGGAGCAGGCTTACAGGACAGAGTAGCGCAGGTGTATGCCCGCCCCGTTTATATGAACTTCGATAAAAGCTTGATGCAGCGTCAGGGCTATGGGGAGTATATTCCGTTCGATAAAGGGTTACTGCCCCCTGTGTATATTGCTTACAAAACATCACTCTCAGAAGGCTCGGAGATAACACATAACAATTTTGCAAAGCGATATGAGGAAGGAGAGGAGATGGTTCATAAAGCGGTTAAACAGTGGGTAGAACTCACCGAAGCGGTTTGGCAAAAACTGAATAAAGGGGACAAAGAGATAGGGGAGTTGTTGAACCGAAATTTCGACATTCGAAAACAGGTGTTGCCGGTGAACAACGGAAATATTGAGTTAGTGAACGCAGCGCGTTCCGCAGGTGCAAGTGCTAAACTTACCGGTTCTGGTGGCGCCATTATCGGCACCTACGCAAACGAAAAAATATTAGCGGACTTAATTTCCTCCATGAAAAAAATAAATGCCGAAGTAATTATACCCGACATCATTTGAAAGCAATGCAAAAAAAAATAACGAGAGCAGTTGTTCCCGCAGCGGGATTTGGTACACGGTTACTTCCTGCAACCAAGGCACAACCAAAAGAAATGCTGGTGGTGGTAGATAAACCGGTTATTCAATATGTGGTGGAAGAAGCGGTGCAGTCTGGCATTACCGATGTGCTGATAATAATTTCGGATGGCAAAGAAGTGCTGCGCGAACACTTTCGTCCGGATGAAGAATTGGAAAGAGTGTTGGAAGCAAAAGGAAAACAGGGAGAACTCGAAGTAATTCAATCGCTCAATCATTTAGCAAATATTCATATCGAATATCAGCATGAACAGAAAGGGTTGGGCGATGCCATTTTTTGCGCTGAGAAATTTGCAGCCGGTGAGCCCTTTGTTGTATTGTTGGGCGATACAATAATAGAAGCGGAGCGTCCGCTTACCTTACAGCTAACTGAAGTGTTTGCTGAAAAGAAAAACCCTGTAATTGCTTTACAACAGGTGCCGCTAAGCATTGCACACCGGTATGGAGTATTTATAGGAGAGGAAGTGCAGCCTCGCCTGTATTGCGGAACAGCAATGGTTGAAAAGCCACCGAAGGATAACATTCCATCTAACCTTGTATTTGCCGGAAGGTATGTGCTTACACCCGATATATTCGATGCGCTCCGAAATACTGTTGCCGGAGTGAATAACGAAATACAGTTGACTGATGCTATTCGGTTGCTGATGAACAAGCGCCATGTGTACGGCTGGCTGTTTGACGGAGAACGACACGATGTAGGCAATAAACTTGATTTTATAAAAACAAACGTGCTGCTCGGTTTAAAGCGACCGGACATAGGAAAGCAACTGCGCGACTGGCTCAACGAAACAAAATTTTAAAGTTAGTGGTCGAACGACTTAAAGCTGTTTACCTGCTATTCAAGTATATCCTTACATTCATTTTGTGAAAAACACTTTTGCATACATAGGTATTGCCGGAGCGCTTGGAATGGCGTTGTGCGATATGATTTTACTGGCGCAACCTGTGTCAGGTTCTGCGTATGATTTGTCGAGTTTCGGTGCCATGCCGCAAATTTCTGCTTTGCGTGCTTCCATAGGTTCGTTGGGAGGAATTGTGTGCGCGTTCTTTATCTGTTTCGGGTTTTGGCATCTGAAAAAAATGTTTGAACCGGTGAATCAGAGTTCAGCATTGTTGCTTCTTGTTTCGCTTTGTTCGGTTCAGTTTTTCGGTGGGGCGTTTCATGCCGGATATTATTTTTTGTCTGGCGCACATGGCTTACCCCCGGGTGTATTGTCAGATTTTACTCATCACCTTGAAATTCTCTCGTGGCTCGGAGTGCCGGGCTATGTGGCAGGAACACTTCTCTTTTTTCGTTTGGCTTCCGATAATACTTTTCAGCCACAATTTCGTTTTTGTAATCCACTTTTGATTCACGCGGTTATACTTTTGGTATTTACCGTACTACCTGCACCCATGGGCGGTTACTTAAAACCTACATTTATGAATGTGGGGTTCGCGATTTTCTTTTTCAGCACATTGTTGGGCAGAAAGTAGCCTACTCGTTTTCATAAACTCTTCCCATTTACTCAAAATAATGTAAACGTTAACCCAACTGTAATCTTCCCGATTTAGCAGATATTTGACCTGTTTCCGCAAACTAATTTTTCACAAGTATGAAAATAAAAGATCTCACTGCGTACCTTGAAACTATCGCTCCGCTCAGCTATCAGGAAAGTTATGATAACTGCGGGCTGATTGTGGGAGATAAAAATGCTGTAGTAAAAAAGGCACTCATTACACTTGACGTAACCGAAGAGGTTGTTGAAGAAGCCGTACGCGAAAAATGTCAACTGGTTATTGCTCATCACCCCATTGTTTTTACCGGATTAAAAAAGTTGAACGGGAAAAATTATGTGGAGAGGGTAGTTATTAAAGCCATCAAGAACAACGTTGCTATCTATGCGATTCATACGAACTACGACAATGTGCTCAATGGCGTAAATGCTGAAATTTGTAAGCGCCTCGGGTTGATAAACACAATAATACTAGCGCCTAAAAACGGGTTACTTAAAAAGTTGTACACCTTTATTCCGGTTGAGCATCACGAGCGTGTTAGCCGCGCGGTCTTCGAAGCGGGTGCAGGTTACATAGGTAACTATAGCGAAACATCGTTTAACGTAAACGGCACCGGCACGTTCCGCGGAAACGAATCGTCCAATCCTGCCTTAGGCAAAAAGGGTCTTTTGGAGAAAGCCGATGAGGTGAAGTTCGAAACTATTTTCCCCGCTTATCTTGAACAAAAAGTAATAAGTGCACTGCTTACTGCTCACCCTTACGAAGAAGTTGCTTACGACATTGTTTCGTTGGATAACACTTTTAACTCGGTTGGCAGCGGCATGGTAGGCGAACTTAAAAATCCGGCAGATGAACTCACTTTCCTTAAAGCAGTAAAAAAGAACCTTAAAGCTGCCTGCATTCGTTATACCCCATTATTGGGCAAACCGGTTAAAAAAGTGGCAGTTTGCGGTGGTTCCGGCAGGTTTTTGCTCAATAATGCCATTGCTGCCGGGGCAAATGTTTTTATTACGGGCGACTTTAAATACCACGACTTTTTTGATGCCGATGGAAAAATAGTGGTTGCCGATACCGGACACTATGAAAGTGAGCAGTTTACCAAAGATTTGTTAGCCCGCCAACTTTTGGAAAAATTCCCTACATTTGCCGCCCTTGTTTCAAAAGTCAATACAAACCCAATCAAATATTTATAGCTATGGCAGCAAGTAAAACAGCCTCTAAAGAATTAACGGTAGATGAAAAACTCCAACAATTGTGGGCGCTTCAGCAAATTGATTCAAAAATTGACCGTATTCAAATTCTGAAAGGAGAATTGCCCATTGAAGTGCGCGACCTTGAAGATGAAATTGTAGGGTTGAACACTCGTCTTGAAACGCTTCAAAATGAATTGAATGAGTTGAACGAAGAAATCAACAACCGTAAAAATGCCAAAAGCATGGCAAAGGAGTTGATTACCCGTTACGAAAAACAACAGAACAACGTAAAGAACAACCGCGAGTACGATGCGCTTTCAAAAGAAATTGAATTGCAGAAACTGGAAATGCAGTTGTGCGATAAAAAGGTTACTGATGCCACTGCTAAACTCGCAGCCAAGGAAGAAGTAATGGCTGAAACCGAGAAGACTATTAAAGAGCGCGAAAAGAACCTGAAGAATAAGAAGAAAGAACTCGAAAAAATTATTGCCGAAACCGAAAAGGAAGAAGAAGAACTGCAAAAGGAATCGAACAAGCAGGCTAAAAAAGTAGAAGAACGTTTGCTGAAAGCTTATACCCGCATTCGCGGAGCCTATAAAAACGGATTAGCGGTAGTTGCCGTATTGCGCGATGCCTGCGGTGGTTGCTATGCTAAAATTCCACCTCAACGTCAGGTTGAAATTCGCCAGCGCAAGCGTTTAATTACCTGCGAACACTGCGGTCGAATTTTAGTGGCATGGGAAACACCCGAAGCCGATAACTAATACTATAAACCCTCTCCACTGAGAGGGTTTTCTTTTTTCCCTATTTTCCCCACGTGATTGAACGGAACTTTTTAGCCTGTCTTTTTTTAGTTGTTTTCAGTATTGGTTCAAGTGCTCAATCGTTCGATTTTAACGATAACTGCCGCAAAGCTTACAACGCCATTATCGCGCTGCGGTTAGATGAAGGTCAGCAACTGTTACATCAAGAACAAAAACTGCATCCTGATAATCTTATTCCCGTTTATCTCGAAAACTATATTGACTTCCTTTCTGTTTACACGAGCGATTCGCGACAGCTTTACAGCAAACTGCATGGCAACAAAGATTTGCGGATGGAAATGCTCAAACAAGGCGATAACAATTCACCTTGGTATCTTTATTGTGCTGCCGAAATGAATGTACAGTGGGCAACTATGAGCATTCGTTTTGGCGAATACATGACAGCTATTTTTGAAATCCGCAAAGCCTACAAGTTTTTGGAGGAAAACAAACAGCGTTTTCCGGAATTTAAGGCAAACGGTAAGTCGCTGGGCGTGTTGTACGCACTGCTGGGTAGCGTGCCCGATAAATACAAATGGGGTTTAGCTCTGCTGGGCATGGAAGGCAATGTGCAACAAGGAATGAACGAATTGAAACAGTTGGCTGAGTACGGAAAGAAGAATGATTATATTTTTCAGGAAGAAACAATAACACTTTATGCCTTTCTGCTTTTTCATTTGCAAAACGATGCGGAAACAGCATGGCAGGTGCTCAGGCAAAACGGTTTCCCGGCAAAGGATAATTTGATGAATGTATTTGCCTGCGCGCATTTGGGTGTTTACGGCAAGCATACCGATGAAGCATTGAAAATTTTGGAGAATCGTCCGGACGCAAAATTGTTTACCGAATTTCCTTTAGTGGAGTATTTAACCGGTTTGGCAAAATTGCATAAGCTGTTGCCCGATGCCGACAAGCATTTTAAAAAGTTTATTGCCGAAAGCAAAGGCGAAAGCCATGTCAAATCATCATTACAAAAAATTGCATGGAGTTATTTGCTGAAGGGCGATACCGCTAACTACAAGACATACATTGCCAAAGCAGGTAAAAAAGGCGGCAACCTGATTGAGGCAGATAAACAGGCGCAAAAGGAATACGATAGTAAGCAAATTCCGAATGTGTATTTGCTGAAAGCTCGCTTGTTGTTTGATGGCGGTTACTACGAAAAAGCAGCAACAGAAATGAGCCGCTTAAGCGAGAAGAATTTTAAAACAGAAGAAACGGCAACAGAGTATTTGTATCGTTTCGGGCGTATTTATCACGAATGGAACAAAACCGACTCAGCTTTGCAAATGTATGAGCGCACCATAGATAAAGGGAAAAATTTGCCGCGTTACTTTGCTGCTAATGCTGCGTTATCATCGGCACAAATTTATGAGCAGCAAGGCGATAAGGATAAAGCTGTTTCTTTCTACAATCTTTGCCTTTCGTTTGCCGACCATGAATACAAAAATGGTATTGACCAAAAAGCAAAAGCCGCTTTAAACCGATTGAAGTGAATATTGAACAAAACAAGCAACTAAAACCTTACAACACATTCGGCATATCCGTTTGTACAAAATTTTTTGCCGAAGTGCAAACGGAATATGAATTGCTTGAACTACAGCAATGCAGCGAGTACCGAGATAATTCGGTGCTTGTTTTAGGCGGTGGCAGCAATATTTTGTTTACAAGAGATTTTGAAGGATTGGTGTTGCGAAATGCGCTGCCCGGCATAAGCATTGTGCACGAAACAGAAAACGAAGTGTTGGTAAAAGTTGCTGCCGGTGAAGTGTGGCATCGGTTTGTGCTGTGGACTATTGAGCGGAATTTTGGCGGCATTGAAAATCTCTCACTTATTCCCGGGTTGGTGGGGGCTGCGCCTATGCAAAACATTGGCGCCTACGGTGTGGAAATAAAAGATGTTTTTGAAGAACTGGAAGCCGTTCATCGCAAAACGGGGGAGAAGCAAAAATTCGGTTTAAAGGATTGCGAATTCGGTTACCGCGAAAGTGTGTTTAAAAACAAACTGAAAGAGGAGTTTATTATTACTTCGGTTACGTTGCGGTTGGCTAAAATTTCGTCACCAAAAACAAACTATCGCTTTAAAACCGATTACGGAGATATTAAAAACACGCTGGCTGAGATGCAGGTGTTTGACCTGACGGTTAAAGCGGTAAGCGATGCGGTTATTAAAATCCGCACTTCAAAATTGCCTGATCCCGCACAGTTGGGCAATGCGGGAAGTTTCTTTAAAAACCCGGTAGTAACAAAGCAACGGTTTGATGAGTTGGTGTTGCGTTATCCCGTTATGCCTTCGTATTTACAGGCAGATGGCACGGTAAAAATTCCTGCGGGCTGGTTAATTGAACAATGCGGCTGGAAAGGAAAAGTGATTGGCAATACAGGCGCACATGCCAAGCAAGCGTTGGTGCTGGTTAACTACGGCAATGCAACAGGTGCAGAAGTGAAAAATCTTGCGCTTGAAATCCGGCAATCGGTAAAAGAAAAATTCGGAATAGAAATTCAGCCCGAAGTGAACATCGTATAGTAGTGCGCTATCGTTTTCTCGGTGTTATTCTCCAGCCTAAAGTTACCAGCACTCTATGCGAAGCCAACTTGTTTGTAATGTCAGCTAATGCCATCAGCGAATGCACGTCTTTCGTGGCGCTTACCGTGTAAGTCAAATCGGCATAAAACTTTTTTCCCTTGTAGCCTAAACCTATGCTGCCACTGTGTACTGCTTCGCGATAAGTTGCGTTTCCGTAAGTCTTCTTAAACGGGGAAGATGAAAATGAATAGCCCGCGCGCACCCTAAACCACTTGTGTGCTCCTTCCACTCCTGCGCGCAACGTATGCCCGAAAGTGTAGTTTGTTTTCATGAAGTTATTGGTGCGTTCAGAGTACGCAGTGTAATCTTTCCCGAAATTGTAGCGCATGGCTCCGTAGTTCATAAATTCATAATCAACCGAAAAGAAAGCATGTTGCTTGGCGTAAAAACTCATACTGATAGTTCCTTTCATGGGGCTGCGGAAGCGATAACGCAACGGGGCGTACTGCACACCGCTTGTTACAATAGCCGTATCAAAATTTACCTGCGATTGCAATAGGTATTCATCACTGAGCGTGTAAAACGTTGGTAAATGATAAGCCACTCCAACACGCATCCACGAAGTTGCTCGGTATATGAAGCCCAGCGATGCATTTACGCCCACACCGCTTGCCCGTAAATCGTCCTGAAACAAATAGCTGTTGAAATGAATAACCGAATCGTTGGCATTTACTTCCGAAAACTCGGATGTGAGCAAATTGGTAACAATGGGAATGCCTATGCCGAATCCGAAATAAATTTTGTCGTTGACATTGGCGCCAACTGCAATGCTTACTTCATCTTTCGCTCCTTTACGAGCCATATTGCCATACTGATTTACCGGAGAGGCAACACCGCTCAAATAATTTCCATTAGAGGTATCCTGATAAATAATTCCTGCATCGCGCAGCAACACTACTTCGGGCGGATAGTTATTCAAGTTAACAGGCGATTGGGTGGCATTCACATAGTTAGCAAAACCCGTGGCGTTCGATGCTCCTACATTGGTTGCCGAATATTCGGTGCGTCTGGTAAAAAAACTTTGTCGCTGATAATTTAACCCGATAGTAACCGAACGAATTTTGTTCGGATTAAAACTCAGTTCATCGTTGGCGGAGCCTTCTTTCAGAAACAGCGTCCAGGCAATGCCTGCCTGCCCGAAATACACATTGCTGAAAGAAGTGTTGGTGCTGTTGCCGTTAAACGATGATTGGTTGTAGCCCAATCGTAATCCCGGAGTAACTGCCATGTCGGTAGAGCGATACAAGCCCAAGCCCGCAGGGTTTATGTGTATGCTTCCCAAATCGGCACCTACCGAGCCAAAGGCACCTGCTACGCCAATACTGCGCGCGGTTCCTCCCGCAAAATTGCGCGAATACAAAAGCGCATCGGTATAATAGTTTTGTGCGGTTGCATAAGCAACCACAAGAACAAAGGCAAACAAAAAAATACTTCGCATACAAAAACAAAAAAACGGAACCGCAGTTAAACGATTCCGTTTTGAAATTATCAGCATTTTTTAAAACCCTCTTTTAAAGTTTCCGCCCGGTGCCGGTTGAGGGCTGAAATTTTTCTGCTGCGGCTGGGGCGAAAACTGTTTCGGTTGTTCAAACTGCCGTGGCTGTTGGTTGAACTGCTTTGGCTCAAACTGCCGTGGTTGTTGCTGCTGCTTGGGTTCGTTCCATTGCTTAGGCATTTCGTTACCGCGCGGGGCAGGCTGATAGTTTTGCTTCGGCTGCTCGTACTGTTTCGGCTGCTGATATTGCTTTGGTTGTTCGTACTGTTTAGGAGTTTCATTTCCACGCGGAGCAGGCTCGTAGTATTGCTTTGGTTGCTCATACTGTTTAGGCTGTTCGTATTGTTTGGGCTCGTTCCATTGCTTAGGCGGTTGATTGCCACCCGGAGCAGGTTGATAGTTCTGCTTCGGTTGTTCTTCAAATTGCTTAGGCTGCTCATATTGCTTCGGATCATTCCACTGCTTGGGAACTTCGTTGCCGCGCGGAGCAGGATTGTATTGCTGTTTAGGTTGTTCGTACTGCTTCGAAGGCTCGTAAGGTTTTACCGGCTCTTTTTGCACGGGGGCATTGTTCATGTTTTTACCCGGCTCGCCTGATTTGCCTGTTTCGTTGTAACCGGGGTTTGCATTGTATCCGGGTTTGGCGTTGTTGTTTGGTTTTTCCGTTTCAATATCCTTATCGGCTCCGCGCGATGGGGCAGATGGCTTTTGCCATTCACCGCTTTCCTTATCGGGTTTTACATGCACACCGGGCTGATTCGTATTAAACTGCTCTGTTGGTTTACCCTCCACACTCTTGTCGGGTTTCTGCGAAGGATTATTGTTGTTGTACGAAGGCACAAACGGTTTGGTAATTCCCCCGCGCGGAATATCCACTTCGGTATTTGTATTCGTACCTGTACCGCTTCCACTGCCCGAGCCGGTTTGTGTTACGGGCGGGCGCTGTTGCTCCTGCGAACTCCGGTAGCGTGGGCCGCTTTGGTAGTAACCGTTCCATGCGTACGGATTGTTATAGCCGCCATACCAGCCGTTGTAATAGCCGTTCCAATAGCCATCGTTGTAGCCGTTGTAATAGCCATTCCAATAGCCGTTGTTGTAACCGTTCCAGTAGCCTCCGCCACCCCAGCCCCAGTTATTCATGTATGGTGTTGAACAAAAGCCGCCACCATACCAGGGGCTGTTCCACGAGTTGAAATAACTGCACGAGTTCCATCCCCAGTTCCAACTCCAGTAAGGGTCGTACCACGGGTCGTAAACAACTATTACCGGCCTGCGGTGGCGCCAACTGTTCCAACGCCACCAGGGGTCGTAGTACCAAGGACTGTAGCTAACATAAATACCGGCATTCCAGTTGCTCCATCCCCAATAAAATGAAGGGGTAAAGCAATAGCTGTAATAACTCATTCCCCACGAGTTGCCATAGTATCTCCTCAGCCGATTAGTGTAACCGAAATCATCCCAGTCGTCATTATCGTAATAATAATTGTTGGTGATGTACGTGTTGCCGCTTTCATCTTTCGAAGTGTAGCGGTCTGCCGGATGTCCGTAACCATCCGTTTTGTCATTTTGCTGCGAATAATTGGTTGAATTGTTCTGCTCTTCATCATCGTATAGTTCCTGCTTTTTCTGATACGACTTGTCGTTTTTAGGATCGTAGTACACATCATCGCCTTGTGCAAAAGCGTTGAATGCAGCACTGAAAACAAAGGCGAGGGTAGCGGCAAGTGCAAGGAAGGAGCGTCTCATTTTCTTCGGTTTTTGGGTATGACGAATTTAGTTTGAAAGAGTTTAAGCCTCATTGATTTTGATATTTTTGGCTTCTTTTTTAACAGTGATAAAATTCCGTACCACAATTTGTTATGGCGAAAGAAATAACCCCGAGAGTTAACGATTATTCACAATGGTATAACGACCTTGTTATAAAAGGCGGCTTGGCCGATTACAGCAGCGTGCGCGGCTGCATGGTTATAAAACCTTACGGCTATGCTATATGGGAAAACATGCGCGATGCGCTCGATAAAATGTTTAAAGACACCGGGCATGTGAATGCGTACTTCCCATTGTTTATTCCCAAAAGTTTTTTGAGCAAAGAAGCTGCACACGTAGAAGGCTTTGCCAAAGAATGTGCGGTGGTAACGCACTATAGGCTTAAAAATTCAGCCGATGGAAAAAGTGTGATTGTTGACCCCGATGCCAAACTGGAAGAAGAACTGATTGTGCGCCCTACTTCGGAAACTATTATTTGGAACAGCTACAAAAACTGGATACAGAGTTATCGCGATTTACCTTTGCTAATTAACCAATGGGCAAATGTGGTGCGTTGGGAAATGCGTACGCGTTTGTTTTTACGCACTGCCGAATTTTTGTGGCAGGAAGGGCACACCGCACACGCCACACCTGCCGAAGCTGTTGAGGAAACCGAAAAAATGCTGCACGTGTATGCCGACTTTGCCGAAAACTTTATGGCACTGCCGGTTATTAAAGGAAGAAAAAGCGCCAACGAGCGTTTTGCCGGTGCGGTAGAAACCTATTGCATTGAAGCCATGATGCAGGATGGACTTGCCTTGCAGGCAGGCACTTCGCATTTTCTCGGACAAAACTTTGCCAAAGCATTCGATGTACAGTTTTTGAATAAAGAAGGTAAGCAGGAATTTGTATGGGCAACTTCATGGGGTGTTTCAACACGTTTGATTGGCGCTTTGATAATGGCGCATAGCGATGACGATGGTTTGGTGTTGCCTCCTAAACTTGCGCCTTTGCAAGTGGTAATAGTTCCCATTACAAAAGGAGAGGAGGATATGAAGAAGATTTTTGAAAAGTGCGAGCCGCTGATGAAGGAACTGAAAGCAAAAGGCATTTCGGTAAAGTTTGATGATGACGATACCAAGCGCCCGGGCTTTAAGTTTGCCGAGTACGAATTGAAAGGCGTTCCGGTTCGTTTGGCAATGGGTATGCGCGATTATGAAAACGGTACGGTGGAAGTAGCGCGCAGAGACACCAAAGAAAAATCATCGCAGCAGTTTGATGGTGTGGCTGCTTACATTCAGAATTTGTTGGATGAAATTCAGAAAGGCATTTACAACAAAGCCAAAAACTTTCGCGATGCCAATATGCACCGGGCAAACACCTGGGATGAGTTTAAAGACATTATTGAAAGCAAAAGCGGCTTTGTAAGCGCCCACTGGGACGGCACACCCGAAACCGAAGAAAAAATTAAAGAACTTACCAAAGCTACCATACGCTGCATTCCGCTCAATAACGCGCATGAAGAAGGCAAGTGCATACTTACCGGCAATGCTTCGAAAGAACGGGTAATTTTTGCGAAGGCGTATTAGAGCAGCAATAGCTTACCTTAGCCTTGCATTATGCGTGTTGTTGCAAAATTTATTTTTTGGTTGCTCGGCTGGAAAGTAGAAGGCGCTGTTCCGCCCATCAACAAGTTTGTGGCAATTGCCGCTCCGCATACCAGCGCATGGGATTTTTTCTACGGCATGTTGGGTAAATATCTGTTGCAGGTTGACTTTGTTTACTTCGGTAAAAAGGAAATTTTCGACTCACCATTTGGTTTTCTGTTTCGTGCATTAGGTGGCATTCCGGTTGATAGGTTTGCTCACCACAACGTAGTGGCACAAGCGGTTGATATGTTTAACAAGAACGAAAAATTTATTCTCGCCTTAGCACCCGAAGGTACGCGGCAATATGTGGCAGAGTGGCGAAAAGGTTTCTATTATATTGCTATGGGCGCTAAGGTTCCTATTGTGCTTTGCTATATTGATTTTGCACGAAAAACAGTTGGTATTGGTCCAACTTTTTATCCCACCGGTGATTATGACAAGGACATTGAAGAAATCAAAAAATTTTACCGCGATAAAAAAGGCAGGCACCCCGAACTGGGCGTGTTGTAGCTAAAACCAGCGCCTGCGGATAAAGTAAATGGAAATTAGCACCGAGCAAAGAATGCAAATGCTGAACACAATAATAAAAGCATAAGGATTATCCTGCACGGGCAGTTGCACGTTCATGCCATACAAACTGGCAATAAGCATAGGAACCGTTAGGATAATGGTTACCGAAGTGAGTCGTTTCATCACTTCGTTCAGGTTGTTGGAAATAATAGAGGCGAAAGCATCCATAGTGCCGTTCAAAATGTTGGAATACATTTCGCTCATTTCAAGCGCCTGTTGGTTATCCACCACCAAATCGCGCAGCATATCCAAATCATCTTCCTGTAAACGCAAGAAATTGCTGCGTTGAATTTTCAGCAGTAACAAATCGTTAGAGCGCAGGCTGGTAACAAAATACACTAAGCTCTTTTGAATGTTTAGCAGTTTAAAAAGGTCTTCGTTGCGCGAGGAATGATACAGTGCTTTTTCAAACGCGTAGCGCTTGTTGTTTATCTGCCGCAAAAACTCTGAATACTTTAGCACATTTTTTTCGAACAGCGAGAGAATGAATTTTTCCTGATTGGCAGGGTCGAAAGTTTTCGGTGGTGTTTGCATAAAGTACTCCACCACAGGATTATTGTACGCGCTGATGGTTACCACATAATCGGGTGTTCGGATAATACCGATGGGAATAGTGAGATAAAGCGCTTCGAGGTCAGATATGCCTTCGTTTTCGACCGGTGTACGCAATACAATTAAGTCTTTGCCTTCTTCGGTTTCGTAGCGCGAACGCTCGTCAATATCAAGGGAGTCGGTAATAAAGTCAATGTCAATGGAAAGTTGCTCGCTCAGCTTTTGGGTAGCTTCGTTACCGAACGGACCGTACACGTGAATCCAACAGCCCGGCTCGGGAGCCGTTAGTTTTTTCAGCTTGCCGTTTTCTCGTTTCAGGTAAACTACCATCGTCCATTGTTGAATGCAATTTTTTAAAGGCGCGCAAATTTAACCCTATAATCAAAACACCAAAACAGGAAAATGAAAAAAGTAGGGTAGGGGATTTACACTTCCAATTCCCCCTCAAAAACTCTTTCGGCAGGTCCTTTCAGGTAAATGTTTTTGTAGCTGCGTCCGTTGTTTTCAAACGTAACTTCCAGATTTCCGCCCGGAGTGTTTACATAAACATGTTTGAGCAACTGCCCGTTAGTAGCAGCAAACGCCAGCGAGGATGCTACCACGCCCGTTCCGCACGAAAGCGTTTCGGCTTCCACGCCACGTTCGTACGTGCGCACAAAAATTTCGCGGTCGCTGAGCTTCTCTACAAAATTTACGTTAATGCCTTCTTTTTCGAACCGAGGTGAGTAACGAATTTTTCGGGCTTCGTTAAACACATCAAGCTGTTGTACCCCATTTACAAAACTCACATAATGCGGAGAGCCGGTGTTGAGCACAAAATCGTTATGGATGTTTTCAATCTCCTCTACATCTTTCATCTTCAGCGAAACTGTTCCATCGGGCAGCACCTCGCCATCGTGCGGACCGTCAATGGCTAAAAAGCGGCAGGTATCTAAAATTACGCCTAAATGGTTCGCGAATTTTATGAGGCAGCGCCCACCGTTTCCGCACATGGTGCTTTCGTTTCCATCGCTGTTAAAGTACACCATTTCAAAATCGTAGCCGCTAACATCCTGCAACAAAATCAAGCCATCGGCACCAATGCCAAAGCGCCTGTCGCAAAGTTTTTTTACCAGTTCGGTATGCTGCCGGGTTAAACTTCCGCCACGGTTATCAATCATAACAAAGTCGTTGCCGGTGCCTTGATACTTATGGAATTTAACGGTCATTAAAGTTCGCTGTTAAAACAGGTTAAGAGGTGAAAACTACGGTTGCAAAAAACGTTTTCAATGAAATAAATTTGTTGACACAACCGTTATTGAGCAAAACTAAAAATTAAACAATATGGCACTCCGAAAAACAATCTTCACCGCGCTTGTTGCATTCATCAGCGCATTTGCAGCCATTGGTGTTTACAATCAGTTGGGCTGGAACAAACAGCAGGTAAAAATTGTAGAACAATCCACCCCGGCTAAACTTGCAGGCTATACATCGGTAAGCGGCAGCACACAGCCTATTGACTTCCGCTATGCGGCTTCGGCAGCTACGCCTACGGTTGTGCACATAAAGTCAACCACCAAACCGCAAAAGCCAACGTCTAACCGCGGAGGGTACGACCCTTTTAAAGGGTTGTTTGGCGATGAGTTTTATTACTTCTTCCACGGTCCAAATCCGTACAACAGTCAGCCGCAGGTAGCTACCGGTTCGGGCGTAATAGTTTCGGAAGACGGATACATTGTTACCAATAATCACGTAGTAAAAGATGCCGATGAAATAGAAGTAGTGTTGAACAACAACAAAACTTACAAAGCCAAAGTGGTGGGAAAGGATAAGGACACCGACCTTGCCGTTTTAAAAATTGAAGAAACCGGTTTGCCGGCAGTTACGTTTGCCAATTCCGATTCGGCATTGGTGGGTGAATGGGTGTTGGCAGTGGGTAATCCTTTTAATTTGGCTTCAACCGTAACGGCAGGTATTATAAGCGCGAAAGGAAGAAACATAAACATACTTGGCGATAAAGTAACGCAAGGTTCTAATACCGCTATTGAATCGTTTATACAAACCGATGCGGCAGTGAACCCCGGCAACAGCGGTGGCGCGTTGGTAAATGTAAACGGAGAATTGGTGGGCATTAACACCGCTATTGCTTCGCCCACAGGTTCGTATGCAGGCTATTCGTTTGCCGTACCTTCCAACATTGTAAAGAAAGTGATTGTTGACCTGAAGCAATTCGGTGTAACCCAACGCGGATTTTTGGGAGTTACCATTCGCACTATGGATGGCGAAACCGCTTCGAAACTCGGTTTTGATAAACCTTACGGAGTGTATATTGATAATGTGAACAAAGGATCGGCAGCCGAAGAAGCCGGACTGAAGAGTAAGGATGTGATTACAAAAATCAACGGCATTTCGGTGAACTCATCGCCCGAATTGCAGGAGCAGGTAGCCAAGTACCGCCCCGGTGATAACTTAACAGTAGAATACATACGCGATGGAAAGAAAAGCAGCGCCACCATTGTTCTGAAAAACAAGTACAACACCACTGCTACTGTAGATAACGACAGAGACGTGTTGGATGCACTCGGAGTAAAAGTGGAAGATCTTACTGCATCGGAACTAAAAAGCTTGGGCTTAAGCGGTGGAGTTAAAGTGGCAGAAGTGAAGCAAGGAAAGCTGAGCGAGTTTACCGATATACGAAAAGGATTCATTATTACGCAGATTGATGACGAGCCGGTGAACAACGCGCAGGATTTTGTAAACATCCTGAAAAACAAATCGGGCAAGGTGTTGGTAGAAGGAATTTACCCCAACAAGCCGATGAGTTATTTGTACGCGTTCAGAATGTAACGCGGATTAAAAGAACGGTTATTAAAACGAAAGCCCCGGTAAGTTTATCGGGGTTTTTGTTTTAGGGTGAGTGGGAGTGTTCCCGAAAATAATTTGTGCGAATCCTTCGGATTCGGTTTTAATGTGGTTTGCTATTTATAAACATGTGAATCCTTCGGATTCATGCAGGTTTCATCACGAAGTGATGATAGGGTTATAGTTTTTCAGTGAACAAAATTTGATGATGCCGAAGGTATCATACAGCCTCAATTTGTTTGCTTTTTTTAAAAACATGGCGAATTCAAAATTTCTTTACTATTCAAATTCTCATAGGGGGTACAGGAATAAGTTGTTTAAGCCATTGTAAAGCCCTTCATCAGATTTCGGGAATACTTGAGTTGAGAAATATTGCACCAACACAACACTGCCAACAACAAAAACGGAGAAGCTATAACCCGGTAGTGCACAATAGCTCCCATAATAGGCACAGTAAGCCCTACCGCTAAGTAATTCAGTAAAGCAAACGAAAGGCAAAACACAAACAGCAGACGTTTTTCCTTAGCCTCAGGCATTTGAAAAAAACGGACAAGCAGATAAACTACGAGCAGCACCAATACCGTGTTTTCCAAAGCAAACAACAATTGAAATACATTGCCGCCTTCCCACAAGTACGGGCGCAACATAGCGTTCGCAATGGCATTCGGAACAAACGCCAGCAACTGTTTGCAACTTCCGTTAATCAGTTTTGTGTCGAAATAACTGCCTACCTGCTCCTGCAAGCCGAGGCGTATAAATTCGTTGCGTTTGTTTATGAGTACATCGCAGGCTTTGTAGTGCCAGTCCATAGAAACCACCAATGCCGAAGCTAACACCGCAATCAATCCTACTGCAATCAAACGTTTAGTATCGTACAGGTTAAACACCGGAAGAAAAGCCGAACAAACCGGCAACAGCACTGCTACCATCGGCTTTACATACAACATGCACAGGAGCAGAATGGCGGCAAACAAAAAATCGAAAATTCTTTTGCCGAACAAACCTTTGTTGAGGGCAAGCAAATAGAAACCTGCGAAGGAAAACAACAGTTGCTCTTTTAAAGGTCCGGAACTCCAGAACACCACCGAAGGAATAAGAAACAAAGGCAAATACAACACCCGCGGGTTTTCGGGAAAATAATCTTTCAAGGCTTTCAGCGCGGCTGTTAAGCCCGCAAACGAGGCAAAGTTGAGCAACAAGTTATTGATGTAAATATTGGAGAAGGACAGATAATTAAGCAGCACATGAATACGGATGATAAACGTGTTGTCGGTTACCCAATCGTGCTGCGGGTGCGAGAAATAGAGCGTTTGTTTTAAGTATTCGAATGTTTCTTCTTCATTAATTCCTATGCCGCTCATAATTTTCAGCCACACCAACGGTTTTTCAAACAGCAACTTTGAAATGATAACACTGTCGTTAAAGTAGCGGTACACATCTGCCCTTGACTGGTCGGTGTAGTAATAAGTGTAAACAGCAATAAGTGCAATGCCTGCTGCTACTTTCAATACAAAAAAGGCAAGCAGGTGTTCGCGCTTAGTGCCTTCTATGTTGAAGAACTGCCACTTGGCAATGCCCCACAGCGCGCCTGCAAAGAATGCGATAAACAGAAAAGTGTGAAGTAAAAAAAGCATTACGCCCGAAAGTCCGAAAATCTTTTAAAGGTTCTTAATTTGTCGGCAAACATTTCCATTGAAAGGGCAAATAGTAAACACCCTTTTTGCGCGTGCAGCTTCCACCTTCCTCAATTTTTTAATTGCGTTGGTAATAGCCCGCCATGCCGGGCCCGAAGTAAAAGGCGAAGTAACTCTGCTGATTACCACCGTGTGGTTTGTATTGTTTTTCAGCAATGTGTTGGGCGGTCCGGTGCTGGTGTATGTAGTGCCGCGGAGCAGTATCGAAAAACTATTGGTGCCGGCTTATTTGTGGTCGGTGCTTGTTTCGTTGGTGGCGCTGGCATTCCTCTATTGGTTTCCGACCTTTCCCGTATCAATGGCAGTGCCGGTGGCGGCAATAGGGTTGCTTTCTTCGCTGGCGGGTATTCACCAAACGGTGTTGCTGGCTAAGAAAGAAATAAACAAGTCGAATTTTATTTCGCTGTTGCCCCTGGCGCTGCAAACCGCAGGGGTGTTGCTTTGTTTTTATGTGTTGGATGTACACGATGTAAATGCCTACATCTATGCTTCGCTGGCGGCTTATGCCATTGCCGGAATTTTTAGTGGCGTTTACATTCGAAACTATGTGGGGCGTTTGCAGGTTTCGCTATCGGAAGTTACTGCCGAACTGGTAAAACTTTTTCAACACGGTTTTATGTATCAGTTGGTGGAAATACTGCAACTGCTCAACCTGCGCTACTACTTTTTTCAGTTGGGTTTGCAGCAGGGAAATAAGTATTTGGGTATTTACTCCATCGGCATTTCTATTCTCGAATCGGTGTGGCTAATTCCGCGCAGCATGGCAACGGTGCATTATGTTTCCACTTCCAACACCACAGAAATTGAGAAGGAAAAAACACGCACCATTCGTTTGGCGCAAATCAGTTTTATTGCTTGTGGTGCTGCTTTGCTGCTAATATGGTTGGTGCCCAACGAAGTGTATGTGTATGTGTTTGGCAAAGGTTTCAGCGATGTAAAACACAGTGTGCGGTTTTTGTATCCGGGCATTTGGGTGTATAGCGTGTGGCATGTACTAGGCAGTTATTATTTCGGCACAGGAAATTACAAACCGCTGCTGCTGTCCAATCTGGCAGGTGTAGTGGTGCTGATGGTGAGCAGCGCTTTTCTTATTCCGCAGTATGTAATGAGTGGTGCGGGATTGGCGGCTACGCTTTCGTTTGCGGCAGCTACGGGGTTGTTGGTTTTTTATTTCGGCAGGGAGTTAAACCGCTAATGTTTTTACTTTCTTTTCAACACTTCACTATTTGCTAACTTTCGCAAAAGGCGATTAAAACTATTTTTGGGCTTCTTAAAAAAAACAAGCTACCCGAATACATGAGCACAGCATCGCACTTAGAACCCGCCACCCTCGAACAGGCAAAACAGTTAGGGCTATTAGCCGAAGAATTTGAAAAGATAAAAGAGATACTGGGGCGCACCCCCAACTTTAACGAGTTGAGCGTGTATGCCGTAATGTGGAGCGAGCATTGCAGCTATAAAAACTCTATTAAGTGGTTGAAAACACTTCCGCGCAAGGGCAAACACTTGTTGGTGGAAGCCGGAGAAGAAAACGCAGGACTGGTTGACTTAGGCGATGGACTGGGCTGTGCGTTCAAAATCGAATCGCACAATCACCCATCGGCATTAGAGCCGTATCAGGGAGCTGCAACCGGAGTAGGTGGTATTCACCGCGATATTTTTACCATGGGTGCTCGCCCTATTTGTGCTCTTAACTCGCTTCGTTTTGGCGATTTGGAAAACGACCGCACTAAGTATTTGTTGAAAGGCGTAGTAAAAGGCATTGGCGATTACGGCAACTGTTTTGGTGTACCTACAGTAGCAGGCGAAGTGTACTTTGAGCCGGTTTACCAAACCAATCCGCTGGTGAATGCTATGAGTGTAGGCATTGTAAAAACCAACGAAACGGTTTCTGCTATTTCGAAAGGAGCAGGCAATCCGGTTTACATTGTTGGCTCTGCTACCGGCAAGGATGGCATACACGGTGCTGCTTTTGCTTCGAAAGATATTACTGAGGATAGTGCCAAAGACTTACCTGCCGTGCAGGTAGGCGATCCTTTTCAGGAAAAGTTGTTGCTTGAAGCCACACTTGAAGTTATTAAAACCGGTGCGGTAGTAGGTATGCAGGATATGGGCGCTGCGGGTATTACCTGCTCTACGTCCGAAATGAGTGCCAAGGGAAAAAGCGGTATGAAAGTGTGGTTAGATAAAGTGCCTACGCGCCAGCAAAACATGAAGCCGTGGGAAATACTGCTTTCCGAATCGCAGGAGCGTATGCTGATTATTGTGGAGAAAGGAAAAGAAGCCGAAGTAGAAAAGGTATTTGATAAGTGGGATTTGCATTGCGCCATTATTGGCGAAGTAACCGATACCGGCATTTTGGAATACTACATGAACAACGAGTTGGTGGCAAAAGTACCTGCCGAATCGTTGGTGTTGGGCGGTGGCGCTCCGGTTTATGAGCGCGAATACAAAGAGCCTGCTTACTACAGCGAGAACAAAAAATTCAGTATTGATACGGTTGAGCAACCCGAAGATTTAAAAGAAGTAGCCAAAACACTGGTGCAGCAATTAAACATTGCGAGCAAAAAATGGGTATATGAGCAATACGACTCTATGGTGGGCATTGTAAATACCTCAACCAACCGCCCCAGCGATGCTGCGGTAGTACGTTTGGATGGCAGCAATAAACTGTTAGCCGTTTCGGTTGACTGCAACTCGCGCTATGTATGGGCCGACCCACAGCAGGGCGGGCAAATTGCCGTTGCCGAAGCTGCGCGCAACATTGTGTGCAGCGGAGGAACCCCTTCTGCCGTTACCAACTGTTTAAACTTTGGCAACCCGTACAACCCCGAAGTGTACTGGC
The DNA here is from genome assembly GCA_026129525.1 of Chitinophagales bacterium. GTDB lineage: Bacteria > Bacteroidota > Bacteroidia > Chitinophagales > LD1 > Bog-950. The sequence goes on along the minus strand of JAHCHW010000002.1, from coordinate 105,934 downwards.
AGTTTGTAAATGCCGTGCAAGGTATGGGCAAAGCCTGCGAAGCGCTCGATACACCCGTAACCGGTGGCAATGTTTCGTTCTACAACCAAAGCACCGAAGGCGGAGCGGTGTATCCAACCCCTACTATTGGTATGATTGGTATTGTGGAAGACAAAGACTCGACCATGACGCTCGATTTCAAAAAAGCCGGACACAAAATTTATGTGATTGGCGAAATGAAAGAAGATATTGCCTCATCGGAATACCTTACTAAGTACCACAACATAAGTAATTCGCCTGCGCCCTATTTCGATTTGGCAACCGAAGTAAAAGTGCAGGCTGCCGTTAGCGATTTAATTAACGCGCAGGTAATAGAGTCTGCCCACGATGTTTCGGAAGGAGGGTTGTTTATTACCTTACTGGAATCGGCAATGGCGGGTAAAAGAGGTTTTGAAATTGAAACCGACAGCGATGTTCGCAAAGATGCCTACCTGTTTGGCGAAGCGCAAAGCCGCGTAGTGGTGTCGGTTAATCCGGATAAGGAAGATGCTTTCTTAGATACACTCACCAAGCACGATGTTGACTTTTCCAACATAGGGATAGTTACTTCTTCGATGATTTATATTGACAAAGAACGTTGGGGAAGTGCCGGAACATGGAAAGATATGTACGACAACGCTTTGGAGAAAGTGTTGGGGTAAAGCTCCATTGAAAATTAAGTATTAACGTTTGCCTGTCAGGCATTGCCGAGCGTAAAATAAAAAATGGCTCCTTCACCGGGAGTGGCATCGGCCCAAATACGCCCGCCATGTTTTTGAATTATTTCGTGCACTATGGCTAAGCCCACACCGGTACCCTCAAAATCGGAGGCGGTATGCAGGCGGCTGAAAACTTCGAAGAGGCGTGCGGCATTTTTCATATCAAACCCGGCACCGTTATCTTTTATAAAGTACACGGTTTGTCCGTTAACATCGTTAGTGCCTATGTGTATAACGGGTTTATATTTTTTGGATGAATACTTTAGTGCGTTGCCTATAAGGTTTACCCAAACCTGTTGCAGCATGGTGCTGTCGCCCATACAATGGGGCAAAGGGTCGGTATAAATTTCGGCTTTGTACGAATGGCCGGTGGTTAACTGTTGTATTACCGATTGCACCAGCAGGTTCATATCTAACTGATTTTTTTCGATGGGTTTGCGTCCCATGCGCGAAAAGGTGAGGAGGTCATCAATAAGGTTGTTCATGTGCTGGGCGCTGTCTTTTATCATTTTCATCAGTTCGTGGTCGGCAGTTTGCAAGCGTCCGTTTAGTTGTTTTTCGAGCAGTTGGGTAAAGCCGGTTATGTTGCGGAGGGGAGCGCGAAGGTCGTGCGATACAGAGTAAGAGAACGACTCTAACTGCCGGTTGGTTTCCTGCAATTCGGCAGTGCGTTCCTGCACTTTAGCTTCAAGTTCGGTATTTAGTTTTTCGAGTTGTTCCTGCGCAGTTTTTTTGTCGGTAATGTTGTGGCGTATAACTAAGTATTGGTAGGGTTTGGCGTATTCGTTCATAAAGGGAATAATGGTGGTATCGGCCCAGTACAGGGTGCCGTCTTTGGCTTTGTTGCGAAACTCGCCCCGCCATACATTGCCGGCTTGTATGGTGTTCCACATTTTCTCATAAAACTCTTTGGTATGGTAGCCCGACTTAAAAATGCGGGGGTTTTTGCCTATTACTTCTTCGCGGGTGTATTGGGTGGTTTTGCAAAAGTTATCGTTTACAAATTTTATGTTGCCATCGGCATCGGTAATGGAAACTATGGCGGCAGCATCGAGGGCAAATTTGTAGTCCGAAAGTTCGGCAGTGCGTTCCTGCACTTTGCGTTCGAGTACTTCGTTGAGATAGAGGAGTCGTTCTTCGGCAACTTTGCGGGCGGTAATATCGGCAGCGGTAATTACCATACAGGTTTTGCCTTGCAGGGGCATGGGTTTGGCGGTTAGGGCTACCCATTTCCGTTCGCCCGTATGGGTGTTAATTGCCAGTTCGGTACCGGTAATTTCTTCACCGGCTTTTATGCGTTGGTTAATGCTTTGCTTAAGTTCCTGATTGTGTACAAAGGGGAGTTCATCAACATTTTTACCGCTTAAATTTGTGTTGCCAAGTTCCAAAAAATCGTATGCTCTATCGTTTAGCATTACAATGTTTCCGGTGCCTTGTTCCACTACGCCATACAGATAGGGCCCCTTATAAAACAGAGTGGAGAATATGGCTTCGCTTTCCTTTAGTTGTTGCGATGTTACTTTTATATGTGCGCTAAGTTTGCGTACCCACCACCATGCGTATCCTAAAAAGGTAAGTACTGCCAAGGCGGTAAACAGAAACAGTACCATTGTTTGCCGCTCTTTGGCGTGCAGCTCGGCATCGCGTTCTTTTAGGTGAATGCGCTCGGCATCTTCAATTTGGTGTACCAGGTGTTTAAGTTGGTTTAGCTCAACGCTAACAGTTTGCAGCAAAGGTTGTGCCCGGGCAAGGGTGGCGTTTGTATCAATTGCCTGCCATACGTTGGTTATCACTGTTTTAAATGTTTGGTTTTGGTTGAGCAGTTGTTGTAAACGCTGGTTTTGTATAGTGCTGTGCGAGTTTACGTTGCTTAGTTTTGCGGCACACAGTTCGTTTTGTTGGAGTAGTTGGTTGCGGTGTTCGAGGGTTAATGGTAAAAAAGAGGTTGCAGCTTAAGCGCATATCGCGCTGGTTGTTGTACAGCAGTTCGGTTTGTTTTAGTATTACAAGGCTTACGCTTTCTTTGTGCATGGCGCGGTAGGTGCGCTGCATGCCGTAGTAGTTTACTACCGTAAAACTTACAATACACAAAAAGGCAACGGCAAAGGTAAAGCTTACATAGCGCTGCAAGCCTTCAATACCGGTATCCCGTAACTTTTCTTTAAATCCCATATTGTTTTGGTTGTGTAATGTCGCATCAGGGAGCATTACATTTTTTAATTGTGTAACAAGTATAAGCAAAATAATGAAATAGTGTTTATATGATGTTTGTCAGGTATAATTTACCGGAACAGTGTTGCGCTGTTTTGAGGGTAATTTTTTTTAGATAGTAGTGCAGCTGGAACGAATGCCGGAGGTAGTATGCAGGCAATTGTAGGAAACAAACAGGCGTACAGGTTTCTAACAGGGTTACTCTCTGGCGTGGTGTACTACCAACTGATTAAATGGTATTACAATGTTATGTTCTTTAAAAAGTTTGGCTATTTCAAAACGTATATGGCTTTTTACACTCTCAATACGAAACAGGTTGTAGCTGTAAAATATAAGCTGAAATTCAATGGAAGAGTTGCCGAATTTACTTAGCCGAACAGTGGGTTTATATGTATCGTTGTTGAGCGTATGTGTATTGGTGAGGGCAGCGGTTATTAGCGTTTGCTCAACTAAATGCAGGTTAGATGAGTAATCAACCCCTACTTCGATAGTAAACCGGCTGGGCAGCCGGTTGGCGGTCCAGTTAATTATTTTCTCTTCGGTAAATTTATGGTTAGGTATAATCATTACATTATCATCGCGGGTGGTTACTTTTGAGGTTCGCAGCGATATTTCGTTTACCTTTACTACCAGCCCGTCCACTTCCACCACATCATTTACGCTAATTACGCCTTCCACAAGCAGGGAAATACCGGCAATAAAATCTTTTAATATAGACTGAAGCCCTAACCCTATACCCACCAGCAATGCTGCCGAACTGGCTATAAGAAACGTAATGTTTACCCCAAGCGATTGCAGGATAAAAACAAAGGTTACCGACCATACAAAGTATTTTACCAATTGAATAACCGAATGTTGCCTGCCATCGGTAACCGGTGTTTTTTTGATGGAGCGGGTGAGCACCAAGGCAAACAGTTGTATAAACACATAGGCAGCAAGAAGGAGGGTGGCAGCTATAAGCACATTGCCAATGGTGAGCGAAAACACATGAGTGGAAATAATTTCCCGTTTGAGTATTTCTTTCATTCCGCCTGCCTTTAATAAACCACTGCAAGTTAATGTATGCAAACGGAACAGAAAAAATACAGCGCAATGCCGCAGCTAACGGCTGCCGTAAGCAAACGGCTTTTGTTTACGGTTGCTCGGGTATGTGTTTATGCAACACCCTAAATATAACCTTGCTGCACTGCGGCACCTTGGCAGGCATACATAAGGTAGTGCCGTAAAGTGGCTGTTTACCAATTATCCTGTTAAAACAGCTATTTGATAAATAAATAATACCAACTAAAAAACGGAGCGAATTGGCGATGCCACCAGTTTTACGTTTGCGGTATGCAAGTGCTACCTACAACGGCAAACAACTTACGGGCAGGCAACAACATTGGCAATACAGGCAGTAGTGCCGTACCTGCAAAGAGTATGTTTTTAAGCACTTGCAGGCTGCGGGTTGCTGCAAACAACAAGTTGCCGGTGCGCCATGTTTTGCAATGTGCGGCACCCGGTAACTTGTCGGCTGTACAAATATGGCAAGGTGCAGCAAAGGGCAGTTTGGCAACAAGCATAGCGCGGCAAGGTATTGCAATGCCCATATTCTTAAATATATGCCCCTTGCAACATGTTGCAGCCCCCGTGTTTTTAACTGCCGGCTGTGTTTATCGTTCACCAATCAACCTTTTTTAAATACAAAACCATTATAAAACCACCAAAAATTAACCGTTATGCCAACAATTAACCGCCCACGCACCAATCTTGAGCGCCTAAAAGCCCTTCAAGCCGCCAAAGCCAAAGCCGATGTAACCTCCGCTACCGATTTAGCTTTTAGTGCCGAAACCCTAACTCGCCTTACAGCCTTTTTACCCACCTTCCAAACCGAAATGCAGGAGGTAGGCAGTGCACTTAGCGCCCAAAGTGCCGCTACCGTAACCGCCAATGCTGCCAAAGCCGCAGCCCGTATGCACATTTCTCACTTTTTTCAGGTATTTAACCTGGGCATACAGCGCGGAATATACAGCGCCCAACAACGCGCTCATTTTAATTTAGATGTAAACAGTGCCGACCTACCGCGCCTTGTAACCGAGCAGGAAATTGCCACATGGGGGCAGCGCATTGTTACGGGCGATGCCGCCCGCACTGCTGTTGGCGGTGCCGCCATGAGCAACCCCACCGCTGCTGAAGTAGCTACCGTACACTCTGCTTACATAGCCGCACAAAGCACCCAAAGCACCCTTAAAGATGCCTACGACCACGAGCAGGAAGATGTTCAGGCACTCGAAACCGAAGCCGATGACCTTATTGCCGATATATGGGACGAGGTAGAGTTTACCTTCCGTAAAGACAGCCCACCCAGCAAACGCAGAAAAGCCCGCGAATACGGGGTACGCTACATACCTAACCCCGGTGAAGCACCCAGCCCCGAAGACTACAGCATAATGGGCACCGTAACCAACAATGTTACAGGCAACCCTGTTGCAGGCGTGTTGGTATTGCTCAACGGCACCGATGTGTACACCGCTACCGATGAACATGGCAAATACCTTATACCCGTACAACCCGAAGGCACCTACAACCTTACCTTTTACAAAAACGCCTACGAGTTGCACACCGCCTCCGATATTGCCGTAACCGCCACTGCCATAGCTACCGTAAATGCCGCCCTGCACCCTGCCGCACCCACCGGCACACTTACCGGGCGTGTTACCCGAGCCGGCACAGGCTCCAATGCCACTGTAAGTATTGACGGATACCCTATTTCCGTAAACACTAATGCCGATGGCTACTATACTATACCCGATGCCCCCAGCGGCAACCGCACCATACGCGCATACATTACCGATGCCCCCTCTAACCAACAAACACAAACAGTTACCATACCGCAAGGCGATACCCTAACGGTTGACTTTACCTTTTAACTCCCGAACCTGAAAACATACACCACCCCGCAAGCCGAAAAGGGGATTAAAGAGTAGGCAACACAAAAAACAAGTACATGAAAAACAAACTTAATTACACACTTTTCTGCTTTGCCGCCACACTTAGTTTAACCATAGCGCAAACAAAGTTCTGTTTGGCCGGCTCGCCCGAAACCATTAAAAAAGTTGGCAAGCGAAATACCGCAGGCTTAGCCAAAATGAAACAGTTTACCGAAAAACAAGGCACCTACCTGTGGTCGTTTTACGATGCCACCAAGCGGGCATCAAACATTATGATAGATTCGAACGGCAAAATGCGCGTACTATCCGAAACTCAACCCGATGCGGCTACCGAATACTTAATGAAATTAGGTGCAGCCCTTAAAATTAAAGCCAAAGGCAAAGGCTTTGCCGAAGGCGAAGGCAGCGGCAAACTCGATTTAGAAACCGCCACTACCATTGCCCGCTTAGGCGAGCGCAACGTTACCGTAAACATGCAGCGCGATGCCCTCTACCGCCTGTCCGAACTGGCAAATAATCACGATTTAAAAGATACCACTATAGAACGACTTTTTAGGGCAATTATCACCCAGTCAGCCGATATTGAAATTACCGCCCATAGAGCCGACTCGGTAAAAGCCCTTGCCGAAATTGCCAAAAGCCAGGCTGCTGCCAACCTGCAAATAGCCAAAGCGGTTGACAGCCTCAACACCGCACTCAACAAAACCATTACCGAAAAAACAAAATCAGTTTCCGATTCGCTGCAAGCCGCCCGAAAAGAAATTGCCGACCTAAAAAAGAAAGTAGATGAACTAAAACCCACTGCCGACAAAAAAGACGAACCCGGCAAAAAATACAAACTCAATATTGACGCTACACTAAAAGAAGAGAAAAACTAACCGCAAAACAAAACAACCTACCGTTCCGCTTTTCAACAAAAAGCGGAACGTTTTTTTACCCGATAACACGCGGGACTACTCTAAAGCAATAACCGGTCAGCTGCCCTCCCTTTTCCACTAACCCGAAATCATATATTTGCCCGCAATGTATCAGGGTAAAAAAGTTGCCGTAGTGCTGCCGGCTTACAATGCCGAAAAAACATTAGAACAAACGTACCGCGAAATTCCTACGGACGTGGTGGACCATGTAATACTGGTGGACGATAACAGCACCGACCGAACGGTAGAAATTGCCCACCAACTCGGCATACATCATGTAATACAACACGAACGCAACAAAGGCTATGGCGGCAACCAAAAAACATGTTATAACAAAGCCCTTAGCCTCGGTGCCGATATTGTGGTAATGCTCCACCCCGACTACCAATACACCCCCAAACTGCTTATGGCTATGATTAGCATAATAGGCAACGAAGTGTATCCCGTAGTACTCGGCTCGCGCATATTAGGCGGAGGTGCGCTAAAAGGCGGAATGCCCTTTTACAAGTATGTATTTAACCGAATACTCACCCTTACACAAAACATTTTATTGGGCGAAAAACTAAGCGAATACCACACCGGCTACCGCGCCTTCAGTAAACAAGTGCTCACCTCCATCAACTTTATGCACAACTCCGATGATTTTGTGTTCGATAACCAAATGCTGTCGCAAATATTTTATGCCGGCTTTCAAATTGCCGAAGTAACCTGTCCCACCAAATACTTTGAAGAAGCAAGCTCCATTAACTTCCGCAGAAGCATGATTTACGGCATAGGCTGCCTTAAAGTATCGCTCATATACCGCCTGTGTAAATGGAGAATACTAAAAAGCGTACTTTACAATTGATACGTAAACTCAATTGCATTAAAGTAGGCTGTTACTCGCCTCTCCCTTTGTAGAGGGGGCAGGGGTGAGGTTACTTCCAAAACTGCCACCACTTCCCTTTATCGGCAACTTCCTCGCTTATTTGCTCAAAATACCAACCATCGGTAATTTTTACCGCGTTAATCAGTATTTGCACCAACTCGGCAGGCGGCCCTTCCGACTGGTCGCCATACACCACCCGGTAACTAAAGTCAACCTCATCGGCTCCCTGAAAAATGAGTGTTAACCGGCATTCGCGCCCTTTGCGCTCCGGCATCTTCATTACTCCCGAATACTCAAAAATGTTTTCGTTTACCGTCAGCATCAGCGCATCAAAATGCCCGTCAGCCGAAAAGCCCGTGGCTAAGGGCAGTCCTGCCTCGGCACTGCCGTTTCCTTTGCGGTGTATGCTGCCGTCTTTTGCCAGCAAAATAAAAAGCGTGGTTTTATCGTCCGCTTCAAGCGTAATCAGCACTTTGTTTATTAAATGTTTCAACTGCATATACCTTGCTTTGCAATGAATGTAGGCAAATTACTTGCAGCCTGTAACTGTGTATCGAAAAAATTTTTGTGTTTGGTATTATTTTCTATTCTTGCAACATTCACTGCTAACTAAACACACGCACACACATTTATATGGCACGTAAAAAATTTACCTTAGAATACATCATTCGCTCTTCGCCCGCTATTTTATTCGAATTTTTAGATCAGCCCAGCAATCTTGCACAGTGGTTTTCCGACTACTGCGACTCACAGGGCGACATTTTAATTTTCGGATGGAACGGCACCTACCAACGCGCCAAACAAGTAGAGTGGATAGAAGATGAATTTGTAAAATACCATTGGGAAGACAGCCCCAAGGACGAATTTTTTTCTTTCCGTGTTTACAAGTCCGAAATAAGCAACGAAACAATTTTAGAGGTAACCGACTTTGCCGAGCAAAAAGAAATTAAGGAACAAACATTCCTTTGGGATAAGCAAATTGAAGATTTAAAACATGCCATAGGAGCGTAGTTATTTGCTATTCATCCTTCCTCGCATACTTACTTTTATACTTTAGCGTTTGAGTAGCGCTTAAGTTTATGAAGAAGCTGGATAAGCTTGTTATTAAGAGTTTCATCGGACCCTTTATTCTCACTTTCTGCATAGCACAGTTTGTGTTGGTAATGCAGTTTTTGTGGAAGTATGTTGATGATTTGGTGGGGAAAGGACTTAGCAATACCGTGTTACTGGAGTTGCTGCTGTACGCATCGGCACGTTTAGTGCCGTTGGCATTACCGTTGGCAGTGCTTTTAGCATCTATTATGACCTACGGGGCATTGGGCGAGTACTACGAACTTACAGCAGTCAAATCTGCGGGAGTATCGCTGCTGCGGTTTATGAAAGCCCTTATTATAACGGTGGCGGGTATCAGCATTTTTGCATTCTACTTTTCCAACAACCTTTTGCCTAAAGCCAACTTAAAATTTGGCGCATTGCTGTACGATATACGCCACCAAAAACCAACCGTAGCCCTTAAACCCGGTATTTTTTACAGCGGTATTGACGGCTACTACATTAAGGTAGGACGCAAGGACGATGAAAACAATATTCTTTACGACATTATTGTGTACGACCACACCAGCGGCAGAGGCAGCGACCACGTTATTACTGCCGAAAAGGGGAGCATGATACAGGACGAACAAGCGCTTGCCCTTACGCTAAAACTCGAAAACGGAAAACAATACCGCGAAGTAGAACCCAAAGAACAAAGCCACAACGAAACAGAACATAAGGCTTACGAAATGGTAGCCACCACCTTTAAATCGTGGGAAAAACGCTTCGATATGTCGCAGTTTAAGTTAAACCGTACCGATGAAAATTTCTTTAAAGATTTAAAGCAAATGCTCACCCTGCAACAACTCTACAACGAGGTAGATACCATACGGCACGAAGCCCAACATCTTAAAAACGGATTGGTGAGTTCAATGGGCGTATATGTAAATCTTAAAAAATTCGGGATAGATTCGGTGCCTATTCCCTCCACCGTTCAGGCGGCATCGTTTGCGGCAGTTGATGAACTGGTGCAACCCTACGACCCCGCTACACAGTTGCAAATTTACGAGCGCGCCATCAACAAAGCCCGCAACATTAAAAACTATACTGATGTTACCGATAAACAGTTAGCTTACAAGGAGCGCGATTATGTATCGCACATGGTTGAAGTGTACCGTAAGTTTACCCTTTCGGTAGCCTGTTTGGTATTATTCTTTATAGGTGCTCCGCTCGGTTCTATTATACGGAAAGGCGGCTTGGGCTGGCCCCTGTTTTACAGCGTTCTGTTTTTTATTCTTTATCATGTTACTTCCATTATTGGCGAAAAACTTGCCGAAAACAACATCCTTACTCCGCTTGCCGGTATGTGGCTTTCTACCATTATTCTTTTGCCTATAGGTTTCTTTTTAACCATGAAAGCCGCCAACGATTCAAAAATTTACAGTACCGATTACTACCGCAATTTTGTAAGGAAATTAACTGACCGTAAACCGCATATAGCTTGAGAGAATTTGTTGACAACGCGAAACCGTTCCTCATTTTGTATCTGTTGTTTTTAATTGCAGGCGGGGTGTTAATTGCCATGTTCGAAAAGGGCGATGAAATTCTCTACTTCAATCAACTGCACACCCGCTTTTTCGATGAGTTTTTTAAGTGGACTACCCGCCTGGCCGAGGCGCCTGCTTTTTTGCTGGTTTTTCTGCTCCTCTTTTTTTCCTCGTACGGCAAAGGACTTCTGCTTGCAACTAATTTGTTGCTAACCGGTGGGGTAGTGCAGTTGCTTAAACACGTTGTGTTTCCAAACCATCATCGTCCGCCTCTTTTTTTTCAGGATAAGGCAGTATTAAATCTGGTTCAGGGAGTAGAAGTGTATTATCACAACAGCTTCCCATCGGGGCATACTGCCACGGGCTTTGCCGCCTGTTTTTTACTCTCGCTTTTTGTGCATAGTAAAACGGCAAAAGTTTTCTTGTTTTTCGCTGCGCTGTTTATTGGTATATCGCGCGTGTACCTGTTACAACATTTTTTTCGCGATGTATATGCCGGTTCACTTGCGGGTGTATTTATTACTACTCTTGTTTGGTTGCTTATAGCCCAATCGGATTTTTACAATAAACTGAAGTGGAAAGATAAAGCGCTCTTAAAGCAAGTATAGACCTATGAGTTATTGCAATACAGAGCAGTATATTGCTCCCTCTCCACAAGTGGAGAGGGTCGGGGTGAGGCTAAAAAAATATCAAAGTAAACAGGCATACCTTGCACAACAAGCATGAAACTACCTGACACACTTTTACGGTTATTGTTTTATGCACTCTGGCTGAGCGTTTCGCTGTGGCAGGGTTGGGTAACCGAAATTTTTGACGATGAAGCCTACTACTGGAAATACGCACAACTGTTGGCATGGGGCTACTACGACCATCCACCCATGGTTGCACTGCTCATAAAAGCGGGCTTTACACTTTTCAAAAACGAATTAGGCGTTCGCCTGTTCACCATAGCCTTAGGAACGGCAACTATTTACGCATTGGAGCGGCTGGTAAAACCCGCTAACCTGAAACTTTTTTATGCGCTCATACTGTCTATTGCTGTTTTACACTTTATCGGTTTTCTCGCATTACCCGATGCCCCTTTGCTGTTTTTATCGGTTGTGTTTTTGCTGGCGTACCGCAGTTTTTGCGAAGAACAAAATCTGTGGAATGCGGTATTGCTGAGTTTTGTTGTATGCGGAATGTTATTGAGCAAGTATCACGCGGTACTGCCCATAGCATTTACCGTTCTTTCCAATCTGCGCTTGTTACGCAGTACGTATTTTTGGATAATAGTGTTGCTTGCGGCAGTAGTGCTTACACCGCATTTGTATTGGCAGTACACAAACAACTTTCCATCGCTGCAATATCATTTAGCAGGGCGAAGCACCGATGCTTACACCATTGTTTACACCTTGCAGTATTTAGCTTCGTTACCATTTTTGTTCGGACCATTTGCGGGCATGGTGTTTTTAGTGGCGGCAGTAAAAGTCTCACCGAATAATACGTTCGAAAAAGCACTGAAGTGGAACTGGTGGGGCGTATATGTTTTCTTTTTGTTGATGAGTTTTAAAGGACGAGTGGAAACACACTGGACAATGATTGCGCTCGCTCCTTCAGTTTATTTCGGATATCGTTATTTAGAGGCAAACGATAAACTCCGCAAATGGTTTTATCGTTCTGTTCCCGTAGCAGTGTTGCTTATTCTGTTTTTGCGAGTAGTAGTTGTATTCGACATTCTCCCCAAACATCCTTTAGCCGACTCGGTGCGAAACGATTATCTCGGTTGGAAAACATGGGCGCTTACCATAAAGCAAAAAGCAGAAAGCCGCCCTGTGTTGTTTATGAACTCTTACAAGCGTGCAGCGCGGTACGAGTTTTATGCCGGCTCACTGGGTGTTTCGTACAACAATATAATGGGCAGGCAAAACCAGTACGATATTTGGAATTACGAAGACACCCTGCGCGGCAAGGAGGTTATGCTCATTCCCAATTACCCTGTAGGCGGCTTTGAATCGTTCGAAACGGAGAAAGGTTCATTGCAATACACATACATTTCCAACTTTCAATCACATGCCTGCATTAAACTGTCGGCAGATGATGTGCCGGCAAGTTGCCAACCGTCAGATAGTTTTCGTATTTCATTGAAAGCGGCTTTGCCCAAGAATACCTATGTTGATTTAGAAGAAAATTCCAATTACCTGCCTTATGTATCATATCAATTTTTCAGAGGGCGTACATTGGTGTTGGAAGAAGTTACATCCATTTTGTTAACGAACGAGTTGTTGGAGAAAGGAAAGGATATCCAACTTCAATTACATACTCCCTCAGAGCCGGGTAAGTATGGCTTGTATTTTTCGGTTAAAACCGGATGGTTGCCGCCTACCTACAACAGCAAGCGCTATGCTGTTGAGGTAAAAAAGTAGTGTTTAATTTTTCTTCTTGTAATTGTCATCCCATTCCTGCGGGTGCGGACTGCGAAGTTTGCCTAACTGCTTGGCAATTATCATAGAAACCGATGCATCGCTGGTTACATTGGCAACAGTGCGGCACATATCCAAAGGTCGGTCAACCGCAATTATAAGCGCCACCCCTGCGGGATTAACACCAATAGCTTCCAGCACCACAATCAACATTAGCAAACCGGCACCCGGTACGGCAGCGGCACCTATAGAGGCAAGCGTAGCGGTGAGAATGATGGTAAGTTGGTCGGCTAAGGTTAAATCATTTCCTAAAACCTGTGCTATAAATACAGCGGCTACTGCCTGATACAAACTGGTGCCGTCCATGTTCACCGTTGCACCAATCGGCAATACAAAGCTCGACACTTCTTTCTCTACACCTAAGTGTTCCTCCACCCTTTCTATAGTTACGGGCAAAGTTGCTGCACTCGAACTGGTGCTGAACGCCACTAATTGTGCCGGAGCAATTCCCTTAAGGAAGAACAAAGGCTGTTTACCTGCAAAAAATTTTACGAGCAGCGGATAAAAAAACAACACCAACAATCCTAAACCCACAACTACCGTTAGCGCATACGCACCCAGCGCTACAAAAATATCTGCCGAAGGCGATTCAGCAACCAAAGCTGCCAGCAAGCCAAATACACCGATGGGTGCAAACAGCATAATAATGTCAATTATTTTTAGAATCACTTCGTTACTGCCTTCAAAAAAGGCTTTTACGGGCTGCGCCTTATCGGGCGGTATGAGTATTAACCCAATACCAAAAAAAATAACGAAGAAAATTACCTGCAACATGTTGCCGTTTGATGAAGCTGCTCCGAAAAAATTATCGGGCACTACATCTACCAATGGTTGCAGCGGTCCTTTGCTTTGAGCGGCATTGGCAGCTGTTACCTTTTCGGTGGCTTTATCGCTGAACGAACTCAGCATGTCGGTTCGTGTTTTTTCGCTTACAAATTTTCCGGGTTTAACAGTGTTTACTAAAACTAAACCGATAGTAACAGCCGTAACAGTTGTAATAATGTAAAGCGAAAATGTGCGAATACCGAGTTTCGAAAGTTGAGTAATGTCTTTTAAGTCGGCAATACCTTTTATAAGCGAAGTAATTATGAGCGGTATGGCAATAAGTTTAAGCATGTTAATGAAAATGGTGCCCCAGGGTTTTAGCCAGTTAACTACCCATTGGGTGCCTTCCTCAAACCGAACGGCAATGCTTCCAACCGCAATGCCTGCCGCCATGCCTATAATTATCTGCCAGTGCAATGCTAACTTTTTCATATCGGGTTCAAAGTAACATTTCGCTTACACAATAAAAAAACCACCACCGGCATGGTGATGGTTTTACAAAAGTGATCTGTATTGCTTAGGCTATCTTACGGAGTTCGTCATTGTTCTCCCCGCTTTTACTTTGGTTGGGCGGAGTTATTCTGAATGCTTTAAACAATTCTTCGTTGCTAAAGTTTTCTTCTTCCATAAACTTAGGCAGCGAGTCGGCAACTGTTTCCAGTAGTCGGCTAATTTCTTGTAAAGAATGATGGCGGGTAAGCGCTACGCGTAATCCTGCGTTTTTAACTGATACAGCAGGGAAATGAGCAAGGTTACAGAAGAAACCTTCCTCTTTCAAGCGGTTAATCAGTTTGAACCCTATCTCTGTTTTTCCAACACCCACATAAAAAATCGGTGTTAGTTCGTTGTTTATTACCGCTAAACCAAGTTGGCGTGCTTTTTCTACAAAGAAAATCATGCGCTCAAACAATTCGGTTTGCAGGGGTTCCAGCTCATTGCTCAGGTGAATTTGTGCGGCTGCTTTAATGGCGCCTAAAACTGCAGGTTGCAGTGGTCCGGAGAAAATGAACGAACTGCCGCAGTTTTTAATCAAACGTTTTTGTTCTTCATCGTTAAACACCAATACACCACCGCAGTTGGCAAAACCTTTTGCCAGCGATGAAGTAAGCATCATTTTAGGATGGTAAGGCATGTTTTGCAACACCAAGCCGCGTCCATGCTTGCCCGTCCAACTCATGCCATGTGCATCGTCCACATAAAAATGGAACTGCTCGTAGCGTTCGAGCAACTGCCATATTTCGGTAAACTTGGCACCATCGCCATACATAGAGTAAACTCCATCGGCAAAGTACCATATTCTGTCATAGTCATGACGCAAAATCTGCACTCTACGCTCAAGCGTTTCCATATCATTGTGCGGAACGGTTTCCATATAAACACCTTCGCCTTTGGCAATACTCATGGCATTGCGAACACTGTTATGCACCTGTTGGTCGGCAATCATGGCATCGCGCTCACCCATTATTACCGGAATGGTGGATATATGCCCTAAACTGGTAGTGGGAGCAAGCAAAGTTGGTTTGCCGAAAATCTCACTCAGCATACTTTCTACTTCTTCGTAAAGCCCCATTTGCAGGAAAGTGCGCGAGCACGAAAACTGTGAGCCGTAGCGCTGCACCGCATCAATTGCCGCTTCCTTTAAACGCTCGTCAGTTTCTAATCCTAAATAGCTGCACGAACCAAAGTAAACGTACTCTTTACCTTTGACCGTTACATGCTTTCCGTCAAATTTTTCATCCTGAGTCGAAATTTGAATCAGTCCCATTTCAGCACTCTTGCTGAAAAACTTGTTGATAAGGTCACTAAATTCTTTTTTCATAGTTGAGGGAGTTTTTATTTGCCCACGAAGGAATTAAATCTTACACCTTAAAGTGTGTATAGCGGAAAAGACTAATTCACTTTTCAATTACAGTTGACTACTTAATAAGCCACACGGCTTGGTTGAAATTGATTTGGAGAGTATTGTGTACAACTAATGTGTATGATATGCAAAACCCGATGCCGTAATCCACAACGCGGAGTTATCTTTGAATATGCTGAACTGGATTAAAGCGCTTTTTGCCCGCATTACAGCCGGTGTTTACTGGAAGGAAAAAGCTGTTACCGCTTTTATGGTAACGGTGTATGTGCTTGGCAACGGTGTAGAAGCACTTACCGGCAAAGTAACCGATGACCCTCCCGCCTTGTGGATAACCGGAATTATTTTTGGTATTGTAGTTATCTGGATTTCATCGCATCAGAAACTCAGCATTTATACGCGTTCGCTTTACAAGCTCTTCCTTCTTTACATCAATTTCAATATCATCTTCTATTACATACAAAGTACGAAGGGCGACAGTGAGGCAGAATTTATTACCCTGCTGTTTACCTATGTTGTGTTCATTGTTATCTGCTTTGTGCTCGATACTAAACGCGAGTTAATTTTCTTTTCTATAGCCGAAGTAGTGTTGTTTTCGGTATTGATTTGGATTTACCGCGAACAGCAACCACTGCTTATTGGCAAACAAATGCCTATGCAAATGATGGCGTTCGCATTTGTGTTGGGTGGAAATTACCTTATCAATTTACAGCGTATTCGACTTACGCAGGCAACTACGGGTGCCAACGTGAGTATTCAATTTAAATCTATCAGCGAAAGCAGCCGCGATACGCAGGTGATGCTTGACAGGAATTTCACTTTCGTTTATCTCAATCCTGCCGTAAAGTCATTAACAGGTTATGCGGTAAACGATTTGCTTAAAAAAGAAATTTTTGAAGTAATTGCTGCCGATGATGTGGAAAGCGTAAAAAGCGCACTTGAAGAAGTTACACAAAACACGGAGGCGCGTGTTAACCGCGAGTATCGCGTTAAACGTGCTGACGGAACCTATATTTGGGTAGAAAGTATTTTCAGCGCATTCGACAGTGCGCCCGACCGCAAAGGCGATTTGATTTTTGCCGAAACGCGCGACATTGAAGTCCGCAAACAACTGGAAGCTGAAATTCAACAACAGTTGAAAGTGGAGGAAATGCTGATTAAGCACTCTACTCAGTTTATCAATGTTGACCGTACCGAAATTCAGTCAGGAATTGACTATGCACTGGGCGAATTTGGCAATATGCTGAATGCCGATGCCGTGATGGTGTTCCGTATGCACGGCAAACTGCACGATGAGTTTCAAAGTACCAACCAATGGTTTGCACCCAGTCAGATTACCTTGATTCAGCATTTCAACTTGATTGTAAGAATCAATCAACAACTTATTTTCTTCCTGCGGGGGTTAAAAGGCGAAAAGGCATCGTGGGGTAACTACATCTCAACCGAACAACTGCGAAAAATTGAAGTGCTTACACCGGATGAGTTATCCAATAAGCGGTTCTATCTCATTCCCATGCAAAGCGGGAACATTGTAAACGGCTTTATACTTTTTGTGTTTAACGAAACTGTGCAGCACGAGCAGTCGAGTTTCTTCGGACTAATCGGAAGTATGATAGCCAACGCGTTTACGCGTTTGCGTACAGAAACACGCTTACACGAAGCGCAATTAACCAACGAGTACATTCTGCGCGCCTTGCCCGACTGGTTGTATATAGTAGATGACGAAGGAGAGTTTACCGGCACCAACGATTACTCTACCTTAGAACCTTACATTCCGGATTATGATTTAATAGGAAAGAAATTTACCGATGTGCTGCCTGCTGAAATTGCAGCTTCGTTTAACAGCGCAATGCAGGAGGTAAAAGAGACCGATAAAGGCGTTTCGTTCGAATATCAGGATACAACAATTTTCAAGGGTCGTTATTTCAAAGTAATTATAGCACCATTTAAGGCCGATGAAAATCTGGTGATTATACGCGATGTAACCGACCTGAAAGAGGCGCAGTTGGAACTGGAACGCTGGGCAGAAAAACTTGCACAATCCAATAAAGAACTCGAAGAGTTTGCTTACGTGGTAAGCCATGATATGAAACAACCTATACGCACTATTACATCGTATTTAGGTTTGCTGAAGAAAAAATATGAAACCCAGTTAGACGAAGTGGCGAATGAGTTTATTCAGTTTTCCATTGACGGAGCCAACAAAATGAGCGACCTCATTCGCGATATTCTCGAATACTCCCGTGTTGACCAGCAAGTGCAGCTAACGCCCAATGTATCGCTCAACGATATGGTGCAAAAAGTGCTGAAAAACTTAACCGATACCATTGAACGCAATAAAGCGGAGGTGGTAATAGATGATCTTCCTACAGCTACCGTTAACGAAACCATGTTGGGTGAGTTGTTCCAAAACCTGATTGAGAACGGTATTAAGTACAACCGCAGCGAACACAAAAAGGTTACTGTTAAAGTAAAAGACATTGGCAACTATTGGGAGTTTGAAGTTGCCGACAACGGCATTGGCTTCGATCAGGCGTATGCCGAAAAAATCTTCAAAATATTTACGCGCCTGCATACCAACGATGAGTTTCAGGGCACCGGAATAGGGCTTGCCATTTGCCACAAAGTAGTGGTAAAACATGGCGGCAAAATTTGGGCAAAGTCGGTTCCGGGCGAAGGCAGCCGTTTCTACTTTACTTTGCCTAAGCAGCAACATGCTTAGTACGGGGCAATAAAGTTTCCTTACCTTCGTCAGGTTTTTTAAAATCAGAGTTTACTTTATGAAGCGATTCTTACTTGCATTTGCAACCATTGTTTTGTCGAATGTGTTATCGGCTCAGGCGCCCACATGGAGCAGCGATATAGCCCCTATTCTTTACAACAATTGTACGGTGTGCCACCACACGGGTGGTCTGGCACCGTTTTCGTTGCTTACCTATAGCGATGCATACTCGCACCGTATTCAAATGGTTAATTCAGTATCGAGCGGTAAAATGCCGCCATGGCCTCCCGATCCTTCTTACAAACATTTTAAAGGCGAACGTTACTTAACTACCGATGAAGTAACCAAAATAAACGCATGGGTAACTGCCAATGCACCTGCCGGTGATACTACCTCTGCACCACCCGCTCCGGTTTATACCAATGCATCGGTTCTCGGCAACGTAGATGCGGTGTTGCAGTTGCCAACATTTACCGTTCCAAATTTCCCGGGCGATTTGTATCAGTGTTTTGTAGTGCCGAACGGACTTACGCAAGATGAATACATTACTGCTATGGAAGTGTTGCCCGGCAATCCTGAAATTGTGCATCACGTACTTATTTATGAAGACACTTCTTCTACACACGATGCACAACAGTTAGATGCTTCAACACCCGAACCCGGCTACACGAATTTTGGAGGACCGGGTGTGCCTAAGGCGAATCTTATTGGAGGATGGGTGCCCGGCTCGCAGCCTTTTGTTTATCCTAACGGCATGGGTGTGTTGTTGCACAAAAACAAAGATATTGTAGTGCAAATTCATTATCCGTTTGGCAGCGCAGGTAAAACCGACAGCACAAAAATCAATCTCAAACTTTCAACCGGTGCGTTGCGCCCTGTGTTTATTGCGCCTCCGCTTAATCATTTAACCAGTTTGGTAAACGGACCTTTGGTAATTCCTCCAAACACTACCAAAACATTTGCCGAAGAGTTTACTATTCCAACCAATTTCCCTATTCAGGGTATTTCGTTGCTGAATGTAGCTCCACACGCTCATTTAATATGCACTAACTGGTTAGTGTTTGCCAAAACTCCATCGGACGATACTATTCCACTCATAAAAATTAACGACTGGGATTTTCACTGGCAGGGCTTTTACACCTTTCAGAAATTACAGTTTTTGCCTAAAGGCAGTACCTTTTTCGGATTTGCTACATACGATAACACAGCTAACAATCCGCATAACCCGAACCATCCCCCTGCAACTGTTACCGTTGGCGAAGCCACCACCGATGAAATGATGGTAGTGTATTTCTCGTACCTTATTTACCAGCAAGGCGATGAAAATTATGTGATTGACAGTAGCATATTGCAGCAGCAACCTACGGGCATTTTAACTCCTGAAGATGCTGCTTCGGTTGTTTCTACTCCGCAGTTGTACGATGCTTTGCCCAATCCTGCCCGCAACGAAACAACTATTGGTTATTATTTACCGCATGCCGCAAAAACCGAACTGGCAGTTTTTGATATAAGCGGAAAATTGGTAGAAAGCATGGCTGTTTCAGGCGAAGCCGGACACAACAGTTTTGTTTACAATACATCGCAATTGCAAAAAGGCACATATATTGTTCAGTTAAACTCGGGCGGGCAAACAAAAGCGAAACGCTTGTTTGTAACCGAATAGCCGAACCAAGCCTTTGTATAATTGTTATACTTTAGTGTACGTACGCAGCAGCACTTATGTTTGCAATGTTTTTCAAACACAATCGTCTGAATAACCGTGAATAGCCAAGCATCCTGTTATTGCCCGGTAGCGGCAGAGGCGGAAACCATACGGCCGTATAGTTTTTCGGTGTTTAAATCGGTAAACGAGATAAGCAGTTTTTTGTGGGATAACCATATACCTGCTGGAAACATGCTGATGACGCACGACTATCTGAAGTTGATTGAGGAAACGCACGGTAATACAATGGCATTTCGCTATGTGCAGGTAAAGCATAACGATACTACCGTGGGCACAATCTATTTCCAGATAGTAAAATTCGAAAGCGCGCAGCTAATAAATTATTTCCCGCAGGGCGATTCGTTCTTTCTTAATGCACTGCGTAATGTAAGCAGTGTATTGCTCAACCGTATTAACCTGAAAATGCTGGTAAGCGGAAATGTGTTTATGACCGGTGAGAACGGCTACTATTTTTCTGCCGCTATTGATAAAGCCACACGTGCTAAACTGTTGCGTAAAGCCATTCGCACGGTAATGGATAATGATAAAGCGATTAAAGCCGTATTGATTTCCGATTTGTATGCCCCCAAAACCGAATTTGACGAAGGCTTTAAACCTTGCGGTTACAATGAGATAACTGTAGAAAGCGACATGAGTATTGCATTGAAACCGAAATGGGCAACATTTGACGATTACCTGAATGCGCTTACCTCCAAATATCGGGTGCGTGCCAAAAAGGTTTTTGCATTGTGTAACGAAAATAATGTTGTTTGCAAAGAATTAAATGCAGAAGCGGTAGCTGCCAACGAGCAGCGTTTGTACGAACTGTACAACAAAGTAATGGCAAATGCCGATTTTAAACTGGCTGTACTTTCAAAAGATTATTTCAGGAAGCAGAAGCAGCAATTGCCCGATAACTACAGGGTGTTTGCGTATTTTAAGGATGGAGTAATGCTCGGGTTTATTTCGGCATTTGTAAACGGAAAGAAAATTGAGGTGCATTACACCGGCATGGATCACGAAATTTGTAAACCCATACATTTGTATCAGCACATGATGTACGATATGATTAAACTGGGTATAGAAACCCGCGTGGCGCGCTTACACTTTGGGCGTACGGCTCCCGAAATAAAAAGCACTATCGGGGCAGTTCCTTCGCCTATGTATGGTTACTTAAAGCATCGCAATCCCCTGTTCAATTTTTTTGTGGCTAAGCCGTACACTGCCAATCTTAAGCCTAAACAATACACCTTCCGAAATCCTTTTAAGTAAATTCGTATTGAACAAACAATCCATCAGATTGTTTCGCTTTAAATCTTGTAACAATGAAATCTACACTTCTCACTTTAGCAGCACTGCTGTTAGCAGTTGCTCCCCAAAAAACTGTTTACGACTTTACCGTAAAAGATATTGATGGTAACGATGTTTCGTTAAGTACTTACAAAGGCAAAGTGCTGCTTATTGTAAATGTTGCCAGCCTGTGCGGCAACACACCTCAATACAAGGATATAGAGGCGCTTTATCAGAAATACCAAAGCAAGGGCTTGGTGGTGTTAGGCTTTCCGGCAAACAATTTTATGGGGCAAGAGCCGGGCAGTAACAAGGAGATTAAAGATTTTTGCACCCGCGAGTATGCTGTTACCTTTCCCATGTTTTCTAAAATTAGCGTAAAGGGAAAGGACATTGCACCTTTATACAGTTACCTTACCCAAAAGAAAGAAAATGGGGTGTTAGACGCACCGGTTATGTGGAACTTTCAAAAGTTTTTGGTAGGGCGCGATGGAAATGTGATTGCCTCTATTTCTAACAGAACTTCGGTTAAAGATGCATCGGTTGTTAAGCAGATTGAAGATGCGTTGAAGTAGTAACAAACAACTCCTAAAACATAAAACAAAAAAGCCACCGTTTCCGATGGCTTTTTTGTTTTTATGATAGGCTTGTTCTTACTGAACAGAAATATTTTTTGAAGCAAAGCCTTCGGCTGTTTTCAGTTGCAGGGTGTAAAGTCCTTTAGGCAGGTTGGTTAAATCAACTGCCGTGTTGTGAAGTCCAATTACATCCAATGCTTGATTGAACACTACTCTTCCGGTCATATCAACAACTGCTAAGGTGCCGTTTACGCGGCTGCCGCTGTTAAGCACTACATTAAACATACCATTGTTAGGGTTAGGGAAAACTGATAGTGCAGCGTTTAAGTCGGCATTGAAATCGTTGATGCCTGTTGCATGGCAAACAGCGCCTGAGTTAATTACATCTAAATAGTAATCGCCAAATGGTGAAAAGCGGTTCATGCTACCATTGTAAGTGTAAGGTGTATCAATTTGAATTGGCTGTTGAACCTGAATACGCATCCAAACTGTGCCAAATGCCTCTAAAGGATAGTTGCCGGGAGCAGCATTGCTGGTACCTGTAAATTGTACACAACCGTTGCCACCACCCAACAATACATTTGGATTTTTGCTCCATGTAATTCCGGCAGGTAATCCGGCAATTGAATCTAAGCGGATAGAATCAACCTGAATATGAGCATTGATAGAAAATCCAGCAATTACCAACGTAGTATCATGGCTATCCTGAATTTTTCCTTGTAAGGTTTGGTCGTACGGCTGACCTACAATTACACAAGGTAATTGGTCTGCAGTAGGATTAACGCCCGGTGTAGTTTGTGCGCTGGGGTTAATAGTACATTGTGCAAAAGCGGAACCGGTTGCAAAAACCGCTAACGCCAGTAAGGAGTAAACTTTTTTCATTGGGTTTTATTTGTTTTTTGAGTTAAAAATTTTTCTGACCGACAAATGTATATTTTTTGGTTATTCTACCGATATATTTTTTGCCGCAACCCCTTCCGAAGTTTTAAGCAAAACGGTGTACATGCCACGGGGCATATTGCTAAGGTTAAAAGTAGTTTCAAATAAACCTATGGCATCAATGGCTTGTGTAGTTACTGCTTGCCCTGCAATGTTCATTACTTCGATAGTGCCCGTCAGTCGCTTTCCGCTGTTTACTGAAAAGTGAAACACTCCATTGCTAGGGTTAGGATAAACACGTACCAGTGCATTCAGCGAAGCACTAAAATTTGCTATTCCACTGGCAGGGCGGCATTCATCGCCCGGGTTAATTACATCTAAAAACAAATCGAACATGCCTTGCGAAAGTCCCTGTAAGGTTGCAAAGTCAATAGTAGTATCGCCATCAAAGTAAGGCGGGAAAGGGAAACCGTGTGCAGTAAAGGTGCCTTCGAAAGTAATAGGGTAGCGGGCTGCCGGGTCGGTGGTTGTACCAAAAACCTGTGCACAGCCTTTTTGCCCGCCATAAAGTACTCCGTTTGCCGGATTAGGGGTATAGCTTATTCCGTTTGGCAAACCGTTAACTCCGGTAATAACAACCGAGTCAACATATAGCACAAATGGAATAGGAGCACCTAAATTTTGTAAGTTTATAGATGTAGGCACCGCAATCTGAATAGTTTGGTCGTAGTAAACAGTTCGTTCCACGCAGGGGAGGCTATCCGGGCGGGGGGCAAAAAAGTTAGTGTTGGTGCTGTCAATTACACAACCGGTTTGGGCATAGGCAATAAATTGGGTACTGAACAAAATAGCAAGGAGGTAAATTTTCTTCATTTTTGATGTGAATTTAGGGCGGTGAATATACCCGAATATCGGAGTAAACAAAAAGCGCCCGAACCCCTCTTTGGTCAGTTGTTGAGCAATACTGAACAAAAAGGAACACATATTTGGAAGTAAGCCGTTTACGCTTATATTTGCGTCCCTTTTTACCGAAAGGGCTGATGAGGTTTTGGTTAAAAGCAGGCTAAAAAGCCCGGGAACAAGGGAGCAGAGGGGCATAGTTCAAGGGTAGAATAGCGGTCTCCAAAACCGTTGATGTCAGTTCGAATCTGGCTGCCCCTGCAAGTAAAGAGTGAATAGTAAACAGTAAGTAGTAAAACACGAACACAAAAAAGGAAATGGAAAAAATCAGACTATACTTTATAGAGGCTTACGATGAGCTGATGCACAAAGTAACCTGGCCCACCTGGGCAGAACTGCAGGAAAGTTCGGTGATAGTGCTGGTGGCTTCGCTTATTATTTCGCTGATAGTGGTGCTGATGGACGTGGTATTTAAAGCCGGCACAAGCGAACTTTATAAAATCATTATCGGGTAAGGTATGGCGGACGATAAGAAAATTTATGTGGTGAGGGTTATCAGTGGTCAGGAGAAGAAAATCCGCGAGCATGTGATGATGGAAGTAAACCGCGCCAAGTGGGATAACATAGTTACCAATATACTTGTTCCTACCGAAAAGGTGTACACCATTAAAGCCGGAAAGAAAACCATTAAGGAGAAAACACTTTACCCCGGCTACATTTACATGCAGGTAGATGACAAGAAAATGACACAGGAAATGTGGACGCATATCCGTCAAGTACACGGGGTGTTGGGTTTTCTTGGTGTGCTTTCAAGAGCCGAAGAATTGAAAATGCTGGGTAAAGCCGATGAAATGCTGGAAGGCGGTGAAACAATGGTAGAGCCGTTTATTATTAATGAAGACGTGAAAATTATTGACGGACCTTTCAACGATTTTATAGGAACCATTGAAGAAATAAGCAACGAGAAAAAGAAACTGAAAGTGGTGGTGAAAATTTTCGGGCGTAAAACACCGGTTGAGGTAAGTTTTATGCAGGTAGAAAAAATAAGCTAACCCGATACAATTAACGAATAACTAATTACTAATAACGATTAACATCAAATACAATGGCAAAGGAAATTCAGGCATTTATTAAGCTACAGGTAAAAGGCGGACAAGCAAACCCTGCACCTCCAATTGGTCCGGCACTCGGTTCGAAAGGGGTGAACATTATGGAGTTTTGCAAGCAGTTTAACGCCCGCACGCAGGACAGAATGGGAAAAATTCTTCCGGTGGTAATTACCGTTTACTCCGATAAGAGTTTCGATTTTATTATCAAAACTCCTCCGGTTCATGCTTTGTTGATGGAATACACCAAAAAGCAAAGCGGTTCTGCCGAGCCAAACCGTAAAAAAATCGGAACCGTTAGCACCGATATTATCCGCAAAATAGCCGAAGAAAAAATGCCCGACCTTAACTGCTTTACGGTAGAAAGCGCCATGAGCATGGTAGCAGGTTCTGCCAAAAGTGCCGGGTTTAAGGTAGATGGATATTAGTAGTAAAAGGTTAAGTGTTAATAGCTATTTGCAGCTATTTACCATTAACCAATAACGAATAACATTTTTAATTCACCGAGGGAGGGTTTTTAGTTGACCCGCTTGACCTCAAAAAACAGAAACAATGAAACTAAGCAAAAAGCGAAAAGTGGCTGAAGGCAAAGTAGATGGCAACAAACTCTACACCCTCAGCGAAGCATCCAAACTTGTAAAGGATGTAACCACCTGCAAATTCAACGCATCGGTTGATTTGCACATTCAACTGGGAGTTGACCCCAAGAAAGCCGACCAGGCAGTAAGAGGAACCACTGCGCTGCCCCACGGAACCGGAAAAACCAAAAAAGTATTGGTGCTTTGCAGTCCCGATAAGGAGGACGATGCAAAAGCAGCCGGTGCCGACTATGTTGGTTTGGACGAATACGTTACAAAAATTGAGAAAGAAAACTGGATGGATTTTGATGTGGTAATTGCCACACCAAACGTAATGGCTAAGTTGGGTAAAATTGCCCGTATTCTTGGTCCGCGCAACCTGATGCCTAACCCTAAGTCGGGCACTGTTACGCCTGATGTGGGTAAAGCAGTAAACGAGGTGAAGAAGGGTAAAATTGCCTTTAAGGTTGATAAATTCGGTATTGTTCACACATCTATAGGCAGAGTGAATTTTACTGCCGACCAGATTAATGAGAATGCCACTGCACTGTTGCAGACATTATCGAAACTGAAGCCTTCTACCGCAAAAGGTATTTACTTCAAAGGCATCAGCATGGCTTCCACCATGAGCCCCGGAATAAATGTTGATTACAAAACCGTGGCAGGAATTTAATTCTATTACCCGTTTAAAACTTAGTGAAAGATGGATAAGAATCAGAAAAACCAAGAGATTGCCGAACTGAAAGAGAAGTTCAGCAACACACAATATTTTTACCTGTGCGACCCGCAAACATTAACTGTAGAGAAGACTAACAAATTCCGCAGACTGTGTTTCAACTCAGGCATTGAATACCGCGTATCGAAAAACACGCTCATCCGCAAGGCACTGGAGCAGGTTGGCGGCAACTATGAGGCTGTTTACCCGCTGTTGCACGGCCAAACCGGAGTTATGTTTGCCACCGATGGCGCAGCACCTGCCAAGTTGTTGAAGGAGTTCCGCAAAGGAAGCGATAAGCCTACATTGAAAGGCGCTTACATTGATAGCGATGTATTTGTGGGCGATAATCAATTAGAAGTGCTTGCCGCTTTAAAGAGCAAGGCAGAATTGCTGGGAGAAATTATCGGGCTGTTACAGTCGCCTGCACGCAATGTTATCAGCGCGCTGCAAGGTTCTTCTTCGCAAAAAATTGCCGGATTGGTTAAGGCACTGGAAGACAGAGCGCAGTAATTGTAATAACAGATTTCTATTTAAAAGCCCTGCACATTTGCGGGGCTTTTTGTTGTATCTACTGTTCTTTAAAATGTTCCAAAATCCCATAAGCAATTAAAAACTCGGCAGCCATGTAGGTGGTCATTATAAGAAAGCCGGCATGGTACATTGGCTCTTTTAGCGCTAAAAAGTTGATTGCGATAAGTGAATCGGAAATTACAAACAAACAGGCTCCGATAAAGGTGTATGTAAAACTCTCGGGCGCAGTATTCTTATATCGGTTTAGTGCAGTTGCCGCCATTGATACGAGTATAGCAGCGTAAACCACAACAGGGATAATGGCTGCATTTTTTTCCTGATTGGCGTACAGCGGGGGTAATACTACAAACATCATAGCTGCCCAATAGAAAAGAAAAGGCAGATAGCCGATTGTGCTTACAGTGTTTTTAGCGGATGAAACGGCATTACGAAACGCGCGAATAAAAAGCAGTTGAGTAATTAGAAATGAACCCAAGCCTAGGAGAAAAAAGTATTTGCTTTTTGGTATGCCCATCAAGTGGGTATCGGAAATTGTTTCGGGCGTAAGCATTAAGGATATATCGCCAAACCATGAGAACAGAAAGGCGAGCAGCATTATTTTGTGCACGTTATTCCACTTGCTCTTTACACTTGCCGTATAGTAAGCTGCCAAAAACGGGAGTAATAAAGGCTTTGTGAAAAACATTAAGAATTTGAGATGCGCGAACTCGCTGTAGAATTCAACAGCAGATACCACAAGTAATAACAGAAGTAAAATACGTGCCCGTATGTTGGCCATCGGTTAATGGTAGGTGTGTGATGTAAAACTATTTAGGATGATAGGTGTTCAACGCCCCTTTGAGCGCATCTTCTTTCTTTAAGCTCACCTGACGCATTTGCTGACGGCTGAAAAGTTCCATTTGGTCGTTGTAATGAGGGCTGTTAGGGTTTAGTGAATTGCCTATGGGTTGCAGTGCCTGTAACTGTTCCACTCCGTTTTTACCAAATGAGGCAAACATGGTGTAGGTATCGCCATGTTTGGCGCGGAAAGCAAAGCGACCTTTCATACGCGAAGGATAACTGGGGCTTAGTACATCGGCAAAGCCGCGCAGGGGCATATCTTTATTACCGCGCACTAAGCGGTTAATGGTTCCCCATTCCACTCTAATAGTGCCGAAGTGTGTGCGGAGTGAGTCGCAGGCATTGGCAAGATGGTGCGCCCATTCTTCTTCAGTTGCCGAAAATCCGGTTACAAAATTGGCATCGTCCCAATGATTTTTTTCGAACACTTCTTTTAACACCAAACCGAATAATGAAGGCGCATACTCGGTAATATCGGCTTTGCGATTCCATGTTTGCAGTATATCTATTGCTTCGGCTAAATGCGGATATTTTTCTTTTGATAACTCGAACAAAGGTTTTACCGAATTAGCAAAAGTGCCCTGTGTGGAGATGGTTACATCAAATTTGAGACTCTTGATATCGTTTAAGCTGAATTTATCTTTTGAAGAAATGATTTCGGTAAAGCGCTGTGCACGGTTGTTATCACCAGGGCGCTCGTCCATAAGCCTGCGCGAAGTATAGCAGTAGCCGTTTTCGCTGCACTCTACCGAACTGGCATGGAAGGGGGTATTGTTGGTGTTAAACACATAGCCGCAGTCGGGGTTAATGGTTTTGGGCATACTGTCTAAGGGGATGAGTTTTGTCCAAAGTGTGGAAGATGTGTTTCCTGCAATTAAGCCGCTCCAGTCAATAGTAGTATCGCGCTCGGGCATCATGCCGTGGTGTAGGTAAAATATGTTGTCTTCTTTATCGGCATACACAATGTTAAAGAGGGTAATGGCATGTGTGCGGATAGCATCCCAATACTCGCTGTAGTTTTTTGCCTTATTCATTTTGTACAACTGCTCTCCGGTTTTAACAGTGGTGTTGGCGGGAAAACGAATGGAGTAGTAGTTGTCGCTCTTGCCCGATTTGATGGTTAAACCATACTTGCTCCAGTAGGTCATTTTTTTTACAGGTAGCACAAATTTTCCTTTCTTACTCAAGTTAACTTTCAACCACACGGGTCGTTTCTGTAGTTTTTCCCATTTGCCATCGAACTCATATTCCAGTTTCTTTTTAGCGTGCATTTTCAACTTAAACACATCTACTTTGTCGAAGGTATTCCATGTCATTCCCCAACCTAAGTTTTCGTTAACCCCCATTGCCAGCGAACTGCTTCCCTGAAACATACAACCGGCAATGTTCAGCCCTTCTTCGCTTTGCAGGTGCGCTTCGTAAAACGAAAACTGCCCGTCCATCTGCAGGTGCGGGTTAATGCACAGGTAGGTTTTGCCATCCACAGTTTTGGTGCTGTTAAGCGCAAAGGCATTGGAGCCTACGTTGGGCATAAGATGTTTGGGGAATTCGAGTGCTATGTTATCATACTTTCCGCCAACTGCATCGCCCACATTGTTTTGCACCCACGATAGTGCCGACATAACCACCACATAAGCGGCTACCACATCTTTTGATGTAACAGGAAAAGCGCTTTTAATTTTTACTTCCTCGGGATGAGCCGCTGCATAAGCATTTAAGCCCTGCACAAATCCGTTGAGATATTTTTTGAACTCGGGCGATAAATCGGTATCAAACTTTTGTTCAACCAGTTCACGGGCAGCAATGGCATGCACAAAAAAATCGGTTTTAGCTCCACTGATGCCATCTTTACGACCCATGTAGCCTTTGGCAGCATAAATTAAATCCTGCGATACGTCAAAAGCATCTTCGGCATTTACCCACGCCAAACCATACGCTACTTCGGCATCAGTTTTTGCGAATATGTGCGGAATGCCAAAGCTATCGCGCACAATGGTGATGTTCTCTGGATCGATTTTGGGAAATGGTTCGGAATTGCCTTCTGCTTGCAGTACTTTGTTTATAGATATAATTGCTAATACTGTGAACAGTAGATATTTTTTTTTCATTACAATAAGCATTCAGGGAATTTAAAGCGTTGCGAAAGTAAACGATTGGCGAATGAAAAGATTTTAAAAGTAGGGATGAATGTGTGGTGTTTGTTTTTAAGCTACTGCGCTGTATTTTTTTACACAACTTTAATGAATGTGTAAAAACCTCTTACAAAGCGATGAGTGTGTTAGCCCGACCCGATGCAGGGATGTGCTGCCACTAATTCAATAAAAAAGGTTACAACCTATCTCAAAAGTTCTGCATTGCCCCGATTCCCGAAGCCTGCCCGACCTCTGTATTTTTCTTATGTCTTCCCTCCTTGGTATTCTGTCATCTACACTACCGAACTTGCCGACAACACCACAGGCGGCACCGAAAAATCTGCCGCCCTCTTTACCCCGCCCGACTACCACCTTCTTTTAACCGATACCATCACCTTTCAATGGCGAAACCTAACCTACTGCCCTAAAGCACGATTCATACTAACTGATACGGTATTGTATAAAAAAGGACAAGCCGTTTACATGAATGCCGTAATTGATGATTCAACTGTACTTGCTACACACTATTCTGTTAACATGAACCAACTTAACCTTCGCCCCAACTTTATGTACTACTGGTGTGTAAATTACGAAGGGGGTGATCTATGCAAGTTTCACCCTTTCTAATATGTTACTGCTGCCGAGCGAGAAGAAGTGAAAGCTATGCTGCAAGAACTTAACCAAAAAAGCAGTAATAATGCTGAAGTAGAGAAACTGAGGGAATTGTTTGTAGCGAGTTTTTTTAGAGGCTATCTCAAAAATCATTGCCACGCCTTGTCTTGTCTCAGGCGCATACGCGTCAAGTTAAGAGATTAAAAAACTGTAGTACGGCATCTTTTTATTCAGTCATTTTGTGTATTGCCTACTCTGCATCTTCCGAATCGAAACGCTCTACTTCGAGTATGCCGGTCAGGGCGGTAAGGCGGCTAAGAAGATCTTCGAGTTGCTCGGTATCGTGCACATACACCATAATGCGCCCTTCAAAAACTCCATCCGAGCTATCGAATGAAATGGAGCGCATGTTCAGGTTCATTTGCCCTGTAATAATGTTGGTTATTTTGTTTACTAAGCCCACATCGTCTAATCCGGTAAGTTTAATGCCGGTAAGGAAGGCAATTTCGTGCTGCTTGGTCCATTTGGTTTTAATAATGCGGTAGGCGTATTTGCTCATTAACTGCACGGCATTGGGGCAGTTGGTGCGGTGTATTTTTATGCCATCGTTAATGGTAAGAAAACCGAACACATCATCGCCCGGTATGGGGTTGCAGCAAGGCGCAAACTTGTAATCAATCTTATCGGCATTCTCGCCCATTATCAGTAACTCGGCATTCTTTTGCAGCGTTTTCTTTACGGCTTCATCAATGCTTTCACCGGCATCTAACTTTTGGGTGTTAGCGGGTTTGGGCAGTTTTATTTTGCCCGCTATTACTTCGAGGTTAGCAAGTGTATTAAGGTCAATTTTTTTGGTAGCAATGCTAAAGAACAAATCGAGCGATGAAACCATTTTAAAATAGTTCATAAGCAACAGGATGTTGGCTTCGCTGTTTTCGATTTTAAGTTGCTTGAGTTTTTTCTCCAGCAATTCTTTGCCTTCGTTGGCAATGCGTTTTTTTTCTTCTTTAAGCGTTTGTTTAATTACCGAGCGGGCTTTGGCACTAACCACATAGTTGAGCCAGTCTTCGTTGGGCGTTTGTTTGTTGCTTGTAAGAATTTCAATCTGGTCGCCATTTTTAAGAACGTGGCTAAGGGGAACCAACTTATTGTTCACTTTGGCACCAATACATTTTTTACCAATGTCGGAGTGAATTTCAAAAGCA
The DNA here is from genome assembly GCA_026129525.1 of Chitinophagales bacterium. Lineage (GTDB taxonomy): Bacteria > Bacteroidota > Bacteroidia > Chitinophagales > LD1 > Bog-950. Next base: position 74,754 of record JAHCHW010000002.1, on the reverse strand, counting down.
AAATCGAGCGCGGTGCCGCCTTTACGCAGGCGTTTTAAATCACCTTTTGGGGTAAATATGAATATCTCATCGCTGAAAAGTTCGTGCTTAAAATCGTTTACTACATCTAAGGCGGTATTATCGGGGTTGCTGAGCACACCATGTATTTTCTCTAACCATTCATCTAAGGCGGTATCGGCACTTCCTTCTTTGTATTTCCAATGGGCGGCAAACCCTTTTTCAGCAATTTCGTGCATGCGCTCGGAGCGAATTTGAATTTCGACCCATTTACCATGCGAACTCATTACGGTGGTATGCAGGGCTTCATAGCCGTTAGTTTTGGGGTTACTGAGCCAGTCGCGCAGGCGGTCGGGGTTAGGTTTGTAAATATCCGTAATAGCCGAGTACACTCCCCAGCAGTCGCTTTTTTCTTTATCGGGTTCCGATTTCAGAATAATGCGAATGGCAAACAGGTCGTAAATCTCTTCGAAAGGAACCCCTTTGTTTTTTATTTTGTTGAAGATGGAGTAAATGGATTTAGGGCGACCATATATCTCAAAGTTGAATCCTCGCCTTTCTAATTCTTCTTTCAGCGGCTTTATAAAATCGTGAATAAAGCGTGCGCGCTCGCGTTTGGTTTCGTTCAGTTTTTGAGCTATCTCTTTGTATAAAACCGGCTCGGTGTATTTAAGCGACAGGTCTTCCATTTCGGTTTTAATGGCATACAAACCCATGCGGTGCGCAAGAGGCGCATACAAATACATGGTTTCGCTGGCAATTTTTAATTGCTTTTCGCGCTTCAGCGATTCGAGCGTACGCATGTTGTGCAGCCTGTCGGCTAACTTTATAAGAATTACACGTATGTCATCGTTTAGGGTAAGTAAAAGTTTGCGGAAGTTTTCGGCCTGTATAGACGAGTTGAGATCGAAAATGCCCGATATTTTGGTAAGTCCGTCCACAATGCGGGCAACCTCTTTATTGAAAGCTCTTTCAATTTCTTCGAGGGTAACTTCGGTGTCTTCCACTACATCGTGCAGAAAGGCGCAAATAATGGAAGTAGTATCTAACCCCATTTCTTCAGCCACTACCCTTGCTACGGCAATCGGGTGAAGCACATACGGTTCACCACTCTTTCTCCGCATGTTTTTATGGCTGTCCACCGCCATTTCAAACGCCCTGCGTATTTGCTTCTTCTCCTGTACTGAAACGTTTTTACGCAGCGCACGCAACAAGGCACGGTACTCTTTCAGGATAAATTTCTTCTCCTGCTCTTCGTTCGTAACATTTATCTCCTGCACATTCATATTTTACCAATCTACTACAAAACAGGCATAACCCCAAACCTGTTCCGCAAAAATGTGTTTTTGATTCATTCAACCAAGTATTGTTTTTGTTTGCCTTGATTTAAGCTTTACGACAGAAACGGTGCAAGTGTTTTGAATATATTTGCGCTCTCAAGAAGAGTAACACGACAATGAACTGGATTTACGGCAAGTGGTGGAAATGGCTGAGTGCAATAATGTTGGTGTATGTGGTAATTGGCGGATTTGTGGTGCCGCTTGGTCCGGGTATAACCAAAATCAGTCCCTCAGTTTTTAAGCCCGATACGGTTTATACTTTTCGCATTACTGCTTACCACGCTCATTTCCTCTCGCCCGAAGCAGGTAAGGTGCAATTGTGGTTTAAGAATCATTACACGTATTACAAGCCGCTTTCTGTAAATGTTGTTTCCAATTCAGAGATTGAAGCAACGTTTGCTTTAGCCTCAACACAACAGGAAAAAATTGTTCCATCTTCTTTTGATGTGGTAATAAACAACAATGTTGATGGCACTTTTGCCCTTCGCGAAGCACTTACTTTAGCAAAGGCAAAAGCCATTGATTCTGCTTCGGTGTTTACTGCCGAAACTACCGAGCCGGTGGTAGAAAACAATAAACACCGCTTGTTCTGCTTTCCGTACCGTGAAATTTTATACGAAACTATCCGCAATACTTTCTTTCATGTGCCCATGTGGTTTGTAATGACCATGCTGGTGTTCACTTCGTTTGTCGCCAGCACGCTTTACCTTACAAAGCCTTTCGAAAAATGGGATGTGCTGGCGCATAAGGCAGTAGTGGCGGCACTGTTGTTTGGCACATGCGGTTACCTTACCGGTTTGGTGTGGGCTAAATACACATGGTACATTGGGGTTTCGTGGGGCGATGTTATCCGCAAGTTGTTGCTTGAAGATATTAAAATGGCTGCGGCTTTGGTGGCTATTTTCTTTTATGTGGCGTACATGATTATCCGCGAAATGATTGAAAATGATGAAAGGAGGAGGAACATAGCAGCAGTGTATAACATCTTTGCATTTGTGGTGTTTATTTTATGTGTGTTTGTATTGCCTCGCCTTACTGACTCCATGCACCCGGGCAACGGTGGCAACCCGGCTTTCAGCAAGTACGACCTCGACAGCACCTTGCGCCTCTTTTTCTACCCCGCTGTTATTGCCTGGATTCTTTTCGGTTTTTGGATACTATCTATCCTTATTCGTTTGAGCTTTATTGAACAAAAACAAAAAGTATGAGAACGCTGCTTACTATTTTCTTTTCGATGCTATTTGCCGTTGTTTCGTTTGCACAGGGCGAAACCGGTTCAGAAAACATTTTTAAAAGTAACCTGAAAATATACGTGGTGGCAGCCGTGCTTACCATTATACTTGCTTGCCTGTTCGCTTTTATGTTTGCTATTGAGCGCAGGCTCAAGAAACTGGAAGAGAAGTAGCATTATTCAAATCCAAGGTAACTCGCAGCGGCATAATAATCATCAAAGTCCACTGCTTCTTTTTTTGCCGAAAAGGTTTCGGCAGGTGCAATCACAATCTTTATTTTATCAATCACAATTTTTGAAGTTCCGGTATCATAATAGTTGCCGGTAGTAGTAGAAAACATTTCAAAGAAGACTGCCGTGCTGGGTACAAAACTGAAATAGTAGCTTATGCGGTAATCGTTCCGCACATTGTTATTGTTACCCGACCACCAAAACTGATTTTTGCCGTTGCTTGTAGATGTTTGGTAATAAACAAGAATAAGGCTAGAGTCGGCAAGCGATTTAGAAAGGTCTAAGTAGTGTCTTGCAATTACACTTCTTCCGGCAAACAGCGAATCAACCGGAGTGCCATTTTGATTTTCAAACACAATTACCTTTACTCCGGTGTGTTGCGTTTTGTCAGCTAACTGTATAGTTTGTTCGGGTTTGCACGATGCCGCCAGCAGGAGTATTCCAATGGTGGCTCTTCGCAGCATGGTTGGTAGCAGATTTTTCATAACAGTTGGTTTGGCGGTGAATTGCTTGGTATTTGCAATGTGAACATACGCTGGGTATAGCTGCCCAATGGGTGCCATTTACCAAATGGTCGGTTTGTTTTTTCAAACAACAGTTTATAGAGGATTATTGGAGGTTAGACAAGCTTGTAAGAGATATTGAGTGTTGTTGTAGATACACTCTCTATGAAGCAGAAATGTCTATCTCACCAATGTAACTGACCCCCTGTAGTCAGCGACAAACCCATCTATGAAAATCACCTTTGCCTGATACACATAAACTTCCATGGGCATTGCAACCCCTTTGTACATTCCGTCCCAACCGGAAAATAAATTTTGTGAAGCGTAAACAATTTCGCCCCAGCGATTGTAAACCTGTAAGTTGATGTCGCGGATGTTGCTGCCTATTACACGGAACAAATCGTTGTTGCCATCGCCATTAGGGGAGAAGGCAGTAGGAATGTAAACTACATGCTCCATTTCAATACACTCATCGAATGTTACGGTAACTGAACCGGAAACGGTGCATCCGTTGGCATCGGTAACTGTTACTGAATGTGCGCCCGATGTTTGCGGTTGCATGGTTTGATTGGTGTCGCCATTGCTCCAAACATAACTTGTGTAACCGGTACCGGCATTAAGTATTACTACTGAATCGGAACAGGCTTTAACGTTGTTACCAAGATTTACGGGCGATACAGTAAATGCCGTAACAACAGCAGAAGCAGTTACTGAACATGCACCATCCGATGCTGTTACGGAATACGAGCCTTGTGTGGCGGTAATACTTGCTGAAGTATTTCCGTTACTCCAATTGTAGCTTGTTCCGCCAGCTGCGGTTAATGTTGTGTTTTCTCCGGGACAATGGCTTAAATTTCCGCTGATGTTTACAGTTAAGTTTGTTGACTCAACTACGTTTACAGAAGCAGTTCCGGTGCAGCCTATAGCATTGGTAGCTGTTACTGTATAACTTCCTTGCGTAAGCGTAACCGCTGCTGTTGTACTTCCGTTGCTCCAGCTATAAGTTGTGCCTCCGCTCGCGGTTAACGTTGTACTGCCTCCTGTGCAATAAGTTACCGAGCCACTGATGCTTACAGCCGGGGCAGCATTTTCGGTAACTGTAGTATTTGCAGTAGCAGTGCAACCATTAGCATCGGTTCCGGTTACGGTATAGTTACCTTGTGTGGCGGTGATGCTTGCCGTTGTACTGTTCAAAGCATCATTCCATAAATAACTAAAGGCTCCGCTTGCGGTAAGTGTAGTGTTTGAACCGGCACAGTAGTTTAATGTACCACCGATGCTTACAACAGGTGCAGAAAGCTGAGTAACATTTGCTGTTGCAGTTCCCGTACAGCCGGTTACATCGGAGGCGGTTACAGAATAATTGCCTGCGGTAACGGTTATGCTTGCATTAGTGTTGCCATTGTTCCAAACATAACTGGTTCCACCCGATGCGGTAAGTGTTGTAGTTGCACCCGGACAGTAACTCAGGTTTCCGGTAATATTTACCGTTAAAGCGGTTGATTCAATTACCGTTGCCAAAGCTGTTCCAGTGCATCCGTTTGCATCGGTTGCACTAACTGTGTAGGTGCCTTGTGTTACAGTAATTGAAGCTGTTGATGATCCGTTGCTCCATGAATAAGTGCTGCCACCGTTTGCAGTCAATGTTGTATTTCCTCCCGTGCAATAAGTTAAGGAACCGCTAATAGTAATGTTAGGAAGAGGATTCTCGGTTACAACGGCATTGGCTGTTGCAGTGCATCCGTTTGCATTTGTTCCGGTTACGGTGTAGTTACCCTGTGTTACAGTAATACTTGCAGTGGTGCTGTTACCTGCATCGCTCCACAAATAATCTGTTGCACCATTTGCTGTTAGTGTTGTGCTTGCTCCGGCACAATAGCTTAATGCACCGCTGATGCTTATAGAAGGAAGTGGATTTTCTGTAACAGTGGCAGATGCGGTTCCGGTACATCCGTTAGCATCGGTTGCAGTAACCGAGTAGCTGCCTTGTGTTACTGTAATATTTGCACTTGTACTGCTGTTGCTCCATACATAGCTTGTTCCGCCTGTTGCGGTAAGCGTAGTATTTGCTCCTTGGCAGTAACTTAGGTTTCCGCTTATGTTAGTTGGTAAACTTGCTATTTCGGTTACGGTAGCAGTAGCGGTGTCGCTGCATCCGCTGGCGTTAGTTACTATTACACCGTACATGCCTTGTGTAACAGTTACACTGGCAGAGTTTCCAATTATGCTACCGCCTGCATTAGCCCAAATATAGCTTACGCCACCGCTTGCAGTTAATGTTGTATTTCCGCCTGTGCAATAGGCTAACGCTCCGCTGATAACAGCAACAGGTACCGGCAATTGTGCTCCGTTGCTGAACGATGAACTTGCTCCTGATTGACAACTTCCATCACTGGCTTCAACGGTGTAACTTGTACCGGGTGTTGTACCGCTGATGGCTCCGCCAGCACCTGCTGTTGGTCCGGCAGGTGTAAAAATGTAAGTATATGCTGCGTTGTAATTGGTAATGGTACTCATTCCTGCCGAGGTACAACTTGGAGGAGTGGTATTAACCGTAGGTACTGCCGGTGGTGCTGTTACCGGAGCATTGCTGAAAGATGCACTCGGTGATGAAGCGCAAGCCCCTGTTCCTGCCACTACTGTATAGCTTGTTCCGGTTACCATGCCGTTTATGGCTCCACCTGCGCTCACGGTTGGTCCACTTGGAGTAAAAGTGTAGGTGGTTGTAGCATCGTAATTGCTTATAGTGCTGCTGCCTGTTGTAGTGCAGGTAGGAGGGGTTGTAATAATAGTAGGTGTAGCGGGCAATGGCACCGTGGTAACATAAGTAATAAGAATTCCGCCAGCACCACCACGACCACCCGGGCTATCGCCACCGCCAGCACCGCCACCGCCATAGGCTACTCCGTTCGCAGCGGTAGTTGCTCCACCTGCTCCGCCTGATGGTCCGGCTCCGGCACCTCCGGCACCGCCATTGGCACCGTTTCCGTTACTACCTGCTATACCACTTGAATTGGTTGTGCCGCCACTGGCGGTGCCGCCTGCACCACCATTACCATTGTTGCCGTTACCACCATAAAACGAGCAGGTATTTCCTCGCCCACCGCTTGCACCACCATTCGCGGTAAGGCTAATTGACGTGCCGCCTGCATCTGTTCCGGAAAAAGTTGAGTTACCTCCGTTACTGCCATTGCCCCCGTTGCTGTTGTCACTCCCGTTTCCTCCTCCGCAACCTCCCCAGCCTACGGTGTACGAAAAAGATGATCCGGGGGTTACGTTAAATGTTAAGGTTGTATAGCCACCACCACCACCACCACCACCGCCACGGGTTGGACAAACTCCACCGCTGCTGCCACCACCACCACCACCGCCACCACCACCACCGGCATACACTTGTATAGTAATTGAAGTAACATGGCAGGGAACTGTCCAAGTTCCCGATACAGCGGCTCCGTTGCAAGGGCCGGGACCCGCCAATGTTACATCCTGTGCGTAAACACACACCATAATCAGCATCCATATCCAAACTGTGGTAAAAAACTTCTTCATGTAGGTATTTCAGATTCTCAAATCAATGCAAATTAAGCAAGCAATTTACTGCCCCCAAATATAAAAGCTAACATGCAGAAAGATGAATTGAACGAAGGTAGTGTTGCATTGCCACAGAAGTAGTAAGTAATTTGTTTTTGCGCTTTTGCCATTCAATGTTGTGGATTTTGTTTCACCCTTCGGCAATTTTTGCATTTTAGCGGCTGAGGTTATTTACAGTTAATGAGTTCCGGACTTTCGTTTCAGTATCCTGTTTGGTTTATAGTGTTGTGCATTGCACTTGGGGCGCTGTATGCTGCTGTGTTGTATTACCGCGATAGAACTTTTGACGATAAGTTGGCAGCCATGCAGTATTGGAAAACCGCCATGGCAGTTTTTCGGTTTGCGGCTGTTACCATATTGGCAATTCTGCTGCTTTCGCCTTTGTTGCGAAGCCGTAACACGCAAGAGTTTAAACCTATTGTGGCAATAGTGCACGATAACAGCGAATCCATGCGCTTATCGCTTGGTAAAGACACAACCCTTTACAAGCAACAAACAGAAGCGCTGATAAAAAAGTTGAGCAGTAAATACGATGTGGAGGAATATGCCGCAGGCGATGGTTTGCGGAAAGGAATGGAGTTTTCGTTTACCGATAAATCGAGTGGGCTGAGCAGTGCTATTGAAGAATTGAGTGGCATTTACTACAACCGCAATTTAGGAGCGGTAGTATTGCTTTCCGATGGCATTTACAACCGCGGAGTGAATCCGGTTTACAGTGCCGAGACTGCGCCTTACAGCATTTATACGATTGCCGTAGGCGATACATCGGTGCAACGCGACCAAAAATTAGCCGGTGCTTACCACAATAAGATTGCCTACCTCAACGACCGCTTCTGCTTGCGGGTTGATGTGGAAGCCAATAATTTTTTGGGAAAGAATGCTAAGCTGAATGTGTATGAAATAAATGCAGGAATAGAACCCAAACTGCTGCAACAAAAGGACATCAGCTATGCTTCGGATAACTTTTTTCAGAGCTACGATTTTGTGCTTGATGCCGACCGCGTGGGTATAGCCCATTACCGCATCACGCTTACTAACCTGCCCGAAGAAGCAACTTACAAAAACAATGTGCGCGACATTTTTGTGGAAGTAATGGACGGCAGGCAGAAAATTTTGTTGATTGCGAACTCTCCTCATCCGGACGTAGCCGCCTTTAAAGCTGCCATTGAAAGCAATAAAAACTATCAGTTAGATGTTGAGTTTGCCGAAAGTTTTTCGCGCAAGCTAAACGATTATAATCTTGTTATTCTTCATCAACTTCCTTCGGCTTCGCAGCGTTTGCAAAATGTGCTGACCGATGCAACTAATTTAAAAAAGCCCCTGCTGTATGTATTAGGAACGCAAACCCTACTTACCGATTTCAATAAAGTACAGGATGGCGTAAACGTTCGTTCCAATGCCGCGCAGTTTAACGATGTTACTGCTTCGGTAAACAAAGATTTTTCGCTGTTTACCCTTTCCGACCGCACCTTGCAAACCATTCCCAAATTTCCACCGCTGCACAATTTTTTCGGAGAGTATGCCGCTAACCCTGCAGCAAAAATTTTGTTGAATCAGAAAATAAATTCGGTAGTAACCGATTTCCCGTTGTGGTTGATGAACGATGCCGGTGAGGTTAAAACCGGAGTAATTGCAGGTGAAGGTTTGTGGCGTTGGCGTTTATACGATTATCAACTCAACAAAAGTCACGATGCCACCAACGAACTGATAAATAAAACCGTTCAGTTTCTTTCGGTAAAGGCAGATAAGCGACCCTTCCGTGTAAATCTTTCCAAAAATATTTTTCAGGATAACGAAGCAGTTACGTTCGATGCCCAACTCTACAATGCCAATTACGAGCTAATCAATTCGCCCGATGTGGACTTGAAAATTTCGGGCGAAGACCACAAAATCTACGAATACAAATTTAATCGCACTGAAAAAGCCTATGAACTGAATGCCGGATTTTTGCCCGTGGGAAGTTATACTTATACCGCATCAGCAAAGTTCGGAAACAATACGCTTACCGCTTCCGGAAAATTTTCGGTTAGTCCGTTGCAATTGGAAGAGATGAATACCCGGGCAGATTACCGTGTGCTGTACCAGTTGGCAACGCAGCACAAAGGCAACATGTATGCGCTTGCCGATGCCCTTACTGTTGCGGACGATATTGAAGCTAACAATCAGTTAAAGCCGGTGTTATACGATATGTTCCGTACCGAGAGCGCCATTAACCTTAAGTGGATTTTCTTTCTCCTCTTAATTTTGATTTCGTTGGAGTGGGGTTTGCGGAAATATTTGGGCGGTTACTGATTATTCTTTCACTAGTCTGTGAATAGCGATTCCGCTGTCGCTTTCTATCTGCAACAAATAAATGCCTTTGCTTTCACCGGCTAAGTCAATCGTAAAACTACCGGTGTTTGTTTTCAGGTTTATTACTTCTTTTCCTACAATATCAAACACCCGAATGGTTTTTAATTCTTCCGAAACAATACTGATATAAAACATCGCAGTTGACGGATTGGGGCTTACCCTAACGCTTAACTGATTAGCGGTTTCGCTTATCCCCGTTCCCTGAATACAAAAATTAAAACTCACCGAATCGCCAAAGTCAGGGTTGGTAAGTTGTGCGTAGGTAATAGTACCGCTTTGTCCGGTTAGTTTCATTTGTCCGTTCACATTGCTGCCCATGCCGTCACCGTATTCATCATAAAGAGTAAGTGTGTAACAGCCTAGAGGCAAACAAACAGGAATGTTCATTGCCTGCGGATTAAAACTATCGGTATAAGGGCCGCCCGATGCCGCTACATTGTTATTGCCATCTTTAATAGTCCAGGTAGTTTCGCTGCCGTAAATGTCGGGTTTCAGATAGAGATTAAGCAAGCCCGATGGGGGAGCAATGTTAAATGTGGCAGATACACCATCGTTGGACGTGTTGTTATCTGCCACACCGTTCGGGTTGTTGGTTTCGGCAGAAAAGGAATGTGTGCCCGGATTGAGTGTTACAGGTGGCAACGTAACTGTTGTTACCGATAGTGCACTAAGGTTACCTGTCCAATTGTGTTGATACACGTTGCCGTCAATACTGTAATTGATGGTAACACTTGTAAGTGCATTGCCGCCAAAGTTTTTAAGAATTAATACGGGAGAGAAGAGCGTATTGCATAAATTACCTGAAGGCGTTTCGATAGTTTGAATGCCTGCATCGTTTTGTTGCAAAGTGCCGCAGGGGAAATTAGCTCCGCCTAACGTAGTTGCGCCTGTATTATCAGGGTCTAACCAGGGTTTAAGTTGGCGTGTGGCAGTGCCACCATTCGAAGTCCAACTGTAAGCGAACTTTCCGAATAAGTCGGGTGCGGTAGGAGTGTTGCAATACGAATCGCCACCGGTTAATTGCCCGATAATTTGTCCTTGGCTATTAAACAAGGGTCCGCCCGATGACCCCGGCTCGGTAACACCATGTCCGTTAGCGGTTGCTGCCCAAACCACCCGCCAATGCGTGCCGTTTACACTGTTGCCCCACTTTGACGAAACTACAGTTGCTGTGTAGGTGGAAATTTTTTTGATGTCGGCATCGGGGTGATGAATACTTACTCCCGAAGTGGAAGCGGTGTTGTTGGCATTCCAACCGGCATAAAAAACATTGTAGTTTGCCGGTGGCTGACTGTTTAATTGCAACAACAAAAAATCGGAACCGGTGGCGCCACCGTTATCGTTGCTGTCGGCAATTTTGCTGCAACCTATTACTGTTTTAGTTGCTAGCGAACCTTGCGATGCGGGGTTGTTGCAGCCGGGCGCTTCGTAATTAAAGTAAAACACCCATTGGCTGTACTGGTTGGCAGTGGTGCCTTCGCTACAATGTTGTGCGCTAAGTAAATACGGAGTGCAATCCTGCCGCACATTGTTAATCATTGCTCCGCTGCACCAACCTTGCCCGCCCGAACTTTGCACTAAAATTCGAACTACAGAGCGCTTCGGATCCTGATATAAATTTCCTTCGCTGCAATTAACGTTTACTTCGCAGGCGTCAGCATCGCCAAAGCCGCGCCCGCTTTCATCAAACGATTTTACCCAGCGGTACGCATAACCTACTTCGTTAATGCTTAGTTCTCCTTTGCCAAAAGCATGTTGTGGTTCGTAGTATTCTACAATACAGGCATTGCCATGTATAAGTCCTGTGCAGTAGTATCCGTTAGCCGGATTATCAATAGTTGTAAATGCGCCCAACACTTCTTTTTTATCGGGTGTGTAAATGTGCAGTGTGCTGCCTTCGGGCAAATAGAACTTATTGTAGAACGGAATAAGCGCCAGCGCTCCCTGCGAGGAAATTTTTACTTGCCAAACTCTGCCGCCATCTGGCATTGCGCTCCATGTTCCCGAATTAGCAAGCGTAATGTTGGTGTAAATAGAGCGCGAAAACTTGGGCAATTCCCCGTTTTTTAGGTCAACCTTATCTAAGTGTTCTGTTTCCGAAATATCCAAAGGCGACAACGTATTTTCGGGTATTGGCAAGAAAAATGAACTTGGAACTGTTGAACTTTTGGGAGGAGTGGGAGAGTTACCCGAAGCCTTGCATAAAACCAAAGAACCTACAAACAGTAAAAGCAGAAAATGTTTTTGCATAATTGACAGTGAAGATAAAACGATTTTAAGAGTTGCTTTACAACCAAATTTATTGAACCTTCATAAACAGGAACGAAATTATTGCAAAGGAGTTGCGTTGAAATTGAACGAATGAATGCACTATATTAAAAATCACAAACACCATCCAACCATTCTGTGCATAACACTATCTTAGCAGCAGTATTCTGAACCATGAAAGCTTTCAGCGTTTTGTTTTTTACGGCTTTGGTCTTATGGCTGCCTGCCCAAAAGCAGGTTTACGATATTTTTTTGTTTGGCAATAAAATAGGGCAAACCATAGTAGAACGTAAGGACAACGGCAACGGAACAGTGAAATACACACTCAATAGCAAATCGGAGGCGAATGTGATTTTTACAAAGAAGACTTCCGAAATGAATTACGATATTATCTACGAAAACGGTCAACTGCTTTCAGCCTATACTAAAAACATGAAAGACGGAGTTACCGAAATTTCGAAAACAATATGGCAGGGAACCAAGTATCTGATACAAAAAGGAGCAGAGATGCTTCATTTAGACAAACCCATAGATTTCTCTTCCATTCAACTTTATTTCTCCGAGCCCAAAGGACGAACGGTAATTTTCTCGGAGCGACTGGGTGAGTATTGTACCTTTAAACAGACTTCGCCCGGTGTGTACGAATGTAAGTTAGCCAACGGAGTAAGTAATATTTACCGTTACAAAGACGGTGCTCTCTACGAGTTGGAAATGAGCAAAGGCGCAAGCGTATATTTGCGACCTGCCAAATGATTGTTATCCGACTTTGTTACATACCTTTTCTCGCAGTTCTGTTTTGTAAATGTGCTACTGCGCAGAGGCTTACTTATCATGTTTTTTTGTTCGGAAAAAATATAGGAACAGCACATATTGAACGGTTTGTTACGGAGAAAGATTCAACAGAGCAGTATTTGTTGCAAAGTTCAACAGTAGCCGATGTGTTTTTTGTAAAGAAACATTCCTCTCAAAACTACATAGTTACCTACAAGCATGGCAAGCTGATAAAATCAGCAGCAAGCAATACGGTAAATGACGAAACAACGTTTGTGAGTTTAAACTGGGATATTGACCGCTACATACTAAAAAAGAATAAGCATTACAGCTACCTGCATGAGCCTGTTTTCCTCTCCACTTTGTGTATTTACTTTCATCAACCCGATGTGCGTTTTAAATATTTTTCGGAACGGCTGGGCGAATTCTACTTTATTGTTAAAAACAAAGATGGCAGTTACGAATACACCTTAAGCGATGGTATTCGCAATGTGTTTTATTATCAAGGCAATAGCCCCGAATTGATTGTAATGAAAAAAAGTTTTGTAACAGTTGAAATGAAATTGACCAAGGTGGAATAAGAAGAGCACCTTAAATTTGTAGCGCAGTAATAAATTGATAGTTTGCAACCCGTGAATACCAAAAGGAAAACAATATTGCTTTTAACAACGGCAGTAGCGCTGTTGTTTACTACCCACTGTAAAAATACAGGACAGTTAAACAGTCCGTTTAGCCAATTGCATCCGTATGGTGCCGATAAACCAAACATTGTTGTAATACTTGCCGATGACCTTGGCAAATATGATTTATCGCTTTACGGTGGTTTAAACGTTGCTACTCCGCATATTGATTCGATAGGAATGAATGGAGTAACCTTTGATTACGGTTACGCTACTGCCGCAATTTGCGCACCGTCAAGAGCAGGCTTATTAACCGGACAGTATCAACAACGCTTTGGTTTCGAATTTCAGCCGCACCGCAATTATCCGAATAGCGTTTTTGAGCAAGCCTTTTTTCGTATGATGATTCGGAATAAAGACGAATGGCAAATTCAGAAAAATGAAGGTGCTCCTCGCAATAAATTCAGTCGTAAACAAGGGCTAACCAAGGAAGTCCCCACATTGGCTGAGGTCCTTAAAGAAAACGGTTACCGTACCGGAATTTTCGGCAAATGGCATTTAGGCGCTGCCGATTCTTCGAAACCCAACAATCGCGGTTTTGATGAGCAATATGGTTTTTATGAAGCCTTCGCTTTGTATGCCGACAGGCGCGACAAGAACATTGTAAGCTACAAGCACATGGACGACTTTAAAGACCGGTGGATGTGGCGCAAAGGCGATAAGGCAGAAAGCCGTATTCGCTACAACGACAGCATTATTGACGAAAAGGAATACCTCACTTTTGCCATTGCCAAACGCGCTTCAAAGTTCATTGCCGACAATCGCAGCAATCCTTTCTTCCTTTATGTGCCGTTCAACGCCCCGCACGAACCTTTTCAGGCTCCTAAAAGTTATTACGATAAACTGCCCCACATTGCCGATGACAATAAGCGCATTTACTACGCTATGATAGCTGCTCTGGACGATGCCGTAGGAATGATAATGGACGAACTCCGCAAACAAGGTTTGGAAGAAAATACCTTGGTGATATTCACCAGCGATAATGGTGCGGCTACTTATACCCACGCAGTTACCAATTATCCGCTTAAAGGAGGTAAAATGATGTATTTTGAAGGAGGTATAAATGTTCCTTACATGATGCAATGGAAAGGCACCATACCTCGTAAAAAGGTAATGGAAATGATGGTAAGCCACTTAGATATTTTTGCCACATCCTGTTACATTGCAGGTGTAAACACCGACAAACTACTGCTTGACGGTGAAAATCTGCTACCGTACATAAAAGGAGTAAGATTCGATAAGCCGCACCGTCAACTTTACTGGCGCAATGCATATACCTATGCCGCCCGTTACCAACATTGGAAAATTCTAATTGACGATGAGCACCACACCATTGAGTTATACAATCTTGCCAAAGACCGCGGAGAAGCAAACAACGTAATGCACGACCACACTGCGTTGGTAGAGCAACTTCGAAAAGACATTGAAGCATGGGATGGGCAAATGCTTTCGCCTGCCTGGCCCTGGATATTGAATTACAAAGTGATTATTGATGGTAAAACTTACTTCTTTGCAGTATAACCTGTTCCCCTTTTCTCTATTTACCATTTTTATTATTTTTTTTAATGGATGCAATACAGTGCATAACTCTTCCTGTTCCGATGAACTACCTGTTTCTGAACTGTTAGACTCGCTTACCATTTTCAAGAATTCGCATGATAAAACAAAACATCACAGCGGTATGGTTCTTATTCCTTCGGGCGAATACATGATGGGAGCAATACCAAGTGATAACTACAGCCGCGAAGATGAACGTCCGCAACACAAGGTACAGATTGCTGCCTTTTGGATGGATGCCATAGAAGTTACCAATAAGCAGTTTAACGAGTTTGTTGAAGCTACAGGCTATGTAACCACTGCCGAAAGAGCAGGTAGTTCGCTGGTGTATGTTCCCGAAAGTAAAAGCAAAGGAAATTTGTATTGGTGGAAAATGATAACACACGCTGCATGGATGTTCCCCTTCGGACAAGAAAGTGAAGCAGTTGCAAAGCCCGATTATCCTGTAGTACACATTTCCTGGTACGATGCTATGGCGTACGCCTCATGGGCAGGTAAGCGCCTGCCTACCGAAGCCGAGTGGGAATATGCTGCACGCGGAGGATTAACCGATAAGACTTACCCATGGGGCGATGAAAACCCTGAAGATGAAAAACGGGCAAATGTTTTTCAGGGAAAATTCCCTGCCGAAAATGCAAAAACTGACGGGTTTGAATTTTTCTCGCCCGTTAAATCATTTGCACCCAACGGCTATGGATTGTATGATATGAGTGGCAATGTGTGGGAGTGGTGTGCCGACAGGTATCATTCCCGTTACTACCAATACTGTAAAGAAAGCAACATCAAAACGCCTCCCGGTCCCGATAAAAGTTACACTGCCGAAAACCGCTTCGAAGAACTGCGCGTAATACGCGGAGGCTCGTTTATGTGCAACAAAAGTTATTGCACCGGTTACCGCGTTTCGGCACGTAACAAAACAACGCCTTCTACCTCACTTATGAATGTAGGATTCCGGTGTGTGAGAGACTCTATTTAGCGCAAAGTCATCTGACAACCAATAATTGAAAAGCTTTTCAATTGTCATTCCCCTAAAACATTTTTCTTTGTGTTCACTTTTTAAAGAACATAACCATGAGAAGTAATCACGAAATTGACTATCGCATTTTTGGTGAAGAAATGCAATGTGTAGAAATAGAACTCGACCCGCAGGAAACCGTTGTTGCCGAAGCGGGTGCCTTTATGTATAAGGACAGCCCCGTGCAAATGCAAACTATTTTTGGCGATGGCAGCAACAGCGGTGGAGGCTTAATGGGCAAACTGCTTTCGGCAGGTAAGCGGGTGCTTACGGGCGAAAGTTTGTTTATGACCGCCTTTACACACATGGGCAGCGGAAAAGCGCGGGTGGCTTTTGCTTCGCCTTACCCGGGCAAAATCATTCCGCTCGATTTGCAGCAAATGGGCGGCAAGGTAGTTGCACAAAAAGATGCTTTTCTCTGTGCCGCCAAAGGTGTTTCGGTGGGGATTAATTTTCAACGCAGATTAGGAACAGGCTTGTTTGGTGGCGAAGGATTTATTATGCAAAAACTGGAAGGCGATGGTATGGCGTTTGTTCACGCAGGCGGACATATTGTTGAGCGCGAACTGCAAGCCGGTGAGGTGCTGCATATTGATACAGGTTGTGTGGTGGCTTACACTAAAGAGGTTGACTTTGACGTGCAAATGGTTGGAGGCATTCGCAATACCTTGTTTGGAGGTGAAGGATTCTTTTTTGCTGTGCTGAAAGGTCCTGGGAAAGTATGGTTGCAAACATTGCCCATTTCACGGTTGGCATCGCGCATCATTCAGTATGCTCCGCAAACCGGAACTCGTAAAGAGGAGGGAAGCGTATTGGGCGGTTTGGGTAACTTGCTGGATGGTGACGGCTACAAATAAATACAGGTTAATAATTGTTGTATGAGCGAAACAGTAATACCAGAATCGGAATTTATTGTTCATCCTGACGGAAGTATTTACCACCTGCACCTTAAGCCCGAGCAGGTGGCAGATACGGTAATTACGGTTGGTGACCCGAGGCGTGTGCGCGAAATAAGCCGCCATTTCGATGTACTGCAGCACGAAGTAGAATACCGCGAATTTGTAACGCACACCGGTTTTCTCAACAACAAACAACTCACCGTTCTTTCAACAGGAATTGGTACCGAGAACATTGATATTGTGCTGAACGAACTGGATGCGCTTGTAAATATTGATTTTGCCACGCGAACCGTTCGTAAAGATTTGCGGCAGTTAGATATTATCAGGCTTGGCACTTCAGGCTCGGTATGCGAAGACATAACCAACGATGAGATAATTGTTTCAGAAGCAGCGATAGGTTTAGACGGACTGCTTAATTTTTACGAGCACGAAAACTCTATTCAGGAAACTGTTTATCGCGAAGCTTTTTTTAACCATATTAAACCCTACTTTACCCAAATAGAGCCATACATTGCTTCGGCCGATGAAAGTTTGTTGCAAAAGTTTGAGCCGCATTTCAAAAAAGGGACTACGCTTACATCTTGCGGTTTTTATGCTCCGCAAGGGCGTATGCTTCGCGCCAAAAAAACATTTCCCGATTTTATTGGTGTAATCAAATCATTCCGTCACAAACATTTCCGAATTACCAACCTTGAAATGGAAACCGCTGCCATTTACGGCTTGGGAAGATTACTCGGGCATCGCTGTCTTTCCGTAAATGCCATACTTGCCAATCGCATCCACCACACATTCAGCAATAATCCGGCAAAAACGGTTGAAAGAATGATTGAACAATCGCTGGAAATAATTACACGATAGCAGTTCGGGGTTTTCGGATATTTTTACGCCCGTTGCCACACCATGAACGAACTTTGGGCAAAACTTGCGGAGCGTTATCCGTTTCTTATTGATGTTGTAGTTAAACTTAAAACGTTTACCCTGCCGGGGTTCGATAAAATTCCGGTGTTTGATGTGGTGCGTTTTTTTATTGCCGAAATACGCGCCAACTCGCTGGGCATGCGTAGCCGTGCCATTGCCTTCAGTTTCTTTTTGGCGTTGTTTCCGGCACTTACATTTGTCTTTTCGCTTATCCCGTACATTCCATACCTCAACAATATGGATGTGTACATCATGAAAGTTATAAGTGAGGTACTGCCCGATAAGGAGATTTACACGTTTGTAAGTTCATTTACCGAACCCCTCCTTCGCGACCTTGCCAAAAATAAACGCACAGGACTTTTAACAGGGTCTATTTTTTTAGTGTTGTTTCTAACTTCTAACGGGGTTATGGCAATGTTGAGTTCATTCGATAAATCGTACGACAACTACAAAAAGCGCAACGCTCTGCAAACACGTTACATCGCACTAAAAATTACACTGTTGCTTATACTGCTCTTCTTTTTTTCGGTAACGCTTATAGTGCTCGGGCAGGATTTTCTTTCGTTCATACTTAACGAACTCGGCATTAAAAGCAAAATCACTCAATTGCTTATTAGCTTGCTGCGATACGTGTTGCTAATACTCATGTTCTTCTTTTCGCTTTCGCTTATTTACTATTACGGTCCGGCAACCAAAAAGAAGTACAGGTTCATTTCAACCGGAGCTACTGTTGCTACCATACTTTCTATTCTTATCTCATTCGGTTTCTCATATTGGGTAAGCAACTTCAACAAGCTAAATGTGATTTTCGGTTCCATAGGCACTATTATGTTGTTGCTTATTTGGCTGAACATTAACTCGTTTGTTCTGCTCATTGGTTACGAAATAAACGCGAGTATTCACTACAATGCCTTGCTGCGTACAAAGGAATTAGAGGTAAAAGAAGATAATTAGCCCTTAATTTTTGTTTGTTTTTTGCAATGTAACTGCCTTTTCTATCTTCGCGCGCGGAGAGATGGCAGAGCGGTTGATTGCAACTGTCTTGAAAACAGTCGTAGGTGATGAGCCTACCGGGGGTTCGAATCCCTCTCTCTCCGCTGAACTAAAATCCTGCCTTCGGGTGGGATTTTTTTTTGGTTAAGCGTTGGTTTAGCTCTGAGCGGAATTTTCTTAGTTTTCAACTATGCGTAATCTACAGCGTATTTTTATTGTAGCCTTTTTTCTGTTTACAGCTTGTCTTGCATCCGCACAAATTACCCTAAAGAAAGTAGCTGATCTCCAACCTATGCTGCCCAACTGGTTGGAGTTAGATGTGTTTACGGGAAAGTTACTTCTCTCCGATGGGTATTATTTACTGGCAATGGATACAGCCTTTAAAAAGGTGGATATGCTGGCAAATACGTATCCCAAATACAGCTATGCTATTGAACGTTTTTCGAACCAGCGGGCGTTTATACGGCATCACAACAGAGGTCTTTTTGATTTTAATAAACCTATACCATGGGATTCGAGTGGCGTGTACTATAAGCTGCCAAGTGGAAAAGATACGGTTATACAATTACCACCTTATCTCTTTTTTACAAACAGAATAACTAAAGATTCTGCGAGCATTACGGCTATAGGGTTTCACCAGTTTGTGCATAGTGCTAACGATTCGTTTGCGTTTTTGCAAAATGCCGGAATTGTAGTTACAAAACAGAAGGATGGGAAACAGGTTTATTCGAAAGTTTTTGAGTTGCAAAATGAGATAAAAGTGCTTTGGCTTAGTCTGGATGCCGACTGGCTGGTAGCGGGAACCAACAAAGGCAAACTTCTTTTTTACAACTTAAATATTGATTCAACAGTTCCGTTTGAAGTGGTACTTTCTTCACCACAACACTTTATTGGTAAAGTTTTTTTTAACCGTGCGCTAAAAGAGTTGTATGCCATTGAATACGACTTTGCGGACAATTTCAGTGCAGTTGTAACCGTAACACTTGAAAGTTTGCCTGTAATTGGCCCAAAATCAGTCAACGATGATTTTGGAGTAAAAAGAGAAAAAGCAACGTTTACTTATAACGAAAAGGCAAACAGGTTGTATGTGCAGCATGGTCTTACTTTTCTCAAAGGTTTCGATTTGTCGGCAAGGAGAATAACAGAAGACTTCTCCAATTATTTTTCATTGGGGTATAACGACTCCATTCTCCGCATTTCGGCTATTGCATTCAGTTCTCGCGATTCGGCTCTTTATTTAACTGCCGAGATGAAACAAGCCCCTGGTGTTAAATTGGTGCGCTCCAATCTTTTCAGAATAGAAACAGCGCCCAGCCTGCCGGTTGTTAAACGAACGGCAAAAGAAGAGAGTGCTTTTTACGAGGACGGTATGAGAACCTATGTAACACAACTGCCGGGCAACGATTACAGCGGTAGAATTAGCGTTGCAAAAAACGGAGTTGCCCTGCTTACTAATTCTAATCAGCAGTATAAACTGATAGATATACGCACCGGAAAGACATTGCACAATTTTACCATGGAGGGGAATGTTTCCATTTCGCCCGATGGGGTTCATTTATTAGCTGAGAAGGAATACAGAGGAATAGGCCCCGGAATAGCCGATACGGTGCGAGTAAAGTTGGTGAACCTTCAAACCGGTCGAATAACAAAAAGTGAAATCGTATTGATTGACAAATACAACGAAGAATTGAAAAGTTGGCAATGGAGTAAAAGCAACATGCCTGTTTGCATTGTTACCGGTTACACGGCAGTAAACAATTTCCATAAAGTATCGGTGTTTGAATTGAATGCAGATGCACAGCCCCAATTGCTCGATACATTTATAGTTGATACGAAGAACTCCCACTTGTCCGAAACTTATTCCCTACGCAACGGAGGTTTGCTTTTTGTAAAGTCAAATTTTAATAGCGATGGAAGTGAAATTTTCATTTCGACATCTTCAGACGCATCTCCTTTACGTATTGTAGAAGAACCAAAGAAAACCTTTTGGAAAATCAGAATCAATGAAGCCGGCATTTTAGTGTGTAATGATTTGTTGCCTGCTGTTTACAAATGGTTCGACTTTAACGGAAAATTGTTGAGCAGCGGAAGTTTAAAGATAAACGGTAATTGGGTGTTGCAGGATAAAGCAGCCATACTTGGTGTAGAAGACGGTTACAGTACTAAAGCTAAGCTTGTCGAACAGGATTTGATTTCGGGAATAAAAAAGGAGATAAGTGTTGCCGGAAAGTTGGAGACCGGTATTAGTGGTAGCTTAGATGGAAAGTATTTGTGTTACTATTCGGGAGAAAAATTAAAAACATGGCAACGGAGAAATGACAGATGTTACTTGCTATACGAAATACAGCATAATCCGAATTTCGACAATGCTTTTCAATTAACCGATAAGCGTTTAGTGGTTGAAGGCAATGTGTGGAATTTGGAGAACGCTCAACTTGAATACAACCAACTTAGAAACATAGTGTTGCTGAACGACACTACTATACTTAGCACAGCAGGTTCGTACGATATATGGGACTACCGGTACGATGAAAACTTTAAACGCAGTTATTTTTTGAAGCCGCACGGCAAAGTTGTTTCAAAAACCGGCAAGTCGCTTTCTACTATTAGCGAAGATGAGTTTTACAAATCGAATGAGTGGTTGGTTTCACGAAGTTTACTGAACAAAAGCGAACTGCTGAATATTTTTGCCGATGTAAAGTTTGAAATTTCCTACGGTTCAGAGGTTAACTTTCATGCCTCTCCCGATGGCAAGTTAGTATTGCTTGAGCGCTCCGAAATATTATCGAGTTTTGGTGATGGCAATAGTTCTTTTTCACTGATAGACATTGAAAAAGGAACAGTTTCGAAAGCTGTTCAGTTAAAGCCGATAAGTATAAAATGGTGGCAGGCGTTGAATGGCTTTTTGCTCTTAGTAGATGATGTTCAACAGCGAAAACTGAAACTTATTCTCTTCAATTCCGATGGCAACAAAGTGTTAGCCGATTATGATAAGGGAATAATTTGGACGGACGACCGTCTTAAAATCGGCAAAACCAATTATACCCTTACTATTGTTGATGGTCACACTGTTGCTTCATTAGGATACGATGGTATCACGCTTCACAATTTTAAAACTAAGCAACAGCAAGGTTCTATTCATTACGAATACCGTCCAGGAGTATTTTACACACCTGCATGTTTGTATTATGATGAAAAAACAAAAATGTTTTTTGCCTGTTACTCCGATGGTGCTGTTATTAAAGTGAACAGGGAAACAGCAAAGGCGGAAGCGGTAGTGAAAGTAGCCGGCAAAGCACTTGAAATTGTTGGAAGAAACAGTCGTTTTCTGTTGGCTAAGGAACAAAACGGTTCCTCCTATTATTTCCTTACTCCCGATTCTTTGGTCGCCAAACTTCGTCTCATTACTTGGCAAGGCAGAGAGTTTTCCAAAAAGGAATTTATTTGGTTAACGGAGGATAATTATTACTATGCCTCTCCAGCAGCAGGTAATACGATACATTTTGTAAAAGGGCTACAGCCAATTCCGTTGCGCGAGGCAGACCTTACTTACAACCGACCCGACAAAGTATTGCAGGTATTAGGTGCATCCGAAGAGGAAATTAAATTCTACCGCCAGCTTTACGAAATACGCAGAGCCAAATACAAAACTTCGCAAGCTTCAACTGCCGTAAAAACTTCGCTTGGTGTTAAAAGCAACTTGCAATTTGAAACGGATGGTACCGTGTCTATAGATATTACTCCTGCTGTAGAAAACAGTAACCTGCTTTACCTGCACATAATGGTAAATGGGTGTCCATTTTATGGTGTGTCAGGCAAAAAGATAACAACAACCCAACTGCCTTACAAGGAAACTATTTTGCTTAACTCCGGACAGAATTTGATTTATGTATGGATAAACGATGCGGAGGGGAACAAAAGCAATGTTGAGGAACACAGAGCCGTTTATGATTCAACTTTCAGCGGCAAATGGTTTTTTGTGGGGGTAGGTGTTTCAGATTATGCCGATTCTACTTTTAACCTTCGCTATGCCGATAAAGACATACGCGATTTAGCTGCACAATTCGGTAAACGGTACACATCCATTTTGCTTGATACGTTGTTGAACGGCAATGTTAACCGAACTGCTTTTCAAAAATTGAAAGCATCGTTAATAAATACACATCCCGAAGACAAAGTTGTATTGAGCATGAGCGGGCACGGTTTGCTCGATGAGAAAGGGCAGTTTTGGTTTGCTACACACACCATGGACTTTGATGACCCCACCGCACAGGGAATAAGTATGGGCGATATAGTTTCACTGCTCGACTCTATTCCTGCCCGCTATCGCTTAGTAACACTTGATGCCTGCCACAGTGGCGAGCAACTTAACTTAACCGATAGCATTCTGCTACTTCGCTCCGAAGAAAAACTAAAAGTAATCTCATACACCCCAAAAGGTGCTACTGTAAAAAATACCGATGAAAAACGACCATACAGCGGAAACATTTTAAAAAACATGCAGGCTGTGTTTACCGATTATGTTTCCAACACAGGAATCAATGTGGTGGCAGCATCAGCCGGAAGTGAATATGCTTTGGAAGGAAACGATTGGAACAACGGAGTGTTTACGTACGCTTTAATAAATGGCTGGCTTCACGGGCACGCAGGCGATAAGTATTCCTCATCTAATCGCAAAGTGCATTACCGCGACTTTACAGATTATGTGAAAGATAATGTAAGCGCCCTTACAGGCGGCAGGCAAACCCCCAATACCTTAATGGAGAACGGTGACATTGATTGGTGGCTGGTGCCTGCGAAGTAGCTTGTGGGTTGTTAGCCGCTGCCACTTTACCCTACTTTTCTACATTTGTCTGAACGATAAATATGAGCAGAAGAAAAATAGTGGCAGGCAACTGGAAAATGAATCTCGATTTAACCGAGGCGGCAGAATGGCTGGCGGAGGTAGAGTCGCGTTTGAGGAACCCTGCTTGCGATGTAATGTTGTTCCCCTCTTTTATTCTATTGGCAGATTTGATGGACATGTACGAAGGCGATGTACTTTTGTTTGGCGCGCAAAACTGTTCGCATTTAGAAAGTGGTGCACTTACCGGAGAGGTATCGGCTATGCAGTTGGCAAGTGTAGGGGTTGACAGTGTGATAATTGGTCACAGCGAGCGCAGAGAATATTTCGGAGAAACCAATCCAATAGTTCTTCAAAAAATACAGCAGGCTATAAAGCACGAATTGATGCCCGTGTTTTGTTGCGGTGAACCCTTGGCAGTTCGCAACGAAGGTAAACAGAAGGAGTTTGTAAAGCTGCAATTAGAGGAAAGTATTTTTCAGTTACCGGCTGTGGCTCTTTCCGAAATTATTGTTGCTTACGAACCCGTGTGGGCAATAGGCACAGGCTTAAATGCCACACCCGAACAGGCGCAGGAAATGCACGCTTTCATTCGCTCGCTGATTGCCGCCAAATACTCTGATGATGCGGCAACGCAACTGCCTATATTGTATGGTGGAAGTTGCAATCCTACTAATGCAAAAAGTTTGTTTGCCTGCCCCGATGTGGATGGCGGATTGATTGGAGGCGCTTCACTGAAAGTAAATGATTTTCTATCCATAATTGATGCCGCCCGATGAAGTATGCGGTGTATGAGTTTTTTACAAAAGACGAAACCGAGCGCGACTGGCTTGTAGCTATTCTCGGCAATTATCATTTCGAAGGCTTTGAAGAAACTTCCGAATCATTGAAAGCCTATGTGCCTGCCGAAAAGGCGCGAACACTGCATGTAAAAGAAGTTTTGTTCGACAATGATTTTTCGCACATACGTTTCACCGAAACATTACTGGAAGAAAAAAACTGGAACGAAGAGTGGGAAAAAAACTTTGAACCGGTTGCAATAGCCGAACGAGTAAGCATACGGGCACCTTTTCATGCCCCGCTTAACACAAAGTATGAAATTGTTATTGAGCCTAAAATGAGTTTTGGTACGGGGCACCATGCCACCACCGCATCGGTTGTTGAACTGATGTTAAAGCAGGATTTTAAACACAAACAAGTGCTCGACTTCGGCTCGGGAACCGGTGTGCTGGCAATACTCGCAGAGAAATTAAATGCAGCTAAAATTGTTGCTATTGACAACGAAGTATGGGCGTATAACAATTGTTTAGAGAATACAGCTAACAACAACTGTGTTAACATTACCTGCCTCTATGGCGATGATACGCACTCCTTTGCGCAAAAATTTGACGTTATTTTGGCGAATATTAACCGGCATGTCATCTTGCAGAATATGGCAAAATGGAAAGAGTTGCTGAACGATAAAGGTTTGTTGATTGTAAGCGGTATTCTGCAAAGCGATGAACAACCGGTAATGAGCGAAGCAAACCGAATAGGGTTAGTAAAAAATGAATTGGTTATAAACAACGGATGGCTGGCAATTGCTTTCCATCGCCCCTAATAAAACAGAGCATGAACAAACTTGCGGCAATTTTCATTTTCATTTTTACATCGGTAAGCATCAACGCACAGTTGGTTACTTCCTTTTCTACCGATAAGGAGAAATTTCTGAAAGAGTTGGAGCAGTTTATGACTGCCTCTAAAATTCCGCAGAACCAACAGGTAATGGGCGAGTTTCAGAAACTTACAAAAGACAAAAAGATTTCCGATGCATGGCTTACCGAAATTATTACCACCTCCAATTTTATGGCAGAGCGGCTAATGACTCCTGCCACGCATTTCTACAATTATTTAAGCGCAGTGGTAAATGCAGCTAAAACTTCGAAAACCGATGAGCAGTTTACGCAGTGGAGCAAAGTGATGAACGATGTAATAAAGAATCAGAAGAAGGGCGATAATAACGACTTTTTGAAAATGGCTGATTTCTCCAACTCATTTTTCGAGAAGGGAGCGCTTATGTCATCAAATACCAAAACATGGTTTGTGGAAAGCAACATCTACAAAATTGTGTACGAGGTAAACAAGCCGCGTGTAATTTTTGCCGTTACCGAATTAAAAGGTTTTTCGAGGGGCGATACCGTTGCTATTCGCCAAACACAGGGCAGCTATCTTCCTTTGGAGCAAAAGTGGGAAGGTAAATCGGGCAGAGTAGATTGGGGACGTGCCGGTTTAGACCCCGCAAAAGTGTATTGCACCTTTAACGAATACTCCATCAGTCTCAACAATTTCAGCTATTCCATTGAACCTGTAAATTTTTACTACACCGATTATTTTAAACAGCCTATTGTAGGTCGTTTAACCGATAAAATGGTTTCAGGGGGCGACTCAACCGGCTTGCGCTATCCACGGTTTGAATCGAAAGATTCGGCAATGGAAATAAAAGATATAGCCCCCAACGTTTCGTATGTGGGAGGTTTTGGTTTGTTCGGCAACAAAGTAATTGGCAGCGGCACTGCCGATAGTAAACCTAAGTTGGTTTTCTACAAGCGCGATGGCAAAACAAAAGTGTTGGCGGCAACCTCGCCAACCATTTACATTCGAAAAGGAGAGGAGTTAGGTGCCGAAAAAGCGGAAGTGTCTATCTATTTCGGGAATGATTCTATTTATCACCCGCAGTTAAATGTGGTGTATAAAGTAGATAAGCGCGAAATGCGTTTGCTGCGCGGTGAAACCGGAATCGGCAAAGCAAAATTTTACGACTCGTACCACAATCACGAATTTCAAACCGATGCCATTTTCTGGAATCTCGATTCATCCATTCTTAACTTGAAAATACTTTCGGGTGTTGGTGTTAAGCCTGGCATTTTCGAATCGGTTAACTATTTCAATAAAGATATTATACGCAAAATTCAGGGAGTGGCTTCGTACGAGCCGCTTTCGGTGCTAAAGAAATTATCCGAAAAAACCGGCTCGCGCGAATTGAATGCTACTGAAGCTGCCCGTGCGCTCGACCCTAAACTTACCGAAGTGCAGGCACGCTCGCTCTTTTACGAATTGGTTGAAAACGGATTTATTATTTACAACGAGGAGTTGGGCATTGTTACCCTCAAAGAAAAAGCCATAAACTATGTACTGGCAAACGCCAAGAAAATTGACTACGACATCATCCGCATAAAATCGGCACCGCAGCGCGGCAACGACTTTATTGATTTAAACAACAACAACCTCGACCTCAAAGGGGTGTTCGAAGTGCCCATAAGCGATACTTCGTATGTGTATTTCCGCCCCAAGGATAATGCCATCAGTTTGCAGAAAGACCGCAACATGGAGTTTGACGGATTAATTTTTGCCGGACGGATGGATTTACACGGGCAGCAATTCAAATTCAATTACACGCCATTTACCGTTGACCTTACACATGTTGACACCATGATTATTAACGTGCAGGACAGCGGCAAAACCGACATTTACGGTAATGCACAGCTAAAGCCGCTTAAGTCGCGTGTTGAAAATTTTAAAGGCTTGTTGGAGATTGATGCGCCTATCAACAAATCGGGCAGAACACGCCTGCCGCAGTTTCCGCGCCTTTACAGTTTAGAGAAGTCGTATGTGTACTACGATGACCCAACTGTAGCCAAAGGAGCTTACAACCGGAAAGATTTCTTTTTTGAAATGGAGCCATGGCGGTTAGATAGTCTCAACAACTTTAGTGGAGATATTATTAACTGGAAAGGCAAACTGGTTTCAGGCGGAATTTTCCCCGATATAAAGGACAGTGTGCATATACAGGCTGATGGCTCACTTGGTTTTAAGTCAGAAACACCCAAGGGCGGCTATCCCTTGTATGGCGGCAAAGGACAATACTTCGGAAAGTTTGAACTGAACTACGAAGGATTGAAAGGCGAGGGCGATGCACGCATTACTCACTCTACTGCCGATTTTATGGCGCATGACATTCGCCTTTATCCCGATTCCATGCTTGGTACGACTGACAGTTTTTCGATTGCCAAAACTTTTGATGGCGTAAAAACGCCTGCCGTAAAAGGCTTTGATGATGAAATTTTCTGGAAGCCCAATTCCGACAGTATGTTTATTACCCAGCGCAGTGCAGAGCACCCCTTTGCCATGTATGATGACGGCTTTACCACATTTAAAGGAGGATTGCTGCTTACCAACAAAGGGCTGCGCGGCAACGGAACGCTCGACTGGAACGAAGCAACGCTTAGTTCAAAAGATTTTGCCTTCCGCACTATGGATTTGTCGGCTGATACCGCTTCGCTTAATATTAAAACCACGGGCGATAAGGTAACTTTCAAAACCCCGAACGTAAATGCCAAGGTTGATTTTAAAACACGTATTGGCGATTTCGTTTCCAATCAAAAAAATATTCCTACTGAGTTTTCGTACAACCAATACTCCACCAACATTAACGAGTTTAAGTGGTTTATGGACGAAAAAATTCTCGACTTCAAAGCTCCGCCTCAAGGACCCGGTGAGTATTTTACTTCGCTTAATCCGCAGCAAAAAGGCTTGAATTTTTTGGGTAAGCGCGCTATCTATTATCTCACCTCATCCATACTTCGCATTGAGCAGGTGCCCGAAATAAAAATTGCCGATGCAAGCGTAGTACCTGACAGCGGCTTGGTAATTATCGAAGAAGGCGCCAAGATGAATCAACTGCGTAATGCAACTATCTATGCCGATACCATTACCAAAAAGCACAAAATTGAAGAAGCTACCGTTGATATTTTCAGCAAGGCCGAACTGAAAGCGGTAGGTAAATACACTTACGTTACCAAAGGCATAAAAGAAATTGTGGAGATGAACGATGTGGGTTGCAAAAAAGTGTTGGTGGGCCCGCGTAAAAACAAGCAGCAGGAGAACTGGCAGTTACACGCCACTGCCGACATAAAAGAAACCGACAACTTTGTACTGTATCCCGATGTAAAATTCAATGGACAAATAAAACTCACTTCGGTAAATCCGTTGCTGCGCTTTAAAGGTTATTCAACCATCAATTTAAAACACGCAGGTGCAACAAGCACCGACTTTTTTGTTGACCAGGATGTTTCGCCCGATACCCTGGGCTTGCGGTTCGATACTGCTAAAAACAGCGCAGGCTTGCGGATAAGTGCCGGTATCCATTTGAGCCGTCAGGAAGTAGAAGAGGGTGTATGGAGCACCAATATGTATTCTACCATGCTGGCTCCCAAGCGCGATGTAAAAGATGTTACCCTGTTTAAAACACTCGGCATTTTAGCGCAAAACAACAAAGGCGAATACCTTTTTGGCAACGAGAAAAAAATACGGCAAGGCGCATTAGTAGGCAACCTGCTTACCTACGATGATAAAAAGGGAGTTTTAAAAGCCGAAGGCAAGTTCAGTTTGGGAACCTACTTTGGGTTAATTAAAAACGTTACTGCCGGAAGTGCCGAATCAAACTTTGACAGTGCCACACTAAAATTCAATCTCAGTTTTGGGTTAGATATGAAAATGGGCGATAAACTGCCCGAGCGCTTTGAGTTTTATATGGCAGGCGATAATGCCGATATGCCCGATATTGATTACAGCAGCGATCGCCAGCGCAAAGTAATTCACGAATTAGCCGATGAAAAAGCCGACAAAAAAATTCTGGAAGAGTTTGACCAAACGGCCTTGTTCAACAAGCGGTTTAAAGATTTAAACCACTACATTGTGTTTAACGATGTAAACTTTGTGTTCGATACTATTGACGGAACACTACGCAGCACCGGCAAAATAGGCGTTGCCATGATTGGCAAAAAAGTCATCAACAAGAAGTTGGATGGCTTTATTGAGTTTCAGTACAAAGGCGGTGCCGATTTGTTTACTATTTATTTGGTAACGGGAACAAAAGATTGGTTCTACTTTGAGTATCGCCCGGGCACACTTAGCATACTTTCATCGTACGATGACATCAACAATATGATTGCCGCATTGCCTGCCGATAAACGCAAAATTAAAGGCGAGAAAGACCGGTTCTATTTGTACACACTCGGTTCCTCAATCAACAAAACCGATTTTGTGGCTTACATGACCGACCGTGCCAATGGCGTATTTCGCCCGCGCCCCGAGCCGGTGTTTAACCTTGCTATTCCCGAAGATAAAAGTCAACTTCCTGTTGGCGATGATTCTATTCCGGACAACAGCGATTATGTAGTACCCGGCAGTGAGCCTGAACTCACACCCGAACAGTTGGAAATTATTGAGCAGGAAAAAGAACGTCAGCAATTAGAAATGATGAAAATGGGGAACCAAAATATTCTTTCCGGCCCACCGCCCGACAGAGTAAAACCGAAGGAAGAACCTAAGAAAGAGCAAGCACCGGTTAAGGAGCAACAGCAGCAACCGGAACCTGTGCAGGAGCAACAACCTCCTGTTGAGCAACCTATGCCGCAGCAACCGGCTCCCGAAGAGCAAAAGCCGGATAAGAAAGATGCCAAAAAGAAAAAGGCAACAACTACCAAGCAAGAGGAACCCGCACCCGAACAACAAGCGCCAACTCCTAATGAAGGAAGCACCACCGGAGAGCCTGTGCAAAACGAAGCTGCCCCTTCAGGCAACAATAACTCCGTTATTATTCAGGATGCCCCGGTTGAGGAACCCAAAAAGGGTAAACAGAAAAAGGGGAAAAAACAGGAAGAAGTTCCTTCAGACCAGCCGGAGTAGGGCAGTTGCTTAAACAACAACCTTACTTTAACACATTTCTGGCAATCAGTTCTTTCATTATTTCGTTTGTGCCGGCATAAATGCGCTGCACTCGAGCATCAGCCCATGCTCTTGCAACCTGATATTCCCAAATGTATCCATAGCCGCCATGTAGTTGCAAACATTCATCGGCAACCTTAGTTTGTAAATCGGTAAGCCAGTACTTTGCCATAGATGCCGTAGCTTGATCGAGTTTCTTTTCGGTATGTAATTCTACACAGCGGTCGGCAAAGGTTCTGCCAATAGTAATTTCGGTAGCCATTTCAGCTAACTTAAACCGAGTGTTTTGTAATTCAGAAATTGGTTTGCCAAAGGCGCTTCTGTCTTTGGTGTACTGAACGGTAGTTGCCAGTATTCCCTCGGCAGCGGCAATGGCTCCCAGTGCAACTACCAATCTTTCCTGCGAAAGTTCGGTCATCATGTATTTGAATCCTTCGCCTTCTTTACCTAACAGGTTTTCTTTTGGTACTTCTACATTTTCAAAAAACAACTCGCAGGTATCTTGTGCGTGTAATCCGGCTTTCTCAAATGGCTTTCCTTTGCTGAAACCTTTCATAGAGGTATCAATAACAAGCAACGAAGTTCCTTTTGCACCTTTAGTTGGGTCGGTTTTAACTGCTACTACTGCTAAATCACATAAGTACCCGTTAGTGATAAATGTTTTGGAACCGTTTACCAAATAATAATCGCCTTTGTCAACAGCGGTGGCACGTATATTTTGCAGGTCGCTGCCGGCACCCGGTTCGGTCATTGCTATTGCTGCAATCATTTCGCCTGTAACCATTTTGGGCAAATACTTTTGCTTGGCAGTTTCGGTGCCGTAGTGTTCAATGTACGGACAAACAATATCGGAATGTAAGGGATAGCCAACCGCAGGTCCGGCACAACCCGTTAGAGCAATCTCTTCTATAACAATGGCGTTATAGCGAAAATCTTTTACCCCCAGTCCGCCATACTGTTCGCCTACCTGCATACATAAAAAGCCTGCCTCACCAAATTTGAGCCAACTCTCGCGCGATACCATTTGCTTTTTCTCCCACGCAGCGTTATAGGGCACCACTTCTTTGGCAACAAATTCCCTTACCGACTGGGCAAACATTTTCTGCTCTTCGTTGTAAATAGCTCTTGGCATCATAGTATGTTGTTTTGCGCTGCAATGATAAGGTAACGGGGGGCAATTGGCAATTACCAATTGCACTAATAGTATGGTTATAGTAACATGGTTACACCATAAGGGAATCAAATTCCCTTGTTTTTTTCTCTATGGGAAAATTCCCATGGCGTAGTAGCTGTCGCGTATCTTGTTGATGGATACGGCAAAAGCAGCCGTACGTAAATCGGGAACTTTTTTGTGGCGCTTTTTGAATTCGCGTATATCGCGGTAGGCTTCAATCATCGTATCCTCTAGCCCCGAGTTTACCAAATCAATCTCCTTGGCTCCATGAATCAAATCGTTTATACGTTTAGCCGAAACTTTTTGTCCGGTGAGGTCTTCCACCAACTTAATAAAATTGGTTTGGTGCTTTTCTTCCCAGCGTTTTTGCATGCGCCCGAATTTTACATGCGAAAGGTTTTTAAGCCATTCAAAGTATGAAACTGTTACACCGCCTGCGTTAATGTAAATATCCGGTATAATCATTACTCCTTTTTTAAGGAGAATTTGTTCTGCCGCAGGTGTAACAGGTCCGTTGGCTGCTTCGGCAACTATTCTTGCCTTTATCCGTGCGGCATTTTTATCGGTAATCTGCTTTTCAAGGGCTGCCGGAATAAGAATGTCGCAATCCAGTTCTAAAGCCGATGCCGAATCGGCAATTACTTTGCCTTTCGGATAACCGCGCACTGATTTTTTATCCTGGCGGTAGCGATACAAATCGTCAATATCCAATCCGTTTTCGTTATATACCGCACCATCGGCTTCGGCAACGGCAATTACAATAGCGCCATATTGGCGAATAATGCGTGCTGTATGATAGCCCACATTGCCCAAGCCCTGAACAATAACACGCTTCCCATCTAATCCTTTCGAAAGTCCAAGCGCTTTCATATCATCTTCGTACGAGCAGGCTTCGTTCAGTGCATATACAACTCCTCTTCCGGTAGCTTCTGTTCTGCCGCGTATTCCGTTTTGCGACATAGGCTTGCCGGTTACACAACCATAGCCGTCTATTTCGCCAGGGCGCATGGTCATATACGTATCAAGTATCCATGCCATTTCGCGTTCACCTGTGCCGTAATCAGGAGCAGGCACATCAATGCCGGGTCCAATAAAGTTTTTCTTTACCAACTCAACGGTATAACGTCTTGTAATGGTTTCCAAAATTTCGACAGGAGTTTTTCGTGGGGCAATCTTTATGCCGCCTTTGGCACCGCCAAACGGCACATCCACCAGTGCACATTTATATGTCATAAGCGCAGCAAGTGCCATTACTTCATCTTGGTCAACTTGCAGCGAATACCGAATGCCGCCTTTGGTAGGCATACGGTGATGCGAATGCTGAATACGGTACGCTTCAATTACGCGTACTTCATTTCCCCACTTAACAGGGAAATTCATTTTGTAAATACTGTTGCAAACTTTAATCTGGTCAAGTAGCCCTTTAGGGGTATTGGTGAATGGAGCAGCTTTGTCAAAGTAATACGATACACTATCTGAAAAACTAAGTTCTTTCAGGTTCAGTTTGCCGGATTTATCAGCCATGGGGTAGTTTTAATTTTATAGTGGGGCAAAGTGAAAGGGTTTTTTTTGGAATTTCAAAATATCTGTCTGTCCAAAAGCATGTCTTTAATGCATTTTAAAACAAAGGAAAGATTGGCAACAGTTCCCCCATGGTCTATTGTCCGGTAAAATATCCTGTGTTGATGTTTAGATGTTCCCGCTTTTGAAAACGATAGCTTGAAGAAAAATTTGCGGCTTCAATTTTAGGGTTTACATTTAAGTAAAACTTACTCATGAGTACATACTACAAACCATCGGGCATAGCCCCTGTTAACAGTATTCTTACCTTAGCCATAGGTGGCGGCATAGCTGCTGTGGCACTAAGTATTGTTTACATTGCACTGCAATGGTTCATACCCATTATTTATCTCAATTTGCTTATTACAGTGGGTTTTGGCTTTGGTTTGTACCTGGCATTAGCTTACTTAGTTAAATTAGGTAAAATCCGCAATCAAGGTATTGCGGCCGGTGTGGCGCTTTTTGCTGCACTTGTCGGCATGTATTCGCAGTGGGCACTTTTTATATCGCTCATGGAGCGGGTGGACGGAAATGTTCTCTACTTTGTAAAAACATCGTTCAGCCTTGATAACTACATGGCGGTTTTTACCGACCCCCTTCGCCTGTTTTCCGAAGCCAAAATCCTGAACGACATAGGCACATTCTCCATTAAATCGGCTACTGTAAGCGGTATTGTGTTATGGATGGTTTGGATAATTGAAGCAGCCATGATTATCGGTATTCCGGTTTACTTTACATACATACATGCCGGAAATCCATTCAGCGAAAAAAACAACACATGGATGGATGAAAGCACCTTCGATGTAAAATTGAAATACATTGAAGATACCGCAGCATTTAAAAGTGCCGTTGAGTCAGGCGATTATGCCGTGATTAACAACTTGGTAGGCAACGAAGCGCAGGACAGGTTTTCGAGCATTACAGGTTACCGTTCCGAAGGCGATGAAAACATGTTTCTAACATTCACCAACCATTTAATTACCACCAACAAAAAAGGCGAAGCCGAGGAAAAGAAAGATACGGTTGTGCAATACTTGCGAACCGATGAGGGTTTGTTGAAACAATTGGTAGGATAATGGTAGAGAAGGGATAACTATCTTTTTGTTGTAACACACACCAATACAAAAGCACACCCAAAGGATTTTAGTTACTTTCCATGAATGAACACGTGGAAGTATATACTGCTTGTTCTGTTGGCAATAGTGTTGGGTACTGCTATTGCAGCATTCAGAATATTCAGTTACGAAAACAGTAGTGCGCTTTTTAAGAACGGAAACTGGATGGGCACTACCGATTTGCCATTAGGCAGAGATAACCTGATTACCGCACAGGTTACCTTGCTTGCTATGTACGCCTTTCCATCCGAAGAAGCTGTTTACCTGTTTGCTCAACGAGATGTTGACGGAAACCTGCTGCATACCGCCAACGATTACCGCATCAGCGGAAACATTAACCTTATCAAAGCAAAATATTGGAGCATTACCGCTTATGGTAAAGACCTTTTCCTTATTCCCAATGAGGCGAGCAGATATTCTTTTAACTATTCGAATATTAAAACCGACACTACCGGTAACTTTACCATTATTCTTTCGCCAACGAAGCATAACGGCAATTGGCTGCCAACGCCAACTAATGCCCGTTTCAATTTACTGCTGCGTATTTACAAAGGCGAAAAGGAATACTTAAAGGAACTGAGTACTACACCCCTTCCTTCCATTACTAAAATGGGAATAGAATGAAGAAGGCGAAGTTGATCATATATGGAGTGGTGTTTGGCATGTTGGTTTACCTTATCCAATATCTTTTAATTGCTTACCTGCCCAATGTACTTTTTGGGTTGGCAAAAGTGCTTTCGCGCAAGCCTCTTAATACGGTTATAAGCCCTCCCAAAACCGATGCAAAACTGCGCAGGGTAGTGTTGCCTAATCCCGATTTTGTGTACTCGGTAATTTTTTACGATGTAAGCGAGCACGATGTAGTGTTAACAGGAGAGTTTCCCGATACCTCGCAGTATGCCTGTATCGGTTTTTACGGAAATAATTTACAACCATACCGTGTAATCAATAACCAAACGGGAGTAACAGGTAGTTACAAAATCAGATTAACGGCAAATAATTCAAGTAAACTTGCCAATAATGCTAATCGTTATTTTACCGTACAAGCCAAAACAAAACAGGGAAGCATTTTAATGCGCTTGCTGGTAACCGATTCGGTGCATTTAAAGCAAGCAGCAGAAATTCAGCGTAAGCTAATGATTGCTGAAATGTAGTTAGGCAGGGTCGGGCATTACAATCGCCAATACAATGTATAGCAATAGCCCTGTTCCAAAACCCAGCAAAGCTACCAGAAAGGCTACACGTATAAGCGTAGGGTCAACATCAAAGTATTCGGCAAGTCCACCGCATACTCCAAACAATTTCCGTTCGGCTGATTTCGTAAGTTTCTTTTGCATGGTTTGTTCTTTTGTTCAAATGTACAAGTTGCCTGTATAAAACCTAATATAAATCTGTGGTACGTTTTTTGTACGCCCGTTGTGGTAGTTCTTTGTTTGCAATCCGAAACCTTTTTCGTCCAATTCGTATAACACTACAGTTGCTGTTGTGTAGAGTATTCAATAGTTATCTACACTGTAGCGATGAAAACAAGGCAGTGTGCTGCCTTTGGACACAAGTATTTTCGTAACCAACTGTAAAACCATGAAAAAAGGACTTTTTGTAATTGCACTCATCATTGCTGCTCAAACAATGTTTGCTCAATACAGCCTTACGTTTTGTAAGGAAGTAAGTACCGAAGGGAAAGCGCAGGATGCTTCAAACACTATTACGGCTTCCGATAAAGCAGGTAATCCGGTAAAAATTTTGGTTAACTGTGATGAAAAGCTAAACGCCATGCAGGTAGAGTATCGCATCTTTTTTGTTGATGAAAACGGAAAAGAAACGGAAGTATCTAAGTTGCCGCAGTATGTTGAACCCAACTGGGACTTTGCATGGAAAAAAGTTACCTTTTACGACCCCGGCACTTACCGCGTAAAAGTTTACAACGAAAACGGAGTTTATCTCACATCGGCTAATTTGAATGTAAAACAGCCGTAAACATACAGGGGCGCTTGCTTGCAGGCGTCCTTAAACAAACAACGAAAAGCGACACGGTTCATTCTGTGTCGCTTTTGCTTTTATAATAATCATCCCGCTTTTCGTGTAACATTGCATTTACCTCAACTCTTTTTTATGGAAGGAATTTTTGCCACCGAAAGAACAAAGCAACTGTTACCAAAAGTGAAACAGTTTGTGGAAGAAGAACTGCTGCCGTTAGAGCAAGACCATTACAAACGCAAGTGGAACGAAACGGCTGCTCTTCTCGAAGCCAAGCGCAAAAAAGTGCATAAAGCCGGTTTGTGGGGATTGCATCTCCCCAAAATCGAAGGCGGACTTGGGCTAACCCTTTGCGAGTTTGGACAGATAAGCGAAACACTTGCCTACGCTCCATTGTTCGGGCATTACACCTTTAACTGTCAGGCACCCGACATAGGCAACATGGAACTGCTTAGCCGCTTTGCTTCCAACGAAATCAAACAACAATTTCTTCTGCCCTTGCTCGAAGGTAAAACACGAAGTTGTTTCAGCATGACCGAGCCTGAGTTTGCCGGCAGCAACCCTGTTCGCTTAGGCACTACTGCGGTTAAGGATGGAAACGAATATGTTATTAACGGGCATAAATGGTTTACCAGCGGAGCCGATGGCGCAGCTTTTGCCATTGTAATGGCGGTAACCAACCCCGATGCTGCTCCCCACAAACGTGCCGCTATGATTCTTGTGCCCACCAATACCCCCGGCTTTAATTTGGTGCGTAATGTTTCACTCTTTGGCGAAGCAGGCGAAGGTTGGGCGAGCCATGCCGAAATTCGCTACGAAAATTGCCGGGTGCCCCTTAGTTACCGAATAGGCGAAGAAGGCGAAGGTTTTAAACTGGCGCAAGAACGTTTAGGACCCGGACGCATCCACCACTGTATGCGTTGGGTTGGAATTTCGAATCGGGTCTTTGATATGATGTGCCGCTATGCTGCCACACGCGAATTAGAAGAAGGTAAAATGCTGGGCGAAAAGCAACTCATACAAGGGTTTATTGCCGAAAGCCGTGCCGAAATTGATGCCGCACGTTTGCTGGTGCTGGATACCGCCCATCAAATTGATTTGTATGGTGCTGCCAATGTACGTAATCGTGTTTCTGCCATTAAATTTTACACCGCCAATATTATGCTTAAAGTGCTTGACAGAGCTATACAAGTGCATGGTGCCTTAGGGCTAAGCGATGATACCATCCTAACTGCCATTTACCGGCATGAGCGTGGGGCACGTATATGGGACGGTGCCGATGAAGTGCACAAACAAAGCCTTGCATTAAGCATTTTAAAAGAGTGCGGATTGAATTTAAAGAAGGCTTGGTAGTTTACAGTCGTGCAAACCCTGCTTACGGTCGCGCAAATCTTCGTTTCCGCCAGCCATATCGGTTTTGCGCCAATACCTTTTTAGCGGTAGGGGTACTGTCAAAATACCTCCGCGTTTCACCAAAAATGGTTGCTTTGTGTCGTCAAACTAAGTTTATTTTTCCGTTCTACTCATAATCGCTTTCCGGCTTCCCATTACCTTCGCCCGAAATTTTTCAGAATGACAGCAAACTTGGTTCTTGGGTTCATAGTAGGCTTTATAGTATTTGAATTTGTATTGTCGAAAGTATTGGCATACCTCAATCTGCAAACTTGGAACAAGCCATTGCCCGATGAAGTAAAAAACCTGTACGAACCGGCAAAGTATGCCGAAGCCCGCGAGTATGCCCGTGTAAACTTCCGCTTTGGGGCGCTAACCGCCACACTGTCGTTTGTGGTGTCGCTCGGTTTTTTGGTATTTGGCGGCTTTGCCTGGGTTGACGGAATTGCCCGCTCCTTTTCCGAAGCACCGATACTGCAAACGCTCATTTTCTTCGGAATTATTGGTGCAGGTTCTTCGGTGTTGTCATTGCCTTTTGATGTGTATCACACCTTTGTAATTGAACAGCAATTCGGATTCAACAAAACCACTCCCCAAACCTTTGTTGCCGATAAACTGAAAGGCTTGCTGTTGACGGTGGTTTTAGGCGGAGGCATTTTGGCATTGCTTACTTATTTGTTTCTGTTGCTGGGCGATAGATTTTGGATAGCAGCTTGGATAGTGGTGGCGGTGGTTTCGGTATTCTTTGCCATGTTTTACACCAATTGGCTGTTGCCACTGTTCAACAAATTAGTGCCGTTGGAAGCAGGCGAACTGAGAACTTCCATTGAAGCCTACGCTCAAAAGGTAAATTTTCCGCTTACCAATATTTTGGTGATGGACGGTTCTAAGCGAAGCAGCAAGGCGAATGCCTTTTTCAGCGGTATTGGTCCCAAAAAGAATATTGTGCTGTACGATACCCTGATAAAAGATTTAACGGTAGAAGAAATTACCGCTGTGTTGGCACATGAGGTGGGGCACTACAAACGCAAACATGTGTTGCAGTCAATGGTAGTGTCTGTAGCGCAAATGGGTGTAATGTTTTTCCTTTTCGGCTGGCTGGCGGGTAATCCCTTAATGGCACAAGTACTGGGTGCAGAGCAAAACAATTTTCATTTATCCCTCATTACTTTTTCGCTGTTGTATTCCCCTGTATCGCTCATAACCGGTTTGCTGATGAACGTGTTCTCTCGCAAAAACGAATACGAAGCCGATGCCTATGCCAAACAAACTTACGGTGCCGAGCCGCTTATCAGTTCGCTGAAAAAACTTTCGGTTAACCATCTCAGCAACTTGCTGCCGCATCCGGCTTATGTGTTGGTAAATTACTCGCACCCCACGCTTTTGCAGCGAATGAGTCGCATGCAAAAGGATTAAGCATAGCTGGCTATTACCAAAAACATCAGCGAAAAAATTATTTTTGCCGCGCAAAAAATGGTCCCGTAGCTCAGCTGGATAGAGCAACAGCCTTCTAAGCTGTGGGTCAGGGGTTCGAATCCCTTCGGGATCACAACTTGTAAGCAGTGGTAAGGGTTTCGGCAGATTGTTCTACCGAAACCCTTTTTATTTTATTTTTTTAAACTCACTCAACTTTCCCGCCTTAATCAACTTGTTTATCTCTTTTGTTTCATCTGTAAAACGGTCGCGGTTACCGATATTGTAAATTTCAACAAACGGGTCGCTGTCAATTATACTGCTAAACAATTCGGAAAGAGGTGGCGCAGTTTCTAATTTGGAATACGCATCGTACGTAATGTTCAAAAAGGCAGAGTTAACGCCTATGCCGCGGTTATCTAACCAATAGCTGTTTTCTAACTTAACAGGGTAAGCCAATTTTCCTTTGTAGAATACATCTTTAGGCGAAGGGTAAGCAACTATTTCTGTTTTTGTGCTGTTGAGCGTAACCGGAACGTACGTGCTGTAATCTTTTTTGGTTTTGTAAACTACGGCAGGTTCGCGGGCGTAAAGAGTTTCATCGTTTTTGCTTGTTTTTTTCGTTTTGCAACTCTGAAAAACAAAAACCAACACAGCTGCAACTACCGCTGTGTTGGTGATAAGTGCAAGGCGTTTCATTATTCTGCTTTTACAAGTTTTCCTTTTGCCACTGTATTGCCCGATTTAAGCAGCAGGTTGTAAATGCCGGTTGGTAAAGTGCTAACATCGGAGCGTATGAAATTGGTTCTACTCGTGCCTTTATCTTCCATTACTTTTTGCCCAACCTGATTGAATACTTCTACCGTGTAGTTGCCCTGTATGCCTGCCGCATCAACCCAAACAAAATCGTTGGCAGGGTTAGGGAAGATAACGGCATTGGTAAGCGTTTCTTCCTGTATTCCTACGTTTTGCCCGCGGGCAATTTGTAATTCGAGCAAGTATGTACCTGTTGTTCCTGAAAAATAATTCGATACAAAAAATATAACTGTTCCCCCGTTTTGCACAAAAATGTGTCCGGGCATCACATCATCATAGGCATCGCTTTGTGTTCCTCCATTTACCTGATAACTGAACTGCACATCGTTGGTGTAATTGTTGCCGTTGCCGCTGTTATAGCTGTCGTGCACACGTGCAATAATGGAGTAGTTGGTTCCCGATGGGAGGTTAACTTTAAAGTAATCGTAATCGTTTCCGATGTGCATATTGGCACCCGGTGTAGAAACGCTTGCATTGTTTCCGCTAAAATTTACGTTGAGCGCATAAGCAGTGTTAGCGGTGTTGTTGGTTTCGTACATGTCAGGGCTAATAGGTTGACCGGTAATGGTAACTTCAATAGGGTTAGGGTGTTGCTGCCCGTAAACCAAGGTCCAATTGGTGCCGTTGGTTGAACTCCAGTAAGCAATGTAGTAGGTGCCCGGGTCAACATTCATACCGTTGGTGCCAAACTGCACATTGTAGTAGTAACCTGCCTGCATACTAACATTCGAAATTTCCTCAATAGTAGCTATCCAGTTGCCTTCCATGTCATGCAAATCGGCACTCAGCCAACCGGTGAAGTTGGTGCTACCCATATTGGCAATTTGTGTGCTTACCGTAAACGATTGATTTTTTACCGGAGTGGTTGGGTTTACCGTACTGCCGCTGTACATCTCAATAGCATTAGGCGGACCGGTAACGGTTATAGAAACCGGATTAGCATAACTGGAAGGATTGATGAGTGAATAATTATTGCTGCCGTTTTTGTAGAACAGACCGATAATGTAAGTGCCGGGCACAACGTCTAAGCTGTTGGTTGTAAACGGAACATTGTAGTAGTACCCTGCCTGTGCGGTTTGGTTGGTAAATTCCTGAATAAAATCAACAAACACACCGTTGCTGTTGAATATGGCAGCAGCAAAATCGCCCGTAAAGTTGGTTGATCCTGAATTTGCAATGGTGGCGTTAACTGTAAATGCACTTTTGGCTTGCACCGGATTGGCGCTAATGGTTGTGGCAGCATACAACTGAATGCCATCCTGATTAATGGTGCCGCCACCGCCTCCACCACCACCGCCCCCGCCAAGAGGTTTAATGCCAATTACTGCCTGCTGTCCGCTGTTAAATCCGCCTGTTCCGCCACCTGCACCAAGTGAGGTAGGGTCAAGACTGTTCAACGAAAAGAAACCATCGCTGTTACCGCCCCAACCCCAGTTTTGATGGAAAAAGTTGTTGTTATCGTAGCCATCGCAAACCCAGGTATGTCCGCCACCGCTGCCAAAACCTGCATATTGAACAGGACGATTGTTATCTAATTCGTTCTTTAAAAGATTTATCCAGTTTGTTTGCGTGTAGTTTTGGCGAACCACTCCTTGCAGTGTTGCAGGGTCGTAACCGAAATAAGTTTTGTAACAATACTCCGAGCAAGCTTGCTTGGGCGACTGGCTCGAAACCACATAAGCCGAACTTCCGCCCGTTGCCGCCACACCGTAGTTCATTTCAACCGATACCCCGCAGTGGTACATAATTTTTGCTACCTCGCTGTTGGCAGAAGAAAGCACATTAGGCATCTGCGCCCAGTTGTACGTAGCACTGCCAAAGTTTGCAGAGTGTGTGCCGTATTTCTGATGATTGTACGAATGAAACCCTGTACCCTGCGAAGGGTATGCCCAGTATTTCATAATTATAGCCATAGCCGTAGCCACGCAGCCTGTAACAGTGCGCTGGTTGTATTGATTATCGAAAGGGCAAAGTCCGTTTTCGTGCGGTGCCTGATTCCATTTTGCCTGGCAAAGCGGATTAACCGCTGTGGCTCCTCTTTCACCGCCATCGGGAAAATAACCGTTCAAATAACTTTGCCACTGGCGGGTAATTTCATCCGTAGTTTCAGTTACATTTTCTTTTACGTACACAATCTCCTTCTCATACATCTCCATCCATTTGGCAGTTGCGGGCGAAAGATTTTCAATCGTAAATCTGCCTTCGGTGCTGTAACCGAGCACAGGCTGCACTAAATCATCGCCTGCAACAATTACAAAACCTTCGCCATTGTTCATGTCGAAAATGTAGTAAACGGGTTTGCCATCGCTGCTTCTGCCCACCCCTTGTTTGGTGGTTAACTCAACTGTTACTGCTACAGTTTCTACTTGCTTGTTGGTGTTAAGTTGGTAAAAGTTGCGGGCTACTTTTTCAGCATCCGCTTTGTTTACATCTTTTGCAAACA
Source organism: Chitinophagales bacterium (assembly GCA_026129525.1). Classification (GTDB taxonomy): domain Bacteria; phylum Bacteroidota; class Bacteroidia; order Chitinophagales; family LD1; genus Bog-950. The sequence continues at coordinate 32,910 of JAHCHW010000002.1, read as the reverse complement.
GCAACACCGTTACTGTAAGCATCAGGCTGAAGAGGTAATACTTTCTCATGGTTATCTATTTTGGTTAAGTAATAATAATTCAAACATAATTAGTGCTTTGTGTTGTGCTTATTCCCAAACAGGGGAGGTATTAGTGAAACAAAAAGGCGCGCTCTGTGGGGAGCACGCCTTTCAAAGAACTTTATACTACTTGGTAGTTACCTCGAAATTAAAATTCTTCCTATAAATAATTCAACTCCTTCGGTGTTGAAAATTTTGCATGTGTAAACGCCCTGTGGTAAATCAGCAACGGCAATAGTTTCTGATTCACTTGTAGTTTGCTTTTCAATCATTAAAGCACCGTTTACGGCATACACTTTTATTGTTGCGTTCTTTAGGTTTTCCGATTGGACGGTAAAGAATCCCGAAGCAGGATTAGGATAAATACGGAAATCATTTTCGGAAACCGTACTGATGCTGCTTGGTGCCGAAACGCTGGCACAGGCGCTAACGGTGCAACTGTTGTTGTCCGTAACAGTTACGCAGTAATTACCCGTTGGCAAATTTGTGAGGTCATCAGCACTTGAGCTGTTGCTCCATAAATAGGAATAGGATGATGTTCCACCTGTAACAGTTGAGTTCACCGCACCATCGCTCGCTGTAGAAGCCGAAGCATCGGTAGCCGTTAACGTTACCGCTAAAGCTGCGGCAGGTTGATTAACCACCGCAGTTGAAGTAGTTGCACATCCGTTACCATCGGTAATTGTATGCGTATAACTACCGGCTGCAACCGGTGTAGTAGGTACTGAAGGATTGAACATGTAGGCAGGTGTGCCTCCGGTAACGTTAAAATTATAAGTGCCGGTGCTCTGCCCGTAGCAGGCAACATCGGTTGCTGTTGGCGTAGCCGATAAAGCGGCAGGTTCAGTTACATCGGCTGATACAACATACTCGCAATTGTTGGCATCGGTAATGGTAAGCGTATAGGTACCGGCAGCAACGTTTGTCAAATCTTCAGTGGTTTCGCCCGAACTCCAAAGAAAGTCAAGAGGAGCAGTGCCTCCGGTAGTTGCTACATCTACGTGTCCCGTTGAACCTCCGTTGCAAAGTACATCGGTAACAGCACTTGTGGCTGAAGGGCCGTTGGGTGTAGTTACGCTGGCTGATGCAGTTCCGGTGCAGCCTTTCGAATCGGTGACAGTAACTGTGTAATTACCGGCACCTAAGTTAGAAAGGTTTTGTGTGCTGCCTCCGTTCGACCATGCGTAGGTGTACGGACCAAAGCCATCGTTGGTAGAAGAAGTGGTGGTTCCGGTATTTGCTCCACAAGTTGAAGATGTAGCGCTTGCAGTAACGTTAATTGCAACAGGAGTAGATGCAACGGTTGCTGATGCGGTAACTGTACAAGCGTTTCCATCGGTAACAGTAACTGTGTAAGTACCTGCTGCTTTGGCTACAGTGGCTGTTGAACCGCCCCCCGACCATGCGTAGTTGATGGGGTTTACACCGTTGGTAGTAGTTACGTTAACTGTTCCATCGGCAGCTGTGCAGGTTGCGTTGGATGTAGATGTGCTGATGGAGAAATTACTACAGTAGTCCATTTCTAAATCATCTACAAATAATTTGGTTCCGTTAGGCGAAGCATTTGCCTTTGAACTGGTAAGCAGAATCATCACCATCGAATCAGGTGCGTTGGCAGAGGTGTAAGTGAAATTAGCGGTAAACTGCGTGTAGCTGTTTACGGTGGTAGTCATTACAAATTCTGCCCTGCCTACATCTTCGCGTTGGTTAGTGCTTGTATTCCAACGGAAAAGATTAGCTTCAATCGTACCTGTGTCCACTCCACTCGGTTGATACTTATACCATCCTTTTAGCGCGATAGGGCGTTTAGTAAACACAACCCCACCATCAACACCTTGTGTTTGTGCATTGATAGTTCCGGTAGCTGCAATACCGGGTGCCACACCTTGCAGTGGAACAGTTTTCGATTCCAATTTAATGGCAAAACTGCCGCTGTGAATATCGGCTGCTGCGGTTGCCTTGGTTACGGTTTTTACACCTATCAGGTACGTTAAACCGTTAATAGTTCCCCAGCCTACAGGATCATCGTAGTTGGGGTTTACATTCCACTGCTCAAAACCGGCATTCGGAATGGCATTTTGTGCCGTAGCAAAGCCAAGTGTTGCGAAGGCTAAAAGCGTGATTAGAAATTTTTTCATGGTGTTTGGGTTTATGTAGGGTTTAAAAATGCTATTCTATAATTATCCGTTGGGTATTGACTTGTGTGCCTGCCCGTATGGTGATAAAGTAAATGCCCCGCGAAATGCCTGCCGGAATATTCACTTCATCTAAATAGTTACCCGCTGATTTGTTGTTTGCCGTATAAAGCGGAATTACTTCTCCCAACACATTACTTAGTTGAACGGTAACATCGGCAGGTTTTTCCAATGCGTAATTAAGCATTACAACATCCGATGCCGGATTCGGAAATACATTCACCCGCAAATTACTGCTCTGCGAACTGAGTATGTTGCTGGGCAAAGCACCTAGGGTATCACCAGGCAAATACTGAAATCCCATAACCATCATTTCTTCATTGGAGGTTAAGCCCCAAAAGATGGTATCCTGCGTATTGTTTTTGTATCGTGCGCGGTGTATCCAGCCTAAGCGCGGGTCAACTTGCAGCAAAGCATTATCGGGGTAGTAGCGGAACGTAGCATCAACTCCATAGCGATGATAGCCTACGTTAAAGCCCTGCTCGTAACTGTACCAACTTTCGTACTGCTGTGCGCCCATAGAGCCATCCGGGTTGCGGAGAAAAATATCGTAGTCGGTTCCCCATTGATGTGTGTGTCCATACAATTGCCACACGTTCCAATAATGTGTTTCGTTAGTATCGTTAGCCACTTCAACAAATTCATGTTCCAAGCCATCGGGAGGAATGGCAATGGTGAAAACCGGAAAGTTTCTGATAAGCATGTATTTATCGGTAGTGCCAAGCGGTTGTGTGTACACATTGATGTATAAATCGCAGCCGAGTACGGTATCAATAAGAGAGTTACGGATGTGCAAATTCAAATCGAGTATGGTGCTTTGTTCCCAAAAATAAGCTGAGTTGCCGGGCAGGTCGTAATCCCAAAGGTTAGGTCCGGTTCCTATTCCATCCAACACGCTTGCATGTGAACTTTCATTTTCGGGGCGCAAGCCCTCATTGTAAATACCGCTTTGCCCGGGCTGAAACTTAAATATTACAAAGTGGTGCGTAGAAGCCGGTAACATAGTAACTACACGCGGAATTTCGATTGCCGAGCTTAAACGAGGGTTGTGCTTAATGTAATAATACAACTCGGTGCTGGCGGGTATAAGCAACTTGCCTACATAAATCTGAAAACCTTGACCGGGAGCAGGTGGTGTGTGATTGGAATATGTGTCGTCCTTGCCTTTCCCGCTGTAATATTTGTTGATTACGGACGTATCAACCACATTGCCGGTTTGCGGGGCACCAAACAAAATCCATTGGCGTATGAGTTCGATTTCCGGTTTCGATAATGCTCCTCCGCCATCGGGCATGGTAGCGCCTTCGTGCGGTTGCTTTATTGTTAAGTGCGGGTTGTTTTCATTTAGCCCGTGTGCAATTTTTCTTAACAAAAAACTGCGGTCGGGATAACCGGGCGTAATCAATTTGTTTTTTGCCGAATCTTTAGCGTAAGGGTTAATAGGATTGGCATTCACCAACTGGCTATAAAGAGCCGACTCCGATGCATTTACATCAAACGATGGATTTCCGCCCGATTGATGGCAACTGGACCCTGCACAATTGGTTTGCAGTATTTGATGAATTTGCGTGAAGGTGCCTTGTGCTGAAATTTGCAAAAAGCTACAACTGAAAATAAACAATGCAACAGTTAAAGAATAGATTTTTGACATGGGATAAATTGTTTTGGCTGCCTAAGGTAATAATTTGAGTAAAACAAGCGGTGAAATAGAACAATGCTATAGAAAACAGAATGCCCTATTCAATTACAATACGTTTTGTGGCAATGCTGCCGTTAACATTCAGTGTAATTTGGTAAACTCCCGTAGAAAGTTGGCTATCTAAATAAACATCCTCCAAATAGTTTCCTGCGGCTTTTGAATGTTTTTCCAACAGTACTATGTGTTCCCCCAAAATGTTTGTCATCTCTACTGATACATCCGAATTTTCCGGAAGGATGTAGTTCAAATGCAGTACACGTGAGGCGGGATTTGGAAACACATTAAAACGAATAGCTGCTGTTGAAGTATTATCAACAGCCGAAGGCAATGCACCTAAATCATCGCCATACACATACTGGAAACCCATTACCATCATTTCATCTAACGAAGTATCGCCAAAGGTAACAGGGTCAGGTCCGCTGGTGTTTTTGTATCTTGCTCTATGCACAAAACCTAAACGAGGGTCAACTTCCAAAAAGGGGGTAAAATAGCGTATGGCTACATCCACTCCCCAAGCGTAAAATCCCTGATTAAAGGTGTAGTCCTGATTATAGAAACCCTCGTAAATTTGGGCGCCCTTTGTTCCGTTCAAATTTCGCAGCCAAATATCATAGTCGGTTCCGTAGCGGTGTGTGTGCGAATATAGCATCCATATCTTCCAAATTTTTGTTTCGTTGGTATCAATGGCTGCTTCTTCAAATTCATGCTCCTGCCCGTCTTGCGGTATAGAAATGGTAAACACCGGAAAATTGCGAACCCGCATATAATCGGTGGCTGTGCCAAGCGGTTGTGTAAGAACATTTACATACAAGTCGGCTGCCAATACAGAATCGGGATTGTTGTTGCGTATGTGCAGATTAAAATCAAACACGCTGTTGGCCGGCCAAAAGTAGGCAGTGCCTGCGGGCAGTTGAAACTCGCGGTAGTTAGGTCCGGAGCCAATGCCATCGCCTGTTTCGCCATGGCTGCCTGCCGAAAGCGGGCGAAGCCCTTCGGGATGTGAACCTGATTGACCGGGTAAAAATGTAAACAACACAAAATGATGCGTGGCTGCGGGCATCATGGTTACAATGTTGTCCACTTCCAGGTTTTCGGTAATACGCGGGTCGTGTTTAATGTAGTATTCGGTTTCGGTGGCTGGCGGAATAAAAATTTTGCCTACATAAAACTGATAGCCGGTTCCCGGAGCGGGAGGGTTATGGCTGGGATAGGTGCCGTCAATTCCTTTACCACTGTAATATTTATTGATTAAAGCGGTGTCAACCACTGTTCCGTTTAACGGTGCTCCAAACAATATCCATTGCCGTATCAGTTCAATATCGGTTTTCGATAATGCTCCGCCACCATCGGGCATGTTCATGCCTTCGTGCGGTTGTTTTAATGCTAAGTAGGAATTGTTTTCGTTTAACCCGTGAGCAATTTTGCGGAACAGGTAACTTCTGTCGGGGTAGCCGGGGGCTATCAATTTATTACGTGCTGAATCTTTTGCATACGGATTTACAGGATTAATATTCACTAATTGATTGTAAACAGTGGATTCCGATCCTGTTACATCAAACGATGGATTTCCTCCGTATTGATGGCAACTAGCACCTGCGCAATTTGTTTGCAGAATTTGGTGTACCTGCGTAAACGTGCCTTGTGCCGAAGTTTGCAAAATGTAGCAATTAAAAGCAAACAATGCAATGGTTAAGGAGTAGATTTTGAACATAGTGTGTGTTGGGTTTTGGCTGCCTAAGGTAATAATTTGACAATACAGTGGAGGAATTAGTTGAGATGGTCTGTAGGAAGGATGCAGCAGCAGTAGGCAAATGAAAATGAGTAATGAGTAATGAGTTTGAAACAGCCGGTGTGTGAGCATGGGACTTAGGAAATACAAGGCGGAAGGTTGCTTTGGCTTTTATGCTAATTGACAGCAGCGGTAAAAACCGCGCAATGACAGTTTGTTGTGTAAGCACATCCGCCAGCCGGGGGATAAACAGCCGGTGTGAGCACGGGCGTTTTTTGTTTTACCGCCTCACTACATTTGGCGTGTTTTCCAGTATTTCTAAGGATTTATCAAGTGAAAATTTCATCTCATTTCAATTTAAATTGTCACCGTCATTTACAATTTGATAAGGTTGCTTAATAGTTGCTGAAAAATGCCTTAAAACAGTATCGTTGGTATCGGTTGGTTGGTAGAATGGTGTCGCAAACATTCCGTAATGAATGGGAATTAGTTTTTCCGCATGAAGTAGTTTTGCAGCATTAAATGCTTGTTCAGGTGTAAGTGACGCGGGAACCGTGCTGTATTCTAAACCAACAATTTGAAAATTTACTACTGCTCCGTTGATTGGGAGAAATGCATACGTTATACCTGTATTTTCTTTCCCTAACTTCCAAAATTGATTGTGCCAAATTGTGTCGCCACCGTGAAAAATTTTTGTTGAATCGTGCTCAACCATCCAAGCAGTTTGCTCTTCACCAATACCATCTAATGAATAGACAGATTTGAAGGTGATTCCATTTTCAATAAATGTTTCATCGTTATCAAGCAAAACATATTCACGATTAAGTTTTGCAATTTCCTTTTCGTGCTTTTTGTAACCAATGATTTTGCCATTTTTAGTCAGGCATTTTTCAATAACGCTAACATCAAAATGGTCAAGATGCAAATGGGTGAAAAGGATGTAGTCTGCCTTTACAGTGTCAGTAAAATGATAGAGTGGCGTAAGTGGATTTCCTAACACCGGAAAATATGGTTTGAAATTTTCAACAGCATCAATCAAAACGGTTCTACAGCCACATTCCAATTTTATGCCTGCCCAATTCAATTTTTGAATTTTCATTTTGTGTCGTTTTGGTTGTTTAGAAATTCATCGGTGAAATGCCCGCGTTCTTTGGGTTTTGAAAATTTTTCAGCATTGTAGTTGTTTGATTTCCCTTTCGGAATAGAGAGTGAATCCCACTGCTCAGCACACATTTTCCCGATTAAAACGATTTGCCCAACATGGTAGGGATAATGTGCCAACTGTCGGTTGATGGCTTCTAAAACAGTGTGTCCCTGATTACGGATGAAAATAATTTTTTCAAGGTCTTCACCTTTTAAAGATTTCAGTGTTTCTAAAAACACTTTCCATCCTTCATTCCACTTGTCTATCATTTCTTGTTTTGAAGTGATGTCGTTTTCAAATTCCGCATCGCGATTTCGCCATTCCTTTTCGCCATCAGTGGTTAAGAAATCTGTCCATCTACTCAGCATATTTCCCCACAGGTGCTTTACAATGGTGACAATGCTGTTACTGTTTTCATTGTATTGCCAAAACAGTTTTTCTTCCGGTATTTGAGCAAAAGTTTTTTCGCCCAACATTTTGTAATACTCAAATTGCTTGATTACGCTTTCTAAATAGTTGGTGCTTTCAGTTTTCATATTGGTTAGTTTAATTGTTTCAGCGACTTAACTCTTTCTTCAAAAGTTGAAACGTTTTCAATCGGAAAATGTATCTCAGAGAACAGTTTCAACAGTTCGTCAGAATGCTTGAAGCTCTTTTGAATCTTCATATTAAAATGAACCAATTTCGCCCACATCACACATTTGAGTTTTGTTTTGTATTCGTCCCACATAAATGCTTCCACCAACAAACTGTATTCAGAAAACTGAATCAACCTTGATTGAATGGTTACTATCTCCATCCATGTCGCAGGATGGAAGTATGAAACATGGTTTAATGCAGTTACCCAACCTAAACCTTCTTTAAAAGCCAATTCAGCCGTATTAAATCCATACTTTTCAAGCAATTGCTCAGTTCTTGCAACTACGATGTAGTCAATATACTTGGAGTTATTCAAATGATTGAACGGGTCACAATCTTGGTATTGAATCCGTGTTTTACTTTCTAATGTTTTTGGTAAGTTTCTCATGCTTGTTGTTTTATTATTTTTCTAAAATCATTGTTACGCCTTGTCCACGAGCCGCACAAACAGAAATGAAACCTCTGCCCGAACCTTTTTGATGAAGAAGTTTAGCCATGGTGGCAATAATTCTGCCGCCTGTGGCTGCAAATGGATGTGCTGCTGCCAAACTGCTGCCTTTAACATTGAGTTTGCTTAGGTCAATACAGCCGAGTGCTTTTTCTAACCCTATTTCTTTGCTCAGTTTTTCACTTTCATAAATTTTCAGTGTGGCTAAAACTTGTGCAGCAAATGCTTCATGTATTTCATAAAAATCAAAGTCCTGCAATTTGAAATTTGCTTTTCGTAACATTCTATCGGCAGCCAAAACAGGAGCCATCAGCAGATTATGTTTGTTATTTACATATTCAATAGCTGCTACTTCTGCGAAGGTGATGTATGCCAACACGGGCAAATTGTGTTTTGCTGCCCAATCTTCACTGGCAAGCAACACGGCTGAGGCACCATCAGAAAGTGGTGTGGAATTGCCGGCTGTGAGTGTTCCGTTTTGTTTATCAAAAGCCGGTTTCAGTTTTGCCAATTTCTCTAAGCTGGTATCTCTGCGCAAATTGTTATCGGCACTTAGCCCCATAAAAGGTGTTATCATATCTGCCAAAAACCCTTCATCATAAGCAGCCGCTAATTTTTGATGACTTACCAAAGCAAATGCGTCTTGTTCTTCTCTGCTAATGCCGTAATACTTCGCTGAATATTCTGTGTGTCCGCCCATGGATAAGCCGGTTTTGGGTTCATCATTTACAGGGGTAACAGGAATCAAATCCTTTAGACGAAGCGATAAGAATAATTTCAATCGCTCCATATTGCTTTTTGCTCTCTTAGCGGCAAGCAAGGTGTTTTTCAATTTTATTCCATGCTCCAACGGAACATTGCTTGTAGAATCAACACCACATGCAATGCCTGAATCAATTTGTCCTAATGCAATTTTATTGGCAAGGTAAACGGCTGCTTCAACGCCTGTAGCACATGCCTGCTGAATATCACAGGCAGGTGTTCCAGGATGGAGGGAAGTATTCATTACACTTTCGCGAATCAAGTTGCCTTCCGTTCCGCTTTTAATCACGGCACCTCCGGCTACCTCGCCAAGCAATTCGCCTTGTAATTGATATTTGTTGATTAGCCCGTTTAAAGTAGCCACAAGCATGTCGCTGTTGCTTGCAAGCGTATATGCAGTGTTTTGGCGGACAAAGGGAATTCTATTGTATCCCACTACTGCCACTCTCCTAATGTTTTTTTCGTTGTTCATGTTATTGTGAGTTTGAAAAATATACCAATCGGTATATTGCTTTTCAAAAAAAATTACGTTTTTATGTTGAGAATTAGTTGTTCCAAATAATTCATGGCTATCCGAAGCTCTGTGGGTTTACCGGTAACCTTCGCTTGCATGATAGCACCTTCAATCAACGACATCAAAATGACGGCAAACTCCGTTGGATTTGTGTCCTCTTTTATTTCGCCCCTCTGTATTCCTCTCTTTATTTGATTTTCGATTGAAGTTTTCCAAAAATTTAATGCGTTAGCTGCTCGTTCCTTTAGTTTTGGATGGGTGTCGTCTGCTTCTGTAGAGGTATTCAAGATTGGGCACCCTGGTTTCAAAAACGGTATTTTCAAAAAATCTCGATACACGTTCGGATAAACCAACAGTCGTTCTATGGAATTGTCGGTGACTAAAATTTTTTCTTTGATATAAAGTGTAACCCTATTGAAGTTGTAGTCAAAAGCAGCGAGGGCAACTTCGTCTTTGTTTTCAAAATTTCCGTAAATGCTTCCCTTGGTTAGTCCCGTTGCATTTTCCAAATCAGACAGCGAAGTGCCGGCATATCCCTTCTCATTGAAAACAGGGGCAGTCCGTTCAACAATGAACTGTTTTGTTCGCTCCGATTTTGAAATGCCTTTACTCATATCGGCACAAAGATACAAAAAATATACCGAGCGGTATAATTTTTTTTAAAAAATTAATTTTCACCCCTCTTAAAGTGTTGGTAAAAGAGACTCTTTTGGGATTGTATGAAGGCGGTTTTGTGTGGGGCTACAACCCCAAATGTGCCGCTTGTGTGTTTGCCAAAGAAATTCATTTGGCGTTGAGGTGTTTTATTTCTGAGGCAGAGGAGCCTGTGTCGGCTTGTTTGTCAGGTTGTTGTTGTATGATTGGTTCTAAATTATTCCAAAGTTCTTGTCTATTGAAACGCTGTCCAATACGCTTTCTGCCAACGTTTCGAGGGTTTGCGTTCGGGCGGGAGACGGGACGAAGTCCTGTCAACCGAGACGAACGCTAAAGCGAGGGACAAACGCTGAATTATGCACGTCACCCCGCCTGACGCAAAACCCGTGTTATGCGGTCGGCTTTCATTTTTTCTTGATTTTTGAAATGGTCTTTCCGATTGATTTTGTCGGTTTATCCATATCTTTAATTGCAAAGTCAATAGCTTCTTTTATCAATGCTTTTACTTTTGGGTTTCTGTAGTCGTTAGTTTTCTTTACGTCAATGTGCCTAATTAAATTTCCTGTCCCTGTTAAAAGTTTATTAGGATCTTTCAGAAGTGTCCCTTTGTTAAAGCCTAGGTTTAGGTGGTTTGTATAAATTGGCAACATACAAAAAGCATCGGATAGCTTGTCTGAGATTGAAAAAACGGCTGTCAAGGCGTGAGTATGATAAACAAGTTCGTTGCAGTCTGGATACAATTCCAAAATGTATTCTCTTAAATCTTTAAACAAGTCAATAACTTCTTGGTCTTTTAGGTCCAAAAAAAATTTAAAGTCTGGATGAATAGGTCGTGAAGTTTTCATCTTGCTGAAGTGTCATATTGCATTCCACAAATCAAGTTGCCTTCTGTGTCCAAAAACTTAGCAATGTAGCCAACATAAGGAATTGCTGTCTTAGGCATAATAACTTGTCCGACATTACTTTTTACCTTTTCTATGATTTCGTCAATATTTTCAACGCCAATAGTGCATTCCAAGCCAATAATCTTATCAGGTATTGGGGAATATTTTCTTGATTGCAATGCTCCAACTAGTTCTCCGTTTTCAGACTTATCAGATTTTATTTGCAAAAAGTCGCCTTGTCCGTAAGGGTTGAAGCCCCAATCAAATACTCCGTCATAGAATTTTTTTGCCGTTCAATGTCGTCAATGTGAATTGCAAAATGTGTAAATTTATTTTTCATGCTTTTCGTTTTTATATTCTAAAATATCTCCTGGTTGACAATTCAAAGCTTCACAAATTGCTTCGAGAGTGCTGAAACGTATAGCTTTTGCCTTTCCCGTTTTTAAAATGGAGAGGTTGGAAAGTGTAAGCCCTACTTTTTCCGATAGCTCATTGAGCGACATTTTTCGCTTTGCCATCATTACATCCAGGTTTACAATGATTGGCATGGCTTATACTGTTAAATCGTTTTCGTTTTGAATAGCTACTCCTTTTTGGAAAATTGTTGCAATGATGTAGATAATAGCCCCCATAAGAATGAATGCCTGACTGTCTTCCCAAAATTGATTAAGGTTGTCGCTTAACCCGCCTATTTGTGGTGATTGGTTTGCAATGTAACTTAACAGCCCGATTGAAAGTGTTAGATAGCTAATATGTGAAATCTGTTTCGCAACAAAACTGTTGAATGGTTTTCTTAAATCCATTTTGTGCATTAACCTGATGACAATATAAAACAGAATTGCTTTTAAAATGGCGATGGATAGTATAAAGCTATACACACCAAAGAAAATGAATTTGCCGTCCCTATAGATTGCAGATAAGTCAAGTTTTTGGTAGAGATTTTGGACAAATTCAGGCTTATATAGACTGAAAAAGAAATTCACTATTAATCCTCCGGCTTCAATCGACAAGCCAACAAAAATGAGCCAAGCTACAATATATAAGCTCCAAAATACGAAGTTGTTTGTTTTTGACATCTTTGAAAAGTTTTAAATTGATGTCGCAAACATAATAAAATATTATTGAAAAACGATAAAAAAATAATGATTAACGAAAATTTCTTGTATTGCCCCTAAAATTTAGGAAGACAACCGAGACGGGATGTGTCTGCTATTGGATAAGTGTGTCGTCATAAGCTGCCGCATAACTACTCGCTTGCCGAAGATGTAGGTTCTTCGGAAGAAGCAGGTTGCTCCGGTGCGGCATCGCTGCCTGTAACAGGTGTATCGGTTACTTCTGCTTTTGTTTCTTCGGTTTTATGTTCCTGACGCGAAGCCTGTTTCTGTAACTTCTCAAGAGTGGCGTAAATGTCTTTCAGTTTTTCTTCTTTAGAAGCAATGGTTTCGTTCAGCAGATTGGTTTTTACTTTAATCAACTGCAACTCTAGCGATTTTATGTTGCTGCTGTCAGCCTTTTTGGCATAATACTCCAAATCCTTTTTATCGCGGTTAAGCGAGTATTCCATTTTCTGAATTACTTCCTGCAAGCCTTTAATGCGTGCGGCTGTTTTATCGCTGAAAAAAGCATTGCGCTGTTCGTTGATAAACTGGAAAGTGCTGTCTAAATTTTTGCGAACCGTTTGGTCATCCGATTTAGTGTAGCGGTTTTTGCGGCTTTCCAACTGCACAGTTTTAAATTCTTCCAACAACTCTTTAAAGTTAGCTTTGCTGTCGGCACGCTGGCGAATGTCTTCCAACTTTGCCAACACTTCATCGCGCAGTTTAGCCGAAGCGGCTTCAAATTCGGCACTCTCTGTTTTGCGGAAAGTTTTCAGTTTTTCGAAAACAGAATTTACATCGTCCTTTATTTTGTCTAACCCTTCCTGACTAATGTCACGCTCTTTGCGGTGTTCCAAAACGCGTTCCCAAAAAGATTTGGCATCGTCAAAAAGTTGGCGGTCGTATTGTGTGAGTGTTTCAGCTTTCTTTTTCAGTTCTTCCAACTCAAGCAAATAGCTTTCCCAAAGTTTTGCAGTAAGCAAGGTATAAGCCCATTCATTTTGCTTAATGCGTATTTTGCCTGTTTCGTCCGAGCGGATATCGGCAGGCAGAATAGATTCGGCATTCAGGTTGGGGTTTACAAACAGGGTATCTTCCGGAAAATCAAATGTTTTTCCTTCTGTCCATTCCTTCTCTAACTTTTCAGCCTGTTCGTTCGAAAGTGATTTGCGCGGAACAATGTGCAGATCCACTTTAAATTCATCTTCTTTCAATTCGTAAGCTAAAAGAACTGCTCTGTCATCGTTAGTAATTCCCAATGCAGTAAACCGTGATTGCATGCTTGTTTTGTTTTGTTGTCCGTGTCCGCGGATTTTTAAAAGTCGTCAAAAATAATTCTTCTGAACTAACCTTGCATGGTTTTATTTTGTTTGAGCATCAGGTTTGCAACAATGATATACGATAAGCACTTTATACAGCTACTGCAAAGCGAGTTGCAGAAACCGCTGCCGGGTGAGGAAGCGCAGTATCGCATGGCACCTGCGTATCGTCCGCGGTTGAGCAAGGAAGATATTTTACGAAACGAGCCGCGCATAAGCGGTGTGCTGTTGTTGTTGTATGAAAAGGAAACAGAATTAAATATTGTTTTTACTCAGCGAAAAAGTTATGCGGGGGTACATAGCGGACAAATGAGTTTTCCGGGGGGCAAGAAAGAAGAAAGCGATAGTAGTTTAGTGCAAACCGCTTTACGTGAAACAGAGGAAGAAATTGGTGTGGAGCAAAATAAAATTCAATTGCTTGGTGAACTAAGCGAGCTGTATATACCGCCCAGTAATTTTTTGGTGTATCCATCGGTTGGTTATGCCGAAAACATTGAACTGTTTAAGCCACAGGTGCAGGAAGTGGAGAAAGTGGTAGAAATTCCGCTTTCGTTTTTTTTGAACAAACAAAACATTGTGTTTGAAAAGGAAATAAAACTGTTTAACGGAACGGTGGTAAAAGTTCCTGCTTACGTTTTTGAAGAACACGTTATTTGGGGAGCAACAGCCATAATGCTCAGCGAGTTTACTTACATTGTAGAGAAAGCGACCAACGAAAACCGTTAAGGTGCGGTGGTTTAGTAATCTGCATTACACATAATGCAACCCTGTATCAAACTCCTCGTTCAGCAACTCAACAACTTTATCGAAATGGCTTTGGTTCTCTACCCAATTTAAGTCGGATGTGTTGAGTAACACTACCCGCGAATGGTGTTGCAGTTTAAAGTAATCGAGGTAAGCAGTTTGTATTTTATGCAGGTAGTCGGCTGTAATACTTTGCTCATATTCTCTGCCGCGCTTCTTTATGTTCTCCAGCAGTTTGTCAACCGGAGCATAGAGATACAATATAATGTCGGGCTTGGGCAAGGTAGGGTTAATAATATCGAACAACATGCGGTACAGTTTGCTTTCATCTTCATTTAAATTTTGCTGAGCAAAAATCAAACTCTTCTGAAACAGAAAATCCGACACCGTAAACGATTTAAAAATATCTGCCTCGCTCAACAGATTTTTTAAATGCTGAAACCGCTCTGCCATAAAAAACAATTCTACCGGAAAAGCATGTCGCGCAGGGTCTTCGTAAAATTTAGGGAGGAAAGGGTTTTCTTCAAAGCGCTCTAATATCAACTTGCCGTTGTAGCCGGACGCCAGCTTTTGAGCAAGGGTAGTTTTGCCTGCTCCTATGGTTCCTTCTATGGTAATAAAGTTGTAGCGCACCGTGCGAGTTTAAAATTTATCTGCTCAAAAGTGTAAGAATAAATGCAGAGTAAACGGATTTTACTGATTTGACGGATTGAAAGGATGAATCAGCAAAATCAGCCTAATCAGGAGCGAACACAAATTGCATCAACAATTGCATCAATTTTAGATGCCAATTACTCACGAATAGTCGGAAAAGTTACCTGCTTATCTTTTCGGCTGTTCGACTCCGATGGAGTCGCATGTCTATAGAAATATGGTGCTCTATAAACATACGACCCCAACGAGGTCGAACTTATCGGCCCAAGCTCGGTCTTTCTTCTTCTCTTATGGATTATGATGGTCTGCCGGACTGCTTAAAAGTGTAAGAATAAATGTAGGGTAAACGGATTTTACTGATTTGACGGATTGAACGGATGAATCAGCAAAACCCGTTTCATCCGTTTGCCCGAATTAAGTTTAAACCTTTCCTATATTTAGCCGCGTTAGTACACCAAATAATATGGGCGATTTATTTCGAAAAAAAGAGGTAGGTAAAGTGCTGAAAGATGCTGCCGAAGGCTATGGGGATGGCGAAGCAGCTACAGGATTACAGAAAACACTGGGCGTGCGCGACCTTACCGTGTTTGGCATTGCAGCCATTGTGGGCGCAGGTATTTTTTCAACCATTGGTAAAGCGAGTTTCGATGGCGGACCCGGCATTGTGTTGTTGTTCATTTTTGTGGCAATTGCCTGCGGGTTCTCCGCCTTATGCTATGCCGAGTTTGCGAGTTTGGTGCCCGTAAGCGGCAGCGCTTATACTTATTCCTATGTGGCTTTCGGTGAAATTATTGCATGGATTATTGGTTGGGATTTGCTGATGGAATACGCCATAGGCAACATTGCGGTGGCAATTTCGTGGAGCGATTATTTTACTACGCTCATGGCGGGGTTCGGTGTTACTATTCCGGAATTTATGACTATGGACTACTGGACAGCCAAAGCAATGGGTAGCGAAGCAGCCCGTCTGGCTTGGAAAACCGCACCAGCCATAGGCAATGTGAAATTGATTTTTGATTTACCTGCGCTGTGCATAGTAGCGCTCATCACTTACATTACTTATGTAGGAATTAAAGAATCGAAAACTTCTGCTAACTGGATGGTGGCGCTAAAGCTCGGAGTAATTGTGCTGGTAATTGTGCTCGGTTCGTTTTATATAAAGCCCGAAAACTGGAGTCCGTTTTTGCCAAATGGAATTGGCGGTGTATTAAAAGGAACCGCAGCCGTGTTTTTTGCTTACATCGGTTTCGATGCTATTTCCACCACAGCCGAAGAATGCCGCAACCCGCAGCGCGATTTGCCCCGCGGCATGATTTATGCGCTTATTATTTGCACCGTTATTTATGTGTTGGTGGCGCTTACACTCACAGGTATGGTAAACTATACCAAGCTGGATGTGGGCGACCCCATGGCGTTTGTGTTTAACGAAGTGGGCTTAAACTGGATTGCGGGTGTTATTGCTATAAGCGCAGTAATTGCCACCGCCAGCGTGTTGTTGGTTTTTCAGGTAGGGCAGCCACGTATTTGGATGAGCATGAGCCGCGATGGTTTGCTGCCGAAAGTTTTTTCGAAAATTCATCCGAAGTATAAAACGCCTTCGTTCTCTACTATTCTCACCGGCTTTGTGGTGGGCATTCCTGCGTTGTTTATGAATTTAGATGAAGTAATTCAACTTACCTCGGTAGGAACACTATTTGCCTTCGTGGTGGTGTGTGCCGGAGTGTTGCGCCTTAGTTTGTTTCCCAATCCCCCACAGGGAAGTTTCAAAACCCCCTACATCAATGCCAAATATTTTATGCCGGTTATTTTAATGATGGTAGTGGCATTAGTTTATCTCTATAATAAAGAAGGAATAGAAACCTACTTCTCCATGCCCGAAGCACATTCGAAGTTTGAAATGTTTGATGCTATTCTGCACAAAGTAGCGTATGCGGCATTTGCCTTGCTGTTAGTGGGGCTTACGGTTCTTTCTGTTTGGAAGAACCTCTCGCTCATTCCTGTGCTGGGTTTGTTGGCGTGTTCGTACTTGCTCTGCGAGTCGGGCGCTTCTAACTGGACACGCTTTTTGCTCTGGCTCCTGCTCGGCTTTGTTATCTACTTTTTGTACGGGGTTAGAAAGAGCAAACTAAACAATGCTGCCTGAATTTACTCGGCATACACCATTATTTTATTCCACACCACTTTTTTCGATTTACCGCTCATGGCTTCCACTTTAATGTAAACCGGAATAGCGCTGCGTATTTTTTTAAACTCTTTTAATGCATCGCCACTAATGGTATCGCTGTTGGAAACATACTGCTTGCCTTCCTTCTCATATAAAGCCACTGTTACATTCTTTACTTCATATGGCTTCATGTTTGCAAAGTTGTCGTACATGGTAATAATGGAAGGCGGTGTGCTGAACAAATCGCGGGAATAAGGTTTGTTGCGGTCTAAATAAATTTTGTCGTTCAGCTTCATAATGTTGGTGGTAGGGTTGCTGATAACCGGAAACATTTTTGGCGGAACTTTTACAATAAATCGTTTTTGAAAAAGAATAATCCGCGAGCCGGTAATGCTGGTTACAATGACGCGCAGCGTGGCGGTGTCAAATCCATCGTAGTTGGTGCTGTTGGGAATAATTTTTAAAACACTGTCGGTATGTATGGCTAATCCTTTTTCGAAAAGAAATTGTGAGATGGTGTAATCGGGCGTTACCCGTATTCTGAATTCATACTCCTTTTGATTGTCTAATGTGTCTAACCGCGGTTTCAGCCAAATTTCGGTGCGGTTGTCAATGGGGATAAAAATTTCGGCATTTACTTTTTGGGCAAACAAACCGGTTGCTGCCAACTGAAAAAATAGACTTATGAGGATTGCCTTACGCATTGCTTTGGTGGATAAAACGGAAAGTAATGAATAATGCTTATGCGAAACGGCAAAGGGAGAGGAGTTTCCCCACATTAACGGAATTTAGTTTTTAGGAATAGACACTCACTCCCGCCTTTTACCCGCCACGCGGATGTAACGAAAGAAAACCAATTCATGAGTTCCATCTTCTTTCTTTTTGAAAAGTTTTAGAATGCCCCGGCAGGGAAAAGAAGGGGAGGAGACGAAGAGGTAGTTTCCGTGAATACTTGCTTTAATGTTGAATGTAGCAATAGAATCAAACAATCCTCTTATGGGGCGAACATCAGCCGCAATGGTGCTGCGTTCGGGCATGGAATCAACACCAACCATGAAATCAAAATTGGGCAGCATGGGAATTGATGAATCTTCAGTGTATTTCTTCTTTACCTGAAAAGTAACCTCTTGTTGAGCGATGGCAACGCCATACCAAAATGGTAAAATCAAAAGGGTAAATATTGCTTTCAAAACTTACTGATTTTGTCATCTGCCAGATAAACGCGCAGCGGCAAACGTGTGGTAAGAGTATCGTTGCCGATGCGATAGCGAATGTTTACCGCTTCAATTACCGAGCCTCCCTGCATTTTATCAATGCGGTCGCGCATATCGTAACTCATGCGGTTGCCGCTGGCTTTTAACGTATCGGGCAAGCCGTTAGTATAGTCGAGCATTTCGAAAGAAATAATCGGATAGCTGATGCGCTTTAAAGCAGGGTCGGTACTTTTAGGCATGTTAATGTAGCCTTGCGCCACCACCCGCATACGTTGTATCACTGAATCACTCTCTACTCCATCGAGGTTTGGTTTGGGTTCGGTAAACTTTACTACGTTAAATTCTTTGATAAATACCAACACACTTTTTCCTGAAGCATTGCGCTCATAAATTTTCAGCAAGGCACTTTTAGTTTGAGTGGGTTTGAGTAGTAAAAGCGAATCTTTCCGTATTACTGTTCCGCCTGTAAACAGCACGGTATCTATTACCATACCGCTTGGCTTTACGATTTTAAACTTCCATGTAATGTCCTTGTAAAGTACATCGGTTTCGGGTAAAAGTATTACGGCTCCGGTATTGGCTTTTACCGTAAACACCGTATCCCTGCTCTGTGAAAGAACAAGGACCGGTAACACTAAAACTGCTATGGCTATAAATGTTTGGCGCATGCGCTATATCTCAAGGTATTCTTTCACTTCTTCCGATGTTTTGAATTTTTGTTCTACCACTTCAGCTTTAAAAGTAACATCGCCCGTTTTTTTGACGCTTGCCCTAAAGTCGTCTGCCCGCACTACGGCAATTTTCATGTCGCGGGTAACCAGCCAAACAAAGTTTTCTTTTTGCGGGTTAAAGCGAAATGCTTTCAGGCGGTCGGGATAGTACGTGTACATCGCGTTTCTTCCGCGCTCCACTAAATAAACCATGTGCAGGTCTAAACTTTTGCCGGTGTCTTTATTTTCAAATCTTGCGAGCACATTGCCGCCTTCAGGCAAACTTTGCGGGTAATCGCAGTTCCATATTCCGAAGCGGGCAACGGTAAATGTGCGATACATCAAATCACTCTGTGCCAATCCTGCCTCGTAAGTGCGAATGCGCTCCTGCTGCTCTTTCATCTGCTGCTGAATTTTCTGCTCAATCTCTTTGGCTTTAACCTCCATTTCGGCTTTCAGTTTTTCCTGCTCAGCTTTCTTTTTTGCCAGAGCAGTTTCGTATTCCTTATACTTTTCATCGTACACTTTTTTGGCGGCAGCGTAATCTTTGTCGGCAAAAACCGGTGTAGCAATTACGGTATAACTTTCGCGGGCGTTGCTGAAAGTTACCTCGTAGTTAAGTGTTCCGGCAACGCGTTTTAGCTCTACGTTCTCCCACAATACTTTTGCTTTGGCGGTATTGTAATTTTTATCTTCTACCTGAAACTTCATGTTTTCGTAAATCGCAATTTCGGGAAACTCATTCTTATCAACCTTAATGGTAAAACGCGGTTTTTGTTCGTCCACTTTGCGCGGTTCCACAGGTTTTGTTTGCTCTATGGCAGCTATGGCAGTTTTTAATTCTTTTTCCTTTTCAATTTGTTTGGCTGATTTTTTGGCTTCCTGTTTTTCCTTTTTGGCAACAGTTGGCTTGTTGTAATTGTTTTGTGCAACATATTCCCATGTGCGCTTTGTTGTGTCAAGGCAATAGGTGTTGAATTTATCTTCGGTGTTGTGCGATACCATTTCTACTTTAATTAAAGCACCGGGATTCGCAAACAACTCCTTGCCATTTTGCCGGGCGATTATCTCCATCATGCCTGCAGTTTCAAAATGATACTCTTCGCCCGCAGAATCGTACACCATCGGAATGCCTGCAATAAACACATCGGCTATATCGTGAAACTCGCGATAACTTAATTCTATTTCACCGGTTACCACATTTCCGTTTTCATTTAAAAAAGCATTGGCAGGGATATAGATGTGTGAACCTGTTTTGTAGGTAACAACCGTATCGCTGGCGGTGTTGATGATAAAATTGGTTGCGTTGATATTTACCTCTGCCACCGGAGGCTGAATGAAACTTGTAGGTGCTGCGGGCATATCGGCACCTGCCATATAGTTATACAGCAATACTCCGGCAACGCCTGCCACCACTACTGCCGATGCCCCAAACCAGAATTTTGCCGTTTTGAAAAAAGGAGTTTTTACTGCCTGATAGGTTTTTAAAAGGTTGCCGAAATCTTTTCCGGCTTTTACATCGGCAGCGGTTAAAGGTTCGCGGTTCATGTTTACTTTGTAATTCTTCATACTACTGCCCTCCTTCTCTTGTTGGAGAATTGACGAGGTCTCGCATTTTGTTGAGTGAATAAATAGTTACCATCAGCAGTTGTGTTTTTTATAGCCATTGTTGTTTCAGTCGGTTAAAAGATTGCGTTCTACACTTGGTTTCAGTTTTTCGAGAATGCGATATACCCGCATTTTTGCTGTTGCTTCGGACAGGTTGAGTATTTCGCCTATTTCTTTAAAAGCCCGCTTTTCGAAAAAACGCATTTCCACTAACTGATAATCATCTTCATTAAGCATAGTAAGTGCTTGCAATACCGCTTGCTCGCGTTGTTCGGTTTCGGCAGTTCCTATTTCATCGCTTATGTCGTGCAAATGTTCTTCGCTAAGGTTTATGCCCCGTTGTTTTTCGTTTTTGCGGAAAGCCTTGTTCAATTCATTAATAGCAATGCGATACAACCAACTCGAAAATGGAAAGCCACGCAATTCGTATTTCTTTATGGAAAGCATTGCCTGCAAAAACACCTGTTGTGTAATGTCGAAAGCATCGTCCTTGGTTACCACCCGTTGGTAAACAAACTTCAGGATGGCTTCATAATACCGCTCATACAGAGGTTGAAACAAGGCGGCATTCTGTTTTGCCGCCAGAATTTCTTTCTCTTCGTCCGTCAGTTGTGCTGTTGCGGTTGCCGGCATAGTTTCGTGAAAGGTAGCGATGATTTCCTGCATTTGCATTTACCTGTATAATGCAGCAGCCGGTAAAAAGGAACAGAGAAAAGTGAATTTTTTTTTAGAGAAGTAAATTACACTGCTCCGGTAGTTTTAAAACTGAGTCTCATCTTCGCGCTCAATTAAATGCCGGCTTGGAAAGGCAAAAGAAAGTTTGTTGCTTTTTCAAGCATTACAATATGTCATGCTTTGCTTCTTTTGACTTTAAAATCTCTTTCCCTTTCTGCTTCCACTTGTAATAAGCAGCTAATCCTGCGGGTATGAGCCAACTGGCGGGGTCAATGGGAGCTGCTGCCATGCCTCCTCCACCACCGGGACCGCCCGGGTCGGGTTGGGCAAGGAGAACTGCTGGCAGCAGCAGGACTGCTGCCGACAGAAGAATGTGTATTGTTTTAGTTGTGATTTGCTTGTTCATTGCTATTGCTTGTTATTCTCCTCCCGTCAAAAATAACTTTCTTCTGGTTTCTTCTCCGTTGTTGTTTACGCGGATGATGATGTAAGCTGCACTCAGGTTGTTTATCTCCTTTGCATACACCTTGTTTTGGGTGCGGTCGCTTAAGAGTAATTGCCCCATGATGTTGTAAACATCAATGGTAGCATTGATGTTGCTTGCTTTTCCGAAATCAACCACTACGGTATTTCTGAAACTGAAAATGTTGATGCCGCTTTGGGTGTTGTTGCTTACTCCGGTGGTTTGCGCCTCGGTTACGGTTATCAGTTGGGTAGCGGTGGATACACAGCCATCGTTACTGGTAATGGTAAGTGTAACGGTATAGGTGCCTTCCTGCAGGTATTGATGCGTAACTTGTGATGTGTTGTAAATTACACCATCGCCCATATCCCATTCGGTGCTTGCTGCGTTAGCATTGCTGCTGAAGGTAATACCTTCGCCAACTTCTGCCGTTTGGCTGCTGGCGCTAATGTTGGCAGTTATCGGACTTACTCCGCTTACCGTTACCGCTTTTACTACGGTGTAACCGCTGTTATCAATCAGCGTAATGGTGTAAGTGCCGGCAGGAACTCCGAGTATAATGGTGTTACTGTTATTGAGCATTCCCGCATTGATAATGTTGCTTTGGCTGTTGGCAATGGTGTAGTTCCAGTTGGCAGTGCCCGGCTGCTCTAAGTAGAGCGTGCCGTTGGTTTGGCAGGTAGCGGCTGTGGTATTGATGATTGCCGCAGGAGTAAAGTGCAGCACAAAGCGCTCAATGGCATCGCCCGCATTCGACTGGAAGGTGTAAACGGGGTTTTGACGAATGTCTGTCCACACACCTGTTTGTTTATCTTCTATAAACATGTAAGTGGTAGGGTCAAATGTGTTTATGCCTTCAAAGTCGAAGGTGTAACTGCCTCCTGTTCCCGGTAAGAAGTTGAGCGGAATGTTGGGCGTTTCGGTTATGGTGCGGTTGGTGTTGCGTGACAAACGCGTAATGCCATCGCTGTTGTTGGTAAAAATGGTAGGCTGCCCCCAACTGCTCAGCAGTTTGCGCGAGTCGTAGTTTACATCAAAAGCGTTGGTGGCATCGCTGTTATACTCTATGTAGGTAATATCGTTAAAGCCGTTGCCGCTTACTTTAATGTTGAGGGTGTGTTCGCTGGCGGTTTTGTAAAACTGCAAGCCTTGAGTTGTGCGGCATTCGTTTTTGTTGAAGGTGAATGTTTTGGCCGAAGCTCCGTTGCGATGCACGATAAAGCCCTGCATAGGTGCTACGTTTCCGCCTGTAATAGCAAGCGGCTGGTAGGTGCCGTTGTAAGGTCCTGAGGTTACCCAAATAGCCGCATCGTCAAAGTCGGCATCGTGCCCGCCTAATTCGAGCGGAGCTAAAAACGGATTAGCAACAATATGCCAGCCGGAGTTGAAAGCAGGCGGAACCATGCCTGCCGTTTGCAGGTTGTTGGTTGCCCAGCCTACATTGTCGAAACCGCCAACGCTGTAGCTAGTGCCCTGGTTAATATTTCCGGTAATGCTGAACACGCCTTGATTGAGATAAACCGAGTAGCCTCTGCCTGCTTCGGTAACTCCGGTTTTCTTCACTTCCCAACCGTGATACAAGCAACCGGTGAGGGCAATGTCGGGGTCGTTATCGTGCCACTGGAACACCGTTCCGTAAGGCGAGTTGTTTGCCATTTGGTTTTTGTCGCAATTGGGTTTAGGAATTAAGTAACCCGCAGTGCCCGTTGCTCCTAATTGTGCAAATGTTGCATTTACGATAGGTGTGCCAAAATAGTGTTGGTTGAAACCTGCCACCGGCACATAGCGCTCTACTTTAGCGTTACCTGCCAATACGCCATCCCAACTGTTGTCGCTGAAGTTGTCAAGAATAGCATACTCATCATCAGCCGCGCTCTTGAAGGTGAGTGTGCCGCCTGTGGTGGTAAACGTGCCGTGTTGCAGTTCTAAAGCGGTAATAATATCGGCAAAGGCTCCGCTTGCCAATTGCGTTCCGTTCGTATTGTTCAAACGCAAGGTGTTGAACTGCACTCGTCCGCTGATGGTTTGTGCGCTGCCGCCATTCAACTCTAAATAGCTGGTGCCGATTATTGCCGGAAGATTGGTAGATGAGTTGCCTCCCGTAATGTTGCCGCATACCTTGAGTTTGTTGTTCAACGTAATCCTTGCTCCGTTGCCTAATTGCAAATCGCCAACACTAACGGCACTGCTTACTTCGGGGTAGTTGCCGCCAACAGGGTTGGCAGGTATTTGCACATCTGCATTGCAGTTATCGGGTATGCCAACAGGTTGCCAGTTAGTGCTTACGCTCCAGTCGGGCGTGGTGCCAACCCAAACAGACGGACCGGGAACATAGCGCGCTGTATAATCGCCTGCAAGCGGTGATGAAGTTTGTGTTTGAGTGCCGGTAATGCTGAGTATGTTTCCGGCTGCACTGCTGCCTATTGCAGTAACCCATGCCGAGCCGCTCCATCGTTCTGCACTGTATAAATTTGTGTTTCCCACAACATCAGCACTTGTGTAATTGAATGAACCTGAGTAGCTGTAATTGGTAAGCCCTGTATTAGTGAATGACCAATAACGGCTAATGTAATTAGTTGAGCTGCCTATGTTAGGATGAACGGCATCGGTAACTTTTATTCCAAGCGTTCCCGCAACTGCATTGCTCGTAAACGAAATAGTTGCCGGTGAAAACTCCGTTGTGCCGGCCACATCGCCAACAGGGAAAGTAAATGATGATGCTCCTGCATCAATATCTTTTTTAACCTGACCGGAGCCATCGGTAGCAATAAACGAATTAACCGAAGCTCCGCTTGATGTTGCTGAAGAACCAAAGGTTAACGTGCGTGTGCCAAGCGTGAGAATTCCGTTTGTAAATCCAACAGCATTGTTAACCGTAACTGAGTTGGTTAAAGAAACTTGGTCGGCAGCATTGCTCTTCAACAAAAAGAGTTTGTTAACCGTTGCAGGCAAACCGCTGCCTGTAACCATGTTTGCTGCCGTACTCACAAAACCATAAGTGCCGGTATTAAATGTTCGGTTAGCAACCTGCATATTGCCGCTTGCCCCGGAAGCAGTAATGCCGTTTTCGTTTCCGTAAAACAGTCCCGCTCCGCTTGCAACAGTAAATGATGCTGTAAAACCTGTAGCGTTGGTTACAATATCGGTTCGGTCTAAACGAAGAATTGCCGGAGCATTTACCACCAAACTGTTTTTGAGTTTAAAACTTGCAGTGGTACCCGCGTTGCCGTTAGCTTCGTTGGCAGCATCGGCATTTATCTCAACATCGTAATACTCCATTGATGTAGAGGGTGAACCATAAGTACCGCGCAAATTGTGGCGGTTGGATGCAGTAGAGCCGTAAAGTTCAATTACACCTCCGGTTAAGTTGTAAGGGGTTGCTGTTCCGTTCAACTCGGGTAAGGCAGGAATACCTGTTGTGCGAGAAATTCTGAAGCGTCCTCCATCCATTTTTACACCACCGTTGCCGCTCAAACTGTTTGAGCCGATATCAAAAATGGTATTACCGGTAATCTCTAATTGATTTTTAACTACCGCATTCGACTGAATGGTTTTATACCCCCCACCCGTAGCTGTGCCCGAAATTTTCAGGTTGTAGTATTCCCTTCCGGCACCTCTTAAGTTCTGAATCAATGAAGAAGATGTTGCATTACCGTTCAACTCAACAGTTCCGCCATTTAAGGTATAAGAACCGGATATGCGTGGTAGCTGTGTAGAGCCGGTATTCACCGTTGCAATTTGATAAATACCGCCAGTCATTTCCAAGGTGCCCGTACCATCAATGTGCGATGAAGAAGAATTTTCGAGCAATGTTCCTTTCTTGATTACTAACGAACCCGGGCTGTTAACTGAACGCGAAGTTGTATTTACAGAAAGTTCGAGAGCATCGGCATTCAGTTCAACAATCAAACTTCCAGTAAGCGGAGTTGGAAGTGCATCGCCTGTAAACTGATTGGCTTTACCTATGTAATGATAAATAGCCGAAGCATTATACGTTCTTGAATCGGTACGCACGTTGCCGCCATTGGTTGTGCCGCTTCGTATTGCACCTGCCGATTCGGTAGAAGTAATGCGAATGGTTCCTCCCGCATTTACATTAAACGAAGTGCTGCTTGCGCTGGCTGTTTTTGTAAGATTGTACCCCGCTGTTCCGTTGTAGCCGAAATCGTAAACTCCGCCCGACTGTACGGTAAGCGAACTGTTTACTCCTAACTCTACATCTCGGTTAACCTGCTGAACATAAGCTCCGTTTGTTACTACAAATGCAATATTTTGGTTTTCGGTGGTGGCGGTTGTAGCTATATCAATAGTTTGAGGTGTAGAAGTTGAAACCCCGTTGCCGGTGAAATTAACGGTAGCAGTGCTTCCGTTTACCAAACTTGAGAACACAGAACCTGAAGCAACCGTTAGGTTTCCGTTAAGGTTAAGTGTCATTGCAGGGGCTGTGCCGCTGGTGCTATGGAAATAAAAATTGCCGCTGTTTATGCTCAAGTTACCATCTACCGTTAAAACTATAGTGCCCGTCTCATTTGTTCCGGCAAAAAATCTGAAATTGTTGGATGAGTTGTTTACAACATTTCCTTTAACTCTGAAATAAGCATTACCTGCATCATTTCTGATAGAAATGGCAGAACCGAATGTGTTGTTAATGATTAAGTCTCCGCCAATAGTAACAGGAGAACCGGATGTTCCTACGTTAACGTTTTGAATCATCCGCATATTACCGTTCACGGTTTTAAACTCTAGGTTACCGTGTGTAAGATTACCTGTAAGAGTGCCGGAGATAAGCGTAAAAGTGCCGGTGCCACCGTAATCAATTATCAGATTTCCGAAGTACGCGCTGTAACCACTTTGTGTAAATGCCGATAAAGCGCTTTCGGTGGTAAGAAAATTGGCACTACTTACATTTTTAATAACAAAATTGGAAGCAGGGTTAAACTCTTCTGTACCCATAAACAAATTAAGCGCGTACGGATTTGAAGAATAATTTGCATTAAACGTGGCATTGGCTTCCATTTCAAATTTGCCGCCACTGCTGCTTATGGTTGTGAGGTTGTTCATGTTGAACGTTCCACCATTACGCAGAATAAGCGTGGTAAAAGTTACTCCGTTGGTGTTGCTTTGTGTAAAGGTGCCCGAACTCATTACCACTAACTTGGTTAGCGACCACGAGCCGGTTGTATTAAATGTTACGTTGTGATAAATAAGAATGGAATCAGTTGTTCCATCGGTTGGTGCCGAAGAACTTGCCCAACCACCGGCAGTAAAGCGCTCCCACGAAATGCTCGTCCAGTTTCCGGCAGATGCCGAACGGTAAGTGCCGATGGCAACATTCGAAACATTAAAAGGCGATGAAGTAGCTGTGTTGCTGAACGTTAGACTTGCACCGGTGTTGGTAGCAGTTAGTGTTTCGTTTGTTTTGGCAGCCGAGTAAACAACATCGGTAATGTTTTTAATGCCTGCTGCTAACGTATAAGGACTGCCCGATGTAAAATTACTGCCCGATGAAGTGGTTAATGTAAATGTGTTGGTGGCATCAACATCAACATTCTCGTTAACATCGGTAGCTGCCACGGTAAACGAAGCTAAAGCCGAGCCTACTCCACCGTTTTGCGGTTGAATAGTAAACGCTAATCTATCGGCAGTTACCACTAAGCGGTTAATGTTGTTTAACTCGCTGGCATTGGAAGCAGGCGCTCCGCCATTAGCGGCAGCAAAACCCGAACCTGATGTTAAAGCTTCAACACCCGACACTTGAAAAACTAATTTTGTTTTATCAATAATGCCGGTACTGTTAAACGATACACGCAAAATAAAATCGCTAGAGTTGGCATTGCTGCCTGCAACAGTTTGCGCCCACCCGGTTACATTCTGAAAATCCAATTCGGTTCCGGTAATGTTTGCCACTGCAAAAATACTGTTGCCGGTAGTTGCCAACACCGCATGGCGTATTTGCGAAATACGATTGTTGTTGGACGGATCTTTCACCGTAAATTTTATGCGCGTAAGTGTAGTTCCTTGCCCATCGTTATCGTTGTTGGAGAACCCTCCATCGCGCACTTGTAACTTCATTACCCCAACTGTTCCGCTTACGGAGTTTCCTACCAAAGGCGTTGCCTGAAACTGGGTGTAATCAATATTGCTGGAGTACGATGTGTTGTTTTCGGCAACATCGCTGGCGCTGGCATAAGTGCCTGTGCCCGTTAAATTGATAACATACGCGTTAGGAGTAGCATCACTGTTAATAGTAACGGTTCCACTGTACGATGTTACTGCTGTTGGTGAAAAACGCACTGTAAAATTTGCCGAGCCACTGGCTGCTACCGAAGTAGGCGCAGACCCTTGCAACGAAAACCCTGCTCCTGCAACGTTAATACTACTAATGTTTAAAGTGGCATTACCGGAATTGGTAATTGTAAAAGTTTGGTCGGTATTGGTATTGATTACTTTGTTGCCATAAGCATACGTGCTGTTGTGAGCCTGACTTGTAACAGCAATAGCTGGGGCAGGGGCAGCCACATCAACAAAACCATTTACTACAAAATCGTTTCCTGATGAAGCATTTGGATCATTCAAATACCATGAACCGGTTCCTGATGCATTATAGTTAACAATACGGAAAGTAACTGTAGTGCCGCTGCTTATGTTTTGCAAAGCAGATATACCTGACAAATCAATAGCCGTTTGCGGATTGCCAGATGCAGAAGTAATACTTCCCCAAGTAATGGCGGAGCCTATATCTGTAAATGACCCGGAGCCTATTTGATACTGCCACAACCCGGTTGTAGGTCCTGCGGTTGACCTTCTAACATTGTAGGCACTAATAGACGATAAAGAAACATCATACCCGGTGTTAGCTGTGATGGAAAAAGTAACAAAATCGTTGGTACTGATAGCTGTTGCCGAGGAGGAAGATGTACTCCAATCGGTACCTCCCCACGCATTAGCAGCTGCGGTAGGGGTAGTGCCTACCCCACTTCCTCTTGTCAACCCAACTACTGTAACATTGGAATGAGTAGAGGTAGCGGCTTGCGGAGAGGACCCATAAGCAGAATATCCGTTAAAATCCCATGCTGCCAAAACAGACGGTGCAGCGGTAATATTTGCAGTTAACCCCGTTGGTTGAGTTAAAGTATAGTTGCCGGCATCAGCTCCGCTGAGCGTACTGGTCGAAGTAACGGCTATTCCTGTTCCCACATTGGGGCTGGCAAAAGTTCCTGTTCCATTTAAGGTAACAACATCGGTACCCAATATACCATTCAATGTGCCGGTTATTGTTGCGGCAGTAGTTCCGTCATAAGGTTTGTTTTGTGCCGCTGCACCCGATACAGTTAAGGTGGCTGCGGTAACATTTGCCGTTAATCCGCTGGGTTGTGTTAAGCTGTAGTTAGCAGCATGCGTTCCGCTAAGTGTGTAACCGCTTACCGTAGTAGCTTTGCCGTTCCCCACTGTTTTTGTTGTAAACACGGCACTGCCTCCACTTACACTTACTACATCGCCTCCAACAACACCTACCAGTGAGGGTGTTCCGGAAATAGTTGCTGCCGTAGTGGCATCGTATGTTTTATTACTGATGCTGATGCCTGTAATGGTAAGCGGCTTGGCAGTAATAGTAATGTTAAGCGTTTTGCTATCAGATCCACTACCATTTGTGGCAGAAATAGTAACCGGATAAACTCCCGGAGCAGCAGTAGGATTTCCGGTAATTGCGCCTGATGATGTATTAACGCTTAAACCGGCAGGTAAACCGGTTGCTCCGTATGAAGTTGGACTGTTAGTAGCAGTAATGTTGTAGGTATAGGAAGCTCCGTAGGTAACAGAGGAGGTAAGGCTGCTGGTGATTACAGGTGTGCTTCCGGAAGACGTTGAAGTAATTGTAATGTCATCAATATTAAATTTTGGTCGGTTTCCACTGCCTCCAGTTTGCCCATTATTCCAAACATAAAACCTTATAACAACCTGCGACTGGTTATCTAAAGCTGAAGGTAAAGAAACGGATGAAATAGAGCCGGATTCAGAAGAATTATCATTTGTTATTCGTGGAAAAGTATACCCTGTTAAATCTGTAAACGAAGAACCGTTGTTAGTACTGTATTGAATTTTTAAATCCGAGGTTCTCGGTGTGACATTTGCTGTGTTTACTATTTTGGACCAGTTCAGCGAAATTGTACCGGCTGTTCTACCTGTAAAGTCAAGCAAAAGATCGGTTGCTGTACTGTTAGTGCCGGTTGCAAGAACTACCATACTGTTGGTTCCTTTTTGAATGCCTCCAGTTGTACCTGTAGAAAAAACAGTTGTAGCATCTACCGTAGATGTTACAACACTTGTTGCAACCCTCCAGTTACTGGCACCTGTTCCTGAAGCATAGTTATTTGACCAGCCGGAGATATTGGAAAAATCTTGGGAATAATTTCCACTTGACATAGTATAGGCGGTTTGCGCCTTTCCATAAAAGCTTACTAACACTAAGAACGCAACCAGTACAACGTTTGGGGTAAATGATTTAAGCATACTTTTTCTTTTTGAGCAGTCTAATTTTTTTGTAGAAACGGTCTTTAGCCAAGAACGAGATAGTCTGATACAATTCATTTGTCAACCATTATTTTGTTAACCAATCATTAAATCTCCCAAAGCACCCTCACAAGGGAACTTTGAATACTCCGGTAAAATAAAAACAGCTTGTTCGTTATGTGCATCCGCAAAGCCGTAGGGAGAACTTTGCATGAATGAGTTGCAAAAATACTTTTCGTATTCTACAAACACGAAAAAATGAGGATTATTTTTTGGTTATGTTTTCGGTAAAATAAGGTGCCGGAGGAGGATAAGTTCTAAGGAACTTTTACAGTAGTTTTTACACTGGTTTGGCAGTTTTTAACCGCTCCGCCTGCCAATACCCATCTGCGCTGCTTATCAAACCAGTTGTGATTTTTTTCGGCATAGCGCTGAAAGTAGCAACTATTCAGGTTTACCACCGTGCCATCTACTGCCTTTACCGAAATAATATCTATAAGCAGTTCTCCTGTGCCTTCTTCTCCGGTATAATAGTTGCTCTTGGGCTTTTTGTTTACGCGGATAGTAGCATACACCGCGGCATCTTTAGCTATTACCACTTTACCGTTTACTACTACATCGCGTTGCACTTTCATTTCCACTTCTTTGCCGGGTTTGTCATCTAAAGTTACGGTTCCGGTAAGCTCACAAACCACCATTGTGTTGTAAGGAATGATTACTTCCTGCTCCTGAGCATTTAATTGGTTGGAAACGAGTAAGACAAGCATAAGTGCTAATACAGAGAGACTACTATTGTTCATAATTTTTGAGTTTTTCTGAAAATGCAAAAGTGATAATTCTTCCATAATTAAAGCCGTGTTACTTCACTATCAACTTACGCGTTAACTGTGTTGTTCCGGCTTTCAGTGTTACAAAGTAAATACCCCCGGCTAACTCCCCTGTATCAACTCGCCATGCACCCGATTCGGTTACTCCGGCTTGGTGTTGCTGAATAACCCGTCCGGTCATATCGGTTAAAAGAACAGTACAAGCGGCAGGGATGTTCAGCTGAAATCTTATCTCGGCAATATCGTCAGCAGGATTTGGAAAAACATGCAGGGTTGAGGTTACAGGCACCTCTTCTATACTGCTTGGATGTACCGGTGGCGTTGGGGGATTCTTAGGAGTATTGAAGCCCAACGGATAACCTACGGTAAATTCGTAATGCACATTGTTGCCAAAATCGCCATTAAAATTTTTGATGATAGTGTTATTCAGTTTTCGCAAATTAAGTTGCCCCGTAGTTTCCCAGCCTTGTTGCGTATTAAGCCACCACGAAATTCCATCGCCTCCCTCCCACTGTGCATCGTAATCGTAAAAATCAAACGAATAACTTCCGGGAACGAGGTGAAGCGTATCGCGGTATTGAACATTGTTCACAAAAGTGTTTTTGAACGAAATGGTGTCGCCATCTTCATTTCGCACTACATACCAGTTTTCTTCCGGACGATTGTTCGCGCGGAAAAAAATGTAAAACACGGAATCCATTACCGGAGTCATGTTGAACGATGATTCGAGCTTGTTGTTCGGCACATATTCATCGGGCACATTGTTGGGCCATTGGGCTTCGGCATAAAATTTCCGGTCGTTGGTATCTAACGCAAACCAGTCAAAAGCAGGCAAATCAACCACAGCCGATTCGAAGGGCTGCAAATTACCTGTCCACTCATAATACCACTTGGTGCCGCCTTTTATCCAGTACGAAATTTCGGCATAGGTAAGCGGCAGTTTGCCCATGTTTTTGATTTTTACTTTAGGCGTGGTGCAAATTGGGTTAAAGCGGATGTACGGCTTATCGGCATTCGGTGCAATAATTTCTTCCAACATTACATCGTTATTCTTCTGATTGGTGTAGGTTATTAAGTGAAGCGATGTTCCATATCCTGCACCCTGACCTTGTTGAACAACATAATCATCAAAATCCAAATCAATGGTAGCGGTTTGACCGGGCGTGATATAAGGCGTAATGTCCACTTCATATACCGGAACCTTTTCCCCGGGGCACCAATTGGCACGGTTAAAAATCCAAGTTCCTCCTTGTGGTGCAATGGCATTCATACCGCAGTCATCTTTCCATAACAAGCGGCTGTAAACATTTGTGCTGTTCACCTTCAGGTGAAAATGATATGGGTCAAATTCCCCTTGGCTTCCGTGCCCTGTCATTATTAAGGCAAGTTTTGCCGATGTTACACTTGGGTCAATATAGAACTGCTTAGGCACTGCTACACTCTCAAATCCTGCTGAATTCGGATACCCGATGTATGTGTTGTAAACCGTTTGCACATTTTGCACAGTTCGGGTTGGTGTGCCCTCTATAAAAATGAATTCTACTCTTGCACTGAATGCATCTGTCCACCCATCATAATGTACGCGTACATTAACTGAATCTTTAAGCAGAGAAGCATAGTCTGCTATATCGTAGTAATACGGGTGCGTCCAACTATTATTATATCCATTACTGTTGTTTGCCATGTACGTACCGTACGGTGTTATCAGTCTTCCTATTTCTATAAAATCAACATGATCAGCGTAGCTCCAAGTGGTATCATTAGTAAGTGTATCAATAGCCACAATAGTCGAATCAAGCGTTCCGCTTTTTTTTCCTAACGATGCATTCACCGTATAATCCCACCCGCTGCAATTGGGAGTACCACAACCAAGTGTAAACTTCATAATTATTTGCTGATAGGTAACCGGAGCATTAGGAAACACCACCCATTCATCATCATTGCTCGGTGGCGATGCAAGGTTGGAAAGAGTATGTGCAACTATTACCGTTGTATCGCCTGTAGCTGCGTTTGCTGTAAAAAGAATAAAAATAACTGCTACAATAGTGTAGATTTTTTTCATTGAAGAAATTTATGTTCGCAAAGATAACAGCAGAATGTACAAAGCATCCCTTTCATCAACAAAACAAAAGGCGGAAGATTCCCCTCCGCCTTTTGTTTTGTTGTTTTGATTGTATTCCCTACTTCACCACAATC
>JAHCHW010000015.1 GCA_026129525.1 Chitinophagales bacterium | reverse complement strand
CAAGCAAATCACAACTAAAACAATACACATTCTTCTGTCGGCAGCAGTCCTGCTGCTGCCGGCAGTTCTCCTTGCCCAACCCGACCCGGGCGGTCCCGGTGGGGGAGGAGGCATGGCAGCAGCTCCCATTGACCCCGCCAGTTGGCTCATACCCGCAGGATTAGCTGCTTATTACAAGTGGAAGCAGAAAGGGAAAGAGAAAAAGGTTGAAGATTAGTAGTGCCGTCTTTCTGCTTTTCAATTGTTACAGGCTGCTCACTGTAGCTTTATCACTTCCTATTTATTCCCGAAATTGCCCGCATGAAATTTGTCGCTACTGTAGTAATAGTATGTATGTCGCTTTGCCTTTCTGCACAGCAATATCCTGAAAACATTTTTGCCGATTCGTCTTATGCACCGTTTTTGTATGGTGTTGCATCGGGCGATGCCCTACAGGACAGAGTGATTATTTGGACTAAAGTAGAGCCACTTACACGGTCTGACCTTGGTCAGACTGAACAGCTATTGCGCTGGCAAATAGCAGAAGATTCTTCTTTTGCTCATATAGTAAACGAAGGAGAAGTACGCACCAATGCCGGTAGAGATTTTACCGCTAAAGCAGATGCAACAGGTTTGCAACCCGGCAAGCACTATTACTACCGTTGGATAAATGCTGAGGGAAAAATTTCCCGTATAGGCAGAGCGCAAACGTTACCCGATGATTCTGTAAAGCAGTTTAAACTGGCGGTAGTTTCTTGTTCAAGTATTTGGGCAGGTTTTTTTAATGCCTATAGTCGTATTGCTGAAAGAGATGATATTGATTTTCTGTTGCACGTAGGCGATTACGTGTACGATTATGCCGATGACAAACAACTCAACCGCATGCCTGCAGAGTATCCGAAAGATGTTGCAAGTTTAAAGGAATGGCGTGAACGACACACCTATTATTTACTTGATCCCGACCTACGTGCAGCGCGCCAATACAAAACTTGGTTTGCTCTCTGGGATAATCACGATACTGATGTAGAGCCGCCCGGCAAAACCGAAGAAGCCATTCAGGCGTTTTATGAATACCTGCCTATTCGTGTGTCCGATGAAAAACACCCTGAAAACATTTACCGCAAATTTCAGTTTGGCACACTGGCTGATTTGAATTTGATTGACATGCACCTTTTCAGAGGTAAAGAAGAGTATGAACCCGGCAAAAAATCGGTATTGGGTTTACAACAGGATGCATGGCTCAAAAACAATCTTCAAAACTCCAAAGCACAATGGCAGTTGCTCGCTAATCAGGAAATGATGACTGATTGGCTAAGCGAAGGCGCACCAAAAGTAATCCGCAAAAAACGAGGCAACGGCAGGGTGTTTGACCCTAGCAACTGGAACGGTTTTCCTGAAGACAGACAGCGCCTATACGATTTCATCGAAAGTAATCGCATCCAGAATGTGGTAGTTCTTACAGGCGATATTCACATGAGTTTTGTAATGAACATGACAGGGTACCCGAAAGACAAAACCAAATACAACAAGCGAACAGGCGAAGGTGCCATTGGAGTAGAAGTAACAGGTCCGAGTATTTCCAGAATAAACATGAAAGAAGCCGGTGTGCCGGGCTTTTTGATTCCGTTAGTGCAGAAGGTAAGCCGCAACTTAAATCCCCATCATGTGTGGTGCAAATTCACCAAGCACGGCTATTTTACTTTAGATGTTACACCCGAACGTTGTGTGGCAGAGTTTTGGTATGTGCCTATTAAAAAGATGACGGACAAACAAAAATTTGGTAGAGGCTACACTGTAAAAAGTGGCGACAACCACTGGACAAAAAAGCCTAATAAGAAACGAAGTCGCTCGACCTACCCTTAATTTTTACCCCTTGTTATATTGTGGCAGTGAATAAACGCAAGCGGATACTCTTTATCGTTCAACACCGTTGGAATCGCTCTCCCGGGCAGCGATACCGTTGTGAGCAGTATATTCCTTATCTCGAAAAAGCGGGATTCGATTGCGTGTATTCGCCCATTTTGGTTACTGAACAAGAGGACAAGGATTTTTATTCGCCCGGGAATTATTTCCGAAAGTTTGTTTTGTTTCTTAAAGGTTTATGGCGCAGATGGAACGATGCAATGCGTGCAAAAAATTTTGACATCATATTCATTTACCGTGAAGCATTTATGACCGGAACAATTGTGTTCGAGAAAATGATGAAACGGTCGGGTGCGAAAATTGTTTACGATTTTGATGATGCTATCTGGAACCACGATGTAAGCCAGGCAAACAAAGCCTTAGGATGGCTAAAACGCCCCCAAAAAACCAACGACATTATTGCTTTGTCCGACAGGGTAATAGTAGGTAACCGGTACCTTGCAAAACACGCACGGCAGTTTAACAACGATGTAGTTATTGCGCCATCTACTATTGATTTGGAGTATTACAATGTGCCTCCGAAAAAACCAAGCAACAAAATAGTTATTGGCTGGAGCGGCAGCCTAACCACCATCGAACATTTTAAACCTTCTATACCGGTACTCAAAAAAGTAAAAGAGAGATTTGGGAACAAAGTAGAGTTCCGGGTGTTTGGTGCCAATGATTATGTAAACGAAGAACTCGGCATTAAAGGCATTGCATGGACTCCCGAAAATGAAGTACAGCAAATTGCAGCATTCGATATAGGCATTATGTATTTGCCCGATAACGAATGGACACGCGGCAAGTGTGGTATGAAAGGGCTGCAATACATGGCGCTCGAAGTGGCAACCATAATGAGTGCCGTGGGAGTTAACAACGAAATTGTGGAGGATGGCGTAAACGGATTTTTGGCTGCTACCGAAGAAGAATGGGTGCACAAACTTTGTCTGTTGGTTGAATCGGAAGAATTACGAAAACAACTCGGCAAAGCGGGGCGCAAAACAGTTGAGGAAAAATATTCTTGCCAGGCATTGCAACAAACTTATGTTAACTATTTCCAAACTTTAATTGCTCAACCATAAATTCACCGCATGAACGCTTATATCAAAACATTGCTTTTCTCTGTGGTCTGCACTTTATGGTCAGCTAACAGCTACAGCCAGCAACAACTGCCTGCCAAAACATTTTACACCTTGCGCGATTCCGTAACTTCTATGGATATAATTTTAATGCAGGGTAAAGGGGGCAGTCTTTCGCTCGAAGGCAGAAATGTGCAACTCTTCAACAGTTTTTTCGAAAATAAACCGGCAGCAAAATCCGGTGCACCACAAGCAGGTATGATTATGTGGCTTATTAACGGGCGCGAGTTTATTTCCGGCAATTTTTATCTGGGCGATTCAACCGGATATGTGGTTTTTCAAAAGGATGGCAAGGAGTATGTTAACCGCATGAACAATGCCGGCAACACATTTTTCTTTAACCAAATAAACAAGTAGTGCTTACACGGGCTTGACAATTCAGCGCCTTAAGATTATATTCATAGGGCACTTAACACTATGACATGCGTATAGTTCAATTAGTCCCTGCTGCTACGGGTGCTGCAAGAGTACCGTCTTTACATATTGCGGAAGACAAGTTTCGTCAACGGCTCATGAAGTTGTTCTTGCTTTTTGCTTTTATGGTTCATCTCTTGCTTTTCAGCAAAGCACAATCTGCCGAACCTAAACTGCCTTGGGCTTATTACATGACCATGGTAAACACCTGCAACACTGCCGATATTGTATTACTGAAAGGCGATGGCGGCAGTATTAATATTGATAAAGCCAACATGGGCATTATAAAAGAATTTATTACCGATAATAACGCCACGGTTATAACAGATGCTCCTACGGCTAACATTATGTGCCAGATAGACGGCAGGGAATTTATAAGCGGGCAAATTTTTGTAAAAGGAAACGAAGGCATAGTAACTTTTACCGTAAACGACAGGCGTTATGCCAATCGCCTCAGCGAAAAAGGTGTTGAGTTTTTTCGCTCGGTAATAGCTTCGTTGTAAGTGTACTAATTATTTCCTGCTCTCATTACTTACCCTTACGTTTGCATCCATACTAAAATTATGATGCGAACTTTCTTTTTGTTGCTGTTGCAGTTTTCTTTTCTGTCAGTTGTCAACTGCCAGCTTGCAACCGATTTCAAACAACACATTACCTACCTTGCCGATGATAAACTGGAGGGGCGCTACACCGGAACTGCCGGTGAAAAATTAGCTTCCGATTACATCATCAAACAGTTTCGTTCCGAAGGCATTTATAGTGTAAGCGGAAAATCGGGCACTAAAAAATATTTGCAACAATTTGTTTACCACCCGCTAATTGACAGCGTTCGCAAAAAAGTAAAAGGCAACAACGTAATTGCTTTTATTGATAACAAAGCGGAATATACCATTGTGCTTGGCGCGCATTACGACCACCTTGGTATGGGCGATAGCAAACATTCTACCTACAGGGGCGAGCCTGCCGTGCACAACGGTGCCGATGATAATGCCAGCGGTGTGGCTATGATTATTGAACTGGCGCAACGGTTAAAAACATCGCACTACACAAAAAACAATTACCTCATAATTGCTTTCAGTGGCGAAGAGTTAGGGCTTTTCGGTTCTAAATGGTATGTAGAGCACCCCTTGGTGGATACTTCAAAAATTAACTACATGCTCAATTTTGATATGGTGGGCAGAGTGGACTCCAACAAAATTTTAGTAAGCGGAGTGGGCACTTCACCGCTGTGGAAAGATGCAATGAATGGCATTGAATCACCTCTGCATGTAAAAACAAGCGAAAGCGGCATTGGTCCTTCCGACCATACCTCATTTTATTTGCGAAACATTCCGGTGTTGCACTTTTTCAGCGGGCAACATAAAGATTACCACAAGCCTAGCGATGATGAAGAGAAGATTAATTACCGCGGCATGGAAGATATTTTCGATTATGTGATGAGCCTGATTGCCGCTTTGGATACAAAAGGTAAAATCGGTTTTATAAAAACAAAAGATGACGAGCATGAGAACGCGCCAAAGTTTACGGTAACTATGGGAGTAATGCCCGATTATACCTATGAAGGCAAAGGCATGCGTATTGATGGCGTAACCGAAGGTAAGCCTGCTGCTAAAGCCGGATTAAAGCAAGGCGATGTCATTATTCAGTTAGGCGATTTAATGATAACCGACATGATGAGTTATATGAAAGCGCTTGCAACCTTTAAAAAAGGCGATGCCACTACGGTAAAGTTTAAACGGGGAAATGAGGAGTTAGTGAAAGATGTTCAGTTCTAGAAAGTGGCTTTAATATTAAGTATAGAAACTTCTTCAAATTTCTGCTCGGTATGCCTGAGTAAAAATGGCAGCGTGCTTGACTTTCGGATTGATCGCGAAAAAAACTCCCACGCGCGAATGATTACTGTTCTTACCGATGAGTTGCTTAAAGCAAACGGAGTTACGTACGAACAATTAGATGCTGTTGCCGTAAGTGCCGGTCCGGGTTCATACACGGGCTTGCGTATAGGTGTTTCTGCTGCAAAGGGATACTGCTATGCGTTGAACAAACCACTTATTGCAGTTTCTACCCTGCAACTTCTTTTCGAGGGAATTAAGCAACAGGCTTCCGAAGGATTTTACTATTTGCCACTGATAGATGCCCGCAGAATAGATGTATATGCCGCTTTGTATGATGCAGCCGGTAACGAAATTATTGCTCCCGGGTTTTTTACGCTCAATGAGCAGTTTGCAGAGAAAATAAAACCGTATAAGAACCTGATTGTTGGCGGTAACGGTGCTGAAAAAAGCAGTCAGTTGTTAGTTGTGGGCAATGTCCGTTTTGTAAATGACATAGTGCCCGATGCGCGGTTTATGGTTGCTGTTGCCGAAAACAAATTCAACAAAGGAGAGTTTGCCGATGCTGCTTACTTTGAACCGATGTATATCAACGAGTTTCAGGCAAAGTTGCCGAAGGCGAAATAGCCTACCAATGTTACAGCTTCTTCATTAATTGCGCTAAACATTCACCTAACGCTTTTTCGGTTTGCAGGTAATCGGGTAATTGTTTGCCCTTATACACCCACATAATGGCTAATTGCTTTTGGGCGGCTGCTAATTTTTCGTAAAGCGAAATTTTACGGTGGCGGTACACTTCGCGCATAAGCCGCTTTACGCGGTTGCGCTCTACGGCATGTTTAAAATTCTTTTTGGGAACGGAGAATCCTGCCCGTGCGGGATACAATGAGGCTATATCCGTTACTAAATAAACAAGGGTAAATCCGTTGTTCGAAACAGATTTACCCTCTTTAAAAAGTTGTTCTATCAGTTTGGCGCTTTTCAGCTTTTCGTTGCTGCCAAAGGTGTTTTTTCCGGTTAAGCGAGCAAGATTAAAAGCGACAAAAGGCGTTGCCTTCGCGGAATTACTTAAGTCTTCCTTCGTCCGAAACGGTAAGTTTCTTTCTGCCTCTGGCTCTTCTGCGTGCGAGAACTTTTCTTCCATTTTTAGTGCTCATTCTCTCTCTGAAGCCGTGTTTGTTTTTTCTTTTTCTGCGGCTTGGTTGAAATGTCCGTTTCATTTGTAATCAAATTTATTTTTAAAGGTGAATGGAATGCCTAATACGGGCATTTCATGTCTTAAAACTTGTGTTTTCGTTTAAGGGAGGGCAAAAATAAACATTCCTGCCACTTTGCCAACCCGCCCGAAAAGGTTATGGTTTTACGAATTCATGGCTACCAGAAACTCTTCGTTGGTTTTGGTGCCTTTCATTTGCTGTATTAAAAAGTTCATTGCCTCTTCCGAAGTCATATCGGCAATGTGGTTTCGCAAAATCCACATACGCTGTAATACGTCCTTATCCAACAGTAAATCATCTCTGCGGGTAGAAGACGAAACAATATCAATAGCCGGGTAAATTCTGCGGTTCGACAGCTTGCGGTCAAGCTGTAATTCCATGTTGCCGGTTCCTTTAAATTCTTCAAAAATTACTTCATCCATTTTTGAACCCGTGTCAATCAATGCTGTAGCGAGAATGGTAAGCGAGCCACCGTTTTCAATTTTACGGGCTGCCCCGAAAAACTGCTTGGGTTTTTGCATGGCATTGGCTTCCACACCGCCCGAAAGCACCTTGCCCGATGCAGGCGAAACGGTATTGTGCGCTCTCGCCAAACGCGTAATGGAATCAAGCAGAATAACCACATCGTGTCCGCATTCTACCAATCGCTTGGCTTTTTGTAGTACAATGGTGGAAACTTTTACATGCTTATCGGCAGGCTCATCAAAGGTTGAAGCAATAACTTCACCGTTTACACTGCGCTCCATGTCGGTAACTTCTTCGGGTCTTTCATCTACCAGCAGCACAATGAGGTAAACCTCGGGATGGTTTTTGGCAATGGCGTTGGCAATTTCTTTAAGGATGGTGGTTTTACCGGTTTTTGGTTGCGAAACAATCATGCCCCTTTGCCCTTTGCCTACAGGAGTAAAGAGGTCAATAATACGGGTGGTAAGATTACTTGGCGTGGTAAACAAGTTGAGTTTTTCTTGGGGGAAAAGCGGGGTAAGGTATTCGAACGAAACACGGTCGCGAACATCTTCGGGCTGCCTGCCGTTAATGGTGTCAACCTTTAACAGGGCAAAATATTTTTCGCCCACTTTGGGGGGACGAATGTAGCCCCGAACGGTATCACCGGTTTTTAATCCGAAAAGTTTTATCTGCGATGGCGAAACGTAAATATCATCGGGCGAAGAAAGGTAGCTGTAATCGGAAGAGCGCAGAAAGCCGTAGCCATCGGGCATCATTTCCAGCACGCCTTCGCCTTCTATTACCGCATCGGTTTCTACACTGAAAATGTTTTTATTTTTAGGCTCCTCCTGCATTCTTTCGGCAACCGGAGGTGTATTGTCTTCCTGTGGTTTTTCAGCCGTGTTGCTCGCAACAAATTCTTCTGTTGCCGCAAAAGACTCAGATGAAGATACCTCTTCGGTTTTTTCCGTTTTAGCTTTTAGTTCGGGATTAATGGGCTTGCGGGCGCGCTGCTTTTTGGCTTTTTCTTTGGTTTCTTCGCCTGCTGCCGAAGTACTTTCGGGATTAAGCGCCTGAGCATCTAAAATTTTGAGGATGAGGTCCTGTTTTTCCAGCTTATCTGCCCCTTTTATTTTGAGTGTTTGGGCAATTTCTTTCAGCTCGGGAAGAATCATGTCATTCAGTTGCAGAATGTCGTACATGGGTTGGTTTTTAATGAATGGATAAATAAATATGTGTAGTAAAAAATTACCTGTGCTGTTTTGTTATACATGGCTAAAACACACTGCGTGTTTTCTCAAGAACATTTTTAGTATCGGGATTTTTTCGAACAGTAAATTTTAGTTGGAAGAACTAAATAACTGCGGGATGTATCAGATAACGATGCAATGTTAGGCAAAGTTTCCGATTCGCCAAATTTTTTTGAGTAGGAAACAGAAGAAGGGGTATTGTCGTTTTTTATTACCAACAACCTATAGTTCGCCCCTCCTGAAGGGGAGGGGAGAACGCGAGTGAAGCGAGGCAATTTTCAATCTTCAATATTATTCGA
>JAHCHW010000014.1 GCA_026129525.1 Chitinophagales bacterium | reverse complement strand
TTTGGGCAGGTAGTGGGCAGGGGTGCTGCCCGCCAAATCGCACACGCCTGCTTTTGTTGCAGCTATGCTGTCTAACTCTTGTATGGCAGCTATGGTAAGGGGGATGAGTTCGGTGTAATGCAATGCCTTAAAACTAAAAGTGGCCATAAGTGTAGCTCCGCTTGTATCTACTATCGCAGGTTGTATAATGGAACTCACTATTTCGGGCAATACCGAATCAACTTGCTGTGCAATGAACCCGTATTGCTTACCACCGTTAAAGTTCATGTATGGAAAACTGTCGGTTTTAAATGTAAACTGCTTGGGCTGAAGCGAGTTTATTATAGACAGGGCATTACTAATACCTGCTATGCTATCTTTGAACATTTGGTCTGATGTAAGTAGTGCGTTATTGGCAAAAACATTTCCCTGAAAATATCCGGCAATGCCCGGTATAGTATTGCTGTAACAATTGCTTGCGCTGCCATATACGCCAATGTTAATAATGCTGTTTGGGCAGTTATTGGCTTCAAAAACACCCCCAAAATTATAGGACGACCCCGCCCCCTGCCCCCAAACGCCAGAGTTATTATTAAGAGCGCTTAGACCCAATACGGTTGGAATATTGAGTGGTGTGGCAATAGGTGCTGCCTGCCCGAACACACCTATATTTAATACAGACGCATCACCTGCTCTGGCTGCAAGACTAATACAACCTGCACCGTTAAAAGTTGAATTAAAAAAGCCACCTATTGTTTCGCTCGTATTTAAAAGGTGCAGCTTGGCAGCGGGGGCCGTAGTTCCAATACCTATATTCGTATTTGCAGTTGCCCCGTTAATGCCGTTAACGGAACCGAGTATCAAACTGTTGCTTTGAGTAACAAAAGCCCGTGCGCCTATGGCGGTGGCATTGGTCAATGGATATACACCTACCTGTGCAAAGGCGCCAACGAGTGTGTTATTATCACCAGTGAGGTTACTTTCCCCAGCATGTGCACCTACGAACACATTATTGCTTCCAACACTGTATTCACCACTATTCGAACCAAAAAAAGAATTATTATTACCTAGAGCGCCTTGCCGACCACTATATGCTCCGTAATAACAATTGTTAGAACCAGCAATATTCTCTAAACCACTACTCCTACCGTAAAAGCAGTTAAGTTTTCCCGGCTCAAAAAAACCACCTGTTTGCCCGTTATTGTAACCAGATAATACACCATAAAAACAGTTATCAGAGCCATCTATACTATTGCCACCCGCTTCTTTTCCATAAAAGCAATTAAAGTAACCGTGCTCGTTTGTTTCACCGCACCGATGCCCTGTATAGGTATTGTAACTTCCCGCAACACTATTTCCTACAATAGGACCAAGGTTAGCAAACCCTGCCATACGCCCGCCAAACCAGTTTGACACTCCGTCAATATTATTAAACCCTGCGCTGTCACCTATAAAATTATTCATATAGCCGGTGGTGTTATTAGCTCCGGCACTCTTACCTATAAAAGTATTTCGGTAGCCTGTGGTGTTAGCCGTACCGGCTTCAAACCCTACAAATGTATTTCCCCAGCCCAGGGTATTGGTATTACTCGCTCCCGCTCCAACACCCACAAACAAGTTACTGGTGTTGTTATTATGCCAAAGCACACGGTTGCCGCCAATACGGTAGGCTTCGCTGGTAGTGGCACTGGTTTGGTTGAGGTTGATGTCACCAAGGTTAACATCAAGCAGGTAAGAAGGTCCCGTAGTGCCAATGCCTACCAAACCGTTCTCATCTACACGCATGCGCTCATTATTACCAGTAATGATAGGCAAAAATTCGCCTCCCGTAATTGTTCCAAGAGCGGCATTGCTTGTACCTGTGTTTCCACCCAGTTGCCATTGTGCCTGAGCGTTTGTTTTTAGCATAGCCATCATTAAAATGATAGCTGCCAGATAGTAAAATTGTTTTTTCATGATTTTGAATTTTAAAGTTTATAAAATTGTTAGTTTAAAAATTTGCGCCTTTCCGTATAAGCTGACAACAAGGAAATACAAACCCGGGGTTAACTGAGCGCGTTGAAGTTTTGCCAAACCATAACCCTTACGTGTAATCTGAGCAGAGCACTCTTTCCCCGCAATATCAAATAAGCGATATTCTACCCTTTCATGCTCGTATAAAACATTAGGTATGTCAATGGTTGTGTAATCTGAAAATGGGTTGGGGTAAACCTTTATGCCGAGGTCAGCGTTGCTTTCAACAATCCCAATTCCCGTAGTATCGCCATAACAAGGATATGCTGAACTGCCGGTATAAAAATAACTGTCAACCGT
This sequence comes from Chitinophagales bacterium, assembly GCA_026129525.1. Lineage (GTDB taxonomy): Bacteria > Bacteroidota > Bacteroidia > Chitinophagales > LD1 > Bog-950. Next base: position 22,880 of record JAHCHW010000014.1, on the reverse strand, counting down.
ATTCAGTAAACTACGGGCTGAGCCGGAAGAGCCATTTAGGTAAATTGCCTCCGCCTGAAAATTGCAAAATGTGTCCATAGCATTGGGGTTGTGGATTACCTCCAAAAAGTAATTATGCGGGAGTCCGCTTGAACTAAGATAAATCTTGCCATCGCGCCCCAATTGCATGGCACTTAAGTCCTGAATCAAGTCAACAATAATTTTTTTGGATTGGGCTATTGCACTGCCTGTTAAAACATCATATTGTACAAGAATACCTGTCGTAGTGGAGATATAAAGTTTGGTATTATCGGGCGAAAAGGCAATCCCTTGATCCCATGCATCTTTTTGCAACTTAACTGGATGTGAAACTATTCCGGTGACTTTATCAAAATCAAACAAGTGCGCTTCAATATTGCTGCCATTGGTAACCATTGCCAGTTTGTTTCCGTCTGATGAAAATTTTAGTTTTCCCGCCTGATAAGCACCAAACTCATTATCAACTGGTCCGGTTTTAGAGGTAACGGGTATTTTGTTTAACCCGGTATCGGTCAGTAGATAGGCAAAAAAAGAGTCTGTTTGCCAGCGATGTAAAACAATCCATATATCGCTTCCATTGCAGTGGTGTACAGCAGCGAGTTTCACACCGGCTGGAGACGGTACGAGTAACTGGTTTCGTAAAATTGCCGCGCCTTTCCCTCCGTCTAAACTCATATCAATTACCGAATACCTGAATGTGGCAGCCGTTGAAAAGTAGTAAATCAGGTTAGGGCTGTTGGGCTGTGGCACGGCAAGGTTGGTTGGCGAAATTCCAATCCACCCCGAATCGCCCACCACACCAGAGTTCATCAGCGGACTGTAAGTGTGATTATACATGCTTAAGTATCCTCCGTATAGCTGTAAATTACCACTCGGGTCGCAAATAGATGTAGCCCCATCTGCCACCTTCGGACCTCCTACGGTAACTACAGGCGCGCCATTGGTAAAGTCAAGCCCCGGGGCATCAATAGTAGGTGAAACATTAATCCACTGCCAACCGAATTTCCAGATATTGGTTCGGCTTACATCTAAGCCGGGGTTGCGCGTTTGTGCACTGCAAAAATCACTGCATAACAATGCAAGGGCAAAAAGCAAAGCATAAATCTTTTTCATAGCTATCTGTTTTCAGAGTTTACAAAATCCGTTTCCGCCAAGCATCGCAGTTTTTGCCTTGTAAAAGCCGCCCGTGCATCAACCGCACCGCTGCAAAACAGCGGCAACCAAACAATACAAAAACAACAAGCGTGTTTGCTTTCATGGGGGCGGTTTTTAAACGCTTAACAAATTGGTGTCCTTTCGTAAAGTTTAAACTTTTTCAGTTAAAAACAAAAATTATGTCCCGGTTCTCCGCTTGCGAGAACCTGCCCGCGTCATAGCAACTATTCAACTTCCCCATCATCTCAATAGAGTTTAGGTATAAAAATTTCTTTTGTTAGCAGAAGGCTTTGCCCCCTACCAACCACTTGCAGCAATACAACAAACCACACAACAAAAACCGGCTTAACCTGCATAGGGGCAATTTTAAACGCTTAGCAAATGGATGTCCTATTGTAAAGTTTAAACTTTTTCGGTGTAAAAACAAAAATTGAAGAGGGCGGATAAGTACCCCCACCTAAAACCACAGAGATACATAGCTCACATAGCCTTATGTTTTCTACCTGCCTTGTCGACAGGCAGGTGTGCTTATGTGGTTGGTGCTAATTGTAACATCCCAAAACATCTCTATAGCATTTTGGTGTGCATTTATCTTAACAATAAGTAAGAAAACTATAATTCTCCGAAAGGCAGAGAAGTAAAAAGCTATTCCCCCAACACCTGCCCCAAGGCAAACAGCAGCGAAAAAATAAATGTGCTGATGGCGAGTTGTTTCAGCAGCGGATCAAAATCCTTTAGCTCTTTAACACGGTTTACGGCAACCAAATGCTTGCGGAAAAGCGGAGCGGTAATAATGAATAAAAACTGCATGGTAGAAACAAAACTCACCAACACGTACGCTACACTTAACAGCATACCTGCCACAATCAGCAGGCGGTGATACACTCTTGCCTTATCTAATCCTAACTTTACTGCCAGTGTATTCTTCCCGGCTTTTGCATCGCTTTGGCTGTCGCGCATATTATTAAGGTTTAGCACCCCTGCCGAAAAAAAGCCGATGCTCAATGCGGGTAGTAATACCGTATAATCTATTTGGTGCGACAGCAAATAATAACTGCCGCCCACACCCACAATACCAAAAAACAAAATCACAAATGCATCGCCCCAGCCCGAATAGCCGTAAGCGCTTTTACCCACCGTATATTTAATGGCGGCAGCCATAGCGGCAAAACCCAACAGCAAAAAGAAAAACGTGTAATCGTGCTCTACATTCAAAAAAGCTTCATGCACCAACGCCACCCCCGCTATTAAACTGAAACCTGTTGTCAATGCAATGCCTACTTTTATTTCTTGTACAGATAACATGCCCGCTTGTATTGCCCGTTTAGGTCCTATGCGCTCATCGTTATCGGTGCCTTTTTCACTGTCGCCATAATCGTTGGCAAGGTTGGAGAGGACTTGAAGAAACAACGTAGTAACAAGGCAAAGCACAAATACTATCCAGTTGAAATTTTCGCGGTTATGGGCAAAGGCTATGGAACTTCCGGTAATAATAGAAGAGAACGCCAGCGGCAATGTTCGCAGCCGAAAGGCATAAAGCCATGCTTGTAGTTTAGCGTTTCTCATAGTTAATTTTTACTACCGAATACTTATTCTCTTTCCCGCTCAACGTTTCCTTTATATGCGAATCATCGGTATCGGTTAAAAACACCTGCCCGAAATCATCACCGGCAATCATCTCAATAAGGCGCTGGCTGCGGTCGTTATCGAGTTTGTCAAAAATATCATCAATCAGCAACAAAGGGTGAAAACCTTTGGCTTCTTTAATAAAAGCATATTGAGCAAACTTGGCGGCTATCACAAAACTTTTCTGCTGCCCCTGCGAGCCAAACTTCTTCAGCTTGTTTTCACCAATAAAAAAATCAATATCGTCTTTGTGAATGCCTGCTTCGGTGCGTTGCAGCAGGGCATCGCGCTGCATGGTTTCGTCTAACAGCACATCAAAAGGTTTATCGTTCAGTTGGCTTACATACCGCATACTCACCTGCTCACGTTCTAAACTAATGGTGCGGTAAAACGCATTAAACGAAGGAATAAGTTTGGTAATGGCTGTTTTGCGCGCTTGGTGGATGGCATCGCCAAGCGGCACCAACTGTTGATTGTATGATTCTATCAGTGCTTTATTGAAAGTTCCTGCCTCGGCAAAACGCTTTAAGGCAGCATTGCGCTGCGCCACTATTTTGTTGTATTCAATTACCCAAAGCAAATACTGCCTGTTTACCTGCGAAAGGGTGCTGTCTAAAAAGCGTCTGCGCTCATCGCTGTTGCCGGTAATCAGCAAGCTGTCATCGGGCGAAATAATAACTGCCGGAAACTTGCCGATATGCTCGCTCAGTTTCGGGATAGGCACATCGCTCACGCTTAATTCTTTCTTTCTTCCCGAAGCGAGCTTGTAAACCACATCGTGCTGCTTCACTTCATTTTCAAACAAACCTTGCAGGCGAAAAAAATCGCTGCCGAAGCGGATGTTCTGTTGGTCAACCGAATTGAAATAGCTTTTAGTAAGGCACAAGTAGTAAACAGCATCTAACAAATTGGTTTTTCCCGTTCCGTTGTTGCCGATAATACAGGTCAGTTTGCCTTCAAAATCAAGATTTAACTGTGGATGGTTTTTGAAATTAAGAAGTGCAAGTTTTCGCAGAAACACTATTTTTGACCGCTTTTTTTAAAAGGTAAGCGATTTTGGCAAAAGTAACCAAAGACACCTATTTATACTGGTACGAACTCATGCTCCGCCTGCGGAGATTTGAGGAGCGCGCGGGTATGTTATACGGTCAGCAAAAAATACGTGGCTTCTGCCATTTATACATAGGGCAAGAAGCCGTAGCAGCCGGCACTATGAGCGCGCTGCGCGATGACGACCGCGTAATTACCGCCTACCGCGACCACGGCTTGGCAATAGCCAAAGGCATTAGTTGCAACGAAGCTATGGCTGAACTTTTCGGAAAAGCTACGGGTTGCACCAAGGGGAAAGGCGGCTCTATGCACTTCTTCTCTAAAAAGCACAACTTTTTTGGCGGGCATGGTATTGTGGGCGCACAAATTCCGTTGGGTGCCGGTATTGCCTTTGCCGACCAATATTTTAACCGCGATAACGTAACCATCTGCTTTTTTGGCGATGGTGCCGCGCGGCAGGGTGCCCTGCACGAAACCTTCAACATGGCAATGACCTGGAAACTACCCGTCATTTTTGCCTGCGAAAACAACGGCTACGCCATGGGCACTTCGGTAGGAAGAACTTCGAACGTTACACAGATTTCCAAATTAGGCGATGCGTACGATATGCCCTCGCAATCGGTGGATGCCATGAAATGCGAAACTGTACACGAAGCGGTAGCAGCAGCAGCAGCAAGGGCAAGAAAGGGCGAAGGCCCTACCTTTTTGGAAATGTGCACCTACCGCTACAAAGGGCACTCCATGAGCGATCCGCAAAAGTACCGCACCAAGGAAGAAGTAGAGGCTTACAAAAAGTTAGACCCTATTGAAACCACCCTCGAAACCATTTTGAAAAGGAAATACGCCACACAGAGCCGTATTGACGAAATAATTGCTGCTGTGGAAAAGGAAATTGACGAATGCGTACAGTTTGCTGAAAACTCGCCTTACCCCGATGACAGCGAACTGTATAAAGATATTTATACTGAAGCGGATTATCCGTTTATGACTGAGTAAAACCAAACAAACAATAAACTAAAATTCAAAAACCAAATGGCTGAAGAAAAAGAGAACTTAGCGGAGAACATACAGGAAAACCTTTCGAAGGTAGAGCAATTTATAGAGGAAAAACGGCAGCCGCTGATGATTGCCGGTGGAGTGGTGCTGGCAGTGGCAGTGGCATTGATATATGTATTTGTAAAGTGGTTGCCCGAAAGAAATCTGCAAGGGCAAAAAGCCATGTATTTGGCTGAAATGGCATTTGCCAAAGATTCGTTTGAACTGGCGCTTAACGGCAGAGCCGGTTTTGGCGGAGCAAACACCGTGGTAGGTTTTGCGGAAGTAACCAAGAAATACAGTTTTACCAAAGCGGCTAATTTGGCAAATTACTATGCGGGCATTTGCTGCCTTAATCTTAAAAAATACGATGAGGCAATAAGCTACCTTGATAAATTCAGCACCAAAGACCCAATTGTAGGAGCCGTTAAGTTAAGCGCCATAGGCGATGCTTACATGGAACTGGGCAAAGAAAAAGACGGCATTAAGTATTACGAAAAAGCAGCCGCTTTCTCCGATAACGAAACATACACTCCGTATTTCCTGTTCAAAGCAGCATTGGCGCACGAAAAGGCAAACAACTTCAGCGAAGCTAAAAAGCTCTATGAAAAAATACGCGATAACTACCCCAAAAGCGAAGAAGGGCGCGACATTGAAAAATACATAGCCCGCGCATCGGTAAGCAACTAATACAACAAAGAGGGAATTGATTTTCCCTCTTTGTATTTTAGGCGCTGTTGTTCTATTCCACATTTACACCTATCTCGTTTATGTTGCCTTCCGTATGCATATCTGTTTGTCTTTTCCGCGCTGCTCTTTAACCTTTGTATCGGGTGTGCCGCTTTTTAGGTTATCGAAAGTGCTGTAGGTTGGCTTTGTTTTTATGAGTTAAACAGTTCTTCCAAATGCGCCTGATTGTTGTGTTGCTCAATTTCGAAGGTTCCGTTGCTTAACAGGTTCACTTTGTAAAGGCACAAATTAGTGTGGTCGAAATCGTCCATTTCGGAGAGGGGTTTATTGGTAAGAGTACACATCAAAGCGCGGATGTATCTGCCGTGAGTGGCAATTAAAATTATTTTTTCATTGGTTGCTTTCAAGCGCTCAATAAAACGGAGTTGCCGCTGCTGCAAGTCGAAGGGGCTTTCGCCACCATTGAACTTATAGTAAATATTGCCGGACCTCCACTCCTTTAATAATTCATTAAACAACTCCGAATGGTCGGTAAAGTTTTTCTGTCCTTCGGCATCGCCCCAGCTTATTTCATCTAAATCGGGGTCGGCAATGTGAGGCACTCCGGCTTTAATAAAACTATCGGCAGTTTGAATGGCACGCAGCAGCGATGAAGTATAAACCAAATCGAACTTTACATGCCTGTAAACATTGTAAAACGCATCTGCCTGCTTTCTGCCTGTTTCGTTCAGCGGAGCGTTTACTCCTTTCCCTTGTACAATTCCCTGTGCATTCAGGTCGGTTTGTCCGTGTCGGATAATGTATAGTTCCTTTTCAATCATGGTTTATGCTTACGGGTAAAAATATAGTTTTGCCCGAAATGGCTTTGGCGCGCAACAAGGGTGTTTCACTCCAAAAATTTTACGACTACTGCACCGAACATCAGTTGGCGTTTGTTTTCTACCGCTTGCCGGGCGAAAAAAACATAAACATAATTTGCCAGCATAACTCCACACTACTTAAAAACGAAAAACAGTTCGGCAACATCCCGGGATTTGTATTCGCTCCATTTGCGGCAAGTGCTTCGTGCCCTAAGCTGCTAATAAGAGCCGATTATACATTTACAGAAGATACGATAGGGTTACCGATTTTTCAAAACGCAACTACAGTTGTGGCCAAACATCTTCCCTCCTACTCTCCTACCACTAAAAAAGAGTTTCTTTCACTCGTTCAATCCATTAAAGAAGGTATCACTAAGAATCAACTTCGCAAAGTGGTAGCAGCAAGGGTTCGGTTGGTCAATAAGCCTTCAACTTTTCATCCTGCATTGTTCTTTAAAAAACTTTGCCATGCCTATCCGGCAGCATTTGTGTCGCTTGTTTATACTCCGGCTACCGGCACATGGGTAGGCGCTACGCCCGAAATGCTACTCTCAGTGAACGGCAATGAATATAGCACTCACTCACTTGCCGGAACGCGCTACACCAAAAACGGCAAGTGGGGAAAGAAGGAAGAAACAGAACAGCAGATAGTTTCCGATTACATACAAACTGTTTTTCGGAAAGTAACTAAAGTAAAGCCTTTAGTTACCGGTCCCGAAACAGTGCTTGCCGGAAATCTGGCTCATATACGCACCACATTCACGTTTAGAGGGATTGCTCCGTTCAACCGGCAAAAAGTGCTTGCCTTACTGCATCCTACCCCCGCAGTAGCCGGCATACCAAAGCAAAAAGCGCTTCGTTTTATTCGTGCAAACGAACGTTCTCCCCGCAACTATTACAGCGGTTACTTGGGCATAGTAAACATGAATGGTAAAACCAAGTTGTTTGTGAACTTACGTTGTATGCATGTGCTCCATAAAAAACTGGCGGTTTTCAGCGGCTGTGGTGTTACACAAGATTCGGTTCCCGAAAGGGAATGGAAAGAAACCGAAATGAAAATGAAAACGCTGTTGAATGTGCTGCGATAAGCATTTGTGTTACTAAAACTTTTTCACCTTTGCGCGCCAATGAACACTGCAAAGGAAGGCATACAGGCTATAGCAGAAACCTGCTACCGCAGGGGAATACGGAAAGTAGTATTCTCTCCCGGTTCGCGCTCGGCACCCTTGGTCATAGCTTTTTCGCAACTGCCCGATGTAGAGTGCTTAGTGATACCCGATGAGCGCGTAGCAGGCTATTTTGCCTTAGGCATGGCGCAGCAACTGCGTGAAACCGTAGCGGTGGTTTGCACATCGGGTACCGCAGTGCTTAACTTACTGCCCGCCTGTTGCGAAGCCTTGTATCAGCAAGTGCCGCTTTTGTTTCTTACTGCCGACCGTCCGCCTCATGCTGCCAGCGATGGCGAAAATCAAGCCATCAATCAAATAGGCATCTTCGAAAGTTTTGCTTCCGATTACAATGTGGATGCCGACAAAGATGCCGTGGCTTCCATTATTCAAACCACCGAAGTAGCCATTTTTGATACGCAGAGCACTAAAACTCCGGCACGTATTAACGTTCACCTGCGCGAACCTTTGTACGAGTTCACCGAACGCAAGGTAAAGTTGCCGCAAAAGCAGTTTCAGCCCGAAGCGCTTGCCAATACTATTAAGGACAGAATTGAAGCACAACAACGCTTTGCATACGAGTTAGCCGATTCGCCCAAGAAACTGATTGTAGCAGGACTGCGAAATGCAGAAAATAAATTTAGGGATACTATAGCGCAGTTAGCAACAAGAAAAGATACAGTGGTGTTTGTGGAATCTACTTCCAACTGCAATGTAAAAGGTTGTGTGTACGATTTCGATTCGTGTATCGAATTGATGGATACCAAGAGCATAAAGACGTTTGTGCCAAACATGGTAGTTACACTCGGCAACCAGATAGTTTCAAAACGCCTGAAAGAATGGCTGCGGAAATACAAACCGCGATACCATTGGGATATTGACCAATATTCCGAAATGCGAAACAGAGATTATTTTTTGCTGAATAATGAATACTATCCCTGCATTACTGAGGCAGAAGCCTTAGAGTGTTTGCTCGAAACCCCTGAGCAGGAAAATACGTTTGCACACGAATGGGCGACAGTAGCAAAACATGCAGCTACACTGAAGTTCTCATTTTTGCAAAATGCACTTTACTCCGACTTTACGGTTTTTGAAAAACTGATTGCTTCGCTGCCCGAAGGAGCAAATGTGCAGTACGGCAACTCTACACCGGTGCGGTATTCCAATTTGTTCCTCCATAAGAATTCAGTTTCCGTAAATGCCAACCGCGGCACAAGCGGTATTGATGGCTGCGTGAGCACTGCTGCCGGAGCCGCTTATGCCAACAACAAACTAACGGTATGTATAGTAGGCGATGTGAGTTTCTTTTACGATTCCAATGCCCTTTGGAACAACTACCTTTCACCCAATTTTCGAATCATTATTATCAATAATTCGGGCGGAAACATTTTTAGGTTAATAGACGGACCCGCACAGATAAACAACTTCGAAAAGTTTTTCGAAACACCGCATTCATTGAACGCACAGCACCTCGCTTCCATGTACAACATCCATTATTATTTTAGCGACCGCTTTGAAACGCTGGAGGAAATACTTCCAACGTTTTATGCGCCTCAAACCGGACAGCGACCGGCTATACTCGAAATAAAAACGAACAACATAACCGATGCCGCTGTTTACAAACAATATTTTGACTACTTAAGAAACAACCGATGAGCAAAAGAGAGTGGAAAACCATAAAGCCTTACGAGGAAATTAAGTTTGATTTTTTTGAAGGCATTGCTAAAATAACCATCAACCGTCCGCGCTACCGCAATGCCTTTACCCCGCTTACGGTAAAGGAAATGATTGACGCCATGAACATTTGCCGCGACAGCCTGGATATTGAAGTAATTATCCTGACTGGCGAAGGCGATATGGCATTTTGCAGCGGTGGCGACCAAAATGTGCGGGGGCATGGTGGCTATGTAGGCACCGATGCCGTTCCGCGCCTTAACGTGCTCGATCTGCAAAAGCAAATTCGCTCAATACCTAAAGCAGTTATAGCCATGGTAAACGGCTATGCGATTGGCGGAGGTCATGTGCTGCATGTGGTTTGCGATTTATCTATTGCCAGCGACAATGCCATTTTCGGACAGACAGGACCAAAGGTGGGAAGTTTCGATGGTGGCTTTGGCGCCAGTTATTTAGCCCGCTGCGTAGGGCAAAAGAAAGCCCGCGAAATTTGGTATCTCTGCGATCAATACAACGCGCAGGATGCTCTTGCCATGGGCTTGGTAAACAAAGTAGTACCGCTCGAAATGCTGGAAGATGTTACCGTAGAATGGTGCAAAAAAATTCAGGAGAAATCGCCTCTCTCCATCCGCATGTTGAAAGCCTCTTTTAATGCCGAGTTGGACGGGCAGGCGGGCATACAAGAGTTAGCCGGCAATGCTACGCTGCTGTATTACCTGAGCGATGAAGCCAAAGAAGGCAAGAATGCCTTTATTGAAAAGCGCAAGCCCGACTGGAGCAAGTTCCCGAAGTTTCCGTAACAGCAATATTCAGTTACAAGCCGTCATAACTTTTGGTGTGGCACGCACACCGTCAATTCCTATTTTTAAGCCGTGAGCACTATTCACAGCATATTAAAACAATACTGGGGGTTTGATGCTTTTCGTCCTTTGCAGGAAGAAATTATCCATTCGGTATTACAAGGTAACGATACACTCGCTCTGCTGCCAACCGGAGGTGGGAAATCAATTTGCTTCCAAGTTCCCGCATTAGCAAAAGAAGGTTTGTGCATTGTTGTTTCTCCTCTCATTGCGCTTATGAAAGACCAAGTGCAAAACTTAAACAGCAAGGGTATTAAAGCTGCGGCTGTTTTCTCCGGACTTGGCGTTCGCGAAACAGATACATTGCTCAACAACTGTACTTACGGTAATTATCGCTTTCTGTACATAAGTCCCGAACGATTAGCCACCGAAGAGTTCCGGACAAGAATGCAGCAAATGAAGGTGAGTCTGCTGGCGGTAGATGAAGCGCACTGCATTTCGCAATGGGGGTACGATTTTCGTCCGCCTTACTTACGTATAGCCGAAGTGCGCGAACAACTAAAAAACATACCGGTAATTGCACTTACCGCAACGGCTACGCCAAAAGTAGTAGAAGATATTCAAGAGAAACTTCTTTTCAGAAAACGAAATGTATTCCGCAAAAGTTTTGTGCGCGCTAATCTTAGTTATGTGGTTCGGCAAACCGGCAACAAAGAACAGGCGCTGTTGGATATACTCGCTAAAGTAAATGGCAGTGCGGTGGTGTATGTCCGCAACCGGAAAAAGACAAAGAACTTTTCCGATTTTCTGAACCGGCATAACGTAAAAGCAGATTTTTATCACGCTGGATTGGATACCGATACCCGTTCCCGTAAGCAGGAAGAATGGATAAAAAACAAAACGAGAGTAATTTGCTGCACTAATGCATTTGGAATGGGCATTGATAAGCCCGATGTTCGGTTGGTAGTGCACATGGATTTGCCCGACAGCCCCGAAGCCTATTTTCAGGAAGCCGGACGGGCAGGCAGAGACGAAAAAAAAGCTTTTGCCGTACAGTTAGTGGAAAGCAACGATTTGATTTCGCTTGGGGAAAAACTGAACGATAATTTTCCTGAAACGGATTTTGTGAAAGAAGTCTACGAACGTTTTTTCAGCGGGCAACGCATTGCTTACCACGCAGGAGCGAATGAAAGTTTTGATTTGGATGTAGGCGCATTTTCATCAGCTCAGCAGTGGAATCCGGTTCGAGTTTTAAGCGCATTTAAAATTTTAGAACAGCAAAAAATACTTTTCCTGACCGATGGCGTTGAGCATGGTTCGCAAGTAAGAATTATTGCATCAAAAGATGTATTGTATAAGTTTCAGGTAGAGCATAAAACGTTAGAACCTTTACTAAAATTTATCCTTCGCACTTCGGAAGGTGTATTTGAGGACTATGTAAAAACCGATGAAACAACTATCGCTTCGCGGTTAAAAGTGACAACCGATGAAGTGATCCGCCAACTTACTGTACTAGATAAGCGCAACATTCTCAGTTATCGCCCATCCAAAAATAAACCGCAGGTAATACTGCTGCAAAACCGAGTACCAAAGGAAGCGTTGCGCTTAGATGAAAAATTTATAGCCGCACGCAAAGCTGATTACGAAGAGCGGCTACAAGCCATGAGGCAATATCTTACCGATAACAAAACCTGCCGTACGCGCCTGTTGGTGCAGTATTTTGGAGAAACTCCTCCGCAAGACTGCGGTATTTGCGATGTATGTGTTGCACGCAAACGAGCAGGAATGTCGGCAAAAGAGTTTTCGGAAATAGTTTACCGTGTTGAAAATGTTTTGAAAGATTGTGCGTTGGAACCGCAGATATTTTATGAAAAACTGAACTTGAAACGTGAAAGCCTGAACACAACACTCGAGTACCTGCTCGAAGCGGGCAGAATTACAAAAACAGACGAAGGTGCCATACAGTGGGTAAAATGAAAAAGAAAATTGTTCTGACAGTTACCAACGATTTAAGCTACGACCAGCGAATGCAACGCATTTGCCGTAGTTTAAGCAATGCAGGGTATGAGGTAGAATTGGCAGGACGAGTGTTGCAAAATTCAGCATCGCTTAAAGAGGAACCTTACCGGCAAAAACGTGTTCGCTGTATTTTCAACAAAGGCAAATTGTTTTATGCCGAATATAACCTTCGCTTATTCTTTTATCTGTTGTTTCAGAATTTTGATGCTGTATGCGCGGTGGACTTGGATACCATCGCATCTGCTTTTATTGCCGGAAAACTTAAGCACGCAAAATTAGTGTACGATGCCCACGAGTTTTTTACCGAAGTGCCCGAAGTAATCCGAAGATCTGCCGTAAAAAGAATATGGCAGTGGGTAGAAAGACAATTTGCTCCGAAGGCAGATTTAGCTTATACCGTATCCGGAAGTTTAGCTGAATTGTTTCAGCAACGATTAAGCAAGCCGTTTCAGGTAATCCGCAATTTACCTTACAAGCAAATTGACGATAACACTGAAGCAAACCGCCAATCTTATCTTTTATATCAAGGCGCACTTAACGAAGGGCGCGGATTAGAAAATTTACTTACTGCCATGCAACAGCTAAACTGCAAACTAAAGATTGCCGGTGAAGGTGATTTATCGGAGCAGTTGCGTGCAATGGCAAAAACTTTAGATGTAGAAAATAAAGTGGAGTTTCTTGGCTACCTGCCACCCGACAAACTGAAAGAAGTAACACGCAAAGCAGCCATAGGTATTAACTTGCTGGAGAGGACAGGCGACAGCTACTATTACTCGCTTGCCAACAAGTTTTTCGATTATGTGCAGGCGATGGTGCCACAGGTTTGTATTGATTTTCCTGAATACAGAAAAGTAAATGAGCAACATCAGGTGGCTGTACTTACTAAAAGTACTTCGCCACATGAAATAAAAAATGCAGTTGAGCGTCTGTTGAATGACAATTCGCTTTATTCGCAACTTCAAAAAAACTGCCGTGCCTGTGCCGGTGAACTAAACTGGGAAAACGAAGAGAAAAAGCTGCTGCTGCTTTATGAGCAATTATTCAGGTAAACATTTGCATATAGTTTCGTTTAACGTGCCTTACCCGCCTGATTACGGTGGAGTGATTGATGTTTTTTACAAGATAAAAGCCCTGCACGAATTAGGCGTAAAGGTTCACCTGCATTGCTTTCATTACGGACGCGATGAGAGTAAAGAACTGGAAACAATTTGTGAGAGCGTTCACTATTACCCGCGCAAAAAATTCTATCAGGCTATTTACAGCAGCCTGCCTTACATAGTAGGTTCGCGCAAAAGCGATGAAATGCTCAGTAACCTTACGGCTGATGATTACCCCGTAATTTTTGAAGGCTTGCACACTTGTTTTTACCTCAACCACCCTGCTTTAAAAAATAAAGTAAAGGCGGTGCGAATGCACAATGTGGAGTGGGATTACTACCGCAGCTTAAAAGAATCGGAAAGCAACTACCTTATAAAATATTACTACCACTACGAGTCGAACAAACTGCGGAAGTTTGAAGATGAACTGAAACATGCCGACCGTGTTTTTGCCATCAGCAAAAGCGACTACGAATACTTACGGCAGAGCTACGAAAACATTTCGTTCATTTCTGCATTTCATAACAACGATACGGTAACTGCTAGAACAGGGAAAGGCGATTTTATTTTGTATCAGGGAAATTTGAGCGTGGTAGAAAACAATCAGGCAGCCATGTTTATTGCCAAAAAAATTGCTAAAGACCTACCTTTTAAGTTTGTGTTTGCCGGTAAAAATCCGCTCAAGTCGCTTAAGAAGGAAATCAAAAGTATCAGTAACATTGAGCTAATTGAAAACCCTCCTTTCGAAAAAATGGCGGAGTTAATGCGCGAGGCGCACATCAATCTGCTGTTCACATTTCAGCATACGGGTATTAAACTAAAGCTGCTTAACTCACTATACCGCGGAAGGTTTGTGGTAGTAAACGGAAAAATGGTGAACTACACCGGCTTAGAGCCGCTTTGCGTTATTGAAGATAATCCCAAAGTTACCCAGCGCATTATTACCGACCTTATGCAAACCGAGTTTACCCAACACGAAATTGATAAACGCAAACGCCTTCTCGAATCGCAGTTTGGCAATAAGCATAATGCCCTGTTAATGTTAAAGGAAGTGTTTGGATAGAAGTGATGGTAAAAGATTCATCGCCTACAATCCCAATAAAAAGGTCATAGTATCAACCCCATCGGCATAATCATTCAGCGCAGGGTGTTGGGCATTCCCGAATACGGCTTCCGATGCTCCTTCCCACTTGCCTGGATTGCCGGAAACAATACACTGAATTTTATCGGCATTTTGTTTCAGTTTGCTTGCCAGTATGTTTTCATCGTGCCAATACTCATAATGTAAAGTAGCTATAGGCGAAGCAATCCGCGCATCTTCTACCAGCATTACTTTATCATCGGCAAAATGCGGGGTTTTGTTCATGAGCAAAATGGTGCGGTTGTAATCGTAGTTGTTCATATACTTAGTGTGCTGATGCAGCCAAGCATATGCTTGAAAAGCCGGAAACAGTGTTTCAAAGTTATAACCAACCGGAACATACAGCTTGGAAACATTGCGGCAGCCAAAACCGAAATACAGGAAAATATCATCGGCCAATTTTTCCAAATCTTCTTTGCTTTCGTTGCCCTTTAGTATGGCTACAGAATTGCGGTTAGCGCGCAATATTTTGGGGTAATCGCGAAAATAATACTCAAAGTACCGGTTGGTGTTGTCGCTTCCGGTGGCAATTACCGCATCAAAATTTTTCAGTGTATCAACAATCTCCACCCTTTCATTAAGTTCGGAATCAATTTCAGAAAGTAAAGAGAGAATTGCCGGAAACAAATCATCGTCCTTTGATGACAGTTTGATTTTGATGCGACAACCCGCTACATAACAGCACAAAAAATCATGAAACCCCACCAAAGGAACATTGCCCGCAAAAATTAACCCGATGGTTTTGTTAACCTCGTGGAGCGGATATGCATTAAGCCAATCTTGGAGTTTCGTTTTCTCCAGCATTTCATCGGCAATGGCATTTACGGCAGTTTTCACAAACCCTTTGGTAAACCACGGATTCTTCACTTCAGCCCTTTGTATCGTTTCTTTAAAGCGTTCCGAAGTTTTAAGGCTTTTGCCTAATGCTGCTAAGTTGTCTAACCGCTTTTCTATTGCCTTGTCCATAATTGAATGCACGAAGTTAAAATTGTAGTGCTTGTTGAAAAGAAGACACAGCAACGTATTGCATAAAGCAATTCCTTAGCGTTGCATTGTAATTACCATGAAAAAGAATATTGCCGTAATAACCGGAGGTGAAGCCAGCGAACTGGGCATTTCGCTTAAAAGTGCCGATGTGGTTTACCGCCACCTGAATAAGGATAAATACAACGTATTTAAGATAGTAATGGAAGGCAACCGCTGGTATGTAGAGCGCGACAACCCTACTCAAACTGAGGTGGATAAAAACGATTTCAGTTTTACTATTCAGGGGCACAAAATCACGTTCGACTGTGTGTTTATAGCCATACACGGCACCCCTGCCGAAGATGGTAAACTGCAAGGTTATTTCGATTTGCTTAAAATTCCTTACAACTGCTGCGGAGTATTGCAGGCCGCGCTTACGTTCGATAAACTGCGCTGCAAAGAATATTTACAACAATTTGGTGTGCTTACAGCAAAAGGAGTTTTGCTCAAGAAAAAAACATTTCAGCCTGCCGATTTAAAGCCCGAATCGTTCACCTACCCTGTTTTTGTAAAACCGAACAAAAACGGCAGCAGCTACGGTGCCGCGAAAGTAAATAGTGCCCAAGATTTGTTGCCTGCCATTGAAAACGGTTTTAATTACGATGATGAAATTTTAGTAGAAGATTACTTAAAAGGCACTGAAGTTACTTGCGGTGTAATTACGATTAACGGAAAAGTAACTGCCCTTCCGGTTACCGAGCTCCGCAGCAAAAAAGAATTCTTCGATTACGAAGCAAAGTATCAGGGACAATCGCAGGAAATTACCCCTGCCGAAATTGAAGCAGCCTTAACCGAAAAAATTCAGCGCACTTCCGAATTCATTTACACTAAACTTGATTTTAAAGGCATGTGTCGTATTGATTACATAATTGTAGGCGATAGCTATTACATGCTTGAAGTGAATTCTATTCCCGGGTTAAGCGAAGCAAGTATTTTGCCGCAACAGGCAGCGTGCATAGGCATTAACTTAGAGAAGCTGTTTGAAATATCGGTAGAAGAGGCAATAAAGAATGCTACTGTATCATAATTTTTATTTTCGCCCGAAACACATAGCACTTGCTTAAAAAATATCTCACAAAGGCTCTTCTTATCAATGTTCTTATTGCCATCGGCATCATCATTGTTTTACTGATTATCGTGCAGTCTGGTTTAAAAAGCTACACCCGCCATGGCGAAAGCATAACCGTTGCCGATTTGCGAGGCAAAAGTTTCGAGCAAGTGAAAACTATACTTACCGATAATCATTTAAAGTGGGAGATAATGGATTCGGTGTTCGATGTAAAAAAGCCGCCCCTTTCCATTGTTGACCAAAACCCCAAGCCCGGCAGTAAGGTTAAAGAAGGAAGAACCATTTACATTACCATCAATGCCACTTCGGCACCGGCTACTGAAATCCCCGATTTAATAGGGCGCAGTTCGTACAAGTATGCCAAAATGCAGTTGGAGAGTTACGGATTGGTAGTGGCGGAGCCGGTGTATCGCCCTGACCCGCATTTGAATGCCGTTATAGGTATGGAAATAAACGGTAAGCCTGTTACCCGTAAAACTAAAGTTTCGAAAGGCACGGTAGTTACACTTATACTGGGCGATGGGCTTGGCAACAGCCGTATATCGGTTCCGTATCTGATTGGTTTGCGCTACGATGAAGCGCAGTTTAAACTACGCGGCTACTCGCTGAATGTTGGGGCGCGTGTGGTGGACGATGGCGTTACCGATACTTCGGCAGCTATAGTTTACAAACAAATTCCTGCCTATGGGCAAGGCGCTACTATACGAGTGGGAGAGCCTATTGACCTTTTCCTTAGCAAAACGCTGCCGGCAGGCATTGAGGTAAACCCCGATTTATACGATATTGTTGACACCATCCCTGCCCAATAATTTTGCTTTCTTTACGTTCCCTTGAAGTTTTGAATTTATCCATGAAAAAGTTTTTGGTTTATGTGTTGTTGTGGCAACTTGCTTTAACGGCTGCCGCGCAGGAAGAGACACTTTCACCGCTTGGTTTCAATCCTCAGCTTTACCACAACACCAAGCAGTTTATTGAAAAGAAGCACAAGTATCTTATTGATAAAGCGCAGTATGTTGTTGCTACCGATACGCTTACACTACCGTTCAGCGATGATTTTTCGAAGAACACACTTAGAGGTTACAAATGGTTAGAAAACAATGTAACCGACACGTTCTACAACGTTATAGGCACCTGCCTTGTTAACGAAGGAATTGAAACGCAGAAAGTGCGCGTTATGTACACCCCTTCGTGGCAGTATAGTTACGATGTGGCAAATCAGAAAGTTGATTCTACCCAAAAGCCTTCGGTTACTTACAAATTTTTCGGGCCATCTACTTCAGGTTGTTTCCGTCAAACCCCGCAAACCATGATTTTATGGGATGAGTATTACCGCTATAACTTCGATACCAACGGATTTGCCATTGATTCGTTTTTGGTAGCTGCCGATGACTCGTTCGATGTAGCGCCCGTAGTTTATTTTGTTGCCAACGAGCCGGGTACATTGTGGTTTGATAACTACGCTTATGTAAACAACACCTACCCTGTTTTGCCGCCCACCATTGGGGTTGCAACACTTGACGGACTGAACGAATACGGACTGCCTTACAACAACAGCAATCCGTTTACGCATGGCGATGCCGATAAACTGACTTCCAAGCCTATTAGCCTAACGGGTTTAACCGAGAGTGATTCGGTTTACCTCAGTTTCTTTTTTGAGGGAAAAGGCTTGGGCGAGTCGCCCGATGTTAACGACTCGTTGGTGTTGGAGTTTAAAGACAATGCAGGTTTTTGGCGCATAGTGTGGAGTAAAACGGGCTACTCTACTGTAAACCCTGCGCCCAATGTTTTTGAACAAGTGCTGGTAAAAGTTCCGAACCTTTCACCGCCTTACAATTATTTCCACAACAATTTTCAATTCCGTTTCCGCAACAAGGCATCGCTATACGGCAACTTAGACCACTGGCATATTGACTATGTGCGTTTCGATAAAAATCGCAGCGCTGCTGATACGCTTATTCAGGATGTAGCGTTTGTGTATCCGTTTCCTACCATTCTTAAACACTTTACCCAACTGCCTGCCGACCAGTTTAACCCTGCTACCGATTTTGCCGATAACATTGAATTGTTAGTGCATAACATGGATCCGAACGCAGTAAACAACCCGCCCGCTACCAACTTCCGCAAAAGCGCCAGTCAACTTTATCCGTTGCCTTCGGTGGTAGCAACCGAACAACTGCAAACTTTTAATGCAGGGCCTTACAGCAACATCAACGTAAACCCCGCTGCCGAATATACTTTGGCAAATTCGGTGTTACCGGTTGACAGTATGGTGCTGCGCTCGCTGGTGCTTATTGAACCTTTTGATAGCCGTCCGGTGAATGATACTCTTTACAAAACACAATCGTTCAGCACAGTAATGGCTTACGATGACGGCTCTGCCGAAACTGCTTACGGCATTACCGGCACACAAACTAAAAAGTTTGCTTACGAATTCAATCTTAATCAGCCCGATACCTTAGTGGGTTTTCAGGTTATGTATTCGCAGGTTTCGGAAGATGTAAGCAATCTTGTTTTCAATTTTCATGTTTGGGATTCGCTTAAACTGAACGATTTCAACTTTGAAGACGAGCCGGTAGCATCTATCGAAAACCGCAAACCGCTTTATGTTGATTCGGTGAATGGATTTACCACTTACATTTTAGATACTCCCGTAATTTTTCAGCACAAAGTTTATTTGGGTTGGGCACAAACCGATACCCGCAGCCTGCAAATTGGTTACGACCTTAACAGCCCTTTGGGCAACAGCCACATGTATGTTTACAAAGACAGCAAATGGCAACCCACCATTATCAATACGCCCGGCTCGCCTATGTTGCGCCTTATTTTCGACAGCGATTACTGGGGTGGCGGAACCGGTGTAAAGAATTTAGCGGAAGAAAAATTACAACTCAATTTGTTTCCGAATCCGAACAACGGAACAGTGTTTATTGCGAATACCGAAAACAGACATTTCACTATTTCTGTGCTTAATCTATTGGGCGAAACGGTAAAGTATATTTCGGATGTTACTTCATCCTTTAATATTAGTGAGCTTTCAAGCGGAGTTTATGTAGTGCTTGCTACCGATAACAGCGGCAAAACTTTCCGCAATAAAATCATCAAAACATCGCACTGATGTATGTAGTTCTGTTCGATGGTGTATGCAACTTGTGTAATGCCTCTATCAATTGGATAATTGACCACGATAAAAAGCAAGTGTTTCGATTTGCATCGCTTCAATCGGATTACGGCAAGGCAACCGTTGAGCGGTTTAAGGTAAGCGGCAATTACATGGATACCGTTTTATTGCAGGAAGGCGATAAACTGTATATGCGCTCCGAAGCCGTTTTGCGTATTGCCAAACACATAGGCGGAGTTTATTCGCTGCTCTATGTCTTTATTATTATTCCCGCTTTTATCCGCGATTTCTTCTACAACCTTATAGCCAAAAACCGTTATCGCTGGTTTGGCAAACAGGATAACTGCCGCATTCCTACTCCCGAATTGAAGGCGAGATTTTTGGAGAATGTATAGCGGTCGGACGGGCTAACTAATAGTTTTCTTTATTCGCATAACAATTGTGCTGTTATATGCGTGGCGTTATCATAGGCATACTGCTTATCATCGGCTTATCCATTACCGGAGTTGGTTACTGGTTGTTTGTTTCGCCCAACGTTAAGGCTGCCAAGCAGCTTACCATAAAAATTCCCACCGGCTCATCGTTCAAAGATGTACTTCGCATACTTCGGCAAAACCATGCCCTTAAGGACGAACTCTCGTTTGAGTTAGTGAGCAAACTGAAAAAATACGACCGCCATGTTTTGCCCGGCAACTATGTTCTCCGCAGCAATATGAACAACCGGCAAATAGTCAACCTGCTCAAATTCGGATGGCAAACTCCGGTTAAGCTGGTTATTTACAACATGCGTACAAAAGAAGATTTTGCCGGATTGGTTGGAAGAACGCTGGAATTGGATTCGGTAACGCTGTTGGAAAAATTCAACGACCAAACTTTTTGCGAAAACTACGGGCTTGATACCAACACCATTCTTTCGCGCTTTATAGTGGACAACTACGAATTTTACTGGAATACATCGTTAGAGAAGTTTGTAACGAAAATGGAAGAAGGATACAATGCCTTCTGGAATGAAGAGCGCAAAGGACAAGCCAATGCGCTGAACATGACTCTCGCACAAATAACCACGCTCGCCTCCATAGTAGAAAAGGAAGTAATTTTTGACAAGGAGATGCCTACCGTTGCAGGGGTGTATCTGAATCGTATTCGTATTGGCATGCCTTTACAGGCTGACCCTACGTTGGTGTTTGCCCTCCGCGATTTTGATACGCGCAGAGTTACGCAGTATCATAAAGATTTCAACTCGCCTTACAACACTTATATGTACGCAGGCTTACCTCCGGGACCCATTTGTATGCCGCGCAAAAAATCAATTGATGCGGTGCTAAACGCCCAGTGGCATCAGTATTTGTATTTCTGCGCTAACCCCGATATGAGCGGCTATTCCATTTTTTCGAAAACGTATGACGACCAAATGAAGGTGGCGGCACAGTACCGCAAAAAACTGAACCAAATGAATATTCACTAATTTGACCGCATGTTCACATTCAACTATCAGTTACGGGTGCGCTATGGCGATACCGACCAAATGGGTTACGTGTATTACGGCAATTACGCGTACTATTATGAGCAGGCAAGGGCTGAAGCATTACGCTCCTTAGGTTTCAGCTATAAAGAACTGGAAGAAATGGGTACCATGATGCCCATTACCCGCATGAACATTAAATACATTAAGCCTGCATTGTACGATGAACTGCTTACCATAAAAGCCATAGTGCCGCAAATGCCGCATCGCATTATTATTTTCCAATACGAGGTGTATAACGAAAAGCAGGAGTTGATTAACGAAGGGGAGAACCACCTCATTTTTGTGGACTCGGTTACCCGAAGAATTAAAACGGCTCCCGAAATACTGAGCCGGTATTTTCAGCCTTTTTTTAAGTAGGGGCAACCTTTCCCCCCCTTTCCGTTCAACGTACAGTTGCACCTTATGCAACACAAACAATACTTTGCACAAAGCCTGTTCCGACTAGTTTTTACGTTTAGGTTTGGTTGGAACTGCTTTCTATCCTTGCAAGGCTAAAATAGTGGTGCCCCTACTTCCGTAACCGCCCTGCCACTTCATTCAACATCCGCTTTCGCTGTTTTGATTTATTGCTGATTGACTAAAAAAAGGGTTTCGGTTTTTTGTGCGTAGCAGTAGAAGAGCGTATTTTTTTGTTAATGCGAAAAGTAAAAAACACCCCAAAATCTGACACTTTTTGAAAAAACCGGAAATGCGCTGAAACCATTGCCGGCAAACAGTTGCAGCACTTTAGAGCAGTTTAAAACACCTCAAAAACAGGGGTAAAATCTGACACTTTTGCCAAAAAGTGGTACTTGATTTTTGTTTCCGCTCTCCATTCCTTTGGTTATTAAAGAAGAAAACAACCTCACCCCTTTGTTACTTAACCATAAACCAACAACCTATGCAAACTTTCAAACTTCTCCTCATAGGCTGTTTATCGCTGCTCTTTTCTAATTCCTTTGCTCAAACCCTTATCAACAAAGTTTGGGAACAACAAACCGGGCATCCTACTGTTGCCTTCGACCACATGGCTTCTGCCCGTGCAGGCTCCGAAGTAATCATTGTCGGCAACACCTATCACTTGGGCGAGCAGGAAAACTTTCTTATTACCAAATACAATACTTCCGGCACATTGCTCTGGCAAAAAGAATACAACAGCTTAACAGGCGACCGCGACTTTGGTATGGATGTTTACATCAAAGGCAGCTATGTATATGTTACCGGCTTTAGTTGGGATTCCGTTGCCAACGATGCCGACATGGTTACACTTAAACTGACACTCGACAGCGGTAACTTGGTTTGGAGTGCCATCTATGCCGGCAGTTGGGGCGGCTACGATGCCGCTGCCGGATTGGTAGTGGACAATTCCGGCAACGTGTATGTAGCAGGCACCGAACAAAAAGGAACCCTCGATTTTAAAATGACCATCCTCAAATACAACAGCAGCGGCACCCAGCAGTGGGTGGCTCATTACGATAGTTCAGGCTATTACGATGGCGCAGTAGCCATCTATCTCAACTCCACCGGCACCCGCCTTTCCGCCACCGGCTTCAGCGGCTCCGCTTTTACTAACTGGGACTTTGTTACCTTAGGTATCAATATGTCAACAGGCGCTATCGGAACCATTGCCCGCAATACCAACCCCAACGGAGGCATCAGCAAACCTGTGGCTTTAACGCAGGACTTTGACGGCAACTGGTATGTACTCGGTGCTACTGCCCTCAGCCCAACTAACTCCGACATTAAACTCATTAAATACGACACCCTCTTTAACGAGGTATGGGTTCGCACCTTTGGCAGTGCCGATAGCCTTGCCGATGAACCTGCTGCCA
>JAHCHW010000013.1 GCA_026129525.1 Chitinophagales bacterium | reverse complement strand
GGAGGTCAGTGTTATGGTATTGATTGGGTTTACGGTTACCGTTGCCGAAACACAAGATGTGGAATTACAAAAACCTATTCTTCTGGAAGTATAAGTAGTAGTGGATGTAGGTGAAACGGTAATTGAAGTGGCGCTGGCACCAATCATTGGGCTTTCGCTCAGTTCAATAAAGTCGATTTCCATGTTAACGCCACTGGCGGTAGCCCAGTCAAATCGCCAACCGGTAACGTTGGAACTTGTCCATGAGCCATGCGAAGCCATATTAACAGAAACAGTATTCCAGTTGCCGTTACTTGTTAATGCCGCACTTACCATTTGTCCGCCACAAGCGCTTCCACAAGAACTGTTAGTGAAAAATATTTCCACATTACCTGCTGTACCTGTAACTACGCGATATCTTATATTGACATATTTGTAGATGTTAGGGTTAAAAGAACCGAGGCTGTACATGTTAATCATCGGGTCGCCATTGGTGGAAGT
The DNA here is from genome assembly GCA_026129525.1 of Chitinophagales bacterium. Lineage (GTDB taxonomy): Bacteria > Bacteroidota > Bacteroidia > Chitinophagales > LD1 > Bog-950. Next base: position 69,264 of record JAHCHW010000013.1, on the reverse strand, counting down.
AACATTTAGAATTCCTCCGGTTACATTATTCACTGTTGTACCTGATGTGCTATAAGGCTGTGTGCGCCATAATTGTTCAAAAGCTACATTGCATGTTCCCTGATAGAAAACATTTACTGCTGCAGTACCCAAGGTGCCTCCTGTAGGGTTAAGGGTTGCCGGACTACCGGTGCAAATTGTGCTGCCTGCCATAGTTGTGGGGGCAGTGGAGGGTGTATTTACTGTAATTGTTTGTGAAACACATCCTGTGGTGTTACATGCCCCCTCAAGGCGCACGTTATAGGTAGTGGTTGATGAAGGACTAACGGTGATAGAGGGTCCACGACCAACCAAGGTTGTTCCGCAACCTGCAGAATACCAATTTAAAGCACCATTGTAAACTTTAAATTCTCTTAAAATAACCGGAGCGCCACCAAACCATAGTTGTGCTTCGCCTGCTGTTTTGGGATTGGGAACGGTTATGGTTTCCATTAGGTTTCCATTTATGTACAAATAGAAACTTGCTCCTTGTTTTACCCCCACCACATCATACCACACTCCTTGAGTAAATATTGTGGCTTCTGCGCCACCGGCATTGCCCGGGTCGTGTCTCCAATGCATCCTCATTTCACTCGGATATTTCCAAATTCCGGGGGTTCTATCTGAACCACCGGCATTGTATCCGAATATTTTCCGCCAACTACCATCGGGCGGTGCGGTGTATTGCATTTGGAACGCTAAGGTGTAGTTGTCGGTATTTAAAGCATGTGTATTGGGCGAAGTGTAGGTTGAACCCGTAGTTAACTGAAGTCCTCCTCCGCTAAACGAACCTCCCGAACCCGAAAGGTTTAAGCCATTGCCCGAAGCATCGTTAAGGTTGGAGCTAAAGGGATAATATGCCACCAGTCCGCCATTAGCGGTTAGGGTGGTGCTTTCACCGTTGCAAATTACCGTTTCGGTTGCCGTAATACTGCTTGGTGCGGTAGCATTAGGTTTTACATTTACCCGTATGCTTGCACAAGCACCTGCACTGCAACCTGTACCCGTGCCCGGATTATACCGGGCAAAATAATCGGTAGATACAGTGGGTGCCGTAATAGTTGCCGAAACAGTAGATGAGTTTGCCCCCGGGCTAACAGTAGCCACTAAAGTGCCGCCACAACTGCCGCTGTAAAACTGCACGGTTCCGTTCATATTAACTGCGGCAGGAAAATTGGCTGTAAGGGTAATGTTTGCCACGCTTCCCGTACAAAAGTTGTTGGTATTTACCGTAAGTGAACTGGGGTCTTCGTTCCAGCGGTTGGTAATAAGTGCGGTGCTGCTTGTTACATCACATCCATTATTGGTAACACGATATCTAACCCTATCGGCATTTCCATCGCTATTACTTACTTTTTTAGGAAAGCAGCAAACACCTGAAGATGTTCCTGAAACCCAATTATTATTCCAAGTACCGTTATTACTGCCCCAATCCCAAATAACGCTTCCATTAGAAGTGCTGTTGGCAGTTACAGCAGTACCAAAATTGCCGTTAGAGGCACAAAAATTAACCTGAGTGGTAGAAATTGAACCAACTGTTGGTTGGGTGTGGCGGTAGGTCATAATACCTGAAGTGGCTACCCAATTTGAACTTGTTCGCCATGCGTGAATTCTAACTGATGTAGTAGTTCCCGAAAACCAAGCTGTTGCATTTGTTTGCTGCAAAGCAGCGGCATTACCATTCAATGGCTGCAAATAAAAACTATTCATGTTTCCGGCTCCATTGTTATTCCATGTCCAATTATAATAGGTGTTAGCAGCTACTGTTACATCGTAGTAAGCGCCTGCACCCATTCTAAAGGTACCGTTACTGCACCCGGTTGCAGCAGTAAATAGCGGATTGGTTTCGGCTGCAATTCCTATTGGGCGTTTGAGTACATACACTTTGTTGCATTCTGAAACAGATCCTTGGCAGTTATACTTATTGTTCAACAAATAATAGGTACCCGCTCCATTCGATGGCACCAAATAGGAAATAGACGCTCCGGTTCCTGAACATAAGGGGCCATTGTCGTCATTATAGGCTACCGATGCTCCGGTTGTAGAATTGAACCTAAGGGTATATTGGTTATCGTAAGGGTTATTGGATCCATCAGCACAAGAAGAAAACCACAATAAATCTCCGGCCTTTACATTGCTAACTTGCATGTACTCGTTACTATAATAACAACCGCTGCCATACCATGTATTAAAAGTGAAATTATTGGCATCTTGTGGAGCGAATGAAACTCCAGGACCGGGACATCCTTGTGCCTGCAACTTTTGTGTAAATGACAATACAACAAGAAGCAACACTAAAATTTTACTTGCAGTGTGTAAGAATGAGGGTTTGTACATTTTTTTCATGGTTACCGGTTTACTAGTTCTGTACTTAAATGCATCAATATCTTATTGTTATTTGGATGGAGGTTCAGTAGTTTTTTTGGGGGTAGCGAAAGGTTTTCCTCTCAACCATTCGTTGTAAAGTTCCGGGGTATTAGCAAACAGCTTTTCCTTTTCCCGTTTATATGCTTCCTCGTCTTTTGCCGGATCGCCTGTAAGTTCGAATTTGATGTATCCGTTATCAAAAAACTTTTTCCCATTTATTGTTGTAGTATAGGCTGCTGCATTAAACTGTGTTGCAGACGAAGATGCTGCCGGTACATTATCAGGCGGAATGGTATTGGGTATTACTACTGTATTGCCCGAACGGTCGTTACTGCTTTGCTGAGCACTTGCCCCAACAGCAAAAACTGCTATAAAAATGGCGGTTAAAACAGCATTGAAATTGTTGGGAAAGTTGAAGGGAGTAATTCTTCTTTTCATAGTCGTTTTGTGTTTAGTTAGGGAGATTTTTTAGGTTACTTTAATGATTTTTTTGCTTAAATCTAACCAACTTATTTTCTTTTGTCAAATGGCAAAACCGCCATGTAAATCAGCACCTGTAAAACAATAACAATGCCTGTTTTAACATTTGGCATCTCAAACGCACGTAAAATGCTAATAATCAATTTGTTAAAATTTAACACCCCTAAAAAATCCGGTTGGTTTCCTTCTTAAACAGACTACAAAATGCTCCAATATTGTCTCAATTCCGGCTACACCCTTTTTACGCGGTTTTAGCAAATATGGTTTCATCGGCACTGAGTATATTTTCCTGAAGTTTCTGCAAAATCTTTTGAGCTTAGTTTGGTGCATTTTCCGGGTTCAGATAATACCGGCATTAGCCATGTGTAATTGATGTGGGTGGAATACTTTGGTAAACGGGTAGGCACCGTAAAACTTCGCATATCTTTAAAAACGGCATAAATCCAACCCAAGCTACCTGTTTATTTTTTTGTTGATTATCATTTAGTTATCTTAAAAAAAGGTAGTATAATGTATTTTTTTTGTATCGTTATTGTAGCGTTTATTGTCGTTTTTAAGTCGGATGTAGTCGTAGTATAGTCGGATGTTGTCGTTATTTAAGTCGAATATAGTCGTAAATAAGTCCTTTATTGTAGTAGTTTTGTAGCATTATGTAGTAACTTTGTTTGATTGTTTACTTTTATAGTAGGCTGTTGTAGTTCTATAACACTAAAATAGTAGTTGTAAACTACAAGGTTGTTGTTGCAATGTGCGAAAGCGGAGCAGTAAACAGCAGCAGTGGTACCTTTTATGTTTTTAAACCGGTTAAAACAAGTAACATGAAGTTTTACACGCCCGAAGAAGCCGACCAACTGGTAATTTTAAAGAGCAAGCGCCATACCCGTGTAGTGCTTGGTTTGGCGCGCCTAAAGGTAAACGAGGCTATGCTTATAGAGCGCGGTACCGACTGGGTTACTAAGCATACGCCCTGGCGGGTGGTAAATGCCTTTGTTCGCAAAAGGGGTTGGAAAGTAGAAAAGGGGATTGACCCCGAAGGCAAAGGCTGGTTGGTAAAGCGGCTGGCGTAGCCTTGCCCGGTTTCCTTTAACAAGGAGTTTGCCCGGGTTTTGCAGCAAGCTTATGTAAGTTCCTTTCCGGTTATTGTATTACGAAGTAAAGTAATACGGAAGTTGGCAGTGTAGCTTGCCTTTTGGAACAGCTAAAGCACAAGGGCGTAAAACCGGATAAAGTCTTGCAGTAGCTTTTTACACCATCTCGCGCATTGCTTCAATGTTCGCAATCATATCCTTGGTCATGGTTGCGAGGTTGTAAGCGGGTTGCCAGTTCCAATCGGTGCGGGCGTACGAGTCATCAATACTTTGGGGCCAGCTTTCGGCAATGGGTTGGCGGAAATCGGGAGCGTAATTAACCGTAAAATCGGGAATGTGCTTTTGTATTTCGGCTGCTAAATCTTTAGGCGCAAAACTAAAGGCAGCAACATTGTAAGCCGAGCGCACGGTTATTTTTTCGGCAGGGGCTTCCATCAGTTCAATGGTGCCGCGTACGGCATCGGGCATGTACATCATGGGCAGCAAGGTATCTTCTTTCAAAAAGCAGGTGTATTTCTTTTTTTCAACGGCTTCGAAAAAAATATCTACTGCATAATCGGTAGTGCCGCCACCTGCTTTTGTTTTGTAAGAAATAAGCCCCGGGTAGCGAATGCCCCGCACATCCAATCCTTTTTTCTGAAAAAACCAATCGCACCAGCGCTCGCCTGCTTGTTTCGAAATGCCGTAAATGGTGTTGGGTTCCATAACGGTGTATTGCGGAGTGTTGGTTTTAGGAGTGGTAGGTCCGAAAACGGCAATGGTTGAAGGGAAGAAAAGTTTTTTTACCCCAAAGTCGGTACAGGCGTTCAGCACATTCCGCAGTCCTTTCATGTTAATACGCCAAGCCAACTCCGGATTTTTTTCACCGGTGGCAGAAAGAATAGCCGCTAAATGATAAATCTGCGTAACGCCAAAACGGGTAATGCAATCGTTCAATCCGTTTTTATACAACACATCTAACTTTACAAACTCGCCCGATTCTTTCAGTTCGCCTTCAGGCTCCTTAAGGTCAGATGCAATTACATTTTTGTATTGTTTGCGGAGGGCTAATACCAATTCGCTTCCAATTTGTCCGCAGGCTCCGGTTACTAAAATCGTATCACTTTTCATAAAACGTACAGAGCATAAAAACTGCTGTGGCGGCAAATGTAAAAAGTTTGAACGGTTGAAGTTTTCGCTGTTGTTTCACCTGTGTTTCTTATTCTTATTTTCGCCCAGTCCTGTTTAAAAAGGGGCATTCAAAAACCTGTTATGCAAAAGAAATTATTACCTCATATAGTGGCGGTTGCCATCTTCGCCCTGCTTACCGTTATTTATTTTTTACCGGCATTTCAGGGAATGAAACTGGCGCAGGGCGATGTTACCCAGTGGGAAGGCATGAGCAAAGAAATTACCGACTGGAACGAGAAACACCCCGATGACCCTGCACTTTGGACCAACCGCATGTTTGGCGGTATGCCTGCGTATCAGATTTCGATGAGCTACCCCGGCAATTTTGTAAACCGCATTGTGCATGCCATGCAGGTTATTTTCCCCGATGCCACGGTGCTTATGTTTCTAACATTTATAGGGTTTTACATTTTGCTGTTGTGTTTTGAAGTAAATGCATGGCTTAGCCTTGCGGGGGCACTGGCGTATGGGTTGTCATCGTTTCTTATTGTTTCTATTGAAGCGGGGCATAACACCAAAGTGCAGGCAATTGCGCTAATGGCACCGGCATTGGGGGCAGTAGCATTGGCTTACCGGAAAAACATATTGGTGGGTGCGGCATTGGCAGCGTTGTTCCTATCTATGCTAATTGATGCCAATCACTTGCAGGTGGCGTATTACACACTAATGGTGTTAGGGTTTGCAGGAATTTATTTTCTGATTGAAAGTATTCTCGAAAAACAATTGGTTCGTTTTGCCAAAGCCTCGGCTGCGCTGCTCGTTGCCGGTGTGCTGGCGGTAATTCCGAATACCGCCAACTTGTGGAGCACACAGGAGTACGCCAAAGAAACAATACGCGGTGGCTCATCGGAACTTACTCATAAAAAAGAAGCCACCAAAGGCGGTGGACTCGATTTTGATTACGCTACACGTTGGAGTTACGGTTTTACCGATGGCGAAATTCTTTCCATTCTTATTCCCGATATTAAAGGAGGTGCTTCGGGCGGAGCTTTAAGCGAAAGCTCGGCTACTTACAAAGAGATGCTGAGCAAGGGCGTGCCCCCTGCTACGGCAAATCAGTACATCCGCCAAATGCCGTTGTATTGGGGCAACCAACCTTTTACATCGGGGCCGGTGTACTTCGGTGCAGCCATCGTGTTTTTGTTTTTGCTGGGCATGATGATTGTAAAAACGCATTTCAAATGGGTGTTGCTTGCGCTAACCGTTTTTTCCATGCTGCTATCCTTCGGGCATAACACTCCTTTCTTCGGGTGGATGTTTAATCTGTTGCCTTTCTTCAACAAATTCCGCACGCCCAGCATGGCATTGGTAATTGCCGAAATGGCTATGCCGCTGCTTGCCATACTTGCTTTGAATGATGTATTGAACGGAAAAGTGGATAAAAATGAACTGCTGAAAAAACTGAAAATAGCAGGAGGAATTACTGCCGGAATAGTGCTCATTTTTGGTTTGCTGGGCGGTATGTTTTTCGATTTCAACTCTACATCCGACAAACAATACTACGATGCCGGTAATGGATGGCTGATAGATGTAGTTAAAAAAGATCGTGCTGCTTTGTTGCGTTCCGATTCGTTCCGTTCGCTGTTTTTTATTGCTGCGGCTTTCGGCTTGTTGTGGTTTTATGTGCAGCAAAAACTATCAAAACAAATTTTTATGGCAGCTATAACGGTACTGTTTTTAGCCGATGGCTGGTTGGTTGCCAAGCGCTACCTGAACGCAGAAAATTTTACAGAGCAAACAGCCAACAATAATCGCCATCAGCTTTCGCAGGCAGATATAGATATTCTGAAAGATACCGACCCTAATTACCGGGTGTTTAACGTTACGCGCGACCCTTTCAACGATGCCATGACTTCGTATTACCACAAATCAATAGGTGGCTACCACGCAGCTAAACTTATACGCTATCAGGACATGATTGAGAACCACATTTCTAAAAACAACATGCGGGTGTTGAACATGCTCAATACAAAATATTTTATTGGCGAGAACCCTCAAACCAAGCAACCTATGGCGCAGCAAAATCCGGATGCTTTAGGTAATGCATGGTTTGTGAGAGAGATAAAATGGGTAGAAAATGCCGATAGGGAGATAACTGCGCTTAACGATTTTAATCCAGCCTTTACAGTGGTTATTGACGAGCGTTATCGCGCAAAAGTGGGCGAGTGGCAATATGCCGGAGATAGCGCGGCTGCTATTCAGCTAAAAGAATATTCGCCCAATAAACTTACGTATCAATCTACTTCAACTGCCGATGGATTGGCAGTGTTTTCCGAAATTTATTACAACAACGAAAAAGGTTGGCATGCCTATATTGATGGCAAAGCCGCAGAACATTTCCGCTGCAATTATGTATTGCGCGGTATAGTTATTCCCGCAGGTTCGCATACTATTGAGTTTAAGTTTGAACCTAACAGCGTAAAACAAGGCAACACCATTTCGTATGCCGGTTCGTTCCTTTTGTTTGCATTGGTGTTCGGCATATTAGGGTTTGAAGGTTACAAGCGCTACAAGCAACTACAGGCGGAGCCTGCCGAAACAAAAGCCGCAAAGCCTGCAGCAAAAACCACCAAGAAGAAGTGAAAAAGAAAGTGCTGATTTTCACGTACTACTTTCCTCCCGCAGGCGGAGTAGCCGTACAGCGTTTTCTAAAGTTCTCGAAATTTCTTCCGCAATTTGGTTGGGAGCCTATTGTTGTAACCGTAGCAAACGGCAGTTACCCGTACTACGATGAAAGTTTGCTGAAAGAAATTTCTCCCGCATTAAAAGTTTACCGCACCAAAACTTTCGAACCGTTTGAATTTTACAATTTACTGAAAGGCAAACGCGGTAAAGCCATGCCTGTTGTAGCAGTAGGCGATGGAGGGGCAAAGTCAATTTTTCAACGCCTGTCAGAATACGTGCGCGCTAATTTTTTTATACCCGATGCGCGTAAAGGCTGGGTTCCGTATGCCATAAAGCAGGCGGAAGAAATTTTAAGAACGGAAAAGATAGATACTATCATAACTACCGGACCTCCGCACAGCACACACTTAATAGGCTTGGAACTGAAAAAAAAGTATGGCGTAAAATGGCTGGCTGATTTTCGCGACCCATGGACAAAAATTTTTTACAACAACATACTTCCTCGCACACAAGCTACTATCGAAGCTGATAAAAGATTAGAGCGCGAAGTTTTAACCAATGCCGACTTAGTTACGGTAATAAGCCCCGGCTTGCAACGCGAGTTTGCGTATGCTGCAAAAAAGTGCCGTGTTATTTGCAACGGGTACGATGAGGAAGATTTCCTAAAATCCGAAATCCGAAACCTGCCTGCCGGCAAGGCAGGTCCGAAATCCGAAATGTTCATCGTCCGCTATGTAGGCAATTTAATGGCAAGCGAAAACCCCGAGAATTTCTGGAAAGCAGTTGCCGGTTTGGTTAAGGAAAGAAAGAAAATAAAAATTGAACTCATTGGGAGAATTGATAACCCGGTGAAGGAAAGCATACGTGCCAATGGCATTGAAACAATATGCGATTACAAAGATTTTGTAGAGCATAAACAAGCAACACAGTTAATGCAAACTTGCAACCTGCTGTTGTTTTTAATTCCGAATGTGCCGGACAACAAACTAATACTTACCGGAAAACTGTTTGAATATCTTGGCTCGGGAACACCACTAATTTCCTTTGGTCCGGTTGATGGCGATGCGGCAGAAATTTTAAAGCAAACGGGAAGAACACCGATGATTGCCTACAACGATTTTGAAGAAACGAAAAAGCAGTTAGCGGAGGCAATTAACAATCAAACTTCAAAATTGCCGGCAGAATATCATTCGCAGTTCAGTCGCGTTAAGCAAACGGAGGTGCTGGCGGGGTTGCTGAATGAACTTTAAGGTGAAACAAAACAAAAAGGCGATGCGCGCGCATCGCCTTTTTATCAATAAAAATACAGCGTGTTTATTGAACCACTAACTTTTTAGCAACTACACTACTGCTGTTTTTTAATGTAATAACAAACGTGTATGTACCTGTTGGCAGCATAGCCGATTCAAAATGCCCGTTAGTGTTTGCCGATTGTGTACGTAGCACTCTTCCTGCCATATCGTACAGCATAACGCTTTCGGTTTGCTCAAGATACTCGGCTGGAATGGAGTAACTAATCTTATTGTCAAGTGTGGTAACAATAAGTTTGTCCTCTATCTCGCGTACATCTTTCAGCGAACTGTAATTATTCTCAATTTGTGCTGCCGAAAGCGTGTCGTTGTAGATATGCAAATCATCAATTCTGCCAATAAACTTGGAATTATGTCCGCGGTCGGCTCCTACTACAGCATAACTGACTCCGTTATTGGCATGCGTGCCGTTTGGATTTTGAAGTGTATAAACCAATACCCCGTTTACATAAAATTTTACGAATGCCGGAGAGCGCACCATTGCCACCTGATACCACTGGTTGGTGTTCATAGTGCCGTAATAGAGGGCATTGTCCATGCCCATGCGAATTACATTAGAAACACCATCGTTGTTAACCAGAATATAGTTAGCGCCATTTTGAATGCCGCTGTGGTCGGAATTGTAAACAACACCGCCATTGTTTCCCGCAGGAATTTGAGAGGCATTAAACCATACCACAACACTTCTGCTCGGGAAATCAAAATCGGAAGGGAGGTCAATGTAGTTGGTGCTGCCGTTAAACGTAAGTGCTTTGCTGTTTATGTTGTAACGATTTTGTGCGGCTGTTACGGTGCCGTTAATGCTGCCATTAAGGTTATTGCCCGAAACATCGTTGGCATTACCATCTAAAGGGTACGAGGCGTAGGGTGTTTGTGCTTGTAAGGCAAATGCAATAAATAAAAACGCTGCGAGGGTGTAAATACTTTTCATTGTCAGGGATTTTGTGTTAAGTAATAATGCAATATAGAAATATCTATGTAAAAAAAAACATAGCTTTCTGCTTTATCAACTTCCCGCAAAGTTCAATCAACAACTTGCTTCGGCTTTCAATAGTGTAGTTATCGGCAATACGTTTTCGGGCTGCGTTGCCAAGTTCGGGAAGGTTGCTTTGCAGGGCTTCGGCAATAAGCGCTTTCAACTTTTCAGCACTTCTTTCCTTCAGTATAAAACCGGTGTTGCCTACAATTTCGGGAATGGAAAAAACATCGGAACCTATGGGCACACATTCGCAAAGCATGGCTTCGCATATTGCATTCGGAAAACCCTCTGCCACGGAGAGTTGCATGTAAAATTCTTGTGTGCTCAGTATATCAATAAGGTTGTTGTGCTTAACCGGAGCTAACAACTGAACATTAGCGGGCACTTCGCCAAGTATTGTTTTATCGGGCACACCCAAAATAGTAAAAGTGCATTCCGGAAATTGCGGAGCAACTTCAAGTAGTAAATCAATTCCTTTCAGTTGCTTTTGCGAAGGATACTCCCAACCGGTGCTGATGGTTATAAACGTTCCTTTCTTTTTTTGTTGGGTGCATTGCCATAGCAGTGTGTCGTAACCGTTGGGGATTTCGGTAAAAGGAGTTTTTAAACCGCGCATACGTGCATAAATACCTTGCTCAACAGGTTCATTCTTGTCGTACGTATAATGACAACTCATTAAAGAGCGATGCTTAGGAGCAATGTGTGAGCATAGTTTAAAAGTGAACACCGTAGCTTTTCGCAACAAACCTTTTTGCCAATTGCCGTAACCAATACCCGGAAAAAAATGGGCATCGGTTCCGCCAACAATCACTAAACAAGGCTTGCCGAAAATTTTACCGAACAAAGCGGGTAACACCGAATGGTAACCGGCAAACTGGCAAATGAATAAATCTGCCTTCCACAAATTTTTAAGCAGAAAAAATTTTTGCGACAGCAAGCGAAACGGAGTAAGCAATTTGTTAGCGGTATAAAAATCGTGCGTATGCACGGTAAACTTTGTGCTCAGGATAGCAATATCCTTTTTTATAAACGTAGAGGAGTAGTTGTAGAAAAAGAGAATGGCGGGTTGTTTTTCCAAACGGAGATTTAACTGTTGTGAATAGGTGTGCAAGCTACGGTGAATTTGGCAACAGAGAAAACATCCTGCTTACTCATACCGCAACGCCTCCACCGGGTCTAAATCGGCAGCGCGGTTGGCGGGGTAATAACCGGCTGTTAAACCAACAATAAACGTGAATACAATACCGCCCAACACCCACTGGTACGGGAAAATAAAACCGGTTTGCAAAAACACACCCACCAAATTACCGATGAGTATGCCCAACACAATTCCCAACGCTCCGCCTATTTGGCAAATAACAATGGCTTCGGTTAAAAACTGAATACGAATGGCGCGCTTGTTGGCGCCAAGCGCTTTACTGATGCCAATTTCGCGGGTGCGCTCGTTAACGCTTACCAGCATAATGTTCATTAAACCTATACCTGCACCTATTAGTGTAAGCACACCAATAATAATGGTAGCAATTTTTACATACGAAAGCTGGCTGAGAATCTGGTCGGCAAGGCGGTCGCTTTTATCAATCGAAAAATCGTTTTCATCGTTCAGGCGCAAATGGCGAATACCGCGCAGCACACCGGTGGCTTCGTCAATAGCAAGTTCCAGTTCTGTTGCATCGCTTACCATTATGTTGAGGGCATACGAAGCATCTTCTTTCGGAAAACTGTAACGCGAGTTAATAAGCGGAATCATTACCTGATTATCGGTAGCAATCTGGCTGCTGCCTTTTGAACCGAGTATGCCTACCACTTTATACTTTTTGCTTCCAACGCTAATCAGCTTACCGATTACCGTATCGTACGGCTCAAATACTTTTGCTACTACATCTTTACCCAACAGCACCACATCCGAACCGCTTTCAATTTCTGTTTTCGAAAAGTTGCGCCCTTCGCCAATAGTATAGCCCGATACTTTCAAATAGTTTTCATCAACCCCAAACACCAACACATTCGGGTTGGTTTTTTTGCTTTGGTAAACAACAATGGCATTGGTATTGGCGGGGATGGATGCCGAGATAACAGCAGGGTACTTAAAATTTTCTTTAAAGGTGCTTACCTGTTGCAGCGTTAGAGGAGGATTTTCCGCTTTGCGGTTTCTGCGGGGTCCGCCTTTACGCCTGATGTTTCCCTCGCTGCGAATGGTAAAGGTGTTCGACCCCATTTCGGTAAAACTGCTAACCATTTTTGCACGAATGCCCTCGGTAGCAGTAAGTATGCCTATAAGTGCCGTAATACCAAACATGATAATGGAAACCGTGAGCAGCGTACGCAACAGGTTAGTGCGTATTACACGGAGTGCGAGTTTTATATTTTCGGTGAGGTTCACGCGGTGCAAACATATTGTTTTAGCTGAAGTTTAGAGGATGGACAACTGAAAGTTATTTATCCGATTAGTTCCGTATAGATACGTTATAAGTTTGCAGAGTAACTGAGGCTTTGCAGCCGGAGATGCTGCGAGGGGAAATGGTGGTTGGAGGTGACACCACAACTATTTTGAAATCTTGTATTTACCCCGAAGGGGGTACCACGCTTATAGCCGATTTTTCTGAATCCTTCTACGACTCCTTCAGAGTCGAACAATTTGCCATTTAGTTATTCTATAAACCTTCAATCCTTTCAGGATTGTCAATTGTGGTGAGGACACCAACCACGGTAGGAGGAAGTAATCTTCTGATTTATGAATACAAAGCATAGCATTGCTTCTCGCGCTTTACGCTGCTGATTCCTTGAAAGGTGTTCATTCCAATGAACGTTAAACCAAAATCAATACCCGTATTTTTCTTTCCAGCATTTACGCAGGTAGTTACGCAGTTCGGTTTCGCGGGCGTTGTTGCCCGGTTCGTAAAACTTAGTGCCTTTTATTTTTTCGGGAAGAAATTCCAAATCCACAAAGTTGCCTTCAAACTGATGCGCGTATTGGTAATCTTTACCGTAGTGGAGGCTCTTCATCAGTTTGGTAGGGGCATTGCGAATATGCAGCGGCACGGGCAGGTCGCCTGTTTTGCGAACAGTTTCCTGCGCGGCACGAATAGCTGTGTAAGCTGTATTGCTTTTGGGCGAAGTAGCAAGGTAAATAGCGGTTTGCGATAAAATTAAATCGCACTCAGGGTAGCCAATCATGGTAACTGCCTGAAAGCACGAAGTGGCAAGCAGCAGCGCATTGGGGTTGGCATTGCCTATGTCTTCGCTGGCGAGTATCAGCATTCTGCGGGCAATAAACTTGGGGTCTTCGCCCCCTTCAATCATTCGCGCCAAATAATACAACGCTGCATTGGGGTCGCTGCCGCGCATTGATTTTATGAAGGCGGAAATAATATCGTAATGCTGCTCCCCGCTTTTATCGTACAGTGCCATTTTTTGTTGAATCACTTCTTCCACCAATTGATTGGTGATAACAGCCGATGCGCTTTCGCCTGTAAATGTATTGGCAACCAGTTCGAGCACGTTCAACAGTTTACGGGCATCGCCACCGGAGTATTTCAGCAGCGCTTCGGTTTCGGCAACCACTAAATTTTTCGATGCCAGCAATTCATCTTTCGTTATCGCGGTTTTGAGCAGTTGTTCCAACTCTTCGCGCTCTAAATGCTTAAGCACATAAACCTGGCAGCGCGAAAGCAAAGCACCAATTACTTCGAACGAAGGGTTTTCGGTGGTAGCACCAAACAGGGTAATGGTGCCGCGCTCTACCGCGCCCAGCAGGGCATCTTGCTGTGCTTTATTAAAACGGTGAATTTCGTCAATAAACAAAATGGCTTTGCCCTTGGTTTCGGCTTCGTCAATTACTTTGCGAACTTCCTTTACTCCGCTGTCAATGGCACTCAGTTGGTAAAAGGGTAGTTTCACCTGCTCGGCAATAAACCGAGCCAGCGATGTTTTACCCACTCCGGGTGGTCCCCAAAAAATAATAGAGGGAATGTTGCCGCTTTCAATAAGTTGTCGCAGCACTTTCCCTTCGCCAATAAGGTGTTGCTGTCCTACAAAATCGTTGAGGGAATGCGGGCGCAGGCGTTCGGGTAAAGGAGCAAGCATAAAGGCAAAGGTTTGAAAGCCGAAATTTAAGCGAATTAAGCGGTCGAACTACTTTGAACTGTTTTGCGCTTGGTTGGGAAGAATACAGGTTCTGAGTGGTGGTTGGTGAGACACCAACCACGGGATAAGGGAAGAATAGTGATTGGTGAGACGCCAACCACGGAGGAGATTGCTTCAAGAAATGCGCTGATTGATTTTTTACTTGAATTTCTTTCGCAATGACGCACATCAATTAGATACAATACGCATGTTTTGCATTTACCCCGAAGGGGTACTACGTTTATAGCCGAGAGTGTTCTGTATGCCTCTGCGACTCCTTCGGAGTCGAACAATTTTTGCCGTGTAACAATCCTAATAAACCTTCAATCCCTTCAGGATTGTCATCTTCCGAACAACTATGGCGAGACACCAACCACGGGATAAATGGCTCCACGGTATTGCAGAGTGGCTCTACGGTATTGCAGAGGAACTCCACCGTATTGCAGAGTGGCTCTACGGTATTGCAGAGGAACTCCACCGTATTGCAGAGGAACTCCACCGTATTGCAGAGGAACTCCACCGTATTGCAGAGGAACTCCACGGTATTGCAGAGAAACTCCACAGTATTGCAGAGTGGCTCTACCTGGTTGCAGAGTTACCACTTCACCAGTTTGTACGTAAGTATTTGCCGTGCTGAAACTATACGTCCGGTGTAAACTCCCACCGGAACGGTAAGTTGTATCTGCTGCACGCCTTCGGCAACTGCGGCATAGTACACCAGCGCACCGGTATTATCGAACACTTGCAGGGTACTGCCTGCCCAATCTTTTCCGGCTTCCAAAAACCAATCGGTATAAGTTGGGTTCGGATAAATTTTTACCCGCTGTATGCCCTCTCCTTCGGTTAAGCCCGTAACCTGCACGTAAATGTTGTTCGATGTAGCCGTGCAACCGTTGCCATCAACAATTTGCACCGAGTAGTTGCCGGTTTGTGTTGCTACATACACAGGCGATGTGGCGCCTGCAATAAGGCTGCCGTTAAAAAACCATTGGTAGGAAACGGCATTGTACGAAGTAAGCGTATCGCCTTTTACCGAAACCGATACAGGCGAAACCGGATAAATACTCAAGGGCAGCAGGTTCGACATGGCGGTGCAATTGCCGTTATCAGTTACCGTAACCCAATAGTTGCCGGGCAGTTTTGCCCATGTGCACGAAGTAGTGGCTCCGTTGTTCCAACTATATGCCGCATAACCGGGCGGGGCACAAACCTGCACACTATCGCCCGAGCAGATAACCGGCAAATTAGGACCAATGGGCACGTTACCTGTGCCGCCACCGGGAAAATAAAACGAAGTATCGGTAGAACATCCGGCTGCATCGGTAGCACTAAAAACATACAATCCGGAATCGAGATTCGTAATTGACATGGTAGTGCCAATGCTGTTTCCGTTGTTAAACCACTGAACGGTATAAGGAGCAGTGCCGCCTGTAAAACCGGTGCAGGTAATGGTGCCATCACTTTGTCCGCACGAGGGTTGCAATACCGAAAAGTTTCCGGTTAAACTCCCTGTTGTGCCCACCTGCACCACCGCCACATTGGGGCAAGCTACATCGGCAGCCGCACGTAAGGTAATATCATCAATAGAAAAGCCCGGTGAACTTCCGCTGCCATTGGCATTGTTTACCCAACGGAAACCAATTTTAAAGTTGTTGATGTTTTCGTACTGCGCGGGAATACTAACCGATGCGTTGGTACAATTGAAAGTGCCGTAATACTGCGTGGGCAAATCGTTCCAAGTAGCACCACCATCGTTACTTAACCGCACCAAGCCGTAATCGTTGCCGGCTTCGCCTTCGCTTTCGTATTTAAAGCCGAGTGTTATGCCCGATTTACCAATGGTAGAAATATTGGGCGAAGTAATAAACTTATCGGTAGTGGCATCGCCAAAGGGAGTAACCGGTGCCGATACATAAAAACAATTTCCACCGCCCGGGCAAAACACACTTGCCGAGCAGGTAATGTGAGCGTAGTTGCCGGTGCCGCAGGGGCAGTCGGTGCTGCTGTTAATTACCCATACGTTCGGGTTGGGTCCGTTGGTGCCGGGTCCGTTTAGGTTAAGTGTCCATCCCGTTCCACCGGTTGTAAAATCTTCTGTCCAAAACGGAGGTGCTGCACCGGCATTAAAACCTACTGTTACCGTGTAAGTGCCCGATGCAAGATTATTAACCGTTTGCGTGGTTTGCCCGCCCGACCAGTTGAACGTGTACGGTGGTGCACCACCTGAAACATTAACTGTTGCACTACCTGTAGCCGCTCCGCAGGCAGAAGGGGTTGTTACCGATGAAAGGGTAAGCGCATTAACCTGTACTACCGATGCGCTTTGCGCCATAGTACAGTTGTTGGCATCGGTTACGGTAACGGCATAACTGCCCGGTGCTAATCCTATTAAAGAAGATGTGGTAGCGCCCGATGGGTTCCAACTGTAGGTATAAGGAGCCACACCACCGCTGGCATTTACCGAAACGCTGCCGGGTGTGTTTCCGCATTGCGGCACTACCGATACGGGTGCATTTAATGCCGGTGGCTGGGTAATGGTAAAGGTATGGCTGCCATAGCAAAAGTTGGAATCGCTAACCACCACCGTGTAAGTACCCGCAGGTAAATTGTTGGCAGCATGGTTGTATGTGCCAACCGGACTCCAACCATACGTGTAAGGCGGTACCCCGCCTGTAACTTTTGTGCCTGCCATGCCGGTGCTTGCACCGTGGCAGAGTACATCAACCTTAGGCAGCAACGAAACATTGATGTTGGGGCACGAATCGCAGGCACCGGGTTTTACCGAAACATCATCAATAAAATAATAGGCATAGGCATTTAATGTGGCGCAGTGGTTATCCTGCAACTGAAACACGTTGTTGGCTAAAAAATTTCCGATAACAAAATGTTGCTCGCCACCTGCGGCAGTGTAATTCCATTGCAGTTTGGTCCAGTTTACTTTATCCATAATTGGCGCTCCGGAATATTGCAACTGCGGTGTAACGGTAAGTGTAGGGTTGCTGCAATCTTGCTGAACGGGTGTGTTTGAAAAATACAAGCCAATGCCATCGGTTCCCCATTTGGCACTGTCGGCAAGGCTTACAAAAAAGGTTACGCAGTATTCTTCTCCGGCTAACAGCGGAGAAGACAGTTGCCCCTGAATGTATTCGCGGTAAGTGCCGAGTACGGGCGCACTGTCGCAACCCGCAGTAGGAAAATTTTGCTCCACCAAAATTATTCCGGCAAAATTGCTGCCGCCATGCGTTGGCTGGTAACCGAAGTACGAACTTGGTGCATTTACCGAAGTAAAACCTCCGGCAGGCGCACATGCGGCAAACAAGTCGGGCGTGGGGCAATTACTGCCTGCATTGTTCAACTGGTTCCACGAATGGCATTTCATAAACTGGCTGAAACCCGTTGGGCAACTGAACAAGGTTTCGAAACCCGGATTGAGTACTAAGTTTTGTGCTTGCAGTTCGGCAAAACATCCGAACAAAACCGCAACAAATGCAGCAGGTGTAAACAGTTTTTGCATAAAGGGGTAATGGTGTTGTGCTTCAAACCTAAACAAAAAACCTAATTGAATGCGCTGAACGGTCAGATTACACTACGGGTCAACATTCACGCTTACATCAACCGTTTTAAAATCGGCAATGGTTTTCATTTTATCGAGTACCTGTTGCATGGCACTTTTCATTTCGCGTAAATCTTTTGTTTGCTGGTTGCTTTTAACCAGCACCTCGCGTATGTAGTAGTTGTTCACTTTCGAAACAAACGGAATAGCGGGACCCAGCACCAGCGCTTTGTTCAGTTTGCGTGTTTCGTTGGTAAAGTAAAGCGCAGCCTGCTCAACGGTTTGTGCTTTTTTGTGTTGCAGTTTTATTTCAATCATTCGCGCAAAAGGCGGATAGTGAAATTGCCTGCGATGAATTAACTCGCGCTCGTACATAGCTTGGTAATTGTTATTGAGCACTTGCTGAATAACCGGATGCAGCGGGTCGGCAGTTTGCAGCACTACTTTTCCTTTTTTGTTTTTTCGTCCGGCACGCCCCGCTACTTGCAGCAACAGTTGAAACGCCCTTTCGTGCGAGCGAAAGCCCGGGTGATGAATCAACTGGTCGGCATTGATAACGCCTACTAAACTTACATGGTCGAAGTCAAGCCCCTTAGTAACCATTTGCGTGCCTACCAGTATATCCGTTTCGCGATTCTCGAATTTTGAAATTACTTCTGTGTGTCCGTGTTTGGTTTTGGTGGCATCGTAATCGAGCCGGCTAATACGTGCCGAAGGGAACAGCTCTGCAATTTCATCTTCAATTTTTTCGGTGCCCATGCCTACAATATCCAAATCAACCGCCCCGCAGCTTTTGCATTTAGTGGTTACCTTTTCAAAATAGCCGCAGTAATGGCACTCTAACTGGTTTTTGTACTTGTGATACGTGAGGCTTACATCGCAGTTTTTGCATTTGTAAACATGGTTGCAGGTTTTGCAGGTTTGGTAGTTGGCAAAACCGCGCCTGTTTAAAAACAATATCACCTGCTCTTTATTCTTCAGCGCATTGCTTATCTCCTCCACCAGCACCGATGAAAAACTCCCCTGCATCCGTTTCCAGCGCGTTTCATCCTTAATGTTCACTGTTACTACTTCGGGCAATTCGAGATTTCCGTAACGTGTATGCAGTTGCACTAAACCAAATTTCCCCTTTTCGGTGTTGTAGAAAGTTTCAACCGAAGGTGTGGCGGTACCGAGTATAACTTTTGCGTTGAACATTCCCGCCAGCATAATGCCCGCATCGCGAGCGTGGTAGCGCGGAGCCGGAGCCATTTGCTTGAGTGAGTTGTCGTGCTCTTCATCCACTATTACTAAACCTAAATCGGCAAACGGAAGAAAAAGAGCGGAGCGTGCACCTACAATAATTTTGTATTCGCCATGCAGTGTTTTGTTCCAGATTTCCACCCGCTCGTTTTGATTAAACTTTGAGTGATAAATGCCCACTGCATTGCCAAACACTTTACGCAAACGGTTGATGATTTGTGCCGTAAGTGCAATTTCGGGAAGCATGTACAACACTTGCTTCTCTTCGGCAATTACTTCTTTTATTTTTTCGATGTAGATATTGGTTTTGCCGCTGCCGGTTACACCGTGCAATAAAACAGTGTTGTGTGTTGTGTGCTGTGTGTTGAGTTCGGCCAACGCTTGTTGCTGCTCGCTGCTGAGTTGCGTGTCGGTTACTTCTTCGGTTTGCAGATTTCCCAAACGCGACACTTCCATTTTAAACTCAATAAACACACCGCGCTTTACCAAAGCATTCAACACGGCTGCCGAGCTTTTGGAAAGTTCGAGCAAATCTTTTTTGCGGATAAATTTTGTTTTGTGGTGAAGCTGTGTGAATGCCAACAGCAACTCTACCTGCTTGTTTGCACGGCTCAATTCATCGAACAGTTTTTCCAGTGCGGCATCATCGCTATACTTATCGTTCAGCTTTACATAGGTTTCGGTGCGCGGTTTAAAACGTTCAACCAGTTCTTCGGTTGAAACAGCAATGCCCTGATTAAAAAGTGTTTTAAGAATTGGATATACGTTGCGCCTTTTGAGCAAGTCCTGCACCTGCGGCACTTTCAATTCGTTTTGTGCCCGTAGTGCCTGCACCACTAAAAACTCATCGTGGCTCAGTCCTTCATAATCTCCGTTGTAGTATTCATTAAAGCGGATAACGGTTTCGCTCGAAATTTTTAAACCTGCGGGTAAAGCTACATTCAGTACTTCGCCTTCGGTGCACATGTAATACGCGCTCATCCATTCCCAAAAGCGGAGTTGTGTTTCGGTAACAATGGCTTCTTCTTCGGCAAGTCCTTCAATCAGCTTTGCTTCAACAGGCGGTTTTTGATGATGTATTTTTTTGATGATGGCGCTGTAGTATCTGTTTTTACCGAACTGAACGATTATGCGTTGACCAATCTTTATAAAATCAACCAAATCAACCGGTACGGCATAGGTGTATGCTTGCGGAAGTGCCAACGGCAGAATAACATCAACGTAAGTAACTAATGCGCTCACAGGGTGAAAATAGAAAAGCAGGAAAAACCACAGCAAAAACAAAATAAACGGGTCTGACCAAGGTCAGACCACTGTTTGGCTGTTTATTTCCGGCTAGGTAAATCTTCATGGTGTCTGACCAAGGTCAGACCACTGTTGCTTAATCCAACGATACGTTTGTTCAATCCCTTTTTGCAGCGGGTAGTTGGGTTCCCAATTCAGTTTTTCGCGTATTAAACGGTTGTCGGAGTTTCTGCCGCGTACGCCTGTGGGGCCTTCAATATTTTTTATGGAAAGATTTTTGCCGGAGATGGCAATAATCATTTCAGCCAAATTGTTTATCGAAATCATTTCTTCGGAGCCGATGTTAACGGGTCCCGCAAAGTTGCTTTGCATTAGTCTGCGTGTTCCTTCCACACATTCATCAATGTAAAGAAAGGAGCGTGTTTGGCTGCCATCGCCCCATACTTCAATTTGTCCGCCATCTTTCGCTTCAGCCACTTTGCGGCACAGCGCAGCAGGCGCTTTTTCTTTGCCGCCTTTCCATGCGCCTTCGGGTCCAAAAATGTTGTGGTAACGGGCTATTCGAACTTGCAGCCCATGAATGCGCGCGTAGGTGAGATACAGCCGTTCGCTGAAAAGTTTTTCCCAGCCGTATTCGCTATCGGGCAAGGCAGGATAAGCCGATTTTTCTTCGCACAAAGGGCTATCGGGATTTTCCTGATTGAAGGTTGGGTAAATGCAAGCCGAAGAAGAGTAGAATACTTTTCCTATTTTATGCTTCACACACATTTCGGCAACGTTCAAATTTATTTGCGCGCTGTTGTGCATTACCCGGGCATCGTTATCGCCCGTAAAAATGTAACCGGCACCGCCCATGTCCGATGCCAACTGATACAACTCGTCCACCTTTAGTTTCGCAAACAATTCATTACAGAATTTTTGTTCGCGCAAATCGCCAACAATAAAATCATCGGCTGCGGTAGAAGAAAACTCGGGGTGCTTGAGGTCAACACCAATTACATGGTAGCCTTCGTGCTTTAATTGCTTTACCAGATGACTGCCAATAAATCCGCCCGCACCGAGAACAAGCGCTGTTTGCATGTGCTGTGGAATTACTGCCTTCTTAAATCGTATTTCTCAATCTTGTTGTACAAGTGGCTGCGCTGTATGTCGAGCACCTCGGCAGTTTTGGAAACATTCCAACCGAATTTTTTCAGCTTGTGTTCAATGAACAGTTTTTCGATATGCTCTTTAAAATCCTGAAACTTATCGAACTGCTCGAATAAATCGGTGGGTGTATCTTTTGCCTGCGTGTTGGTTACAAAGTTGCGGACTTCGCTCTCGGTAATTTTTGAATCGGAGAGAATAACCAAGCGCTCCATTACGTTGCGTAACTCGCGGATGTTTCCTTCCCAGTTCATAGTTTTTAGTTCTTCGAGCGCTTTGGGCGTAACAATCTTTTTAGGCACGCCATAGTCTTCGCAAATTTCTTTCACAAATTTTTCTGCCAGCAGCGGAATATCGTCTCCCCGGTCATTCAGCGATGGAACGTGAATGAGGATTACCCCGATGCGGTGGTAAAGGTCTAATCGGAAACGGTTTTCTTCGGCTTCTTTGAGCAGGTCTTTGTTAGTAGCAGCAATTACGCGCACATCTACCATTATATCTTTGTCGCCACCTACGCGGGTTATGCGGCTTTCCTGCAAAGCACGCAGCACTTTTGCCTGTGCCGATAGGCTCATGTCGCCAATTTCATCGAGAAAAAGTGTGCCACCGTTTGCCTGTTCAAATTTTCCGATGCGCTGCTTGAGTGCCGAAGTAAAAGCACCTTTTTCGTGCCCGAATAATTCGCTTTCTATCAGTTCGCTGGGGATGGCAGCGCAGTTTACTTCAATAAGCGGTCCGTTTTTGCGGTTGCTTTTTTCGTGAATCCAGCGCGCTACCAGTTCTTTTCCGGTGCCGTTATCGCCTGTTATCAGTACGCGCGCTTCGGTAGGTGCAACACGCTCAATAGTTTCTTTAATTTTTTGAATGGCTGGCGACTCACCTATTATTTCGCGGGTTTTGCCCACCTTTCTTTTCAGCACTTTGGTTTCGGTAACCAGGTTAGATTTCTCTAAGGCGTTGCGAACGGTAATAAGGAGGCGGTTTAAATCGGGCGGTTTCTGAATAAAATCGTACGCCCCTTTTTTAACGGCTTCTACGGCATTCTCTACGGTGCCGTGCCCCGAAATCATAATAATAGGTGTATCGCAATCGGTGCCTTGCAGTTTGGTGAGCACATCCATGCCGTCCATCTTAGGCATTTTAATGTCCACCAGCGCGCAGTCGTAGTCGCCTTCGGAAAGCATAGCAAAAGCCTTAGCTCCGTCTTCGGCTTCATCTACTTTGTAGCCTTCGTACTCTAAAATTTCGCGGAGGGTTTTGCGAATACTTTTTTCGTCATCGGCAATAAGAACTGATGCCATATTCTATTCGGTTATTGATTGTTGAAGTTGAACTGCCACAGCGGTGCAATCATCAACAACCTTATTAAAAAATACGGGGCAATTTGTGTGTCGTAATGGCGAATAACCTGCCTCCTGATGTCATTCGCCAATTTCCCTTTTATAAAAAACTACATGCCTGTAAGCCGGATTCTGTTTCCCGATTTACACCGGGACTTCTATCATTTCTCTGCGATTTCGTTTGCACGAAACCTGTAACGCCCAACCCCTCCGTAATTGCGCGAGCCGCGCTCAAGCACGGATATACGTGGACTTTCAACCCGCAAGGTTTACCCTGCTGCCATGTTACCACGGCAACACGTAGGCTCTTACCCCACATTTTCACCCTTTCCGCCTCCCCTGCCCCTCCGAAAGAGAGGAGAAGAAACCGGTGGTTATTTTCTGCGGCACTGTCTGTTGCCGCATTGCTGCGGCACCCACCCGTTAGGTGGTGCGGTGCTCTGTGTTGTCCGGACTTTCCTTCCCTCATTAAATTGAAGAACGATAGAACAGCATGTAGCTTAACCTGCCCAAAGGCAGGCTGTGTGCGAAAATAGACGTTTAATTTAATGGACGAACTAAATTGCTTTCGGAATTAAGGATTGTTGAAATTCTTGAGATTATTGTGGATAGATGACCTCACCCCCAACCCCTCTCCTAAAAAAGGAGAGGGGAGAAATACAAAGGCAAATGAGTAAGCTAAAATGGAAAATTGCTCAATGGTTTGAGTTGCGTTGGTGGAAAGTATATCTGCGCGATAAGAACAAGGAGCAGTATTTAAGTTGGAAGAAAAATTACTGGAACGATTTATTGCAGCGCATTGCGGGAAGTTTGGCGATAGATGATACGATGCGGACAGCCGACCTTGGCTGCGGACCTGCCGGAGTTTTTATTGCCCTGCCTGAAAACAAGATTACCGCTGTTGACCCTTTGATAGAAAAGTATGAAAGCGAAACACCTTTCTTTACTAAGAGTGATTACCCGAATGTTGATTTTGTTGTAAGCACTATAGAAGAGTTTACTCCTCAAAATAAATTTGATGTGGTGTTTTGCCTGAACGCCATTAACCATGTAAGCGATATTGAAAGAGCGTTTGATGTATTGGTGCAATCGGTAAACAAAAACGGGAAGGTGGTGCTGAGTATAGATGCTCACAATTACGCCTTGCTGAAACATTTTTTCAAACTTGTGCCGGGCGATGTGTTGCATCCGCATCAATACAACCTGCGCGAGTATGAATTGTTTTTGGAAAAGCGTGGAATGAAGATTTTAAAAACGGTGTTGGTGAAAAAGGAAAGTGTGTTTTCGCATTATTTGTTGGTAGCGTATAAATAACTTAGCTTAGTAACATGATATACACGAAAAAAGAAATAAAGCAGAAAGCAAAATGGACATATGCAGATTTCTCATTTCTGCCTGCCGAATTGCGTTGCGAAATTATTGATCAATCACTTTTTATGGCACCGTCACCAAGTTTTGAGCATCAGTCTTCATCCGGAAACCTTTTTTCTCTTCTGCATACTTATGTAAAAAAGAAAAAACTTGGAGCCGTAGTAGCGGCACCTATGGATGTAGTATTCGATAACAATAATGTTGTGCAACCTGATATAATTTTTGTTTCTCAAGCCAATGGTAAGATTATTAAGGATGTTGTACATGGTGTTCCCGATTGCCTGATTGAAGTAGTATCTCCGGGGTATGTACGGTTTGATCGGGTAAAAAAGTATGCATTATATGAAAAGTTTGGGGTAAAGGAATACTGGATAGTTGACCCCGGCAATAAATTGATAGAAGTGTTTGTGTTAGAAAATAAAAAGTATAAACTTCATTCTTGTGCCGAGGTAAAGGGCAAGGTTTTCTCTAAAATAGTTTCCGGTTTTACTGTGGATATAAAGAAAGTTTTTAGCAGAAGCATTTAGCTACAAGTAACTTACTGTTTCTTGTTTATATACAAAGGCGCGTTAAAGTTCAAAAAATACATGGGGTGTATAACCACTTCGCCCAGTGTGTTGAATTCAATGGCGGGCATGGGCAGTTTTACAATGTTCAAAATGCCGAGAATTATTTTCCCTGCTTTCGATTTTACTTTAAACCTGGTGTAGTCGGCATCTACCGAAATAAAAAATCTGCGGTAGCGCTTTAAATCGCTTCGGTCGTGAAAAACACCGTTCTTATCTGTCCACTTATTTTCGAAGCCGCCATATAAGTTACCGGCTGCATAACCAAATGCCACGTTGAGCCATGCCGGTTGTATGCGGTGGTTAAACGAATGCAGGTTAAACGACAGCCACATGGTAACTCCGTTGTAATCTTTCAGAATGCGCTCGCCAAAATTTTTTCCGTAAAGTTCGTTAGCGCGGTTGCGCAGTTCACCGGGCGGGTAGTTTACAATGTGAAATGAATACTTGGTGGTAATGCGTTGCTCTTGCCAGGCAAGAAATTGCGCGGTTGACAAAGCCGCACCCGCAAAGTTGAAAACAATATCGCTCCACGAAGCACCATACTTAGGCACCATGCCATCGGGAATTTCAATAATGCTTAAACTCAAAAAACCGAAAGCGCCTGCGGTTAATGCGGCAGGGGTGTTTTTCATACCGCTCCAGCGCAGCATGTAGTAACTCCAGTTGGTAATAAAGTATGGCGCAAAAAAGTGCCCGGTCTTATCAATTTGCAGCCACTCTTTTTCATCGGCAAACCAACGGAACTTTCCGAGTTTATCTTGTCCGTACCAGGCAAAACCAACGCCCGTCATTATTGCGGAGTACGTTGCCAATCCGCCAACGGTAACAGCTGTTAATCGTTTTTTGTTGATGTGCTCGGGGTATTGATTTCTGAGAACAGAAAAGTTTTTGGTGCTATCCTGAGCTAATACCACCACTACATGGCACAGCAAAATGAAAACCGTAAAAACCGATTTGGGAAAAGGACGGTTGAGCAGAAAATTCATTCGCGATAAAAATAACAACTGCGCTTTTACCCGTTGTATGAAAGGATACAAAACAAAAACGCCCCCGCTTGTTTGCGAGGGCGTTGTAATGAAAGGAACCGTATTTTAAACAGTTACCAGTGTAACATCGTAAATTTTATCAACGCCCGGGTTAATGGTGATTTGCACTTGTTGGGTAACAAAACCTTCTTTGCTGAAGGTAACAGTGTAAGTGCCCGAAGAGATGTTGCCGGTTAGGTAAGTGCCGGTAGCATCGGTAAACACTTCGAGGTCGAGTTCTTGGAGGTACACCGAAACGTCCGGAATGGGGTTTTCGGCAACATCGGTAACGTTGCCTTTTAAAGTGGCAGGACCCGGTGAGCTGACCAAGGCTAATACTTTGGTGAAGGTAAACCGCTCGAGCAGGGCGGGGTTATTGCGAAAAATAACGTTGGCATCTTTTCCTATTCGGATGAGTTCGTCATACAGGGCGTTGTTGGCGTTTATTTTTTCATCGGTTTGCTGGCGCTGGTCGAGGGTGGTATCGGAAAGTTGGTTGAAGAACGCCATGTAGGCGGCTTGTTCGGCTTGGTACTCGGCAGGAAAGGCGGGCGGCATACCGTTAGCCGTTAGGGCAGGTTCGTTGGCGGTAATAAATTCGTAGCCGCTGTCGAGCAGTTCTACAATTTCTTCCCAGTTAAAGGCGTTCGCCTGTGCCAGGTAGCTCCATCCGGCTGCTTCGAGTTTGGGTTTAATAAGTGCAGGCGGAAAAGAGCGCTCGATGTAAGTGCGAAGCGCCCGCCATTTGTTGATGGATTTTTCGGCCTGCTCTTTAATAAGCACGCGGAGGGTTTCGGAAGGCTCGTTGCGCTGCTGGAAGTTGGGGAGGGCCTTGGCGGCATCGAGCTGAGCCTGAAAGGCGGCAAGGTTTACAGGGTTATACATGGTGTTATGGGCGGTAAAAGCCGGCAGGTTTTCGGTAAGGCTTACGATGTAAGCCGTAACTACTGCATACAGTTCGGTTTGCTTGCAGCGGTACTTGGGGATGATTCTTTCGGTTGCCATAATGATTGATTTTGGTGATTAAAAAATGGTATTTAAAAACAGTAACGCGGGGGCTTGGATGCATAGTATGTGTGTTAGATTTTTTTTGCAAAAAGCCCCCTAAATCTTCCGAAGGGGGACTTAAATAGGGGGACATGGGAGATGGGAGATGGGAGATGGGACATGGGAGATGGGAGATGGGAGATGGGAGATGGGAGATGGGAGATGGGACATGGGACATGGGAGATGGGAAGCGAGAAAAGTAAAGAGTGAAGTGAGACCAATGAAGGGTGGAAGGTTTGGAGTGATGGGAGTTCTATTTTTGAGTGAGATGAATATGTTTCCGGTGAAGATGAATTGGAAGAAAGTGCAGATGAATGGCTTTTAACGTACGAGGAATGTTAAAAAGGTAAGGGTGAATAGGGTTCAAGTGCAGATGAATGGTGCTCCAAGTGAGATGAATGTTAAAAAAAGTGGGATGAATAGCGTTTCAGTGAACATGAATGAGGTTCAAAGTGAGATGAATGTTAAAAAGGCAAGGATGAATAGGGGTACGAGTTGCCCGGATGCGGGTGTGAAGGGCGAAAATGCGAGAAGGGTATGGTGCAAAGGTGTTGTTGCAGAGGTGCATAGGGGTATGGTAGAGGCTCCGTCCCGACAGGTTCTCACGAAGTGGGGCATGAGGGGAGCGGGGAAGCTGCGGGGACTTAAACCTATTTCAGGACAAGACAAGGGAGGAAAGTGGGCAGCGGCAGTAGGCAGCGAGAAATGAGTGATGAGTGATGAGTGATGAGTGATGAGTGATGAGTGATGAGTGATGAGTGATGAGTAATGAGTGATGAGCAACGACTGCCATGGCAGACAGATGACGAGGATTTTTATGATTAGCGCGGGCAGGATGGTGAGTGGGAGATTGCCACGCTGCACTCCGTTCCGCCTGTCTTTGCCGCAGGCAGGTTCGCAATGAACGCTGTTGGGCAAAAAAACACATGGGCACACCTGCCTGCCGGCAAGGCAGGTAGAAAACATAAGGGTATGTGTGCTATGTATCGCTGTGGTTTTAAGTGGGGTCACTTATCCGCCTTCTTCAAGTTTTGTTTCTTACCTGAAAAAGTTTAAACTTTACGATAGGACACCAATTTGTTAAGCGTTTAAAAACTGCCCACATGCAGGTTAAACCGGTTTTTGTTTTATGGGTTGTTGTGTTGCTGGCAGGGCGCAGAGCCTTGTGCTGAACAAAAGATTTTTTACACCTAAATACTATTGAGATGATGAGGAAGTTGAATAGTTGCTATAACGCGGGCAGGTTTCCGCAAGCGGAGAACCTGCCGGGACAAAAATTGATATGGTTGGCGACAACACCAACCACGGAAAAAAATAGTACGCTATGAATCGCTTTTTACTCTCTTCGGTTTTGGTTTTTGTGATATGGTTTTGTTTTGGACAAAACCCTGACCAAAAAAGAACCACTCACTGGTATTTTGGAGCGAGGGCCGGGCTTGATTTTAGTAGCGGCTCACCGGTGCCTGATACTTTGGGGCAAATAGGAACGCTGGAAAGAACCGCAGCCATTGCTGATTTAAACGGAAACCTTGTTGCTTACTTCGGCTATGGATCAGGCACTACCAACCAATGGTGCGTGTGGAACAGAAACCACCAACCCATGCTGAACGGCTGCGGCATAGGTCCTGCTGGAGTTTCCACTCCGCGTGATGGGGCAGTATTTATCCCTAAACCGGGAGACGACAGCACCTATTACCTGTTTACAGTGGATGGTTGGGAAAACCAGTTTCAACGTGGATTGCGGTGGCATGAAATTGATTTACGGTTAGACAACGGCTTAGGCGCGGTTACTTCGCATGATAATTTACTTTATGCGCCTGTTACTGAGCAATTAGCTGCCACGCGCCACGCCAATGGTTGCGATTACTGGGTGGTAACTCATGAGCGAAGCAGCGATAAATTTTTAGCATTTAGAGTAAGCAGCGAAGGAGTGGATAGTGTGCCGGTGATTTCGGCTGCAGGGCAGGATTATGCCATTATGCAACAAGCATATATATTGAATATGGGGCTTAGCATTGTATTATCACCTAATGGTAAAAAGGCAGGAGTCATTCTTTCTTGGAACTACCCCATTACTAAAATTCCAAGTCAGGCAGAGTTAATGGATTTCAATCCCCAAAATGGAATCTTTTCCAACGCATTTTATATACCATTTGATACAAGTGGTGGAGGCATGTTTTTTTCACCTGATAATTCTAAACTATATGTTGCATGTGGTAGAACAGGTCCGGCACGGTTTTATCAATTTGATTTAAGTTCGGGAGTAGATTCGATAATTCAAGCATCACGAATAAATGTTTTTGCATCAACGAAAACTATTGCACAAGATGGACAAATCGGGTTAGACGGTAAATTGTATTTATCGAACGAGGTAGATTCATCTGGTAACATACTCAATCCACCTTTTCTCTCCGTTATTAAAAACCCCAATGCGCTTGGTATAGCATGTAATGTTCAACATGGGGCACAACCTCTCGGTACCGGGAGGGCAACGCAGGGGTTGCCAAATTTTGTTTCTAATTTTCTGACAAATGTTTCAAGTGCACCTTGCCTCTATAACTTTGTTTTTAATGAAACAAACAGTGAACAATTCAATGCCAGCGTTTACCCCAACCCGGCAGATAACCAATTAACAATTTCTTCTTCTAATGATTTTTTCAACAATTCATCCATCACCGTATATGATGCCACCGGACGCTTGTGGTTAGAGAAGCAAATGTTTTATGCCAACAAAAAAATAACATTGGATATATCGCATATACCGCGAGGGTTATACCTGCTCAGTTTACAAACTTCAAAATATAGAAAGGCATTTAAAATATTTATTCAACATTAAAATTCTAAGCAATGAAAACAAAAATCTTAACGGCATTTGCAACAGTAATACTGTTGTTTATGCAAAAGCCATTGATTGCTCAATGGATTACTAATGGCACTACCAACAATTTTTTTGCTCAACCGGATAATACAACACCAAGTTCAAGTGACTACATCCGCTCCATCGGCATCGGATACTTCGGCAGCAATTACACCAACTCGCTGCTGCATATAGATGGCAACAATATTCTGCTGCCGCAAAACAACAGCATTGTAAATGCAGGTGAGGTGTTTAGAACTGATGCGCCCAACTCTCAAAGTGGAGATGATACTTATTGGCGGATGTTACACGGTGGCACGCAGGTGTTCAACATCAACAATCCGTACAACAGTAATAATGTAGCACTTGGCACTGTGCAAAGTGGCAATTTGAACTTCTTTACCGGTAATACTCAAAAAGCTACCATACTTGCCAACGGCAACGTAGGTATAGGCACCACAGCCCCCGCCTATACTTTGCAAGTGAACGGCACTATTGCTGCCAAGCAAATTTTAATTGAAGATAAAACCGAAACCCTCGACTTGCTTGTACTGCTTACACGCTTGCGAACTGAGGTGGACGAACTAAAACAAAAACTGCGATGTGTGGCAGAAAATGATTTTGTAACTTCTAAAACCGAATAGCCATGAACAAGATTTATGCTTTGCTTTTTTCCCTTGTTACGTTGTGCTGCATTTTTTGTAGCGCACAAACACGCAACCCCGGCTTAGATGTAAGCCGAACCAATATCTGGAAATTCGGTTGGCAGTGGACTAATGTTTCACCTACTATTGATGCCCCGGGGCTTGACTTTACCAATGGCGCGCCTGTAGTTACCGTAGGAGGTCCGAAGGTGGCAGATGGGGCTACATCTATTTGCGACCCGAGTGGTAATTTACAGCTATACGGAGGGTACTTAAGCATGTATAATCACACTTACAGTCCGCTGATGAACTCTGGTGTGGTGGGCGATTCGGGGTGGATTGGAATTTCTCCAACCAACCTTGCCGTGCCACAGCCCAACAGCCCTAACCTGATTTACTACTTTTCAACGGCTGCCACATTCAGGTATTCGGTATAAAAGGCGGCTACGGAGCCGTAACGGTATTTGCCCAAAACCTGAGCAGCGGACAATATAGTTATTCGCTGGTGGTAGAAGGCAAAGTGATGGAGAGTAAGAAGATGGTGAAGCAGCGGTAACCTGGAGAGGGGCTGGGGGTGAGGCAAACAAGAAATTCTATAAACTTATCCTCACTTCTTGATGCAACCCGGCATGAATCCGAAGAATTCGCACAAATTATTTTCGGGAACACCCTATTTTGCTTCTTACGCTTTGCGTGTAATGGTTTTTACTTCGTTGCCTACAGCCTCTAAGTTGCCGCTGTAAATTCCATCCAAGCGTTTTTTAATTACCTGCAACATTTCGGCTACAGCGTCTTTTGCTTCTTGTTCGGTAAGGTTGTATTGCTGTGCCATCCATACATAATCAAAAGTGGAAAATTTATCTTCCATGCGTTTGCGCCAAACTTCCATTCCCCATACAAAAATTTTAGCAGCATCGCCTTCTACACTTACTTCGCCACTCAACAACGGAAGTGATAACAACACCAACACACATAAGCAGGCGTGCCGATAGTCCTCTTCCAACTGTAAACGGCTGTACTCCGTAACTCCTTTAGCCGTTAAATACGAATAGTAGTGGTTGAGGCTTTGCTCTTCCACAGCACGCAAATGCCCGCTGTGCAGGCTAAGCATTAAAAAGTAAGCCACATCGTACACTGCTTTACCTTTTCGCACTGCCTGCCAGTCAATAAGTACAAAGCGCCCTTTGCCGGTTTCAGACGGAAACATCATATTGCCAATTCGCGAATCGCCATGTATTACCGTTTCGCATTCGTTCATCAGGCTCCAGCTTTTGTCCAACACTTTACGTGCAGGTACGCTCCATGAGTATTGCACTATCGAATCCATCAGCAACACCGTGTTGTGTTCAATGGGCAACACCTTTTTCATTCGCTCACTTTTTTCGCCCCAACAGCGTGCGTGCAAAGCAGCCATTCCTTCCAAGGCTGCTTCGAGGTGTTCCTGCGGCAGCGTTTCGTAAACCGTTTCCATGTATTCTTTGCAACCATCCATGTATTCGGTTAGCAAACACAAGTGCCCGGTGTAGGGCGATACCTGCGAGCAATAAACTTTTGGTGCCGGAATAGCAGCATCATCTTTTACAAACCACCGGTTAAAGTCGGCTTCCTTAATATGGTTGAGTTGAATATTGAAAATGGTTTTGTTCCACACACTGCCCATAAGCGGAGCGAATTTTGCAAAGCATTTAAGTTGTTGCTGCGTTCCGCCCGAACTGTATTCTATTTCAACAATACCTGCATTGGAACGAAAAATGATGGTTTGATTAAGCGGAGTTACTTTGTAAGAATGGATAACCGCATCGGCAGGCAGCACTTTATTCTTCTTCAACTCTCTAATGCACCAATCTTGCTTACGGGAAAGTTCATCCACATTGCGCGGGAAGGAAAAAGTAAGTTTTGCCCAGCGGTCGAACCACACAATAAGGTACGTGCCAACCACAATTGGCAATAGTATTAACCAAAGCAGAATGATTTTTACTTGAACAAGAAGCGGACGGTGCATGGTTGGAAGCAGTTAAAAATAGCAGTGCGGTGTTAAGGCGCGGTTAAATGTAAAAGGAGTTATGGATAACTCGGATTTGGTGTTCTCAAAAGACAGCGTATTTTTCGCCCACAAAAAAATTACATCATGAGGAAAACCCTACTAAGCCTTATTGCATTTTTTACGGTTATGTCCACGTTTGCCCAAACTACTATTACCAATGGTAATATGGAAGCATGGCAAAATGTGGGGCAAAATACCGAAGAACCCACCCAATGGAACTCCATTAAAACCGGTGCTGGTAATTCAACCGCCTTAACCTTTGCACCGCAATCGTGTTTTAGAGAAAGCAACAACCCGCATAGCGGAACTTACTGTGCGCGTATAGTTACCGGCTCGGCACTTGGGCAGGCAGCGCCCGGCTCGCTTACTACCGGTAGAGTAATGGTTCCCACACTCAGCGCCAGCGAAGGTTACATTCGTACCATTCCCGGTGACCCTAACTTTAGCATGCCCTTTACCGGCAGACCGGATTCGTTGGTTGTTTGGTATCGTTACACCAAACAAGGTTCCGATTACCCGAGCATTAGCGCTTTGTTGCATGTAGGGTACGCTTACCTTCCCGAAGTACCGGTAAACAACAACCACCCCGATAGCACCGTAAATATTATTGCCCGTGCCGAGTGGCAGGGACCAAGCGCTTCGGTTACTACCTGGACACGTATTGCCATACCCTTTGTTTATGTAGATAACAGAACCCCGCAGTATATTCTTATTACGCTTACATCTTCAGCTAACAGTAATGCTACTTCCAATACAACTATTTATGTAGATGACTTTGAGGTGATTTACAACCCCACTATTGCCACCGGAACTATTGCGCCTACTACTTACTATGTATCGGCTGCCAGCGGAGCAACCGTAAGTGTTCCTTTTACTTTAACCGGTAATTTTAATGGTAACAACACTGTTACCGCCCAACTTTCCGATGCTTCAGGCTCGTTTGCTTCGCCAGTAACCATCGGCTCGGTAAGCGCCACTGCTTCGGGAAGCATTACTGCAACTATTCCGGCAGGAACTGCGGCAGGAACGGCTTATCGCATTCGCGTGGTGTCAAGCAATCCTGCTTTAACCGCTGCGGATAACGGCAACAACTTAACCATCATCAATGTTTCCAATTCCATTGCACCTTCGGCAGCGCAAACGATTGCTGCCAATGCCAACGGAAGTACACTTACAGTTACCGAAACTGCGGGTGTAGTTTCAAAAGAATGGAAGTATTCTACCGTAAGCGGCAGCGGGTATGTAAGTTTTAATCCTATACAAACGGGTAACACCTACACACCTAATTTTGCTACCGCAGGTACCTATTATGTAGTGTGTGTTTCCACTTATCCCGGCTCGGTGAACGTAACCAGCAACGAAGTGCAGGTGAATGTAGTGAGCAACAGTATTGCCCCTACCGCCCCTCAAAGTATTTTGGTGAGCACCCCGGGCATCGTGCTTACCGTTACCGAAACTCCGGCAGGCTCTTCGCGCGAGTGGGAGTTTTCTACCACGCAGGGTGGTCCTTATTCAGCGTTTAATCCTATGCAAATGGGAACCACCTACACGCCTAACTTTGCTGCATCGGGAGTGTACTATGTGGTTTGCAAAAGCATTATCAATGGCGTGCAGGTAACAAGCAACGAAGTGCAGATTTCGGTAAACAGCGTAACGCTGGCTACGGGAACTATAAGCGGCTCACCATTTGAGTTCAGCGCCAATGCTCCCGATGCTACCGTGAATGTTCCGTTTACCACCAGCGGAAGTTTTAACGGTGGAAATGTGTTTACCGCACAACTTTCGGATGCTAATGGCTCGTTTGCTTCGGCAACAAATATCGGAACTTTAAATGCCACTTCTTCGGGAACAGTAAGCGCTACTATTCCGGCAAACACACCGGCAGGCACGGGTTACCGCATCCGCGTGGTAGCTTCTAATCCTTCGGTGTTTGGAACCGATAATGGAAGCGACTTAACGGTTGACCAGTTCAACAACTCGGTATCGCCAACTGCTACCCAAACTATTATGTACAATACCAGCGGAAGCGCCATTTCGGTTACCGCTTCGCAAAACGCTACACACGAATGGAAATACTCCGGCACCAGCGGCAGCGGCTATGTAAGTTTTAATCCGGCTGAAACGGGTGCTGCTTACACACCTAACTTTGCATTGCCCGGCACTTACTTTGTAGTTTGTGTTTCTACCAACCAATACAATGATGAAGTAACGAGCAACGAAGTGCAGATAGATGTGCAAAACGGAACTTCTATTACTACCTCGGCTGTAAGCGGCTCACCGTATTTGGTTTCGCCCAGCGCCAATGTGCAGGTAAGTGTAAACTTTACTTCAGATGTGGTGTTCAATGCCGGCAATGTGTTTAAGGCGCAACTGTCCGATGCCACCGGAAGTTTTGCTTCGCCTGTTGAAATTGGAACACTGAGCGGAGCAACTGTAGGAGCAATTGCTGCTGTAATTCCAAACAACACTCCCGATGGAAGCGGCTATCGAATTCGCGTAGTAAGCACCGACCCGGCAGTAACGGGCAGCGATAATGGCAGCAATCTTACTGTGGTGCCATTCAGTTTATCCATTGCGCCAAGCAACACTCAAACCATTGTAAAGAATCAGGCAGGCTCACCAATTACGGTTACCGGTACACACCCTTGCACGTACTTGTGGCAGTATAGCGATGTATCGGGCTTTGGTTTCAACAATTTCAATCCTTCGCAAACCAACGATACCTACACACCGCAGTTTGCCACGGTGGGAACATGGTATGTACGCTGCAAATTGACCAACACGGTAAGCGATGAAATTATTTCGCAGGAAGTAGTGATAATTGTTGAAGATGCGGTTTCCGTTGGCGATGTAGCCAATGGCAACATAAAAGCCTACTGGAGTGGAAACAACTTTGTGGTGGATATGACCCACTCATTGGTAACCAATGCCACGCTCGAAATTGTAAATGTATCAGGGCAAGTAGCAGTAAAAGAAAAACTGAACGATGCTTCGCTGAACAGCATTGCTACGGCACTTCCCGAAGGCATGTATGTTTTCCGTATTGTTTCCGGTACAAAAGTTTGGAGCGGAAAAACCAACAAGAGGTAAACTTATCTCACCGAATGGTTACGTAGAACGCTGTCCGCAGGGGCAGCGTTCTTTTTTTGAGCGATATGCGGCTCTTCGCTCCCAAAAATATTTCAATACATTTACCCGCACCAAAACATAACTATGTCGAACAACGAAAGCTGGGGCACACGCGTGGGGTTAATACTGGCTATGGCAGGCAACGCGGTAGGTCTTGGCAACTTTCTTCGCTTTCCCGTGCAGGCAATTCAAAACGGAGGTGGCGCTTTCATTATTCCCTATTTGGTTTGTTTTCTTTTAATGGGTATTCCGCTGTTGTGGATTGAATGGAGCATGGGGCGCTTTGGCGGCAACCGCGGGCATCACTCTACCCCTTTTATTCTTGATGCTTTAGACAAACGACCATTCTGGAAATACATCGGAGTGTTCGGCATTTTTACCAACCTTGCGGTGGCAGCGTACTACTGCTACATCGAAAGCTGGACCATGGCGTATGTGTACCATTCCGCTACCGGAACGTTCGATGGTTTGAGCCAATCGCAGGTAGCTGCTTTCTTCGGCAACTATGTTGATGTGTTTCAATCTACCACCGGAATACCCTTTGAAGCGATTATCTTTTTTGTGATATGCCTTGCGTTGAACACCTTCATTCTTTCGAGAGGATTGCATGGGGTGGAAAGAGCGGCAAAAATAGGTATGCCGTTGCTGATACTGTTTGGATTTATCCTTGCTTTTCGCGGACTTACACTCGGCAATTCGGGTGCTTCGGCAGAACACCCCACCGCCAGCGCTATTGACGGATTGAACTTTTTATGGACTCCGCAATTCGATTCGTTATCCAACCCAAAAGTATGGTTAGCCGCAGCCGGACAAATTTTCTTTACGCTTTCGGTGGGTATGGGTTCTATTCAGTGTTATGCATCGTACTTAAAAACGAAAGATGACATTGCTCTCAACGCTGCCTCTGCCGGATTTATGAACGAGTTTGTGGAAGTAGTGTTGGGCAGTTCTATAGTTATTCCCATCGCAGCGGGTTATTTGGGCTTGGACTGGGTTAAAGAAAACGCAGGCTTTGGTATGGCGTTTCAAACCATGCCTTACCTGTTCGAAAAGTGGGGACCCTTTCTGTCAACCATTGCAGGGGTAATGTGGTTTGGCTTGCTGTTTTTTGCCGGTATTACTTCCTCGCTGGCAATGGGTACTCCCTGGATGGGCTTTATGCAAGATGAGTTTGGCTGGAGCCGCGAAAAGGGCGCCATCTCTTTTGGAACTATCGTGCTTATTCTCGGTTTGCCTACGGTTATCTTTTTCAGTCAGGGAGTTTTTGATGAATACGACTACTGGGCGGGAACGGTATCGCTGGTGGTTTTTGCACTGGTAGAAACCATCCTTTTCTCCTGGATTTTTGGGATGGATAAAGGTTGGAAAGAAATAAATATGGGTGGCGATATTCAGGTGCCCGTTTTCTACAAGTTTGTTATTAAATACATTACTCCGGTGCTGTTGTTGTTTGTGTTTCTCGGTTCGTTGCTTACCCCGATAGGCAACAACTGGCAGGAAGCATTCAGTCAACTTTTTTCGGGCAACGGCTGGACGCTCGACAACGGCTCTATAGTTAAACAAATAACCAGCGCAGGTTTGCGCGAGCAAATTGCAACCGCCACCGACCCCGCCACCATTGAGGCATTAAAAGACAAACTGCTTTACATAAGCGGTGCGCGTATTTTGCTGCTGAGTGTATTTACAGGTATAGGTATATTGGTTTACATTGCTCACAAACGCAGATTAAAAACAGGAGGTGTAGCATGAACACAACCGCACTCATCATAATGGTATCCACCATGTTGCTGGTGGCATCTATCAATGCTTACTTTTTTGTAAAGGTGTGGCGCACCCCGCCCCGCCCCGAACCCGATTCATTCGATGAAAACGATGACGAACCCCGCTAACACAATGCCATTAACCGATAAGTTAGAGAACGTAATTCGCAACGTTCCCGATTTTCCGAAACCGGGTATTCAGTTTAAAGATATTACGCCTGTCTTTTTAGATGCAGCCCTTTGCGATGAAATCGCTACAGAGTTGATAGAGCGCTTCCGCAAACAAAACGGCAGAATAGATGCCATTTGCGCTATTGAAAGCCGTGGTTTTTTTATCGGAATTCTTATTGCCAATAAATTGGGTGTGCCTTTGTTTCCT
This sequence comes from Chitinophagales bacterium, assembly GCA_026129525.1. GTDB lineage: Bacteria > Bacteroidota > Bacteroidia > Chitinophagales > LD1 > Bog-950. The sequence continues at coordinate 31,751 of JAHCHW010000013.1, read as the reverse complement.
GTTCGTAAAGCCGGTAAACTTCCTGCAAAAACAAAATCGTTTACGTACGATTTAGAGTATGGTTCTGCCACGCTCGAAATACATACCGATGTAGTAAAACCCGAATGGCACATAATGGTGCACGATGATATTTTAGCTACAGGCGGCACGGCTATGGCAGCCGCAGAACTTATAAAAGCCGAAGGCGGTTATGTGGCAGGCTTTTCATTTATTGCCGAACTCGGATTTTTAAAAGGCAGAGACAAAATTTTGCCTTACTCGAATAACATAGTTTCGGCTATCGGGTTTTAAACGTTGCCCGAAACACTTAGCAAATACTTCACCAAATTTTCTTTCGCCCCTAAGCCGATTTTCTTTTTAATACGATAGCGGTGTTGCTCGTAAGCTTTCTCGGTTTGCCCGTACAACTTTGCCAATTCTTTGTTTGTCATTCCGGTTTGAAACAATGTACACATACGAATTTCCATGTTGCTGAGTGACGGGAACTTCGCTGCCAATACTTTGGTTAATTGTTGTTTGCCTTCGTCCATCTTTTGTTGCAATACCGCTTTGTCCTGTTCGGTAATTTTTACCGAATCAATTTTTTTGGCAATGGTATTAATCAACTGGCGGGTTTCCAGTTCTTTCTTTTTAAGCGAGTGTACGTAGGTTTTCAGTTCGTCCAGCACAGTTATCTTTTCGTGCAGGTTAAGAGCGGTTAGTTGTATTTCTTTATTCATGGCTTCAATTTTTTGCTGAAGAATTTTTTCGTTCAGTTCTTTTTCTTTGAGTTGAAACTGCAGTTCGAGCGATTCAATGCGGTGTTTAAGAATTTGTTTGTAGTACATATCGGTCATGGTACGCATTCGCTCAGATGTCCGCGCTGCTTTAAAGGCACAGCGATAGCTTTGCTCAGCTACTGCTTGCTGTTTGTAGATGTGGTAAGCTGCCGTATATGCCTGTGCTAAAAAACGATACTGGTTCAAACGGTAAAAAATACGGACACTGTTAGCCACTGCCCGCAATGCCTGTTCCGGTTTATTTTCCTGAATCAGAAACCATGCTTTTGCATAGAAAAAATAACCGGAAGAAGCTGTAGTGAAATTGGCGTTAACCAACTTCTCTGCCTTCGCTAAATATTTTTTTTGCTGCTGAACATTCGCTATAAATTCTTTTTCCTTTTTGTCGGCTATTGCTGAGTTTTTAAGATTGTACAAATGCAAAAGATTGGCAAATGCTGTGTAGCAGGAAACCGGATATTGTCCGCTTTTTTCTAATACATCGGCAGCTTGCATCATAGTGGCGATAGCGCTTTCGCGATTGCGGCTTATGTCGTAATAAAAGGTTTGGTTGATTAAAAATTGAGCTTCAGTAAAAACAGAAAGCCGGTGTGTATGAATTATTTTTTTTGCATTGTTTAAAATCTCTTGCGCTTCGTTAAACCGGTGGTAGTTGCTGTAAGCCCGCGATTTAAACAGTTGTGCAATAACAAACAGTGACTGAGATTCGCTTTCGTTCAATGCTGTTGTTGGCAGCAACTTCTCCGTTTCGTGCGCTAAACGGATGTAATCTTCAAAGTAGCCGTTCTTATCGGCATAAAAACAACTAAATACATAATAGTGCACAAATGCTTCGGCACAGTTATCTAAAGAAAATTTTTTCTCGAATTCCTGGCGAATAATATTTGCCTGATGCAGATTTCCGATAACGATATACGCATACATTCGCCATGCTTCAAGCATAGCAATTTTCGTTTCCTTTTCATTTGCTTTGAAACAGGCAACTAATTTCTTTGCCTCAAAATCAAATTTTTCAAACTGCTGCAACATGGTTTGCAGCATAAATTGAAGCAACTGCGCGTTGGCTGATTTAGGTGTAAGCGTTTTAGCCTTGTATTCGGCAGGCAATTTTTGCAGCATAGCCAACGCCTGCTCCGGTTCGGTCCAAACCGACTCATAAATCGAGTTCAGTTTTTTGTCTGAAAAAAGCCGGTTACTCATAATGCAAATGTAGTTTACGGCAATATTACTATTTGGCTTGTAGTGTATTTGTAGGGTTGCGTTATTGTATGTTTACCGCACATTTGTACTACAATCGGACACGATTACTTTTTCTAACTAAAACCTGACTAATGAAAAAGCTCTACTACACCCTTCTTCTTGCTTCTGCGTTTTTTGCCTTTAATACCTTTTCGGTAAATGCTCAAAACTGTTATGTGCAAAACAGTTGCATGTCGTTTAACGGTACATCGGCTCGTTTTCGCATAAGTAATTTCAATTCGCTGAATTCAATGCAAATTACATTGGAAGCATGGATTAATCCGGCTTCATTCGGTTCCGGCAACAAGTACATTTTGAGCCGGGGCGGAGGAAGTTGTGAACCTGAGGGTCATTACAGTTTAAGATTAAATGCCGCAGGTAATGTTGAGTTTGTTTACAGTCAGAATTCTTCATACAGTCCCTGCTATCGAACCGATGCAGCCGTACCGTTAAATCAATGGACTCATATAGCCCTTACATACAACTTCAGTAATTATGCCGTAGCATTTTATATCAATGGTCAACCGGCAACGGCAACTTGGATAACTGCTCCAACATTGAATGTGTACAGTTTCACTACTCTTAGCGACTTGTCGGTTGGCGCAAGAGCTTCGGTTACATCTACCTGTAATACTTCGCCACCAAGTGCTATTAGCGACCACTATAACGGTTTGATTGATGAAGTGCGTATGTTTAATACTGTTGTTGCTCCTACCGTAATAGCAGGGTTTTACAACAAAAGTGTAAGTGCAGGGCATCCGAATTACTCCAATTGCATTGCGAATTTCCGAATGGATGAAGCGCCAAATTCGCCAATGAATTACAGCAGTTTCAACGTTAATGGGTTTATGACGGGCGGGGTTGCATGGTCTTATAACGCATCACCAATAAACAATTTTACACCTAACTGTGGAACTTACGGAATATATGGTGTGGGTACAGCCGGTGACCCCACTACTACCGATAATCTTACAGCCCTTACAGTTAACGCTTGGGTAATGCCGGGGTCCTTATCGGCAGGCAGCGGTGTAAAAACAATAGTTGGCAAATACGATGGTTCAGCCGCTTCTAATATTGCTTTTCGCATTTACCATTATAACTCAGGAATAGAACAACTTAGAGCAGAGGTAAGTAATGGTTCGGCAACTCAGTTTGTAAATGTTGCCGTAGCTTCTGCGTTAACGCAAAATGTATGGACATATTTAAGCATGACCTGGGCGCAAAATGATAATGTAAGATTATATGCTAATGGAAATTTGATTGGAACTTCTGCCGGCACGCTTGGAGGAACGCTAAATGCTAATACTGCTTCGTTGAAGGTAGGTGGCTCCGATTCTCCGCAGGAAGGTGTATTTGTAGGAACTACAGATGAAGTAAGCATTTTCAGCGCACAACTTAGTCAGGCAACTATACAGAGTATGATGAATACCACCATTACATCTGCTCACCCCAACTATTACCAACTTCGCGACTACTGGCGCTTTAATGAAGGAGGAAAAGCAATTGCCAGTTACGGGTGTGGGAAGAATACGTTGTGGATTAGTACAGGAGCAGTAGATTATTCGTTTAAACCCTGCAATCAACCTGATTCCATTGGTCCGGTATTAAACTTAACCGCTACTACCAATAATTTTGAAAAAGTAACTGTAACATGGGACAATCCTTTTGGTTTTCCCGGGGGTGTGAACCCCGTACCCATGTTAGATGGTTCGGTAGCGTATGATATTTACCGCGATAACGTGTACCTTACAACACAGTATTCGGTTAGTGGCACAAATACATACATAGATAACAATCCGGTATGCAGCCACACATATAAAGTAATTGCCTTTTGGCGTAAATATTCAACCAATCAAATATTAGTTTACTCTCCCCCGGCAACAACCATCGGAAGTTTACAAAACATAAACTTTCAGGCATCGAAAGGCACATACCTTAATAAAACCACATTATCATGGACCAATATTTCTTCTGTTGCCACCGGTGGGTTTGAAGTTAAACGCAACGGACAGCAAATTGCGGTGCTTAGTTCTCCATCCTCCACTTCGTACAACGACTTTGACGGAACCCCCGGAGTGCGTTATGTGTATGAGATTAAACCTTTGGCAACAGGATTTAACTATAAGGTTTGCCCCGACACCGGCTGGATAAAAGAAAATGGTCGCCTGAGCGGTTATGTAAAATCGCCTTTGCAGGCACCTGTGCCGGGGGTAATTGTAACCGCTACTTCAACCATTAACGGAGTAAACTACACTTACAGCGATACTACCGATGCTTCCGGTTTTTATGAAATAAGAAATGTGTATTACAACACACAAGCCACTTATAAACTTACGCCAAGCAAAGGAACGCACCAGTTCAACCCTGCGTTTTTAAATCGTACGCTTGATGTGCTGGCGTACAACGCACCGCAGGCAAATTTTATTGATACCAGCGTGTTTACCATAAGCGGCAAGGTTACTTATCCTAACCAAATAGGAAATGCCGGATGCCCTGTGGCAGGCGCAAAAATTTTAGTGAATGGCGCTGATATAAACATAACTGCCGATAACCTCGGCAACTGGAGTTTTACTGCCAGCGATGAGGGCACTTACACATTTACTCCCGTGTTTAGGCATCATCAGTTTCAACCGGCAAGCAGCACCATTTTTGTTGACGATAACGTGAACGGGATAAACTTCCGCGATACTACTACCGATGTACTTAACCTTTCACTTTTCGGACATTGCACTACACAAATTTGCGATTACAGCATTATAAAGGTAACCGGTACAGCGGCATCGGGTTGTTACGACCAAACCTTTACCGTTCCCGGAAACGGAGTGCTTCAGGTTACCCTTCCGGCACAGGAGTATTTTGTTGAATTGCTTAGTGTACACGATGGCAACAACGCTAATAACGCTTTGCAGATATTCACCAACACGCCCAAATACCAGTTGGTAGATATGCGAACGCGCGATACTGTTCAGGTAACTGAAATTGGCGCTTCGGAACCTTTAATAACCGGTGGCGATACGGTTGTGCTTCCCAACGGACAAATTGTTGTTACACCTTTAGATACCGTTATTACTTACGATACTGTTCAATACACCCTTACACCAGAGCACAAAGCCGAATACGTGTACGGTGGTACGCTTAGTATTGAAGTGCTCGGCTTAGATGAACTTGCATCGTGCAATAAGTTGGTAGTTAATCAGGGGAACACTTACCAGATTAGGGTAAATGTAAACCGCACCTATGTTTACAACAACGACACTTCTTATTGTCCGCTCGATACCGGCTTGCTTACCATGTTCGATGAAGTAAGCGACAGCAATTTTGTGTATTATACAATTGACAGCGGTATTGCGCGCTACAACATTAACCCCGGCAAACCAAACATTGTTGGTGGAGGCAGCCATCCTTACCAAAAGTTTATCATGTTTACTGCCAGCGGTGAAGGTTCGCAAAATGCAACCACTTCTATTTGGATGACAGTGTTAGGCAACCGCTCGCTTACACCAACTTTTATTACCAAAACACCCGAACTGCCTTTCTTTGTGTTGCACGACCCACCGGGCGATGGCAGCAGCGCTACACTTACGCAAGGTACAACCCTGAGCTACGGTTACGAAACCGGTGTTGAATCATCGGTTGGTACCAACACGTTTGTAAATGTTCAATTAGGAACGGAAGTGCCTGTGCCGTTTACGGGCATTGTGTTCAGCGCAGGCGGTTCGCTTAATTTATCGTTGGCTACCAATACCACCAACACCGCCAACAAAAGTGTAAACACATCTTTCACCGTTCAAAACAGTTTTAGTACTTCCGATGCCGATGACTTTGTTGGTGAAGATGCCGATGTAGTGGTGGGCGCTTCGCTTAACCTGATTTACGGGTTAAGTTATATTGTAAACTACGATACCGCCAACTGTTTAGCCGATTTAGATACCGCACTTACATGGGGCGCTAACGACTTTGCTACTACGTACGCCTATACTATAGGGCATATTAAAAACACACTCATTCCGCAGTTTGAGTTTCTCCGCAATTTTTATCAGAACCAGGGAAGCGATTCGGCTTTGATATACCAGAACTACATCAACGTATGGAATCAGGTAGTAGAGCAGAACCATACCAATATTGAAAATGCCGAGTTTCAGGAGAACCGTTCGTTTAGTGCGGGTGTGGCGTACACCAAAACTTCTTCGTACGAAAACACTTCCGGTTTCAGCATATCGTATCAAACATCTATTAACCCCGTTATTGCTGCTGCCATTAACATAGGTACCGAAAACAACAACGTTGAATTTGGCACCGAAGTAAACCTGAGTTGGACTACTACCACCAACAAATCAACCGAAGTAACCAATAGTAAAGAAGTTACTTATACACTTACCGATGATGACGCGGGAGATTTCTTTAGTGTAGATATTAAGCGCGATAAAGTGTACGGCACACCGGCATTTACTGTAGTGGCAGGAACCTCATCGTGCCCGCACGAGGAAGGTACACAGCAACGCGATATGCCCGAAATTCTGGTGCTGAATCCATTGCAGCAAAATGTGCCGGTTACTTCGCAGGCGGTGTTCACCGTAAAAATGACCAACCTGAGCGAGAGTCAGGAAACAAGAACCTATCAGGTAATTGTTGACCCCAATTCAAATTTAGATGGCGCCATTATTCGTTTGGGCGGACAACTTATTTCGCAATTCCCCGCTTCGTTTACCATTCCTGCCAACCAAAGCATTTATGCAACACTTAGTGTAGAAAAAGGACCGGTAGCAATTAATTACAACAATCTTCGCCTGCGTATTTATTCGCCTTGCGACCCCGATATTTCCGATGAAGCTGAGTTTACGGTTGCTTTCCAAAGCAATTGCTCGCCTATTGCGCTTTACACACCCAGCAACAACTGGTTAATAAATACGCAAAGCGATACGCTGATTGTAACATACGGTGGATTTAATGCCAATGATACTTCGCTTTCGCAAATCGGGTTGGAGATACGCAGACCGGGTCAGGCGTGGAGCACCATTCCCGCTTCGCTGGTAAGCAAGTTGCAGTTGCAGCAAAATAATTTCCCTTTCTATGCCGTAGCATTAAACATGAGCGGCTTGACTGACGGCAACTACGAAATACGCGCATTCGCCATCTGTAATACGCAGCCGCCTGTAAAATCATATTCGGCTACTTTAAGCGGAGTGGTAAACCGCAATTCGTTTGCATTGCTTGGCACACCGTCCCCGAGCGATGGCGTGCTGAATGTGGGCGAGGATATCAGTGTAACATTTAATGATGTGTTGGACTGCACAAAATATTTCAATCAACACAATCTGGTTTACGATTCGGTTACACTTCGCAGAACCGACAACGGACAGTTGATTCCTTCGCAATACACTTGCAGCGGCTCGCAAATAGTAATTACTACCAACCCGCCTTCATTGATAGATAGCTTGCAAAATGTTTCGGTTACTGCACGCGTAAAAAATATCTACAACCAAAACGGAAATATCCTGCAAACTCCGGTGGTATGGAGCTTTGTAGTGAACCGGAGCAAACAATACTGGAATCCTTCTTCGCTTAGTATTTCGCTTAACCAAAGCGGCACGCAAAATGTAACAGCCGCTTTAAAGAACGATGGAATTTCGCCTGCTGCTTTTACGCTGGTAAAAGTTCCTGCGTGGATGAATACGACTACCACTAACGGAAATGTTCCGGCAGGTAATTTCAACAATATCAACTTTACGGTAAGTGCAAACCTGAACGCAGGTGTTTACAACGATACCGTAATTGCTGATTTTGGAGGAGGCAATAAACAATTCCTGTTTGTGCAACTGGTGGTTAAAAACGCTATGCCTTACTGGAGTGTAAATCCTTCGCAGTTCCAATACAGCATGAACATTATTGCCAACTTTAGTTTAACTTCTGCCAACGCACCACTTTCAACCGATGTAAACGACCGCATTGCGGTGTTTGCCGACAATCAGTGCCGCGGGGTGGGCAACATAAGTTATGTGCAAGTGGGTAATTTGTATGCTGCATTTATTACGGTTTACAGCAACAGCGTTTCGGGCGAACAGTTGCGTTTCCGTATGTGGGATGCCAGCACCGGCACCGAGTATGAAGCGGTAGAAACAGCCACTTTTGTAAACAATGCTGTGCTTGGTCAGCAACTGGCTCCAATGATTCTGCACCCGGCCGGTATGGTGCAACGCATACCCGTAGCAGCCGGTTGGAACTGGTTTTCGCTGAATGTAGTAAGCAACAACATGAGCGTAAATAACATGTTGCGCTATTTGGTTGCCGATTCTGCCACCATTGTAAAAACCGATAATTCGTATGCACAATTTAGTTCATCACTTAACGCTTGGGCAGGAACGCTCACAAATTTCGGCTACGAAAAATCGTACATGATTTTTATGAGCCATGCCGATACCCTGCAGTTTGTGGGTAACCCAATTGCCGATACGGTAACCATTCCGTTTGCTCAGGGATGGAACTGGATGGGATACCCGCAATGGAATGTAAAAGGAGTAAATACCCACATGAATACTTTCAGCGCAGCTAACAACGATGTGCTGAAAAGTCAAACACAGTTTGCTACCTACAGTGGTGGCGCATGGAACGGAAGTTTACAGCAAATGCAGCCGGGCAAAGGGTATAAACTGCAAACTGCAAATGCGGGAACTGTTAAAGTAGCACCAGACCGTGCTGCGCCAGGCTGGAACGTAAGCGAGTTTGATTACGAGTATAACATGAATGTAACAGCAGTACTGCGTGTAAACGGAACCGATAGCTACGGTGGTTATTTAATTGGTGCGTTTGTAAGCAACAACTGTATAGGGGTTAGCAATATTCAAAGTGCCGGTGGTTTCGCTCGAATATTTATGACCTTACACGGCAATACATCTGCCAACAACCAACCCATTGAATTTCGTGTTTACGAGTACGCAACCGACTCTATTTATGCACCGGCTTACACTGCCATTAATTACACAGCCGATGCACAAGCCGGAAGTATCGAAAATCCGTTTGTGCTCAGTTTTGCCTCGCCATGGAGCAGTGTAGCGCATTTCGATGGAAACGGTTATGCCTTGTATCAAAACATGCCTAACCCGTTCAATAACCAAACGGCAATTCGTTTTGTAATTCCGCAAACCGAAAAAGTTACCATCGAGGTGTACGATTATACCGGAAAACAGGTGAGAATAATTGCCAACGAAACCTTTGTTTCGGGCGAACATACAGTGGAGTTTAATCAGCAGGAGTTGAGTTCGGGCATTTACTTTTACCGCATGCGAGCCGGAGATTTTGTGCAAACCAAAAAGATGGTGATACAATAGTTACCAGGTTTGTAACATTGAGTTTCAAAAACGCATCCCATCCCTTTTCGGGTGGGATGTGTTTTTTTACCGGTAAAAGCGATTGTGCCGTGTTTTATATATTCGCATCCGCTAATAAAAAAATATATGGGTGCCATAGCTACTGAAACAATGTTAACAGGAATGAATTTTGAACCGAGCGAAAGCCAATTGATGATTGCTCAAAGCGTACGCGATTTTGCCGAGCGCGAAATACGTCCGAACCTGATGAAATGGGATGAAGAACAAATTTTTCCACGCGATCTTTTTCATAAAATGGGCGAGCAGGGTTTTATGGGAGTTTACATTCCCGAGAAATATTCCGGCTCAGGACTTTCATATTTCGAGTATGTAACGGTAGTTTCCGAAATAGCCAAAGTTTGCGGCTCAATCGGGCTTTCTACCGCTGCTCATAATTCGCTTTGCACCGGACATATTTACTACCACGGCACCGAAGAGCAGAAAAAGAAATACCTGCCTAAGCTGGCTACCGGTGAATGGATTGGCGCTTGGGCGCTTACCGAAGCAAACACCGGCTCCGATGCCATGCGTATGAAAGTAACCGCTAAAAAAGTTGATGGTGGTTGGATATTGAACGGCAACAAAAACTGGATTACCCACGGAGCTACAGGCGATGTGGTAGTTGCTATTGTTCGCACTGGCGAGTTGCTGGACAGCCGGGGAATGACCGCATTTATTATTGAAAGAGGCACTAAAGGATTAAAAGCCGGAAAAAAGGAAAACAAACTTGGCATGCGTGCCAGCGAAACTGCCGAAGTAATTTTTGATGAATGCTTTGTGCCCGATGAGAATGTGGTGGGTGGGGAGGCAAAAATCGGCAGTGGTTTTCAACAGGCAATGCAGATACTGGATGGCGGAAGAATTTCGATAGCCGCACTTGGCTTGGGAATAGCAAAAGGTGCTTATGAAGCTTCGGTAAAATATGCCAAAGAGCGGGAGCAATTCGGACAGCCTATTGCCAACTTTCAGGCAATTGCCTTTAAACTGGCAGATATGGCAACTAAAATTGAAGCCGGAGAGCTATTAACCATGCAGGCGGCTTACCTCAAAAACGAAGGCAAAAAAATGACTAAGGAGTCAGCCTTTGCTAAGTATTACACCTCCGAGATTGCCGTGCAAATTTCTACCGATGCTGTGCAAATTTTTGGAGGCTATGGCTATACCAAGGATTTTCCCGTAGAGAAATTTTACCGCGACAGTAAGCTTTGCACCATTGGCGAAGGAACTTCAGAGATTCAAAAACTCGTTATTTCCAGAGAGATAATGAAGGGGAACATCTAATTTGGTTTTTAAGAAGTAAATTCTATTTTTGCCATCCAAAATTTTAACAACGAATGCTGGTAATAGACACAAGAGAGTCCGATTCAATTGACAATGCTTTAAAGAAGTACAAAAAGAAATTTGAAAAAGCAGGTATTCTCCGCGAATTGCGCGAGCGCCAAACCTTTACAAAAAGGTCGGTAAAAAGGAGAAACCAAATTTTGAAGGCTGCTTTCATTGACGGTATTAAAAGAGAAGCGGAAGGTTAGTTTCTTCTGCCTTAGGATACTATAAAAAGCCCTGCTGAAGTTCAGCGGGGCTTTTGTGTATTTGTAAAAATGGAGGAACGTTATTTCAGCAACGTTATGCTTCCTTTTACCTGCCGCGATACATTGTTCAGAAAACCTATTGTTCCACTATAAACATACACCCCGGTTTCAGCGGGCTTACCTTGGTATGTTCCATCCCAGCAATCGTTCAGATTGTTGGTTTCAAATACCTTTTCGCCCCAACGATTAAACACTTTCATATCTACGTATTTAACAGCCATGCTGTAAATACACCACGTATCATTAGCCCCATCGCTATTGGGTGAAAAAACATTGGGGATGAAAACCGGAATAGATTGATCTACAATAACCGTAAACTGTCCATTACCTGTACAGCCGTTGCCATCGGTTACTTCTACAAAATAATTGGTTGTTTGATAAGGGATGGCATCAAACTGCGCGCATGTTACACAGCTTAAACCGTACGTTGGTGAAACACTATAAGTAGCACTGGCATCGTTGTAACTGTTAGAAAGCGAAATGCTGACCATTTCACTCAGTTTAATGTTTGGGTTACCGGGCGTGGCAAATACACTTAGTGGTCCCGATGGTTCCGTAACGGTAGCTGTTGCGCTTGCAGTGCAACTGTTAAAATCGCTGATGGTAACACTATAGTTGCCGGCAAACAAATTCAATGCGGCTGTACCCGTTGTGCCGTTGCTCCAGAGAAAATTGTAAGGAGCAGTACCATTTGCTCCTGCCGCATTGATAACTCCATTGTTTTGCTGGTAACATGCCGGTAAAGAAGAAGTAGTTACAGTGGGCAACTCAAAAACCAAAACATTTACTGTAGAAGAACTTTGGCAACCCTTATCACTAATGGCAGTTAATTGCACGGCATACGTACCGGTAGCAGCATAAAGATTTGATGTGTTTTGTTGCGTAGAAGAATTGCCATCTCCAAAGTCCCAATTCCAACTGCTTATGTTTCCACTGCTGATAGAAGTATTATTACTAAACATTGTAGTGTTACTAATACAAACATTTGTACCGGAAAAACTGATTTGCGGAAGCGGATTTATCACCACCGTTTGGAACGCTGTATCGGTACAGCCGTTATCGCTGGTTACTACCAATGCTGCATTAAAATTACCCGCTGCACTGTACGTATGCGTTGGATTGGCAGTAGGAGCATTTTGCCCATTACCAAATGCGTAATTCCACTGCACTATACTGCCTGTACCTATAGAAGAACCATCGGTAAATACAGTAGCATTGCCAAGGCAAACTTCGCTTGCGGTAAATGCTGCCACAGGTTTGTCAAACACATTAACCGGTTTGGAAACAGAGTCTGCACAACCTTTATCGGAGATTGCTACTAAGGAAACATTATAGCTGCCCTGTGCCAAATAAGTGTGTAAAGGATTTTGTTGGGTAGAAGTGGCGGCATCACCAAAATCCCATAACCATTGAGCTACGGTTCCGGAGGCAATGGAAGTTGTATTGCTAAACAGATTACTCTGATTTAAGCAAACTGAACCTGTAGTAAAATCAACAACCGGAACTGCATTTACCGGAACCTGTTTTGCAACTGTATCGGCACAGCCGTTATCGCCAATAACAGTGTGAACCACATTAAAGTTCCCTGCTGCGGTAAACTGATGCATTTCGGACGCGGTGCCCGATGTTTGTCCATTTCCAAAGTTCCAGAAATAACTTGCTACATTACTATTGCCTATGCCCCAGAACACACCAGTGCTATTAAATGAAGTTGTATTGCCAAAGCAAACCGTATCAAAGGCAAAATCGGCAACAGGCTTTCCAAAAACAGGTAAAGACAACAATGTACTATCGCTGCAACCGGAGCCGGATGTTACTGTAAGTATTACCTGCATCGTGTCGCTGTTAGTGTATATGTGTTGCGGATTTTGGAGTGTAGAAGTGCCCCCATCGCCAAACCACCACATATAACTTAATGTTCCGCTGCCGCTATAGGTAGTAGTATTGGTAAATGATACAACTGATTCGGTACAGTTAAGTCCGTTCCAATTAAATGAAGCGTTTACTCCGGGCTGCACAGTAACCGGCTTTGTAACCGTATCGGCACAATTGCTTGAGTTAAGCACTACCAAGGTGGCGTTAAAGTTTCCTGCATTGCCGTATATGTGCGTTGGGTTTTGTTGGGTGGTGTCAAAGTTCCCATCCCCAAAACTCCAAAGCCACTTTACGGCACCGCCTGTGCTGGCATCAGTAAACTGCGTGTTGTTGCCTTCACAGGCATTACTGGCTGTAAAGTCGGCTGTAGGCAATGTTTGCACGTTTATGTTTTGTGTGGCTGAAGCTGTGCAGCCGGTTGCAGTGGTTACACTTAAGGAAACAGTATAGTTGCCTTGTGCCGCATAATTGTGTGTTGAAGTTGCTCCACTGCCATTGGTACCATCGCCATAACTCCAATTATAGGTAGTAATAGAGCCACCACTTTGAACAGTTGAAGTAGAAGTGAAAGAAGTTACTACACCGGTGCAAGCATTAAAGTAAGTAAACGAAGCGGTAGGAATACTCACCGGTACTTCGTTACCTATTACAATGGCATCGCATTGCACCTGAGGTTGCGTGTAAGTGCCTGTTTGTCCGGGTTGCATTCCTGTTTGCCCATAAGGAGTACCATAGGGTCCCCCTGCTACATTAACGCTTCCGTTGAAAGTGTTGGCTTTACACCAGCGTATTTTTACACGACCTCCGGCACCACCGCCCCCCCCCTCTTTATCATCACTGCCACCACCTGCACCGCCATTAGCGTTAATAGTGGCATTACCACTAACATAATCGCCTTGTACTAAAACGCCACCACCTGCACCGCCACCGGCTGCTTCCGATGAGTTACCACAACAACAATATTGTGCACTTTGTCCGCGAACATTAATGGTCCCTGCTACACTAACAACACTTCCTATCAGCGATAATGCCCCTCCTCCGGAAGCAGAGGCACTACAATCGGATCCTCCACCGCCCGACCCCATGCCAATGTCATTCCCGTTAGGAGTTCCGTAAGCACTACCGCCCGAACCGCCTCCGCATCCGCCTGTTCCGCCATTGCCGCCATAGCCGCCACCGCCACCGCCACAACTGCCGCCACCGTTGCCACCCGCCCCGGGTCCTGCTGCCGGACCATACCCACGGTTATCGCCATTAAATGTGCCGTTAAATATTATTCTGCGTGCTTGTAGTGTTAACGGATTACCTGCGGGCATAGTAATAGTGGCACCGTTTACATCTATCCAGTCGGCAGTTATGGTGCCTGATAAGGTTTGTGCTCCGGTTATAGTTTGTATGTTCGGAAAAAGCACAGTTTGTGCCGATGCACCTGTAGGTGCCGAAGGATTGCCGTAATACATGTATATAGTAATAGAACTGCCATCAGGTATGGCGGGTAATGCAATCCAAATGTTAGTGTTGTTGGTATTGATACCCGACTCAATCCAATAGTTGAGGTAATTACCGCAGGTATTGTAAACAAAGCGGATATCGTTGCCTGAGACATTCATTTTTCCGGCTGAAATGGGTGCAGCAGTGTTTATGATAAATAATGTGGATTGTGCCGGAATAGTTGCTCCGGTTGAATTGGAAACGGTAATGGGCACTACCCAGTCCCATCCGTTGTAAGGGCAACACACACTTGCTTGTGCGTTAACGTTTAAATAATTAGCAAAAACACAGGTAATGGCTGTAAGTAAAAGGTACAGTTTTTTCATAGTTGCAGGGTATAGCTTTAAGCATAATTAAAAGATGAAACAAACTAGAACAAAGTTGTTTATCAATTACAATCTGGAACACCATGGTAAATATAACCAAGAGCTTGTTTGTTTTTCAGACAGAACCGCCCCGTTGTTATTCCTTTTACCGCTCTATATGATGCAATATGGGTTAAAATTTATTCGCTTTCCGCAGTCGTTGGATAACTATCAGGTAAAAGCAAAAACATCCGATGTTTAGAGGTAATTGCGAAAAATCGTGTTCGCTACTATATTCACCGCTTCTATAATGAAACCATCTAAAGACATTTTTCTCCGCGCTTACCGCCTTATGTGCACAGCCAAGGCAATGACGGAGTTGTATGAAGAGCGGAAAGACATTACACAGAAATATGTTCACGCTACTTCGCGCGGGCACGAAGCCATACAATTGGCGGCAGCGTTTCAGTTAAAGCAGCAAGATTTTGTTTTTCCGTATTACCGCGATGATTCCATGCTGCTCGGCATGGGCTTTACTCCCTTCGATTTAATGTTGCAATTGCTGGCAAAAAAGACCGATTATTTTTCGGGAGGAAGAACGTACTATTCGCATCCATCCAGCAACCGCGAAGACCTGCCTAACATTCCGCACCAAAGTTCGGCAACGGGTATGCAGGTAATTCCCGCTACCGGCACGGCACAGGGAATAAAATATAAAGAAGAGCAAGCGCTTTCCTCGTTCAAAAAGGGAGAAGAACCGGTGGTAATTTGTTCGTTGGGCGATGGCGCTATTACCGAAGGCGAAGTGAGCGAAGCATTTCAAATGGCGGTGTTGCATAACTACCCTGTTATTTATTTAGTGCAGGATAACGAGTGGGATATTTCAGCACATAGCAGTGAAGTACGCGTGCAAAATGCTGCAGAATACGCTGCCGGCTTTAAAGGTTTGAAAGTTGAGAGTATTGACGGTACCGATTTTCAGGAATGTTTTGAAACCATGAGCCGTGTAGTGAATTACGTTCGCACACATCGCACACCTTATTTAGTTCATGCAAAAGTTCCTTTGCTCAATCACCACACATCGGGTGTTAGAAAAGAGTGGTACCGCCCCAAAGAAAATTTGGAAAGCGATGCGCTTCGCGATCCGTTCAATAAACTCAAAAAGTATTTGCTGTATGAGAAAATAACTGATGCTTTAGTGTTGAATGAAATGGAAGAAAAAGCAAAGCAGTTTGTGGCTGATGATTTCGAACGTGCATTGCAAGAGCCGTTTCCTGGTGAGGAAGATTTAACCACACACATTTTTGCACCAACACCCATTACCGAGGAGTACGGAGAGCGCGAACCCGCTAACGGGCAAACGGTAGTGATGGTAGATGCCGCTTTACATGCGGTGGACGAAATTTTAAAAAAACACCCCGAAGCATTGTTATACGGGCAGGATGTTGGGGGAGAACTGGGCGGAGTATTTCGCGAGGCAGCTTTGCTGGCAAAAAAATATGGCGATAAGCGAGTGTTCAACACGCCAATCATGGAAGCGTATATCGTTGGCTCTACCGTAGGCATGAGTGCAGCCGGTTGTAAACCAATTGTAGAAGTACAATTTGCCGACTACATTTTTCCTGGCGTAAATCAATTGTTTACCGAAGTATCGCGCTCTTGTTATTTGAGTAACGGAAAATTTCCGGTGCAAACCTTAATACGCATTCCTATTGGCGCTTACGGAAGTGGCGGCCCTTATCATTCATCTTCGGTAGAGAGTTTTGTGTTGCAGATAAAAGGAGTAAAAGTTTGTTATCCATCGAACGCAGCCGACATGAAAGGGCTTTTAAAGGCTGCTTTCTACGACCCAAACCCTGTGGTAATGTTCGAGCATAAAGGGCTTTACTGGAGCAAAGTAAAAGGAACCGAACTCGCCAAAACTATTGAACCCGATGAGGAGTATGTTGTTCCGCTCGGCAAAGCGCGCATTGCACTGCACCCAAGCGAAGAAAGCATTGAGAATGGCGAATCGATCTGTGTAGTAACGTATGGCATGGGCGTACATTGGGCTATAAATGCCGCGAAAAATTTTACAGGGAAAGTTGAAGTGCTTGATTTGCGAACCCTCAATCCGTTAGATGAAGAAGCGATTTTTGCTTCTGTGAAAAAGCATGGAAAAGTGATTGCACTAACCGAGGAAACCATAACCCATTCCTTTGTTGAAGCATTAGCAGGACGTATTTCAACAAATTGTTTTCAATATTTAGATGCTCCCGTAAAAATAGTGGGTGCAGTTAACACACCTGCAGTTCCGCTCAATGAAAACTTAGAAAAAGCTATGCTGCCGAATGTGGAGAAAGTGAGAGAGGCAATGGCGGTATTACTCAACTACTAATTCCAGTTAATTTTTTATCATATAACTCGCAAGATATTGCACCTTTAATATTGTAATTACGTATATATTTACGTAGTAAGGCAGCAACAGGACACGCAAGCCTGACTTCGATTTTTTAATAGGAATGTCTGTATGGCTGATAACTCAACAAGTGCTCTTTCTGTTATACAAAGGTGGATTTCTATTGGCGTAAAAAGCCATACATCTCTCCATCAGCGCAGGTATATTTTGCTTACTAATAGCATTAATTTTACAACGTTGTTTTTAATTCCCCCTTATGCCATATTGTTCTATGCGCTGGGATATACATGGCATGCGCTGTTTCTGATCCCCGTTTTTTTTCTTATTGCCATCCCGCTGTTTCTTACTTACATGCAATACTACATGGTAGCAAGGATATTGCTTCTGTTTCTGCTCAATCTGATTCTTGGTGTTTATGCATTGCTATTCGGCAGAGAGTCGGGTATTCATTTGTTGTATATGGTATTCTCTACAGTTCCGTTGTTGTTGTTTCCGCTGAGGAATTTTCCTTACATCATCAGCTCATGGTTTGTATCGGTAGTCTGTTACTGCGTAGTTCGGTATGAGTTTATTTTACTTGACACTCAAGTTAACGCGAACGCTCAACAGGTAATTTCTTTTTCGATTGTGCTGCTCACATTTGTGTGGTTGCTCCTTAACTTCTATTATCTCATTCGCGCCAATGCATCGCAAGAGAAAGATCTTAAAAAGCAGAATGAAATGCTGAAAAATGAGGCAGTAGAGAGGAAAGCAGCCGAACAAAAACTGAAAGAATACAACCGACAGTTGCGAATAAAAAACCGGGAGGTAGAACAGTTCACACATGTAGCTGCTCATGATTTGCAGGAACCTTTACGCATTATTACAAGCTATACTCAGTTATTGCAGCGCCACGCTACCGACAAATTAGACACTGTTTCTAAACAGTATATGAATCATTTATTACAAGGGACGTCTCGATTAAAAAGTTTAATGACCGATCTTTTAGATTACTTCGACATTAGCACGCTGCAAAATGTGGAAGATGTAAATTGTAATGACTTGTTGAATGATATTGTAACTAACCTTAAAGATGCATATCCAGACAAACAATTCAGCATAAAGTATAGTAACTTACCAATAGTGTACGGAAACCGACATAATTTGCGTTCGCTTTTCTTTAATCTTCTCGATAATGCCATAAAATTTAACCGCGATGGCATTAATCCCGAAGTAGCTATTGAAGATATCTCTACGCCTGATTACTGGAAGTTTGCAGTTTCCGATAACGGCATAGGTATTGAAGAAAAGTATTTGAAGAACATGTTTACTATTTTTCAGCGGTTGCACAGCATTGAACGTTACGAAGGCACAGGCATTGGTTTAGCGCAATGCAAAAAGATAGTTGAACTGCATGGCGGACGCATTTGGGTAGAGTCGGTAGCCGGCAAAGGCAGCACTTTCTTTTTTACGCTTAAGAAGTAACAAGGCTGGTTATCTACTTGTCTTTCTCATTTCCCCTCTCAAAAAAATGTTGTTTCATTTCGGGAAGTGGAAAACTTTGTATTGGTTTGGCGCTACTATGGAGTTTATAAAGTTTGCGATTGATTTTTTTCTGCATTTGGATAAACATTTGGCAGAAATACTTACCAACTACGGAACACTAACCTATGCCATTCTGTTTCTGATTGTATTTGTTGAAACCGGTTTGGTGATAATGCCTCTGCTGCCCGGAGATTCGCTGTTGTTTGCAGCCGGTGCGCTGGCTGCCGCTACCGGAAAGCTGGAATTAAGCATTTTAATTCCCTTGCTTATTACCGCTGCGTTGTTAGGCGATAACGTGAATTATTTTGTCGGGAAATTTTTCAGTAAGCAAATAAAAGCGAGGGAGCGCATCTTGTTTTTTAAACGAGAGTATCTTACGCAAACTGAAGCCTTTTACGCAAAGCACGGGGGTAAAACAGTAATTATGGCGCGGTTTGTTCCCATTGTGCGAACCGTTGCCCCGTTTGTTGCAGGTGCCGGCAGTATGGAGTATTCGCGCTACATCGGTTTTTGTATTGCAGGTGCAATATTATGGGTGGCAGGTATTTCCATAATTGGTTATCAGTTCGGCAATATTGAGTTTGTAAAAAATAATTTTGAGCTTGTTATCTTAGGAATCATCTTCGTATCGGTGCTGCCCATTATCTGGCAAATGGTAAAGGGAAAGTTGAGCAAGTAATACCTTTCTTCACTAAAAAAATGAAATGGTAAGCGGATTGCGTAAGCACATCATGCAGTTTCCTACTCAATTGCTTTTGATGGCAATAGGAGCGTTGCTGTTTATTCCGTTTATCGGCACGGTTCATCTGTTCGATTGGGATGAAATAAACTTTGCAGAGAGCGCACGCGAAATGTTGCTTACCCGGAACTTCCGCAACGTGCAAATTAATTTTCAACCTTTTTACGAAAAGCCACCGCTGTTTATATGGTTACAGGCGTTAAGCATGCATTACTTTGGCGTAAACGAATTTGCTGCCCGTTTGCCCAACGCCATTTGCGGCATAATAACTATGCTGGTGGTGTTTAATGTGGGCAGATATATTTTTTCATCGCTTATGGGTGTGTTGTGGGCGTTGTTGTTTGCCTGCTCCATTCTTCCGCACATTTATTTCCGCAGCGGTATTATTGACCCGGTATTCAACCTGTTTATTTTTCTCGGTATTTTTTTTCTGTTCAAAGTAGTTAACCTCAACGATTTTGAAGATTCGAGAACACGCAGGCGAAACCGCAGGTGGAACCTGTTGCTTTCGGCAGTTTTTATAGGCTTGGCAACCCTTACCAAGGGTCCGGTTGCCATTTTGGTATTGGTGCTTACTTCATCGGTTTATTTTTTTGTACATCGCGGCAAACTAAAAATCGAACTCAGCGAAATTGCCGTATGGTGGGTGTTGGTGGCATTAATTGTTACCGCGTGGTTAGGCTTCGATTTTAGAGAGAATGGATTGAATTTTGTGCGTGAGTTTGTTCAATATCAACTTCGCTTACTGCAAACCGAAGATGCCGGGCATGGCGGTCCATTTTATTATCATGTAGTTGCTTTATTGATTGGTGTATTTCCTTCTTCGGCACTTATTTTCGATTCGTTTCGCAAGAACGCGTACGATGATTCCACACAACACTTTTTTAAGCGTTGGATGATTTATCTGCTGCTGGTGGTACTGGTGTTGTTCTCCATAGTAAAAACAAAGATTCTTCATTACTCATCGCTGTGTAATTTCCCAATCACCTTTTTAGCGGCTTACTATCTGTATTATCTTTTCGAAGGGAAAATGAAATGGACATGGCGGCAAACTGTTCCGCTGCTTACCATTGGTGTGCTGATTGTAGCTGCGCTTACTGGAGGCATTTTTGTAATGCAGCGCCCCGATGTGTTTATGAACTTTATTAGAGATGATTTTGCAAAAGACTGTTTGAGCGCACCTGTGTACTGGACAAGGAACGATATTATTTATGGCTTTGTATATCTGGCTTGCATTGTAATTGCCATTGCCCTTTCGCAAACAAAGCATGTGCGCTGGGGTGCGTATTTGCTGATAATGAGCAGTGGTTTGTTTACGGCAACTGCTTTGGCGTTCACCATTCCCAGAGTGGAAAAATACACACAGGCTGCGCTGATAGAATTTTTGGAATCGAAGAAAGGTGAGGACTGTGTAATAGAAACAGCCGGCTTTAAAAGCTATGCCCACTACTTTTATGCCGATAAACAGCCACCTGTTGCTAATGATGCTGCGAAAAAACTCTACATCATCACTAAATCGCCAAAGGTGGCAACTATAAGCACATGGTACGGAGAGTTGAATGAGTTGTACCGCAAAAACGGTTGGGTGTTTTTCGAAAAAGTTCAGTAGGTATGAGCATTCTCTCAAAAGTTATTAAACGGTTTGTCCTTCCTCAGCATTTGTATAAGGTTATTCAGTTGCAGCGCAATCGAAAAAAGAAAGAACGAGTGTACGATGATGCTCAACTGAAACTGTATTCGCAGTTGCTGCCGAAAGATTTTTTACACTATGGCTATTTCGATAACCCCGACATAAATCCACACGATATTTCTATCAACCATCTTTACAAAGCGCAGGAAGATTACGGTTGGCAGATTGTGAATTTGGTTAACGATGTTCAACATCCTGTACTTGATATTGGTTGCGGTATGGGCGGGTTAATTCCTTTGTTACATTCAAAAGGTGCTGAGGTGGTGGCGTTAACTCCCGATAAAAATCAGGTAAAACACGTACGCGAAAAGTATGCTCCTGTTAAAGTACTCGATTGCCGATTTGAGGATATGCCTGTAGCTAACTATACCGGTTATTTCGGAACACTTATTACTTCGGAGTCGCTACAGTATTTGCAATTAGATAAGGCATTGCCGATAATGAAGCAAATTCTGTTACCCAACGGAAAATGGATTGCCTGCGACTATTTCCGTAAAGGAGAAGCAGGCGAAAAAAGCGGGCATAACAAAGAATTGTTTAACCGCAAATTGCAGGCGCATGGTTTTACAATTACCTACGAGCGCGACATTACACCCAATGTGTTGCCTACCATTGCTTATGTTTACATGCTTGCCACACAAGTTGGCTTGCCTGTAAAAGATTTTGTTTTAGGGAAGTTACAGGTAAAGGCTCCGGGTATAAGTTATGCTTTACAGGAAGCACTGCCTGAAATAGAGCAAAAAATAGACAAGAACATTGACACTATTAACCCCGCCCTGTTTGCTGCAAACAAGCAGTATGTGCTTATGGTAATTGAGCAGAAGTAGTTGTGTGCAGGCAAATGCACGTTGCACAAATTCAAAAAGTGCAGTTTCTTCGAAAGCACAATGCGAACATTTGGTTTAATCGGCAATCCGTTAACTCACTCCTTCTCCAAAAGATATTTTGAAGAAAAATTTGTGCGCGAAGGTGTTGCTGATGCCGTGTATGAATTGTTTCAGATAAAAGCTATCAGTGAGCTTCCTTCTCTTGTAAAATCGTTGCCTGACTTAAAGGGATTGAACGTTACCATTCCTTACAAAGAGGCTGTAATGGATTATCTGGATAAGATTGATAATGTAGCTTTAGAAGTGGATGCGGTTAATTGTATAAAGGTGGTGAACAGTAAACTTGTGGGCTACAATACTGATGTGTTCGGGTTTGAAAATGCGTTGCGCGAGTTTTTAAGTGTGCCGGATTTCTACAATGCCGAGAAGGCAATTTACGAATTACCTCCTATTACCGCTTTTGTATTGGGTACGGGAGGGTCTGCAAAAGCCGTGCAGTATGTATTGCGTAAGCTGGGCATTGCGTTTCAGGTTGTTTCCAGAAATGTTGCCGAGCAAACAATAATTTATTCTGATGTGGAGAGTTACATGTCGGACTGTAATCTTTTCATCAATACCACACCTTTAGGTATGTTCCCAGCAACGGAAAGTTGTGCTGATATACCTTATCCGTTATTGAACGAAAAAGATTTTCTGTTTGATTTGGTTTACAACCCTGCTGAAACATTGTTTCTGGAAAAGGGAAAAGAGAAAGGCTGCAAAACCAAAAATGGTTTGCAAATGTTGCAATTGCAGGCTGAAAAGAGTTGGCAGATTTGGAATGGGGGATAATTCCGTCTAACTCATTTACAGCAGTTTAAGTGAAGAGTTTAATGAAGTCATGAAAAAAAACTTGACAAATACTCTAAGTGCGTTTATTTTATACCGACAAAAACTTACACTATGCAAAAATTACTAATCACCGCTACAGCGTTGCTCCTGACACTGGCAGGCTGTAAAAAAGACACCGAAGTATTAACCGGTAAAACGCATAAGACTGCTCAAGGAGGCATAAGCTATTGCGGAAACACACAGCAAGTTGATTTGCTTGCCGGGCAAACCACCAACATTGGTAATGTTACCGTTGGTAACGATGAAAACTTTCTGTACGTAACTTATCAGGCAACCGGCTCGTGGTATTTTACCGAGTTGCATCTTTTTGTAGGTGACTGCGATAGCAAACCGGTTAACAAAGCTGGTAATCCTGTGCCGGGACAGTTCCCTTACCAAACTGCTTTTGCTTCACCTTACTCACAGTCATACACTTTCGTTATTCCTCTTTCGGATTTGCCTGCATGTTATTGTGTAGCAGCACATGCAGCTACCATTAAGAAAAACGCAAAAGGTGGCGTAGCACAGAGCGAAACTGCCTGGGGCAATGGAATACGCTTTGTACCTAAAGGCAATTGGGGCATGTATTTCAATTCGTGCAAGCAAGATTGCAGCGATTGCGGATTGCCCGAGTGTTAGAAAACCGATTTGCTAACAAACTATAGCGGCAGCCGGCAGGTTGCCGTTTTTTTTTCGTTATTTCCTAAGTCCCCACCATATCATAAGCGAGTTGAAGGCTGTAACCAGCAATGCCATAAAACATTTGCTCCATGCGGCACCCGTATAGTCGGGTACATCGTTGCGGATTAACTGCATGGACTTTTGCCAAAGGATATACGCATCGGTAATGTAGTATGCATCTGCCAGTATAAACAAAGCATAAAAACCCAATGCCAATATGTATGGAAGCGGGGCAAACTTTTTTAGCGACTGTGAGTAAGCGTTTGCCAACACTATCATCAAAAAATAAAAAACATGAATAGTGAAGGTAAGGGTTGATTCGAGGTTTTGGTAGCGCATGTCAGCTTCTTCGGCAATTTCTGATGCCCCCAATGCTTGCGAAGTGAAGTACGATAATGCCAACGATACGACCAATGCTGTTGCAAAAAACCAAACAAATATTTTCAGCGTTTTTGCCGGCTCGGGGTTTAGCAGTTTCGAAGTGGTAAATACTTTCTTGTACAGAAAGCCCATCATAAACCCCACAGCCGCCAAAATAATAAACAGGATAACTGAAAACATGTTACTCGCTTGCCCGGTCAATTAAATTTTGAGGAATTTGTTTAGATGTTTTTGCGCCCAGTTCGCGCATTTTTTCGGCACGCCTAACTAAATTACCGGTGCCTTCGTACAACTTCTTCATGGCATCTTCATAATCGCCTTGCGTTTTCTTTAGCCCATTGCCCACTTTTATTAAATCTTCCACAAAGGCGACAAACTTATCGTACAGTTTTCCGCCTTCTTCGGCAATTTCGAGAGCGTTGCGGGTTTGGCGTTCCTGTTTCCAGATGGAAGCAATGGTGCGTAGTGTAGCAAGCAATGTTGATGGACTTACAATTACAATTTTGCGGTCCCATGCAAAGTTGAAAAGGTCATTATCGCCCTGCAACGCCAAACTGAACGATGATTCGATTGGAATAAAAAGTAACACAAAATCGGGCGAATGATAGCCACCGGCAGTTTGGTAGTTTTTATCGCTTAACAGTTTAATGTGGTTGCGTACCGAGTCAACATGTTGTTTCAGGAATTTTGTGCGCTCGTTTTCATCGCTGGCATTTACGCAGGCTTCGTATGCCACTAAGGAAACTTTCGAGTCAATAATAATGTGTTTGTTATCGGGCAGGAAAACAATTACATCGGGCTTTATTTGCCTGCCCTCATCGTTGGCAGCGGTTTGCTGGGTTTTGTATTCTTCGCCTTCTTTAAGGCCGGAGCGTTCGAGAATTTTTTCGAGCACTAATTCGCCCCAGTTACCTTGTTGCTTGTTGTCGCCCTTTAAAGCAGTGGCAAGGTTGTTGGCTTCTTCGCTTAATTGTTTGTTGAGTTCGAGCAGATTTTTTATTTCGGTTTTAAGGGTAATACGCTCGGCACTTTCGTGCTTATAGGTTTGTTCTACCTTTTGCTCAAACTCTTTTATGCGTTCTTTGAGCGGATTGAGAATAACATCGAGATTGGTGCGGTTTTGCTCGGTGAATTTTTGGCTTTTTTCGTCCAGAATACGATTGGCTAAGTTTTCGAATTCTTTGGCAAAGCGTTGGTTGAGTTCATCTAACTGCCCGTGTTGTTCATGGAGTTTTTGCAGCAGGTTAGCGTTTTCGGTTTTTATGCCTGCCAGTTCTTCTTTAAGTGCTTCTACTCGTTTGCGCTCTTCGTTCAGTTTAGCATCGTTGTTTTCGGAAAGCAGCCGGAGTTCGTTTTTTAACTCAGCGGCATTTTGTTCGAGCATTCGTGCTTTTTCGATAGCAGCGCTTAACTCGCTTTGGCTTTTACTTTTAAGAAAAAAGTATGCAAGCGCAAAACCGACAACGACTCCTATAAGCAGATAGAGAATTTCCATTGGCAAACTGCAATTGTGCGCTAAAGGTAAAAATTGCTTGGAAAGGGGTAGAGGTTAGAAGGAAGTAGCTGATAGTAGTTGTAAGCATAGCTAATAAGTGATGAGCAATGAGTGAAAGAGGGATAGGAACAAGCCGTGAACAGTTATTGCTGCCAACGTGTTGCCGCAAACTGCTGCCGAAGAATACAATATCCCAAACCTTCCAGCATACTATCATCCAAAGGCATCTATTTAGTTTTTATTCTTTGGTTAGTGTTGCTGCCACAACTGGATATAAAACTTGTATTTGCCCCGAACGTGTACTGCATTTATAGTAGAGAATATTCTGAATGCCCCTACAACTCCTTCGGAGTCGAGCAATTTTTGCCGTGTAGCTATCCTATAAAGTTTCACTCTGTTCGGGATTGTCATCTTCCAACCAGTTGTGGTGTTGCTTCTGGCTAATAACCGAAACAATTTACCGGTGTAAAAAGCATGCTCCGGCTTTACGAGGAAAAAACCGGAGCATGTTGGTAAACTTAAAAGCTAACCTGTGCACGTGCAAAAAACTGCGTTCCCATAAGCGGTGTGCCGGGAAAGCTGCGCCACTGGTAGTTAGCTAGGTTGTTTACGTTGATGGAAAACAGTAAATCTTTGTAGAAATTCGGACGATAGCTAACACGGGCATCCAGCAAATAGGCAGGCTTCACTTCTCCAAAGTAAATAGACGATTGCGCCATGTAACCGTGCTGATAACGGAAAGTTAAACCATAGCCGAAACCGATTTTCTTAAGCGTATGGTCGAACATTACGGATGCTTTCACTTTAGGAGCATTTAACGCTACCGACTCGCCCGATGAAAGTTTCAATTGGTCTTTATTAACCCACGAAAGCGAACCGCCTGCCGAAACGCTGTGGGCATTATCGTCATAAATATTGTATTGGAACCCGAAATCAATACCAATTACATCTAAACGACCGAGGTTTTTGTAAGTAAGAATGTAATCGGAAAGCACCAGCGAAGTATCGTTCGGTGTAATGGTGCCCATTGGGAACTGATAAGTAAGCACCACAAACTCATCCCATACACTGCCGGGGATTGAAGGAACAATAGATGGGTTTTGCAAACTTGCTGCACCATCTAAAATTGGCACTAACAAATTGTTGAGTGCACCGTTGTTGGCGTAAAGGTTTTTGTAAAGCTGTCCGTTGGTGTCAATAGCAGCCGAGTTATTATCATAAGCTCCTAAATACGAATTGTGGTCGAGCATTACAGCACCGGAGCCGGGCAATAAGGCGCTAACATACTGGCTTATACGTGTCCAATACAAATCGAACTGCAACGAAAGTTTATTGAACAGAAGCCCCTTGTAACCTAACTCTAACGTTTGAGTAAACGAGTTATCTATACGTTTAAGATCTTCAAATGACGATACGTTCTGTTTGCTTCCTTCTAAGTCTTTTGTAGTGGCAAGGTGAGCATAATCTACCGAAAACTGGTCGGCTGTTGCAACAGTTCCTCCCGAACCTTTAATGCCTGCAAAAATGGAGTTAACCAAACTTTGCGCTAGTACTACATTGCCTCCTAAGTTGGCAGCAAAATTCTGCACTAAGTAATTGGTAAGGTAGTCAAACATCTTGGCGTTCGAACTTTTATCGCCAAAGGTTACCCAACTAATGCTCGAGTCGGGACGCGCCCACGGAGCTTCGCGGAACTGCACCATTGGGTTACCGCCTCCGTCAGTGCCCCAGTTGTATTTCCATCCGTAAGGGTTACCAATTCCACGCACGTTAATGCCGTTAGGTATTAAGCCGTTTGATAAATCGAGAAACTGGTTGAGCGTAGTAGGCGAATCGAAAGCGCGGTTGTAAGTAATGCGGATGTTGTGCCCTACAGCGGGTTTAAATACCACAGCCGCACGCGGGCTGAAAGAAACTTTTTCGATAATGCTGTTATAGTCCACCCGGAAAGCGGCCAACAACTTCAGCCATTTTAACGGCTCATAATCGCCTTGCAGGTAACCGCCCACCTGGTTTAGGTTGTCGCGGTTTTCGAAACGTCCGTTAATAGTTCCTCTGGTATCGGGGCGTGTAAGCAAAGCATCAATGCCATATACTAACCCTAAATTTTCTAAAGGATTGATGGAATGCTGTGCTTGTATGCCGTGCAGTTTCGATTTGTCAATCAACTGGCGCACCTGATAAGGTTTAGGAGGCGATGTGCTGTGGTAGCTGTTGCGTGCACTTTCCGAAAGCTGCGGAATAAGAAAAGTATGCCCGGCATCGCTGCTGTTAATAAAATACTGCACGTAAAGGTTCTTCCACTTAAAGCGGGTTTGCAGATACCAGTATTTCCAACCGCCCGATGTTGCACCCTGTGCAGCACCCAAACCGGTAAGTTCTACGTTGTGCGAGCTGGCAATGCCACCGTTTACGGTAATGGTAATGTCCTCAATGGGGCGAATGTCAATTCTTCCTTCAGCCGTCCATTTTTCAATGCCGAAATCTTTATTGAAAGTGCGGATATCTAAAGCAACTGTTGAGTCAATAATATTTCCGTTGCCATCAACCTGATAACTTAAAGTATCGGGGCGGAAAACTTCTCCGTTTTGTTCGCGTCCGAAAATCAGGCTGTCGCCTTCGTAAGGTTCGCGCGGGTCAAAGTTGGGGTAATCTCTTCCTTTAAAATAACTGCCCGAAATTTTGTAACCGAATTTGCCGTTCCACAATTTACCGGAGTGGCGCAACTCGGGGTTGATAATGTTGCCCGAAACTCTTTTTCCGTTTTCGAATTGGCGGTACGATTTGTCGAGCACGGTAAAACCGCTGGTCATGGCAACAGTGGTTTCAAACTTTTTCTTTTGGTCTAAAGGCGATTTGGTAATAATGTGCACCACCCCGCTCGAAGCATTAGGTCCATAAAGTGCCGAAGCCGGACCGCGCACAACTTCAATACGTTCGTAATCCAAATTAGTATTTGGCACAAGTTGGTAAGCATTTACACGAAGCGATGGCACTGCGCCTATGCGGTTGTCCACCACGTTCAGCACCGAGCCGGAGAAAATATTGTTGAACCCGCGCACTACTATGTTCGAAGAAATTAAGCCCGTACGCATTACATCAACCCCCGGAGTAGTTTTCAGTTGCTCAACGGGAGTGGTTACTACATTGCGCTCTAATTTATCTTGCCCCATTACCGAAATGGAAGCAGGCGCATCCAAAATTTTCTCCTGCTTTTTGGAAGCTGAAATAACTACCTGATTGAGGTTAATGTCACTCAATCCCAAATCAACGTTTATTACCTGATTGCCGAGCGATACATCAATGTTCACCTCTTTGGTGTCTAAACCGGTGTAGCTGATAACAAGGGTTTTGGCATCTTTGGGAACTTCGAGCGTATAGTTGCCCGAAGCATCGGTAACGGTGCCAATGTTAGTGCCCTTTACGCGCACGGTGGCGCCTTCAATGCTTTCTTTTTTATTGTCCTGCACATTGCCGCTTATACGCACAGTTTCCTGTGCAAAGACAGTGAGGGCAAATAGGAATGTGAAAATTGAGAGTAGAAATCGCTTAGTCATACACAGGGTTTTGGTTAGTTGGAGCAATATAGAAAAACTTTGAGTTTCCAAAACTTTGTTTGGTAAAGCATACCGGACAGATGTTTGAAAGGTGTTGAGAAATAAAATAACCGACAACAAAACACTGATAAACGCAGATGGTTATAAAATGCAAAAGCCGCATTCAACTGTTACATTGAATACGGCTTTGAAAAGTACCGAAGGTGGGAATCGAACCCACACGCCCGAGGGCACACGATTTTGAGTCGTGCGCGTCTACCAGTTCCGCCACTTCGGCAAGAGGGCGACAAAAATAAACGAAAAACGAAGTTTAGCAACAGTGTAAAACAGCATGTTAAAGAAAAAGGCTTCTGCGTTTTAACACAGAAGCCCTAAGTTATGGAAAGCAAAAAAGTTTGTGGCTATTCTTTAAACTCCTTTAGTGTTTTACCGATAATTTCCACGCATTCGTCAATCTGCTCTTTGGTAATGCAAAGTGGTGGCGCAAGGCGGATGATATAATGGTGTGTTGGTTTGGCAAGCAAGCCGTTTTCCATTAAAGCAAGGCACAGGTTCCAGCCGCAGTTTTCATCATCGGTATTCAATACAATGGCATTGAGCAACCCTTTGCCGCGTATCTGCTTAATAAGCGGGTGCTTTATTTTCTGCAATTCGTTGCGGAAATATTTGCCAAGGTAGAAAGCGTTATACACCAAACTTTCATCTTTAATAACCTGTAGGGCAGCCATGGCAACTTTGCACGCCAGCGGATTGCCTCCGTAAGTAGAACCGTGCTCGCCCGGTTTAATGGTAAGCATTACGGGGTCATCAGCCAATACAGCGCTTACGGGTAATGTGCCGCCACTGAGGGCTTTGCCGAGTATCAGAATATCGGGGCGCACTTCTTCCCAATCGCAGGCAAGCATTTTGCCGGTTCTGCCTAATCCGGTTTGCACTTCATCGGCAATAAACAATACACCGGCTTTTTCGCACAAAAATTTGGCTTTGGCAAGGTAGCCCTCATCGGGCACAACCACACCGGCTTCGCCTTGTATGGGTTCCACCATAAAAGCAGCCACCTCTTTATCATCCAAAGCATTTGAAAGGGCAGTTAAATCGTTGTACGGAATTTTTACAAAGTTGGGAACAAAGGGTCCGAAACCGTTGTAACTCGAAGGGTCGGTTGATGCCGATATTGCCAAGAGGGTTCGTCCGTGAAAATTGTTTTCCGGTACAATTACTTTGGCTTTATTTTCCTTAATACCTTTTACTTCGTAAGCCCATCTGCGCGCCAGTTTAATGGCGGTTTCTACAGCTTCTACCCCGGTGTTCATGGGCAGCACCTTATCGTAGCCAAAGTATTCGGTAATATATTTTTCGTACTCGCCCAGCACATTGTTGTAAAAAGCGCGCGAAGTGAGGGTGAGTTTTTCTGCCTGTTTTTTTAATACATCGGTTATTAACTGGTGGCAGTGCCCCTGGTTAACCGCGCTGTATGCCGAAAGAAAGTCGTAATAGCGTTTGCCTTCCACGTCCCACAGGTAAACACCCCGTCCTCTTTCGAGCACTACCGGAAGCGGGTGGTAGTTGTGCGCCCCGTAGCGGTCTTCCAGTTCCATTAAGTGTTCGCTCTTTGTAACAGCAGTTTCGGTTGTCATAAATTGAGTGGTTTGAGTTTCAAAAATAGGTAAAAGCTGTTGCAGTAGTTTTTTACGGTGTTTTTGAGCCGCTTACCATTACAGACTTGCCTATCCCGCGTATAGGTTGCTCCGAAAAAATTTTTCTGAAATAAACTTCAGAAAACATACTAAGTATGTTAATGGGGCGTTGTGTGCCAAATTCTACATAACAAGCCCGTAATCTTTCACTTTCTGACTATTACTGTAAAGGTGAAGTGCCTCTAAAGCCATTCGAACGCAACTTAAAAGTATTGATTCCGTAAATGGGGGTATAAAATAATGATGGACATGAGACACAATGCAATTTTAAGTACCGTATTGGTTACACTACTTTCGGCAGTATTGCTGCAATCGTGCAAAAAGGAACCTATACTTTCAGATATAGCACCTTACGGCAAAGACCAAAGTCAGGCACAAATAGTCAGCTTTACATCTGTAAACAACAACTTAACGCTCGAAGACAGGGTAAGCGGTGTTGATTACATTATTACTCAAAATATAGAGGTAAATGCACTGCTCACCATTCAGCCCGGGGTTACTATTATGTTTGCCGATGGAGCGGGCATTATTGTAAATGAACAAGGTAGTTTATTGGCTGAAGGAACAGCCGCAAAGCAAATCCGGTTTACTTCAAAATCGGGCAAGCGCGGTGCATGGAAAGGCATCACTATCCTTAGCAACAGTTCAAAGAATGTATTGTCGTACTGCAAGATTGAACACGGAGGCGGCAACAACACGATGGGCACCGGCAATATTATAGTTGGTTCGGGAACGAATACCGCACAGGCTGAAATTAACTACTGCGAAATAACGGCTGCATTTGCCGATGGTGTTCAGCTTTCAAAGCATTCTACCCTCAATCATTTTACCAATAATAAAATTCATACCAACTCGGTTTACGGGTTGAATTTGTATAAGGTAGATGCATTTAGTATTCACCCAACCAACGAGTTCAGCAACAACGGAAGTTCTGCCATTCATTACATCGAAAATCAGGGAGGCTTGGCGCATCATTCAACCGATACAGAAGAAACGGAGTAATGTGTTTCATCAAACTATTTGAACGACCGGTATTTTGTATCGGTCGTTTTTTTTGTTTGACACCCTTGGTTGTTGTTTTAGCACAAAGTGTGTTGGCTGGAAAGGCAGCTGAGTGGGAGAAGTTGCCTCACTCTGCTCCGCTGTGCGCGTGAAGAGGGAATCTCCGGGCAGCGGAGTAAATGAGGTAGACCAATTACTTCCGTCATCGGTCTTCTGTAATCCATTCTCTTACTAATTAAAACAGTAGT
>JAHCHW010000012.1 GCA_026129525.1 Chitinophagales bacterium | reverse complement strand
TCTTCTACTGCTACGCACAAAAAACCGAAACCTTTTTTTAGTCAATCAGCAATAAATCAAAACAGCTAAGGCAGATGTTGAATGAAGTGTCAGGTGTAGCGATTTTGTGGGTAGGTGTTGCTTGTCTTTTATCCTTACTAAGAATTACAAGCTGTTTCCACAACAAAACAGCCACTTAAAAACGTTGATTATCTTCACGCCCTCAAAATTTTAACATGGGCAACAAACGAATAGTAGTAATAGATGGTGCGCGCACACCTTTTTTGCGCTCGGGTACCGATTACATGGATTTAATGAGCTACCAACTGGGGCAGTTTGCCATTAAAGGCTTGCTGAATAAAACCGGCATTGACCCCAACGAAGTGGGCTATGTAATTATGGGAACCACCATCAGCAATGTAAAAACCGGCAACGTAGCACGCGAAGCGGCTATTACTGCCGGCATTCCCAACACAGCGCCCTGCCACACGGTTACTATGGCGTGCATCAGCGCCAATCAGGCAATTGTTACGGGTATGCACATTCTGGAAGCAGGCGATGCCGATGTGGTAATTGCCGGTGGAACCGACTGTGTGAGCGATGCGCCTATTATGTTTAACAAGCGTATGCGGAAGAAATTGTTTAAAGCGCAAAAACTGAAAGGACTTGGCGATACACTCAAATTTGTGCTCGGTCTTCGCCCTTCCGATTTTGTTCCCGAGGCACCTGCGGTTGCCGAATTTTTAACCGGAAGAACCATGGGATTGGATTGCGATATTCTGGCGGCACGTTACGGAGTAACCCGCAAAGAGCAAGATGAATTTGCTGTTCGCTCGCACCAGCTTGCTGCTAAAGCCGATGCCGAAGGCTTGCTGGAAAAAGAAATTGCCCCGGTGGAAGCGGCTCCTTCTTTCAAACCCATTAAAAAAGATAACGGCTTTAGAGGCGACACTACGATGGAAAAAGTTGCCAAACTGAAACCGGCTTTTGTAAAAGAAGGCGGCACCATTACCGCAGCCAACGCATCGTTTTTAACCGATGGCGCTGCCTGTGTGTTGTTAATGACCGAAGAAAAAGCGCAGCAACTCGGGCTAAAACCCAAAGCCTATTTGCATTCGTATGCCTTCAGCGGTTGCGATTTGCAGGAAGAACTCTTGCTTGGACCTACTTACGCCATTTCTAAACTGTTTAAGAAAAACGGAATGAGTTTTAGCGATATAGATGTGTTTGAATTTCACGAAGCATTTGCCGGGCAAATACTCGCTAACTTAAAATGCCTTGCCAGCGATGATTTTGCCAAACAAAAATTAGGCAGAGATAAAGCGGTAGGTAATGTTCCTATGGAGAAGTTCAATTTATGGGGTGGCTCATTGTCGCTTGGTCATCCCTTTGGTGCTACGGGCGCAAGGTTAGTTACTACGGCTGCTAATCGGTTGATAAAGGAGAATGGAAAATATGCCTTGCTTGCTGCTTGTGCCGCAGGTGCCCACGGTCATGCGATGATTTTGGAGAAATACAATGGTTAAAAGCTAATTGTTAATGGTTATTCGTAAACTAACTGACCCGATTAACTATTAACGAATAACTCCACCGCCATGGTTTACTTAACAAGACGAGAACATTTTAACGGGGCGCACCGCCTGTTTAATCCAAACTGGAGCGCAGAGAAGAATACAGAAGTTTTCGGCAAATGCGCCAATGCCAACTGGCATGGGCACAACTTCGATTTGTATGTTACCGTTAAAGGCGAACCCAACCCCGATACCGGTTTTGTGATTAACGCTCACGAGTTGAGCCGTATTTTAAAAAGAGAAGTGGTAGAAAAACTCGACCACAAAAATTACAATTTAGATGTGCCCGAATTACAGGGAACAATGCCGAGTATTGAGAACATTGTGAAATTAATTTGGAAATGGATAGCCCCACATTTACACGGCTGCGAACTTCATTGCATAAAACTTGTTGAAACAGAAAACATTTACGTGGAATACTACGGAGGGTAAAATCCGAAAAAGATGAAAAAGTATAAAAAAGAAGAGCATTACGAACCCCAATCGCTCAGTTTGGTGCGCGATAATGTAGAAGGAATACTGAAAGCATTGGGAGAAGATATTACCCGCGATGGTTTGCAAAAAACACCCGAGCGGGTTGCTAAAGCGTATCACTTTCTTACACAGGGTTATCACTTAGATGCTTCCGAAATTCTTCAATCGGCAATTTTTGAAGAAGACCACAGCGAAATGGTAATAGTGAAAGACATTGAACTATTCTCGCTTTGCGAACATCACATGCTTCCGTTTTACGGCAGAGCGCACATTGCTTACATACCTAAAGGGAAAATTGTAGGCTTAAGCAAATTAGCGCGGGTGGTAGATGTGTATGCACGCAGGCTGCAAGTGCAGGAACGCCTCACTTGCCAAATACGCGACTGCATTCAGGAAGCACTCGAACCCCTCGGGGTAGCCGTAGTTATTGAAGCCAACCACCTTTGCATGATGATGCGCGGAGTGCAAAAGCAAAACTCCGTTACTACTACTTCTGCATTTACAGGTGAGTTCGAAAAGCAGAGTACACGAAGCGAGTTTATCAACTTAATTTCGGCAAAGTTGAGCTAGATGTTCTGCCTTACTTTCGAACGATAATTTTACCCGTGCCGGCTTTGCCGGTAAGAAAAAAATGCCGGTTAGTGTAAAGGGCAAATTGCTCGGATAAATAAAGTTCGGGGTTTTGCATCGGGTGCAAATATAGATTTCGAAGGGTTAAAAATTTCGAAACAAGTACAAACAGAAACGACCATCGTCCCGAAAGTTATCGGGAGACAGCCGTTCCTTAAAAACACAGAAAAATTGCCTCACCCCATCCCTCTCCAAAGGAGAGGATGAAACAACTGAACTTATTCTTTCACAATTCTCGCTACCGCATTGCCCGCTTTTAGCAAATACATGCCTTTGGGTTCGTTTAGTATAATGTTGTTTGTTCCGGGTTGAAGTGTGCCTTGCACTATCAATCTTCCTTGCATGTCGTAAACTTCGTACGGCAGGTTTTTATCGGCATTTACAAAAGTAACTGGGCTGTTAGAGGGATTCGGAAATACGCTCAAATTATCTTGCTTAACATCTTCAACTCCATTAAATGGATTCGGCTGATACCAATAAAACTCTTCACTGTTGTTTTTCCATGCTAGTGCGTTGTTATCCCAAACTTGAAATGTCCATTTTGTAATGTAGCCGTGGGTATTATAGGTAAAAATATTTTGGTTGTTATTAACCAATACAGAGCCGATCCATTTTTGACTAAGAATATTTGTGAGCCGGTGAGCAGCATCGTAAGTGTAAGTTTCCAGAGAATAGTAATACCATTGTAAAGAGTTTACATCCCAATCCTCTCTTAATATGTTTTCCAAATCACCATTTGTGTTATACGCATAGTTCTTTCTCCACTCACCTTCCCAACCATTGTTACCGGTATTCCATATAGAATATGCATCACTGATAATTCGATTAGAGCCATCGTAGACGAATTCATGTGCGTAATCGTTTTTATACGTACCCGATGTTGTATCGTATTTTTGGGTTATAGTAGAAGTTACTTGCCCGTTGGCATTTAATGTTTGCAGGGTTCGTTGATTGCCACGCCATTGATTTGCATTCCAATATTCTAAAGTTATGGAAGTATCGCGGTTTTGCGCGTTGTAAGCATGTAAATACCGGAAATTGTTTGTCCATACACTTCCTATGTTAACCTCGCCCAACTCAACATTTATGCTGTCAAAGGCAGTAAAATTGGTTTGCGTTCTTTTTGAACTGAACCAAGCCGACTGAACATTGTTCCATATTTTAGTGATTAAAAGCGTTCGTTGGTTGCCCGAGTTATAAGTGTATTCATACTTTTCACAACTGCTGGGGGATAACAGAAATGAATCTGTCAATACTGCTATAAAACCTGTAGGGGTGTATTCATAAGCCCTATCTTCAACATAATCAAAAGAGCCGGTATTGTCGGAATAGTCATATTTTTTAGTGTTTTTCAACCAAACCTGAGGAGTATATTGGAATGTAAATGAATCTACATTGTCCCACTTTAAAGTATCGTTATCCCAATTGTAAGTTCGTTGTCCGCTAAACAGCAAACTGCCATCGCCATATTTGGCTGGGTGGACTAAATACCATTGGGCATTTAGAAAAAATGTTCCCAGCAAAAGGGCTGCGAAAAGTGTAACTGTTTTTTTGCAACTGTTGTAGCTTTTTCCGATAAGGAAGTTGTGAATAGTTGATTTCATGTTCCGTGTTTTTAATTCAGAGGTGATTTTTAATACACAATCACCATTCCATTCATATAATCATTTGCGCTTAAGTTTATGCCTGTGGCTTTGTTTTTTACACCCAAAAACACCCTGTAAGTGCCTGCCGGCAATTGACGTGCTCCCACTGCTGTAAGGGATGTTTTGATGGGTTGAGCAAGAATAGTTGCATCCATATAGTTGGATGTATAAAACTCTTCAATCGGAGCGCTCGCCTCGGGGATAGATGCGTTAGAAAAACACACTGCAAAAGATACCGGCACCGTAGAGTTGGAACCATGCCCAAATACTCCGGTAAACGTTGCTGTAACCGTTTGCCCTGCTGCTACCGTAACAAGTGCAAAGTTGCCGGCACGCGTCCATGGGGCATTTCCTCCTCCTGCATTAATAGTGTTAATAAGTCCTGACAAGGGATAAATGGCAGTGGCAGCCGCTGGTCCGGTGGCTCCTGTAGCTCCTGTAGCTCCTGTAGCCCCTGTGGCACCCGTAGCCCCATTGTTTCCGTTGACACCGGTAACACCCTGTGGTCCGGTAGCTCCTGTTGCACCGGTTGCACCGGTAGCTCCATTGGTTCCATTTTGCCCTGCAGGTCCGGTAGGTCCGGTGGCGCCCGTTGCTCCTACAGGTGCATTTGCCGCATACAGCGCATACGGCACACTCAACAACTGTGAAGTGCCCATATCGGTATAGTTGGTACCGCCTGCTACGTCAATTTCTATTTGTAAAAATTTATTGCCGCTGCCCCAGTTGATGCCTGCAAAGGTGCCGTTCACCACCGTTCCGGTGCCTATGGCGTGGGTTATTAAACCTAAGTCATTAGTAGTAAGGGATTGTGTTTCGCGGTATGCTATGCTGCCGGTTGCCGAGCCATCGCGCATCGTAAATCGAGCATTTACATTTTGATTGGCAACTATGTTGCCCGATGCATCGCGCACTACCGCCTGGTAGTTCATGGCTTGTGGCGCTTGAGCCATGAGTGTGGTTGCAAAAAGCAACGCAAAAATGGTGTTGATTACGTTTTTCATAATTCTGTGTTTTTAATTGTTATTGAATGAGTGTTTATGATGATTACCGGATTACTTGTAGCGGAAGATTTTGGAAATGTGTTTTGCCGCGGTTGTCCGTAAACTGCATCCGCACTACATAAAAGCCCGCAGCGCAGGCATCGAGTGATAATGCTTGGGTGTGATTACCTGAATCATAATACTGAGATGATGAAGCGAGAACAGTTTGCCCAACGGCATTAAGTAAAGTTACTGATACATGACCTGCATTGGGCAATTCAAAGTTTAGCTTGCAGAAATCGGTAACAGGGTTGGGGTAAAGCAAGAATGATGCGATACCGGTTGGAGTAAAATCATTTATCGAAACTGTGTTTTGTTTTTCGGGTTGATGAAAGCCCTGCGTGAGCACAATACTTCCGGAACTGAAAGTTTGCACCATGGTCATTTCACCGGTGGTGTGTGCAATGCGGTTGTTGGAGTTGGAGAAAAATCCGCCAGTAGGCGAAATTACCTGCATGGAAACCGATTGCGCGCTAAGCGATGTGGCTGCAAGCATCACCCAACCAACAATCAGGAGTGTAATAAATTTCATGTTTCTGTGTTTTATGGCGCAAACGTGGCGCAACACAGCAAGCGGTCAAAACCAAAATTTTAAAAATCGGAAACGAGTGAGCCGGGAGATTTTAGATTGCGGAAGGTGGGTTTCGGATTTGAAAAATCATGAGGTTTATTAATCAAAAGAAGATAGTTTTGATGTCTTCTATGTGCTAAGTGTTATAAGTGGTTTAAACAAATCTACACTTGTAGTGCAGTTAACTTTTGCATTATTCCCTATATTTCCCCTGTGAAAAAAGACGACCTCTACGAGTTGATACGCACACTTACACCGGTAGAGAAAAAAGTTTTTAAGGAAAAAAACGCAGCTAAAAACCAAGCAAATTTTATCCGCCTGTTTGATGCCATAGCCACAGGAGAAGCAGCTAATGATGCAGATGTAAAAAAGAAGTTCAGTCAAGAAGTTTTTATCAATCACCTCTGCAAAACCAAAGCATACCTTTACGAAGCTATACTTACTACTTTGCACGAACAACTGCAACCTCACTACACCCGATTGCAAATTTTTAAGTTGTTGGAATTT
Organism: Chitinophagales bacterium; assembly: GCA_026129525.1. Classification (GTDB taxonomy): domain Bacteria; phylum Bacteroidota; class Bacteroidia; order Chitinophagales; family LD1; genus Bog-950. The sequence goes on along the minus strand of JAHCHW010000012.1, from coordinate 135,537 downwards.
GCCGAAACCCTGTATAGCAGAAAGCTAAGCCCCCAGGCAGAGGATGTTATGCAAGAGGCGTTAGAATTAGCCCAACAAACCGATGAAGTGGATCTGGAACAGTTTGTAGCATGGCAGTTAGCTATGATAAAATCCAAATTGCATCAGAAAGATAATTTGCAAGTTATATTTAAAGTGAGTGAGAGGGTAGAGGAATCGAAGCAATATGCCCAACTTTTTATGGAGGCGCATTATGCTTATTTACAGCGAGGTAAAAAAGAAGAGGATAATTTTGAAAAATTCTACAATCACCCCTTGGTTCTCAAAAAAGGCAAACTAAAAAGTGCGCAAGCCGAAAGATATCTGGCAATCATAAAGAGTTTGCTGAACACCGTAGCCAAAAAATATGAAGATGCATTGGAAGAGAATATAAAAGTTGTCCGGTTGGCGAAACCTATTGCATATACTTCTGCACAGACAGAAATTGCCTACATTAATGCATTGTTTAACGTTGTTCTTGCCCAACAAAGCTTACATAAGAGCGCACAAAAATATATTGAACAATTAGAAAAATTTGAACCTGTGAGCATGTGGGGAAAATCCCACCATTGTGTGTGTTTGCTGCGTGCCAAGCTGAATGAATATGTAACGGGCAAACCCACCGCAGAAGGCAAAAAACTATTGCAATGGATAGAAAAAAAATTGCCGCAATACAAGAATGAATTGAACGAACAGGAGTTGATAAAACTGCACATCAGTATTGCCGGTTTGTGTTTAAAGGAGAAAGAATACAACAAGGCGCTGGATTATCTGCTGCTATTCAATCAATCGAAAATTGCGCGCGAAAACCGCCCGGTGATTTATCGGGTGGCCATGCTCTACCAACAGATTGCTTACTACGAACTCAAAAATTTTGAGTGGCTCGCCACTACTTTACGCAACTACAAATATTTTCAGCAAACTAATGATGCATTCTATTTGATTGAGAAGCACACGCTGGAATTTTTGAGTAAAGCTATCCGCTTGCCAGATGACAAAACACGAAAAGCCGCCAAAGCAGAATTTGCAAACAATTTGAAACAAGCTGCCACCAAAGAGCACAAAAGCGGCATGGCGTATTTGGAAAATATTGGGTGGGTGTAAAAAACAGAAACGACCATCCGCGACCGGACAGCCGTTTCTTAAAAACACAGAAAAAATTAAACCACATAGGCACATAGGGCACAAAGTGTTTTTTCGATGCTTTCTATGTGCCTATGTGGTTCAAATTATTTATCACTCCTTTCTTATAATCTCCGAACTATCCCTGCGTGTAGTTTCGAAATTGTAAGTTATCTCCGTTATGGGCATTCCGTTTTTCAGGTATTTCTTGTTGCCATCTTTATCAACGGTTACTTCATACACGTCCTTGCTTTTCTCAACAGGCGAAATATTGATAAAAACCGGGTAGTGAATCATTTCTCTTTCCATCCGGTTTTTTACAATCAGTTGCCAAATAGTTTCTTCCTTGTTGCGAACACCAATGTAGTAGTCGTGGGCAAACTTTAATTGAAAGGTGAAATTTCCCGCGCTGTTAATGCGTTGCTTTTCTATTAGTGTTGAATCATCGGAGCGCAACTCCGCCCAGTAGTCTTTAAACGGCACGGGGACGCTGTTGATGCTCCCAACAGTTCCGTCAATAATTACGGTTTGTGCAAATGTGCAGCAACAGAAAAATAAACTTGAACAGGTGAAAACAAATAGTTTGAGCATTGCTTTTAACATCAGTAAAAATACAAGCTATGTGCGAACACTACTTTCAGTATTCTGTTTTATCCTCCTTTAGTTTCCATGCTTCAAATACCTGTAAGGCTTCAGTGTGCAGCAGTTGAAAAGCAGGAACAAGGCGTTCATTATTGTTCTTCGGAATCTCAGCGTAAATCAAATCATCGTCAAAGCCTATGGCAGCGGCATCTTTGCGGGTGTTAGCAAAATAAATTTTCGAAATGCGTGCCCAATAAATTGCCGCCAAACACATGGGGCAAGGCTCGCAACTACAATAAATTTCCGTTCCCGTTAGGTCGTAAGCATTCAGTGCTTGGCAGGCATTTCGGATAGCGGTTATTTCTGCATGGGCGGTAGGGTCGTTGGTGGAAGTAACGCGGTTACAGCCTTCGCCTATAATTTTTCCGTCCTTCACTATCACCGCACCAAACGGACCACCGTGGTTATGTTCCATTCCTTCTTTCGAAAGTTGAATGGCGCGAAGCATAAAACTCATCTCTTCATTCATTTTTGTAAATCTACTTCAATTTAACAGCTAACACCCCACCAAAAACCTGTTACCAACCGGTTGAGAACCACTGAAAATCTGTGGAAAACGCAACCCATTGTCCACATCGGACGTTAATAACGAAAATAATTCCACTTTTTACCACTGCTAAAACTGAGTATTGATAAGGCTTTTAGTAAATTATTTGGTTGTTGAAAAATAAAAATGCCTATTTTAGTGGTATGCAGTGGTTTTTTGTGGGAATAATTTTTCTTTTGTAACGGATTTAAAAAAGAAAACAGGTGAACTTCCTTGAACAATACGAATGCACCATGGACGACAAAGGGCGGGTGAAAATGCCTGCTGCTTTGCGTAAGGAATTTGGCGCAGGCGAAAAAGTGAAGTTCAAAATCGCGAAGGACATTGAAGATTGCCTTGTTATTTATCCGCTCGAAACATGGAGCAAACAGGAAGAGCAGCTTCGCAAACTCAATCCGTTCAACATAAAGCATCAGCGCTTCATAAACACTGTAACTGCCGGCTTAACCGAAGTGGAGTTTGACAGTGCCGACCGCTTTTTGATAAGCACTACACTGAAAAAGTATTTGGGCAACAGCCGCGATATAATCCTGAAAGGAAAGTTTGACCGCATTCAAATTTGGGATGCACAGAAGTACGAACAATATACACAGGGTAATATTTCGAACATTCAGGAACTGTCGGAAGATGTGGCAGCTTACTTAGATGGCTTAAACGAAGAGAAGCAGAAGAAATAAATGAAAAAGGAATCGGACATCGGTCAACGGTCATCCGACCTTTCGTATCACACCAGCGTTCTTTTACATGAGAGTATAGAAGCACTCCACATTCAGCCCGATGGCATATATGTTGATGCCACATTTGGCGGAGGCGGTCATTCGAAAGAAATGCTGAAGCACTTAAGCGGCAATGGAAAACTTTTCGGATTCGACCAGGATGCCGATGCCCAGCGCAATGCACCTGCCGATGAAAGATTCACGTTGGTGCAGGCAAACTTCCGCGACCTGAAAAAGTTTTTGCGGCTGCATGGTGCCATTCCGGTAGATGGAATTTTGGCTGACCTCGGAGTTTCAAGCTGGCAGTTCGATACGGCTGAAAGAGGTTTCAGTTATCGCTTTGACGGTCCGCTTGATATGCGGATGAACCGCTATGCCGAAAAAACCGCTGCCGATGTGCTGAATGAATACAGCGCAGAGCAGTTGCAGCAAATGCTGAGCGAATTTGGCGAAGTGCGAAATGCAAAAACACTGGCAAATGCCATAGTGGTTGTGCGAAATCAAAAACGCTTTGAAACCATTACCGACCTGTTGCAAGTGTGCGAAACCAACCGCATGGGCGAAAAACACAAATACCTGGCGCAGGTGTTTCAGGCAATACGGATTGAAGTGAACGATGAATTGGGTGCTTTAAAAAGTTTGCTCGAACAAAGTGCCGAAGTGTTGAAGAGCGGAGGAAGATTAGCAGTAATCACCTTTCACTCGCTCGAAGACCGGCTGGTGAAAAATTTTATGAAGCACGGAACTTTTGATGACGAACCGGCAAAAGACCTCTTCGGCAGATACGAAAGAAAGTTTAAAGTGATAACGAAAAAACCGGTAGTGGCGAGTGCAAAAGAACAAAAAGAAAACAGCCGCTCGCGAAGTGCGAAACTGAGAGTGGCAGAAAAACTATAGTGAATTAAAAAATGGAAGAACAGGAAATAAACGAAACCAACGCAGTTGCGGAGAAGAAGAAAAGGAAATCTTCTCTCGGCAGTATGCTGGGCGCTTTCGACTCGGTAGGCGAAAAGGGTTTGAAACGTGTGCTGTTCAATCTTCCGTTGTTGTTGTTTTTGGCAGCGCTGGCGGTGCTGCACATTGCCAACAACCACTTAGCCGAAAGTTATGCGCGCAGAATTGCCCTCACCGAAAACGAAGTGAAGCAACTGCGCTGGCAGTATATGACAACCGCTGCTGCGCTGATGAAAAAAAGCAAGCAAAGCGAAGTAGCAAAATTAGTGGGCACGCAGGGGTTGAAGGAACTGAGGGTTCCCCCTTACAAAATTGAAGTAAAGAAAAACTGAAATGCTGCATTACGTGAACGCTCATCTCCTGATAAAAATTCCGCCACTGGCGGAACGGATGAGCCGCCACCGAAAACAACGAAGCTAAACGCTTGCCCATTCGGCAACGAAGGGCGGGCATAAGCACTATGGCAAATAAGAAAAAGGAAATTCTCTTACGGGCTTATCTGGGTTTTTTGTTCATCTGCCTGCTGGGTATGGCAATTATAGGCAGAGCGTTTTACATACAAACCACACAAGGCGAATACTACCGCAGTTTGGCGGACAGCCTTACCATTTATCCGAAAAAAATTCTGGCAGAGCGCGGCAATATTTACTCGGAAGACGGACGCTTACTTGCAACCACGCTGCCCACTTTCGATATCCGCATTGATTTTAAAACTATTGACAACGCACCAAAACTCTTCAACGAAACAGTGGACTCCGTTTCCATGTTGCTTTCGCTGATGTTCAACGATAAATCGAAGCAGCAATACAAAACCGAACTGCTGCGCGAGCGCAAAAAGAAAAGCCGCTACTACTTACTCAAGCGCAATGTAAGCTACAACCAGTTGAACGAAATGAAGCGTTGGCCCCTGTTTCGTGCGGGACAGTATGTAAGCGGAATGATTGCCGTGCAAAACGACAAGCGCATGATGCCTTTCGGTTTGCTGGCGCAACGCACTATCGGTTTCACCAACAAATCGGGAAGCAAAGTAGGGTTGGAAGGAAAATTTGACGAGCAACTGAAAGGCGTGCAGGGGCAAGTGATGGTGCAGAAAATTTCAGGCGGTGCAATTATTCCGATCGATTCAAAAGAGCAGATAACTCCACAGCCCGGAAAAGATATTTACACTACGCTGAATGTAGAATTGCAGGATGTGGCACAGGCGGCATTGTATCGCGCACTCGAGCATCACCGCGCAGAGCACGGCTGTGTGGTGCTGATGGAGGTGAAGACCGGAAAAATTAAAGCCATCGCCAACCTCGGCATGAACCCCGATTCTTCGTACAGCGAAAAATTCAACTACGCAGCAGGCGAAGCCACCGAGCCGGGTTCAACTTTCAAGCTTGCCACAGTTGCCGCGCTAATGGAAGACGGACGAATAAATAACAACACCGCTGTGGAAGTGGGCGATGGTGTGGCGAAATTTTACAGCCTTACCATTAAGGACCACGACCGACCGGAAACTCCATCGCTCACCGTTAAGCGTGCTATTGAAGTTTCATCGAATGTGGCAGTGGCAAAACTGGCGTACGATAATTACTCATCATCGCCTGCAAAATTTTACCGGCACCTCGAAGATTTCGGCTTTACGCAAAAAATAAATATTGAATTGCCCGGAGCTGCAACACCCGTATTGGCACAACCCAAAAAATGGAGCGGTGTTTCTACTGCATTTATTGCTCACGGTTACGAGTTGCAAGTTACTCCGCTGCATACGCTTATGTTTTACAATGCCATTGCCAACAACGGGGTTATGGTGCAGCCGCGCATGGTAGAGAAAGTGAAAGAATACAACAATACGGTTGATTCGTTTTCAACCGTTGTGTTAAACGAAAAACTTTTAAGCGAAGCCACCATCCGCCAACTGCGTGAAATGCTAGTGGGTGTAGTAGAGAACGGAACCGCACGCAATTTAAAAACCGATTACCTGCAGGTTGCCGGAAAAACCGGAACAGCAGTAATTGCCCAGGGAAAAGACGGCTACAAGAATGCCGGAAAGAAAATTTATCAGGCAAGTTTCTGTGGCTATTTCCCTGCCGATGCCCCGCAGTATTCCATGATTGTGGTTATTAACTCGCCCAGCACCAACGGTTACTACGGCAACGTAGTGGCAGGAACCATTTTTAAAGAAGTAGCTGATAAAGTTTACTCGCTCAACCTCAACATGCACCCATCGGTAAATGTTCAGTTAGCGGCTGAAAACAAATTACCTGTAATACAAAAGGGAAACACTTCCGACATTAAAAACATTTACGCTTTTCTCGGAACAAAAATGAATGAGATACACAGCGAATGGGCAACAGTTACAGCCAATGGCAATCGTTTGTTGCTGGCAGAAAACGAAATGAACAGCGATGTAATGCCCGATGTTACCGGTATGAGTTTGAAAGATGCGATTTACTTATTGGAAAGTATGGGAGTAAAAGTATTTGTAAGTGGTAAGGGAAACATAAAGACACAATCAATAAATGCTGGTGAAAAAATTTCGAGAGGAATGCAGGTAACCCTTGAATTGAATTGAAAGCAGAAATGAAACAACGATTAGTCATACTGGGAGCAGGCGAAAGCGGAGTGGGAACTGCCGTGCTTGGATTAAAGCAGGGGTATGAGGTGTTTGTTTCTGACAAAGGAAAAGTTGCCGATAAGTATGCGCGCGAATTAGAAAAGCACGGAGTAGTATATGAAACCGGACAGCATACCGAGGAAAAAATTCTGAATGCCGATGTGGTGATGAAAAGCCCGGGCATACCCGAAAAAGCGGAGATGGTGAAAAAACTCCGCGCCAAAGGAGTAAAAATTGTGAGCGAAATTGAATTTGCTTCGTGGTTTACCAACGCACAAATTGTAGGTATAACCGGAGCCAACGGAAAAACAACCACTACTGCGCTCACCTATCATATTCTGAAAAGCGGAGGATTGAATGTAGGCTTGGGCGGCAACATCGGAAAAAGTTTTGCCTATCAGGTTGCTACTGAAAATTACGATTACTACGTGCTGGAGATTTCGAGTTTTCAGTTAGATGATATTGAAAAATTCCGCCCGAATGTGGCAGTGCTCACCAACATTACGCCCGACCACTTAGACCGCTACGACTACCAACTGCAAAACTATGTGGCATCAAAATTCAACATCACCAAAAATCAAACTGCCGCTGACTGCTTCATCTATTGTGCCGATGATGAAATAACCATGCAGAACATGGAGAAGTACCCCACACAGGCAAAAAAAATTCCGTTTGCGTACGACCAAGAGTTTGCCGAAGGAGGATTTGTAAAAAACAACACCATCATAATTAACCTAAACCAAAACCAATTCACTATGAGTATTCAGGAACTCGGACTGAGTGGACGTCATAACGTCTACAACTCGTTAGCCGCTGGGATAGTCGCTAACGTTTACGGACTGCGTAAAGAGCAGATTCGCGAAAGTTTGTCGAACATGAAATCGCTGGAGCACCGCATGGAAACAGTAGCCAAGGTGCGTAACATCGAGTTTATTAACGACAGCAAAGCCACCAATGTAAACAGCACCTGGTATGCACTCGAAAGCATGACCAAACCGGTCATCTGGATTGCGGGTGGTATTGACAAGGGCAACGATTACAGCGTGCTGCAACCGCTTGTAAAAAGCAAAGTGCGCGCTATGATTTGCCTTGGGTTGGACAACACCAAACTGCACTCGGCTTTCGGCAAAAGCGTGGACATACTGGTGAACGTAACCAACATGACCGATGCCGTTCGCATGGCGTACAGCCTTGGTAATGGTGGCGATGCCGTGCTGCTTTCGCCTGCCTGTGCTTCGTTCGATTTGTTCGAAAATTATGAAGACAGAGGAAAGAAGTTTAAAGAAGCAGTCATCCAACTTTAAACAAGTGAACATGATGCTCATTACTCATCACACATCATTCATCACACATCATTCATCACCCATTACTCATTAACCGTGCTCTACTATCTCTTTCGCTTTTTAGACCAGCAGTTCGACATTCCCGGAGCAGGATTGTTCAACTTCATTTCGTTTCGCGCGGCTATGGCGGTGTTGCTGTCGCTCGTGATTTCGATGCTGTATGGCGATAAGCTGATAGCACTGCTGCGGAAAAAGCAGATTGGAGAAACCATCCGCGAGTTGGGGCTGGAAGGCGAAAACAAAAAGAAAGGAACACCTACCATGGGCGGGCTGATTATCCTCGGCTCTATTCTGGTTCCCACGTTGCTGTTTGCCAAGCTCGACAACATCTACATCATTCTAATGCTTATCACCACCGTGTGGCTCGGCTTTATTGGTTTTGCCGATGACTACATTAAAGTGTTTAAAAAAGATAAGCGCGGACTGGCAAGCATTTCAAAAATTATTGGGCAAATTGGCTTGGGAATAATTGTAGGCACCACCTTGTACTTTCATCAGGGAGTAATTACTAAGGAAGAAATTCCGCAGGGCGAAGTGTACCGCTACGACAGCGACCTTGTTTCGAAAGTAACAGACGACAACGGAAAGGTGCATTACATGGTAACCGAAAAAAAGCCGACTACCACTATTCCGTTTCTGAAAAATCATGAAATAGATTACAGCATTGTGCTGTGTGTATTCGGTAAAGAATACTGTAAATACGCCTGGCTCATTTTTATACCGGTGGTCATTTTTATTATTACTGCCGTAAGCAATGGCGCCAATCTTACCGATGGTATTGACGGCTTAGCCACCGGCACCAGCGCCATTGTAGGCGGTACGTTGTTGGTGTTTGCGTATGTGTCGGGTAACGTCATTTTTGCCGATTATTTTGATGTAATGTACATTCCCAACTCGGGCGAGTTGGTAATTTTTATTGCAGCATTTGTAGGTGCCTGCATCGGATTTTTGTGGTACAATGCTTACCCCGCGCAAGTGTTTATGGGCGATACCGGCTCGCTGGCAATAGGAGGAATTATTGCCACGCTGGCAATTATTACGCGCAAAGAATTGCTGATACCCGTGATGTGCGGAATTTTTCTGGTGGAAAATTTAAGTGTAATGATTCAGGTGAGTTACTTCAAATACACCAAGAAAAAATTTGGTGAAGGCAGACGCATTTTCCTGATGTCGCCATTGCATCATCACTTTCAAAAAATGGGAATGCACGAAAGCAAAATCGTTTCGCGTTTCTGGATTGTAGGAATACTGCTGGCAATTTTAACGGTGGTTACTTTAAAAATCCGATAAATCATAATCGTCACTTTCGTTAGCGCTCCATTGCATTTGTTACATGAAAAACTTAACCGACATACTCTCTTCTGTTCCCGTCAAGCAGTTTGTCGGTTCAAAGAGCGTGTCGGTTGCTCAACTTCAAATTGATTCGCGCAAAGTTTCTTCGGGCGATTGTTTTGTTGCCGTAAAAGGAACAACTGCCGATGGGCACAATTTTATCGGCAAGTGTATTGAACAAGGCGCTGTTGCTGTAGTTTGCGAAATTCTTCCTGCTGAAATACATCCGGCTGTTACTTATGTGCTGGTCGAAAGTTCCTCGAAGGCGCTGGGTGTAATGGCGAGTAATTATTACGGCAATCCTTCCGCAAAAATGGAAGTGGTAGGCATTACGGGCACTAACGGTAAAACTTCGGTAGCTACTTTGCTCTTCCGGTTGTTTCGTCAATTGGGAAAGGATGTTGGGCTGCTTTCAACGGTGCAAAATCAAATTAACGAAGAAGTAATTCCCAGCACACACACTACCCCCGATGCCATAGCGCTGAACAAACTGATGAAACAAATGGCAGATGCCGGCTGCGAATATTGCTTTATGGAAGTAAGCTCGCACGCTGCCGACCAAAACCGGATTGCGGGAATAAAATTTACGGGAGCGGTTTTCACGAACATCACACACGACCATCTCGACTACCACAAAACATTCGACAACTACATAAAAGCCAAACGAAAATTCTTTGACGAACTAAACGCTGAAAGCTTTGCGCTCACCAATATTGACGACCGCAACGGCAACATCATGTTGCAGAATACGAAGGCGAAAAAGTTTTCCTATTCGCTGAAAACGCCTTCCGATTTCAAAACAAAAATTATAGAGAACAACATCACCGGTTTACAGTTGAATTTAGATGGAGTGGAATTGCATACACGCCTCATCGGAGAGTTTAACGCTTACAACTTAACAGCAGTATATGCTGTTGCACGATTACTGGGAATAGAAAAAGACACTTGTTTAATGGTACTCTCATCGCTTACTCCTCCCGAAGGGCGTTTCGACCAAACAGTTTCTGCGAAAGAAAAAATAGTGGGCATTGTTGACTATGCACACACCCCCGATGCACTGAAAAACGTGCTGCAAACCATTCAGGCGGTACGCAGCGGAAATGAAAGCGTGATAACCGTAGTGGGTTGCGGTGGCGACCGCGATGCCGCCAAACGCCCGTTGATGGCGGAAATTGCCTGCCGCTATTCCAATCAGGTAATTCTTACTTCCGATAATCCGCGCAGCGAAGACCCGAACGAAATTTTGCGGCAGATGAACGAAGGCGTGCCGGTAACCGATAAGCGCAAGGTATTAACCATTACCGATCGCAGAGAAGCCATCCGCACTGCCGTTACGCTGGCAAACAAAAACGACATTATTCTGCTGGCGGGCAAGGGGCACGAAAAATATCAGGAAATAAACGGAGTGAAAACGCACTTTGATGATAAAGAGGAATTGATGAACGCATTGACTGCAATGGAAAGATAAACTAGATCACTAGAGGAGCTTCAAATAATTTAAAAATGCTTTATGAACACAAAAGAGAAGGTGGATTTTGCGTGGAGTAAGGATAAGTTAACGCCACTATCACTTGTTGGTAGTTTATATGTATTCAGTTCCATCATAAGCCCAGGGTTTATTTACTTCTTCATGTTTCATAGGGACTTCCTTCAGCACTCTGATTGGGTTAAGTTGGTGTTTCTAAGCCTAGGGATAAGTGCTCCCGTTTTTTTGCTCAATATCGTATCTATATCAGCTAAAGATTCCAAGCCTATTTTTGTAGAGTTAGAAGATAGTCCCAACTTGTTCTTCAAAGCAGCATGGAATACAATTCTCGTTTTCTACTTAACATTCATCATAATGTATTTCCGGTTCGTCTATTTTAAAGTTGAGATGACTTCTAGCACTTTCTTCTTTACACTTATTTTCTGTAGCTTATTTTATCATTTTGCTTTATATGGTGTATTGCAATTGTTTAAACTTTTTCTCAAGAAGTAACAAAATTTCGTATGACAAAAGCAATAGAACAAGGCTGGACGTATCTGCGTGGCGACCGCATGATTTGGATGGTGGTAATTTTTCTTTTCATCTTTTCTATGCTTGCGGTGTACAGCGCCACCGGAACGCTTGCTTACAAAATGCAGGTGGGCAGCGAAAAGTATTTGATAAAGCAAATACTGATGGCGGTGTTTGGTTTGTCGCTCATGTACATTACACACCTTATTGATTACAAATACTACTCTCGCATTGCCCAGTTGCTTTGGTTTTTGAGTATTCCCCTGCTCATCTACACCATGTTTTTCGGGGTAGAAATTAACGATGCCAACCGTTGGCTTATGCTACCCGGCATAGGCTTAACTTTTCAAACTTCCGATTTGGCAAAGCTGGCGCTCATTATGTTTCTTGCCCGCCAGCTTTCGTTAAAGCAAGAGCAAATCAGCGATTTTAAAGAAGCGTTTATTCCGGTTATTCTGCCCATCGTTATCACCTGCGTGCTGATTGCACCCGACAATCTTTCCACTTCGGTAATGTTGTTTTTTACTTCGGTGTTTGTAATGTTCATCGGCAGAATTGCGCTAAAACATCTCGCTATGGTTTCGGGAATCAGTTTGGTAGTGTTCGCCTTGTTCTTCCTCTTACTTTTTTTGTTGCCTGATGATTTATTGAAGGGAAGAATGCTTACATGGAAACACCGCATTGAAAACTACACGCAAACCATGCGCGGAGAAACCGAGTTGGGCGATGAAGATTACCAAATACAACAAGCAAAAATTGCCATTGCCAAAGGCGGCTTGTTCAAAATAAATCCGGGCGGCAGCGACCAGAAAAATTTTCTTCCGCATCCGTACTCCGATTTTATTTATGCCATTATTATTGAAGAATACGGTTTAGCCGGTGGCGCCATGATGGTGTTGCTGTATCTGTTCTTTTTGTATCGCTGCATTCGCATTGTAATAAAAGCGCCTAAAGCATTCGGGGCTTTGCTGGCAGTTGGTTTGGGCATTGCACTTGTTACGCAAGCCATGATAAACATGGCGGTTACCGTCAACTTAGTTCCGGTTACGGGCGTTACGCTTCCGTTGGTGAGTATGGGCGGAAGCTCCGTCATTTTTACTTCGCTCGCTTTCGGTATTATACTTTCGGTTTCGCGAAATGTGGAAGAAGAAAAATCGGAAGAAGCACATGAGTGAGTTGCGCGTTATCATTTCGGGCGGAGGAACAGGCGGACATATTTTTCCGGCAATTGCCATTGCCAATGCCATTAAAGAGAAAGTGCCGACCGCAAAAATTTTGTTTGTAGGCGCACAGGGCAGAATGGAAATGGAAAAAGTGCCGCAAGCCGGTTACGAAATTAAAGGGCTGAACATTGCAGGTTTTCAGCGCGGCTCACTAATCAAAAATCTTACGCTTCCATTCAAACTTATTTCGAGCCTTTACAACGCTTACAAAATCATCAGCGGGTTTAAACCGAACGTGGCAGTTGGTGTGGGCGGCTACGCCAGCGGACCATTGCTGCGTGTGGCAGGTTGGATGGGAATACCTACTGTTATTCAGGAACAAAATTCGTTTGCGGGAGTAACAAACAAGTTACTCGCAAAAAACGCCAAAGTAATTTGCACGGGTTACGAAGGCATGGAAAAAGTTTTTCCGAAAGAAAAAATTGTAGTAACCGGCAATCCGGTTCGTCAGGAAATTGTAAACCGAACAGGCAATCGCACTCAAGCAGCGCTTTACTTCGGTTTAAATCCCGAAAGGAAAATTGTGTTTATTACCGGAGGAAGCCTCGGTGCAAAAACACTGAACCAGGCAGTAGAGTTTGCCATTGAACGAATAAAAGAAAGCGAAGTGCAGGTGCTTTGGCAAACCGGAAAATTCTACTTCAACGATTACAAACATCTGGCAGAAAAAGTGCCGAATTTGAAAGTATTGCAGTTTGTTGACCGTATGGATTACGCCTACGATTGTGCCGATGTAATTGTGGCAAGAGCAGGCGCACTATCCATTTCCGAGTTACAAATTGTAGGCAAGCCGGTTATTCTCGTTCCTTCACCCAATGTTGCCGAAGACCATCAAACACACAACGCCATGGCTTTGGTAAACCGCGAAGCCGCCATAATGATTAAAGACAGCGAAGCCAAAGTAAATTTGATTGGCGCTGCTTTCGATTTGCTGGCGGATAAAGCAAAACAAGAAATGTTGAGTAAAAACATTCGGGCAATGGCAATTCCCGATGCAGCGGAGAGAATTGTAAGAGAGATTTTGAAAGTAGCGGAACGGGGATAGAAATTTTATTCTCTATTTTTGATGCATGACTTACACCTTCAGCAATTTTCAGCGAATAACAGTTGACCCGGAGGTTTGTTTCGGCAAACCATGTATTAAAGGAACACGTATGCCTGTGGCATCTGTTCTTGCCTACCTTTCGGGAGGGATGACAATGGATGAATTGTTGAAAGAGTTTGATTGGTTGAGCCGTGAGGATGTGTTGGAAGCAATTGCATTTGCTGCCGGTGCAGTTGATTACCGTATCATTCCATTGAAGAAAGCATCATGATTTTTTTACTGGACGAAAACATTGCGCCTTCGCAGGCTTTTGCCATTAAGCAGTTAGGCCACGATGCAATTCATGTCCGCGAACTAAAATTACTTGGCAAGCCGGACGAAAAAAATTTTGAATTTGCTTTCTTAAACCAGCAGATAATTATTACACACGATTTAGATTTCAGCCGAATACATGCGCTTAGTGGCAGAGGGAAACCTTCCGTTATTCTATTCAGGGCAGAGCCGCTAACTCTTGACTTTATGATTCAAACATTATCGCAACACTTGAAGTTGCTGGAAGATGAATTAAAGAAAGGCGCTTTTGTAGTAATTGAAACCGATCAGATTAGAGTAAGGTTACTCCCCATTAAATCAGTTTAGCACTTACAATGAATCTTCACGAAATTAAGCGAGTATATTTTCTCGGCATTGGCGGAATAGGCATGAGCGCCCTGGCACGTTATTTCAAAAGCATGGGCGCCCGGGTAAGCGGCTACGATAAAACCCCCACAGCGCTTACCGATGAACTTCAACGCGAAGACATTGCAGTAACTTTTGAAGATGATTTGAATTTGTATCCGAAGGAAGTGGACTTAGTGGTTTATACGCCTGCCATTCCGAAAGAGCACAAAGGATTAAGCTTCTACCGAAACAACCATTACAACCTGAAAAAGCGCAGCGAAGTGCTCGGCATTATTTCTGCCGATAAGTTTACGATTGCAGTTGCCGGCTCACACGGAAAAACCACGGTCAGTTCCATGATAGCCCACATACTTACCCAATCAGGTTTTGGATGCTCGGCATTTTTGGGAGGTATTGCAGTTAACTACAACTCCAACTTTTTGCAAGGGCATAGTGATGTGGTGGTGATTGAAGCCGATGAATTTGACCGTTCGTTTCACCGGCTTGCGCCCGATATGGCAGTAATAACAGCCGTTGATACTGACCATCTTGATATTTACGGAAGCAAAGAAGCCATTGATGAAGCATTCATTGAGTTTGCCAATAAAATTTCGGAAGAAGGTTTTCTGGCGATAAAAACCAATCAGAGTATCAACAATAAACTTCCGGTGTTGGACAAAGCTTTTTATTCGCTCAACGACACGGAAGCCGATGTGTATTGCAGCAAGTATTGGGTGGTAGACGGAGGTTATCTGTTCAACATAAGCTATTACGGCACCGAGTTGAAAAGTTTTCGCCTAAACATAGGTGGCTATCATAACATTGAAAATGCCATTGCTGCCATTACCATTGCTTTGGAATTAAAAATTACCGAGGAGCACATTAAATCTGCGCTGGCATCTTTCAAAGGAATAAAGCGCAGATTCGAAAAAGTTTTTGAAAATGAGCGCCTAACTTTTATTGACGACTATGCTCATCACCCCGAAGAAATCCGCGTGTTTCTCGAATCGGTAAAAGAACTTTACCCCAAGAAAAAAATAACTGCGGTTTTTCAGCCGCACCTTTACACACGCACCCGCGATTTGGCAGAAGGTTTTGCCCAAGCCCTCAGCATTGCTGATGAAGTTATCCTGCTTGATATCTATCCTGCGCGCGAACAACCCATTGAAGGCGTTACCTCTCAGCTCATTTTCGATAGACTCACCTGTAGCAGCAAACAACTGATTACAAAACAAGATTTAGTGCAAACCATTCAGCAGCTAAACAATGTGGAGGTGTTGGCGACCATAGGCGCAGGAGATATTGATAAGTATCTGGAAGAAATAAAACAGGTACTGGCTATGGTGTAAGATGTTCCACTTTTCTATAAGCAGAACATCTCACCGTTCATTTCATTACTCCCCAATCAGCAATACCGTTCCTTTAATTACATTCTTACGGTCGGTCATGCTTTCGATAGTTACGAGGTAATAGTATGTGCCAGCGGCTACTTTAGTGCCGTTATACATACCATCCCAGCCATCTAAGCCGCGGTAGAGCTCCTGCCCCCAGCGGTTAAGGATAATGAGGTCGTAGCCTTTCAGAAAAATATCGTTCACGCCATCGTTGTTGGGTGTAAACGCATTCGGAAAATCAACCACGGTAACCACTACTTCATCTGCCACACTGTTGCAGCCGTTGTCGGTAGCAATTACCGATACGGTGTCCTTATCATTCAGGCTTTCGGTAGTCCAAGTATTCAAACTGCCGCTTTGCACCGAAACACGGTTCACAAAAAACTCATAATTAGCGTAGCCCGCAGGAAGGGCGGTAAACGTAATGGCTTCGCCCGGAAAAACAGTGTGGTTGTCTTTATCGCTGGTAATCGTTACTTCCGGCAGCGGAATTACGCTCACACTCACCGGCACCATACCTTGCAGGTTATCGCATCCGCCCGAAGAAGTTGCCAATACATAATAAGTAACATCGGCAGTTAAGTCGGGCGTTTGGAAGGTGTTGCCTGTTTCGAGCAGGTTGCCGCCTGCGGGGCTGTCCCACCAGGTAATGGTGGCACCGGCAGTAGTAACCGCAGTAATGGTGGTAGAAGTGTTGTAGCAAATCGAACTGTTATCGGGTGTAATGCTCAGTATAGCCGGAGCGGGAAGCACATACACGGTAACCGGTGTTCTGCCTCCGCTGTTTTTACAACCGAATTGATTCTCGAGTTCGAGATAATAGGTGGTAGTAAGTGCAGGCGAAACCGTGAGCGGGCTTACACCCAATAAATTTCCGCCCGTTGCCGCATCGTAGAAATTGTATGAAACTGTTCCACCTGTAGAGTTAGTGGCGGTAATAGTGGTGTTGTTGCCTTCGCAAATGGTATCATCGGTAAGCGTAACAGTAGCAGGCGTTGGCGCAGGGTGAACCGTAACATCAATAGCGGCAGGTGAGGTAACCCCGCAAGTGTTCGATGCAGTTACGGTAATGGTGTGTGCACCTGCGGTTGTCCAGTTTACGTTAATGGAAGAAGTGTTTTGTCCTGATACAACACTTCCTCCACTGCTTACGGTCCAAGTGTAGCTTGTGGCATTCGGAATTTGGCTAATGCTGTATGTTTCTAAACTCGGACAAACGGAAGTGTCGCCCGTAATAAACGTGTTCATTACCGGAGCGGGAGGCAATACATCAACACCAATAGTAGTTGCCGCGCTGCTGCCGCACTTGTTGGTAGTAATAACTGAAATACTGTAGTTGCCCGCAGTTGCGCCCCATGCAATATGTATGGTATTGGTGCCTTGCCCTGCTATAATGCTTCCTCCTCCTGAAAGAGTCCATGTGTACGAATCGGCATTGCTCACAGTTGCGGCAGTGTAGGCAGCAGTATCAAGCCCACAAACGGTTAAAAGACCATTCACAGTACCGGGCGAAACAGGAATGGTGTTTACCACAATGTAAATAGCTTCCACCATATCGCCACAGGCGTTTGTTCCTGTTACAATGTAATTGCCCGTACCAGAAGTAGTAAGCGATGTAAGCAAGGGATTTTGTTCGGTAGAAACAAAACCATTCGGGCCGGTCCAACTCCATGTATTCACCTGCATGCCATCAGCAAACAGTTGCAGATTATCGCCCACGCAAACCGTATCGGTTGGCGAAGCGGTAATACTCATGTTACTGATAATCGAATCCACATCCACCGCCACATAAGCGGTATCGCTGCCGCAGGCGTTTAAAGCAATCATTACAAACTGTCCGCTGTCCGCCAAGGTAACGGGGTTAAGAACCGGATTTTGCTGCGTGGAAGCATAACTGTCCGGTCCGTGCCAGATATAACTAGAAGCCCCCGTAGCGCTGCCGCTTAAATTAAGTATGCTGCTGGTGCAAATACCTGTTCCGGTAATGTTGGAGATGGCGGTGGCATTCGATGGCGGCACCAAAATGGAAACATTCACCGAAGCTGAATCGCTGCCGCAATAGTTAGTGGCAATAAAAGTGTATGTACCCACATTGCTGTTCTGAAAATTATAGATGGTGTCATCTTCAAGAATAGAAGTAAACCCTGCCGGTCCATGCCAGTAAAACGAAGTGCCTTCGCTATGATTTCCAATAAGCGCCAGTGTACCGCCTTCGCAAACCGGATTAGGCGAAGCATCAGCCGCTACGTGATTCGGAGGTAAATTGATAGTAAGCAAGAGAGATGTATCGGCACTGCCGCAACTGTTCGAAACTGTAACATTTACATTAAAAGGTCCACCGGGCATTGTCCATGCAACATCAATACTTTCTGTTCCTTGCCCGGCAGTAATTGTTCCGCCCGTGTTTACGGCCCACGCATAATTACTGGCACCTGCTACCGGAACTACCGAATACGATTCGGCACCGTAGCAACCGAGTGTATCGCCAATAATACCCGATGCAAACACCGGTGCGGGATGTAGCACCTCTACCGGCACTGAAGCGGTTGTGCTGTTGCCGCAGTGGTTGCCCGCTGTAACAGATAAATCATAGGTGCCGTTCACTCCGCCCCATGCAACGTCAATGGTTGCAGTGCCCTGCCCTGCAATGATGGTGCCGCCACTGCTCAGTGTCCATGTATAAAATTCAGCATTCGAAATATTGGAAGCCGTATAAGAAGCGGTTTGCCATCCGCACACAGTCAACAAACCGTTAATACTTGCCGGTGAAACAGGAATAGAATCAACCAACACAAACAGCGAATCGGTTATGCTGCCGCAGGCATTGATGGCAGTAAGGAAGTAAGTTCCGCTGTTAACTGTTCCGGCATTGGCAATAGCGGAATTTTGCTGGGCAGAAACAAAACCGTTTGGTCCCGTCCAGTTCCAGTTGTTGATATTGTCGCCACCGCCAGTTAACTGAATGGCATTGCCCGCGCAGAGTGTATCGTTGGGCGATGAAGTAATGCTCACATTTTCTATCAGCGTATCGGCATCTACATTTACCGAAGCAGAAGTAGTGCCGCAAACATTGATGGCAGTAAAAACATACAAACCGCTGTCAGCTAAAGTGAGATTAACAATAGTCGGATTTTGTTGTGTAGAAGAAAATCCGTTGGGACCGCTCCATGAGAATGAAGTGGCACCCGCACTGCTTCCCATAAGTTGCAGCGATGAGCCGGAGCACAGGTTAGTGGCATTCGCACCTGCAGCTACTACGGTGGGAACCATTTCCCAGTTTACATACACACTGCTTTGTGTGCTGCCGCAGAAATTGGTTGCCGTAAAAACATAATCGCCCGAATCAGCCGAACTGAAATTAGTTACCGCAGCATTCACCGAATTCGATGAAAAGTTATTCGGTCCGCTCCATGTGTAGGATGTTGCACCGCCTGCACTGCCGCTTAAGGTAAGCGCAGCACCATCGCATACCGGATTCGGATTGGCACTTGCCTGCACATTCACCGGAGGCTCATGTACCAATAATGATGTAACTGCATTGGTAGTTCCGCAGGTGTTAGTGGCAGCAAGCGTATAATTGCCGTTGGCATTTAACGTAGCCGAGGCAATAGAAGGATTTTGCTGCGCGGAAGAAAAATTATCGGGTCCGCTCCATGCCCATGAATCTACATTTTGTCCGCTGCCCGTAAACTGAATGGTGTTGCCCACACAAGCCGGATTGGGCGATACCGTTGCACTCACATTCTGCGGAACATCGTTCACTGTTAAGGTATCGTGCACAATCACCGTTCCGCATACGCTGCCGGCAGTTAAAGTGTAAATACCGGCAGCGTTTGTTTGTATCACCGCAATGGAAGGATTTTGCAACGTGGAATTAAATCCGTTCGGTCCCGTCCAGTTCCAGTTGGTTACACCATTGCCGCTGCCAGTAAAATTTACGGTGTTTCCCGCGCAGGCAGGATTAGGCGAAAGCGTTGCACTCACTCCTGTAACATTCGGCTCTACTATTACCTGTGCAGTGTTCGATGCGTTACCGCAAGAGTTTGATGCAATTACCGAGATAGTATAAGGTCCGCCATCACTTGTCCAGTTAACGGTGATAGCGGTTGTGCCTTGTCCGCTGGTGATAGTTCCGCCACCGCTCACGCTCCATGTGTAATTGGTAGCATTTGTTACCGCGGCAATCGAATAATTTTCCGAAACAGGACATGGGTTCATATTGCCGGAAATTGCACTTACTGTGGTTGGTGCCGCATCGCGCACATCAACCGCCACACTGTTCGATGCACTGCCGCATGAATTCGATGCAATAACAGAAACCGTGTAAGGTCCTCCCGCAGTTGTCCAGTTAACCGTAATGCCCGTTGTGCCTTGTCCGCTGGTAATGGTGCCTCCTCCACTCACACTCCATGTGTAATTTGTTGCATTCGTTACCGCAGCAATGGAATAATTTTCCGAAACAGGACATGGATTTACATCTCCACTTATTGCTCCTACAACTGTTGGTGCAGCATTGCGCACATTAACAGCAACACTGTTTGAGGCACTGCCGCAGGAATTAGATGCAATTACAGAAACGGTGTAAGGTCCGCCTGCGGTTGTCCAATCAACTGTTATAGAAGTTGTGCCTTGTCCGCTGGTAATGGTGCCTCCTCCGCTCACACTCCATGTGTAATTTGTTGCATTCGTTACCGCAGCAATGGAATAATTTTCCGGAACAGGACATGGGTTTACATCTCCACTTATTGCTCCTACAACTGTTGGTGCTGCATCGCGCACATTAACCGCTACACTATTTGATGCGCTGCCGCAAGAGTTGGATGCAACAACAGAAACGGTGTAAGGTCCGCCTGCGCTTGTCCAGTTAACGGTGATACCCGTTGTGCCTTGTCCGCTTGTAATGGTGCCGCCACCGCTCACACTCCATGTGTAGTTGGTCGCATTTGTTACCGCAGCAATGGAATAATTTTCCGAAACAGGACATGGATTTATGTCCCCGCTTATTGCTCCGACAACCGTTGGTGCAGCATTTTGCACATTTACGTTTACTGAATTAGATGTGCTTCCGCAAGCGTTTGACGCAACCACCGAAACAGTATAAGGTCCGCCTGCAGTTGTCCAGTTAACAGTAATGCCGGTGGTGCCTTGTCCACCTGTAATGGTTCCGCCACCACTAACACTCCAGGTGTAGTTGGTAGCATTGGTTACAGCACTAATGGAATATGCCTGCGAACCCGGACATGGATTGGTGTTGCCCGCAATGGCACCAACTGCACCGGGCGTGGGGTTCTGCACATTTACATTGAGCGATGTGCCTACCGTGCCGCAAGTATTGCCTGCTGTTACCGAAACGGTGTATGGTCCTCCGCTGGTTGTCCAGTTAATTGTAATAGATGTGGTGCCTTGCCCACCGGTAATAGTTCCACCGCTGCCAACGCTCCAAGTATATGTTGAAGCGTTGGCCACCGAAGCAATACTGTAAGTTTGCGCTCCCGGGCATGGATTGTTGTTGCCGCTTATTGCACCAATGGTTCCGGGTAAAGGCTGCACATTTACGGTGGTTGAATTACTTGCACTGCCGCAACTGTTCGATGCTACAACAGAAACCGTATAAGGTCCTCCGGCAGTTGTCCAGTTAACCGTAATGCCTGTGGTGCCTTGCCCGCTTGTAATGGTTCCTCCAGCACTTACGCTCCACGTATAAGAAGTGGCATTCGGAACAGCACTAATGTTGTAATTCTGATTGCCGGGACATGGTGATGTGTTGCCCGAAACCGAACTAACCGATGCGGGCGCAGCATTCTGCACGGTAACCGATGCGGAGTTAGAAACGCTGCCGCAAGAGTTGGATGCAACAACAGAAATGGTGTAAGGTCCGCCTGCTGTTGTCCAGTTAACGGTGATGCCTGTGGTACCTTGTCCGCTCGTAATAGTGCCGCCTGCACTTACACTCCATACATACGAAGTAGCATTTGTAACTGCACTGATGGAATATGCCTGCGAACCCGGACATGGATTCGAACTACCCGTAATAGAACTGATGGAAGAAGGCGCGGCATTTTGCACCGTAACCGATGTAGTGTTGGAAACGCTTCCGCAACTATTTGATGCTACCACCGAAACCGTGTAAGGTCCGCCTGCTGTTGTCCAGTTTACCGTAATGCCTGTGGTGCCTTGTCCGCCTGTAATCGTTCCGCCACCGCTTACACTCCATGTGTAGTTAGTGGCATTGGTAACTGCGCTGATGGAATACGCTTGTGAACCCGGGCATGGATTAACAGCACCACTTACTGCCGAAATTACTGTTGGCGGATTAACTACCGTTACCGTAGTATTTACACAGGCAGTTGAATTGGTGCAGGCGGTGTTGCCTGTTCTTCTTACATAATAAGTAGTTGTAGTGCTTGGAGAAACAGTAATGGAGTTACCCGTGCCTGCCGGTGTTCCTCCGCAACTGCCCGTAAACCATTCAACCGTTGCTCCCGATCCATTACTACCGCCTGAAACTGTAAGCGTAGTAGCATCGCCATTGCAAATGGTTGTTGTTCCTGTAATACCTGTTGGTGCGGTTGGCGGGGTTTGCACTGTTACGGTTACACTGGCGCAAGTTGTAGAATTAGTACACGATGTTGTTCCTGTTCTTCGCACATAGTATGTAGTGGTTGTGCTTGGTGAAACAGTAATGGAGTTGCCCGTGCCGGCTGCTGTTCCTCCGCAGCTTCCGGTAAACCATTCAACCGTTGCTCCTGAGCCATTGCTGCCACCCGAAACAGTGAGTGTAGTAGATGTACCATTGCAAATAGTTGTTGTTCCTGTAATACCTGTTGGTGCTGTTGGCGGTGTTTCAACTGTTACGGTTACGCTGGCGCAAGTTGTAGAAGCAGTGCAAGAAGTATTACCTGTTCTTCGCACATAGTATGTAGTGGTTGTGCTTGGCGAAACAGTAATGGAGTTGCCCGTTCCTGCGGGTGTTCCTCCGCAGCTTCCGGTAAACCATTCAACCGTTGCTCCTGAGCCATTGCTGCCACCCGAAACAGTGAGTGTAGTAGATGTGCCGTTGCAAATAGTGGTAGTACCGGTTATGCTTGTTGGTGCGGTTGGCGGGGTTTGCACAGTTACTGTTACACTGGCGCAGGCGGTTGAAGTAGTGCAAGCGGTATTGCCTGTTCTTCTTACATAATAAGTGGTATTGGTGCCTGGCGAAACGGTAATGGAATTACCGGTACCAATAAATGTTCCACCGCAGCTTCCTGTAAACCACTCTACGTTAGCGCCCGATCCATTGCTACCACCCGAAACGGTAAGTGTAGTGGACGTACCATTGCAAATAGTGGTAATACCGGTGATGCCTGTGGGTGCAGTGGGCGGTGTTTGAACGGTTACCGTTACACTGGCGCAGGTGGTAGTATTGGTGCAAGTAGTATTTCCCACTCTCCGAACATAATAGGTGGTGTTGCTTGTTGGCGAAACGGTAATGGAATTACCTGTACCAACTGAAGTTCCTCCACAACTGCCCGTAAACCATTGAACGGTTGCGCCTGAACCATTGCTTCCGCCCGAAACAGTTAATGTAGTAGATGAGCCGTTACAAATACTCGTAGTCCCTGTTATACCGGTTGGTGCAGTAGGCGGTGTGTGTACGGTAACAGTTACCGAACCACGCGATGAACTCACACAACCCGGAGTAGCATCCAATTCTGCTTCTACATAATAAGTGGTAGTGGCACTTGGCGAAACACTTAAAGGCGCATTGCCGAGGAAAGTTCCACCGGTAGCAGCTGTGTAAACTTTGTAGGTAACCCCCGAGCCGGAGCCGCTGCCCGAAATAGTAGTGGCTGTGCCGGAACAAATGGGTGAAGCTGATGCCACAGCAGTAGGTGTGGCAGGGGGGGTACATGCCGGAGTAGAGCAATCAATTACAATTATAGGATTGAGATTTGAAACGGTAAAGGAAACCGAATTGGTGCTGGCACCGCTTATCTCAAGAGGACTTACGTTGTTGAGCGTAGGCGTATAATTACTTGCCGAAGGCGAAACATTCGATTGCGGACAATTGGAATTATTGAGCAAGCCGTTGACATCGGTTTTTATTACATGATAATTGAAAGAGGGAATTTGTTGTGCGGTCATATTGAGAATATAGCCGCTATCGGCTACTTGTGTACCTATTGGCAGAATGGAACTTAACCCTGCATTGTAGCTACGGGTAAAAATTGCATTACCGGTACCAGAGTTTACTTTCATTAAGAAAGCTGTAAAGCTGAAAGAGAAAGGAACAATATAATTTCCCATAAAAGCGTAGTGCCCGTCATGTGTAACAACTGCACTGTAACCTTCAGCCACTGCTAATAATCCGGGAAAAGTAAATGTTCGCCCTGCAGGAGATGGCGTAGTGCCATCGCTGTTTAGCCGTAAATAGTACATGCGGCTGTTTTCGTAGCCGCTCACCAACACTTGGGTGCCGCTCAACCGTGTAACCGTATTGGCAGACTGACTGTTACTTCCTCCCGCAAAACGTTTTATCCATTGCAGGGTTCCGTTGTTTAAATCGGTTTTAAGCAGTATGGCATCTTTGGGTCCATCGCCTGCCGAGGTGGTCATGTTTCCAACAAAAATGTAACCATCGGAAACTTCGGCTACATCGCGCAGATAGTGGTCGTCAATATAAGCAGTGGTAACAAAAAACACCTTTGCCCAAAGCAAAGTACCGGCACTGTTTACTTTCATGCAAAACAAATTCGCAGAATCCTGCCGTGCCAATGGTCCTCCCCCGTCAGGGTCAGCCTGATGAACATAACCTGCCACTACAAATCCGCCATCGCTTGCCTGTATTACTTTGCTGCCGTATTCTCTTGTGCTGGAGCCAACCCTGTAACGGTTTGCCCAAACAACAGCACCTGTGTTATCTAACCGTGCCAGTAAACAACCGCTGTTGGTAGAGCCGGTTACCACATAACCACCGCCCGATACATTTTTAATATCGGATATTTCGGTGGCAATACTTGCCAAGTACCCTTTTGTCCAAACAATATTTCCATTTACATCTAACTCGGTAACGTTTCCTCTTATGGGAATAAACGAAGCTGCGGTGCCTGCCATAACGTAGTTACCCGCAGGATTTTGAATAACCGCACCGGGAATATCAATAGCCGAGAAATTGTAGCTAATGCGAAAAGTGTTTTGCTGAGCGTAAACTGTAGTTATACAAAAGCCTATTGCCAAGGCAAGGAGTAGAGGTGGTCGCATGTGTGTCCGTACTAAATGAGCCGATAAATATAGACTTTAGGAGGTAAAAAAGAAGGCATTGCAGGATTTGTGCAGGGGGGGTAGTATTGGCGACAATAAGTGTTTACTGGCAACATTGCCGAATAAGATTTTTAAAGAACGCTACGTTTCAATCTCTTTCGGTGACGCAGTAAACTAAACTGATATGTTTATTGCCAAAGAAATTGTCTTGTAGTAAGAGTCAACAATCTACTTTTAACTTTCGATGCTCGCGGAAATCTATATTTGCTATGAATGCAAAACCCCGAACTTTATTTAGCCGAGCAGTTTGCCCTTTACACTAACCGGCATTTCTTTCTTACCGGTAAAGCCGGTACGGGCAAAACCACTTTGCTGAAAAATATTGCCGCTAAAACCACCAAAAATTTTGTGATTGTAGCGCCCACCGGTGTGGCGGCCATCAATGCCGGAGGAGTAACTATTCACTCGCAGTTTAATTTGCCGCTTACTTCGTTTATACCGAGTAGCGATTGGGTTGATTTGAATTTGGTTACTAACCGCAGAGCGCTACTTGAGCACATGCAGTTTCGAAAAGAAAAGCGCAAAGTAATTCAGGAAATGGAACTGCTGATAGTGGATGAAGTGAGTATGGTGCGGGCAGATATTCTGGATGCCATGGACTTTGTAATGCGTACGCTCCGCAGAAACGAAAAACCGTTTGGCGGAGTGCAGGTAATGCTGATTGGCGATATGCACCAGTTGCCGCCTGTGGTTAAAGAAAACGAATGGGCAATTCTGAAAAATTATTACGCTTCGCCTTACTTTTTCGATTCGGTGGTTTGGAAACAATTAGATGCCGCAGAAATTGAACTCAAGAAAATTTACCGCCAAAGCGATGAACGCTTTTTGCGTTTGCTTAACAACATCCGCCACCAACAGTTGAACGAAGATGATTATGAAGAACTGAAAAAACGCTACAACCCTATTTTTCGCCCCACCGAAAAAGGATACATACTGCTTTCTACACACAATGCCAAAGCCAACAGCGTTAATGAAAGTGAGTTAAAGAAATTAGATGCACGCCCTTTTGGTTTCGAAGCAGAAATAAGCGGAGATTTTCCCGAGCATATTTACCCTTGCGAAAAACAATTGATACTTAAAGAAGGCGCACAGGTAATGTTTACCCGCAACGATGCTGCCGAAGGTAAATACTACAACGGCAAACTCGCCACGGTTAAAAAAATAAGTGGTGAAAGTATAACCGTTACCTTTAACGATAACGCTGAAGATTACATACTAAAGAAAGAGGTGTGGGAAAACATTTCCTATACGGTAGATGAAGCCAACGATAAAATAAATAAGAACATCATCGGCACTTTCAGTCAGTATCCGTTGCGTTTAGCTTGGGCAATTACCATTCATAAAAGTCAGGGCTTAACTTTTGATAAAGTAATTATTGATGCGGGGCAATCGTTTGCAGCAGGGCAGGTGTATGTGGCGCTTTCGCGTTGCAGAACTTTAGATGGAATTGTTTTGCATTCACTCATCTCTCAACGCGCCTTACATGGCGATGAAAAAATTGTTGAGTTTACCGATGCCCACCACAGCGAAAGCGATTTGAAGGAAATACTGGAAGAAGCAAAAGTTGAATTTGCCAACGCACAACTCAAAAGGTTTTTTGACTTCAATAAGCTGCGATTAAAAATTGGCGAATGGAAAGAATTGCTTTTTGAAAAAGAAATTCCCGAAAAAGAGAAAGCGCTGGAAGTTTTTGAAACCGTTACGGCAAACATTGAAACCATAGTTTCTACCTCCGAAAAATTTGAACAGCAACTGAACCGTTTGTTAGCTGATTTTAACCGCGATAAACGAAATGTAACAGGGCTGAAAGAACGAAGTTCCAAAGCCATTGAGTATTTTACCGAGCAAATTTTTAATCTGCTTATTACGCCTTTGCACCACCATGTTACCGATATGGCTTACAAAAGCAAAGTGAAAAAATATGTGCAACAGGTACAGCAAGTAGAAGAAAATTTCTGGGCGAAAATGAACCAACTGTACACCGCACGTTTTATGGACGAGCCGCTTTACACAGGTGAAATTCGTTATCGCAAAGAAACGTTGAAGACAGCAGCTACCTCTGTAACATCCGGCAAAAAAGAAAAAGGCGGAACGTATAAGGACACACTCGACCTATACCGTAAAGGCAACACGGCCGAGCAAATTGCCGAAATTCGCGGACTAACCGTTGGCACTATCAAGGGGCATCTTGCAAAATGGATTTTGAGCGGTGAGGTTGACATTTACAATGTATTACCTGCTGAAACTATCAACCCGATTAAGGCATTTTTACTAGAAAACAATGAAAAGTCAGTAGGTGCTGTTTTCCGGAAATTCGGAGAGAAGTATGACGGAAATGATGTGAGGATGGTGTTGAGCTACATGGAAAGCGAACGGAAATACCATAAAACATTGAGGTGATTTTTTCAAACAAAAGGCAATTTCATGATGCCATGCTACTTTTGCAAAAAGTCTATCATTGCTTTTTTTTTAATCCCAACTTTTCTCCCAACTCCACCATCATCTTAAACGCTTCGTCATAATCGTTCCTGATTTTTCCTTCCAATATAGCTTCTTTTATGCCCTCTTTAATAATTCCAATTTCGCGCGAAGGGCCAATACCAAAAGTTTGCATAATTAACTCACCGGTTACAGGCGGCTGAAAGTTGCGGATGCGGTCTTTTTCTTCCACCTCTTTCAGTTTTTCGCGCACGGTTTCAAACTTCATTAAGTAGCGCCTCACTTTCTCGCGGTTTTTGGAGGTAATATCTGCTTCGCAAAGCATTAGCAGGCTTTCAATATCATCACCTGCTTCAAACAATAATCTTCGCAAAGCGGAGTCGGAAATTTCTTCTTTGGTAAGTGCAATGGGGCGAAGGTGCAGGTACACCATTTTTCGCACAAATTTCATTTCGGTACCCATCGGCAATTTCATTCGCCCGAAAATTTTCGGCACCCATTTGCTGCCCAGCACTTCGTGCCCGTGAAAAGTCCAGCCTTCGCCAGGCACAAATTTTTTAGTAGGCGGTTTAGCAATATCGTGCAGTACAGCCGCCCAGCGCAACCATAAATCGTTGGTTGTTTTCGTAATGTTATCCAACACCTGCAGCGTGTGGTAAAAATTGTCCTTATGCCCTTTGCCTTCGTAATTTTCTACACCTTTCAGTTTCTGAAATTCAGGAAAAATTATCTCGAGCAAGCCGCTTTCTTCCAACAGAATAAAACCTGCGGAAGGTTTCTTGGCAAGAATAATTTTGTTCAACTCATCGGTAATGCGCTCCTGCGAAATAATTTTAATGCGCTCTTTGTTGCGCTTAATAGCTTCGAATGTTTCGGGAAGAATGGTAAAGTCTAATTGAGTTGCAAAGCGAATGGCGCGCATCATTCGCAAAGGGTCATCGCTAAAGGTAATATCGGGGTTAAGCGGGGTGCGGATAATTTTGTTGCTCAAATCTTCTAAACCCTTAAACGGGTCAATCAATTCGCCAAACGAGTCGTTATTGAGCGAAACAGCCAATGCGTTAATGGTAAAATCTCTGCGGTTTTGATCGTCCTCTAAAGTGCCATCCTCCACAATCGGTTTACGCGAATCGCGTTGATACGATTCTTTGCGCGCGCCCACAAACTCCAAATCCAAATCGTTCCACTTAAATTGTGCGGTGCCAAAATTTTTGAAATAGTTAACGGTAAGCGCGGGGTTTATTTTTTCGGCAACCTTATGTGCCAAATCAATTCCGCTGCCTACGCATACAAAGTCAATGTCTTTACAGTCGCGGTTAAGCAGTTGGTCGCGCACATAGCCGCCTACCACATAGGTTTCAACATGTAAATCTTTTGCGGCTTCAGAAACAATTCCGAAAACAGGGTGAGAAAGCGCAATGGTTGTTTTCTCTTTCATGGCACAAGTTTTAGCTCGTGCTTAAAAGAACAAGAGGCGGGTAAAAACCCACCTCTTTTGTAGCCCGTAGGGGAATCGAACCCCTCTTTCCTCCGTGAAAGGGAGATGTCCTAGCCGATAGACGAACGGGCCCTTTCTTTAAAGCGGAGCGCAAAAGTAATTTTTTTTCGGTACCGCAAAAGTTTGCAGCCAATGTGCTGAAAACATTTTTTGCATGGCAGATGGCTCTTGTATCTCAACTTTTTTGGCCCGGCATTTGCAACTTTGTTGATAAAATCTATTTTTGCAGTCCCTTTTTTGGGACGGGTATGTAAAATGCCTATAAAACATTGAAAAGATGAAGGTTAAAGTACTAAACAAAGACGGCAACGAAACCGGAAGAGAAGTGGAGCTTTCGGACAATATATACGGTATTGAGCCGAACGACCATGCCGTTTACCTGAGTGTAAAAGCATACATGGCAGCACAACGTCAGGGAACGCATAAAACAAAAGAGAAGTGGGAAGTTGCCCGCACTACCAAAAAAGCATTCCGCCAGAAAGGAACAGGAGGTGCCCGTAGAGGTTCTATGAAATCTCCATTGGTAAAAGGTGGTGGTCGTGCATTCGGTCCTAAGCCGCATACCTACGATTTGAAGGTAAATAAGAAAGTGAAGGCTTTAGCCAAGAAGAGCGCTTTAACCTACAAGGCAAAAGACGGGAACATTATAGTGGTGGAAGATTTCAGCGTAGCCGCACCTAAAACCAAGGAGTTTGCTTCAGTATTAAAAAACCTGAACCTGAAAGATACCAAGAGCGTATTTGTATTGAATGCCGATAAGAACACTGTTCTTTCTGCCCGTAACCTTCCTACCGTTCAGGTGGCTGATGCTAAAAATCTGAACATCTACGACATAATGAACTGCAAAAAGTTGGTGTTGAGCGAAACTGCGGTTAAATCATTGGAAGAAAATTTCTCAAACAACTAATTATAGGGAGGATTAACGTATGGCAACGAATGTTCTGATAAAGCCCATCATCACCGAAAAGTCAACCAAGCAAAGCGAGGTGGCTGACGAAAAGCAAAAAACCTATGCTTTCCGCGTGGGAAAAGATGCTAACAAAATTGAAATAAAAAAAGCGGTAGAAAGCACTTATAATGTGCAGGTTGACACCGTTAATACCTCGTACAATGTAGGTAAGCGTAAGGTGCGTTACACCAAGCAAGGTGTGGCAGCGGGTATGAAACCCTCTTTCAAAAAAGCCTACGTTACCCTTAAAAAAGGCGAAACTATCGACTTCTACGGAAGCGTTTAAACATATTAGTTAACTATAGTGGACGACCCGACCACTGATAAGACAAACGGGAAAAAGGAAAACAAATGGGAATTAAAAAGTATCGCCCGACCACAGCGAGTTTGAGGTTTACCGAACTCCTCACCTTCGATGAAGTAACAACTAACAAGCCGGAGAAAAGCCTTCTGGCTCCTTACAAAAAAACAGGCGGACGCAACAGCAATGGTGCTTTAACCATGCGCTACCGCGGAGGCGGACACAAGCAGCGTTACCGCATTATTGATTTTAAACGCAACAAATTCGACATCCCCGGAAAAGTAATGTCGGTTGAGTACGATCCTATTCGTACTGCTTTTATCGCGCTGATTCAATATCCCGATGGAGAAAAGAGATACATCCTTGCTCCGCACGGTTTGAAAGTTGGACAAACAGTTGTTTCAGGCAAAAATGCTGCTCCTGAAGTGGGCAATGCTCTTCCATTAGGCGAAATGCCGCTCGGTTCTATTATTTACAACATTGAGTTGTATCCCGGTCGCGGTGGCGCTATTGTAAGAAGTGCCGGAACAAGCGCACAGCTTGCTGCCAAAGAAGACAAATATGCCGTTGTAAAACTTCCTTCGGGAGAAATAAGAAGAATACTGTTGGATTGCATGGCAACCATAGGAACGGTTTCTAACCCTGACCATACCCTTATCAGCTACGGTAAAGCCGGACGCAAGCGTTGGTTAGGTCGCAGACCAAGAACCCGTGCAGTAGCCATGAACCCCGTTGATCACCCAATGGGTGGTGGTGAAGGAAGAGCTTCGGGAGGTCATCCGCGCTCGCGCAAAGGCCTTAAATCAAAAGGTCTTAAAACGCGCGCGCCTAAAAAGGCTACTTCGCAGTTTATTATTCAGCGCAGAAAAGGCGCAAAGGCTAACCAGAGTTAATCATTAAAAGCAGCAGTAAAACGAATACAATATGGCACGTTCAATAAAAAAAGGACCTTATGTAGCTTTCAAACTTTCGAAGAAAGTGGACAAGATGAACACCGGAGGAAAGAAATCGGTGATTAAAACATGGAGCCGCGCTTCGATGATAGTTCCCGAAATGGTAGGGCATACATTTGCCGTACACAACGGAAACAAGTTTATACCGGTGTATGTTACCGAAAACATGGTAGGGCACAAGTTAGGAGAGTTTTCGCCTACCCGCCAGTTTAAAGGACACAGTTCGAAGAAGATTAAGTAAGCAGTTGATTTAAAGAAAAAGTAAAAACGAATAATATGGAAGCAGTTGCGAAACTGAGAAACAACCCCACAAGTACCCGCAAAATGCGTTTGGTTGCCGACCTTGTACGCGGCAAAGGGGTTTACGAAGCGCTCACCATTCTTAAATACAGCAAACAGGAAGCCTCTAATAAACTGGAGAAGTTGCTGAAAAGCGCTGTGAAGAATTGGGAATTGAAAAACGACCTGAGACCCGAAGACCACGACCTTTACGTAAAGGAAATTTTTGTGGATGCCGGTACCATGCTTAAGCGTTTTCTTCCTGCTCCGCAGGGGCGCGCTTATCGCCTTCGCAAAAGAAGCAACCACGTAACCATTAAGGTGGACAGCCGCGTAGCAGTTGAAGCCCCCGCTGTGGAAGCCGAAGCGGAAGTAGAAGAAACAGCATAGTTCAAATTATCTGCTTGATAACAGGAAAAGCCTCTGCAAAGAGGCTTTTTTGTTTTTTATCACCACTGCTTTTTTCCAATCCAAAAATCTAAGCGGTAATAAAACAGGGGAAGAAAACCCAACTGATACACTTCGTTAGCAGGGTTTTGCGGATTTACATATTGCAGCCGGAGAATGTTTTTCTGAAAAGTTACGTTCACCAAATCAATGCCTACTTCGTGTGTAAAGCGTTTGGTGTTACACCGATAGTTCAATTTTACATCAAAACGGAAGTAGGGTTTAAACTGAAATTGATTACGAAGCGAGTCGGTAGGTACAGGATCTTCATACAGTTGCGATAAAGTAGTATCGTAAGGGGTGTAGCGCTGCCCACCGCCAAAAGTAATTTTGCCGCCAATGCCTATGGTGTTCAGCCGTTTCTTTCCCCACTTAAATTCTTTAGTGCCAAGCAGGTTAAGAATATACTGCCCGTTAAAACTGCTGTTGTACCACTTGCCGTTACCGCCCTGCAAACGCGAATCGTACACCGAGCCGCTAAAAAGCAGAAACCAGTTGTGAGTAAAGAATTTTTCGAGCGTAACTTCAATACCCATGTTGCGCCCCAGTCCTTTGCTTTGCAGTTTGGAGGGGAAGAAACGGTCGAACCCGCTGCCTTCGTTCAGCATGTTGTAAGAAGAGGCAAACGTATCAACCGGTAAACTCCACAGTAGCTGAAAATAAATTTCGGCTTTAATGCGAATATCTTTTTTGAAGAAGACATCGTACCCAAGCACCGCATGAAAACTCCGCATGTAATCCAGTTTACGGTTGTAGCGGTAGCCGTTATCATCCTGCAAAAAATATTGATACACGGGGAGAATTTGAGAGTGCAGCCCCGTTCCGAATGCCAACGACTGGTTAGGTTTAAACTGCCATTTGATGGAAAAGCGCGGCTCTAAACTAAAACGATGATTGAGTGTAAAGTACTGCCCGTGTAAGCCAACTACCGTTGAAAGTTTTTCGTTAATGGCATATTTCCACTGCACAAACGGTTGTAACAACAGGTGAATACCGCTGTTTATGTTGAGTCGTTTTCTCCATGTATAATCGGAAACGCTTGCCGTAATTGCCGGTTCCAGCAAGTTGCTGTCAACAAAATGGGGCTGATACATTTCGGAAGTAATACCGTAGCGGATGGAACTGCGGTTGCTTATTTTGTTG
The DNA here is from genome assembly GCA_026129525.1 of Chitinophagales bacterium. Classification (GTDB taxonomy): domain Bacteria; phylum Bacteroidota; class Bacteroidia; order Chitinophagales; family LD1; genus Bog-950. Next base: position 102,628 of record JAHCHW010000012.1, on the reverse strand, counting down.
TTACGCAAATACGAAAGTGTGTAACGTGTATTCACAAAAAAATACGACAACTTTCTATACATAGTATCCACCACAAAATTTCCGGTAGTTGAATCAACATGGCGGATAACGCGGTAAAAATTGTTTTTGTTGTATTGGGTTGAAAGCGCGAACGATGTTTTCGAATACTCGTGGTCGTTTACACGATGCGTATAGGTTACCCCGAGCATTCCGAGTGCTGCACGGAAATATTCATCCAAATCTTTCGATGCATAAATGTCGCGCTCTTCGGGTTTTAAGCGGTTGCTGGTAATGAAATTTATTTGCGACCAACCGCCAATGCCAAACACCGAAAGCTTATCGCCATTCTTCATCGGAAAATTCATTTTAAACTGCAAGTCCTGATATTTGGGAATAGCTTCGGTGCCTATATCAATGCCCAGTTTCACCAAACCTTCGAGTGTGGCGTATCGGTAATTGAAAATGTACGATGATTTATCCTTTTTGCTCAATGGTCCTTCGCCAAAAACTTCGGCACCAAGCATTCCGAGTTGCGCGGTAAACTCGTGCCTCTCGTTGTTGCCGTTTTTCAATCGAATATCGAACACGCCTGCTACCGCATTGCCGAACTCGGCAGGAAAAGCCCCGGTCAGGAAATCGGAAGTGGTAAGCATACGGTTGTTCAAAATACCTACGCTGCCTCCGGTAGCTCCCGCCACGGCAAAGTGGTTGGGATTGGGAATTACCACATTGTCCACTCGGTACAAAACACCGAAGGGAGAATTTCCGCGTATAACCAAATCGTTTCGCGAATCATCGGTGCCGCTAACGCCAGCATAGTTCGAAGCCATACGGGCAGGGTCGCCACGCGAACCGGCATAGCGTTCGGTTTCTTCAACCGAAAAAGCGCGTGCACTCAACACCGCCATTTCGTTGATGGTTTCTCCTTTGCGAACCCCCGAAATCTCCACTTCCTTCATGGTTTCCACCGAGCTTTCCATTTCAACATTCAACACGGCTTCTTTACCTGCATTTACTAACAGATTGGGAATATAAACGCGCTTGTAGCCGATGAGCGTTGCGGCAACATTTACCCTGCCTACCGGAATTTTTTCTAAACGAAAAGCACCATCGGCAGTTGTAATAGAAGTTTGCAGAATGGTGGAATCTTTGAGTGCGTAAACATTCACTCCCTCAAGTGGTTGGTTCGATTCTTTATCAACTATGCTTCCGCGAACGGTTTGGGTAACCGATTGTGCGGTTGTATCAGAGAAGTAAAATAAAAGTAAAGTGTAGAGGTAAAATGCTTTTCTCATGCACTGCCGGTTGCTTATTCATTCAGCACTTCCACGCCATCTACAAAGTAGTTGGTTTCGCCCTGCCAGAACATGGCTTTTATTTTTTCCTTGTAGTGCAGCGACACTTTTCTGCCTTCAAGCCCCATAAGGCTGTCGGCAATGGCTTTATCTTTTACCGAAAACTGCCAGATAACATTCATTTGGGCAGTGTTGGGAATGTTGCCCATGCCGCCTATGTTCAGTTCGCCTTCGTAGGTTTTAAACACATACCCCTTCTTCGAAAACTTAATAAGCACACCTGCGCGGTTGCCCTCGCTGTAAGTAAAACTGAAAACGAGTAGTGTAACTACAGAGCCTATCAATAAAATACCCACCAGAAATAGCCCAGCTTTTTTAAAGAAACCGGCAACTGACGATGATTTTTGTTCGGTCATATCCGTGAAATTATAAACCTAATGTAAACGAATAAGCCGTTGAATGGAACTTAAGTTTTCAACCGTTTAATACACCACCAACTTAGGTTTGTTGTCGAGGATCAATTCAATTTTCTCCATTACCTCAGTGGTTAGTTTAGGCAGTGCATCAAAACAGCGGAGGTTTTCCTCTAACTGCGAAACTTTTGAAGCACCAAGAATAACGGTTGATACATTCGGATTTTTCAAACACCATGCAAGCGCCATTTGCGAAAGCGGTAATCCCAACTCTTTGGCAAGCAAATGCAGCTTCTTTACTTTCTCTACTTTCTCCATATCGCCAAGTGCGCGGTCTTTAAGCCACTGCATTAAATCCATCCGCGTTTTTTCATTGGCAACAGAGCCGTCAAAGTACTTATCGGTAAGCAAGCCCGATGCCAGCGGACTCCAAATAGTAGTTCCCATGCCGTAGTTTTCGAAAAGGGGCAGGTATTCCTTTTCCATAAAATTACGGTGTAGCATGTTGTATTGATTTTGTTCCGCAACAGGAGCAATCAAGTGATTTTGCCGTGCCACTAAGTGCGCTTCGGTAAGTTGTTGTGCCGTCCACTCGCTGGTACCCCAATATAAAATTTTTCCCTGTGTAATAAGGTTATGAAAACTCCACACCACTTCTTCCATAGGGGTGTTTACATCGGGGCGATGGGCAAAGTAAATATCTAAATACTCCACCTGTAAACGTTTTAGGGCAGCATGGCAGCCTTCCACAATATGTTTACGCATCAGCCCTTTTTGGTTGGGTCCCGGGTTTGCCACACGCCCCCAAAAAACTTTGGACGATACTAACCATGTGTCTCTGTCCCAGTTCATTTTCTTCAGAATTTTTCCCATTACTTCTTCGCTTTTTCCGTGGGCATATACTTCGGCATTATCGAAAAAGTTTACACCGGCTTCATAAGCCTTTATCATCAGTTGTTCTGCTACATCATCGCTTATCTGGTTGCCAAATGTTACCCAACTGCCTAACGAAACAGCACTTACCTGTAAGCCCGATTTCCCAAGTCTTCTGTATTCCATTTCTTCCGTTTTTTTAAAACTGCACAATACTAAGCATTTATCATTCACACTTCATCAATCGGTTATATTCGCCACTTTATGCAGCAGATTATTTTCCCATTGGTTTTAGAGCAGGCAATTTCTTTTGAAGAGTATGTTCAACTCACAAAAGATATACTGGAGGAGCGCATACCGCGCGAAGGCATTTATGTAAACGACAGCACGTTTCGCTACACCCGCTCAAACTTAGATCGGATGAACAAGGTACTGCAGAACATAGTGGTTAATCAAAAACTGTATAACCTGCTTTCGGAAACAAAGGAAGATTGGATTTGGGTGGTGCTTAGCGAGCCATGGTGTGGCGATGCAAGTTGGGGAACGCCTGCCCTGTATGTACTTTCAACCTGTTCAGACAGAATTGATTTTAAAATTTTACTGCGCGATAAGCACCCCGATGTTATGCAGCATTACCAAACCGAAGGCACTGATTCCATTCCTAAACTTGTATGTTTGCGTAACAGAGATATGGAAGTACTGTTTACATGGGGACCGCGACCGGTGGAATTGCAGAATTTAGTAAACCATTTTAAAGGCAATGCTCTATTCGACTATCGCGAAAGTGTGCGAATGCTGCACCGCTGGTACGAAGAAGATATGGCTAAAAGTATTCAGGAGGAGTTAACCGATATTCTAAAATCATTTCAACAATAATCAAAAACTATGAGTCAGATAAAAAAGCAATCGGAAATACGATTTAAAATAGGATTAGACGAGCGCAATGTTCCCGTTGATATTAAGTGGATGGCAACCGATACCAAGAATCAGGAACTGCGCGATTGCAAAAGTATTATGCTTTCCATTTGGGATGCCGTGCAAAACGAAACCATGAAAATTGACCTTTGGACAAACGACATTACTGTTGATGAAATGCACTCCCACTTTTTTCAAACTCTGCTATCCATGACCGACTCGTATGCTAAAGCCACGGGCAATCCGTACGCTAAAGAAGAAATGAAAAAATTCGCGCAGGAACTCGCCCGCAAAACCGCTGAATGGGAAGAAGGGAAGCAGGTAGGGAGTTAGTCTCCTTTTTACCGCATAATGGTAACACTGCCTTTATACAACTCCGGAACGTAGTTGTCCAAGAACACAATCTTAATAGTGTACACGTAAACTGCCGGAGGTGATACAACACCTTTGTAAATGCCGTCCCACTTAAAGTTCATATCAAAACTTTGGTACACCTTTTCGCCCCAGCGGTTAAAAATCATTATCTCAAACTGTTTCCACGATTCTTTGTTACCGTACACTTCAAAATAATCGTTGGCTCCATCGCCATTGGGTGTAAAAACATTTGGTATAAAAATTTCGTAGGTAGGAATAACGGTAATTTGCACCATGCTGCTTGATACACACCCCGAATCGGATACAGCGGTTACATAATAGTTAATGCTCTTTAGCGGAGATGCTACGGGCGAAACACAATTGCTACAATCCAATCCGTTTGAAGGTTGCCAAAGAATAGAAGATATGTTTCCGGCAGTGGCAACGGCATTCAACTCAACAATTTGCCCCAACTTAATGGTAGTATCGGTAGGGAAAGCTGTAATAGTAAATATGGAACCTTGCCCAATGTTGAACGAAGTATCGGCAGCACAACTGTTTTGGTCGGTAACGGTAACGGCATACAAACCGGCTCCTATGTTGGCAATAAACGGGGTGTTATCCGAAGTGCTGCTCCATGTATAAATATATGGTGGCGTACCACCCGAAGGGTTAAGTGTAATAGCTGCATCGGTATAACCTTCGCAAATTAAAGGCTTAACGGTTGGGTTAATTTGCAACACAGCAGGTTGTGTAACCGAAGGTGAAACACTTGCTGTGCAATTATGAGCATCAGTAGCGGTAATGGTATAAGTGCCCGGTGCAAGATTGCATACATTATTACCCGAAGCAGCATTGCTCCATACCAAGGTGTAGTTAGGCACACCGCCTGCAACGTTCACCGAAATACATCCGTCAGCGGCATTAAAGCAACTAATGTTGGTTACGGTTGGTGTAATAACAATTTGCGTTGGCTGATTCACCAATATTGAATCACCACCGGCAGCAGGGCAGTTGGTAGTATCTGCCACTACTACGCTGTAATATCCGTAAGGCAAACCCGAAACATCTTCTGTTTGGTCGGCATTGGGGGTGTTCCATTGTATGGTGTAAGGTCCTGAAGTGCCGTTAATGGTAAGGTCAATAGCGCCATCGTTTCCGCCAAAACAATTTACATCGGTAACAACATGTGTAAGCGTAGTGGCAGGTGCGGGTGCGGTAATTACAACTGTAATACTTACCGAACATCCATTCTGGTCGGTTACGGTTGGGGTATAGGTTCCTGCAAAAAGATTACTTGCCTGCGGTGATGTTTGCTGTGTGGCATCGTTCCATAAATACTGATATGGACCTGTGCCACCGCTGGCATTTATCAAAGCCGTTCCTTCCGGAAGTGTAATGCAGGATGCATCAGTTTTGCTTAATAAATCTAAGACAAGCGGAGTGGGTTCGTTGATGGTAACGGTAGCAGTAGCAGTGCAGTTGTTAGCAACATCAGTAACGGTAACCGTGTATGTGTTTGCACAAAGGTTGGTAGCCAACGATGTTGTTGTTCCGTTGTTCCATAAGTAACTGAAACTGCCTGAACCAAGAATACCTCTTACTCTTGCTACTCCATTGCACAAACCATTGCAGGTTACATTGGTGCTGCTGTCAATAAATGCTTGCACACCCGTGCCCGAACCTAATGCCACACCATCAGTTACAGAGCAGGTAGAACCGTTATCAGTTACGGTAACAGCATAACTGCCCGGTGAAAGATTAGAAGCAGTAGCTGTGTTTTGGGCATTGGCATCGTTCCATAAGTAACTGTAACTACCGGCAGGATTCGGAATAACTGTAACCGAGCCATTACCTCCACAAGTAGCGGGGTTTGTACTAAAAGTAAGGGTAGGAGGATTGGTAACAATTATCTCAATAAGTGAATCAACACGGCAGTACCCTAACGGACTATAGCCTGTAACCAGATAGCTGCTGGTTGAACCCGGAAACGCAGTAACTACAGGGCCATTGTTTGTGCTTAAGCCTGTTCCCGGAGCCCAAATGTACCAAGTAGAACCGGAAGCGGTAATAGTAGTTGAATCACCGGGGCAAATGCCGAGCGGTCCGTTAAACGCCAACGTAGGATAATCTTCAACAACTAAATAAATGGAGTCGTAAGGGCTGTAACCGCAACAACTGGTGTTAATGCGGACTTTAATTTTAAATGTTCCGGAGTTATTGAACACCAGGTTTGATAGTGTTTGATATTGTGCTCCGTTGTAGGTGTTGGGAGTTACCGCACCTCCAAAATCCCACTCAAAAATATCGGCAGCAGGAATCTGTGCAGTAAAGTTAGCCGCAGAGCCGCGACATAAAATAAAAGTGTCGCCATTCAGGTTTTGTGCACTGGTTAAAATATCGGGTATGTACGAGTTGCCATCAATTGGAACCAAAAAGAATCCCAGGTAATTGTTTCCGGAGAAGGTAATATCCTTCCTTCCGAAGGCGGTGTATTGTGTATTTACATTAGCCCCATTAGCGGTTTGCGGAGTTGAAGAAGTGCCGAAATCCCAAGCGCCTGAAGCCCCCGAAGTAAAGTTTACGGTACTGTAAGTGCAGCTTACATCTTCTACATTGATTACCGGCTGGTTAAGATTAAACGACAAGTCTGTTACAGGAAACACGCCACCATCCACATACACCAAACCAGCCGAGCCTGTTGCTCCGCTGCCACCTGCACCACCGTTACCACCTGCACCACCGTTACCACCGTTGCCGCCTTTGCCTACTTCAGAGCCTGTGTTGGCACCTATACCACCTGCTCCTCCTGTGCCTCCTGCGCCTCCTGCACCTCCTGCACCGCCCAAACCAGCGGTACCTGCAAAAAACTGGCAGTTAGCAAAGTTGCCTCCCGTGCCATTGTTATAGGCATATACGCCAATAGATGCACCGCCACCTGTTCCGCCTGTTCCGCCTGTGCCACCTTCGCCACCGCCACCGCCACCGCCACCGCCATCACCTGTGCCGTTAACACAAAAGGTGCAGTTTTGGCCACCGCCACCGCCACCGCCCGAACCGCCAGTTCCGCCTGTACCATCGGTACCGTTACCGCCTGCACTGCCCGGAATAAAAAAGCCGCCCACAAATGAGCCTGCTCCACCCAGTAAACCATTGGTGCCGTTAGTGCCGTTAGTGCCCGAGCCGTTTCCTCCCGGATTGCCCGTACTGCTAAAAAAGCCATCGCCACTCATTGTTCCTCCGCTACCGCCTGCTGTTCCGCCACCACCATTTACACCGCCACCGCCACCGCCTGCTCCTCCGGTAGTAGCTTGTCCACCCGCACCGCCACCGCCACCGCCACCGCCTGCACGCGGATTTGTAGATGCGGTTCCAGCAGTACCTGCACCACCGCTGGTTCCACCGCTGCCGGGAGTTCCGGCTCCGGTACCACCACCTGCACCGCCATTTCCTCCGGCAGCATTTACGTTTGCATTATCAACATGCCCTAAGGTGCCGTTGGTGCCAGCGCTGCCGTTAGCACCGGCTACACCGGGTGTGCCGGGCAACCCGTTGCCCGCATTACCTGCCAAAACACGGCAACGCACAAAATCATAATTGCTGCAATTGGTCATGTGGAACACGTAATTGCTCATAGCGTTATTGCCACCGGTAGTTGCCGGGCAATCTGCCGTTTGAAAAGTTATATCCTGAAAACGGAAATACGCTTGTGAGTTCATGTAAATGCCAACAATGCGCGGAGCATTCGGCCCGCCTTCAGGGTTTGCTGCCGTGCGATAAATAGTAGTAGCCCCCGGTGCACTGCTCTTATACCAAGTTACAGGGTCGTAACCGCCTTCAATAGTAGTGTAGCTGGTAATGTTCGAAATAGGATTATTGAGTGTATAAGTTCCCTGCCCTAAACGAATAATTGAGTTGTTGCATTGCGCCATGTTGATAGCGCCTTGCAAATTAGTAGGACTGGTTTTTGTGCCGGTGCCGGTACCATTCACAGTAGCATAAATTACCGCACAACTTTGCGGAGGCGGAGGAGCAGCCGTGTTTACTTGTGAGCAAACAGTATCGCTAGGGCAGTTGTTGACATCGGTAACCCAAACACAATAATTAGTGCTTGATGAAGGTGAAGCTACAGGAGCAGCGCAATTGGTGCAACTAAGGTTGTTGGTCGGATTCCAATGGTAAGTAGCATTTGGTGTAGTACTTTGCGCCAGCAATGTAACAGAGCCTCCCGCACATAGCGTTACACTGGGAGGATAAATACTGATGTTGGGTTTGGGAATGCGGGTAACCAACACGGCATCGCTCTTTTGGCAACCGCTGGCGTAAAAAGCAGTAACGGTGTAAAGCGTTGTAGCAGCCGGGTTAACAGTAATGCTTTGTGTATTCCATGTTTGCGAGCCGTTTGTCCACGAATAGCCGGTTACGTTTCCTCCTGCAACAGTTGCGTTTAAGGTAGTCGTTTGTCCCGGGCAGAGTATAACATCCGGACCTGCATTTACCGGTGGGTCGTTGCTGGGTGTAACGTTTATTTGATACGAATAGGTATTGCTGCCTATTATAGGGCAATGATTATCTTTTACCTGCACGGTAAACAAATGTGTGCCTACATCGTTGGCGGTTGTTGTCCAACAAAAGGTTCCGATGGGGTGCGGTGAACCTGTTGCTGAAAATGTAGCTCCCGGAATACCGTTGTTCCATGTCATGGTTACTATATCGCCTGCATCGGCATCGTTTGAGTTGATGGTAAAGCAGGTATTAGAACAGGCGGGAACAGTAAGCGTGTAATTGTTTGAACCGTTAGTACCCGTAGCTGTTGGCAAACTGTTTTGGCAATTGATGATGGTAAATTGCATATCGCGCACTACACATCCTATTAAAACTCCGTTGCGGTATTCACTTACGCGCATTGCCATTACACCTATTTGTGTTTGGCTGGGAGTAAAGTTGATGTCACCATTAACAGGGTCAACCGAAAAGGGTCCGCCACCTGTTACAATAAATGGGTTGTTAGCGCTAAGTCCTCCTGTGTAGGTTACATTGCCCGAAGCATTTTGCGGAGATACAGAAGAGAAAACAATGGAGTCTCCATCAATATCAATTACCCCGTGATTGTAATTTACCGGTTGGTTGGCGCAGAAAAATGGAACAGGGTCGTTTAAAAATTGCGGAGAGTTGTTGCATGGCGAAAGTGTGTTGTCTAAAGCACAGGTTCTAATGTACATGTCCTCGTTACCGGGTTGGGCGAGGTTGGTAATAGCATAGTTGCGGCAACAGGTTCCCCAACCCAATACCCAATCGGTTCCGCAACCGGGAGGCAAGTTCAATATGCCCTCGTAAATATGTTTTTCAACTCCGTAAAGTGTACCGCCTGCACAAGCAGTTTGACTTTGGTTTTGCTGGCAAACGGGTGTAATGTCGGTAACACTTACAACCTGTAAAGTAATGGAAGAAGTAACCCCGCATTGGGCAGAACTGTACGCCACCACCTGCGAGGTTCCTATTGAAACACCTTTACAATCGCGGTAAAGTTGCAGCCTGATTTTATACTGCCCCGGTGCAATACATTCATACGAAATATCGGCACCCATTAAGTGTGTGGCGCTAACATCTTGCAAAAACAGAACGGTTAAAGAAATGCCAAGTAGTAAGGGTAAAAGTTTTTTCATTGATAATGGTATCGGCAGCGGTTTAAAAAATTCTAATCAGGGTTTGAAATTATGTAATTCGGTTTCACAAATGCAAGGAAAACCTAAACTTTTCCGAAGCGAAATTTTCACCTTTCATTGATGAAGGTTTAAGGGGGAAGGTTGCGTGGAAGATGGTACAAAATTATTCAGCAAAATTATTCCGCAATCGCGTTCGTGCCCATTCAAACGATTCACGCACCTTTTCGGCTGTGCGGGGAAGAAACTTGAAATCGTTATTGTCGGGAGGAATACGCATTTCTTTGGTAACAACCACAAACCCCATCGTAACCGAGATAAGCGCTGTGGGTTTAAGCGATACAATTGTCGCATCAAGTTTGTTTACTAACGGTACATTACCTGTTGTGTCGGTCAGCAATTCGCGAACCGATAGCTCTTTCGTTTCGTAACCGATGTAACTCATTTTTAAACAGAGGTTCTTTTGCAATTCCTGTTTCGTAATGGTAAGAGAAAAATTGCCGGTCTCATCGCTTACACATCCTCGTGTTGTTTCTGCTAATTGCATAAATACAAACGAAAGAGGTTCCTTGGTTTCGAAATCAATTACTTTTCCTTTTAACGTAATCTCTTTACCGGCTAAAACGGTGTAGTCAACTCTTTTTTCTAAATCGGGGGTAATTTGTTGCGTCAAATTCAAACTACCTGCAAGCGTAGTGGTTTCAATCTTTGGCATAATTTGATTATCGCTTGCTGATAGTTTGACGAAAGAGAAAAAAGTGCCAACACTTGCCGCGATGGCTCTCCAGTTCAAAAAAGATTTGCTTACGTAAGTTTTATAAACAGGCTCAGCAATCTGAAAATTGTAAAACCGTCCGCACATTGGCTGCGTAGCGGAATTCAGCATTTCGTAAATTTCTGTTTGAGTTTTTCCGGTAAAATCAATCACACTTTTCTGACACGATTGGCAGAATGCTCCGCATTCAACGCGTGTCATTGTTTCCCATTGTTCGCTGCATGGCGATTGAACGGTTACTCTTAACGGCTTGCCCATCGGTGTCAGGTTTGTTATAAAGATAAAGCAATTGCTCTGAAAAACTGATGTGGTAACGCTTATACTGAAAGTAAAGTATTTAAAGCTGCTCCTTTATTTTTATTGCCCTTACAAACCTTTGCTTTCTTCGCGCAAAAATCTGTTTGATATGAGAGTGAGCTTTTTGCTTTTAACGCTGGTGGTTTTAGCGGGTTGCAACCAACAAGCAACCACTGAAAGTACAACAACAGGGGTTGATTCTTCAACCGTTCATTTTGCAGAGGAGAAACATTTGAAGAACGTAAGGCAGTTGACATTTTCGGGAGAAAATGCCGAAGCCTACTGGAGTTTCGATAACACCATGCTCACTTTTCAGCGCACTAACAAGAATGCAGGCATACCCTGCGACCAAATTTTTTATGGCGAAGTGGAATCATTTCTTTCATCGGCAAAGAGTGGTAACAACAACGCCTTTGGCAGTTTGGTAAGTACCGGAAAAGGACGCACTACTTGCTCGTTTTTTATGCCCGATAACAAGCACGTTCTGTATGCTTCCACGCATTTGAAAGCCGACAGTTGTCCGCCCGTACTGCCGCATCAACACGGAAAGTATTTATGGCAACTCTATCCCGAGTTCGAAATTTTTATTGCCGACCTGAACGGAAACATTGTAAAACAATTAACCAACAATGATTACTACGATGCTGAAGCGGTGGTATCGCCCAATGGCGACAAAATTCTTTTTACCTCTACCCGAAGCGGTGATTTAGAACTGTACACCATGAACCTTGACGGAAGCGATGTGAAACAAATTACCAACGAGTTGGGCTACGATGGCGGTGCCAACTTTTCGCCCGATGGCTCGCAAATAGTTTGGAGAGCTTCGCGGTTTGATACGGAAGAAGAACGGGAAGAGTATCGGCAGAATCTGAAAAAAGATTTGGTATCGCCCATGAAAATGGAATTGTTTATTGCCAATACCGATGGCAGCAACCGCAGAAAACTTACCGACTTAGGTGCAGCTAACTGGGCTCCGTTTTTTCATCCTTCAGGCAACAAGGTTGTTTTCTCGTCTAATCATAAAACCAAGTCTATCCCTTTCAATCTATACATGATAAACACCGATGGCACCGGACTGGAGCAAATTACGTTCGACAATGTGTTCGATGCCTTTCCGATGTTTTCGTACGATGGAAAAAAACTGGCATGGTGCAGTAACCGCAACAATGGCGGCACACGCGAAACCAACATTTTTATTGCCGATTGGGTTGAGTGAAAAAGAAGTTGATAAAAATGCACAATAGCGTGTTGCTTATTGGCGTTCTGTTGTTACATTTACCATAGTTCTTTGAAAGCAGTTTGAATGGCGGTGGTTTTTCACCGGCAGTCATCAGCATACACCCACACAGTACGATGCGTTAGTTGGATAATATTTACAGAACCGGGTTTAAGTTGTAATGTCAATGGCGGGTCGCATCCCGATTGTATTATCGGGACTTCGTCCAAAAAACAAGTTAACAGCGAATTACAGCGATATTACTAAACCCAAATCCTGACTTAAGTGCAACTTAACGTCAGCCTCTGTGTGGGTTTTTTTATTCTCCGCTTTTGCTACTTTTTTTTGTAGCGCGTAAGTTTCTTTTCAATATTCAGCAGTTCGGAAAAAGAGTTTTCTTTTAACGAAGCCACCGTTTGCTCGCGTATTACGCGGAACACTTCGCGAATGGGGCAGGTAATTTCATCAATACATTCTTCGCAAGGCTCGTAATATTTGTGTGCCACGCAAGGCACGAGGGCAATAGGCCCGTCAAACAAGCGAAGTACTTCAGCCATGTTAATGTCTTCGGGCGATTTTATAAGATAGTATCCTCCGCCTTTTCCTTTTTTGCTGCCGAGAATGCCCGCTTTGCGCAAGTCAAGTAAAATGGCTTCGAGAAATTTTTTCGGAATGCGCTCGTCTTTCGAAACGGTTTCAATTAACACAGGTTGCTTAGGGTCTTGCTTGGCTAAGTAGATAAGTGCTTTAATAGCGTATTTCGACTTCTTGGTTATCATTCTTTGTTTTTAAAAATACTCGCTTATCAGTCGGGTTAGCTGCCATATACTTTTTACCAGCGCATCTCTGCGAAAAAACATTTCTACAGTGGTAAGGTGGCGTGAAGTTCGCTTGCCTTTTACTTTCTGTGTTTTAAAATGCACATCGCAAATAATTCTGGCAATTCCTTTATCGGTATCTAAATTGGTTTCAATAAAATCGTAGTTTACCATTATTACATCGTGGTATTGTCCGCGAAAGGCTTCTACTTTATGTTTCAGTTCTTCCACATCGGTGGTTAAGCCAAGCGAATCTTTCAGGTCATCGGCAATATAGTCATCGTACAATGATGCCTCGCTGTCGAACAAGCCTAACAGAATATGGTGGGCGGCATACTTTAAATCGTATTCGGCATTGGGGTGAAAATCTTCGTACACGTACTGACTTGTCCAGCCTTTCATTTTTACATCGCCTATTTCCTGCTTGAAAAGTTCTTCGGTAACAAAGCGGTAAATTTCCCGGTCGGGGGTGGGTGCCAGTACTTCGAGCATAATGCCATGGCGGTTAAGCAGGCGCAGCAGTTTTTTTAACTCGCGCTTTACTTCTTTATCGTTTAAATCGTGTACGTGATTGTATTCCGGCTCGCCAATGTATTTGTAAATAGAAGTGGTGGCAGAGTTTTCGTGCTGTTTGTGAAAGTTGATGATTTGTTTCAGGAAATGATTTTCCACTTCGGGCGGAATGTTGTCGTCTCCAACAAAATTTCCTCCGAACTCAGCCATCATTTTCAACTTCAGAAATTCATTTTCTTCCGAAACTTCCGAAGCCGGCTTTTTCTTTTTTGGTTTCTTTTTTGCCATGCAGTTACTGCACTATGTTACTTTTAATAAAACGGTTTGTGCCTCTACAAAACTTTTTTCGGCAACAAGTACTTCTTCAACCACTCCGTCTTTGGTGGCTTCAATAGCAATATCCATTTTCATGCTGTTCATAACCAGTAAGCGCTGTCCGCTTTTTACTTTTTCGCCTGGCTGCACCAGCACCTTTACAATTTCACCGGGCATGGGCGATACATAACCATCTTTATCGCAGTTGTTTCCCGGCTCGGTAAAGCGCGGCAGTTTTTTAAAGTGTAGAACGCCTGCTTGCGGATGATGAATGTAATAGTTGTTGCTGTGTGCTGCTACATAAAAATACAAGAGTCGATTATTAACAGTAAACGAAAGCACGTGCTGACTTGCTTTTATTAGTTCGATATTATACGTAGCGTTTTCAACAGTTACTTCAAAATTATTTCTTCCTAAAATGCGATACTTTACATCAAGTGTTTGCGATTTGTAATCAACCGAAAATTGTTGCGGCTGATAGAAAACATTGCGCCAGCCGTTTAAGGACGAAGAAAAATTTTGCTCGATTGCGCGGCTGTCCCATGCATGAAGCATGGCGGCAATGGCACTTTCGTGCAAATGTTGTGTGGTGGGTTGCCTGTTGTAATTTGCAAAGTTAGTTTCAATGGTTCGTGTGTGAAAGCTTCCGTCCTGAAACGAAGGATGGCGAATTAAATCTTTCAGGAAATCAATATTAGTGGTAATGCCCATCGCCACTGTATTGTCAAGTGCGTAAAGCATTTCAGCAAGAGCGCTCTTTCGGTCGTGCCCGAAGGCAATTACTTTGGCAAGCATGGAATCGTAGTGAACGCTCACAGTGCTACCGGTTGTTACACCACTGTCGTAGCGTATCTTCAGGGATGGAGGGGCTTCGTTCCACAAAAGAATTTTGCCGGTAGAAGGTAAAAAAGAATCTTCCGGGTCTTCGGCACAAATGCGGCATTCAATGGCATGTCCGAATGCTTCCACATCTTCCTGTTTTACGGCAATAGGTATTCCCTGCACGGCATCAATCTGCCACGAAACCAAATCGGTACCCATGGTAAACTCGGTAACAGGGTGCTCCACCTGCAAGCGCGTGTTCACTTCCAGAAAATAAAAATTATGGTCGTCATCCAACAAAAATTCCACTGTTCCGGCATTGGTATAGTTTACTGCCTTGGCAACGGCAAGGGCTGCCTGCCCCATTTCTGCGCGCAGTTCGGGAGTGAGCGAAGGTGAGGGAGCTTCTTCAATTACTTTCTGATGTCTTCTTTGAAGCGAACATTCTCTTTCGCCCAGGTGAATGTAGTTGCCGTGTTCATCGCCAAAAATCTGAAACTCTATGTGCTTGGCTTTCGGAAAATATTTTTCCATCAGCAGCCTGCCATCGCCAAAACTTTTTTCAGCTTCGCGTGCAGCGGCTTCAATGGCATTTTCTAAATCGGCTTCGTTATTCACAATCCGCATTCCCCTGCCACCGCCACCTGCCGAGGCTTTCAACAAAACAGGAAAACCAATTTCTCCTGCTTCGTATTTAAACCTGCCCACACTTTGGTCATCGCCTTCGTAGCCCGGCACCACCGGCACACCGGCATTACGCATTATTTCTTTCGCGGCTGCTTTGCTGCCGAGTTGTTCAATCACCTCGGGCGAAGGACCAATAAAAATGATTCCTTCTTTGCGACAGCGTGCGGCAAACGATGCATTCTCCGATAAAAATCCGTAGCCGGGGTGTATGGCATCGGCACCGCTTTGCTTGGCGGCTGCAATAATTTTATCCTGATTCAAATAACTTTCTGAAGGAGTATTTCCGCCAATGGCGATCGCTTCATCGGCAAAGTCAACGTGGTAGGCATTTTTATCGGCATCCGAAAAAATGGTTACACTTTTAATGGCGCGCATTTGCAGCGTGCGGATAATGCGTACGGCAATTTCGCCCCGGTTGGCAATCAAAACTTTTTTTATCTCTCTCATTTTTCTGTGCTCATTTACATTCTGAAAACACCGAACCCTTCCGCGCCTTTTACTTCGGTTCGGTGAATAACATCCATACACATTTTTAAATAGTTTCTGGTTTCGCGCGGGTCAATTACTCCGTCATCCCACAACTGCCCCGATGCATACCAGGCGTTGCTTTGCTTTTCGGCTTCCTTTACCATGTATTGTGCCACTTGTTTGCCCTGCTCTTCATCGTAAGCGGTTCCGGCTTTTTCGGCTGCCGCTCTGCCTATAATTTGCATTACACCGGCTAACTGGTCGGGACCCATTACTGCAATTTTCGAATTGGGATAAGTGAACAGAAAGCGCGGCTTGTACGCCCTGCCACACATGGCGTAATTACCTGCACCATAACTTGCTCCGGTAATAATGGTAATGGCAGGCACAGTGCTGTTGCTAACGGCATTTATCATTTTAGCTCCGTGTTTTATGATTCCTTCTTCTTCGTACTTTCTGCCTACCATAAAACCGGTAATGTTTTGCAGGAAAAGGAGAGGAGTGTCGTTCTGATTGCACAACTGAATAAACTGCGCGCCTTTGTTTGCCGCCTCTGAAAACAGCACACCATTGTTGGCAATTATGCCAATGCGATAGCCGTTAATGCGTGCATAACCGGTAATAAGTGTGCTGCCGTAAAGGGGTTTAAACTCTGAAAACTCCGAACCATCCACAATGCGGGCAATCAGTTCGCGCTGGTCGAAGGGAACACGCACATCGGCTGAAACAATACCGAGAATTTCTTCGCTGACGTACACAGGTTCTTTTACATCATCTTCTTCGTAGTCTGTATCTTTTGTTTTCAGATAGCTCATTATTTCGCGCGCTAAGCGCAAAGCATGTTTTTCATCTTCCGCCATGTAATCGGCAACTCCGCTCAGGGTGCTGTGCATTTTTGCACCACCGAGCGATTCTTCATCGGTTACTTCGTTGGTAGCCATTTTTACTAAAGGTGGTCCGGCAAGAAAAACCTTGGCTTCGTTTTTTACCATTATCACATAATCGCTCATTCCGGGAATGTAAGCTCCGCCAGCGGTGCTGTTACCAAATACAATAGAGATAGTGGGGATTTTCTTTTGTGAGCGCCTGGTTATTTCTCTGAAATTAGCGCCCCCGTAATTGAAAATTTTTGCCTGGTCGGGCAAATTGGCTCCTGCCGACTCTACCATGTTAATGACCGGCAGTTCGTTTTCCAAGGCAATTTCACCGATGCGAAGCCCCTTTTGCAGTGTGGCATAATCAACCGCTCCGCCTTTAATGGTGCCTACGTTGCTGTTAATAACGCACATTTTCCCGCTCACAAAACCAATACCCACCACAATGGTGCCTCCTGTACCAAAGCCATCGGTTCCCCAACCGGCAAAGGGGAGGAGTTCCATAAACGGAGAGTCTTCATCCAAAATCAATTCAATGCGCTCGCGGGCAAGCAGCCTGCCGCTCTTTTTTACACGCGCTATGTATTTTTCATCGCCCTGAAACAGCGCTTCGGTTTTCTTTTTCTCCAACTCGCCCACTAATTGCTGCATGGCTTCGTAATTGCTGCGGTACGATTCGGAGTGGCGGTTTATTTTTGATTGAATAACAGACATTGTTTTATCTCAATTTCAAAATTCAATATAGGTTGTTTTGCGAAAATGCAAGTAGTAAGCAACTATAAGCGGAAAAGGACACTTCAGAAAAGAGGTGCAGATGCAGGCAAACTATACCGAAAAGTTGATTGAGTCTGCTGTTGTAAATGCGGTCTTAAGTTAACTGTTCAAACTTTTTAAAATACTGCAGGAGAACATCCATTGGCATTTTACTAAGTCCGGCAGCATAGGAACTTTAGAAATTACCCGGATGAAGCGAACCGGAGATGTTATTCTTGTAATGAAAACATTGAGGTACGGCAATTGGGTAGAGAAAGTGCTGCCCGAGTTAAAGGGAATTTGAGAAGTAAATGGTGTTTTATTATCCGTTTTGCTGGCAAAGTTTTTCTGCACATGCAGCACCCTTCGTGCAATTTTTACCTTTGCCGCTCAAAAAAACTAAATGCTCGGACTTAAACTGCCTACCGACCCGCGTTGGGCTGATTTGGCGGGAAAATCAATTCAGGAAATTTTAACCGACCACGCCTATTGCGAACAAAAGGCGGCTTCCACTTCCATTTCGCTTATTCAAAATTATCCCGACTTTGAAAATGTAATTGAATCGCTTTCGCCCATTGTAAAAGAAGAATGGGGGCACTTTGAACTGGTGTTGGTACATTTAAAAAAGCGCGGGTTAAAATTGGGTTTGCAACGAAAAGATGAGTATGTGAACGAACTGCAAAAGTTTATCCGAAAAGGCGGCTCACGAAAAGATTCACTTACCGAAAAACTTTTGTTTGCTGCCTTGATAGAGGCGCGCAGTTGCGAACGTTTCAGGTTGCTTTCGAAAAATATTGCCGATGAGGAGTTGAAAAACTTTTACAAAAACCTGATGGTTAGCGAAGCCGGACATTACCGCCTGTTTTTAGATATGGCTTGCGATTTAAGCGGAAAAGAAAAAGTAATGAACCGATGGGACGAATGGTTGGAATATGAAGCCTCAATAATGAAAAAGTTAGAATTACGTGGCGACCGGATGCACTAAACCGCAGGCAGAATCGTTTCCCTTTATTATGTTTATAGCAACTAAAAACAAGTAAATGCCAAAAATTGATACCGCGTTAACACGCATGCTGAACATTGACTATCCCGTTATTATGGCACCTATGTTTTTGGTGAGCAACGCGAAAATGGTGATTGAAGCCTGTAAAGCAGGTATTACGGGCGCCATACCCGCACTCAACTACCGCACCGATGCCGAATTCAGAAAAGCATTGGAAGAAATTAAAGCAACTACCGATAAACCTTTTGGTATAAATTTAATTACCAACAAGTCGAACATTAAGTTGAACGAACAACTGAAAACCTGCTTAGAGTATAAAGTTGGGTTTATCATTACATCGCTTGGTTCGCCAGAGGCTACCATTAAGGCTTGTAAACCGCTTGGCATAAAAGTGTTTTGCGATGTTATTGATTTGGAGTACGCCATGAAAGTAGTGCCTATGCAGCCCGATGCTTTGATTGCCGTAAACAACGAAGCGGGCGGACATGCCGGAAAAATTTCTCCGCGCGAGTTGATTACTACTTTGGTAAAGCATACGCATCTTCCCATTATTTCGGCAGGCGGTGTGGGCAATGCCGAGCAGATGAATAAAATGCTGAGCTACGGAGCTTGTGGCGTTTCGGTGGGCAGCCCGTTTATTGCCAGCAATGAGTCGCCCGTTTCGCACGATTACAAAATGGCTTGTGTAAACTATGGTGCCAAAGATGTGGTAATGACCACCAAACTTTCGGGAACCCCCTGCACGGTAATAAATACCGATTATGTAAAGAAGATTGGCACCGAGCAAAACTGGGTAGAACGCTTTTTAAACAGCAACAAAAAAATTAAGAAGTGGACCAAGATGGTTACCTACTACAAGGGTATGAAGGCTTTAGAAAAAGCAGCTTTCAGCGCAACTTACCAAACCATGTGGTGCGCGGGTCCGTCTATTGAGTATGTGCATTCCATTCGTCCGGTAAAACAAATTGTAGAAGAGTTGGTAGGCGTAGGAAGCACCGCAGCGGTGCAAGCCCCCACTGCCACCGAAAATGTATAACACACTATGAATACTATAAAAACCGCAACACTTATTGCAGTCTTCTTTGTTGTTTTTCTGTCGGCATCATCGTGCAGTAAAATTCAGGAAGATGCTTTTATAAAGGGTTTTTGGAAACTGAATGAGTTGTATTTTGATACTATGCAACAAAACCAAATGCCTGTTTACTTCCCGGGGTTTACATCAACCGGAAATTGCTGTGTGTACAAATTGGATTTTGAGCCCGATGCCGTAATAGGGTACTACTTGGTAAACAACACTTTTCAGAAAGTAACCATTGGTAACTGGGAAATAACCAAGTACAATCAAATTCTTTTGCAGGTGGATAGTTTTGCCGATGGCATTTTCGATATTAAGAAAACCACCATTAAAAAATACGAACTTACTTCCGAAAATAATCACGTAAAGTTTTTGGATACCATTCCAAGTATGGACAGCACCTACACTAAACTGATAATTGAAAGGATTTAGTACTGCTGCACTTCCTCGTGAAAAAACTCGAGGCTTACTCCGGCTTGTTTAAACATTTGTTCGCTTTCGCCACCTGCATGGTATTTACGTTGGCATACTACGCGCTTAATGCCGCAGTTGATAATTAGCATGGCACAAACGCGGCAGGGGGTCATGCGGCAGTAAAGCGTTGCACCATCTAACGCCACTCCGTTTTTGGCAGCCTGACAAATAGCATTTTGCTCGGCATGTACGGTGCGTACACAGTGTTCGGTAACCGTTCCGTCTTCGTGTATTACTTTTTTCATTTGGTGCCCTACATCATCGCAATGCGGTAAACCAATGGGCGAGCCAACATAACCTGTAACCAACAGTTGATTATTGCGCGCTATTACACAGCCGCTGCGCCCGCGTCCGCAGGTGGCGCGCTTGCTAATGGCATCCATTACTTCCATAAAGTATTCATCCCATGTAGGGCGCACGTATTTTTCTTCTTTTGTTTCGCTCATACTATTGGTGTGTTTATTTGTTATCAGATAGTTTGTAATGCTTCGTCCACCTGCCGGTAAAGTTCATCGAACGAGCCGTTGTTGGTAAAAGTGAAATCAGCCAGCTTCATACAAGCATCTAAGTTTTGCTTGTTAGGGTCGGTGGAGTTCATTTCGCGGGCTTCGTTTTCGGCAAAGGTTTCGAAGTTTATTTTATCGGTAGCCGAAGCGCGCTCTACTATGCGGGTATAACGCAACTTTTGGTCGGCATTAACGGCAAACAAATAAAAATTACCCTGCTTGCGAAGGGCATTTATTTCACCTACGGTGCGTATGCTTTCAATAATACAATCTTTGCCGGCCTGCTGCGCTTCGCGGAATAGCTCTTCGGCAATAAAACTGGGCGTGTTTTTTTCGCGCAATTCATTCGCTACTGCCACCAGCGAATCGCGGTTTAACTCCATACCGCGCTGTTCAATAATTTTTGTGAGATAACCGCGCACTGAAAAATGCAGAAAGCCATGATGTTTGGTAAGGTAATCAACTATGGTTCCTTTCCCTGCGCCTAATGTTCCGGTAATGCCGATAATTTTCAAGCAATGTCTGTTTAATGTGAAAATATGCGAATTGGCATTTGGTGGTTACGGCTGTGAATAAGTTGTATCGGTATGTGAAAAACACCTCTACATTTGCCCGTATGTTCAAGGGTGGTACCGGAATACTGATAGTGGCTTTGCTCGGGTTGGGTTTAATAATGCTTAACCGTAATCCGCTTCAACTGCAAGCGCAAAGTGGCTTTGCTTTACACCGCATTTCGGCTTCGGGGTACGAACTGCAATCAACCATTACCATTTACAATCCGAACATTCTTTCGTCAACTATTGAAAATCTTCACGAAGAATTTCGCCTTAACGGTGAGTTGGTTTCCATTATTAAGCAACAACCCATGCAGGGCATTCCGGGAAGAAAAGAAACTTCTTTTCCTGTTTCAATAAGGTTTGATGAAGAAGCATTTGCCCGCATAGTGGCAGCCGATTCGTTGTTTGACGGCAATACGCTGAACCTTAACGTAACCGGAGAAATTACCTACCATAACTTTACGGGTGGCGGAAGCATAGTGGTGGATTTTGATGAAACGGTGCCCCTCAATTAGTAGCATGAAACACAGCCTTTTTGCACTCGCCATTGTTTTACTGCTGCTGCCTTCGTGCAAAGTGTTGCCGCCCGTTTACCGAAGTATTGAGAACCCAAAGTTTGAACGGGCAGGAACCACCGGTTTTCGTTTTGCTGCCGATGTAAAGTTTTACAATCCCAACGGCATTCGCTGCCGCGTACAGGATATAGCTATGGATGTGCTGCTTGATGAAAAACAAGTAGGCACCATAGGGCAAAAGACCGATGTGTTGGTAAAGCGCAAAAGCGATTTTGTAATACCGGTGGGTGTTTCCATCAATCCTTCAGCCGGTTTGCTGAATAATCTTACAGCATTGTTCGATATACTACGCGATAAAGAAATTGCCCTTACCCTAAAAGGCAATGTAAAAGTAAAAGCATTGGGGCTTACCTTTCCTATTCCGGTGCAATACCAACAAAAGGTAAAGCTGAGCCAACTGCAATTGAAATAAGCGATGCTTAAAAATTATAGCGGTCAGATAACTTAAAATCGTCCGGCTGCTGCGCTTTTTGTTTTTGCTTAAATGGTTTTAACTTCGGGATACACAAAAGCAATCTTATGGCAGCATTGCGGTTTCTCAAATACGGCTCAGTTTATGTGAGTATTTCCATTTTAATGATGGGCTTGGTAATGGGCGGATGGTGGGTGTTTATTGCTCCGCTGTATGTATTCGGTTTTATTCCGCTGCTCGAACTTTTTATGGGCGGTACCACACGCAACATGGAAAAAGCCGAAGAAGAGATAGCGAAAAAAGACAAGGCATACGACCTTATTGTTTGGAGTGTGGTTCCCTTTCAACTGGCTATTATGTTCTATTTTCTTAACCGTGTTAACGATAGTTCGTTAATGTGGTACGAATTGGTAGGAATGGTGTTTGCTTTTGGAATTTCGTGTGCCGTGCTGGGCATAAATGTAGCGCACGAATTGGGGCACCGCAACACATGGTACGAGCAGCTAATGAGTAAAGTATTACTGGCTACATCGCTTTACATGCACTTTTTTATTGAGCACAACCGCGGGCATCATAAGAATGTTTCTACCGATGAAGATCCCGCTTCTTCGCGTTACGGAGAGTGGCTTTACACGTTTTGGGTTCGCTCGGTGGTAAACGGCTGGTTTTCAGCATGGCACCTGGAAAAGGAGCGTTTGAATAAAGCGGGGAAATCTTTTTGGAGCATTCACAACGAAATGCTCATGTTTCAAATATATCAACTTGCTTTGTTGGTAGGCATTGCATTGGTGTGGAATGTAAAAGTAATGCTGCTGTTTACGGCTGCTGCTACAGTAGGATTTTTAATGCTGGAAACCGTTAACTACATTGAGCATTACGGCTTACGCAGAAAAAAAATTGACGGAGCCTATTACGAAAAAGTAATGCCTGCCCACTCGTGGAACTCTAACCACCCTATTGGCAGAATTATGCTGTTTGAGTTAACCCGCCATTCCGACCATCACTATATGGCATCGCGCAAGTATCAGGTGCTGCGGCATTTCGATAACAGTCCGCAAATGCCCACCGGGTATCCGGGTATGATGGTGCTTTCGCTTTTTCCGCCTTTGTGGTTTGCGGTAATGCACAAAGCAATTGCCCAATACAAAACCACTGCCGAGGGGGCAGTGCTGGCATAAGTTAATCTGCAACCGTTTTTGTTATGAAGTATTTATCCTCCTGTTTACTTCTATTGGTTGTTCAGGTGCTAACGGCACAACAGAAACCTTTTACTATTGTCGGGAATATTGCAGGAGCAGGTAACAGTAAAGTTTACTTTACTTACGTTAGGGATTTTGAAACAGGTAAGCATACCGATTCGTTGTTTGCCGATAACGGCAGGTTTGTCCTTTCTGGAAACATTACATCGCCTACGCATGGAACAATACGGGTTGATGAATTTGAAATGTCAGTTGATTTTTTCTTTGAAGCCGGCACTACGCATGTTGCTGGCGATGTGGCATTCCCTGATATGCTGATGACAGCGGGAGGAGAATCAACCGCTCTGTATAATCAGTTTTTAAATACCGTAAAGCCATTTATGTACGAACGAGACTCGCTTGGTGCTATGGTTTTAGGAAAGCGCCCTGATTGGATGGACTCGGTTACCTTTAACAACGTTCGTAACAGGTTTAACGAACTTGCCAAAATAGATGGAAACGTAGTAATGCAAACAGCAAACACATACAACAACAGTCATGTGAGTGCTTTTCTCATATACCGATATTTCTCACACGGGGGAAACATTTCTAAAGGGGATAGCCTTATGAAATTACTGACGGTTGAAGCGCAACAAAGCAAGTATGCCCGTTTGCTTTTTGAAAAGGCAAGTGCCATTAAAAACATTGAAATAGGAAGTCCGATTATTCACTTTTCTGTGAGTGATACAGCCGGAAGAGAAATTTCTACTAAATCGTTTGGGGGAAAGTATTTGTTGATTGACTTTTGGGCTTCATGGTGTGGTCCATGCCGCGCCCA
Source organism: Chitinophagales bacterium (assembly GCA_026129525.1). Taxonomy (GTDB): domain Bacteria; phylum Bacteroidota; class Bacteroidia; order Chitinophagales; family LD1; genus Bog-950. The sequence continues at coordinate 78,958 of JAHCHW010000012.1, read as the reverse complement.
AAATCCGTTTATTGCCGAAGCATGGGAACAATACAGAAATTACGGTTTTGAAGTGTTAGGCGTTTCGTCTGATACTGACAAACAGAAATGGATGAATGCTTTACGTGATGATAAAATGGCGTGGCATAATGGCATAGTGGACAAAAACAGAGGGCACTCCCCTTTCCGCCTCTATGGAGTTACTCTTATTCCTTCCAACTTTTTAATTGACCCGCAAGGAAAAATTATTGCTAAGGACTTGCGAAGCGGGGAATTAGATGCAAAATTGAAAGGGATTTTTGCAGAAGAGTAGTTATGCACTTCTCTTCTTTTTATCATCTCTACTCGCTATAACTCCCACTAACATTATTGCTCCCAACAACAACGCAATTCCTATAACAACAGGACCATTAATGAAGTAACTGTTTACACTACCTCCTCGGTTTCGGAAAGTAAAATCGTAGCCGCCCGCTTCGCTTATGGTAAGATAAATGCCAAGCAACAGAATAATAGCGAAAGACAATATCCCCACCAGTAAAGTTTGTTTTTCGAAGTTCAAGAGCGGGTTGTTTAGCGCTGCTTGTTCTTAAAAATTAAACACCACCTTGGCGTTTACTCTTCGTGCGGTTAAATAGTTGGGCACGGCATACTGCGAGCCGTAAATATCGCGCACCCACAGGTACGAAACCGTGTTGGTAATTCCGAAAATGTTGAACACCTCTAAACTTGCCCATACACTCTTCAATCCCTGATTAAACTTGTTTTCCTTTTTTGCCCACTTGGGGTTCCACAACTGCCCGCTGAAGCCGATGTCCACCCTACGGTAAGGTGGAATACGCAGCACATCTTTATAGCGATTGTTATCGGGCGGGCCAAACGGCAAACCCGTTCCGAAAATTAAACTGAGATGCACTTTGATAAACGGAAACTTGGGAATGTAATCCTGAAAGAACATAGAGAAGTTAACCCGCTGGTCGGTAGGGCGGGGAATAAAGCCCGGGTAAACGGTGGCGGAGTCAACAATAAGCGAAGCATTGCGGCTGTTGTTTACAATAGGTCGCCCGGCACTGTCGTAATAAGCGGTGTATTTATCGCCAATAATATCTTCCTGCGTGCCCATTACACTCAGGGTAATCCAGCTTTCCAAACCTTCGGCTAATTCACCGTTCAGGCGCATGTCAATTCCCGCAGCGTAGCCTTTGCTTTGGTTTTGCCCGAAGTAGCGAATGAGCACGTTGTCGAACTCATACGGTACCATATCCCACAAATACTTGTAATACACTTCGGTGGTAAAACTGAAAGGGCGTTTCCAGGCTTTGAAAGCATACGTTAAACCCGCTACTGCATGAAACGATTTCTGCGCTTTCAGTTTGGTATTTACATGCCCTTCTAAGTTTCGCATTTCGCGGTAGAACGGAGGTTGGTAATACGTTCCAACAGCCAAATTCAACAGAATATCCGCCTTGCCTTTCGGCTTGTAACTGAACTGCACACGCGGAGTAATTACCGGCTCTTTGTTTACATCCCAAAACTGGAAACGCAAACCGTACGTAAGATTAAAGCGCGATGTATCGCCAAACTTCCAGCTATCTTGTATAAACACCGAGTAGCGGTTCGACTTTAAGTTGAATGAAGATTTGAGCACGCGCTCCAGGTCAACCGTAAGGCGGTTAAAGGGAATCAGGTTTCCGGCAGAATCGTAGTTGTTGAAATCGGTAGTGTACTGGTAAGGGATGGAATAGCCGGCTGAGTCGGTTCTGTCCCACTCGCTTATTTTATCGCTTATTACTTCGCGCTTGTAGTCCACTCCCCACTGTAGGTTGTGCCCTTTTTTAAACCACGAGCCGCGGTGCCCCGCATAATACACATCAGTATTCAGATTGTTGCGCCCCCAATCGTGCAAGCCGCCAATGCCGAGGCTGTAAAGCACATCGCCAAAATTGCTTTTGCCCAAATCGCTTTCCACTTGGCTCAGGTAGTATTCACCAAGAATATCATACGCTTCCTTTTCGCGGTTCATGTAATGCGAGCCGAGGAATTTTATTTTAAGATGATCGGTGGGCAAATACGTGAGCGAAAGCCCGTTCATTAAACTTTGGTAGCGGTCGGCTTCCTGCCCGTCAAAATACACGGTCAGTTTTTTTACATCGGTCAGCAAACCGAAAGTAGTTTCGCGCTGCACGGGTTTAAACACATAGTTGTTGCGCGCATAATTCGCAATGTAATCAATGCCCAACTTTTCAGTTACCTGAAAAGTGAAGTAGCCCTGCACATCTAAAAAGTTAGGACTGTACTGTCCTTTCTCTTCCAAACTTTGCAGAATGTATTGGCTTAAACGCTGGCGCACACCCAGCAAAAAAGTAAAGCGTTGTTTTTTATCGCAGCCTTCTACATGTCCGCCAAAGCCAAGCAAACTGCCATAAAGCGAGCCGCCAAACTGCTTGGGTTTTTTGTATGTAACATCCAGCACCGAGGCCATCTTATCGCCATAACGCGCCTGAAAACCGCCCGATGTAAACTTTACATTGCTCACCATGTTGGTATTTACAAAACTCAGCCCCTCCTGCTGCCCGCTGCGGATAAGAAAAGGGCGATACACTTCAAAATCGTTTACATACACTAAGTTCTCATCGAAGTTGCCACCGCGCACGCTGTAGTTCGAACTTAACTCGTTGGTTTTGGTAACACCTAACTGATAAACCAAGTAGGCTTCAATACCTTCGTTCACCGCAGGCAGTTGTGTTTGCACTTTTACATCTACCGTGCTGGGTCCGTTTTCCTGTGTGCGGTCGCCTTTTATTACCGCATCTTTCAGCACATTTACTTTTTCGGTAACAATGGCGTTTATGTTTATCACCTCACCGGCAGTTAGTTCCAACTCGCCTTTTTGTGTTTCAATATTTAAGGAAGAAAAGATGAGGGTGATTTTTTTTCCGGCAGGTACTTTCAATTCGAAGTATCCGTTTTTGTCGGAGTAAGTATTGTACTTGGCATTTTCCTGCACGGCAATAAACACGGCATCGTACACTCTGCCCGAAGTATCTTTTACTGTTCCTTTTACCGTAGCAAAGCCTTGCGAGAATACAATCAACGAAAACAGAACCAACGTAATGGAAAGTAAAAGCCTCTTAGATATGAACAATGAACAATGAACAGAAATCAATGACCAAACAATGTTCAAAAACTTAATGCTCCAAACTTGGCAGTATTCATCTGTGCGAAGATGTTGCGTTGTTTTTATCATTTAGTCATTAAGGCATTGTTTGAAAATTGGTTGTTGTTCATTGTGGCTTTCTCTAAGCTATAGCGAGGCAGTATAACGGAGCAGCAAACAGTTTATTATGCTGCGTTTTTAATCTGTTGAATGGTTTGCAGCGGGTCAGCCGAAGCAAACACCGCATTGCCGGCTACCAATACATTAGCGCCTGCGTGAATCAATTGAGCAGCATTGCCGGTACCAACTCCGCCATCTACTTCAATAACAGCTTTAGAGCCGGTGCTGTTTATAAGGGCACGTGCTTCTTTCACCTTTTCAACCGAGTACGGAATAAACTTTTGTCCGCCAAAGCCCGGGTTTACACTCATCACCAATACTAAATCGAGCAGTTGAATTACTTCTTTTAAAACCGAAACAGGTGTGGACGGATTAAGCGCCACTCCGGCTTTTGCGCCCGTTGCCTGTATTTGATGAATGGCTGAGTCGAGATGCGTAACGGCTTCGTAGTGGATGGTAATCATATCAGCCCCCGAATCGCGGAACTGCTGAAAGTAGCGCTCCGGTTCTACCACCATTAAATGCACATCGCAAAACTTGGTGGTGTGTTTGCGTATTGCCTGCAACACCGGAAAGCCGAACGAGATGTTGGGCACATACGAGCCATCCATTACATCAATGTGAATCCACTCGGCTTCGCTGCGGTTCAGCATTTCAACATCGCGTTGCAGGTTTCCGAAATCGGCACTGAGTACCGATGGGGCTACTATTACACTCATGGGGCGAATATAAACGTGAAACGGGAAAGGTGAAACGGGAAAGGGTGAGCGCGATTAAATACGCTTCACTAATCACCGCGGCATAAACAATATAACCAAGGCTCCTGCTATACATACGCCTGCACCCAAAATGTCCCATTTGTCGGGAGTGTGATGTTCGGCAAAGTATAGCCACAATAACGAAGCCGCAATGTAAATGCCGCCATATATGGCATAAGCTCTTCCGGCAAATTCGGTTTGCACTTTAGTAAGTAAAAAAGCAAACACCATTAACGAAAGCACACCGGGAACCAACCAGTAAACCGATTTGTGTAAACGGATACAAGTCCAAAAGGCAAAGCATCCGAATATTTCAAAGAATGCTGCTCCCGAAAAAATTAAAACATCCTTCATTGCAAGTAGTGTTGGTTTGTTGCAGACTAAAATAAGTATATGCCCAATATGACAACTGCTTAACAACCTTCAATTACTCGCTATCCGATGCATTCGGGTTAGTCCAGTACCTGCGCCATTTTTGGAGCACAGTTTCAAAATCGGTGGGCAAGGGCGATTCAAAAAACATTTCCTTTTTGGTAACCGGATGTACAAAGCCAAGTGTAGCCGCATGTAACGCCTGCCTTTGCATGGCTTCAAAACAGTTTTCAACAAACTGCTTGTATTTGCTGTAAATAGTGCCTTTTAAAATTCGGTTGCCGCCATAGCGCTCGTCATTAAACAAGGTGTGCCCAATGTATTTCATGTGCACGCGTATCTGGTGAGTTCTGCCGGTTTCAAGGCGGCATTCTACCAGCGTAACATAGTTTAATCGCTCTACTACTTTGTAGTGGGTAACAGCCGGTTTGCCGAAATCGCCATCGGGGAAAACTTCAAACTGCCTACGCTCTTTAGAATGCCGACCAATGTTGCCGATAATGGTGCCTTCGTTTTCTTTTACATCGCCCCATACTAAAGCAAGGTATTTGCGTTGGGTGGTTTTATTGAAAAACTGTTTTGCCAAATGCGCTAATGCGTACTCAGTTTTTGCAATTACCAATAAGCCGCTGGTGCCTTTGTCAATACGGTGCACCAAACCCGGGCGTTGCACATCGCTGCCGGAGGGTAAATCTTTAAAATGCCAAAGCAACGCGTTAATCAAGGTACCTTTCGGATTGCCCAAGCCCGGGTGTACCACCATCATAGGTTCTTTGTTGAGCACAATAAGGGTGTCGTCTTCGTACACAATATCCAACGGAATGTTTTCGGGGAGCAGGTCGTAGTTTTCGGCATGGCGGGGAATGAGCAGTTTCAGCACATCGCCCGGGCGTACTTTGTAACTTGGTTTTACGGGCTGCCCGTTTACGGCAATACTGCCCGCTGCGGCTGCGTTCTGTATTTTGGTGCGGCTTATGTTACTGCCAAGGTAGTTGTGCAGAAATTTATCAATACGCAATTGCGATTGTCCTTTGTCAACCGTAAGCACCACTTCTTCTACAAAATCATCAGAACTTTCTTTTGCTTCGGAAATAATATCGTCTTCCTCTTCAATCATTTGTTTAGTTTACTTGTGCCGGAAGTTTTTGTCCGCGCAAAAAATCCTGTACGCTCATTCTTTTTTTGCCTTCCAGTTGGCATTCATTTACGGAAATTAATCCATTGCTACAGGCAATATGCAAAAAGGTTTTTCCATCGGTTAGTAAGCTGCCCGGTTGTTGTGGTTCCATTGCAGCAACTTTATCCGACTTAAAAATCTTAAACACTTTGCCCTCAATATGTGTGAAAGCAGCAGGATACGGACTTAACCCGCGAATAAAGTTGTAAACTTCACCGGCAGGTTTGTTCCAGTCAATACGGCAATCGTCTTTAAAAATTTTGGGTGCAAGTTTAACATCGGTTATGTGTTCCTGCGGTATTTGAGGAAAGTTGCCGGTTGCAATGGCATCCACTGTTCTGCGAAGTGTTGCAGCGCCAAGCGTCATCAGTTCGGTATAAAGTTCACCGGCAGTTTCGTCATCCCGAATGGGTAGCTTATCGCTAAAGATTATTTTTCCGGTATCTATTTCTTGTTGAATAAAAAAGGTAGTTACACCTGTTTCGGTTTCACCGTTCATAATTGCCCAGTTAATGGGAGCCGCCCCTCGGTATTGCGGCAACAATGAGGCGTGAAGATTTACTGTGCCCAATGGCGGCATTTTCCAAACTACTTCGGGTAACATGCGGAAAGCCACTACTACAAAAAGGTCGGCATTCAGTTGGCGGAGTTGTTGCAGAAAATTTTCGTCTTTCAACCTAACCGGCTGCAAAACGGTTAAGTTGTTTTCGTTGGCGCAAACTTTTACTTCGCTTTCCGAAAGTTTCATGCCCCTGCCTGCGGGTTTATCGGGTGCGGTAACTACGGCAACCACCTCATGTTCCGATTGCAGCAGCGCTTGCAGCAATGGCACGGCAAACTGAGGGGTGCCCATAAAAACAATTCGCAATTTTTTCACGGGGCGAATATAGGAATAGCCCGTACGCATAAGTTCACTTTTTCTAAAATTGGAACTTCTGTAATTTCAGGTAACGAGGGGGGTAAACGGAAATGGTATAAACAAAAAGCGCTCCGAAAAATTCGGAACGCTTTCTATCAATTGAGAAACTACTGCTTATTTCTTCTTTTTAGCAGCAGTGCCTGTTGTAGCAAAACAGAATGCTACGTTACCGGGCATTACCACAGCGTACTCAGTGCCTGGCTCAAGTGGAGTAGATGGGGTAAATTTCCATACTGCAGGAACTACTTTTTCAAACTCCGGCTTAATGTCATCGCGCTGAACCGACTTACCTTTACCGCCAAAAGCGGATGCCATGGCTGCCGCGCCTTGAGCTAACTCCAACTCGCGGGTATCTTTAGCAACAATTACTTTGGTAAAGTAGATGGTGCCTTCAGGGTCAGTTTCGGCATCGTTCAGTTTAACGATAAACTTAGCACCGTTCGGGTCAATTTTTACGGGTGAACTTCCGCCAAGGATATTTAAGAAGGTAACTTGGCTGGCACCGTAGCTAAAACCCTTTGTTTTCGTTTTAACCTCTTGTGTAGGTTTTTCGAGTTTGCTTAACGAGCCATCGGCTTTAATAAGCATTGGTGTGTTTTTGAAATCGGGAATTTGCTGTTCCTGTGCGAACGCAAAACCGGTTGTTGCAATAACTGCCGCAACTAGCATTTTAACTTTTTTCATGGTAGTGATTTTTTAGTTTACGCAAATGTATAAAAGTAAATACGTTATGTAGATGCTTAACAAAATTTTATTCCACAAAAAAAGTTTGGAAAGCTGCTTTGGGGTTACTCCAAAATCTTTCCAATCAATCCGGTAAGCACATTGCCCGGTCGGGTTTCTTTAAACTCGGTAGTGCCACCGGCAGTTACTTTTCCAAATGTTCAAGGTCGTCCTTATCCTTGAGTCGGTTGGAGGCTTTCTTAGCAGCAATCAGGTCTCTTAAATCAATCATCCTAATCGGTACCCCATCAAAAGTAACTATGCTTGCATTGCTGTATGTATCGTTAAACCTTAATCCTTTCACGGCAGTTAAAATTTCTATACAAACTGGTGGTCTGCCAAAAGTGAAAACATCATAGTTCTCAGTATCTAAAAACCTTTCTATGGTCATATCAAACAGGCTCATCCCAAAATCGGCAAAAGCCTTCTTCAAATTGGTGTAATTATCTTCGGTTGGGTTTATCCATATATCCAAATCACCTGTAGTACGTTGATATCCGTGAAAGATAACAGCGTAGCCGCCTACCAGCACATACTCAACATTAGCTTTATTGAGCGATAGAATAAACTCAGTGAAGTCAGTATTGAGAACATTAGCCATTTTTCCCGGCTTTAAAGCAAGTGCGGTCTAAACGTGGCGGGTTGTTGTAATCTATACCGTATGCGGAACAGATAAGATACCATGCTGCTTTAAGTCTTTCTTCGGGGCTTTGTTGCAACCAATAACTTTTCGTATTGTCAGCTTCCTGAAAAGTTTGCACTTTAAATGCGTTGCGGTCTAAACGATACATGACGTTAAAATTAGGCATGTTAGGCAGCTTAACAAATACGACTACCCAATTATCTTTCCAATCAATCCGGTAAGCACATTGCCCGGTCCGGTTTCTTTAAACTCGGTAGCACCATCAGCTTTCATTTGCAAAACCGATTGTGTCCACTTTACGGGTGCAGTTAATTGTGCTATCAGATTTTGCTTTATTACTTCGGGTTCGGTTTCTGCTTTGGCGCTTACATTTTGGTAAATAGGGCATACGGGTGTTTTAAAACCGGCTTTGTTAATGGCTTCGGCTAATTCTTTTCGCGCAGGTTCCATTAAAGGCGAATGGAAAGCCCCGCCTACGGGCAGTTTAATGGCTCTGCGTACGCCTGCTGCTTTCAATAATTCAATGGCTCGGTCAATGCCGTTTATACTTCCCGAAATAACCAACTGCCCCGGGCTGTTGTAGTTGGCGGGCACTACCACTTCATTGGTTATTTGGCGGCAAATTTCTTCTACCTGTGCTTCGCTTTGGTAACCTACTACGGCTGCCATGGTGGAGGGCACCAACTCACATGCTTTTTGCATGGCAAAAGCTCGAACCAAAACTAACTGCAAGGCTTCTTCAAACGCAAGTGTGCCGTTTGCCACCAATGCCGAAAACTCGCCCAGCGAATGCCCTGCCACCATTGCGGGTTGCGGATTTTGTAAAAGTGTATAGGCTATTACCGAATGCAGAAATACAGCCGGTTGGGTTACTTTGGTTTGCTTCAGTTCTTCATCGGTGCCTTCAAACATTATGTTGGTTATGGGAAATCCCAGTAACTCATTGGCACGCGAAAACATGTTGCGGGCGGTTTCGCTGCTTTCCCATAAATCTTTTCCCATACCGCTAAACTGCGAGCCTTGCCCGGGGAAAACGTAAGCTGTCATAACCATGTTTTTAAATGAAACACCACAGGCAATTATAGTTAATATTCGCGCTGCCCCAACTGCGTTAAAAGGTTTTAGCTTACCTTCGCCCCCGCAAATTTTGAAGGAGCGAAATGAAAAAGCTACATGTAATACTGTTGATTGCGTTGGCGGTGGGAGCAGGTGCCATAGTGGCTATGATGGGCGACTATACCACCTACGCCAATTTTATTCAGGCAAAGGAAAGCGGCAAATCGGTAAATGTGGTTGGCTATTTGGTAAAGGATAAGGAACTGATTTACGACCCCGAAACTGACCCGAACTTCTTTTCATTTATTATGGTAGATAAAGAAGGCAACGAACAGAAAGTGGTGTATAAAGGTGCCAAACCTCAGGATTTTGAACGCAGCGAACAGGTAGTGGTAAAAGGAAGAATGGACGGAGAGGTTTTTAAATGTTCTGAAATTTCGATGAAGTGCCCCTCGAAATATGTAAACGATGAAATTACGCTCAAAGAGGGTGTAGTTACCGTAAAAGCAGACGAATAACTAAAGTGCTTACACAAACAGATGCTACTTAACTTTTTTGCAGAGCGTTTCGGCTCCGGTATTTTTGAAAACGAAAAGCTCTGGCTCGGACATACGGGGCATTTCTTTATCGTATTCAGTTTTTTTTCTGCCTTGCTTGCTTTTCTCTCGTACTTTGCTGCGGAATTTTCTACCAACGAAAACGATAAGAAAAGCTGGAACAGAATAGGGCGCATTTCGTTCATTGCCCATGGCAGTGCCATTCTCGGAGTTTTTATTTTGCTGTTTGTAATGATACTGAACCACATGTTCGAGTACCATTACGCATGGCGGCATTCATCTACCACCTTACCGCTTAAATACATCATTTCCAGTTTTTGGGAAGGGCAGGAGGGGAGTTTTCTGCTTTGGATGTTCTGGATTTCGGTGTTGGGCGTTGTAGGTATTTTCCGTTTTAAGAGTTACGAAAACCCGGTGATGGGCGTGATAGCTATTACCGAAGTATTTCTTGCCTCTATGGTGTTGGGTATTTATGTGTTCGGCTACAAGGTGGGTAGCAACCCCTTTGTTTTACTGCGCGATGAAATGAACACCGCTCCCATTTTCCAACGCGCAAACTACTTGCAATTAATTAAAGACGGCAACGGACTCAACCCGCTGCTGCAAAACTACTGGATGACCATCCACCCACCGGTGTTGTTTTTGGGTTTTGCATCGGTTACTGTTCCGTTTGCATTTGTAATTGGCAGTTTACTTCGCAGAGATTGGGACGGATGGGTAAAACCTGCTTTGCCGTGGACTTTGTTTTCTATTGCTGTTCTCGGAACCGGAATATTGATGGGCGGTGCATGGGCGTACGAGTCGCTTAGCTTTGGCGGCTTTTGGGCATGGGACCCGGTTGAGAACATGAGTTTTGTACCGTGGCTTATGTTGGTGGCGGGGTTGCATACGCTGTTGGTTTATCGTTATACCAAACAATCGCTCATCATTACTTATGTGTTTCTTATTCTCAGTTTCAGTTTTGTTTTATACTCTACCTTTTTAACCCGCAGCGGCATACTGGGCGATACTTCGGTTCACGCCTTTACCGATTTGGGAATGACCGGGCAACTGCTTGTTTATATGACATTCTTTATGGTAGTAGGCTTAGGGCTGCTCATCATACGCGTGGTTAAAAAGCAAATTCCTTCGCAACAAAAGGAAGAAGATACCTGGAGCCGCGAGTTTTGGATGTTTATCGGGGCGTTGGTGCTGTTGCTTTCGGCAGTGCAAATGACTTTTACCACTTCTATTCCCGTATGGAACAAACTGTTCGATTTAAACTTAGCTCCGCCCGAAGATGTAGTGCATCATTACAATGCCATTCAAATTTGGTTGGCAATTTTGGTTGCCGCACTTACCGCATTAGTACAGTTTTTTTCTTACCGCAGCGGCCGAATTCCTTCAACGGCAAAGTGGGCGGCATTTTCGTTTTTGGCTTCGCTGGTGCTGGCAATTGTTTTGGCATGGGGGCTTTCTATCCACTTTACGCAGCAGCATTTAATTGACCTTACCAAGTTGTCAGATAAGCTGTTTATCAAGTTTCCTTTCCTTTCTACTCACTTTATGTTTTTGCTCGCTTCGGTGTATGCGGTGCTGGCAAATTTGGCTTACCTGTTTATTGTGCTGAAAGGAAATTTCAAACTCTCAGGCGGCAGCATAACACACTTCGGTTTCGGAATTTTTCTGATAGGAGTAATTATTTCGCAGGGAAAGAAAGAAGTAATTTCTATTAACAATTCGGGTATTGATTTCGGCAAAGAATTTAAGCAGAACGAAAAAGTAGAAAACATTTTGCTGCTGAAAGACTCAGCCATGCAAATGGGCGATTACTTGGTTACCTACAAAGGCAGCGAACAGCGCGAACCGGATAATTTCTTTATTGTTGAATACATCCGAAAAGATAAAACAGGCAACGAAGCGGAAAAATTTACCTTGCGTCCCAACGCGCAAATAAATCCTAACATGGGTTTAATTGCCAACCCCGATACCAAGCATTATCTTACCAAAGATGTATTTACTCATGTAACTTCTATTCCCGACAATACCAATCTGAAAGACAGTTTGATGATTGCCGAAATGACCGCAGGCGATACTTTTTTTACCCGCAATGCTTATCTCATTTTCGAAGCGCTGAATCCGAAACCCGAATTGCCCGAAGATTTTGAAACAGACGGTAAATTGGTAGTGGGCATTCAACTGCTTGCAAAAACATTGGAAGGAGAAACTTACAAAGCCGCCCCTGTATTTGTTATTGACATGGCAGCCGGCAATGCCATAAGTTCCATTTCTGCCGAAGTAAAAGAACTAAACGTTGTTGTTGATGTTCGAAAAATTGACCCGCAAAGCAAAAAGGTAACCCTCGAAATTCACGAAAAGGAAAAGCCCTCCGACTTCATTATTATGAAGGCAATTATTTTTCCTTACATCAACTTAGTTTGGTTTGGCGGCATACTTACCTTTTTGGGTGCACTGCTCAGTATGTGGAGGAGAGTGGGGGAGAACAGGAAAGAAAAAAATTAAGAGTAGGCGGTAGCAACTGCAAGCCATATTTGTTCATTTACCATTTCTTAACGCCTGCATTTTTCAACTGCCCGCAATATTTCCTTTCAATTAGCTTTATACTTGTGTATTAGTTACTAAACCAAACCGAATGAACAACATAACTATTCTTTGGGCAGACGATGAAATTGATTTGTTGAAGCCCTCCATTATGTTTTTAGAAAACAAAGGATATAAAGTAACACCCGTAACCAATGGAAAGGATGCTATTGACAGAGTGGCGCAGAAAGGTGTGGACGTTGTATTTCTTGATGAAAGTATGCCGGGGCTTACCGGTTTGGAAACGCTACAGCGCATTAAAGAAATTGATTACCATGTGCCGGTGGTAATGATTACCAAAAACGAGGAAGAGAACCTGATGGAAGAAGCCATCGGTTCGCAAATTGCCGATTACCTTATTAAGCCCGTTAAGCCGCAGCAAATTCTCTCTACCCTCAAAAAAATTATTGACAACGAACGTTTGGTTTCCGAAAAAACAACATCCTCGTACCAGCAGGAATTTCAGAAACTGTTTATGACTATACAGGATAATCTGGACTATAAGCAGTGGATGGAACTATACCGCAAACTCATTTACTGGGAAATTGAACTCGACCGCAGCGAAAGTGCCATGAAAGAAGTGTTCAATACGCAAAAAGAGGAGGCCAACCGCGAGTTCAACAAATTTGTGATTAAGAACTACAAAACATGGGTGAACTCTGAGCCGGGTAAAGATGCTCCGGTAATGAGCCATACGCTTTTAAAAAGCAAACTGGTGCCCATGCTCAAGGAAGATAAACCCACGTTCCTTATTTTGATTGATAACCTCCGTTACGACCAGTGGAAAGCCATTCAACCTTTGGTAATGGACAACTTTAGGGTGGAAGAAGAAGATGCGTTCTTTGCCATGTTGCCTACTGCTACACAATACAGCCGCAACGCCATTTTTGCGGGAATGACTCCGTTGGAGATTTCCAAAAAATTTCCCGACATGTGGAAGAATGATGATGACGAAGGAGGAAAAAATTTGCACGAAGCTGATTTTCTGAAAGATTTTATTGACCGCACTTTTCATGGTGCCATCAAACACCAGTATGTAAAAATTACCAACCACCGCGATGGCAGTTTGCTTGAAAACAACATCAGCAATTACCTCAATAACAAACTTACTGTTATCGTTTACAACTTTGTGGACATGCTCAGCCATGCCCGCACCGAAATGGAAGTGTTGAAAGAACTTGCCAGCGATGAAGCAGCTTACCGCTCGCTATCCGTTTCATGGTTCGACCATTCGCCTTTGCAAAATGCGTTGAAAAAGCTGGCTGATAAGAATGTAAATATCCTTCTCACTACCGACCACGGCACGGTGCGTGTGCAAGACCCTTCGCGCTGCGTTGGCGACCGCGAAACCACCACCAACATTCGCTACAAAACAGGAAAGAACCTGAACTACGATGAACGTGACGTGTATGCCGTTCGCGAACCGGAGCAGATTGGTTTACCGAAATCGCGCCTCAGTTCTACCTATATTTTTGCCAAGGAGGATAAATACTTGGTTTATCCCAATAACTATAATCACTTTGTAAACTACTACAAAAACACCTTTCAGCACGGTGGCATTTCGCTCGAAGAAATGATAGTGCCGGTGGTAAGGTTAAGTGCCAAGTAAGAGTATTTGCCAACCTTTGCTAAAATCAGTTGTTATGTTGATTACTCTCAGCCCCTCAATTGGGCGGGCTGATTATTTTCGCCCACTCTTAATGGATTTTGTATGAGCAACGAAATTGAAAAAGTGTCCTGCCTAATTATCGGTTCAGGACCTGCCGGATACACTGCCGCCATTTATGCCGCACGCGCTAACCTGAAACCTGTTATGTACACCGGTTTGCTGCAAGGCGGACAGTTAATGAATACCACCGAAGTGGAGAATTACCCGGGCTACCCGCAAGGAATCATCGGACCCGAAATGATGGAAGATTTCAAAAGGCAGGCGGAGCGTTTCGGAACAGATATTCGCTTTGGTTTGGCCACCAAGGTTGATTTTTCGGTTTCGCCAAAAAAAGTTTGGATTGACGACACTAAACTGATAGAAGCCGATGCGGTTATACTTGCCACCGGTGCCGAAGCAAAATGGTTGAGTATTCCGAGCGAGAAGCGACTAAATGGCTCCGGTGTTAGCGCCTGTGCCGTGTGCGATGGTTTCTTCTACAAAAATTCGGAAGTGGCTATTGTGGGAGCCGGAGATACTGCGTGCGAAGAGGCAATCTATTTATCGAAGCTTTGCACTACCGTTCACATGTTCGTTCGCAGAAATGAAATGCGCGCCTCAAAAATTATGCAGGAGCGTGTGTTGAATACCCCCAACATAAAAGTATATTGGAACACTGAAACCGATGAAATATTAGGCGATACGGTAGTGGAAGCCGTGCGTGTAAAAAACAACAAAACGGGCGACACACAGGAGATTCCTATCAAGGGTTTCTTTGTGGCTATTGGTCATCAACCCAACTCGGCTGTGTTCAAAGATTTTATTGATACCGATAACGAAGGCTACGTAATTACCAAACCTGACTCAACCAAAACTAATGTGGAAGGAGTGTTTGCCTGTGGAGATTTACAAGACAAGGTTTACCGCCAGGCAGTTACTGCAGCAGGTACCGGTTGTATGGCAGCTTTGGAAGCAGAAAGATGGCTTTCGGAAAAGGGGCATCATTGAGTTCTACAAATAGACTGACCTTGGTTTGACTGCTTTTTAGCACCCGATTCATTCCCAACAATTTGATGTGTTTAATTTTTTAGAGAATTTTTCGCAATAATCTTGCGAAATTTCTGTTAATGGTTCAAATTCGCGCTATGAATCTCCGTGCAAGCTTATTGTTTTTGCTGGCTATTGTTCTCACCCTCAGTTCGTTCACAAAGTATGGATCGGTAGATGAATGGGTTTACGAGCGCGAAAAGAAAGGCATAAAGGTGTTTACGAAAAAGAGTAAGTGGGGTAAACTGCGCGACTCTAAAGCGGTAATGCTGGTTTCCGAATCGCCCGAAGAAATGTTGAACTTACTTACCGATTTCGATAACTATCCCAAGTGGTTGCCACGTTGCAAAAAAGCCCGTGTGGTAGCACGCCTCAGCGATAATGAATTCATAGCTCAAATTGTGTTTAATGTTCCATGGCCATTTAAAGACCGCGATTGTGTGCTGCGTGTAAAAATTGAGAAAGACGAGCGCACCGGAACTATTCTTATTACTGAAGAATCGGAACCTAAATACATACGCGAGCAAGAAGGGGTTGTACGTATTCAGCAATTGGTGGCTACATGGAAATTGGTTCCTAAAAACGGAGGCACCGAAGTTACTAACGAATACGGGTCAAACCCCGGCAGCGATATCCCGGACTGGCTTACCAATACCCAAAGCGTTGAAACCCCTATGGCAACTTTCGAAAACATTCGCGGTATTGCCATCAACAAAAAGTAGTTAATCTTTTATTCCTCCTTCCTTTCAGGTGCAGTAGCCTGCGGTTTAGTTTCCGGCTTTTTCTTTTTCTTTTTTCTTGAAGGAAACAAATCAGAAGCCTTGTCAAATTCCTTGCGGTACGAAAGACCAATACCTGTTCGGTTATTGTTTCGCGAGTTGAAGTAATCGTAGTTAGTGCGGTTAAATGCTTTGGCGCGCCATACTCCATCCTTCGTAAGCAAATATTCAATTTGAAAATCACCGGTAGGAATAACAGAGCGCGAGCCTGATTGTGTTCCTGTTCCGTTATCGTTAATGTTGTTGCTGCCGAAATCGAGATTACCTCCGGCATTTATAATTAAGCGGTTGTTCAACAGGCGCTGTTCCAATGCTAACTGCAATTCTCTACGGGTGTCGGTAATGCCTTGTGTGTTGCCTTGCTGATTTACAATTTGGTCGTACTGCCGGTAGCCTATGTTGATGTCGAGATTTTTTACCGAGGCATAATCGAGCAAATTGCTGATGTAATTGGAAAGTTGCGAAGAAAGAAACTCGCTTACGGTGTTAGCGGCTGTTCCGCCTAAGTAACCGGTGTTAACGATAGAAGCTGTACCGCTGTTGGTTTGCGGAAGAAAACGGTTCATTACCAGCAAGCCGAATACTTGTTTGTTCAACTCAGCTTCGTTTGTTTTTAAGAGCGCAAGTTGTTGTTCAACATAGCTTTTTATGGAAGGGTCGGGGTCAATGGCTTTAATATCGAAAGCAACATTCGGTTTCTCTAACACCCCTGTAAGTTTAAGCAGTAACTGAATTGGCACACGGCTTTTAGCTGCCGATGCCAACTGGCTTTCCTGTCCTCCGGCTGAAACATCGTTGCCGATTGCGTTAGTGAGTAGGGCACTCAGCGATGAACGAAGCTCATAAATAGCATCAATGTTCAGTGCAGCTTTGTACACATCGCCTGTAAAATTTACTGTTCCGCCTTTGTTTATCTCAAAGCGTTTGTTTACCACACTTTGCAGGGTGAACAGGTAATTACCTCGCTCAATTTCGTAAACACCATACATGGTGGTGTTACCGCTTTGCGGAATTTCAATTTTTAAATTTCCGGAACCGTAACCCGTTAAAATATCGCCTGCAACCGGATCGAGAATAATATCCATGCGTGCATCGGGTGTTACATCCAATTTGAGAATGAAATTCACTCCCTTCAGTTTTATGTTATTTGTAAACGGGTTAGCAGCTACCACCGTGTCTTTGCTTGTAAAGCGATAGAAAGAATACTTGTTTGTTTCGTAGGTATTCTTAATCGGCAACCTGCACCATGTGCCCGGTCCTGTTTTGGCATACGCCTCAATTTTAGGTGTATTGATTGGCCCTTTGAAAGTTATGTTGCCTGTGCCGTATGCTACACCATAAAAATACGGACTGATTTTTTCGGTAGTATTTAAGAACTGTGCGTTGTAAGCATTTACGGCAAGGTCTAATTCAAACTGTTTAAAACTTTCGTGATTAATTCTGCCTGATGCTTTAATAAGATTATTTTTCTCATCGTAAACCGTTAAATCATTGCCGAAGTTAAAGCCGTGTTCATCTAAGGTAGCGCGTTGGTTTTTTACATGAAAGCGTGTGTTGAGGAACGAAACCGTAACCGTATCATCCACCAAAATAACTTCGCCCTTTAGCAATGGTTTTGATGGAAGCCCATATACTTTTGCATTTACGGTTGCATAACCGCGGCAATCTTTTACATACTTATCGAAAAAGCTGAAGTTCAGAAAATTTACTCCTAGTCGCTTGCCGTCCACATCAATGTTTATTTCGGGCTTTTTAGGGTCAATAGAAACATAGCCCTTTGCTTCAACGTTGTTGTAAATGCTTCTAATACTTGCAAGCACATTTATACGTTTAGCGACATCGTCTAATTTGGTTTCGATATTTACATCGCCTATTAACTCGTTGCCGAGTTTAAATTCATCTACTACCAAATCGGCAAATACGCCCGGTTTGTAAAACACGTCTTCCACTACAAGCTTGCCGTTTACATTGCCTTGCAACTCGCGAATTTTACTCGTAAAAATTCCGGTAAAGTCGGAAATACTTGTGTTGTCGAGCGTAATTTTTACACAAGTAGAAGTATCATTTTTTAAGTACGATGAAATGTAAACAGTTTGGTCATCGGTACTGAACCGGAGGTTGTTGGTGGTTACTTTTAGTCCTTCGATAAGAATGGCATTGTTCGGGTTAAATTTCCAGTAGTTGTTGCCAAGTTTTATGTCGGAAGGCTCAATACGAAGTACCGACTTTCCTTTAAGCGGGGTAAGGTTGGCATACAGTTTTCCGTAATTGAATTTGTTTTTATCAGAAGCTAATGCGAGGAACTGCACAATTCCATCAGGCTGTGTTTTTGCAGTAAAGGCTGCGGTATCTAACATCAGGCTGTCGTTACTGAAAACTTTTGCGATAGATGTATTCAAATCAATGGCAGTGTTAGCCGCATGAGCATCTATGTCTAAATTTTTCAACTCGAACGAACCATACTTAACTCTAGGAACAAAAGTGGTAAGGTCAAGCGTGTTGTTTATGCTGTTGAATTCGCCCGTAAGCCGTATGTCGGCAATGTATTCTAATGAGGGTACAAAAATTTGCGGCAACGTTCGCGGATTAAAAATGCGTATATCGGTTCTGAAATTTTGCGGAGTGGTTTGCGTTGTGTCTTCGTAATTGCGGGTAAAGGTGTGCTTTGCAAAATTGATAAGCGCTTTCGGTAACTCATTTATGGTAAAGTAACCGGTAAGTTCGCCTTCGGCAATTTCCGATTTAAGCATCAACTGCTTTTTCCCTTCCTCAATAAAGTTGGCACTAACTGAAAAATAATTAACATACGCATCAAGGGTATCTCTTCGCAAGTGAACATTGTTGATTTGAACCGTTCCATTAAGATCATCAATCTTGTTTCCGGTAAAGTCCGCTTTTATATCAGCAGAAACAAAGAGATTGTTTTTAGTAAGATTGAGTTTATTCAACTGCGCTTTGTGTATGGCAGCCGTAAAGTTGAACTCCGGAGTTTTTTCGGTAAGGTCAATTTTTCCTTCAAAATCCATTTCAAGAAATTCATCGCGCACAAACAGTTTACCGGTGTATGATTTTCGCACAACGGCACCATTTACCTTTACATCGCGGTACTCGTGCCCGCGCAACACAATGCTTGATACATTGCCAAGTAAATCAACCTTCAGGCTTTCGAGGGTAAGCCCACCTCCCTTTACTTGTGCGCTCAGTGAAACCTTCCCGAAGTTTTTTTCATCATCAAAAAACTTTCCGAGTTCGAAACTGTTAAGCGCCAGTTTGCCGGAGTAGGCACTTTTGTTTCGCTGCTTGTCATATTTAAAATTAAGGTCGGTGGTTGCTGTGCCTAATGCGGTATTCAGTTTCCCGTTCGATACAAAATCGGTAACGAACCCGTCTAATGTTCCGCTGTACGTAACAATTCCTAATTTTTCAATGTTCTCCGGAATCTTTAGTCCTGGATAAATCTTTCGTATGTCGGCAACTGTAGTTGCCAGTTGAGATACTTTTAAATTGAGTGATGTTTCGTAAATATTCGGCAGTCCGCGCGTTGAAAAATTTCCCCTAAACAATGTAGAGGATGCCGTTCGTATTTCAATATCACGTCCGCGCAGGCTGTTTACTCTTCCCGAAATATTGCCGGTTACCATAAGGCGGTTGTGCTGCACTTTATGCAACGTTCGAACAAAGTAGTTGAGATCGCGGAGTGAAACTTCCGATTTGTTAAGCGATGCCTGAATGGTTACGCCATTCATGAAATCTTTAAAGGCACGAAAGTGATGGTAGGTAAAACTGAGGGAATTAGTGATGCGACTGTAGGGCGTACGTACATCTAAGTTTTGCAGGGTAATGTCGTGCACCGAAACACGGGCATCTGTAACCAGGTTTTTTAAAGTAAACCCGCTGCGCTCGGTAGCGGAAAGCATTTTTACTGAGGCAAAAATGGTATCCTTCACTATGCTCCCTTTTTCGGCAAACAGATTTATGCCGGTAACATCAAGGTGCTTAAAGTCCATTCCGAAAGGCAGAATACTGTCGCTGTTTTGGTCGTTTAATCTAAAACGTGAATTGGTAAGCGCCAGTTCATCAAACTGAATTAGCGGACCGTTTGCCAAAAAGTGAATGTAGCCAAAGGTGTCGGTGTCGGGCAACAGTTGGCGTTTGGTAAGTTCAATGGTTACATCGGCACTGTCAATCCGAACTTTTCGTATAGCAATAAGCGATTGTTGCAAATCGAGTTTTTTGCAGTCCACCTCGCATACCGGCACATACACACCTACATTGGTATGCGATTTTTCATCGCGGTAACGAAAGTCCGCGTTTGTCAGTTTCAGTTTGTGTATATCAATTGCCCAAGTGAGCGGAGTTTTGGCGGTATCGGTTTTCTTTCCCGATGAAAGTTTGCTGAAAACATCGGTAAGGTTCATGTGCTCACCGGTGCTATCGCGGTGTAAATGGAATTTTGCGTTGTTTAATATTACATCGCGCACTATTATTTTTTTGGAAAGCAACTCAAACACTTTAAAGCGCACCGAAAGATTATCGGCATAAATCATGGTGTCGTGCGTTAAATCTTCCATGTAAAATCCGTCAAACTCGGCACGATTAAAAAACGAGATGCGAACTTTTTCGATAGATACATTAGTTTCTAAACGCGAAGAGAGAAACGAAGCGGCTTTGTGTGCCAAAAAGGTTTGAAATGAAGGGTAACGCAACGCGAAGAAAAACGCCCCTGTTACCAACGCCAACAGCAACCCAACTAATAAAACTCGTTTAACTATTTTCTTCGCCAAGCGGTTGCATTTAATGTTCAACGCGGGAAACTGAAATTATTTGTGATTTTCGCCACTGTGAGTGCTGTTATTTTAGCCATTGAATCTTCCTGTGACGATACTTCTGCCGCGGTTTGCAAAGATGCCAAAATTCTTGCCAATGTTGTGGCGGGGCAGCAAGTGCACGAACAGTGGGGCGGAGTAGTGCCCGAGTTGGCTTCGCGTGCTCATCAGCAAAATATTGTTCCGGTGGTGAATGCTGCTTTGAAAAAAGCCGGTATTGCAGCCCATGAAGTGAATGCCGTAGCTTTTACGCGCGGACCGGGTTTAATGGGTTCGCTCCTGGTAGGTGTAAGTTTTGCCAAGGCTTTTGCATCGGCTTTACAGGTTCCCATTATTGAAGTAAACCACATGCAGGCGCATATTTTGGCGCACTTTATTGACAACCGTCCTTCATTTCCATTTTTGTGTTTAACCGTTTCGGGCGGGCATACGCAGTTAGTGCTGGTTAAGAATTTTTTGGAAATGGAAGTGTTGGGCGAAACGCTGGACGATGCTGCCGGTGAGGCATTCGATAAAACGGCAAAGCTGCTGGGCTTGCCTTACCCGGGCGGTCCGCTTATGGATAAGTATGCGAAGGACGGCAATCCCGAAAATTTTTTCTTTCCCGAGCCGCAGGTAGCGGAACTTGATTTCAGCTTTAGCGGATTGAAAACTTCAGTGTTGTATTTTTTGCAGGCAGAGGTGAAAAAAAATCCCGCCTTTATACAGGAAAACCTGTACGACTTGTGTGCCGCCATACAAAAAACCATTGTAGATATTTTGTTGAAGAAGTTGCAGAAAGCTGTTGCTAAAACCGGAGTAAACGAAGTGGCATTGGCAGGGGGCGTTTCGGCAAACTCGGAATTGCGAAGGCGATTTGAACTACTCGGTAAAGACAAAGGCTGGAAAACTTACATCCCCAAGTTTGAATACTGCACCGATAATGCCGCTATGATTGCCATTACGGGTTATTATAAGTATTTGAACAGCGATTTTGCTTCGCAGGATATTGAGCCGCTGGCGCGGTATTATTTGTAAAGTTGTACAATGTTTGCCTCCCTTATGCCGTTAAGGTAATATGAGGAAATGGCTTTTAATTTTTGTGGTAGCAACAGCGGCTATTCTTTTAACCTGCCAGTCGTGTGCCGTAAAGCGTGATTGCAAAGGGCATTTAAAACACCGCCTTTCCAACGGTATATGGATTTAATTTATCGTTAAATCTTAACTGCCAGCCATACAGGTAACTGCTTTATTCTATATTAGACCTGACCCAAATTAGCCTTGAATCGGGTTTGACGGTATTTTATGGAAAATTCATACAAGTTTATTAACCGCGAAATAAGCTGGCTTTCGTTTAACGAGCGCGTGTTGCAGGAGGCATCGGACAGTAATGTACCGGTGTTGGAACGATTGCGTTTTCTAGGCATTTTTTCTAACAATCAGGATGAGTTTTTCAGAGTGCGGATTGCTACACTTAAACGCCTGCTGGTGCTGGGCAAACGCGCCAAAGCCACCATTCATTTTAAACCCAAAAAAATACTGGAGGAAGTACAGCGCATTGTGATTAAACAAGGCAAGTGGTTCGAAGAAATTTACAACGACATACAGGAGGAACTAAAGCGCAACAACATTTTTATTATTAACGAAAAGCAACTGTCGCCCGAGCAGGGCGAGTTTGTAAAGCAGTTTTTCCACGAAAATGTTCGCCATGCGTTAGTACCTATAATGCTCAATCAGGTTAAGCAGTTCCCTGAGTTAAAGGATAAAGCCATTTATTTGGCAATAAAACTTTCGGTAAAAAACAAACCCGATTCGCGGCAATATGCACTGGCTGAAATTCCCACCGATGTGGTGGACAGGTTTTTAATTCTCCCTTCGACAAACAAAAGCCAGTATATCATTTTGCTGGATGATATAATCCGCTACAATTTGCCCGAAGTATTCAGCGCTTTTCCCTTTACCGGTTTCGAAGCCTACACTATTAAAGTAACGCGCGATGCTGAGCTGGATATTGACAACGATATTGCTCACAGTTTTCTCGATAAAATTTCGAAGAGCGTAAAAGCCCGTAAAAAAGGTGAACCGGTGCGGTTTGTGCACGACAGCAAAATTCCCAAAGATTTTCTTGACTTTATTAAAACACGAATGAAGTTGAAAGACTTTGACAATGTTATTCCCGGGGGCAGGTATCACAACTTTAAAGATTTTATGAGGTTCCCGAACGTTGGCGCAAAAAATTTGACGTATCCGAAACTGAATGCGCTCATGCATCCGCTGCTGCTTCCCGATAAGAGTTACTTCGATGTACTTAAAAAACAGGATGTAATGTTGCACTATCCGTATCAGAGCTTTTCGCACTTTATTGATTTGCTGCGCGAAGCGGCTATTGACCCGGCTGTAAAATACATTAAGATTACCCTCTACCGTGTTGCAACAAAATCAATGGTAATTAACGCGCTGATTAATGCGGCAAAAAACGGAAAACACGTATTGGCAGTTGTGGAGTTGCAGGCAAGGTTCGATGAGGAAGCCAACATTAAATGGGCGCAGCATTTACAGGACGAAGGCATACAAGTGATATATGGAGTGCCCGGCTTAAAGGTTCACTCTAAGTTGTGTTTAATTGCCCGCAACGAGAACGGAAAGATTAAACACTATGCCAATATCACCACCGGTAACTACAACGAAAACACTTCGAAAGTGTATGCCGATGATGCACTGTTTACCTCCGATTCAAAACTCACGAAAGAGGTAGAGCACATGTTCGATTTTTTTGAGAAGAATTACAAAGTGCATCAATACAAGCATTTGGTGTTGTCGCCCCATAGCACCCGCAAAAAATTTATGAAGTTGATTGAGAACGAAATTCAGAGCGCAAAGCAGGGTAAGAAAGCGGAGATTTTTTTGAAGATGAACAGCTTGGTGGATGAAGACATGATTGCCCGCCTTTATGATGCAAGTTGCGCGGGGGTAAAAGTGCGGGCTATTATCCGAGGCATTTGTGCATTAATACCCGGTGTGCCCGGCATGAGTGAGAATATTGAGGTAATAAGCATTGTTGACAAGTTTTTGGAACACTCGCGCGTTTTCATCTTTCACAACAAAGGCGATGAATTGTATTTTATATCATCTGCCGATTGGATGACGCGAAACTTAGATTACCGTGTAGAAACCGGAGTTCCCATTTACGATAAAAAAATTCAGAAAGAGTTGCGCGATATGCTGGAAATACAGTGGAGCGACAACATGAAAGCACGTGTGGTAGATGAAGGCCGAAGCAACGAACACCGTGTTACCGGTTCGCGCCAAAAAGTTCGCGCCCAAGATGCTATCTATGATTATTTGCGGGTTAAAAATTCAGCCGCACTATTAACATATACCCCGTTGAAAACTCCGCTAACTTTCTAAGATAAGGGAAGGTTATCTTTCGCCAAATTCAATGGGTTTGGAAATAAAACGTTTTGCGGCAATTGATATAGGCTCCAACTCGGTTCGGTTGCTTATAGCCAATGTGTTGCAAAATGGCGAAGGTCCGCTCTTTAAAAAGAGTTCGCTTATTCGGGTTCCTGTTCGCTTGGGCGCAACCGCCTTTACCAATCATCGCATTCCTGAAGTTTCAATAGTTCACTTGGTTGAAACCATGATTGCGTTTAAGTATTTAATGAAGGCAAACGATGTGCTGCACTATAAAGGCTGTGCAACTTCAGCTATGCGCGAAGCCATTAACGGCAAGCAAATTGTTAAACGCATAAAGGAAACAGCAGGAGTAAATATTGAAATCATTTCGGGCAACAGCGAAGCCGATCTTATTTTCAACAGCCAAAACGCATCGCTCGGCAAACTACTTACCAATAGTTTGTTTGTTGATGTAGGGGGAGGAAGTACCGAGATTACCATTTTTTCGCAGGGAAAAGCTATTGCTGCCAAGTCGTTCAGTATAGGAACGCTTAGAATGCTGCAAAATGAAGCCGGAAAGAACGAATGGAAAAAATTGAAAGAATGGGTGAAACTGAAGTCGGGTAAACTGAAAAACTTTACGTTGATTGGTTCGGGCGGAAACATTAACCGAATAGCCAAGTTGGTAAACCTGAAACCCGGAAAACCGCTCCCGTTTGAAACTCTGGACGATATAATGGATGAGTTGAAGCGCTACTCGTATGACGACCGTATGAAGTTGTTTGACCTAAACCCAGACCGTGCCGATGTAATTGTTCCGGCAGGAGAAATTTTTATCACTATTATGAAATTGGTTAACTCCGATAAAATTTATGTTCCCAAAATTGGCTTAGGTGATGGTATTGTGCGCGAGGCTTACAAAGAATACCTCAACGGTAAGAAGAGTAAATTAGTATAGTTTCTAATCGCACTTATAGCCCTGTGCAATGGTGTGCTTGTAAGCTGCGTTGTAAGAATCATCCGAAGCATAATCTTTCTTGCACAATTTTACCGGGTCTCCGGGAAACTTAGTGCATTCGGTGCATTGCTTGCACGATGAAAAACTCAGCAAGGAGTAAAAGGCAATAGCAAGAAAAACAATCTTCTTCATACGGTTGATTTGCCGAACCAAAATAGCAAACATTTTGGATTGGGCATTACATGTTCAACGGCCGGCTTTCCGTAGCCATTAAGCAGGCTTCTTTAAATGCTTCGGTGTAAGTAGGGTGCGGGTGGCTCATACGGGCAATGTCTTCGGCACTGGCGCGGTATTCCATCGCCACCACGCCTTCAATAATTAAATCGGCAGCGCGGGCACCTATAATGTGCACCCCCAGTATTTCATCGGTTTCTTTCGAAGCGAGAATTTTTACAAAGCCGTCTAAATCGCCACTGGCTCTTGCTCTGCCTAAGGCGCGAAAAGGAAACTTGCCGCTTTTGTAAGCAACGCCTTTTTGCTTTAACTCTTGCTCGGTAGCGCCCACGCTTGCGGCTTCGGGCCAGGTATAAGCCACTCCCGGAATTAAGTTGTAGTGAATATGCGGTTTTTGCCCGGCAAGAATTTCGGCTAAGTAAACGCCTTCTTCTTCAGCTTTGTGCGCCAGCATGGCACCGCGTACCACATCGCCCAATGCGTAAATGCCCGGCACATTTGTTTCCAAGTTATCATTTACGGCAATTCGCCCGCGCTCGTCTTTGGCAACTCCAACTGCTTCTAAATTCAAGCCTTCGGTAAATGGAACACGCCCTACGGCTACTAAGCAGTAATCGCCTTTCAGTTCTACTTTTTCGCCTGTTTTGTTTTCGGCAGTAACGGTTACTTCCTTGCCTTTTACAGAGGCTCCGGTTACTTTGGTGGAAAGCATAAACTCCATGCCTTGTTTGCGAAGTACGCGAAGCAATTCTTTGCCTACTTCATCGTCCATGCTCGGAACAATCTTATCCAGAAACTCTACCACCGTAACTTTAGAGCCAAGGCGCTTGTAAACCGAGCCGAGTTCTACTCCAATAATTCCACCGCCAATAATGATGAGATGTTTGGGGACTTCGCTCAATGTCAATGCTTCGGTTGAAGTGATAATTCTTTTCTTATCCACTTTTATGAACGGAAGTTGTGTGGGTTTAGAGCCTGTGGCAATGATAATTTTCTCGCCTTCAATTTCGGTTTTCTCGCCTTTGCTGTTTGTAACCGCTACTTTGTTTTTTGTTACAAAAGAGCCGGTGCCGAAGTAGGTATCAATCTTGTTTTTCTTCATCAGAAAAGCAATGCCATCGTTGTTGGCTTTTACTACACCGTTTTTGCGATCTACCATTTTTTTGAAGTCGAACGAAAGACCTTTAGTGGTAATGCCGTGCTCTTCAAAAGCTTTTTCGGCATTGTGGTAATGTTCCGATGAATCGAGCAAGGCTTTGGAAGGAATGCAGCCTACATTGGTGCAAGTGCCGCCAAGTACATCATACTTTTCAATAATCGCCACTTTCATACCCAACTGCGCGCAACGTATAGCGGCAATATATCCTCCGGGACCCGAACCAATAACTACAACATTATATTTCATATGGCTTGTTTTTTACTACGCTTCTGTGTATTCTCTGCTTTACTTTGTGTAGTCCACTAAACCTCCAACAATAAATCAACAGGGTCTGCCCCCAAAAGCATTTTGTGCGGATTTTCCAGAAAGTCTTTCACCGCAACTAAGAAACTCACGCTTTCTTTTCCGTCAATAATGCGGTGGTCGTAACTCAGGGCTACATACATCATTGGGCGAACGGTAATTTGTCCGTCAATCACCACCGGTCTGTCCTGCACTTTGTGCATCCCCAAAATAGCTACCTGCGGAGGATTGATAATAGGGGTGGACATAAGCGAACCGAAAACCCCACCGTTTGAAATGGTGAACGTTCCGCCTGTCATTTCCTCCATTGTCAGCAAACCATCGCGACCTTTAATAGCCAGTTCTTTTACTTTCTTTTCGATACCTGCCAGCGAAAGCGATTCGGCATTGCGGATAACCGGCACTACTAAGCCCTTAGGTGTAGAAACAGCAATGGAAACATCGCAGTAATCGTGGTAAATAATTTCGTTTTCTTCAATAGAAGCATTTACTGCCGGAAATTTTTCCAAAGCCAAACAAACCGCTTTCGTAAAAAAACTCATCATGCCCAGCGACACTTCGTTCTTCTTCTTAAAAGTATCGCCATACTTCTCGCGTATTTTGTTGATGGCGCTCATGTCCACTTCATTGAAAGTAGTGAGCATGGCAGTTGAATTTTTGGAGTACACCAACCGTTCTGAAATAGTTTTACGCAAGCGGCTCATTTTCTCTCTGCGCTCGTTGCGGCTGAAAGCTTCGCGTTGCGGCAAATTTGCTTTGCTACGCACGGCATTGATGGCATCTTCTTTTGTAATGCGTCCGCCAACGCCTGTCCCTTTCACTTCGGTGGTCTTTACTGCGCCTTCATCTAATATTTTTTTAGCAGCTGGCGATGGAGTTCCCGAAGCGTAGGTTTCTTTCACCACTTCCTTTTTGGGTTCTTCCTTTTTAACCTCTGCCTTTTTCTCTTCAGCTTTAGCAGGCGCTCCGGCAGGTTTTGCGGCCGTTTCGTCAACCGTGCAAATCAATGCGCCAACCTTTAAATCGCTTCCTTCAGCCGCCACAAATTTTACGGTACCTGCAACAGGCGAAGGAATTTCTTGCGATGCTTTGTCGGTTTCCAATTCGCAAATGGGTTGGTCTAACTCTACATAGTCACCCTCCTTTACTAAATATCGCGAAAGGGTTACTTCGGTAATGGATTCGGCTACAGCGGGAACTTTTACTTCGGTCATTATTGTATCTAAGGTTTGTAAATGAGAATTTGTGATAACGCTTTATCGAGTTTTGCAAAACTTTTGTCTGCAGTAATTAGCGGAAGGTTGAGAAACTTGGCAGTTGCAGCAACAATACTGTCAACTGTTTTCAGTTTAAACTGTTTCCTTAATTCAATAGCTTCCTTCTTCACAGATTTGTTCAGCGATACTACCTGACAATCGGCAATCAGCTTTTTTATTGAGCTTAACTCGGAAGGTTTTGTATTGGGAAAAGAAAGCAACTCAATTTCGGTAATAACAGATATAACCGGCACTCGCTCTTCCAGAATAGAAATTATTTTTTCATCCCCTTTAAGAAGATAGATGAGGATATTGGTGTCCAGAAGTATCAAATCGTTCATGCCCTTATTTCCTTTTGATACTTCAAAGGGTCAATATCTGTTTTCAATGCTCCAAGATACTTGCGGAGGTTTACTTTTTTCCGTTTGGATTTCTTGGAAACATCAATTGCAGTTTTAACCTGCGCTTTTGCTTTTTGAACATTTTTATCAAGAACAACTACCATAATCTGTTTTTGCAAAAATATCTATTCAAACGCTCTGTTCAGAATTACTTCCTGCTCTTGCAGGTGCACTTTTTTATAGCCTGTGGCTGTGGAAGCCGAGTTTTTGCGCGCAATTCCTTTTAAGCCGAGTTTATCGTGCAAGCGAGCGTGCATAAAATACCATGCGCCCATGTTCTCGGGCTCTTCCTGTACCCACCAAACTTCCGCCTTCGGATGTTTTTGCGCCAACTCAATCATTTTGTCCTGCGGTGTAGGATACAGTTGCTCCACTCTGGCAATGATTACATCGTTAATTTTATCGCGCTCTTTCCGCTCCAGCAAGTCGTAATAAATTTTGCCGGTGCAGAAAAGTATTTTGCGAACCTTCTTTGCTTTCGTTTCATCCACTATCAACTCTTCAAATTTTCCGTTGTTTATTTTTTCGATAGGAGAAACACAGCGCGGATGACGAAGCAAAGATTTAGGACTCATTACTACCAAAGGCTTTCTGAAATTCCAAGCCAGTTGCCTGCGGAGTGCGTGAAAGAAATTAGCCGGATCGCTGATGTTTGCTACCACCATATTCATTTCGGCACACATTTGCAGAAAACGCTCTAAGCGTGCAGAGGAATGCTCAGGACCCTGCCCCTCGTAACCATGCGGAAGTAGTAATACTAAACCTGAACTGCGCTGCCATTTACTTTCAGCAGCAGCTATAAACTGGTCAATAATTATTTGCGCGCCATTGGCAAAGTCGCCAAACTGCGCTTCCCAAATAACAAGCGGTGATGGACTTGGTAAAGAGTAGCCGTACTCAAAACCTAAAACTCCGTATTCGCTCAAGTGAGAATTATAGATAAAGAAACGCCCCTGCTTTGAAGCGAGGTTACAAAGGCGGCAATACTCTTTGTCGGTGTTTTCATCGGTAATTACTGCATGGCGGTGGGTAAACGTTCCGCGCTTTACATCTTCACCGCTCAGGCGAATATCATGACCATCCAACAAGATAGAGCCATACGCCATTAGCTCGGCTGCCGCCCAATCCAACTGCTTGTTCTCGGTCATCAATTTGTTTCGCTCATCCAAATACTTTTTGATTTTGCGAAGCGGCACAAAACCTTCCGGAATTTTATTCAATCCCTGAATGAGCTTTGCAGTAGTTTCTACATTAATGGATGTGTCGGGCGATTCAAAAAAGTCCTCAATTTTCGCTTTACGCAATTTCTGCCATTCCAATTCGTTGGGCTGCGGTTTGTAGGGCAGGGGTTTTTGCTTCACCATATCCAAACGCTCCTGCAATTCTGCCCAAAATTCTTTTTCGAGCCGCTTTGCCATTTCCGCTTGTACCGAGCCTTCGGCTTCCAATTTTTTTGAATACACATCGCGCGGGTTGCTGTGCTTGTCAATCAGTTTATACAAACCCGGTTGTGTGTATTTAGGGTCATCGCTTTCGTTGTGCCCCCACTTGCGGTAGCACACCATATCAATCCAAATATCTTTGTTGAATTCCTGACGATATTCAGCAGCTAACTCGCAGGCAAAAACCACGGCTTCAATATCATCACCGTTTACATGCAGCACGGGCGAATCAATGGTAGCGGCAATAGATGTAGAGTAATCGGAAGAGCGGGCTTCGTCAAAATCGGTAGTAAAACCAATTTGGTTGTTGATAACAAAGTGAATGGTACCACCGGTGTAGTAGCCTTCTAATTTTGCCATCTGCAATACCTCATAAACAATGCCCTGCCCGGCAACTGCGGCATCGCCATGTATGAGAATGGGCAACAGCTTATCGTAATCTGATTTGTAAATAGCATCAGCCTTTGCACGGGCAAAACCGCAAACTATGGGGTTTACCGCTTCGAGGTGCGATGGATTGGGCATCAGTTTCAGATAAACCGATTTGTTTTCGGAAACCGGATATTGATGCGAAAAGCCGAGATGGTATTTTACATCGCCATCGCCCATGGTTAAGTCGAACGAAGCATTGCCTTCAAACTCGTTGAAAATTTCCTCGTAGGTTTTGCCCATAATGTTGGCAAGCACGTTCAGTCTTCCGCGGTGCGCCATACCGAACAATACTTCCTGCACTCCTAATGTTGCAGACTGGCGGATAATGGCATCCAAAGCAGGGATGGTTGTTTCTCCGCCTTCGAGCGAAAAACGCTTTTCACCAATGTATTTGGTACCGAGAAATTTTTCGAATACCACCGCTTTATTCAACATGCGAAGGATGTGCTCCTTCTTTTCCACGCTGTAGTCAATCAGTTGCTTGCGGTGTTCTATTTTGTTTTTAAAAAAATCAATTTCCGCTTGCAGCCGTACACAGGCAAGGTCGAAGCCGATGGTGCCGCAGTAGCGGCTTTTCAGTTCGGCCAGTATTTCGCTGAGTGTGGCGTTGTTCAGTCCTATTTCACTACTAATCACAAAGCGTTTATTCAAATCGGCATCGCTTAGTCCGAAGTATTTTAAATCTAACTCAGCCTGACGGTCTTTGCGGGGCTTTAAAGGATTGGTGTTGGCGACTAAATGCCCCTTGGTGCGGTAGGCGGCAATCAGCTTGTAAACTTTCAGTTCATCAGCCGATACTGATGCGCTCTTGCCATTGCTGTAATTAGCTGAGGCGAAATCGAAACCTTCAAAAAACTTTTTGAATTCGGGGTCAACGGAAGCGGGGTTCTTTTTAAAGTCGCGGTACAAATTCTCCACGAACTCGGGCGTGGCATTGCTTAAATATGAGTAACTGTCCATTTTGGGCTGAAAATCGGGGTGCAAACCTAAGTGATAATCGTTGAATAACTAAGTATTAGCGCTTTCTATTCGGAAACAATAACAACAATTGCCCAAAACTGTTGCTAAAACTGAATTTTAAACTCCGCTTTGGAAATAAAGCGCAGAAATCTATATTTGCAGTCCTTTTTTAAAAAGAAACAACAATGGCAAACCACAAATCAGCCGAAAAACGTGCCCGTCAGGCTGCCAAGCGCAGACTGTTCAACAGATATTATGCAAAAACTACCCGTAACGCAATTCGCGATATACGCGGGGAGAAGAATGAAACCGAAGCTAAAAAGGCGCTTCCGAAAGTTCTTTCATTGCTTGATAAACTTGCAAAGCGTGGTTATATCCACAAAAACAAAGCAGGTAACCTTAAGTCGGGCTTAATGAAGAGAGTGTTGGCTAAAGCAAAGTAGTTTTTGAAAACATATACTTAAACAAAGAGGCTGTCCGGTAAAGGCAGCCTCTTTGTTTTTTACTACATTCAGCCAATGGAAGAAAAAGATTTTTTATCCATAAAGAGTTGGGCTGAAGAAGACCGCCCCCGCGAGAAATTACTGCTGAAAGGCAAAGCGGCTTTAACCGATGCCGAGTTGATTGCTATTTTGCTTCGAACCGGTGTGCAGGGAAGTTCTGCCTTGGATATTGCCAAAAAGATACTACACAAAGTTTCGGGTAATTTGAATGAATTGGGAAAACTTTCGGTTAATGATATTAAGAAATTGGAGAAAGGCTTGGGCGATACAAAGGCGGTTACCATTGTGGCAGCCTTAGAGTTGGGCAGAAGGCGACAGTCGAGTACTATCCGTGAGTTGCCTGTAATAAAAAGCAGCCGCGATTCGTTTGCCTACATTTATCCTGAAATTGCCGACCTGCAACATGAGCAATTTTTTGTGATGTTTCTGAATAAATCGAACAAAGTATTGCAGCATAAAAACATAAGTTCGGGAGGGGTGTCGGGCACGGTAGCTGATATTCGTATCATTTTAAAGAGTGCACTTGAGTTGTTAAGCACTTCGATTATTGCAGTGCATAATCATCCTTCGGGAAATCTTAAGCCAAGCCAGGCTGATAAGGAACTTACCCAGAAACTTAAAGACGCAGCCCGGCTGATGGACATAACCTTGTTGGACCACCTGATTATTGGCGATAATGCGTACTACAGTTTTGCCGATGAGGGGTTGCTGTAAAAGAAAATGCCGCCCGAATACGAGCGGCATTTTTTCTCTTGCAAGTGGTTCTTATTTATTTACCACAAACTTTAAAGTATTAACGGTTTTGTTGTTTTCCTTAACGGCAACAAAATAAACCCCGTTCTTAAAGTCGGAAGTATTGATGGTAGTTCTGTAATCGCCTTGTGCCAATTCAGAAGGTTTAATAACCTGAATGCTCTGCCCGATAATATTGTAAACCTCAAAACTTACGGTAGTCGTATTGTTGATCGAATACTCAAGATTTACCACATCTGTAGCAGGGTTGGGATATAATGAAACCGAAGCAAGTTTGCTTGATACCTCAGTAACTGCCGAAGGAGCCGAAGAATTTACGAAGGTAGAATCGGCATCGTTAAGATGTATTTGAAGCGCATTAAGAATTTGACGATTGGTAGTGCTGGTAGCATACTCTTGCACTAACACCACTATCTTAATACGAGAGTCGTTCCAGTTAGCCGGTAAAGTATAGGTGTATTGCTTGCTGTAAAGTCCGCCATCGGTAGTAGGCGAAGTAATTACTCCGGTGCTGCCCCAGGCACCACCCAACATTTGACGGCAAACGTGGCGGTGAGCAAATCCAATAATCGGATTACCCTTTTGATACCATTCGCTGGAAGATTGGGTGTTGTAATAATTTACCTGATTATATCCGCTGCCGGTTCCGGTTACACTGTCTTCAATTATGTAACAGTTAATACGGAAGTTATCGTTGATAGGTCCGTAAAATCTTGCCGAGGCATTTACGGTTAACTCTCTTGTTGCAGAGTTATAAACGTTATCGGCAATGATGGAAACAGGGGTAACTGTGCTTTTTTGCTGCACGCAATAGCTTTCCCAAACGTTGGTGCTAACAGCCACTTCTTCTTCACCGGAAAAAAATACTCTGTCAATACACGCAGAGGGGGCACCACTGGTGTAAGCGCTTGCTACGGTTGAATGATCGGGAATGGTCATGGCATCGGTACCAAATCCGGCATGTAATGCTGCCGCAATTACATTGGTATGGTTAGCAAGTATCTTGTTTATCTCTGTTGTTCCCCTGGGGCAATACTGGCAAGGGGCGGTTGTAAATTCTTCAATCAACACATTTTTAACGGGCAATCCGCTTAACGAAGTTATTGCCTTGGCTAAAGTATTGTTGGTAACATTTGTTTCGTTGCCGTTGTTGGGAGCGTAAGCAGTAACGGAAACATTATGCAAAGCAGCAACCGGCATACTGATAGGCTGGTTAAAAGAGAAGTTGTAAGTTTGGAAAGGTGCGATATACAAGCCCGAGAAACTTTGGTAAACAGGAGTTCCGCCATTATCAGTGTATGAAAGGTCGAAAGAAGTAATGGCAGTAGCGCCATTGTTTTTAACTACACCGGTAATGGTTCTGTTGCCTAAACCTACATACTTGTTAACGGTAATTGTTTCAACAGAAATATCAAGCGGGTCGGGTTGAAACAACTTAATGTCGTCAACAGCCCACCAGTAATCGTAATCGCCAGTGTAATTGAACTTTAAGTAAACAGTAGGCTGATAAGCCGCCACTGTAGAAATATCCAACACCACTACCTCAGGGTTTCCTGAAGTTTGCGTTACAGAATATACCTGTGTCCAGTTGGTTCCATCGGTACTAACCGATACAGTACCTGAACTGGTAGAGTATTGCTGAAAATAGTGCTCAAATTGCAATGCCACAAAACTGTTGGCAGAGCAGTTAATAGCTGCCGAAATTAAATCGGCATTTTCGGCTTTGTTATCGTTGCCGTAAGCATCGCTGTCAAAAATCCAAAAGCCGTTTGAAGCAGTAGTAGATACAAAAGAATGTGCACTTGTTTTGCGCGTCCATTTGCCTGCGTTGTTAGGAGTATTATCCACATTTTGCCATCCTGTAGGTAGCCCGGCACTACTGAAGTTTTGAGTGTAGATGGTTGTTTGTGCCCAAAGCGCTGTTACACCGGCTAACAACAGCACAAGGGAAAGTGTAAAGTTTTTCATTGAAATGAGATTAAGTAAGGAGAAAATGTTACTACGAAGCTATAAAATAAGTCGGTCGTTAACAAAGTGTGAATTTAAATGTTTGCCACGATTGTTAATAATACGGCTATAATTTACTTTAGCTTAACTCAAGTAAACAAGCAACAATGAAAAAAATCTACACTGTGTTATCTGTTTTCTCTTTCACGGTTCTTTCGTTACAAGCACAAACCATTATTACCATACCTGGCGATACCTCTGTTGTTTCGGGGGTAGTAACCGATGAGTTTGACCCGTTTGATGTGCATTTGGAAGTGGTAAATACTACCAACCAATCGCAAACATTTACTTGGATGATGAAGGGCTATACTACCCCATCGCCCAATTGGGAAGTGAAACTGTGCGATAACAACAATTGCTATGATTTGTTGCTGAACGCAGGGCCGTATGAGTCGAAAAGTGTAGGTGCGGGTGATACTATGGACTTTAAGTTCCAGTTTTCGCCACATTGCATTAACGGCACCGGCACATCGGATATATTGGTTTACATAACCGGAGATAGTGCTGCTACGGCAAAGTTGCTCCATTTTAAAGCTACCCTTACAACTACTTGTGTAAGTTCGGTAGGCAGCTCTTCTGTTAAATCTATTACCCTACATCCCAACCCCGTAAAAGGCTCTTTTATAGTAAGCGGTTTGGAAGACGAAGGCAACCTTTCGTTTGAAGTGTATGATTTGGAAGGAAAGCTGGTTAAGTCGAAAGTAAAAAATGCTTCGGCAGAGCAAATTGAAATTTCGGTTGAATCGCTTGCCGAGGGAACCTATGTGCTTAAGGTATCGGATGAAAGAGGGCAGGTGGTGGCTTCGTCAAGGTTGAATAAGGTGAAGTAGAAACTTCGAAAGTTTTTCCGGATAACATTCAAATTGATTTTTTGCAGGACGCAATAGTTGTTGCGTTGGACAAGGTGTTGGCGCAAACTTAAAGCGATTAGGCGCGAACCGGATTGAGGTTGGCGAATGTTTGGTTAATCACTTACACAGATAATTAGACAGTACCCGAAGCTAAAAAGCACTGGCGCTGACGGAATTGGGCTTAACGAACACAAAAAAGGTATTGGCGCGAACCGGATTTGTATTGGCGAAAGTTGAAAAAGTATTGGCGCGAACCGGATTTGTATTGGCGAAAGTTGAAAAAGTATTGGCGCGAACCGGATTTGGGCTGACGAAAGTTGAAAAGGTATTGGCGCGAACCGGATTTGGACTGGCGAAAGTTAAAAAAGTATTGGCGCAAACCGGATTTGGGTTGACGAAAGTTAAAAAAGCGTTGGCGCGAACGGGATTTGGACTGGCGAAAGTTAAAAAGGCGTTGGCGCGAACCTAAAAAAGGAAGGCGCGAGTTGAATATGGGAGGGCGCGAACAGGTTAAAGCAAGGTGTAAACAGGGGAGTGCTTGCACTATTGCACATTCAGTTTTCCAACCAACGCCCCATTATTTGAGCGCACCTGAACAATGTATGTGCCGGGAGTTAGGTTATGGGTTTGTACCATAATTGTTTGCCCCGAAACTACATTTGAGTAAAGTAATTTTCCTGTAACATCAGTAATTGCAAGAGTTCCATTTACAATTGGTGTTTTGCTTTCAATAACAAACTGCCCGTTGTTGGGGTTTGGGAATACTTTTAAGTTGCCAACAGTTGTTTCGTTTATGCCCGAATGCATGATAATATCGCTGGCAAAGCGCGGTAATAACTGGTAGCCGGAATTGTAGGGTGCCGAGTTATCGTTTTGGCTGCCAATGCCAATTACATCGAACTTTCCGGATGGTGCGGGTTGATTATACAAGGCACACATTTCGTCAATACGCAGTTTCCAAGTGTTTTGTCCATCGGTGATATCGCAACTGAAACCGCTTGCTCCGGTGCCGGTAGTCCACTGTGCCGGTGTAACCAACTGCACGTTGTTTAGCCGCACCAACTCGGCTTCGGTGGTTTCGTCTAAATCCTGCACAACAATAGGGAAGGGAACAACACCTGTTCCAATTTTGTAAACGGTGTCAAGAAACTGAATTTCGGTCATACCATTAAAAAAGCCCACTTCGCCTTCTACCCAAACTGAGTCACCTTCGGCAACGGAGTAACCAAAAGTTTTGGTGGGAGAGAAAATTAAAATACCATCGGTAGCATCATGTATGAAAAATTCAATTCCGTTGTTACGGTAATCAATACCTATAACAGTACCGCTTACGCGCACTTTAACCCCAAGCGAATCGGGGGAAAAGTTGGCATCTAAACTTGTAATTTGAGAAATAGCATAGGTTTGAACGGGCTGGTCGCTGGCACCAATGCTCAATGTAAAAATGGAATCGGCACCAATTAAAATTCCCCCTGTAGGATTAGTGAGCCTAAAGATGAGCGTTTCCATTGGTTCGGGGAGCAAATCATCGGTAATGGTGAGTGTTATGTTCTGCGAACTTGTGTTAGGGATAAAAGTAACGGTTTGGGTGGTGTAGTTGTCAATATCGCTTGCATCACCAGTTCCGCCAATCAATTCTACATCAACTGTGAAGGTAGATGATAAACTGGCCGCATTTAATTTTATACCAACATCGTAAGTGCCGGCACTTTCGCTAACCTGAGCAGCAGTAACTGAAAACTGAACGAGGGTGTCGGTTATAGGATTACAGGGCGACATGGTATGTGTGCCAAGGCGAATGGTGTCTTTAGGAAAAACTACCCATTGTGTGGCACTTAATGCCCAATTTTTAGTTCCACTTCGCACTGTATCGGCTCTAACTAAAGTGTGGTCGAGTGTAGAGCCGGTGCCTACCGTCCATGAATTGCCCGGGTCGTTTCCAACCACGCCAATAATATCGAGCGTGTCGGTTCCCTTTAAAAGCACAACGGCATCATCGCCATTGAAATTACACACACCATTGTTTATAGTATCGCGGACTGCTTTGATGGAATCGTTTGCAGCAGAGTTAACGATTACATAAACGTCACCTGCGGCTATGCTGCCCGAAAGATTGAACGTGCTGCCCGGTGTGGGTGAACCATTCGTGTATAGCTGAATTTTATAGCCGGAAAGGTTAATGGCTACCGAAGTAGGATTGTAAATTTCCAATGCTTTATTGTTGGAGCTTCCCTCTACATACTCTGAGAAAAACAAATCGGTGCATTGTGCAAAAATGCTGTTTGAGCAAAAGAGGAGAACGATGGCGGATAACCACTTTGTCATGATGTATATAATTTTGAAACCGCAAAAGTAGGAGGGCGCTTGTAAAGTCCTAATAACGGACGGTTAAATTATTTGACAGCCGTTTTGGGCATTTAAACTTACTTTCTGCCTGTTTTTACAGCAACAATTACTGCCATAAAACCTACAAGCAATAATGCTGTTATGGTTAGTGTGTAAAGCATACAGTGTCTTTTTACTGGAACAACACATTGCCAGCATCGTTACTCTCGAATACATTGCCTGAGAGGAGGTCGTCATTTACTTCGCAGTTGACATGCTCAACCGCTATACCATAGCTGCTGCTGTTGTAGATAATGTTGTTGCGAATAATAACCTTACTGCCTTCGTTTCCTGCACTAATGGTAAGCATGGCATTTGCCCCTTGGCAAATACCTTCATCGCCACCACCGCTTATACGGCAATATTCTATGCGGTTGTTTACAGAATTTGAAGAGAGAAAACGGATATTACCCCATACACCTTTGCCCTGGTAAAGAGGCGCAATAACAATGGGTTGGGCTTGGGTGCCAACGGCATTGAGCGTTCCGCTTCCGCTTGTACCATCAATAATTAAAGCGGCATTTTTATCCATGTATAGTTTTACTCCCTCCGAAATGCTGAGCAGGTTGCACATGTAGATATCACCGCTTATTAAGTAAGGTGTTGGTAAGGGTGCCAGTTTAACCTGTGCGCTTACAGGCTTGTTGCAGCCGTATCCTTTTATTTGTATAAACTCTTTTCCGTTGTTGGAGAAAACATTGGTGGGTGTAATAAGTGGTGCATTGGCAAGATCTGTAGTAACCCCAAAAGATGAATTGGTAAGCAATTTGTTTTCTTTAAACTCTCTAAACTCCGAGCCGGCAGCTATTATTACTCCGATGTTTAAGCTTGTGGTGATTTCGCAGTTGATAATTTTGGCAGCAGCATGGTAGCCTTCGTTGCCAATAATTACATTGGCGCTGCCATAAGGAGAGGCGCCTCCGCCTAATTCAATTTTGCAGTAAGCAAGTTCGTTTTGTGGTGCCGTGCTCAGAAACGTAATACCTTTCCAAGTGCCTCTTTTTTCTGTTTCGGAAGTAAAAACAATTGGTGCCGATGGGGTGCCTGTTGCAGTAAGTGTTCCTGAAGGTTTAACAGCTATGCCTGCACCCTCGCGAAACATAATAGTTGTGCCTTCCTCTATAACCAGTGGTGCATTTACTTCTAAATAATGGGTGATGATGTAATCTACACTTGCAGCATGGTTAGTAAGCGTGGTAGCGGTATTGATTTCAGAAAGCGTTAGTACCTGTGCATTGGAAGTATTGTAGCCTCTGAAAATGGTGTTGTCCAGATTATCGGCTTGCTTGTTGCAACCGGCAGCAAGTGCAAACAGAACAGTAAAAGGGAGGATTCGACTGATTGTTTTGGTGGTTTTCATTTGTAGCCCTTTTATGGCACAAACGTAGGAACATGTTATACGAGATTTTAGGCCACTTACCGCTTATACCGGTTTATTTATCAAATGACAGGTATGGGCGTACAATTGGCAGGAATAAAAAGGCTGCCCGGGTTAAAGGCAGCCTTTTAAAAGGTTGAAATGAAGCAAAAATTATTTTGCTACCGTAAATTTTGTTCTGGCGATAGCCACACCTGCTTCTGAAACAATTTGCAGATTGTATGTTCCGTTTGCCACATCGTGTAAGCCGATAACGGTAGAGTTATTGTAGATGGATTCTGTTTTTACCAAACGCCCAACAGCATCGTAAATTTGGGCAACAGCTTTACCGTTGTAGTTTAACTGAACGGTAATTTCATTGTTTGCAGGAACAGGAAACACTACTACGGGTATTTCGCTTGTATTATTTATACCGGAGGAGTTTAATACCAGTATTTTTACATTGGCTGGTGCCGATGTAGTGCCACCGCCTGTAAGTGTATAGCTGAACGTATCAATACCGAAAAAGCCGGTAGATGGCGTATAAACAATGTGTGAAGTGCCTGAAGCGGTTGCAGTTCCGTTAACCGGCTGAGAAATTACGTTGATGGTTAAGCCCGAAACAGGGTCATCGCAATCTTCATCGTTTAGTTTTACAAGAATATTTTTGGGTGTGTTTTTGAATGTTGTGTCAACATCGTTAACTGCAATAGCCGGAAAGTTGTAGTTGCCGGGCAGTGTTTCGTAATACACACTATCCACTTTAAGCACACTACCTCTTACCAAGCCCGATGCGCCACCGCCTAAAATGGCTTGTACATTCGGCACGCTTGATGCCATAAACACTACTAAAGTATCGGGGTTATCGCACGAATAGTAATTGAAGGTTGCTTCGAAAGGTTGATAGCCGCTGGTAGCTGAAGTGCTCTTGAAAATAGCTTCGCCAATTAGTTGGGTTCCTTTTCTTAAAGTGGCCCATACTACGCAGGTATCGTTGTTGTTAGTGTTAGGGTTAAACACCGGTGCATACTTGTAGTAGCCTTTAATTTTGTGCAGTTTTTGTGTAAACGGTTGGCCGGCACCCAAAATGGAAAGCGGGGAAATAACACTTCCGCTGGTAAGGAGGGTTTCGGTGTTGATTGGGAATTTTCCGTTAACTACAAACCCAGGGAAAGTGAGTTTAAGCAGCGGGAAGTTTGGAATTGTAGGAAGATTTATGGTATCGGTAATAATATTTACTGCGGAATTGCCGTGGTAAGCATCGTTTGTTTCAGTAACAAAGAAAACCCCGCCTAACGAATCGGTTCCGGAGAGAGAGTTCGAAGAAGTCCAATCTGCCGGATTGGGAGATTCGAAAGTATCGGGAGGCACGGTGTTTATGCCGGGGAAGAAAATGGTGTCGGTTACCCAGTTCTCGAAGCTGTTGTTAACTATTTGTGCATTTAGACCAACAGCGAACATGAGCAGAAGGGGCAATAAAAATTTTTTAGTCATCGGTTTTGTGTTTTAGGTGTTGTAAAATTTTAGCGCCTGCGAATATATTCATTTTGCACAATCGCAGTTTAGCGGTAGCGGTCGGTTGTTAAGTTTACTCCACATCTGCCAGCAACTTGTTTGCCAGCCAATCGGTGCCAACCGTTGCTTTTTGGTTAATGAAGGTGAGATTTGGAATTCGCGGAAGACGGATTTCGGCAGGGTCAATAAGCCATTTTAATGATTCGTAGCTTGCGTAGTTAACCAATCCTGCTGCCGGATAAACAACGAGCGATGTGCCAATGACAATCAGTATATCGCAGCCTGCTACAATAGGCGCAGCCTTTTCAATTTCGGGAACCGC
The DNA here is from genome assembly GCA_026129525.1 of Chitinophagales bacterium. Classification (GTDB taxonomy): domain Bacteria; phylum Bacteroidota; class Bacteroidia; order Chitinophagales; family LD1; genus Bog-950. The sequence goes on along the minus strand of JAHCHW010000012.1, from coordinate 38,407 downwards.
TTCGCCAAACCAAACTATGTGCGGACGTAGCTGAGCACCTTGCTCACATGTATCACCCAGTTTTAAATTGTGGTTACAGGGGTAAATAAGGTGCGGAAATTTAGTGCTGCGGGCTTTGAGTAATTCGCCATGTAAATGAATAATATTAGTTGAACCGCCCCGTTCGTGCAGGTCGTCAACATTTTGTGTAATGATGGTTACATCGTATTTGCTTTCCAATTCGGCTAAAGCATAATGGGCGCGGTTGGGTTGGCAGGCGAGTAGCTGCTGTCTTCGTTGGTTGTAAAACTCCAATACTAAAGCCGGGTTATGTTCCCAGGCTTCGGGAGTGGCCACGTCTTCGATACGGTGGTTTTCCCAGAGTCCGTCAGCATCGCGGAACGTTTTTATTCCGCTTTCGGCACTTATACCGGCACCGGTTAAAACGGCAATTTTCTTTTTCATTAAAAGTAGCGTTTAATGAGTTTTAGCCTGTGCGAATATTTTTTTGTTTCGGCATTGTAAATACCATAATGGTCGAGCTTATCAATACGCACTTTGCCCGAAGCATGAATAATGCGGTGATCTTTCAGAATAATACCAACATGTGTAATCCGGTTTTCATCATTGGCAAAAAAGGCGAGGTCTCCCGGTTGCGTTTCTTCCACAAAATTTAGGGGTGTGCCCTGTTCTGCCTGTTGGTAGGCATCTCGCTTTAATGAATATCCGCAAAACTTGAACACAATTTGCGAAAAGCCGGAGCAGTCAATGCCAAACGGAGAACGCCCGCCCCATTGGTAGGGGGCGTTTAAATATCGCAAGGCAATCCGTTCAAGCACTGAACTATTTTGCGCTTCGGGCAAAACAGCCTGCCCGTTATAAATAAACTTTTCCTTTCCTATCTTAAAATTAACTCCGTCAAACCCCGGCAAGGAACTTCCGCAAACTACAGGCACCGAATAACTGCTTGATGAAGCGCTGAAAGCCAGTTCTAAAGCAATGCCTGCTTTGTTTTCTGCGATAGCTGTAAAATCTTTATCGGCTAAAGCTGTATGCTGCGAGTTGTGAATCCAACCCTCATAACCATCGCTATTGCAAGTAATTTTGAGCCATGTTTCGTGGGTGGAACTGATACTATAGGTTTCGCCAAAAAGTAACTGGGAAATTTGTTCGCTTGCATGAGTGGGTTCTTTGCGTATGGGGATTACGCTTAAAACTGCAATACCATTTTTCATTCAGTGAATATACCTTCCAAACATTTTAATAGGGCACCGGTGGAAAGTTTGTTTCTACATGAGGTTGTGGATGTTTCAGAGAATGCGCCATTTTGTTATGTTTGTAAGGTTGAGAAGCAAATAACGATTTCTTGCAACTTTAGAGGATTGTTTTCCCTCTTCATTAAGAAAAGCAGCAAGCCATCGTATTTTTTTTAATTCTAAACACCCTGATGAAGTATATTTTTCCCCTTTTCAGATTTTGGAAGCTATCTGTTTTTGTGCTCCTTCTATTTTTTAGAAGTGAAGTGTTTGGGCAAATTACCTGCAATTTTACTGTTCAACAAACACAGGGTTGTGCCCCATTAATTATTCTTGCCACGGCCAATGAAACATCCTCATCACCGGTAACATTGCGCCAATGGACTTTAACAGGGCCTCCGGGTTTTACACCTATTGTTACCTCGGTAGCGCTTAACCAAAATTTCTCCTATGCAGCTAATATGCCGGGCAATTATTGTCTGAAGTTATGGGCGCAGAATTTTAACGGAGATACATGCAGTTATACAAACTGCAATCTTTTGGTTGCTGCCAAGCCTACAGTAAATTTCACCTTTGCTCCCGTTGAGGGATGTTCACCATTAAACATAGAAGCTTTCTGCAATAGCACAGCCGGAACCGGCACCATAGATACGGTGAGAATAGAGTGGGGCTGCGGAGGAACACCTTATGTAGGTATAGGATGCCCTGCAACTCCAATTCCTAAAACTTATTTGGGGGTGCCGGGTTGTTGTTCCCCTACAGTTATTATTCGTAACAGTTTTGGTTGTTATGCCGATTCAACCTATCATAACAAAGTTTGCCTTATTCCTAAACCGGTAGCAAATTTTGCTGCCAGTGTAACAACTGTAAACTGTGCTACGGCACCCCTTACTACAACGCTTACTGCCGATAGTGCCGGTCCGAATATGACCTATACATGGTATGTAAACAACACTATGGTGCAGACCGGTTCGAGCCGTAATTTAACATACACTTTTGCCGTTGACCCTAATTGTTACGATATTGCGTTAAAGGTACAGCATCCTTCATCGGCCGTTTGCAGCGATTCGCTTTTCCGTCAAGGATATATTTGCAATCGTCCGCAGCCTACTATTTCATTTACGCAAAATTCGCCTACAGCATGTATTCGCCCCGGAGTACCTTTTACGTTGGTGCTTACCAATACATCACCGGGGCTGCCTTCAATGAGTTGGTCGTTGGCAGGAGGTTCCCCTCCGCAGAGTTTTACCCCGCAGCAAGGTAATACTGCAAGTTACAGCATAACAACTACAGGAACTTATACCGTTACGGCAACTGCCAATTTTGGAGTAGGGTGCAGTGCCTCTGTTACACAGCAAGTGCTAACGGCAAATCAAAAACCAACCGCATTTTTTACGGCTGATGATACGTTTGCTTGTTCATTGCCTTACACGGTTAATTTTACTTCTGCACCTTGTTCGGGATGTACCTATCAGTGGAGTTTTCAGTCGGGTACCCCATCTACCTCATCTTTAGCCAATCCTTCCGTAACATACAATAATTTTTTCCCCAACGGGCGAAATGTTACCTTGATAGTAACATCTCCAAACGGTTGTAGGGATACTTTAACAAGACTAGGTTATATAAAATCACGTGCGGTAGTACCAGTAATAGGAATGACGAAAGTAAAAGGATGTGCTCCAGTATGTGTAACATTCAGTAATAATGCTAACCTTACCTTAATTCCTGATACCATAGCTTCTGTTTGTTGGTCGTTCCCGAATGGTACTGTTTTAGGAGCGTGTCAGGATACCATACAGCGTTGTTTTGCTGACACGGGGTGTAATACAGTAACTTTAACTGTTACCACCACAACAGGTTGTGTAGGTACCACTACGTTAGTTGACACAATTTGTGTAGGAACTCCACCAGTATGTACAGCCACGGCTACTCCACAATCTATGTGTTACCAACAGGATTCGGTTGTAATTCAGCTAAACTGTGTGCCATTTACTTATGCTGTAGTAAACTGGGGAGATGGTTCTCCGCTTCAGACAACATATAATTCAACTGTCAGCCACATTTATCAATTGACAGGGACAATGAATACTACCGTTAGCACCTATCAGGATAGTTGTGTGGGAGATATTTTTACATTTCCTATAACAGTTTTAGGCCCCATTGCCTCTTTTAAAGATTCTACTTCTTGTACATCGGGCACTACTGTTTATTTGGTAAATCAGTCAACCGATGCAACTTCGTATAATTGGAATATTTGCGGAACTACCAGCACCTTAACTAACCCCGTAATAAACTCGTTACCGGCATGCGATTCTTGTTTTATTACACTAACTGCTACTAATAGTGTTACAGGATGTGTGAATAATACCGATAAGAAAGTTATTGCGCCATGCCAGTCCGCAGGATTTATACCAACCGATACCATAGGCTGTGCTCCGTTTACGGTAAGATTTATGAATACATCGCTGACTAAAGATCCCACATTTACCCGATGGGATTTTAATTGCGTACCGTTGAATTGGACAGGAGCAGGTACCGGTGGAGGCGATACTATAAACCGGAATTTTACCGTTCCGGGTACTTTTTGCATAGCTATGCGTAACCGTTCTAATAATGGGTGTATTGATACCGTTTACGGCACTGTGCAGGTGTGTAAGGTAACCGCTAATTTTTCGCCTACCAGTGTTTGCTATCCTTTGCCTATTAACTTTACAGATTTATCGGTAGATACCACTTGCGGTATTGACACATGGGAATGGAATTTTGGAGATGGCACCTATAGTGGCAACCAAAATCCGACACATAATTATGCTAATCCGGGTCAGTATCAGGTAAAACTCAAAGTGAGCAATGTTGCAGGTTGCCGGGATTCGATAACGAAAACAGTTACGGTAGCTCCTGTAAACGTGAATTATACAATAGATACCATAATTTGCCCCGGCAAGCAGGGCTGTGTAACGAACAATTCGACAGGGGTCAACTTAACTTACAATTGGAATATTCCCGGTGCTTTACCGCAAAGTGTATTTACAAATGCCAGCCCGTGCTATTCGTTTGCCAATCCGGGCGATTATCCTGCCTACATACATATTTCTTCGGCAGGGCAGTGTGATTTTTATGATACTGTAGTAATACACAATCGATTTCCGGAAGCCGGAGGACATGTTTCTACAAATTATATTTCGTGCCCAAACCCACCTGTAATAATACAGTATTATGACTCTTCCAAATATGCTGATTCAACTTGGCTTTGGAATTTCGGGGATAATGCGGTTTCGATATTTGATACGGCTAACCACATTTATTCGATACCGGGTTGCTATGCTGTTACGCTTACGGTTACTACAAAAGATGGATGCAGTAATACCACATTTATAGATTCGATTTGTGTTGATGGACCGTACGGTGATTTTGGATTTAGCCCTCCGGGTATGTGTGCCTGTAAGGATACTATTACTTTTACGGTAAGTACCATAAACTCTTCGGCACTTACCCTATTGTATGGTTGTAATCAAGGATTTACGCAAGTAAATCCGGTTACTCCTATTGGGACTTCGACTAATCCCACGATTCTTTCTTTTCCCATATCATATTGTATTACTGATACCTGCCAGCCGCAATTAGTTTTTGGTGATACAGCAGGTTGTGTGGTGTACATGAATGGCAACTATGCACATATTGATTCACCTGTAGTAAACTTTACTTTTAATAATTATGGTGTTTGTGTTAATGGTACGGTGTGTTTTCAGGATGCTACAACTTATGCGTTACCATCTAACATATCATTTACTGTAAAAAGAATTTGGGATTTCGGTGACGGGCAAATTGACAGTACATCGAACAATCCGGCTCCTTGCCATTATTACGCCCAGCCCGGTGGATACAACACCAAACTGTACATACATAGCAATTACGGTTGTTTCGATTCTATAGTGAGCCTTGTTGTTGTTGTGCCGGAGTTCCCTATAGCCGGATTTTATGCCGATGATTCTTTGGTTTGTGCTAATTCTCCATTATGTTTTCACGATACCTCATGGATATATCCATTAACCGGGGCCGATTACTGGGTAGTTGATTTCGGAGATGGCTCTATTGATACTTTTAAAACAAAAGATTTTTGCCATGCTTATACAACAGGCGGCTACTACAGGGTTGCCATGTGTGTGTATGATAGTGTAGGCTGCCCCGATTGCGATTCTTCGGTTGTTATCCGGGTTATTGACAATCCTATCGCAAATGCAGGGGGAGATAAATTTGTTTGTAACGGTATTGTAACACAGTTGAATGGCAGCGGAGGCACAACCCCTCAATGGGAACCCGCAGCAATATTTTCTAACCCTAATTCGTACAACCCCACAGTACAGTTGTTTAACGATGCTAATATTACTTTCATAGTTGGAGACCAATATGGATGCCGCGATACTGACTATGCCACGCTTACTGTTGCTCAAGTATTTGCCGATTTTACTTTAGGTGCTACCTTTTGTGAAAAGGAACCCGTTTGTGTAACAGATGCCTCTACCGGAGTTAACGGCACTGTTTCCGATTGGTTGTATGACTTTAGCGATGGGACTACCCAGCATGGTCCGGATACTTGCCACAGTTTTTTAATTTCAGGAACCATACCTATAACGCTGATAGCTACGGATAACCACGGTTGTAAGGATACAGTAACAAAAACTACCGCTATTCTTCCCAGCCCTGACGCTGCTTTCTCTTTGAATGATACCGTAATTTGCAGCGACCAGACTTTGTGTGCTACAGATTTGTCCACCACATCATCATCAGTAATTACCAATTGGTATTGGAATTTTGGCGGGGTGTATTCTTCAACCAACCCTACCCCCCCCTGTTATTTATTTACTCCTCCGTATAGTTCGGTTTACGATGTATCGCTTATTGTAGTTGACCAAAGCACTTGCCGCGATACCGCAGTTATTCAAGTTACATTGAATGAGGTGCCTTATGCAAACTTTAATTGGAGCACTTCGTGCGAAAGCGATTTGATGCCTTTAAGCAGCACATCGCAGCCGGGCGATGGGGCTATTATAGGTTGTGAATGGTTGTTGTGGATGGGTGCGCCTAATCCGGTTATCAGCACTAACTGCAATACATCATTCCAATTTCCGGCAGGAAGCTATCCTGTGCGTTTAGTTGTAACCGATGTGTATGGTTGCACCGATACAATGATTAAAACAGTAGTTGCCGATTCCATTTCAGAGTTAGTAATTTACCCGGGCGACACTACCATTTGCGAAGGAAATTCGGTTGCCTATAATGTTAGCGGTGTTTTCGATAATATTACTTGGACCCCAAATGTTTGGATTAGCGACCCTTATGCTTCAACAGTTCTGATTAGTCCATTAGCCAATATCAGCTACATTATTAGTGCAACAAACGGAGTATGCACAGCTGCCAGCGATACATTCAGCATACGTGTGTTGCAGCAAGTTCCTATAGAGGTAATGGCAACACCCGAGCAAATCGTACTGGGACTTACATCTAACATTACTACGCAGATTGGCGCTCCTATTGACAGTATTGTTTGGTTCCCCGATGCCACCTTAGATTGCAGAGCCTGTCCGAATCCTATAGCACGCCCCACACAAACCACTACTTACACCGCCACCATCTATTTCAGCGAAAGCGGACATACCTGTTTGAATACCCAATCGGTAACTATTGAAGTGTTAAAGGTTTGCGACAATACTATTGTGTTTGTGCCAAACACCTTTACCCCGAATGGCGATGGATTGAATGATGTATTTATGATTCGCGGGTTAGCAGCAACGCGAATAAATAACTTCAGGGTATTTGACCGTTGGGGCAAAATGGTGTTTGAGGCTGTAAACGGTGTGCCGAACGACCCGCAGTGGGGTTGGCACGGCACCGACCGCAGCGGTGAGCAACTAAATTCGGCTGTTTACGTTTACACTTACGAGATTGAGTGTATAAATGGTGATATTGTTAAGGGAAAAGGGAATGTAACTTTACTCCGTTAATTTAACTGCGTTGTTATGAAGAAATGTTTACTACACTTATCTGCATTGTTGCTGATGTTCCATGCCGTAGCGCAGGACATCCACTTCTCCCAATACAATGCTGCCCCCATGTTGCTGAACCCTGCGTTAGCTGGGATGAACGATTGCGACTATCGTGTGCACGCTAACTTCCGAGTGCAGTGGCCCACTGTTTCTGCCGGAAATACGTACCGCACTTTTGCCGGTGGTGCCGATATGGCAATTGGAAAAGTTACCAAGTACAACAGCTTTGCCGGCTTAGGGTTATCGTTCTTTAGCGATCAGGCGGGCGATTTGAATTTTAATTCGAACCGTGTTGACCTTTCCTTTGCCTATCACTTTATGTTGAACAAGAAAGGCACCATGCAGTTTTCGGCAGGTATTCAAGGAGGATTGAACATTCGCAGTATCAATCCTTCAAAAGCAACATTCGATTCACAGTACGACCCTTCAACAGGTTTGGTGGACCCGAATGGTACAAAGGAAACATTTGACCGTACTCGTATTATTTTCGGTGATGCCGGTTTAGGAATGTTGTATAGTGCTATGGTTAAAAGCAATACGAATTTGTATTTGGGTTTTTCGCTTAATCACCTTAATCAACCCAAAATTTCATTTTATCCTAACGGGCAAAATTCTAACACAGCCGGAAACGACCGTGTATATTTAAAGGCAACCATTCACGGAGGTGCAGCTACTCCGGTTGGTAATCGTTTAACCATAATGCCCAACTTTTTAGTGTTGGTACAGGGTAATGCTTATGAGTTTAATGTTGGTTGCAATTTCAAAACTTTGTTAGGCACACCATCTACCAGTAAAACGTTTTTGCATTTGGGCGCGCAATATCGCGGTTTGTTCGATGCCATGATACTGAATGCCCGAATTGATGTAAGCGGTTTTAGTTGCGGATTGAGCTACGATATCAATATCTCTAAATTGTTGCCGGCTTCAAACTCGGTGGGCGCTCCCGAAGTTATGCTGATGTATCAGGGATGTGCGCGCAAAAAACCGCGCCCCGGCCACTGCCCGGTTATGTTCTGATAGCTTAATAGTATTGAACTCCTTCCCATGCTTTTCGCTGAATGGCATCGGGATCATTCTTCAATTCACTTTTCCTATCAAATATCATAGTGGCATATTCATTTGAATCAAAGGCTTTCCAGTTTTCGCCTTTGTTGCCGTTGGGGTTCCCAAAACGTGCAAAATTTATCCATGCAGTTTGTATTTCAGCGGTAAGTTGTGTGCGTATTTTTTTTGAGGCTATGTATTTAAGCATTCGCTGATAACGGCTGCCATCGGCAGTACCAAATACAAAAGGAATTTCCAACCCATGAAACGACCGTAAGCCGGCTACATTCAAGAAAAATGAAGACCACTCAAACCTGTACATATAAACTGGCGAATGCTTGCTCTGGCATTCTGCCATGCGTATGGCGGGAATGCGGAACACCGCATCGGTAAGCAAGTCTAACACACCTCTTTTGCGGGGATAGTTTTTGTAGACATTTGTTACTCGTTCTTTTTCTTCAGGCTTCAACACGTGTAAAAATTCTTTCTCTAATTTTTTTGAGTTGGAGGGCGCCATTCTCAATTTCCGGCTGGCGAACATGGTTGACTCATCTTTATTTGTTCCTATCAGCAATGCCACATCACCGCTTTGGGCAGGGCTAAGACAGTGAAAAATATCGGTGGTTAGTAATTCTCCATCAATAGTAGGAGAGAAGACTTTATTCGGAGTTTCCTTTACCATATACTTTAGCAAACGGTTACCTGCTTCAACAAGTGAATCAGCCGGCAATAATTTAAGAAGGTGTAAACTGTCGCTGCTGATGTTTAGTGTTGCCAAAAACTTTTCGGTAATGCTTTTTGCTGTTTCGGGCTGCCATAAAATAGCTGCGGGTCCACTTTGGGCAATGGCTCCTTTAAAAAGACCCCGTGCCGAAGGGCAGGCTAAAAGCGTTTCAACACTTGTACCGCCTGCCGACTCGCCAAAGATAGTTACCTGTTCGGGGTTACCGCCAAATGCAGCTATGTTTTGCTTTACCCAGTTAAGAGCAGCAATTTGGTCGCGAATGCCAAGGTTGTTTTCAAAGTTTCCGGCTGATCTTTCTTTTTCATCAAAATACAGAAAACCCAAAACGCCAAGTCGGTAATTAATTGTTACCACTACCACATCACCTGTTTCAGCCAACTTAGCCCCGTTGTAAAGTTCTGAAGAACCAGAACCAACCACAAAGCCTCCTCCATGAATCCAAAACATAACCGGACGCTTTTTGCCATCGGCAGCTGGCGACCAAATGTTTAGCGACAGGCAGTTTTCATCCTGCATTTCACTACGGCTGAAACTGCTTTTCATTTGTGGTGCTGAAGCACCAAATTCTGTAGCCTCTTTTATACCTTCCCATTTTTCGGGTAGTTGTGGGGAGCGAAAGCGAAGCTCTCCGGTAGGCGCTTTCGCAAAGGGTATGCCTTTCCACACGTACACGTTTTGATCGGTGGTTCCGCGCAATTTGCCGTAAGCTGTAGCAACAACCAACGAAGCAGAATCAGTTTTTAACGCAGAGGTGTGCTTTGCGGCATAGAGAGAAAATGAAACACCAACAAGAATAACAGAAAGAAGAGAATGACGAACCATTGATAACATAAGCGCTACGAATTACAATTGATTGTTGCAGACGAAGTATAAAGACTGATATTGTAGTGGGCTGCGATAAATTTTTTTACATCTTCGTCCGGTTATATTTCAGGAAAAGTTATGAAGAAGATTTTAGTTGCCAACCGCGGTGAAATTGCCTTGCGTGTAATGAAAAGCGCCCGCGAAATGGGTGTTAAAACCGTGGCTGTTTATAGCGAAGCCGACCGTAACAGTCCGCACGTTCGGTATGCCGATGAAGCTGTTTGTATTGGTGCCGCTGCTTCAAAAGACAGCTATTTACGAGGCGATAAAATTATAGAGGCAGCAAAGAGGTTAGGTGCGGAAGGAATACATCCCGGCTATGGCTTTTTGAGTGAGAATGCTGCCTTTGCCCGTTTGGTAGAAGAAAACGGCATAACATTTATTGGGCCTACACCCGAAGCTATAGAAATTATGGGCAGCAAGCTGGCGGCAAAGGAAGCGGCTAAGAAATTCAACATACCTATGGTGCCGGGAAGCGAAGGTGCCATAAGCAATGTGGAGGTGGCAAAAAAACTCGCTGCCGAAATCGGTTTTCCGATTCTGATAAAAGCTTCGGCAGGCGGTGGAGGTAAGGGTATGCGTGTAGTAAACCATGCCGGTGAACTGGAAGAACAAATGCAGCGCGCCCAAAGCGAAGCGCTTAATGCGTTCGGAGACGGCAGCGTGTTTATTGAAAAATTTGTCGGCTCTCCAAAACACATCGAAGTACAGGTGCTGGGCGATAACTATGGTAACATAGTTTACCTGTTCGAGCGCGAATGTTCTGTTCAGCGCAGGCATCAGAAAGTAGTAGAGGAAGCACCCAGCAGTTGCCTTACTCCCGAAAGACGAAAAGCAATTGGCGAAGCTGCTGTGAACGTAGCGCGTTCGTGTGCTTACATTGGAGCCGGTACAGTCGAGTTTTTGGTGGATGAAGCATTGAACTTTTACTTCTTAGAAATGAACACCCGCTTACAGGTTGAACATCCGGTTACCGAAATGATAACCGGTGTGGACTTGGTGAAAGAGCAAATAAAAATTGCAAGAGGAGAGAAGCTGAGTTTTACGCAGGACGAACTGCAAATTCGCGGACATGCCCTTGAACTGCGCGTGTATGCCGAAGACCCGCTAAATAATTTCTTGCCCGATATTGGCAAATTGCAACAGTATGTAAAACCTGAAGGGCCGGGTGTACGGGTGGATGACGGCTACGAAGAAGGAATGGACATTCCCATCTACTACGACCCTATGCTGGCAAAACTAATTGCCTACGGTAAAGACCGCCACGAAGCGATTGCGCGATTGCTGAGAGCCATTGACGATTACAAAATTGTAGGAGTAAAAAACACACTCAGTTTCGGAAAATTTGTGTTACAGCATCCCGATTTTGTTTCGGGTAAGTTTGATACCAACTTTGTTGCTAAGCACTACAAGCCCGAGTACCTGAAGCAAGAACAAACCGATGAAGTGGAAATTGCGGCACTGATTGCGGGATATATGTTTGAAGAAAAAAGTAACGCTGCACAAGCATCAAAAAGCGGAAGTGCAAAAACAACAAGCGTTAACAGAGCAACAACATGGGTAAAAAACCGGAGCTCGCATAGAGGGTAACACTTTTGCTTAACAATGAAATAAAAAAGCCCCTTCGTTTCCGAAGAGGCTTTTTGTTTTAATCCATTTCTCAAGAGAGTTTATCCTATGAGTTCCACACCGCTTTCGGTGGTTTTCTTTTCGATGTTTTCAAGCACATCGTTGTTGGTTACAATCAACGAATTGAACTCGCGCAACCCTGTTCCGGCAGGTATGCGGTGACCAACAATTACGTTCTCTTTTAAGCCTTCGAGGTAGTCGCGCTTGGCGGCTATAGAAGCCGAGCTTAACACCTTGGTAGTTTCCTGGAACGAAGCTGCCGAAATCCACGAGTAAGTAGAAAGCGAAGCACGGGTAATACCTTGCAACTGCGGAGTAGCAGTAGCCGGTATGGCATCGCGGAATTCCACTAACTTTTTATCGGCACGTTTCAGAATCGAATTTTCTTCGCGAACCTGACGCAGCGTTACAATTTGTCCAGCGCGCAGGGTTTCCGAATCACCGGGATCGGTAACTACTTTCTTATCGAAAATTTCATCGTTCTCTGCCAATAAATCAAACTTCTCAACCGAAGCCCCTTCAAGGAACTTGGTATCGCCCTGGTCGTCAATAATCATTTTGCTCATCATTTGGCGAACAATCACCTCAATGTGCTTATCGTTGATTTTGATACCCTGTAAGCGGTAAACTTCCTGAATTTCGTTTACCAGGTATTCCTGCACTGCAAACGGTCCTTTAATTCGAAGAATATCGGTAGGTGTAATAGCACCATCGGAAAGCGGTGTACCGGCACGCACGAAATCCTGCTCCTGCACAAGGATATGCTTTGAAAGCGGAACGAGGTATTTCATAATCTCGCCATCGCGGCTTTCTACTATAATTTCGCGGTTACCGCGCTTCACACCACCAAAGCGAACCACACCGTCAATTTCGGCCACTACAGCCGGGTTGCTCGGGTTACGCGCTTCAAACAACTCGGTTACGCGCGGAAGACCACCCGTAATATCCTTCACCTTACCCATTACACGAGGTATTTTGGCGAGAATTTCACCGTGTTTTACTTCCTGTCCGTTTTCAATAACAATGTGAGCACCTACCGGCAGGTTATACACTTTGCCCTCTTTACCGTGTTCTACAACTATCGAAGGAATTTTGGTTTTATCCTTGGTTTCAACAATCACTTTTTCGCGGTGGCCGGTTTGTTCGTCCATTTCATCGCGGTAGGTGATGTTTTCGATAATGTGCTCGAATTTCACTTTACCGTTTACTTCGGCAATAATTACGTTGTTGTACGGATCCCACTTACAAATCAGGTCGCCTTTCTTGATATGCTTTCCGTCTTTTACGAAAATTTGCGAACCATAAGGAATGTGGTGCGAAATCAACGTTTTGTCCGGATTGTCATCCTTCACAATACGCATTTCGCCTGTTCGGCCGATAACGATGTTTACTTTTTCGCCATTTTCATCCACCGCAGTGGTTGTTCTTACACCGTCAAACTGTACTACCCCTTCGAAGCGCGCAGTAATTTGCGATTCGGAAGTACCCACGCTGGCAATACCACCCACGTGGAAGGTACGCAGTGTAAGCTGGGTTCCGGGCTCACCAATACTTTGTGCGGCAATAATTCCTACGGCATCTCCGGCTTCAGCCATACGGTTGGTAGCCAAATTGCGTCCGTAGCATTTTACACAGCAACCTTTTTTGCTTTCGCAGGTTAACACCGAGCGAATTTCTATTTGCTCAATGCCCGATTGCTGTACTCTGGTAGCCGTTACTTCATCAATATCTTCACCGGCACTTACAATCAGTTCATCGGTTTCAGGGTGATAAACATCGTTCAGCGAAGTACGACCTAAAATTCTGTCGTAAAGCGGTTCAACTATATCCTCATTATCTTTTAAAGCCGAAATGGTGATACCGCGCAGTGTTCCGCAATCTTCTTCGGTAATTACCACATCCTGTGCTACGTCCACTAACCTTCTGGTCAGGTAACCGGCATCGGCAGTTTTAAGAGCCGTATCGGAAAGACCTTTACGTGCACCGTGTGTAGAGATGAAGTATTCCAATACCGACAAGCCTTCTTTAAAGTTTGCCAATACCGGGTTTTCGATAACCTCTGCACCGGTACTTCCGCTCTTACGCGGCTTTGCCATCAAACCTCTCATACCAGAAAGCTGCTTAATTTGCTGCTTGCTACCTCTCGCCCCCGAATCCAACATCATAAAGATGGAGTTGAATCCCTGGCGGTCTTCGGCAATTTGCTTCATCAACTGTATGGTCAACTGGCTATCGGTATGCGTCCAAATATCCACCACCTGGTTAAAGCGTTCTTTATCGGTAATAAAGCCCATTTGGTAGCTTTCGAAAATTTCATCTACTTTTTGTTGGGCATCTTTCACCAATTTCTCTTTGTGAGTAGGCGTTACCACATCGCGCAGGTTAAAGCTCAATCCGCCACGGAACGAGTAGAAGAATCCGAGTTTCTTAATATCATCAAGAAACTTCGCTGTAACCGGAATGTTGGTTTCAGCCAAAATTTGACCGATAACATCCTTCAACTGCTTCTTACCAAGAAGTTTATTTACAAAGCCTACATTTTCAGGAACCACTTGGTTGAAAATGATACGACCAATGGTAGTTTCCACCACTTTGTACACCAATTCGCCTTTTTCGTTTTTCACTTTCACACGGCATTTTACCACCGAGTGCAGTTCGGCACGTCCTTCGTTCAGTGCAATCATTGCTTCTTCGGCACCGTAGAAAGTCAATCCTTGCCCTTTTACCACTTCGTCTTTCGTGGATCTCTTTTCTTTGGTCATGTAGTAAAGACCAAGAACCATGTCCTGCGAAGGAAGGGTGATAGGTGTACCGTTTTGCGGGTTAAGAATGTTGTGCGATGAAAGCATCAGCAACTGTGCTTCCAAAATAGAAGCGTTGCTAAGCGGAACGTGAACCGCCATTTGGTCACCGTCAAAGTCAGCGTTGAACGCTGTACAAACCAAGGGGTGAAGCTGAATGGCTTTTCCTTCAATCAGTTTAGGCAGGAACGCTTGAATAGAAAGACGGTGCAGTGTAGGAGCACGGTTCAAAAGCACCGGGTGTCCTTTCAGCACGTTTTCGAGAATATCCCAAATAACAGGTTCTTTCTTATCAACTAATTTTTTGGCGCTCTTTACGGTTTTTACAATACCTCTTTCAATCAGTTTGCGGATGATAAACGGCTTGAACAATTCAGCCGCCATATCTTTAGGTAAACCGCACTCGTGTAGTTTCAACTCAGGACCTACCACAATTACCGAACGACCGGAGTAGTCCACACGCTTACCTAACAGGTTCTGACGGAAACGTCCCTGCTTACCTTTCAACACATCCGAAAGCGATTTCAGTGCGCGTCCGCCTTCTGCTTTCACCGCGTTCGACTTACGACTGTTATCAAACAGCGAGTCAATGGCTTCCTGCAACATGCGCTTCTCGTTGCGGAGAATTACTTCGGGAGCTTTAATCTCCACTAATCTCTTCAAACGGTTGTTACGGATAATTACCCTGCGGTAAAGGTCGTTAAGGTCAGAAGAAGCAAAACGTCCGCCATCTAATGGCACCAAAGGTCTTAACTCGGGCGGAATAACCGGCAGATACTGAATAACCATCCACTCGGGGCGGTTTTCAATATGCTGGTTACCGGCACGGAAAGCCTCTACCACACTCAAACGCTTTAATGCCTCCGACTTGCGCTGGCGCGAAGTTTCGTTGGCAGCCGCATGGCGAAGTTGGTACGAAAGTTCATCGAGGTTAATGCGCGAAAGCAGTTCTTTCACCGCTTCGGCACCCATTTTAGCAATGAATTTGTTAGGGTCGGTATCCTCTAACAAATGGTTGTTCTTAAACTCTTCGTTGTCGAACACCGAGAGGTATTCTTCTTCAGAAAGCAAATCGAGGTAAGCCAGATTTTTTCTTTCCTCGCCCTTTTCGGTCATTACGTTTACCCCTTCGGCTGTTTTACCGGGCTGTATAACCACGTAACGCTCGTAGTAAACAATGCTTTCCAATTTTTTAGAGCTAACCCCTAACAGGTAACCGATTTTATTCGGAAGGCTCTTGAAATACCAGATATGAACCACAGGCACGGTCAACTTAATGTGCCCCATGCGTTCTCTGCGTACTTTCTTTTCGGTTACTTCCACACCGCAGCGGTCGCACACAATACCTTTGTAGCGAATACGCTTGTATTTACCGCAGTAGCATTCGTAGTCTTTGGTAGGTCCAAACACACGCTCGCAGAACAAGCCTTCCATTTCGGGCTTGTAAGTACGGTAGTTGATGGTTTCGGGCTTTTTAATTTCTCCGTTACTTCTGCTCAAAATCGAATCGGGCGATGCGAGCATGATGGTAATCTTCGAAAAATCAGCTTTGCTTTTTTGGTCTCTCTTAACTGCCATTTTATTCAGTTTAAATAGTGTTCTCTAATAGGATTAATCAAACTTCAGGTCAAGCGCCAATCCGCGCAATTCGTGCATCAATACGTTGAACGATTCAGGAATACCTGCTTCGGGGATGTTGTCGCCCTTCACAATAGCTTCGTAAGCTTTTGCACGACCAACAATATCATCCGATTTCACCGTCAACAATTCTTGCAGGATGTTCGAAGCACCGTACGCTTCCAACGCCCACACCTCCATTTCTCCGAAACGCTGACCGCCAAACTGCGCTTTACCGCCCAACGGCTGTTGTGTAATAAGCGAGTAAGGTCCAATAGAGCGCGCGTGCATTTTATCGTCCACCATGTGTATCAGCTTAATCATGTAAATGATACCAACGGTTGTTCTTTGGTGGAAACGCTCTCCGGTTTCGCCATCGTATAAGTAGGTAGAACCGAATTCAGGTAATCCTGCTTTTTGCACATAGCCGTCAATTTCGGCAAGCGAAGCACCATCGAAAATAGGAGTGGCGAACTTCACACCTAACTTTTGACCTGCCCAACCGAGAACAGTTTCGTAAATCTGCCCGAGGTTCATACGCGAAGGCACACCAAGCGGGTTTAACACAATGTCCACCGGAGTTCCGTCTTCAAGGAAAGGCATGTCTTCCTGACGAACAATACGGGCAACAATACCTTTGTTACCGTGGCGTCCTGCCATTTTATCGCCCACTTTCAGTTTGCGCTTTTTGGCAATGTACACCTTCGCCAGTTTCAATACCCCCGAAGGCAGTTCATCACCAATAGAGATGTTGAACTTCTCGCGCTTGTAGCGTCCTATCTCTTCATTAGAGCGGATGTTGAAGTTGTGAAGAATCATTTTCACCAACGCGTTGGTGTCTTCGTCTTTTGTCCAGTTGTTTCCATCAACAATGGTGTAATCCAAGCCAAGCAGCGTTTTAGCGGCAAACTTGGTTCCCTTGCTGATGAGTTCTTCTTTGTAAACTGTTTGAATACCGGCAGAAACTTTACCGCTTAACACGGTCATCAGTTTGTCAACCAATACCTCTTTCAGGTCAGCCATTTTCTTATCGAAATCCTTGTCGAGTTTTTCTAAGGCTGTCTTTTCTTTTGCTTTCGAAGTTTTATCCTTCTTGGCGCGGGCAAACAGTTTTTTGGTAATAACGGTTCCTTCAATAGAAGGCGGAACTTTCAGCGAAGCATCCTTCACATCACCGGCTTTATCACCGAAAATGGCGCGGAGGAGTTTTTCTTCGGGAGTAGGGTCGGTTTCTCCTTTCGGAGTAATTTTACCAATCAGAATATCGCCTTCGCGAACACGGGCACCTACGCGGATAATACCGTTGTCGTCCAAATCTTTGGTTGCTTCTTCGCTTACGTTCGGAATATCCGGTGTCAGTTCTTCTTCACCCAGTTTGGTGTCGCGAACTTCCATTTCAAATTCCTCAACGTGGATAGATGTAAATACATCATCGCGCACTACACGCTCGCTGATTACAATGGCATCCTCGAAATTGTAACCTTTCCATGGCATAAACGCCACTTTCAGGTTAGCACCAAGTGCCAGTTCACCGGCTTCGGTAGCAAAACCTTCGCACAGCACCTGTCCTTTCGACACGCGCTGACCTTTTTTAACCAGCGGTTTCAGGTTAATACAAGTGCTTTGGTTGGTCTTTAAAAACTTAGGCAGTTTGTAAGTAACCTTATCATCGCGGAACGAAACCAGTTTTTCTTCTTCCGTTCTGTCGTATTTAATAATGATTTCGTTGGCATCTACGTATTCTACTACACCATCTCTTTCGGCATTAATAAGGTTACGCGAATCTTGCGCTACCTTTTTCTCCAATCCAGTTCCAACAATAGGCGACTGCGGGCGCAAAAGCGGCACCGCCTGACGTTGCATGTTCGAACCCATCAAGGCACGGTTGGCATCGTCATGCTCAAGGAACGGAATCAACGAAGCAGAAACGCCCACAATCTGGTTTGGCGCTACGTCCATATACTGCACATCGTTCGGCTCAAGAATGGGGAAATCGCCTTGGAAACGCGACTTGATTTTGTCGGTTTTAAAGTTTCCTTTCTCGTCCATTTCAATGTTGCTCTGTGCAATTTTCACCAGGTCTTCTTCCTCGGCAGTAAGGAATTCAACTTTTCCTTTCAGGTTCACTTTGCCGTTTTCTACCTTGCGGTAAGGCGTTTCAATAAAGCCCATTTTGTTCACCTTGGCGTGAACGCAAAGGGTTGAAATAAGACCGATGTTCGGACCTTCCGGTGTTTCGATAGTACACAAACGACCATAGTGGCTGTAGTGAACGTCACGAACCTCGAAACCGGCACGCTCGCGCGAAAGACCACCGGGACCCAAGGCAGATACCCTGCGTTTGTTGGTGATTTCTGCTAACGGATTGGTTTGGTCAAGGAACTGAGAAAGCTGCGATGTTCCGAAGAACGAGTTGATAACCGAAGAAAGTGTTCTGGCGTTAATCAAATCAACCGGTGTAAACACTTCATTGTCACGAACGTTCATACGCTCGCGGATGGTGCGCGCCATACGGGCTAAACCAACACCAAACTGGGCGTACAACTGTTCGCCAACGGTACGCACCCTTCTGTTGCTCAGGTGGTCAATATCATCTATCTCCGCACGCTGGTTCGAAAGGTTTACCAAATATTTTACAATGGAAATGATATCGGTTTTGGTTAACACGCGGGTGTCCATATCAATATCAAGTTCCAACTTCTTGTTGATTTTGTAGCGACCTACTTCGCCCAAATCGTAGCGCTTATCGCTGAAAAACAGTTTTTCGATAATACCGCGCGCTGTTTCTTCATCAGGTGGTTCTGAACCGCGAAGTTGCTTATATATATGACTAAGCGCTTCCACTTCCGAGTTGGAAGTATCTTTGTTCAACGTGTTGAAGATAATAGAGTAGTCAGCCGTTTGAACTTCCTTGTGAGCGAAAATGCTCTTAGCACCCGACTCAATAATCAACTCTACGTTTTCTTCGGTAATAACCGTATCGCGCTCCAGCAACACTTCGTTACGCTCAATAGATACCACTTCACCGGTATCTTCATCAACGAAATCTTCCATCCAGCTACGCAACACCCTTGCGGCTAATTTGCGACCAATGGCTTTTTCGGCATCCTTTTTCGTTTTCAACTGAATTTCATCAGCCAAATCGAACAGGGTCAAAATATCTTTATCGGTATCGTAGCCTACTGCACGCAGAAGCATAGTTACGGGGAACTTCTTCTTACGGTCAATGTAAGCATACATTACGTTGTTAATATCGGTAGCAAACTCCATCCATGCTCCTTTAAAAGGAATAACACGGGCAGAATAAATTTTGGTTCCGTTCGGGTGGAAACTTTGACCGAAGAATACCCCCGGGCTGCGGTGCAACTGCGAAACAATTACACGCTCGGCTCCATTAATGATGAAGGTTCCTTTCGGAGTCATATAAGGAACGTTGCCGAGGAACACATCCTGAACGATGGTTTTAAAGTCAATGTGCTCAGGGTCGTTACAGCTAAGTTTCAGCTTTGCCTTTAAAGGCACGCAGTAAGTTAAACCGCGCTCAATACACTCATCTATTGTATAGCGTGGCGGGTCAACAAAGTAGTCAATAAACTCCAACACAAAAATGTTGCGGGTATCGGTAATCGGGAAGTTTTCCTGAAATACCGAATACAATCCTTCATACCTCCGGTTTTCGGGAGTTGTTTCCAGTTGGATAAACTCTTTGTAGGTTTGAAGTTGGATGTCCAACAAGTCCGGTTGTTCATCCGGAAGTTTGATTTTGCCGAAGTTTACTCTTTCAGCGTTTTTCCTGAGGGTTTCTGCCATAACGTTATCTAAGATTGCAGCGTTAATAAATTTCCGAGGTATATCAAATAAAAATGCAGGCGTTTTATTCTTTATTTAAAAGAGTAAAAGCCTGATAAATCAGCATTTTAATAAGAGATTTCGGAACCGGTTTTGCAAAACGGACGGCAAATATAGAGCAAGCCGCCATACTTACAAATATTTAGCCAACTTTTTACGAAAGGCATTCTGAAAATATTTTTAGCAACGATTTGGAATTATGATAGTTAGGGTTATTTTTGCCGTCCATTTTTAAAAGATGCACGGTTGGAATCGTGCAAAAACAGTTTAAAATGAGTCAGACAAAATATACTCCGCGCCTTAAGGAGCGCTACCAGAAAGAGATTGCTCCTGCTTTAATGCAAAAGTTTAACTACACCAGCGTAATGCAGGTGCCCCGCCTCAAGAAAATTTGCTTGAACCAGGGTGTTAACGGTGCAACTTCCGACAAAAAATTAGTGGATATAGCCGTAAACGAAATGACCGCCATTGCCGGTCAAAAAGCAGTTGCTTCAAAGGCACGCAAGGCTATTTCGAACTTCAAACTGCGCGAAAACATGCCTATTGCTTCGCGTGTTACCCTCCGCAAAGACAGAATGTTCGAATTCCTCGACCGCCTCGTTTCGGTATCGCTGCCCCGCGTTCGCGACTTTAAAGGAATCAACAACAAAGGCTTTGACGGAAGCGGCAACTATACCTTAGGTATAAAAGAGCAAATCATTTTCCCCGAAATGGAAATTGATAAGGTTACCAAGATAAACGGTATGGATATCACTTTTGTAACCAGCGCACAAACCGATGAAGAAGCATATGCTTTGTTGGAAGCGCTCGGTATGCCGTTCAAAAAAGATAATAAGTAAACAAGCAAAATAAACCTCTGTAAATGGCAAAGAAATCAATAGAAGCACGCCAGCGCAAAAGAGAAAGATTAGTAGCAAAGTATGCTGCCAAAAGAGCCGCGTTAAAAGAAGCAGGCGAATGGAGTTTGTTGGACAAACTTCCTAAAAACGCTTCGAAAGTAAGGCTGCGTAACCGTTGTGCATTAACCGGCCGTCCGCGCGGGCATGTGCGTATGTTCGGCATTTGCCGTATTAAGTTCCGCGACTTAGCCAGCGAGGGAAAAATTCCGGGAGTAACTAAAGCTTCTTGGTAAACCAGTAACCATTCACTAAACACAACTAACTTTTAAATATGGTAATTGATCCGATTTCCGACTATCTGACACGAATCAGAAACGCCCAACAGGCGGGGCACCGTTTGGTGGAAATTCCTGCTTCGAAACTGAAGAAGAGAATCACCGAAATTTTGTACGACAAAGGCTATATCCTGAAATACAAGTTCGATGAAGGCAACAAAGGACAGGGCACTATTAAAATAGCGCTGAAGTACGATGCGGCTACCAAAACTCCGGTTATTAAAAGCCTGAAGCGCTTTTCTACCCCGGGTCTTCGTCAGTACCGCGGTGCAGCCGAACTGCCTCGTGTATTAAGCGGATTGGGCATTGCCATTGTTTCTACTTCGAAAGGAGTAATGACCGACAAAGAAGCCCGTACACAGGGTATAGGCGGTGAAGTATTGTGCGAAATATTCTAAACCGGTTAACCATTCACTAACAACAATTAACTCATTAAGATATGTCACGTATAGGTAACGCTCCCATCACACTTCCGAAAGGGGTAACAGTGGAAATACTGGGAGGAAATGTGGTAAAAGTAAAAGGTCCGAAAGGCGAACTTTTTCAGCCGGTTGATCAGGATATTACCGTAAAGGTAGCTGACGGAACACTTACTGTTGAACGCCCTACCGAACAAAAACGCCACAAAGCATTGCACGGCACTTACCGCGCGGTGTTGAACAACATGGTAAAAGGTGTTTCGGAAGGATACGTGAAAACATTGGAACTGGTGGGTGTGGGTTTCCGTGCCGATGCACAAAAGCAGGTGCTTACGCTTAACGTAGGTTACTCTCACCCGGTAGTGGTGCTATTGCCCGGTGAAATTAAAGCCGGTGCCAAGCAGGAGAAAGGACAAAACCCTATGATTACCCTTGAGAGCCACGATAAAGAATTGCTCGGTTTGGTGTGCGCTAAAATACGCAGCATCCGCAAGCCGGAGCCTTACAAAGGAAAAGGTATCAAGTTTGCCGGTGAGGTATTGAGAAGAAAAGCCGGTAAGAGCGCAGCTAAGAAATAATCGTTAAGAAAAAATATTCATCATCATCTTAAAACACTGGTAAGATGGCATTCAGTAAAGAAGCAAGAAGAAAGAAAATAAGAACGCGCATCCGCGGAAAAATAAGCGGAACGGCAGAGCGCCCGCGTTTGGCAGTATTCCGCAGCAATAAGGAAATATACGTGCAACTTATTAACGATGAGGCAGGCAACACATTAGCCGCTGCTTCTTCGCGCGATAAGGATTTTACCCGCACCGGCACCAAAACCGAGCAGAGTAAGAACGTAGGTTTGGCTATTGCTAAAAAGGCAAGCGAAAAGGGCATTACCTCGGTAGTGTTCGACCGCGGGGGCAATCTTTACCACGGACGTATTAAAGCGCTGGCAGAAGGCGCACGCGAAGGCGGACTTAAATTCTAATAATTGATTCAAACTATTTCAAGATAAAGCAATGGCAAAACTGAACGTTCAAAAGCTCAAGGCGAGCGAACTGGAATTAAAAGAGAAAGTGGTGAACATCCGCAGGGTAACCAAAGTAACCAAGGGTGGTCGTACTTTCAGTTTTTCGGCTACGGTGGTTATCGGCAACGGTAACGGTATTGTAGGCGAAGGCTTGGGTAAAGCCCGCGAGGTGCAGGAAGCTATCCAAAAGGCAATTGACGATGCCAAGAAAAACTTAGTGAGCGTTCCGGTTTTTAAAGGAACTATTCCTCACGTGCAGTTCGGAAAATTCGGTGCGGCAAAAGTAATGTTGAAGCCCGCTTCGCAGGGAACTGGCGTAATTGCCGGAGGCTCTATGCGTGCCGTGTTGGAAAGTGCCGGTATTAAAGATGTGTTGGCGAAATCGCAAGGCGGCTCAAACCCTGCCAACGTAATTAAAGCTACGCTCGATGCGCTGAGCAAACTGCGCGACCCTTACACCGTATCGAAAAACCGCGGTGTGGCAATGGATAAAGTATTTAAAGGTTAATCGAAAATCGTTAATAGTTAATAGGAATACACGAATAACCGTTAACCGATAACAAATAACTAGAAAGCAATGGCAAAAATTAAAGTAACCAAAATAAAGAGCACCATCGAGAAAGATGAGCGCCAAAAAAGAACTATGGCGGCTCTTGGTTTAAATAAATTAGGAAGCAGCAACGAGTTGGAAAACACCCCTGCCGTTGCCGGTATGATTAAGAAAGTTCAGCATTTGGTAAAAGTTGAAAACGTTTAAGAAATGGAATTGCACAATTTAAAACCTGCTGCCGGTTCGTTAGGCAAAAGAAAAAGAAAAGGAAGAGGACAAGGTTCCACTGATGGCGGTACATCCGGCAGAGGGCATAAAGGAGCAAAGTCCCGTTCAGGATACAAGCAAAAACTCGGCTTCGAGGGCGGACAAATGCCGCTGCAACGCAGAATGCCGAAGGTAGGCTTCAACAACATTTTCCGTACGGAGTACACGGCTCTCAACCTTGGCAAAGTACAGCACATAGCCGATACGTACGGACTGAAGGAAATTACCGTTGAGAACCTGCGCGAAAACGGACTGCTGAAAAAGACCGCTTTAGTAAAGGTGCTGGGCAGCGGTGAGTTAAAAAGCAAAGTGGATGTGAAAGTTCACGCCATAAGCGCCTCCGCCAAAACCAAAATAGAAGGCTTGGGCGGCAGCGTAACCATTGTGAAGTAATCTTTCAAAACATAAAGAGAGGATTCCGCAACGGAATCCTTTTTTACATAGTATTACCGCATGAAACTGATTCAGAAATTAAAGGAAATTTGGAGTATAGAAGAACTCCGCAGCAGAATTCTTCTCACCATCGGGCTTATCACCATCTACCGCCTTGGAACATACATTGTGCTTCCGGGTATTGACCCTACCGCCTTGGAAAACATTCAGTCGCAGGGCAGCAGCGGTATTTTGGGTTTGGTGAACTTGTTTGCGGGTGGTGCGTTTGCGCGCGCTTCGGTGTTTGCTTTGGGTATTATGCCTTACATCTCCGCATCTATCGCCATTCAGTTGTTAACCATCGCTATTCCTTATTTCCAAAAGTTGCAGAAAGAAGGCGAAAGCGGACGCAGAGAGCTGAACCAGTACACGCGTTTGCTCACTATTGTGGTAACCGGCTTTCAGGCTGCGGGTTATGTTATTTACCTGCGCAATGCCGATGCCGCTGCAGTGCTGCCTACGCTTTCTCCGTTCATTTTCTGGTTATCAACCGTAGTTATTCTTACTGCCGGAACCCTTTTTGTAATGTGGATGGGCGAGCGTATTACAGATAAAGGAATAGGCAACGGTATTTCGCTCTTAATTATGGTGGGTATTTTGGCGCGCTTCCCCGGCTCTATTCTCGAAGAGTTTTCTTCGCGTTTGGCAAAGGGCGGTTTGATTTCGTTTGTTATTGAAATGGCTTTCCTGATTGTAGTAATTGGCGCTTGTATTTTGTTGATTCAGGGCACCCGCAGAATTCCGGTGCAGTATGCCAAGCGCAACATTATACAGGGCGGTAAAATGATGCAGGCAGGCGGTGTGCGCCAGTATCTTCCTTTAAAGCTGAATGCTTCGGGAGTTATGCCCATCATCTTTGCACAGGCTATCATGTTTTTGCCGGCTACCATCGCACAGTTTATTCCCGGCTTCGACCAAAACAGCAAATTCCTGATTGCCTTTAACGACATTACTTCGTTTGCGTACAACATGACTTATTTTGTGCTGATTGTGGCTTTCACGTATTTCTACACGGCTTTAATTATTAACCCTACTCAAATTGCCGATGACCTGAAGCGCAACAGCGGGTTTATTCCCGGTGTAAAACCCGGCAAGAAAACCGAAGAGTTTATTGACTCGGTTATTTCGCGCATTACCTTGCCCGGAGCTATTTTCCTTGGTGTGGTAGCTATTATGCCGGCTATTGTAATGTTGTTCGATGTAAACCGTTCGTTTGCCCTTTTCTTTGGAGGAAGCTCCATATTGATTATGGTAGGCGTGGTGCTCGATACGCTTCAGACAATTGAAACCTATCTGCTCAACCGCCACTACGATGGTTTAACTTCTTCCGGACGAATAAAAGGAAGACAGGGACAGATGTATCAAACCGCTTAATAAAAGGATTTACGCCCCTCTCCATGCGAGAGGGGTTTTAGTTTGTATATGGCAATAACAATTTACAGCAACGAAGAAATTGAACTCATTAGGCAAAGCAGCATTCTGCTTTCCAAAACGCACGCATTGGTGGCAAAGGAACTGAAGGCAGGCAAGAGCGGTGCGGAAATTGATAAACTGGCGGAAGAATTTATACGCGACAATGGGGGCGTTCCTTCCTTTAAAGGCTACGATGGTTTTCCGAATACCCTTTGTATTTCGATAAACGATGATGTGGTGCACGGCATTCCTAAAAAGGAACCTTTTAAAGAAGGCGATATCGCTTCTATTGATTGCGGGGTGTATATGAACGGCTACCATGGCGATATGGCTTATACTTTTGGTATTGGCGACATTAAGCCCGAAGTGGCGCAACTGATGCGTATTACCAAACAAGCATTGTATTTGGGTATTGAGCAGGCAACAGCCGGAAAGCGCACAGGCGATATTGGCTTTGCCATTCAGGAATTTTGCGAGCAGAAAAATCCTTACAAATGCGTGCGCGAACTGGTAGGGCACGGGGTGGGCAAAACCATTCACGAAGACCCGCAGGTGCCTAACTACGGCAAGCGCGGACAAGGTGCCCGCTTACCCGAAAACTGCGTTATTGCCATTGAGCCGATGGTGAACCTCGGTAAAAAAGATATTTACACCAAACGCGATAACTGGACCATTGCCACGCAGGACGGCAAACCCTCGGCACATTTCGAGCACACCGTAGCCGTTCGCAGCGGCAAAGCCGATATTCTTTCCACCTTCGAATGGATTGAAAAGGCGGTGGAGGAAAATGAACAGTTGGTGAAGATTTGATGTAATGGTGAAACACTTCAACATAACTGTTCGCGGCAAAGTACAAGGAGTATATTACCGCGCCAGCGCCAAACAAATGGCTGATTTACTTGGCGTAAAAGGCTTTGTCTGCAACCAACCTGATGGAATTGTTTACATAGAGGCTGAGGCCGATGAAGAGCTACTGATAAAGTTTGTGCAGTGGTGCCACCATGGTCCCGCTAAAGCCGAAGTAGAAACCGTTTCGGTTACCGATGGCGCGGTGCAGGGGTTTGCATCTTTTGAAATTAACCGATAATCATTTTATCTTTTCCACCACAAAACACCAACACACATGCGAACGCTTTTTCTTTTCTTACTGCTGCTGTCAACAACATTCGGCTTACAGGCGCAATCGCCTTTCGATACCCTCACCAGCCAATATGCTGCCATTGGCGATGTAAAAATTCACTACAAAGTTAGCGGCAAAGGCGACCCGCTCATTTTTCTACACGGCTCTATGGAGTGCATGGAAGACTGGAGCAAACAAATACCGGACTTTGCCAGACGCTACAAAGTAATTGCCATGGATAACCGCGGGCACGGGCGCTCTACCTTTACCGACCGCAAGATTGATTACAAATTGCTGAGCGAAGATGTGGTAGGCTTAATGGACGAGTTAAAAATTGACAGCGCTTACATTGTAGGCTTTGGCGATGGCGGTATTATTGGCTTGTATCTTTCCATTAATCACCCGGTACGGGTGCGAAAGATGGTAGCTATTGGCGCAAATTATAAAGTAGATACCAATGTGGTGTATCGCGAAGTGCTCGATAAAGTAAAAGCCTGGGACGAAGATAAAGTATATGCTTTTGTGCGGAACAATTTTAAAGGCTGGCCCAACGAAAAACTCCTGAAACCCTTTACTGAGCGCATGAAAACCATGCTGCTCACCGAGCCTAACCTTACTGTTGAAAATCTGAAAACCATTAAAACACCCACCCTGTTTGTGGCAGGCGACCACGACATTATTAAACTGTCGCATACCAGCGAAATGTTTGAAAGCGTGCAGCAGGGTTACCTGGCAATAATTCCCGGAGCTAAGCATTACCCACATAAAGAAAAATCAATGTTGCTCAACAACATTATAAGTGATTTTTTAAGTAAGCGTTTTGTAAAGTTGTCGCGGTTCTGATTTTTACCAAACTGCTTCGGCAAAGTGTTTCAGACGTGGCATTAACTGATGCCACAGGCGTTTTTCATCGGGCACATACTCTGTCCACAAGGTGGCTTCGGCACCAATAATTTTTTCGTTTTGCATTTTGCTCAGCAACTGTGAGTTGGGTTTAAACCTCGCTACTTTTTTGGCGGTAAGCCTTGTCATCCACCAGGCGGGTTTCTTTTCTTTCCATGTTTGCGGATAATCGAAATAGCACGAAAAGCGCGGAGCCATAATTACTTCGTTACCGTTTTTTGCCGCTTTAATTCCGGCAAACTTTCCCCGCCAACTCATTACCAGCATACTGTCGCTTAGTCCGCCACGGGTTACCTCGCCCCAGCCTATGCTTCGTTTGCCTTTCGCAAGTAAATAATCCTCCATGGTTTTCATAAAGTAATGTTGCACCTGCTCATAGTTCCTTAGTTGTTCGCGTTTCATTAAAGCTTTCACGGCATCGTTTTTCTTCCATTCCTGTTTGGGTACTTCATCGCCCCCAATATGTATGTAAGGCGAAGGGAAGAGCGCACATACTTCATCCAACACATGTTGCAGAAAACGGAAAACGGTGTCGGTAGGGCAGTAAATGTTTTTAAAAATTCCCCAACGGGCAGGAACAGAAATGGAAGACGCAGCACAACTTAGCCACGGATAAGCGGCAATGGCAGCCGATGAATGTCCGGGCATTTCTATTTCGGGGATAACGGTTACATGCCTTTCCAGTGCATACGCTACAATTTCGCGCACATCTTCCTGTGTGTAGTAGCCTCCGTATTGGGTGCCGTTATCCAACGTGCGCCATGCGCCAATTGCTGTCAGCTTTGGGTATTGTTTTATTTCTATCCGCCAGCCCTGGTCATCGGTTAAGTGCCAGTGAAAATAATTGATGCGGTAAGCGGCAAGGGTGTCAATGTATTGTCTGATAACTTCCTTAGGAAAAAAATGCCGGCAAACATCTAAGTGCATTCCTCTGAAACCATACGCAGGGTAATCGGTTATTTCGGCTCCACGAATGAAATAGAACCCACTCAGCGAATCGAACACGGTAAGTTGCTTAACTGTTTGTAAGCCGTAGTATAGCCCTGCGGAAGTGTTAGCCGTTAGTGAAGCATGGGTGGAATCTACCAGCAACCGATAACCTTCTTGCCCTAATTGTTCATCAAACTTTTGGTTGAGTTGTTGTTGCACTCTTCCGTAAATGAGTTGCCTGCCAAGCGGGAAGCGCTGCTCATTAAAAGTTAGTTGCCGGGGAGAAGGATAAACAACAACCTCTTGCGAAAACAAAAAAACAGGAAGCAGAACAAGAACAACAAGCAATGGCATGCAAGCAAAACTACTTTGGCGCATACTGCTGCTGCATTTGCTTAATCCACTGCTCCTGCTCTTCGGGAGTCATGTTCTGGATCTTTTTTATCATTTCCTGCATATCGCCTGTGCCGGGTGCATAGTTTACCCCTCTGCTTTTGGTGTAACCGCTTAAACTAAACAGCGATGAAGGATTGCTTCGCTTTTCGGCTTTCACCAAATCCATTTGCATGGTGTAATTTTTTTCGGCTGCTTTTACCCGCACCGGAAAACCCGCTGCCCCTTTCGCCTGCATGGCTTTAAGCATATTGTCCTTGCCGGTGTATTTGCTTTTAATGCCGGCATACTCGGCATAGCCGGCAATTTCGGTAGTGTTCCACATTTCCAAAGCGCCTGTTTTGCTGCCAACGCGCTTTACCCGCACATGCGTAGCATTGTAGCCGTTTACCTTTTCTTTACCTACTACGGTTACTTCATATTCGCTTTGCGGATAATCTGCCCAGTCTTCATCATCGGCACCGCTAAGTTGCGTGTAAGTTTTAGCGGTTTCATCAAGCAGGTAAACCGTGTTCGGGCTGCTTTTTAAAACCAGATTTACCACGTTCATTTTCCCGAATCCTTCTACGTTCATGTTCATTTCCATGCGGGTGTTGCCATCTTGTGCATAGGTTTTTAACGTGCCGTTCGTATTCGCTTCGGCAGCACCTGAAGTAAGTTTGTATTCCATGTAATAGCCCTGTGCTGTGGTTATCAGTATTGACAACACGGTAAGTGCCAATAGAATTGCTTTTTTCATTGCTTTATGTTTTACAATTGTTTGTTAAGCAGGTTTCGGAAGAATTATTCTGAAAGTGGTTCCCTTGCCTACTTCGCTGCTTTTTACAAAAATTTTTCCATTGTGGTAGTCTTCTACAATACGCTTGGTTAACGAAAGCCCCAGCCCCCAACCTCTGCGCTTTGTAGAGTAACCCGGCTCAAATATAGTATCGAATTTTCCCTTCGGAATTCCTTTGCCGGTATCGCGCACATCTATAAACACATGTTTGTTGTCGCACTTCAATTCAATATTTATTTCTCCTTCGCCATCCATTGCATCAAGCGCGTTCTTAAGCAGGTTTTCGAGCACCCAATCAAACAACTGTGTGTTGACGGCTATTTGCATATCCTGCGGGCAGTGCACAGTCATTTTAACTTTACTGCTGGCACGCCTTTGCATGTAACTAACATTTCTTTCAATAGTTGCCAGTGCACTTTCTTTCTGTAACTGCGGCACCGAGCCTATTTTCGAAAAACGGTCAGCCACTAAAGTGAGCCGTTGAATATCACTGTCAAATTCATCCAATATTTTTTCGTTGCCTTGCATGCCTTCCATTTCGCGCAGTACTTCTACCCAACCCGAAAGCGATGAAATAGGCGTGCCCAACTGGTGAGCGGTTTCTTTTGCCATGCCCACCCACACCAAATTTTGTTCGGCTCTGCGCGCATTGCTGAAAGCGAAATAGGAGATGAGCAGAAAAGCGGCAAAAATTCCCAACTGCACAAACGGAAAAATGCGAAGTTGTTTCAACGTGGTGCTGTCGTCATAATAAATAAAGCGCTTAACCCCTTCGCCCAAATCAGCTTCAATAGGCTCGTGCGAACTTTGCATTTGTTTAAGCAACTTCAGGTAGCTGTCTTTATCAGCCAACAGCGTTGAATCAATGTTTCCGAAGTCAATCAGGTTCAGTTTCTCATCGGTAAGTATTACCGGTGCCGATGCCGTGTTTACCACCACTTCGCTAATGAAAGTTTCTACCAAATCGTGCAGGGTTTGCTTTAGTTTGGTAAACAGGTTGCTGTCTTTGTAGTAAATAAAATTCTCGCTGAAACGGTAGTCCACTATAATGGGTTCATACACCGAAAACTCGCTTAGTATATCGGCAGGCAACTCCTTAAATTTTGTTGCTCCGGCAGGGAGTTTAATATTCCGTGAGCCGAGAATATTCCCCTTCCCATCGGTTAGTATGGCGGGGATATCGTTATTGGAAGTAATAATGTCGTTAAAGAAAGTGAGTAGTTCATTGTCTTCGGTGGTAAGTATAAACTTGGTGCTTTGGGCATACACATTCACCTTTCTACGCTCATCAGCCGCCAGTTTGGTAAACAACTCTTTGGTATAGCGAACCAACTTGGCTTTGCGGGCAATAGCCTCTGCCCAAAGCCGGGCATTGTATTGCTCTTCGCGGCTTATTTTTGCTGCCAGCCGGTTGGTGTACCACACGGTGGCAATGCCAATTACCACACCGGTAACAAGTAACACAAGTTTTAGGTTCGACTTTCGCGTGTATATATCCATATACTAACAACGAATAAAAGTAAAAGAGTTGCCCGAATGGAGTGCAGGAAATAAAAATGCCCTCCGTGCGGAAGGCATTTACAGTAACTTAAATCTTGTTTACTTCTGGTATTTCTTCTTGAATTTATCAATACGTCCTGCGGTATCAACAAACTTCATTTTGCCGGTAAAAAACGGATGCGATTCGTTCGAAATTTCCAACTTAATAAGCGGATACTCGTTGCCGTCTTCCCACTTAATGGTTTCTTTGGTATTGGCAGTGCTTTTGCCTAACCATGCTTTATCTAACGAAATATCTTTAAACACTACGGTTCTGTAATTGCTCGGATGAATGTCTTTTTTCATTACTCAATAATTTTCGGACGGCAAAAGTATGTTTTTTGACGAAAAGAAAAAATGCGTCTCCAGAAGCGGCTACGAATAGTGTCATAAAGGCGTGTTAGCAACTTATTACCACTCTACTCGTGCCTAATAAAACAAACTGCATCTCTTCATTTTACCATGTCCAACCACACGCCAACGCCCAAACATCATTTTTTTGCCTTTCACGAAGTATTTTTTATCCCCAAAATCTGACACTTTTTGAAAAAACCGGAAATGCGCTGAAACCCTTACAGGTAAACAGTTACAGCACGATAGGGCAGTCTAAAACACCTCAAAAACAGGGGTAAAATCTGACACTTTTGCCAAAAAGTGGTACTTGATTTTTGTTTCCACTCTCCATTCCTTTGGTTATTAAAGAGGGAAACAACCTCACCTCTTTGTTACTGAACCATAAACCAACAACCTATGCAAACTTTTAAACTTCTCCTCATAGGCTGTTTATCGCTGCTCTTTTCTAATTCCTTTGCTCAAACCCTTATACCCTTATGAATTCTGTCCGTGCAAAGGTGGGAAATCCATTTTTTGTTTAGCACAATCCAGTCCTCTTTTTGTTGATAGTATGAAAGTAATACCTGCGAATCACAACGAAAATGACTCTATTTCTTTTATCGCATACAAGAGTCATCCTAATATATCTTCGTTTTACGACAGACGCATAGTGAAATTTCACTCTATTATTAGTATTTTTTCTTGTTGGAATAGCGGCTCTTTTCCTATGGTTGATCGTGTAAATGACACTTTCGCACTTGGTAAGTTAGCGCAAGGCAGTTATACTATCCGGTATCTTTTAAAGTTCCTTGATTCATGGGAATTGGATTCTGTTGAACCTTGTTTAACTAACCCTTACTATGATTCAGCTTTTTTAAACTTTACGGTGAGCGGCATTAACAACGTTAAGCGGTTAAAAGAAGAAGCTTTATCTCTTTCCCCCAACCCCGCCACCACCCACCTCACCATTACCCTGCCGGAGCTAATGCACACTGCCGTATTCACCATAACCAACATAAGCGGCAGCATACTACAAACAGAGCTACTAAGTTCAGCCAACACTACCATTCCAATCACTCATTTACCCGCAGGGCTTTACTTTGTTACCGTCCAAACCGGGCAACAGCGCGTGGTAAAAAAACTGGTAAAACAATGATAGTTTCACTCGCGCAGAGTCCTCTTCGAGAGGTTCTGCGGGGGGAAATTCCGTTTCAGTGCTGTTAGAGACGACCTGTAAAGGCAGGCTGCATCGGCTTCACTGTTAACTTTTTATGCCGTTTGGTTTTGTAGAAACTATCTCTATATTTGCCGTCCCAAATTTTAAAGCAGTTATGCCAAAGCAAAAGACAAATTCCGGTGCCAAGAAGCGATTCAAAGTAACCGGATCGGGTAAAATAAAGCGCGCTAAAGCATTTAAGCGCCACCTGCTGGGTCGTAAGAGTAAGAAAAGAAAAGAAGAACTGGCAAAGTCAGCCGTAGTTCATAAAAGTGATGAGCCAAGAGTGAAGTTGATGCTTCGCATGGCGTAATCGTTTTCCCGGATTTGTAAACAGTAAAAATTAACACGAAATGCCACGTTCAGTTAACGCAGTAGCGTCCAGAGCAAGAAGAAAGAAAATCTTAAAACAGGCTAAAGGCTATTTCTTGAGCCGCAGCAATGTTTACACTGTAGCTAAAAATGCCGTTGAAAAAGCCGGGTTATACGCTTATGTAGGGCGCAAACTTAAAAAGAGAGATTTTCGCAACCTTTGGATTACCCGTATAAACGCAGCCGTTCGCGAACACGGCTTGACTTATTCAAGATTCATTTCTAAATTAGCTTCCGCTAACATTGAGTTGAACCGTAAAGTTTTGGCAGATTTAGCGCTAAACAACCCGGCTGCTTTTAAAGCAGTGGTTGATAAAGTAAAGTAATCACTAACTATTAGTGTTTTCATAGGTTCAAAGTTGGTCGTCCGCAAGGGCGACCTTCTTTGTTTTTACCGGTTCACCCCAAACAATTTAACTCCGCTTCCCCCGACTTATGCTAACATTGCACCCGGTTTAAACAGATATGAAAAGCGAACAGGCAAAGCGCAGGTTTTTTTCGCGGCAGCAAATGGTGGACGCGCTGCGTATTTACCGTTTTATCCTTCCCTACAAGTGGCAGTTTACCGTAGGCATGATTTGCCTGGTTATTTCTACCGGGGTGGTGTCGTTTATTCCGGGCGGTTTCGGCAATTTGATTGATGCGGCTATTCCTGCCAAAGATGTAATTGACAAAACAGCACAGGTGCTTAATTCCGATGCCGAGGCAACACTTAAGTTGACACAAATAACCGGCTTGGTGCAGAGTTACAAAGAGCAAATTCACCCCGAAAAGCTGAAAGAAATCGGTTTCTTGCTCGGAGCCATTCTGCTTATACAGGCAGTGCTTTCCTTCTTTCGCATTTACCTGTTCGAGTATGTAAGCCAACACGCCATGGCAGCTATACGCAGAGAACTGTACGAGAAAATAATTACCCTGCCTATTTACTTTTTCGAAGAGAACCGCGTGGGCAATCTCACTTCGCGTATTTCGTCCGATGTATCGCAGTTGCAGGATGCGCTCAGTAACCAACTCGCATTTTTTGTAAGGCAGCTGGTGCTGCCGTTAGTGTGCATTCCTATTCTGCTTACGGTATCGGTTAAGCTTACGCTCATTATCCTCGGCATTATGCCTTTGCTGATTGTAAGTGCGGTGTTGTTCGGGCGGTTTATCCGGAAAATTTCGCGCAAAGCGCAGGATGAGTTGGCGGAATCGAACACTATTGTAGAAGAAACTTTTCAGGCGGCTGATGTGGTAAAGGCGTTTACCAACGAGGCTTACGAAACCCGCAGGTATGCCGGTATTAACCTCAATGTGGCCAACATAGGCATGACAGCGGCTAAGTATCGCGCAGGGTTTGTGTCGTTCATCATTTTTGTGATGTTCGGTGCCATTGTAGGTTTGGTATATGCCGGTTTAAATGAAGTAGCCAGCAGCAACATGAGCATGGGCGACCTCATCAAGTTTTTTCTGCTCACCATTTTTATAGGAAGTTCGTTGGCTGGCTTAAGCGAAAGCTATTCGGTGTTGCAAAAAACAATTGGCGCATCGGAGCGCATTAACGAAATTTTAGGAGAGAAAAGCGAAACTAAAACAGCCGATGAACAGCAATCGGTAACCATAAAAGGTAATGTGGAATTTCGCGATGTGCACTTTGCATATCCTTCGCGCCCCGATACCGAACTCTTTACCGGACTTTCTTTTTCGGTAGATGCAGGACGGAAAATTGCATTGGTAGGTCCCAGCGGCTCGGGTAAGTCAACCATTATAAAACTATTGAGTGGTTTGTATCCTTTCAGCAGTGGCGATATTTTGATTGACGGTAAAAGCATCCGCGAGTACAACATTACTGCGCTGCGGAAAAATTTCGGCACCGTTCCGCAGGATACTATTTTGTTTGGAGGCACTATCCGCGAAAACATTGCATACGGAAAAACCAATGCCACCGAAGAAGAAATAATGAATGCAGCCCGCAAAGCCAATGCCTTTGATTTTATCAATACTTTCCCCGAAAAATTTGACACCGTAGTAGGGGAGAGGGGAGTAAAACTTTCGGGCGGGCAAAAACAGCGCATTGCCATAGCCCGCGCTATTCTTCGCAATCCCAAAATTCTCATTTTAGATGAGGCAACTTCCGCGCTTGACAGTGAAAGCGAAAAATTGGTGAAAGATGCGTTGAATGAACTAATGAAAAACCGTACAACATTTATTATTGCTCACCGTTTAAGCACCATTCGCGAAGCCGATTTAATATTGGTGATTAACAAAGGAAAAATTGTAGAGTTTGGTACGCACAGCGAACTTTCGGAAATGGAAAACGGCTTGTACAGCAATCTGCTGCGCCTGCAATATGAATTAGAGTAGAGCAATAATGAAGATTTCGGCATCCTTATATTCTTACAGTAAAGAAAAAAGCCTCGAAGAATTAGTGCGCGAGTTAGACGCTCACGAAATTGACATGCTGCATATTGACTGTGCCGATGATGAAAGCGTGTTTGACGACATTAAGCGCATTCGAAAAATTTCTTCTACGCCTATTGACCTCCATGTTATTTCCTCTGAGCCTGAAAAATATTTTTCGAAAATAGAGGAACTGAAAATTGAATACGCCTGCCTGCAATACGAAAACATGAACCGCGTGCCTAAGTTGCCGCAAAAGCGTGCTACGCAATACGGCTTGGCTTTTGCTTCCGAAACAGCCACCAATGCATTCAAGAAAGCGGAGGACAATTACTCGTTTGCACTCATGATGGCAACCGTGCCCGGGCAAAGCGGTGGCACATTCAACCGCATCAACTTTCAAAAAATAATTGATTTCAAATATCGCTACCCGCATACCCGCATACATGTAGATGGTGGAATAAACGACAGTATCGCTTTTATTCTTCGCTTGCTTGGTGTGCACGTAATTGTTTCGGGCAGCTATTTAATGAACCATACTTCGCTAGGCGCAGGGGTGTTGAGTTTTCATAAAACACCCAATGGCAACGGAGTGCATTACCACATTTCCGACTTCTTCATTCCTGCCGCGCATTTGCCTGTTGTTACCGAAAGCGAGACATCGTTTAAAAATATTTTGCAGCAAATTGAAAAATACGGACAAGGCTTTGCAATGATTACCGACAGCCGCGGAAAACTGACAGGCGTAGTTACCAATGCCGATATTCGCAGAGGTTTGCTCAAACATTTGGATAACCTGAACGAAGTGAGTTCCGAAAATATTATTAACCGCAACCCGGTTGGCATTAGCGAAAGCGCTACGCTGGCAGATATGCTTCGCCTGCTCAACAACCTCAGTTTTATTGTGCTATTTTTACCCGTGGTGGACGCACAGAAAAAACTGAAAGGCGCTGTATTACTGAACAATCTTACCCGAGTATAAATGATTATTGAACTGAAAAAAACTGTTACTCCGCAACAGGCGGACGCGCTGGCGCAAAAGTATAAGTCGGTGCTTTTCGAAAACGGAAAGCAGGTGCTGGTTACTTCTTCAAAACTGAAGCAGGCCGATGATGACTTGAAAGAAGTTGCTGAGAGAATTGTAATTACCGACAGCGATATTCAGTTAGCCGGCAAGCAATACATTTCGCATAAGCGCACTATTACTATTGCCGAAAATTTGTCTATAGGTGGCAATACAAATTATACGATTGTGATTACCGGTCCCTGCTCGGTGGAAAGCGAGGAGCAGATTGACGCAGCCGCACAACTGTGTGTAGAGTTGGGAGTAAAAGTATTGCGGGCAGGGGCTTACAAGCCGCGCACTTCGCCATATACTTTTCAGGGTTTAGGTTTAGACGGCTTGAAACTGCTCGACAAAATGCGTGCGAAATACGGACTGAAAATAATTACCGAAGTGCGCGACAGCACCCATGCCGATGAGGTGATTGAATATGCCGATATTATTCAGATAGGCGCTAAAAGTATGTACGACCACGGCATACTTCGCAAATGCGGAAAAACAAACAAGCCTGTGCTGCTTAAGCGCGGCTTCGGAACTACTTTGCAGGAATTTGTTCAGGCGGCTGAGTTCATTTTAAGCGGTGGCAACCCGAATGTAATGCTCTGTGAGCGCGGTATTCGCACCTTCGAAACCAAAACGCGTTTTACCCTCGATTTATGTGGCGTGGCATGGTTAAAAGAAAGCACTAACCTGCCGGTTATTCTTGACCCCAGCCATGCTATAGGTTACGCGTACGGGGTGCCCGATTTGGCACGCGCTTGTGTGGCAATGGGTGTTGACGGTTTGCTGATTGAATCGCACCCCAACCCGAAAGTGGCGAAGAGCGATGCCGAACAACAATTAAACTTTGATGAATTCCGCAAACTACATGTGTCGTTAGCACAAGTAGCCGCTGCGGTGGGCTATAAATTAGTGTAAGCGAATGGCGGAAGATAAATATCTGCAACGGGGCGTTTCAGCCGGAAAAGAAGAAGTGCATGCCGCAGTAAAAAACCTTTACCACGGACTTTACCCAAAAGCATTCTGCAAAATTTATCCTGATTACTTAGGAGGTGATGAAAACTACTGCAATGTAATGAGCAGCGATGGCAGTGGCACTAAATCTATTCTCGCCTATTTGTATTGGAAAGAAACGGGCGACATCAGCGTATGGAAAGGCATTGCGGTTGATGCCATGGTGATGAATCTGGATGACCTTGTTTGTATTGGCGCAGCCGATAAGTTTTTATACACCTCCATCATTAACCGCAACAAGCACTTGATAAGTGGTGAAGTAATTGCCGAAGTAATTAAAGGCAGCAAAGAATTTATTGAACGCATGAACGATTTTGGTGTGCACATTCAACTGATGGGAGGCGAAACGGCCGACCTTGGCGATTGTGTGCGAACTACCACGGTAGATGCTACAATGACTGTTCGTTTAAAGAAGGGAAATCTCGTCCTTACCCAAAACATAAAGCCCGGTGATGCCATTGTAGGCTTGGCTTCGTACGGAAGGGCAACCTACGAAGAGGAATACAACAGCGGCATTAGCAGCAACGGACTCACCAGCGCCCGCCACGATGTGCTTGCAAAGTATTATGCCGAAAAGTATCCTGAAACATTTGATGCTTCTATTGATGCCGCCTTAGTTTACAGCGGCAGCAAACTGCTCACCGATTCACTGGAAGGAACTCCGCTCAACATAGGCAAAGCGCTGCTTTCGCCTACGCGCACTTTTGTTCCTGTTTTGAAAACAGTTTTGGAAGAAATTCCCGGGCAGGTGCATGGTTTAATTAACTGCACCGGTGGCGCGCATACCAAAGTGCTGCACTATATCGAAAATCTCCGCATTGTAAAAAACAATCTGCTGCCGGTGCCTCCGCTATTTCAACTCGTCCAAAAAGAATCGGGCACATCATGGCAGGAAATGTTCAAAGTGCTAAACTGTGGCACCCGCATGGAAGTATATGTAGAAGAAAAGTATGCCTCCCTCATAATTGATGTCGCAAAATCGTTCGGTATTGCCGCGCAGGTAATAGGGCACGTGGAGGCGGCTGAGAAGAGCGAGGTAGTATTGAACTCGCCTTATGGGGAGTTTAGGTATGAATAAGTTTTTTCAGAGAGTAGCTTCCTTTTAATATCTATTTGCTATCTCCGTTCCCTCAAACAAAACAAAAGGCGGAAGATTCCCTCCGCCTTTTGTTTTGTTGTTTTGATTGTATTCCCTACTTCACCACAATGAGTTTTTTGCTGTACACCTCGTTGCCGCTGCTTACGATGGCGGTGTAGCTGCCGGCT
>JAHCHW010000011.1 GCA_026129525.1 Chitinophagales bacterium | reverse complement strand
AGAAGTAAGTGTTATGGTATTGGTGGGGGTTACGGTTACTGTCTGTGTACTGGTAGAATTACCACAACCATGCGGAGAGGCTGCCGATACAGTATAAGTTTGTGTAGAGGTAGGACTTGCTGTTACCACATTACCTGTTGTAGTGTTAAGACCTGTAGCCGGTGACCATGTATAAGTTGGAGTAAGTGGTGCCGTTGAAGTTACTCTGGTAGGTGAGGCTCCTAATGTTCCTGTAACGCTGTTGCCTGATGCATCGAAAACAGATGACCCTGATGTTTCGTCAAACCTGTAGTAACCGGCCAAGCCCGTAGAACCGGGAGCTACGGTTGTAAATCTATTGTTCTGCACTTCGGCTGTTGTACGCGCCACATTCCAAATTCTAACTTCATCAATTTGCCCTATGTAAGGGTAAGAAGTGTAACCGGCTCCAATTATAACCGGATTGTTCCCGGCAACAGGTGTTTGGCAGAATGTTACCGTATTAGTTAAATTACCGTTGATATACCAACGCAACTGACCAGCCGCCATATCTCTAACAAGGGCAATATGATTCCATTGATTGATTGTTAAAGCCGTACTTGAATTAAACCCTTCGTAATTTCCTGAGGAGCATGCACCCGTGCCACCATCTGCCCCTAAAGAGCCCTGATAAAAGTTGAGCGTTCCGTTTGTTTCCTGTGTAATGGTTCCTTCTCCGGCATAAGCTTTATTGTAAGGGTTTCTTCTCTGACTGAAATCAGTGGGATATAACCACATTTCAATTGTCATGTTTCCGGCAATTCGCAACTTAGGCGGATTCCCCAAGTTTATACCCTGTGTGCCATTAAAAGAAAGGGCATTGCCCGCCAAACTGCTTGATGCAGTTAACTGCACCGAACCACCATTACAGAAAGTAGTTGGCCCGCCTGCTGTAATAGTGGGTGTTGTGGGTAGCGGATTTACGGTTACGGTTGCTTCCTTGCAAGAAGATGTATTGCAAGTGCCTACGGCTCTTACAAAATAGTTGGTAGTACTTGTAGGAGCGACACTCACAGAAACACCGGTTCCGGCTGAACTTCCTCCGCAACTACCGGCATTCCACTGCCATGTTGCTCCTGTGCCAAGTCCGCCATTTACATCAAAACCGTTTATCAAATCTTGTAAACTGGGTTCTGAACCATCAATCACATCAACGCGTGGGTAGAGAAATTGGAGGTTAGAAGCGGTATTCGGAGAATAATAATGGTAAGTTCGGTGTAAAGCTGTAACAGTGCCTGATTTCCAGCGCACATCTCCGGTGCCAATGTTACATCCTGTGGCGGCTATGTTTACTCCATTCAAGTTCCATCGACCTGTGTTAGGATGCTTTCCTGTGTATGTGCTTCCTTTTGGATAAACATGTCCTACCACTAAAATCCACTCGTTGTAAGGTAAAGATGCAGTATTAGGACAATCCCAATAAGGATTTGTATTAGTAGCACCGTCACTTAAGTTTTCAGTTCCGATATTGGTTCCACCGCTGTTGAAACCGTACACCCCCATGTAAAAGTTACCATTATTACTGGTTGCTGTAGTGGTGCGCTTTACCCATACTGAAAAACGATACATTTTTGTTTCATCAACCGAAAATTGTGATGTATTCCAACCACCATCAGCATTGCCGTCACCTGAGGGTTTTGTTTCCCAAATTACCGCACTATTTCCCCATGGGCCGGTTCCGTTTATTCGTTGGTTTTCTGCTGTTAAACCATTTTGTCCGAATCCGGTTGCGCTTCCCGTTCCCACAGCCCAAGTGGTGTAGTTCAGCAAACCACCTGTAGCTACTGCGGTATTAACCGCTAAGGTTGAACTTCCTCCACTGCATACTCCTGCCGGGGTTACTGTTGTGCTTAATGCAACCGAAGGGCGGTTAACCGAAACGTTCACACTTGTAGTGGCTACGTTCCCTACGGCATCTTGCCCTCCATAGTAATAAGTGCCTGCGTACAATCCGGTAGTAGCCGGATATTGTGCCAACCCGCCCACAAACCAGTCATCGGTATAAAACCAACAGCAGGACGAATAGTTGGCAAGACCTGCGCGTAAGTTACTTTCGGAAGAATAGCTAGAAGTATATATATGCCGCCAGTTTTCTCCGGCATTGTAATTTCTGATATAATATTCTGCTCCTGCTGTCCGTAAAACAATTTTGAATTCTATCCATTTATTAAGTCCGATAATTCCACTTGCTTGTGAGGTAAAATCACCAACATAATTTCCGTCTTCGTAAATCTGTAAACCTCCCGAATTGTACGGATAGAGTGCATACACGAGATCAGTGTATGAAACTCCAGTACCGCCATCGTGCCAACCAATCATGCTATAAGAGCCGGTGTTGTACCATCTTCCTTGGAAAGTACGACCTGCCACCCTGCTTACAGTACCATTTGTAAAGAAACCCTGTGCCCATGAATCATTTCCGTAAAAACGTAACTGACCACTTTCATCTACCTCTCCTACACCTGCACCGGATCGGGTATATAAAGAAGAGTTTACTGCTCCCGGATTTGTTGTGAACATATCGTAATGCCCTGTATTTAATGTGGGGCTGCAACCACTGGCTGAGATTCCCAAGCTAACCGAACTTGTGCCACAGCCTGCAGTGGGGGTAGCGGTTAAAGTTGGGTTTCCTGTTACCGTTAAAGTTAAGTAAGGTGCTGACGTTTGACTGGCACAGCCAAATTCAGAGTTTCGGGCAATAGTGTATGTGCCCGGGGTGTTGGTTACATTCGAAGGCAGTGTACTGGTTAAGCTTGTAGTAGGTCCGTGATACATTCTCCATCCTGAACCATCGTTCCAATAATAGTAATAGTTAGGTCCTGAGGAAGCGGGCGAACCTGTAGTAGCTGCTGTTACATTATTAATTGTTACTGCTGTGCCGGCACAAACACTGGAGGCTGAAAGCGAAATTGCTCCGGGATTATTAGCTGTTGAAAGTGCTGATACAGTAGCCGATGCACGGGCTAAATTTCCGTATTGGTCTTGTGCTGCGTACGTATATGAACCTGCACATAAGCCCGATGTAGGCGGATATTGTGTACCTCCGCCCATAAACATATCATCAATATAGAAATACTGGTTGTTGTAATAGTAATTGGCTACGCCCGCACGCAAGTTAGTTGCAGTACTATAGTTGGTATGGTACACTAAAAACCATGGGTCGTTCATATTGCCCGTCCAATTACGGATGTAGTAGGTAGCACCGCCTGATGCTTTTAAAACAATTTTGTACTCAATCCAACGGTTGAGAAAGTTTGAGCCTCCAACAAAGGGCAAAGCATCGTTTGTGAAATCGCCCCTATAGTTGCCATCTTCGTAAATGTATAGTCTTCCATCAGCCGCTGGGTATAAAGCATATACCAAATCCGTATAAGAAGTGCCCGTACCACTATTGTGCCAGCCCACCATGGAGTAGGTTCCTGTATTATAAAACCTTCCTTGTGTAATTAAACCCTCCGAGCGGGCAACTGTTTGGTTTGTATAATAGGCATTGCTCCAACTTTGTTGGTTGCCGTTATAAAAATATGCCTGTCCTGAACCATCGGTAGCAGCCGTACCTGCACCGCTGTAGGTCCACATTCCATTATACCCGTTTAGCGCAACACTTGGCGTATTGAACTGTTCGAATGTTCCTGTGGTCATAGTGTGTGTTTGGCAACCGCCTCCCATTGATAAACTTACCGAGCCGTTGCACGAACCACTGCAAGTTGAACTGGGTGTTGCAGTTAATGTAGGGTTTCCGTTTTCGCGGTATTTAAGTGTTGCCGAAACTCCTGTAAAGTCATGTTGTCCGCATCCGGTTCTGTTAAGTATTAAAATATAGTTACCGCTAGTGTACGGGGCATCGTAAGTAAATGAGCCGTTGTTGCCCGAGCAATCGGGGCCGTTGCTGCCATTCCATTTCTGAGGCGCCCAACCACCATTGTTGCCCATAGCATTACCCGAGCCGGTGTAATACCACAGCGATAAATCGGTTCCGAAAGGCGAGCCGCAGGTGCTAAATGTATAGCTTTTACCAGCGGTAAGACTTAAGTAAGTGTATGTTCCGGAGCCAATGTTATTCACTTGCCCTGTACTGCCACAAGGTGGGGTACCTAAACCGCTACAACAACTTTGCTGATTAGAAGGCCCGCTCCAAGTACAGAAGGTGTTTACCAATGGAGTTATTACCGCTTGTCCGTTGCCACTTCGTACCCCGCTTGCGTTATCTTGATTGGAGCCACCATTATATGAACCACCGCCACCACCATAGCCATAATAGGTACCGCCACCGCCACCGCCATAACCACCACCACCACCAGCGCCAGTCCAGTAGTTCCAATCACCACCACCACCACCACCATAGCCACCAGAGCCAACTGTAGTTCCATTAGTTGCGGCCGCCCCCCCTGCCCCACCATTTACGAATGATTTTCCTCCTTGAGCTACAGCATAGCCGTAATAATCCACCGCATTGGCACCATTACCTGTTAATCCTCCTCCTCCTGCTCCCGAGTTACCATAATTATAATCGGTACCTCCACCATTTGGACCCGCTCCGCCTGCCCCAGATGTAGTACCTCCACAAGCCCCACATTGTCCAATTT
The DNA here is from genome assembly GCA_026129525.1 of Chitinophagales bacterium. Classification (GTDB taxonomy): domain Bacteria; phylum Bacteroidota; class Bacteroidia; order Chitinophagales; family LD1; genus Bog-950. Next base: position 152,370 of record JAHCHW010000011.1, on the reverse strand, counting down.
GACCTGATGTACTTGTAGTTCCGTTGGCATAGGAAGGATTATAGCCATAACCTGAGTATGCACCACCACCACCACCACCGGCAATACATAACGGGTTATTTGAGTTATCGGTAACAAATGTTCCACCGCCTCCACCACCTTGGTAACCGGTTCCACCCTTTCCACCTACCATTACTTTTAATACTTGTCCGGGAGTTACGGAAAATGTTCCTTTCATTCGTGCGCCATATCCGCCCACATACCAATACGAGTCGCCTCCCTGCGCCCCCCATGTTTCAATAATTACCGAAGTAACACCCGAAGGTACGGTGTAAGTTTGCATGCCACCTGTGTAGTTAAATGTAGTGGCTTGTCCTAATGCAACTCCTGCTAAAATGAGCAGCAGATAAAGCGTAGAGATTTTTTTCATGGTGAACTTTTGGGTAAATGAAACCGTGTCTAATTTATACTCAATTAGCTAAAGTGTCAACCTTTACCGCTAATAAGTAACACATATAATTTTAGCGGTTTTGACTCAACAACCTTGCCAAATAAGTAAATAGGGACATTCCAATATTTTTCCTTCGATAAGTGTATACGGGAGTTGACAGGGTGATGTTTCTTTTATACAAAATGCATTTGAAGTGGGGGCTTACAGCTACTTCAAAAACTTAATCACCTTACGGCTGCGGTCAGCCATGAGCATTTCGCAGAAGTAAATGCCTTTGGGAATATTGCCGATAGGAATTTCGTTGGCAAAGCCGGGGGCAGCCCCATCTACTAACTGCCCAAACAAGTTGTAAATTCTTACCTGTTTAACCATTATATGGGCAGGTAGGTTATGCAGCACAATTTTATCGGAATAAACAAAGTAATCGAACTTGACTTCTGGTTCATTATAAATGGCAGTAGGAGAGGCGATGTTCAATTCAATTAAAATAGAGTCGGTTACAGGTTTGGTGGATATAGGCCAAACCACTACAACATCGGGTCCCGGTGCAAAATACTGGTCATCAATTTTTACGCTGAAAATAGCAGGTACCGTTTCGCCAGGGTTTAGAATAATTGTGTTGTTGCTGTAGGGCGGCTTTTTGAATATGCCTGCTTGTGTAAGTATTTGCGTGCTGTTGCGTAAGCCAAAATCTAACTGACCCGAAAAAACTGCTGTATCGGTATTTGTAAGCTGAGCATTGATGGTAATTGTATAGCCGAGGTTAACCGCAGTATCATTTTGAATAGTAAAATTTATGCGGGTAAGTGCCAGCCCGGGGTCAACAGCTTTAAGGGGGGTACAGGCGGCTGCAACTGCTAATAAACAAAGTATGCGGAGATGTAAATGTCGTTTCATGCTTTCCTTGACCTCTAAACTATAAACTTAGTTGCAACAGGCGGAATGTTTTATCTTTGATTCTTACCTGTTCAAAATAATTTTTATGGATATTCTCAACACCATAGTTAGGGTGATGAATAAAGAAGAAGTTCGCAATTTCAAATTGTGGCTCAACAGCACAAATGCCTCCGATGAAAGAAAAGATGTGCAGTTGTTTGATTACATCCGAAAATCGGAAGAGCGGTACGATGAGAACTATATTTTCAGAAAACTGTATGGTGCCGATGATAAAAATTCTTTCTACCGGCTTAAACACCGCTTACAGGAAGATTTAGGTTGCCATTTAACGCTATTACATTTCGATAAGCAGGAAACCAATAACTTGTTTTTGTATCTGAGCCTTTACAACATTTTCATTTCACGTAATCAGCCACAGTTGGCTTTATATTATTTAAAGAAGGCGGAGAAGAGGGCCTCGCTAACCGAGAACTTTGAAATGCTCGATATCATCTACGCTAACTTTGTTCGCCTTGCAGCCGACCTGCCCGAAATAAATCCGGAAACCTATATTGAGAAACGAAGGCAGAACGCTGTTAAGTTGAATCAAATTCGCGAAACAGATCAGGTACTGGCGGCAGTTACGTATCGCCTTAAACTTTCGCAGAACTACGGCAAGCGCGATGTAGGCTTGTTGAAACTTTTAGATAACACGATTAAGGAATTTGCAAACGATGATTCGATTAAACGCAGTAAGAGTTTTCAAACCCGTGTGTTCCGTGCGGTTAGCCAGGTGCTTATACAGAACCACAACTTTACGGAATTGGAAAAGTATATGCTGAGCACTTACAATCGTTTTGTGGAAGAACACTGGTTCGATAAGACTAACCACGAAACTAAACTGCAAATGCTGGTGTATATCATCAACGCACTTTTCAAAAACAGGAAATTCCGCGAAAGCCTGGACTATGCCGAAACGCTTGGTGAAGAATTGAGCGCCTTCAACAACATGCTGTACGATAAGTATCTTTTCTTTTATTACAATGCCCTTATCATCAACTATGCACAAATTGATATTAACCGCGGTTTGAAAGCCTTAGATGAACTGGAGAAGGAAATGAAAGGGAAGAAAAATGCCTACTATGAGTTTTTTATTTACCTCAACAAAGCCAACCTGCTGTTCTTCCAACGCAAAACCAACGAAGCGATCCGCAACCTGATAAAGCTGAACATGAACGACTATTACAAGAAAGCCGATAAGTCGTTTAAACTGAAAATTGCGGTGGCAGAGTGTATTATGCACTGCGAATCAGGCGACCCCGAAACCACTGTAAAGCGTGTTGAACAGGTAAAAAAAGAGTTCAAGGAAGTGCTGGATGCGGAAGATTTCAAGCGGGAAGTATTTGTGCTGAATCTGATACCGAAATTATGTGCTGTGGGCGACTTGCAGAGCAACGCGAAGCTGTTAATAGGAGTAAAAAAGTTTGTTTCTGCTTCAGTAAAACCTTCGGTGGAAGACGGAGAAATACTCCGGTACCGCAGTTGGCTGGCGCCCAAAGCTGGCATACCTGTCGAAACATTGGGCGGGTAAGAATTTATAAAGATAAAACCGTCATGCTGCCAACGCCAACGTATATTTGATGTGTCATTAAAAGCAAACGAAACGCAAACCAAATTCGTAACTAAAAAAACAACACCATGAAAACGTTTAAACTCCTGCTGCTTGCTCTTGTTGCCACTTGTTGCACATGGCAAGCCAAAGCACAAATTTTGTGCGGGGTGGATGCCAACTTTACGGTGAGCACTAACCCGAACAATGTTCCTGTGTTTACCAACACTACAGTGTATGGAGCCGGATGGGCGGCTACTTCGTACTATTGGGATTTTGGCGATGGCACTTTTTCTAATCTGCAAAGCCCTTCGCATGTTTTTACCAGCCCCGGTATTTTTAATGTGTGCTTGTATGTAACCGCACAACTGCAAGGCAGTACTATTTACTGCACCGATACAATTTGCCATACCTACACCAATTGCAATAATATGGTTTCGGTAAACGCTTCCTCGCAAGTGCAAGGCAGCGGTGTAGTAGTTTATACCGGCACTGCCACATCCAACTACCCTCCGCTGACATATAGTTGGACTTTTCAGGGAGGGAATCCTTCTACTTCTACAACGGCTGTTACCACTGTGCAATACGCGCAACCCGGAAACTACAATGCCTGTTTTACAGCTACCGATGCCAACGGATGCAGCGCTACGCAATGTATTACTACCGGTATAACTTCAACACCTTGTTCCGGTGTTCATGCATCGTTTACCACGCAAACCACCGTAGGCGGAATTGTACTTACCAGTAATTCAACAGGTGTAGTGAGCACTACGCAGTACCAGTGGTTTATGGATGGTTCAGCTATCTCTACTGTTAGTCCGAATACTTCCTATACTTACACGGGCATAGCTGCAGGCAACCATACTTTTTGTTTGAAAGTATTTTCGGCAAATGTTACCGCACCCTGTGATGATACCTGTATGGTGGTTTACATTCCCGGTTCGGGACCATGCAGTGGCGCTCAGGCAACTTTTACCGAAACCATTAGTGGTAACAACCTAACCGTTAACGCAGGCAATAACTACCCTACCGGCACAAAGTTTCAGTGGTGGTTAAATGGTACCAGCACTACAACGGCTCCTACTAATCATCAATATAGTTGGTCGAATTTGGCTGCAGGAGTTTATCAGTTGTGTTTATATATCTATAATCCCAACGGAGTGTTCTGCGATTCAACCTGCAAAAGCATAACCATTATACCAACAAATCCGTGCACCGTTAACTTGAATGCCGGGTTCCAAACAACTACAACGGCTACCCCGGGATTAGTGTATTTCCTCGGCAATCAAAACCCTACAGGCGCTGTTTACCATTGGATTTTTGGTGACGGAACCGATGCCACTACCAACACTCATCAAACTTCGCATCAGTATCCGGTTAATCCGAACGCTACCACTTATATCGCTTGTTTGAAAGTGACCATTCCGGGCACTACTTGTATAGACACGTTCTGCCAAACCATTGTTATTCCGGGCAGCGGCAATAACTGTCAGGCTTACTTTACTTGGACATCTACCCCTAACGGTGAAGTTCATTTTACCAATCAGTCCACACCAACCACTATTGCCAATTCTACTTATTCGTGGAGTTTTGGCGATGGTTCGGGCTCATCACAAGTTAACCCGGTTCATGTTTACAACAGCTTGGGCAGTTTTGTAGTGTGCTTAACTATGGCAACCACTACCGGTTGCACTTCTACCTATTGCGATACTATTACTATCGGTGGCAGCGGATGCAACCTGTCGGTAACCATTCAGCAAATGCAGTCATCGCCACCTACTGCCGGATGGCAACTGAAAGCACTCCCAAGCGGAGGAACAGGCGCTTATACTTACTTGTGGAGTACTGGAGCCACTACACAAATTATTACCTTAACCAACACCTCGGGAATTAGCTATTGCGTAACGGTAACCGATGGTGCCAACTGCACTGCCTCTGCCTGCCATGTGGTACAAAATCAGGCAACCGATACAGTTTGCGGGGTAGCATTTATTGATGCCAACGGCAATGGAGCCTTAGACCCCGGTGAGCAGGGAATACCCGGTGCAGAGATTCACGTGGGAAGCCATCTGGCGTATGCCGATTCAAACGGACATTACCTGATTGTGGTTCCTGCCGGCACTTACAGTATTTGGTATTGTGCACCTGCCGGATACACCTTTACACTTCCCATAACTCCTAACACCAGCGGTGTGTTGAATAACTGCGGTTACTACCCTTCGATAGCTATTACGGGTGGAGGCTCGCACTGCGGCTTTAATTTTGGTGTGCAGAATAACTCTGTTACTATATGCGGTAAAGTGTTCTTCGATGCCAACAATAATGGCGTGCAAGACCAAAACACCGAAAGCGGCATACAGGGAGTGCATGTGGTGATTACATCATCCACCGGAGCCACTTTCCATGCTTATACCAACAGCAATGGCGAGTATTGCAAAACACTGCCAGCGGGTACTTATACTATCACCATAATTACCACGAACTCAATTGCTTCATGCGCCATTACTCCTCAAAGCATAACACTTACTACTGCAACTGGTCAAAATTATCCGAACCAAAACTTTGCCGTGTATTGCCAGCCGGGTATTTGCAATCTGAAAATTGAAATTACTCCGCATACCACCATTACTCCGGGTTTCCCAGCCTGGTACAGTATGCACGTAAGCAATATAGGCACCAGCATTGCCAGCGGCACGGCTAATTTCTTCTACGACCCTGTGCTTACGTTCAACTACGCCAATCCGGTACAAACTTCGCACAATGCATCTACCCACACGGTTAGTTTCAATGTAAACAATTTGTTGCCCGGGCAAACACTGCATTACTGGATTCACTTCAATGCCAATCCTCCGCTTAACATCGGTCAGTTCGTATTTACATTGGCTAACATTAACCCCGATGTAAACTGCAACGATGTAAACCTGAACAACAATGTGGATACCATTCACCAAGCTGTTACCGCCAGTTGGGATCCAAACAACAAGTTGGCTTATGTAACAAATTACGATAATCCGCAGTTCCAGTTGGTGTCAAGCATTGAACCTAACCAACGCATTGAATACGTGGTGAACTTCCAAAACACCGGCAACATGCCTGCCGTGAATGTGGTAGTGGAAGATTTAATTTCTTCCGACCTCGACTTCAGTACCTTTGAATTCCTCGGTTCGAGCCACCCTTGCATTATTACTACCGAAGGCAGCAAACTGAACTTTAAGTTCTCGAACATCATGCTGCCCGACAGCACCAACGATGAGCCGAACAGCCACGGACATGTGCGCTTTGCGTTGAATGCGGTGAACGGTTTAGCAGGCGGGCATGTAATTTCGGATGATGCAGCCATTTACTTCGACTACAATGACCCTGTAATTACCAACGATGCCGCTGTTATTTTACTTGAACCAAACGGTATTGACGAAGTAGCTGTAAACACTACTGTAGTAATTGCACCCAACCCGATGAAAGACTACGCTGAAATTCGTGTAAAAGGCAATACAAGCGGCTTTACGTTCCGTGTAACTGATATAACCGGACGTGTAGTTACTGAAGAGAGAACAGCCGATAACACTTTGCCGTTCCGCAGAGATCAACTTTCGTCAGGCATCTACGTTTATCAGGTTATTCAAAACAACAAACCTGCCGCCAAAGGCAAGTTAGTAATAGAGTAAGATTTTCTTCCCATACGCGTCCTTAAAGGCTCCACCGTTGTTACGGTGGGGCTTTTTTTATAGAGTTTTCCGAAAAGAACAAAGGCTTAGCTCTAACACTATCATTGCTTTGCAATGAAGTATGCATGAATCCGAAGGATTCGCACAAGTCGTTTATGAGAATGATAATAGATACAAGTGTTAGGGCACCACTATTTTTTCTTAGAAGGGTTCTTCCTCTTCTTCAGAATTTCATGCCCGCCTTTATCGCGCTTTGCCTGCAAATAGTTTTTGTTATGCTGATTCGGTTCCGTTTCAATATGAACGTTTTCTACAATCTCTAAACCGTAACCAATTAAGCCCACACGCTTTTTAGGGTTGTTGCTCATTAAGCGCATTTTCGAAATGCCGAGGTCGTTCAGAATTTGAGCGCCCACACCGTAATCGCGGGCATCCATCGGTAAACCGAGTTTAAGATTCGCCTCAAAGGTATCGAAGCCCTGCTCTTGCAGTTGGTATGCTTTCAGTTTGTTGAGCAGCCCAATGCCGCGCCCTTCTTGCTGCATGTAAAGTACTACACCTTTGCCTTCCTTTTCTATCATTTGCAAAGCGCAGTTCAACTGGTCGCCACAATCGCAGCGCATAGACCCCATAATATCGCCCGTTAAACACGAAGAATGAACACGAACCAGCACAGGCTCATTTTCTTTCCAAGCGCCTTTTATAATAGCTAAATGCGGCTCGGGTGCTCCGGGCTGCGAGTAAGCACGCACGCGAAAATGACCGTACTTGGTAGGCATATCTACTTCCACTTCGCGCGTTACAAGGCGCTCGTGTTTCATACGGTACTCAATCAAATCTTTTATGGAAATGATTTTGAGGTTGAATTTTTTGGCAATCTTCAGTAACTGCGGCAGGCGCGCCATACTGCCATCGGCATTCATTATTTCTACCAACACTCCGGCAGGCTCGTAACCTGCCATTCGGGCTAAATCAATGGTAGCTTCGGTATGCCCCGCTCTGCGAAGCACTCCGCCTGTTTTGGCACGCAACGGGAAAATATGTCCGGGGCGGGCAAAATCTTCGGGCTTTGCTTCGGGGTTAACTAATTGCTTTATGGTTTTTGCACGGTCATGTGCCGAAATACCGGTGGTGCAACCGTGTCCGATTAAATCAACCGAAACGGTGAAGGCTGTTTCGTGATGCGAAGAATTTTGCGAAACCATCAGCGAAAGCCCGAGGCGGTCGCACATTTCTTCTGCCATAGGCATACAAATTAATCCGCGCCCATGCGTTGCCATAAAATTGATAACCTGCGGTGTAATATGATGTGCTGCTGCAATAAAGTCACCTTCGTTTTCGCGGTCTTCATCATCAACAACAATTACCAGTTTGCCTTTCTTAATATCGGCTATGGCTTCGGGGATGGTATTTAGTTTTGATTTCATTTCGGCTGCAATTATCAGTTTATGTTTCGTTTTGTCGGACTCCACGCACTCGTTTTAACGCCTTTTACATACATGCCTAAACCCTTTACAAGGGCGAGGTTCATCCAATAGAAATATGCCACAAACCTCAGCAATTTTAAATGAACATTGTTCGATTGTAAAAATCGGTCAATGAGCGGTGTTAGCAGTAAAATATTTTGCAGTAAAAACGTGATTTTGTAGATGTTTGGAACAACAGGGAACTGTGCTCCGCTTACCCACAGCAGCAAATTGCTTACATACGCCAGCACTATAAACAACGGACCCAACCACCGCAATACTTTATGCGATAAAAAGCAGAACGAAACAGCATTAAAGCGAAACAGAAGTTTCCAATACGAGGAGAGGTTTTGAAAATTACCTGCCTGTATGCGCGTTTTTCGTTTAAATTCTTCCTGCACTTCGTTCGATACATCTTCGTAGCATACGGCTTTCAATTCTTTAATTGCTTTTTTGTTTTGCGAAAGCACGTGCATGCTTAAATAAAAATCTTCCATTAGGTAGTTCGATGGAATAACCGTCCACATGTTGGCACGCATGGCATGGCAGGCACCAAAGGCACCCATCATGCTACCCCAGTTTAACCCCTCCAAATACTTAATATGGTTTTCGCGCTGTATGTAGGCAGTTTCCTGATGCGAAATACCATCTCTCTGTTGGCCGCGGTTTAAAATGTTTGCACCAATTTGTCCTATGGTTTCGTTTTTAAAATGCTTGGCTAACTCATACAAGGTATCGGTGGTGAACATTACATTGGCATCGGTAAAAACATAAACCGTATTATCCTTATCAATTCCGGTTGATTCTATCTCGGAAACAAGTTTGTTCAGAACCGTTGCTTTGCCATTTCTGCCTTCAAATGAAAAAAAATGCAGTTGCGGATGTTGGGCAGCAAACTGCTCAATAATTTCGTTAGTGCGGTCGGTTGAGTTATCGGAGCCTACATACACCTTTAATTTCTCCATTGGATACGAAGTGCGAAAAATGCTCTCTAATTTTTCGGCAATTACTTTCTCTTCATTGTAAGCAGCAAATACTACATATACCTGCGGGAGCGAAACATCATCAACCGCATACACGTTGCTGTTTCCCTTTTTGCCGATAGAAAACAATTTCAGTAACAACGGATACAACACATACGAATGTGCTACCAGCAAAACACTACCCCAAAAAACAACAGCGGCTGTGGTAATCATAGTTTGCGGTAGCGGGCAATCAGTTTTTCAAAAATGGATTTGTTGCGGTAATGCTCATAAGCAAAGCGGTGTGCGTTTGTACCTATCTTTTTTGCCAGCGAAGCATCGTTTATGCAACGTTTTATCTGTTCCGAAAATTCTTTGGGCGTATCAGCTATCAAAATGGTTTCTCCGTTACTTAAGCCTAAACCTTCGGCTGCCATAGTAGTAGCAAGCACTGTTTTGCCAAGTGCCATTCCTTCCAGAATTTTTATGCGTATGCCGCTGCCCGAAACAATGGGAACAATCATTAAACCGTGTTGCAGCATAAACTCTTTAGCATCGGGCACTTCGCCTACAGGCAACAAATTTTCCGATTCAAGCGCCATAAACGAGTCGGGTGTTTTTTTGCCTGCTACCGCTACTTTTATTTTGGGAAATTCCGCTTGCAGCACCGGCAACACTTTTTCTACAAACCATTCCATGCCTTGTATGTTGGGCATCCAGTCCATAGCACCTATAAAACACAAATCGAGCGGATTAAAATTAGTGTTTAACGGCTGCCGCGGTATATCCATTCCTGCCGGAACTATTGCCGTTTTTGCTTCGGGCACATCGTTCAATATGGTTGCTTCGTCTTCGCGGCTTATGGCCATTACCAAATCGCATTGCTGCCAGACTTTGCGCTCAAAAGCTGCTAACCGTTCCGATTGCAGTTTCAAATACCACTTCTTAACCGGATTGTTTTCGTTTTCGGCAATGCGTTTCCAAATCATGTACTCCACATTATGGGCGCGCATCGAAACTTTTGCTTTGGCATGTTCGCGAACAACCGAAATGTAATTTGCCGGAGGAATACCGTCAATATGCACCACATCATATTTGGTGCCTGTTAGCAGCCGTATCAAAGCATCTTTAAATTCCTGCGATACAAACCGTTCGGTGATGTATGATTTTCCGGTAAATAAATTCTTGATTGCCCCCAAAGGCTTTATGCGATTATCTACATACACCGCATGTCCTTTGCCAAAACCGCCCAGCACTTCTTTTATCTTATCGCTCTCTACATAATGGCGGGCGGTGTTCATGGTAAGTATAGTTACATCGCAACCGGCATCGGCATATCCTTTTATAAAATTGTAAGCACCAATAGCCCCTCCATCGTTCAGCGGATACGGAACACGGTTAAGCAGCACAAGTATGTTAAGTTTGGAAGAATGCAACGTCATCCGTTAAAAACGGGCGCTAAAGTAAAGATTTGAAGCGGATGCCCTGCGAAAGATTAAACGCTGCTTCTTACAAAATGCCCTCAATCAAACTTCTTAAAAGCAAAGAACACTGCTCCTAAAACAAATGCAAAACTTACTAGGTAGTTCCACTTAATTTCTTCTTTGAGATACAAAACAGAAAAGGCGGCAAACACCACAAGCGTAATAACCTCCTGCACAATTTTTAACTGCGATGCGGTAAACGTACCACTCATATACCCGAGCCTGTTGGCAGGCACCATCAGGCAATACTCAAAAAAAGCAATGCCCCAGCTAAGCAGTACGGTTTTCCAAAGCGGAACTTCTTTAAAGCGCAAGTGTCCGTACCAGGCAATGGTCATAAAAATATTGGAGGCGAGAAGCAAAAAAATGGTTGACATAAAAGCAATTTTGGAACTAATGTAACATGCCGGAGCAGTATTTCTAATTATCCCAAACAGTTAAAGAATGTAAACCAAAGTACTTTCAAGGCTGTTATGTTTTTAAACCAAACAAGGGCATTTATTATTGCCGCATGCGTAGTGTTAAATTGTTTTTTACGGGAGCTTTTCTTTTTGTTGCTGCTGTTGTAACAGCTAACACCGATAAGCAGCTGTGGTTTGGTTACATCCATCAGGGGCGAATAACCCCGCACTGGGGGTATTGGGTGGATATTCACCACCGCACAAAAAATGAGTTTTCAAAAAACCTGCACACCGAAATTTTTCGTTTTGGCGCAACTTACTTTTTAGACAACGACTGGCGGTTTACGGCAGGCTATGCAGGCGTACTTCATTTCCCTTCGGTAAGTAATCAACGTTTTATGCGTCCCGAACACCGCCCCTGGCAGCAGGTGTTTTATACGCATACTCATAAAAATTTCAGAACCGCCAACTATATCCGCAGCGAGCAACGTTTACTTCAAAACACAGCCGCAGAAAAACTTGCCGATGGTTTTGTTTTTCGCCAACGTTTCCGTTTGAGCGCCATGTTTATTTTTTGCATCAACAAAAAGCAGTTTAAAGAAGGCAGTTGGGGAGTAGTGCTTAATAACGAGGTATTCTTAAATGCTTATGCTTCCGATAAAGCAAAACTTTACGACCAAAACCGTGCCTTTGCCGGGCTTACCTACAACATTAACGCTGCGCTACACTTGCAGTTAGGCTACTTGAATGTGTATTCGCTTATCGGTACAAGAAAAGAAACGGTGCATGGCATCCGGCTCTCCGCTTTTCACAATTTTACTTTCACTAAGGCGCGTTTTTAAAAGTTGTTTTGCTTTAATTAGTAAACTCCGCAAAGGCATTTTTCCGCATCGAAAACAGCCTATAGGCATTCACCTTTTGCCTCTGTGTTCCTTCTTCATGCAACTTACGTAGTAAGCTCTTTTCTGTCACATCAAAAAACTTACGTTGTGTTCGTTAAAAGCAGAATCTTCATAATCTCTTCCAAACAGTTATAGTGGCACACCAACAAAAAAAAGCAGAGCCATACACTTTTTTATGAAAAACCGCTTATATTTGACAAGACACATTTGGGTAGGCACATTTTTCCAGGTTCACCATTGCCTATCAAAAGCCATTCACTAACAAAAATAATGTTATGAAACAGCCCACTACCTTCCGCTTGGCAAAGCGTTTTATACGCTTTTATTTGCTTGCCCCTTTTGCTGTATGCATACTGTTTTCGGTTTGCCCCGAAACGAGCCATGCGCAAATTGCAGGAACCACAGAGACGGTTACGCAGAGCATTCGGTTTACCGAAAATTTTAACAACATAAACCTCGACCCCACACCGGTGATAGGTTCAGCATCCAGAGTCAACTTTAGTAAAAACTTCAGCAGTAGTGCCACTCCGGCTATCAGCAACGCACAAATGATTTCCCTCCTTAGCTCTCAGGGGATATCTATTCCTGGCTGGCTTACTGATTTAACCAACGGAGTATCTTTTTTCTGCTCTGGCTTTAACCCTTACTTTAATATGAGCGCTAATGTTGATGCAGGTGGTTATTACCAGATACACTCGGTAGGCAATGCCGATGTTGCCATTGACTACCCCGTAGAGGTAGTGGTTACTTATCCGGCTGCTAATTCTTTTGCCTGCGGTAATGAAATACGAATCAATACTAACTATAACATACTTGAACCCAACAACAACAAAAAGCTTGAGGTAAAGCCGCCTTTTGTAAATCAGGAAATAGGACCTTATGTAGATAACCTTTCGTATAACGTAGCATTAGGCGTGTCCGCTTATGTAGGGTTCGGAACCACCTTTTATTATCCTTGCTTGTCGGGTCTTTGCAGTTACGAAGCATGTGGAGGGCAAAAACATTTTAATGAAGGATTATCGTACAGTATAGGAACAGGTTTGCCTTCGCTGCCGCCATTGGTAAACATTTGCGAAAATGCTTTTGGACCCGGTGCCAACGAGGCATCGTTGCTTGGCTGCCGTTGGTCGCCTGCTTTACCCTTTTTGAATATAGCCCAAACTGCAGTGAACCAGTTCAACGCATCAACGGGACAAAACTATTCGTTTGCAGAATTTCCGGATACCGCCACCGTAACTATTCTTACTCCTGACCTTCCTCCCAACGGACCGCCACTTCCTGATATGGAAGGCGAGTTTACCGACATTACCAGCGCTGACCTGAATTTTACAGCGCTCAATGGAGGCGCTACTTTGCAAGTTTCGGGCGTGCAATCTGAAATTACCAATTTAAAATACGACCTTATATCGCTGCTTGAATTGATGGGCTATAACACAGGGTTTAGTTTGGGCGGAGGGATGGGCAGTGTAGATGCCGGAGATATATCGCCAACCATGACGGTTGACCAAACGCTTGATTTTCGGTTTACACCGGTTATTAATCTCCAGTTAAATTTGGGCACCGTAATGAATTATACCGTGCACCACGCCAACGGCTTGGTTGATTACTCCGCCACCGGACAATTAGTAAACTTAAAGGCAGGGCAATACATCATTGCTTCGTTCCCGCAAAATTTAAGCAGCCCGGTTCCGGTTTCAGGCACTTCTTTCATCAACGGTAATTTTCACACCTTCTCTAAACAGGAGTACTACAGTAATATTCAGTTAGAATTTGGCAAGGTAGATATACCGGGCATTCTTCAAACCTCCTTGGTTAGCACAGCAACTCCGAAAGAAAAGTTTGGAGAAAAGACAATTCTGGAACATGACTTTTTATTGCAGGGAACCCGCACTATTAACCTTGCAGGATTTTTACTGGATCCTGAAAACCCTATTATTGATATAACCGGTATAACCGTAAAAGACATACGCAATATTGGCGGAGGTAAAAGACAAGTAGTGTATGAAATAGCAGTAAAAAATAACGGTGATGTAAGTTTGAGCAATGTGCAAACTACTTTTAATCTGGCTGCCGCATTTGCAACAGCCACCGGTTACCAGGCAACCTGCGTAAGCAGCACCGGCTTTACGGTAAACCCTGCCTATAATGGCGGAACCGATTTTAATTTGCTTGCTGCCGGCAATACACTGGCAGTAGGGCAAACAAAAACCATTGAAGTACTGGTTACGGTTGAACCGGAAAAATCAGCGGTGCTTAATGGCGGATGCTTTGGGCAGGTTAACTACAATGTTTCGGCAAATGCCTACGGTACAAGCCCCATAGGCACTTTTGTTGAAAGCAATCTGAACCAGTGCACCATGCAGGCAACTGCTCCGCACATTGTTACCCCGGTTGATTTAGGGGCTGAAGTAATCACATCTATTACCGATTTTACCCTGTTTGCTGTTCGCGACATAAAGTTCGATAAGAATTTCAATGCATCGTTTGGCAACATAGGGGCAGCAAGTGATGTTGTTTTCGAAAATGTTTCGCACAAGAACGCACCGGCTGTTACTATAGTAGGCGATATTTATACTGCCGAAAAAGTTATTCTCCACGGTGAATCAAAAGTAATTGCCGATAATGCACAGGTAGGCAAAACGGTACACATCCATAACTCGAAATCATCTTTTAATCTGACCGGTGTGGCGAGCCAGAACTCTTCCTGCGTTACAGCGCCTGCACTTCCTCTGTTGAATATTCCGTCTGTTAACTCGGGCGCTAAAATTAAACTGGCTAAGAATACAACCCTTACCCTTGCCCCGGGAACTTACCTTGAAATAACGCAAGACCAAAACACACAGCTTACGCTCTCCAGCGGAGTTTACAATATTGGAACATGGCATATCCACGGTGATAATTCAACGATTCGTTACCAAACATCGGGAGGACCGATAACCATCAATGTAAATAAATGGCAGCCGCATGAGCGCAACAATCTTCAGTTCTTGGTTATTGGAGGAGGAAGCACACGCGATGTACAGATAAATTATTCAGGGCAGGCACCGGCTAAGTTTAATAATTCACTGGTACAGGGTTCCATTTATGCACCTTCGGCAGAAGTGGAGTTCGATTTGTTTTCAAGACTTGAAGGTTCCTGCTATGCCGAGAAAATCAATTTTAAAAACGGTTCTGTGTTTAAAGGACACAAGTACGTGGTTCCTTTAAACATTAATCTAACCTGCCAGCCCCCATCCGTTGTAGCGGCAGCCAAGCGCGATGAGGCGGAAGAGGCGGAAGGAGCAGAACCGGAACCGGTGGCAGCAAGCAACTTTAAGGTATATCCTAATCCTGCTCACAACGAAGTGTACATCGAAGGATTCAATCCATCGGCTGAAGCGGTAGGAGTTGAACTTTATGATTTAAGCGGCAAACTGGTAAAATCAGCAATACTTTCGGGCAACAGCCCCGTATTAAAAATAGCCGACCTGGAAGTAGGTATGTATTTTATAAAAGTAGCCAATACCGATTTCAAGGAGAAGATTATAAAGTATTGACAGTGTTTGAAACTACACTCAGCTCACAAGGTTCTCCCCTCTCTAAAGGAGAGGGGAGATGCCGAAGGCAGAGGGGTGAGGCTTTTTTCTAAAAAAAGGGAAAATAAAAACAGTTCACTAAAAACAGTTATTGATCGCCCAACCAACAACTACACTTTTTGTTTCCTGTTTAATCGTTTGATTTCAATCTGCTGATATGTAGTTGATATCATGCTGTTGTAAACGCCTAACCCTAATCATTCAACTGCAACATTCCTTTATTAAAAACCCCCAGCGCTTTGCCGGTAAATTTGGTTCCTGTAAAAGGCGTATTCTTTGAGCGCGAGCGTATATCGCTTTCCGTAAACGTCCACTTTAAATCCGGATTAAACAGTGTAAGGTCGGCATCCATCTCTTCTGCAATAGAAGTTGACATACCAAGCACATTGCGCGGATTGTTTGCCAGCAGTTCAATAATTTTTTCCAGCTCTACTTTACCGCGCAGTGCGGTATTCGCAACAGCAAAACAGGTTTCCAAACCAATCATCCCAAAATCGGCTTTATCAAACTCTAATTTCTTGCACTCTTCATCGTGCGGTTGGTGGGCAGAAGTAATCGTATCAATCGTTCCGTCTGCAATTCCTTTAATCAACCCTTCAATATCTTTCTTAGGGCGCAGGTGTGGGTTTACCTTGCAATTAGTGTTGTAATTGCCTACTGCATTTTCATCAAGCAGTAAACTGTAAGCATTTACCGAAGCGGTAACCTTCAGTTTTTTGCGTTTGGCGGCTTTCAGCAACTCAACCGATTTAGCGAGCGAAATATCCAGAAAGTGTAAACGAGATTGGGTGTATTCCAAAATATAGAGGTCGCGGTTAACGGCTATTTCTTCGGCAAACGCAGGGGCACCGGGCAGTCCCATCTTAGTGCTTATCACCCCTTCGTGCATGGCTCCGTTTTTAGCTATGCTTTTATCTTCCGGATGGTTTATCACCAAACCATTAAAAGCCTTTACGTACAACAACGCCCGTTCTACCATACCTGCCGATGGGCTTGGTTTCAATCCATCGCTGAAAGCCACCGCACCGGCTTTGTGCATGTCGTACATCTCCGCTAAATCTTTTCCCTCGCAATTATTGGTTACTGCTCCAACCGGATGCACACTCACTATCTCTCCGGCTGCTTTTCGCAACACATATTCTACCTGTGCTTTAGTTTGGGTAACGGGAAGTGTATTGGGCATGGCGCATATATGTGTAAAGCCCCCAAAGGCGGCTGCGGCACAGCCCGTTGTTATCGTTTCCTTTTGCTCATAGCCCGGGTCGGCAACAAAAGTGTTGAGGTCGAACCAGCCGAGCGATACATGCAGGTTATCTGCCTTTACCTCTTTAGCTTTAGTCGTATTGGGCAGTTTAGCGCCAATCTTTTTGATTTTGCCTTTAGAAATTAAAATGTCGCGAACCTGATTGTGAAACTTGGAGCCGGTGTCAACGATGCGGGCGGAGCGTATCAGTATGTCCATTGATTGTTTTTACCGGAGCGTAAATATAGAAATCTTTACCGGCTCGCTTCATCTTGCCCTTGCAACATAACAAGCTCATGTTTTAGCGCGTAGCATCTCCAAAAATGCGGAGCATATTTTTGTCCGTTCTTTTCTTGGAATTCCTCTGCTGATGCCGAAGGCAGAGGGGGGAGGCTCTCACAAGGTTCTCCCCTCGCCAACAGCGCATCTTCCGTTTCCCTTTACCATTTAGAGAAGTCTAAAACTAAAGTTAGCACAAGTGTTCATCTCAAGTTACATAATCATTCATCCGTTCCTTTTCCGAAAAAAATTAGTTTTAAACCTTCAACCAAAAATTACCTCAATGAAAAACTTCTTACCCTTACTTACAATTGCACTGCTTGTAACTTTTACCGCCTGCGAAAAAAACGATAACGACACAAGCGCCCTATGCAACAACGGCATACTTGACGGAAAAGAAACCGAAATTGACTGCGGTGGCGATTGCACCGATTGTCCCCCTGCTGCAACATTCTCTTGCACATTAGGAGTTACTCCGTTTGTCAGCACCAATGCCACCGGGCAAATTTTAGGTCCCAGTATTCGTATCAACGCGGTTGACAACGATGGTCGCCCTATGAATTTTATGTTTTTACCCAATGCCGTTAATCAACCGCTGCCCCTTACTTCGGCTGCTTTCTCCTACTTAGGCGAACCCTACAGCAAAGGATTAAACGATACCGGCTCCGTTACCATCACAGGCATCGATACGCTCCGCAGAATTATCAGCGGCAACTTTGCATTCAGTTGCACCCGTATTACCAACAACACGCAAAACGCTGCCAAAAACGGTGCGTTTGCTAACGTGCGCTACAAGTAACATTTGTTTCGCTGTAAAACTGCACTTGTTCCAATTCGCTTTCTTTGCATCCACTTAAAAATTTGTTGTATGAACCGAACGCTGTTCGCATGGCTGTATCTTCTTTCCGTAATTTCTTCTCTTAGCTTATCCGCATCCGATTCCACCATTTGCTACCTGCGCGATGCCGATGGCAGAATCCGAGAACACAACATCGACTTCCTCAAAATGGTGCTCGATGTAAAATTCAATACCAAACAAGGAAAAGTATTCGGCAAAGTGAAGTACGATTTTACACCCATTCAATACATTACCGACACCGTTTTCTTAAACGCCCCCGGTATTGATATAAAGAAAGTTTTAGTAAGCGGAAAAGAAACACAGTTTACCACCGATAGCAACGGAATTACCATCCGCTTCCTCCCGCCATTAGACTGGAACAAACAGTACAACATGGAAATTACCTACGAAGCCACTCCGCGCAAAGGCTTGTATTTTGTGGGCTGGAACGCAAACACCGGCAACACCCATAACGACCCCTACTTTACCCGCAAACAAATCTGGACACAAGGGCAGGGCATTGATAACCGCCATTGGTTCCCTTGCTACGATGATGTAAACGACAAACTAATTACCGAAACCATTATCACTTTCGATTCCGCCTACACTGTAATTGCCAATGGAGTTTTAAAACTGAAGAAAGCGAATGCCGATGGCACCAACACCTGGCACTATGCCATGAGCAAACCAATGGTTCCGTATTTGGTAATGATTGCCATTGATCGTTTCGCTTACAAAGATTACAAAAGCAAAAACGGAATGGTATCGCGGCAGTACTATTACAACGACCGCCCTTATGTGGTAGAACCAACCTATCGCTATAGTGCCGAAATGATGGACTGGCTCTCCACCGAATTACAGGTTAAATATCCTTGGGAAACATACTGCAATGTTCCCGTGCAGGACTTTATGTATGGCGCAATGGAAAACACAACCGCCACCATTTTCGGAGATTTTTACCAGACCGATGAACGCTCATCCATAGAGCGCAGCTATGTAGCAACAAACGCCCACGAACTCACCCACCAGTGGTTTGGCGATTATATTACCGAATACAGTGCTCAGCACCACTGGCTGCACGAAAGTTTTGCTACTTACTATGCCAAGCAGTTTACGCGGCAGGTATTTGGCGAAGACTACTACGAATCGAACAAACGCGATGAAGCGAATAGTGCTATTAATGCCGATGCGGTTGACCGCTATCCGGTGGCACATGCAAAAGGCGGCAGTGCGCGGCATTACCCAAAGGGGAGTTTTGTTATTGATATGATTCGCTACACGGTGGGCGATTCGGTGTACCGCAAGTGTATTACCAACTATTTAAAAAAACATGCTTACGCCAACGTAAGCAACCACGACTTTATGATGGCATTTATGGAAACAGCCGGTATAAACCTCGACTGGTTTTTCGACCAATGGTTGTACCGTGCCGGTGTTCCTAATTACTTGGTGAGTTATGAAAGACAACAAGACCGCGTAGCCTTCTACATCCGGCAAACACACCAAACCGATGAACTCACCGGCTACTTTAAAATGCCCGTAGTGCTCGAAGTGCACTTTGCCGATGGCAGTTCATCCGTAAAACGCGAATGGATTGGCAACCAGTTTGATACAGTGTATGTTAATGCTCCCGTTGGCAAGCAAGTAAGCTACACGCTTTTCGACCCGGGCTCCAACATTTTAAAAACAATCAGCTTCAGTAAATCGCTCAATGAACTGAAAGCACAGGCAACAAACGCCAAACACATGATTGATCGCTACGATGCCATTTGCGAAATGCGAGCCACCGAAACGGAACTCAAACGCGATTTTCTCATTAGCCTGTTTAACCGAGGCGATTACAACCGCGTGCTTATCGAAATCATTTCGCAGTTGGCATACGACCGCACACCGGCTGCCATCCAACTTTTCCGCGATGCATTAAAACATCCCGATTTTCAGGTTCGCAGGGCGGTAGTTGAAAAACTCAATGAGTTTCCCGAAGCTATTTTGCCCGATGTAGAGAATTTACTTGCCGATAGTTCCTACATCACCATCGAAACCGTTTTACGCAAACTTTGCAGACGATATGAAAGCAAGGCAGCCGACTATTTGAATCGGGTGAAAAACATAAAAGGATTAAACAACAACGTTCGCATTGCTTACATCGAGTTGCTCGAAAAAGGAAAAGCTGCCACCAAAGAGCAAATTGCCGAACTGGTTGGCTACACTTCTAACAACTATGAATTCCGCACACGCGGAAAAGCGTTTGAAGCTGTACAGCGCCTGCAACTTTGCACTCCTGAAATCATCAGCAACCTTTTTAATGCAGCGTTATACACCAACAGTCGCTTAAGCGGTCCTGCCGTAAGTGCGCTTAAATCGTTGTTAAGTAGTAGCGCCAATAAGGAAATGGCTAAAGGAATTTTTGAACTTACCCCTTGGCAGCAATGGGAGAAGGAAGCACTCGAAAAAATTATACAGTAGCAATTACACAATTCCGTTGTTTGTGGAATTTTCACTTCCGTCCATCCTGTTTTTGTATAAAAACCGGATGCCATGCACAAGCCAACTGCCTTCTTTGTAACAAGCCTGCTACTGGTTGCTATTTCAACAAATCTTTACAGCGAAACAGGAACTTCTTTTAGTATAAGCGACCCGGAAATTACCCGAGCATTTGAGTTGCTGAACACCTATCGCAAAAATGCAGGGCTAAAGCCTGTAATACTGAACGAAGAATTGAGCCTTGCGTGTTTTGCACATTCGCGCTATGTGGTAAAAAACAAATCGCACAGCGCTACACAAGGCTTAAGCGCGCATTACGAAGTTGACTCGCTGCCCTATGCCACTCCGCAAGGCAAAAAAGCCGGAATGAAATCGTGCATTGCCTACGTAAAACCACCGTATGCCGTTGAGCAGTGTATGAACACATTTTACCATCGCATGCCCTTAATTGACCCGAAAATTACGGAGGTAGGAATAGGCTACTACACCGAAGGCTACAGCACTGTTTGTTGTATTGATATGCAAAGCAAATACGTTTGGTACAATGATACTACTACTAAAGTTGTGGTGTACCCCGAACCGGAAG
Source organism: Chitinophagales bacterium (assembly GCA_026129525.1). Lineage (GTDB taxonomy): Bacteria > Bacteroidota > Bacteroidia > Chitinophagales > LD1 > Bog-950. The sequence goes on along the minus strand of JAHCHW010000011.1, from coordinate 131,570 downwards.
CATTGGATATTACACTCGCTTTTCAAATGGAACAACCTAACCCCATCCCCAGGAATGTTACCTCACCGGGTTATCCTATTACAATCGAATTTATCCGCCAATACAATATCAAGAACGTAAAAGTGAAAGTAACCGACAAAAAAGGCAACGAACTGGAGTGTATTCTCTCAACGCCTGAAAAGCCGCTAACTACTTTTCCGCAAGGCAACGAGGTGTGCATTATTCCGGTAAACCGCTTAAAGTACAACGAGCGCTACACAGTTGATTTTTCCTGCACTGTTAACGGTGTTCCGTTTACCAAGAAATGGAGTTTTTATACCCGCATCGGTTGGGATGCTGCGGGATTGTAGTTCTGCGGTCACAAAAAACATCACTAAACTGCGGCTCTCAAATAAATCTACCGTTTTAGTAGATTATTTTATTTTCGCGACAGCATTTTATGACAGAGTCGCATTTCAGGAGCATAATTAAGGGCATATCGTGGCGGGTGGTAGGCACCATTGATACCATCTTTATATCCTTTTTTCTGACAGGGCACGTAAGCATGGCAATTAAAATTGGTGCTACTGAAGTAATAACCAAAGTAGCGCTGTATTATTTACACGAACGTGGCTGGCTCCTTTTTCTTAAAGGTAAAGATCAAACCCCGCGTATATCGTTTACAAAAGCCGTTACATGGCGTACAATAGGCACTATTGATACTATGCTGCTTGGTTGGTTCTATTCGGGAAACCCGCTAACCGGTCTAAAAATCGGCTTTACCGAAGTGGTTACTAAAATTGTGTTGTATTACCTGCATGAACGATTGTGGCATCGCATTCCCATAGGCACTGTTCGCAAATGGTTTGGCATAAAGGAGGAAGAAAAAGCTACAGCAACTCAGCCACTATAAATATGCTTCCGGCTACCAGCACCAAGTCATTTTTAGCAGCATTTTTAAAGGCCGCATTAAACGCACGCTTAACCGAAGAGTACGCTTTGCCTTTCAAGTGAAACTTACTTGCTTCAGTCAAAAGTGTTTCAGCATTTAAGCCGCGTGGTATATCGGCTTTGCAGAAATAATACTGTGCCTTGCGTGGTAACAAGGCAAGTGTTTCCGAATAATCTTTGTCGGAAACAGTTCCGTACACAAAATGTAAATTTTCGAAACGCAGTTTCTTCAGTTCTTGCTTCAAAACAACAATACCATCTTTGTTATGTGCACTGTCGAAAATTACAAGCGGTTTTTGTTGCCGTATCATCCATCTTCCTATAAAAGATGTATTGGGGCATACATTAGCAACGCCCTTTTTTACAGCAGATGCAGAAATTTTTACACCTGTTTCCTGTAAAATTTCAATGGCTTTACCAGCAGTTCGAAGGTTGCGTAACTGATAACTTCCCTTCAAATCAGTTTTAAGATTTACAGGGGGGGTTTCTTTATCGGCAAAGTGGAGCGTAGCATTTTCTGCTTTCGCTTTTGCAATAAAAACGGGTTTGGTTTCCGCGTTAGTTTCTCCAATAACCACCGGTACATTTGGTTTTATGATACCTGCTTTTTCAGCGGCAATTTTTGCAAGTGTGTTACCGAGAAATTGTGTGTGGTCGTACCCTATGTTGGTAATAACCGAAAGGCGGGGAGTAATAATGTTGGTGGAATCGAGCCTGCCGCCCATGCCGGTTTCAATCACGGCAAAATCAACTTTCTTATCCTTAAAATACTGAAACGCCATTGCTGTGGTAATTTCAAAAAATGAAGCGTTAACGGTTTTGAATTGATCGATATGTTGTTCAACAAATCGCGTAACATATTGCCTGCTGATGTGCTTGCCGTTAATTTTTATACGCTCACGGTAATCTTTGTAATGGGGCGATACAAACACACCCACTTTGTAACCTTGTTGCTGTAGCACAGACGCAATAATGTGTGTAACCGAACCTTTGCCGTTAGTGCCCGCTACGTGAATACAGTTTAAATGCTGCTGCGGATTGCCAAGTATATCGCACAAGCGTATGATGTTAGTTAAATCGGTACGGTAAGCAGCCGCCCCTATTCGCTGAAACATGGGCAGTTGCTCTAAAAGGTAATGCAGGGCTTCGTTGTATTTCAAAACGGAACGAAAGTAGAAAAAGGTAAAGGTAGTAGGGCGAAACAACACTATTTGCTCTGAAAAATATAGCCTGCCAACTGCTGCTATTTACTGCTTCCTGTTTCATTCCCCTATTCTGTTATTTTCGCGCCCTTTAAGTATGTCGCAGGCAATAGAAATAGAAAAACGCAGAACGTTCGGCATTATCAGTCACCCCGATGCCGGTAAAACTACACTCACTGAAAAGTTGCTGTTGTTTGGCGGAGCCATACAAGTGGCAGGTGCGGTAAAAAGCAATAAGATTAAAAAGACTGCTACCAGCGACTTTATGGAAATTGAAAAGCAGCGCGGAATTTCCGTAGCTACTTCGGTAATGACCTTCGAATACCGCGATAAACTCATCAACATTCTTGATACACCGGGACACAAAGATTTTGCGGAAGACACCTACCGAACGCTCACGGCTGTTGACTCGGTAATTATGGTGGTTGATTCGGTAAAGGGAGTGGAAGAACAAACGCGCAGGCTGATGGAAGTTTGCGCTATGCGTAAAACCCCTGTTATCGTATTCATCAATAAACTCGACCGCGAAGGTCGCGACCCTTTCGATTTGCTGGATGAAATTGAAAAGGAGTTGAAAATACGGGTGCGTCCGCTATCGCTTCCCATCAACCGCGGAAGTTTATTCAAAGGCGTTTACAACCTGCACAAAAAATACCTGAACTTGTTTAAACCCAGCACTACTAAAATTGCCGATGAGTTGTTGCAGATAACCGACATTAACGATGCGGAATTAGACAAGCAAGTAGGAGAGAAGGACGCGGCTCAACTGCGCGAGGATGCCGAAACGGTAGAAATTGTGTACGATAATTTTGATGTAAACGAATACCTGAAAGGTAATCTGGCTCCGGTATTTTTTGGATCTGCCGTTAATAACTTTGGGGTGCAGGAACTGCTTGATACGTTTGTGGAAATAGCCCCCGCTCCGCGCGGCCGAGAAACCGATATACGTTTTGTGCAGCCCGATGAAAAAAAGATGACGGGTTTTATTTTTAAGATACACGCCAACCTCGATCCCAAGCACCGCGACCGTATCGCGTTTATGCGAATTGTTAGCGGCAAGTTCGAAAGGCATACTTACTACCATCATGTACGCCTCAATAAAAATTTCCGTTTCAGCACTCCGGTAACATTTATGGCGCAAAGTAAAAACATAGTGGACGTTGCTTACCCGGGCGATGTGGTGGGATTATACGATACCGGCAATTTTAAAATTGGCGATGTACTTACCGAAGGCGAAAATTTTCAGATTAAAGGTATTCCGAGTTTTTCGCCCGAAATTTTCAAAGAGTTGATTAACACCGACCCGATGAAGAGCAAGCAGTTGGAAAAGGGCATTACTCAGCTTACCGATGAAGGCGTGGCGCAGTTGTTTACTCAACAACCCGGCAATCGAAAATTTGTTGGAACCGTAGGAGAGTTGCAGTTTGAAGTAATACAATATCGCCTGCAACACGAATATGGTGCATCGTGCCGTTTTCAACCAATAAGTATGACTCGTGCCTGCTGGCTTCGTAGCAACAATCCGCAAAAGTTGGAAGATTTTGTCCGCTTTAAATCAGCCAACATTGTGCAGGATAAAGACGGGCACACCGTGTATTTGGCTCCTTCCGATTGGTTTTTGAAAATGGAGCGCGATAACAATCCCGATATCGAATTTCATTTTGATAGTGAGTTTAAAACCGAGGTGGTTTAAGGTTGCACGGTAATGTAGCGCTCGGTAGCAGTTGATTTTCCCTGCCCAACTACAATTAAAAATACTTTTACCTGACCCGGGGTGTAGAAAGTGCGGGTGGTTGAGTAGCCGTAATCGGTAGAGTCATCGTTACCGTAAAACTCCCAAAAAAAAGTTTCGGCATTTATAGAGCAGCCTGCATAAAACGTTACCGGCTGGTTTACGTGAATTTCTTCCTCGTCCGGCTCTGTCATAAAACAGGCGTAGGGCTTTCGCCCGCACGACTCTAAGTAAAGCAGCGATACCAACAGGAGGGCGTAAAGCAGGTATTTCGTCATTCGTTACTCTGCAACTATCAGGTAATAATTTTTCTTGCCTTTTTGCACCAGTAAATATTTACCGTGCAGTAAATCGGCAGCGGTAATTTTTTTATCAAGGGTTATCTTCGCTTTGTTTATGCTCACTCCGTTGCCTTGTATGCTTTTGCGGGCTTCGCCTTTCGATGGAAACACCGCAGCTATTTCGCCAACTAATCCAACAGGGTCAGTCCCCTCGTCAAACAAATTTTTACTGATGCGGTAAGTTATATCTTTATCAAATGCATCTTCAATCTCTTCATTGCTTAGGCGCTTAAATTCTTCGAACGATGAGCCGAAAAGTATGGCGGTAGTTTCCTGTGCGCGTTGCAATGCCTCAGTTGAATGCACGCGGATGGTTAACTCCTCTGCTAATGCTTTTTGTAAAGTGCGAAGATGAGGTGCTGCGCTGTGTTGCTTTTCCAATGCTTCAATCTCTTCGCGGTTTTTCAGTGAAAAATAACGCATCAGTTTGCTGATGTCTTCATCGGAAACATTCAGCCAAAACTGGTAAAACTTATACACCGAAGTTTTCTTGGCATCTAACCAAACATTACCGCTTTCGGTTTTTCCGAATTTAGTGCCATCCGATTTGGTAACCAATGGAACGGTAAGCGCATAAGCTTCGCCCCGCAGTTTTTTATGAATTAACTCGTTGCCGGCAGTAATGTTGCCCCATTGGTCGCTGCCGCCCATTTGCAGTTTGCAGTTCCTGTTTTCGTACAACCACAAAAAATCATACGCCTGCATGAGTATGTAATTGAATTCGGTAAACGAAAGTTCGTTGCCGCTTTCCAACCGGTCTTTCACAAAACCTTTACTGAGCAAATAGTTAGTAGTAAGATATTTGCCCACATCGCGCAAAAAAGTAATCATCCGCATTTCGCCAAACCAGTCGTTGTTGTTTACAATTTCTGCGGCATTGCTTTTAGCAGCATCAAAATCTAAAAACTTCTCCAACTGCTTTTTTATTCCTTCCTCGTTGGCTTTAATATCATCAACTCCCAATAATTTGCGCTCCTGCATTTTGCCCGAAGGGTCGCCAATCATGCCCGTAGCTCCGCCAACTAAAGCAATGGGCTTGTGCCCTGCCTGCTGAAAGCGCATCAGCAGCGTAATTTGCAACATGCTGCCAATGTGCAGCGAATCAGCAGTAGGGTCAAAGCCAATATAGCCGGAAACCTGCTCGCGGTTCAGCAACTCTTCGGTGCCCGGCATTATATTGTTTAACATTCCCCTCCAGCGCAATTCGTCAACAAAGCTCATTTGTGTGTGTTTTATATTTTGGTTTGCAATTGCGACAAATATAAACGGAATGCATTTCCTCTCGCATTACTATACCGAGTTGCCCAATAACAACGCATTGTTTGTTGTAGCATTGGGTATTCCCGACTTAACAAGCGGCTTTGCGCGCGTGTATAATGCTAAACTGAAAAATGCAGTAGTGAAAGAAAGCCATGAAAACAGTTTTGTTCATGAAGGTATTATGAAGCATTTCGAAGCGGACAAGCGGTTTCATCAATCGCCTGCCTTTAATGCCATGGTAAAACAATGCACAGCGGCATTTGTAAACGAAGGCTTAAACCGCGAGCGTCTGCGCCTTTCAGTAATCGCCCATTTGGCAGTTGAAATGATGCTTGACCGTCAGATAGTTATTCAACATGCTGATGTTTGTAACAGATACTATCAACTGCTCGGCAATGCTGCTGAAAGTTCCTTAACTTCATACTTCGAGAATTTTGGCTTGGAAAACGAGAAGAAAGTATTTTTAGAAAGGTTTACATTTTTTAAAGCGAGAAAGTATCTGTTGTTGTTCAACGAAATTGAAAATATAGTGTTTGGGTTAAACCGCATTTACGGTAACGTAACCCGCACTAATTTTACGGATAATGACACGCCCCGTTTTGCGGGTGCACTTCACAATATTGATAACATAATGCGTTATAGGTGGCAGGAAATTCTGACTGTATGAAAGTTTTACCCCGTTTAATGAGTTATAGCGTTTTTGCCAAAAGTTTGCTTTTGTTGGCAGGCATTACTGCCCTGCACGAAATGCAGGCACAAACCGTTCGCAAATACAGCAACGAGTTTTTGCAGATAGGAGTTGGCGGGCGCGGTTTAGCCATGAGCAACGCACAGGTAGCTACCACCAACGATTTGTATGCTAACTATTACAACCCTGCCGGCTTAGTGCACATCAACAATACATTTCAGATAGGCATTATGCACTCCGAGTATTTTGCTGGTATTGCCAAATACGATTTTGTGTCGTTGGCTGTTCCGGTGCAAACAAAAAAGAAGGTGCTCGGTTTTTCGTTTTTCCGTTTCGGGGTTGATGATATTCCGAACACACTTTTTTTAGTGCAGCCCGATGGCAGTGTTGACTATACTAAAATCACTTCCTTCAGTGCTGCCGATTATGCGTTTATGCTGCACTACGCGCAAACGCTTCCGGTTGAAGGATTAAGCATTGGTGCTACGGCAAAAATTATTTACCGCCAAATAGGAAAATTTGCCAAAGCAGTTGGTTTTGGTATTGATGCCGGTTTGCAATACCATAGAAAAGCTTGGCGCGTTGGTTTTATGGCGCGCGACCTTACGGGCACTTTTAACGGTTGGAAAATGAATTTTACCGATGCCGAAAAACAAGTGTTGCTGCAAACCAACAACGAGTTACCAAAGAATACATTAGAAGTAACTACCCCCATGTTCATTTTGGGAGCAGCTTACGAAGGCAACATCAAAGACAAGTTTTTTATTACGCCCGAAGTAAACTTTGCATTTACCACCGATGGCAAGCGTAATGTGTTGATTGCTGCCAAGCCTATAAGCATTGATTTAATGGCAGGCTTGGAACTAAAATATGTTCCCGCAAAAGATATTGATGTTTCTATAAGAACAGGTGTGGGTAACCTACAGCGCTCTACCGATGAATTGGGCAAAAAGCGCTTTACCGTTTCTCCCAACATTGGTGCAGGGGTACACATCAAAATTGTTTCGTTGGATTACGCGCTTACTAATCTTACCACTATTAAAGATCAGGACGGTGGAGCGGGATTGTATTCGCATGTAATTTCCCTCCGGTTAGACATCAATAAAAAGCAGAAAGAGTAACGGATGAAAAAACTTTTACTCCTTACCGCATTTTTCGGATGGTTATTTGTTGCCGCACAACCCTACGGCAACGAATGGATTGATTACGCCAATCCGAACTACTACAAAATAAAAGTGGTAAAGGATGGTATTTATCGCATTCCGTATAGCACCTTACAAAGTGTAGGGCTTGGTTCGGCATTAGGCGACCGGTTTGCGCTCTACCACAACGGTCAGGAAGTGCCGCTCTATGTTACTGTTAACGGTGCTTTTGGTTCGGGTGACTATATTGAGTTTTACGGCAAAAAAAATATAGGCGATATTGACAGTTTTCTTTACAAAACAAGTGCGCTGCAATCGCATCCGTATTACAGTTTGTTTACCGATACATCGGTTTACTTTTTAACCGTAAAAAATACTGCGGGTAATCTGCGCTATACGCAGTTACTGAATAGCATCAGCAATCCTCCTCCCAAAGACCCTTACTTTATGTGTACGGTGCGTAACATTTACACCGGCAGGTATTACGAAGGCAGGTATTACAATGCATCGGGCGATGAGGTGTACAAATCATCTTTCGAAGATGCCGAAGGCTACATTCACAATACCTTTTTCGGAACGGTAGCAAGCGGTAATCCTCCCCAACAAACAGCATTGTCGTTCACCGTTGAAACTCCCTACATAAATACTTCCGGAGGAAATGCCACACTTAAAACAGTTTTTATCAACAACTCTAACGAAAGCCATGCTGCCCGAATAACGTTTAACGGAAATATTCTGTTCACTCAAACTTTGCAGAACGGATTTCGCTTAAACAAACATGATCTACCAATTGCTGTTAATCAATTGGCTACAAGTAACACGATTGTGTTTTCCGAAACCGCAACTACACCGGTCAGCCGTAGGCAAAATGCAGTTTGCCTGAACGAGATAACCTACCCTCGTGATTTTAATTTCGGAGGTGCTAACTCGTTTAACTTTTCGATTGGCGGAAGTGCTGCTCCAAACAGGTACATAGAGATTACCAATTTTGATGCACAAGGCTCGCAGCCCGTATTATATGATCTTACCAATCGCGTAATAATTAAATACACCGGCTCCACTACTCCCGGTCCTATAAAATTTGGTTTGCCCGGTTCGCCCAACCCGCGCGATTTGTATTTGATTAGCGGCAGCACTTCGTCTTATACGGAAATTACTCAGATTACTCCCGTTCAGTTTATCAATTATAAGAACGATGTAAACCGTCAGGGTAACTATCTTATTATTTCTCATCCTAAACTGAATGACGGTACTTCTGCCGACAGAGTAGAAGAATACCGCACTTACCGCAGCGGAACAAATTACATTGCCCGCACGTACGACATCAATCAATTGTACGACCAGTTCGGATATGGTGTAATGAAGTCGCCTTTGGCTATCCGCAACTTTATTCAAATGGCATACAACACATGGGCAATTTCGCCCACCCATGTTTTTTTGATTGGAAAAGGACGCGAGTACAACTTTATGCGCAACGGTGGCAGTGCTTACAATCAGTGTTTAGTGCCTACTTTCGGTTATCCCGGCTCTGATAATTTGTTTGCCGGTACACGATTGAGCGATGAACCGTTAGTAGCCGTAGGGCGACTGGCTGCCGAAACCCCACAGCAGATAAAAGATTATCTCGACAAAGTGAAGAAGTATGAGGAGTGGGAAACGCAATACGACTTTGACCAAAAGATTGCCCCTAAAATTTGGCAGAAGCAAGCCTTGCTTTTTAGCGGGGGCACTTCGCAGTGGGAAATAGGAACGTTTAAAAGTTACTGCCAGAGTTACGAGAAAATATTTGAAGATACTTCGTGGGGCGGTAATGCAAAGCTATACACCCGTACAACAACTACTCCTATTCCTCAGTCGCAATCGGATGAAATTCGCCAGCGCATAAATGACGGTATTTCGTTGGTTACTTTCTTCGGGCACTCGGCAACGGGTGCATTCGATTTTTCGGTAGATGAACCCGAAGATTATAAGAACAAGGACAAGTATCCTGTCTTTATTTCTAACGGTTGTTTTGCCGGACTTATTCATGATGCAAACAAAGGCTACAGTGAGCGGTTTGTTTTTAAACCTGAAGCCGGTACTATAGCATTTATAGCCACAACAAGTTTGTCATTGCCCGAAGGGCTACACAAGTTCACTTCCAATTTTTACAAGAGGTTTACCGGTTCTTACTATACCGAAACATTGGGCGAGTGTATGGCAAAAGCGCTCAACGATGTGTACACCTCATCGCCCAGCCATACTGACTTAATGGTGGCGTATGAATTTACTCTGCATGGCGACCCGGGCATTTTCTTCAATCAATATCCCAAGCCCGATTACGCCATTGAAGAAAGCTCGGTGTTTTTTACGCCTTCAACAATTACTCCGGGCTTGGATTCGTTTGAGGTGAGTTTAGTTATTACCAACCTCGGCAAAGCCATAAAAGATTCCATAGCCGTTACGCTTAACCGTATTGCCAAAAATGCCAACAACAACGATGTAAATGCTTTTTATAAAAAGATAATAAAAGGACCTTACTACATTGATACACTTACTTTCCGTTTGCCTGTGTTGTTCTCATCGGTGGGCTATGGACCAAACCGTTTCGAGTTTTATGTGGATGCCGATTTTGAGCGCGATGAAATGGCAGAAGGCAACAATGGTTTGCAGGGAGCAAAAGCTATTACCATTACTATTCAGGGCGATGATATAATCCCTATTTATCCGTACGAATTTGCAATTGTGCCTAAGCAGGGAGTAACATTAAAAGCCTCTACGGTTAACCCGTTTGCCAAACCGCGTAATTATAAATTTCAGATTGATACTACCGAGTTGTTTAATTCTCCATTGTTGCAAACGCAATTGGTTTACCAAAGTGGTGGCGTAGTTAAATGGACCCCAACAATTACTTACATGGATAGTGTGGTGTATTACTGGCGTGTTGCAATAGACTCTACAGTTCCTAACTGGCACTACACCTCGTTTGTGTACATAAAAGACGAAGACCCGGGTTGGAATCAGTCGCATTATTTCCAATGGTTAAAAGATGATTTCCTGAACGTGAGTTTGGCTAACGACCGCATATTTAAATTCCCGCCATCGGTTAACGAGATTAAAGTAGTTACCGGCAGAGCAGATGCTGTTGGGGGGAATTTGAATTCTGCGTTGCTCGGTTGGGATTACAACAACAACAACATGCACCGTTATCGCATGGGCGGATGCCCCACCGGAGGGCAGCAGTTTTTAAGAGGCTTAACATTTGCCGTAATTGATAATGTTACGGGTGTTCCTTGGATAAGCTCCAATAAAAACGGGGATAACTGGGGCGATAAGTATGGCAACTGGCACTGTTCTGACAAAGCACCTGAGCAATACGGGTTTGACTTTACCACCAGTGGCAGCCACCCCACAGGTGTTAATCCTGCATGGTCGGGCATACCTTGGTCGCAAGCTATCAGCGATTTTATTGACGATATTCCCTGCGATTATTATGTATTGGTGTATTCATCGAATGATATTGCTTACACCGCTTGGGATAATCAGTTAGTGCAGGCACTTATGAATTTAGGGTTTGGTCAGGCGCAACAGTTTCAGAGCGGGCAGCTAAATGGTCCGTTTGTGTTCTTTACCCAAAAATGCAATGGCAGTTATTCGAATACTTTTAGTACGGTAAGCGGTTACACAAATCCTTTAACCGAATACATCAACTTTAACGGTGCGTGGTATCAGGGAAATTTTACCACTCCGCTTATTGGTCCCGCCTTTGGTTGGGAGAGTATGCACTGGCGCAAGCAAGCCATGGAAAACCCAACCACCGATATTGATACCGTTGATATTATCGGAGTAACAAAAGCAGGTGCCGAAACAGTGTTGTTGCGAACTACGCAGTTCGACAATCTGGCACTTCATCAACAAATTGATGCTTCGGTCTATCCTTTTATCCGCTTGCGCCTTCGCACCTTCGATGATAGTTTACGAACTCCCACACAATTAAAATATTGGCGTGTGCTTTACAAAAAGGCTCCCGAAGCTGCCATGAATCCTTCCGCACATTTTCTGCTGAACGATTCGCTGCCGTTGGGCGGTAATTTGCATTTGGAAATAGGTTTGGAAAACGTAACCGAAATTCCGATGGACAGCATGTTAACCAAATACCTTATCCGCGATGCTGCCAACAACAACTATACGCAATACATTCGCTACGATTCATTGCAGGGCTTAAGTATTATGCACTTGGTGTACGATACCTTGGTTAACAGCGCTAACTACAGCGGCACCAATAAAATTATTATTGAAGCCAATCCGAATGACGACCAGTTGGAGCAATACCACTTCAACAATTTTGCAGAAATTGATTTTACTACTACAGGCGATAAAATCAACCCTTTACTTGATGTAACGTTTGACGGGCAGCATATTTTCAATGGCGATATTGTTTCGGCAAAACCTACTATTCTGATTACATTAAAAGATGAGAATAAATTTTTGGCGTTGAACGATACCTCGCTCATTACAGTGTTTCTGAAACATCCGGGCGAAGCCACTCCGCGCAGGATGAGTTATGACGATGTGGTGATGAAATTTTACCCTGCCGATTCAACTAATTTGGCAAAACGCAATCAGGCACAAGTGGAACTTACCCCTGTGTTAGCTATTGACGGCACCTACGAATTGATTGTTGTTGACCGCGACCGCAGCGGTAATAACAGCAGCACTACCGCCAAGTTGGAAAGCAGCATTTACTACGATTACAAAATTTCGTTTGAGGTAATCAACAAGCCCATGGTTACCAATGTGCTTAACTATCCTAATCCGTTTACCACCTCTACACGTTTTGTTTTTACACTTACCGGCACTGAAGTTCCCGATTACATGAAGATTCAGATAATGACCATTAAGGGAACAGTGGTACGTGAGATAACCAAAGATGAATTAGGTCCCTTGCACATTGGGCGAAACATTACCGAATACGCATGGGACGGGCGCGACCAATATGGCGATTTACTTGCGAATGGAATTTACTTTTACCGAGTGGTTACGCGCTTGGACGACAAAAAAATGGATCATCTGAGTCAGGGTTACGACAAGTACTTTAAGAAAGGTTTTGGTAAAATGGCTATCATCCGGTAGTTATTCCTTGTCCACTAAACAGCAATAGTTTTATGCAATCGAAAGCAGCTACACCGCAAGAGTATTTCGATACTTTACCTGAACCACGCAAAAGCGCCATGACTGAGTTGCGGAAAGTGATTCTGAAAAACTTACCGAAGGGCTTTAAAGAGGTGATGAACTACGGCATGGTTGGATATGTGGTGCCGCATAGTTTATATCCGTCAGGTTATCACTGTAATCCGGAACAACCGCTGCCTTTCATCTGCATTGCTTCGCAGAAAAATTTTGTGGCGCTATACCACATGGGTATTTATGCCGATAAAAAACTCTTTGACTGGTTTACTAAAGAGTACCCAAAGCACTCGCAAACAAAGCTGGATATGGGCAAAAGTTGCATTCGATTTAAAAAGCCCGATCAAATACCCTTTAAATTGATAGGCGAACTGGTTTCGAAAATGACACCGCAGGATTGGATTACTACTTATGAGAAGGCTTTTACTAAAAAGCAGAGTTAGTGCTAAATGCCTGTTAAAACTTTAAAACATCTTTTCATATACACAATATTGCGGCTGTTTTCTGCTTCTCATTTTTATTTTCGTTTCGTGAAGCGTTTTGTAATACTTCTGTTTTTATTGCCACATATTTTGCTGTTTGCCCAACAAGAAGAAAAAGTGATTCAGTTTTCGGGCTATGCACTTACTGCCGATAGTTTGATGGGTGTGCCCTTCGCGCATGTTACCATTCTTAACCGCGGGCGGGTGGCAACTGCCGGTCCCGATGGTTTTTTCTCGTTCGCAGCCCGCGAAGGTGATACGCTTTATTTTACTTCGGTTGGGTTTAAACCTTCGGTCTATATTATTCCTACAGGCTTAGCTACCAATAAGTATTCGGTTATTCAGTTAATGACCCGTTCCGAAATTTATCTGCGCGAAACAATTATTTTTCCATGGGGCGACCGTGAAGGCTTTAAACAGGCATTTCTCGATTTGCGCTTACCCGATGATGATTTGGAACGCGCCCGCAAAAACTTGGAGCGTGAACGCCTTGCCGAGTTAGGTGAAAAACTTGAACCGGATGGACGGGAAGCAGCACAGAATTATGTTCGCCAAACTTCTGCCGCCAAGTATTACTACCGCCAGGCTCCTGCTCAAAACATTTTTAACCCGCTTGCCTGGGCTGAGTTTATAAGAGCGTGGAAGAACGGGGATTTTAAGAAGAAGTAGCGGCCGTTTAGACGTAGTTTTTACATCCCTTTCCTTGTATAAATATACATCCACTCATCATTCACCTTAAAATTGCTTTCCTTATCCATTTGCAGAGTGGTGGTTTGCCATTCATCGGTTGTTGCCAGTTGATTAAACGCATTGCCTCCGGTTGAAATAAAAACCGGAAGGGCAAATCCTTTTACATCGGCATTCCAGCGGTATTTAAGTTCGAAAGTTTTTGCTTTTACCTTTCTTAAACTGTATTCAAAAACCGGTATAGAAGTGTGTTTCAGGTATTGTTCAAAAGCTGCACTCAGGTCGCGGTTGGTTTTGAAATTAAAGTAGTTCACCACATCGTTGTAACCTATGTTTTGCATCTTAAACATGGTATCGCTCATGCCCTTAATGGTATTCCACCAAAGTTGGTCATCGTTTACTACATGGCGCAGGGTATTTAAAAACAACATGCCTTTGTTATACATGTCTCCGTCACCTTCTTCGTTTACTCCGTAAACTCCCACAATCGGTTTCTTGTTACCTACTGTTGCTTTTTTTGCGTTCACATAACGCATGGCAGTTTCGTAACCGTGCATACATTCCACATAAATGGCTTCGCTGTAAGTGCAAAAGCCTTCGTGTATCCACATGTCGGCAATGTCGTAGCAACTCACCGAATTGCCCCACCACTCATGCCCCGTTTCGTGAATAATAATGTAGTCGAAATCTAACCCTATGCGCGAAAAATCAATCCCCGCATAACCGGTTTTGTATTTGTTGCCATAGGCAATGGCTCCCTGATGTTCCATACCTAAATATGGTGTTTCCACCAAGGCATAACCATCGTTCCAGAAAGGATATTTACCTAAGTATTTTTCATAACAGGCAAGCATAGGTTTTACCTGCGTAAAATGCTTTTTGGCTTTGGCGAGGTTGTAGCTTAACACATAGTAATCCAATGAAAGTATGTCTTCATCGGCAGAGGTGTATTCATCGTGAAAATGAACGTAGTCGCCAATGTTGAGCGTTACGTTATAGTTGTTGATGGGATAACTTACAAACCATTTAAAAGTAGAAGTACCATCAGGGTTGCGCTGTTGCCCTTCTTCATTGCCATTGGCAATACACTTTAGTCCCCATGGAACGGTACAAATAATCCGCATACTATCCGGCTCATCGCCCAAATAATCCTTATTAGGCCACCACAGGCTGGCACCTATCCCCTCGCACGAAACACCCACCCATAAATTTCCACGCTCATCGTATGTCCATGTAAAGCCGCCATCCCAAGGGGCGCGCTTGGCTTCGGTAGGTTTGCCGTGGTAGTTTACGGTAATTTCTCCACCGGTTCCTTCTTCCATTGTTTCCGGCATTTCTACAAACACGGCATTAAACTCTCTGCGGTAGCGCAGTTCTTTATTGCCCATAGTAATGTTAATGATGTTCATGTTTTCAAACAGGTCAATCTGCATTTCGCGAAAATCCTGCATGGTAATAAAACTGATGGTATTGCTTCCGGTAATGGTTCGTGCCCCGGTGTCAATTTTAATGTTTAGCTCATAGTAGTTTACATCGTAGCAAGTGCGCTCAGGACGCAACGAACCGCGCAGCGAATCGGCACGGGTAAACTCTTTTTTTTGTGTTAGGAGCGATTGTGCGCTCAAACTTCCGATTAGAAAACCGGAAAAAACAAGGGTGAAAAACAATTTCAGTTGCATAGTGTTTGTATAATACTTTCGCGCAGGCTCTAAATTCAAATATTTTACCGATTTAATCGTGATAACTAACATATTGTAACAACGCATGCCTTCTCTCTTTTTTATCAGCCTCAGTTTTTTGATTTACGGAGCCATTGAATACTATGGTTGGCAGGCATTCAGCACAGCACTTCGGTTTAAGAATATTGAAGTTGCCAAATGGATTTACTGGGGAATAACCGTTACGCTGCTGGCAGTGTTTTTTGCTTATCGCCCGTTTCTGTATAAGTACATGCCCAAAACATTGGGAGTTTATTTCTCCACGCTGTTTGTTATTCTGCTGCTCACCAAGTTGATTGTGTTGTTGTTTCTTTTTCCTGAAGATATTGTTCGGCTTGCGAAGTATGCGATGCAGAAGTTTTCGGCAGGTACACCAACAGCCGGAGGAATTACCCGTAGCGAATTTTTAAGCAGGCTGGCAATATTTACCGCTGCAATACCTGCCGGCTCGTTGTTGTATGGCGTGGTGGTTAATGCTTACAACTATCAGTTCCGAAAAGTAACAATCAAGTTCCCGAATTTGCCCGAATCGTTTAATGGCTTTCGCATTATTCAGTTATCCGATATTCATTCGGGAAGTTTTACCAAAACAGAGCCGGTTGCCAAAGCCATTGATAAAATAAATGCAACAGGTGCCGACCTGATTGTTTTTACAGGCGATTTGGTAAATAATGTGGCTTCGGAGATGGAACCATTTATGGATGTATTTAATCGCTTACAGGCAAAGCACGGTGTAATTTCGGTTACCGGAAATCATGATTATGGCGATTATGTAGAATGGGAAACGCCTGCCGATAAGCGTGCGAATTTTGAGCAGTTCAAAAATGTGCACAAACAATTAGGCTGGGATTTGTTGCTGAACGAAAACCGTGTGATAGAAAAAGACGGTGAAAAAATAGCTGTACTCGGTGTAGAAAACTGGGGCAAAGGGCGTTTTGCCAAGTACGGTAAGTTCGAAGAAGCATATAAAGGCATTGAGGGTGTTCCTTTCAAAATCCTGTTGAGCCACGACCCTTCATCGTGGGATGAAAAAGTGAAGCCCGCTTTTACCGATATTGACCTCACCCTTAGCGGACACACACATGGAGCGCAATTTGGCGTAGAAAACAAATGGCTGCGTTGGAGTCCATCGCAATACATTTACAAGCAATGGGCGGGTTTGTATAACGAAGGGAAGCAGTTTTTATACGTTAACCGAGGTTTCGGTTTTTTGGGCTACCCGGGGCGTGTGGGCATTTTACCCGAAGTAACCGAAATTACTTTGGTAAAAGGATAGGCTTTACCGCCAACATTGTTTTTTATTTGCAGCAATGAATTTATATCCGCTTGCCAAGCAGTTTCTTTTTCAACTCAACCCTGAAGAAGCGCACCACTTTACTATCCACAACTTGCAGTTAGCCGGAAAGTTCCCAAAGTTGCTGGAAGCACTGGCGGGAGGGAAGGTGCAGCATCCATCGCTGCATAAAAGTTTGTGGGGGATTGATTTCCCGAATCCTGTTGGCTTGGCTGCAGGGTTAGATAAAAACGGTGATGTTATTGACGAGATGGGTTACATGGGTTTTGGTTTTGTAGAAGTAGGAACCATTACACCCAAACCTCAACCGGGTAACGAAAAGCCTCGCTTGTTTCGTTTAGTGAAAGATTACGCACTAGTTAACCGCATGGGCTTTAATAATGTAGGAGCAGAAGTGGCTGCCGAAAAACTGAAGCGCAGAAAAACAAATGTGGTAGTGGGTGCCAATATAGGCAAGAACAAAGTTACGCCTAACGAGGAAGCGATACGCGACTACGAATACTGCTTTAAA
This sequence comes from Chitinophagales bacterium, assembly GCA_026129525.1. Classification (GTDB taxonomy): domain Bacteria; phylum Bacteroidota; class Bacteroidia; order Chitinophagales; family LD1; genus Bog-950. The sequence continues at coordinate 114,417 of JAHCHW010000011.1, read as the reverse complement.
AAGCTATTTGATTATGCCGATTACTTTGTGGTGAATGTGAGTTCGCCTAACACCCCCGGTTTGCGTGAGTTACAGGATAAAGATTCGCTGACAGCTATTTTAAATTCATTACAAGACATCAATCACTCAAAGGAAAAGAACAAACCCATTTTGCTGAAAATTGCCCCCGACCTTACCGATGAACAGATTAAGGATGTAATTAGTGTAGTGCAACAAACTAAAATTCAGGGGCTGATTGCCACTAACACCACTATTGCACGAACAGGATTGAATTGTTCGGCACAAGAAATTGAAAAGATTGGTGCAGGCGGATTGAGCGGAAAACCGCTTACACGGAGAGCTACCGAAGTTATTCGCTTTATAAAAGCGAACAGCAGTATTTCGGTGATTGGTGTAGGAGGTATAATGACTGTTGAAGACGCTTTGGAAAAGTTAGATGCCGGGGCCGATTTAATTCAACTCTACACCGGTTTTATTTATGAAGGCCCGAAATTGATACGTGCTATAAATCGCGCGCTTGTTAAGCGAAGCAACTAAGAATTGCTGAAAACATACCGCACAATATTGGCACCCATCTTTAAAGCCTTTTGGCGCACTTCTTCAGGGTCTTTGTGCACATTGGCATCTTCCCATCCATCGCCTAAATCACACTCGTAGGTGTAAAGCACTACCATGCGACCTTCGTAAAACAAGCCAAAGGCTTGCGGTGGTCCGCCTTCATGTTCGTGTATTTTAGGTAAGCCGTTATTGAAAGTGTACTTCTGATGAAAGATGGGATGCGAAAAAGGCAACTCCACCAACTTACTTCCCTGAAAAAGCTTTTCTAACTGCGGGCGAATGAATTTGTCCATACCGTAATTATCATCGGCATGTAAAAAACCGCCACCGGCTAAATAAGCGCGCAGGTTTTCTAACTCCTGTTCGTTGAATACCACATTGCCGTGCCCTGTCATGTGAACAAACGGATAGTTGAATAACTCCTGACTGCCAACTTCAACCGTTGGCGGCTCGGGGTCTATGTTCATTCCCAAATTCTGGTTGCAGAATTTTATGAGATTGGGTAACGAAGTGGGATTCGCATACCAATCGCCACCGCCATTGTATTTAAGCAGTGCAATTTTAAGAGGTTTGTCGGCAGCAATAAAAAGTGCCCCGAAAGCAATAACAATAAATAAGCGCGATGCTTTTTTCATGCAGGGCGAAGCTAATCTTCGTTTACTAAATTAAAAACCACCGAAGCGTAAACCGCAGCTGTTTCTAACCGCAAGCGGCTTTTACCGAGGCTCACAGTTTCATATTCCCGTTTTTCGGCTAACAGCACTTCCTCTTTTGTAAAATCGCCTTCGGGTCCTATCAGTACAATCGCATCAAAGCCGCCATGGTACGCATCTTTTAAATGGATTGATTTTTCATGGCAATAAGCGATATACTTTCTGGCATCGGAATTTACCGCAGATGTAAACTCTTCAAAACGAATAAGGGTATTTAGTTTAGGAAGGGTGAGATGAGCGCTTTGCTTACACGCACTTACCAAAATTTTTTCAAGCCGCTCTATCCGTAACTCTTTTCGTTCCGAATGTTTGCACAACAGCGGAGTTATTTCGCTTACACCTATTTCGGTTACTTTTTCGAGCAGCCATTCAAAGCGCTCAACATTTTTTGGTGGGGCTATGGCTACATGCAACTTGGGGCGATTATCTTCCTCCCGCTCAACATGGCGAACAATATGGATGGTAGCGGTTGTTTTGCCGATGGTTTCTATGCGGGCATCAAACAAATTTCCTTTGCCGTCAAACACATACAATTCTTCTCCCGGCTTTTTTCGCAATACTTTTATTAAGTGATGCGATTCCTGCACATCCAATTCGCTGTATTCATTTAATGCCGCTTGCGGACAATAAAACATGTTCATACATCGAAGTTGAATTTTTTATGGAGATTTTTTTACTGATTGGGAATGACTATTGGTCTGACCAAGGTCAGACCGGGTTATTGCCTTACATACTAAAATTTTAGCCCTTGCGTTAACTTATTAACAAAACTGATACCGGTCATTTGCATGTAACAAATTTCCTTCTTCATTTGTAAACCTAAACCCAATACCATGAAACCGAAATTCAGAATTTCGTTTGCAGCCGTAGTGTTAGCCGGACTAATACTTACCGCCTGCACCAAGAAGAAGGATACGTTCGACAGCGACTCCGGTACTTCTTACTCTACCGTTGACAACCTTTTTAAGGATGTAAACAAAACCTTAAACGATGCCGCAAAGGAAAATAACCTTACCGGTAAAACGGATGGCACCGATGGCGCAAACGACCTTTGCGCTACTGTTACACTCAACCCGCCCGATTGGACAACTTTTCCCAAAACTGTTACAGTTGACTTTGGCACCGGCTGCACCGACCAATACGGAGTTACACGAAAAGGGAAATTTACTGCTGTGTTTACCGATTATTTACACAATGCAGGTGCACATGTTTCGGTAACGTTCGATAACTACTATGTAAACGGAGTAAAGTTGGAAGGCTTGTACGCACTTGCCAATACCAGCCCTAACAGCAGCACCCGAACGTTTAACGACACTATTACCAACGGTAAAGCCACCACACCCGATGGCAAAGTTTGCACATGGAATGCCACGCGCAGTTCGGTACAAACCGGTGGATTCGGCACGCTGATAATTCTCGATGATGAATATACCGGACAAGGCAAAAGTACCGGCATTGGATTTAACGGCAAAACTTTCGATGCAACATCAACCAATGTGGTAATGAAACTGAACTGCCGTTATTTGGTAAGCGGCTTAGTAACCATTTACAGCGGTACCGACCCAACACCGGTTAAGGTTGATTTTGGTAATGGCGCCTGCGATAACAAATACAAAGTTTCGTACGATGTTTACAGTGCCACACTTCAGTTTTGGTATTAAATCGTAACAAATCATAAACCTGAAAAAGCCGCTTTGTTTGCGGCTTTTTTTATGGCTACTTCCAATATATTTATCGCTATAAATACTCGTTATGCAAAAAGTATTGTTGTTTCCCTTGTTTTTATTGTTGATTGGGTTTGCTTCTGCACAAAATAAAGAACCTAAGAAAACTGCTAAGCAGGTGTTGGAAGAATTGCCCGAAATGCTGATTGCTCAACCCGATAAAGGAACCGATACACTGGCAGATAAACTCATCAACTTTAATTTGCAGTTAACCATTCCGCCTGTTTGGAAAGAAAAGGGCGCCCTTATTTTTTCCGATTTCAAATTACCTAAAGCCGACCATGACCCTATTTACCAATCGCTTCCTTTCCCCGATAAAAAATTAGCGCAAGGAATTGTGATAACCATGAATACCATAAAGAAAACAACTGCCGAAAAGAAAGATTTGGTATTGAAAGATGTAAGGGCGCATTTAACCGCATTGTATAAAGAAAGCGGTGAAGCCATAAGCGCTAAGGAGTTGGATGAGAAAGTGGCAAGCCTTGTAAGCGCCCCCGAAAGCTTTACTACTGCCGAAGGAAGAAAGGGTGAGTTGTATTACATAAACGATATACAATCGCAGCAAAGCAATTTCGTTATGCTGTTGTTAATACCCGGAGCCGATGGCAAAAGTTCGCATTTTGTTGATTTCCGTTATTATCGGTTTAACTACGAGTCGAACATTCCGGACGATATGACCGAATGGCGAATGTTTATTTACCCCGATGAGCAGCAGGCATACGTTGATTTTACCAAAAAAATTCTGAGCACGCTCATTATTCGCTAAGCAGCCGTACACCATCGCCAATTTCTACCGTATGGAATGAACAAGTAATACCGGTTGAATTGAAGTAAGTTTCGCTCACATTGTTTTTTAGTTTTTCAATAACGCTGTGGTGCACTAATGCAATAGCACAACCGCCAAAGCCCGCACCGGTCATTCGCGCACCTAAGCAGCCTTTAATTTCTTGTGCGGTTTCAACCAATATATCTAACTCGGTTCCCGAAACTTCATAATCCTCTTTCAGTGATTGATGCGATGCGTTCAATAATCTGCCAAACGTATGCAGGTCGTTATGACGCAACACTTTTACACTTTCTTTCACTCGAATGTTTTCGCTGATAACATGCCTTGCACGTTTGCGGATAACCTCATCGGTAATGGTTTCTATCCAGTGCATTTCAGCTTCGCACAAATTTTTTAGCTGCGGTTTTACGTTTCGTATAATTCGTAACGCTTCCTCACACTCTGCTTTTCGTTCGTTGTATCTAGAGCGAATCAGTGAGCGTGGTTTATTAGTGTTCATCAACAGCAAGCGGCAATCGCCTAACTCAATAGGAACAAAATCGTGTTTTAAATAAGCGCAATCCAACAGCAGCGCGTTATCCTTTTTTCCGTTTGCCACTGCGTATTGGTCCATAATGCCGCACTTTACATCAATAAATTCGTTTTCTACTTGTTGGCAAAACTCCGCCAGCCACGTGCGGTTAATATTCGATTCGGTTTGAGAAAGCAACATAAATGCTGTCAATACTTCGATGGCTGCCGAAGAGGAAAGTCCGGAACCCTCCGGCAAATTGCTCTCAAAAATTACTTCACAGGATGGTATGTAATGGTTTTCGCGTTTTAGGTGCTCAATTATACCAATCGGATAATTAGTCCAGTCGTTTTGAGGATTAAAGGAGAAAGTATCGCTCAGGTTTATCTCCTTAACTAAGCTATGCGTAGCAGAGCGCAAAACAATTTTGTTGTCGCTTTGCGGAATGTATGTGGCGGAAATGCCAATGTTTAACGCTGCGGGCAACACCAAGCCTCCATTATAATCAATGTGCTCACCAATTAAATTCACTCTGCCCGGAGCAAAATATTTTTTAACCGCTTTACTCATTTCAGCGCACATTTATCTTATTACGAAGTATTGTAGCACATTCGTCCACATCAAGCGGGTTGGCAGCAGCACCTGCGCCCATTTCGCTTCCGGCATACCATTTTACTTTGTCCTTTGCGCGCAGTGGCGGATAAAACTCAATGTGGAAGGCATAATACTCCTCGGCATCGGCATATCGTTTCTCGTTTACGGGAGTTTGATGCATACACATCATGTAAGGGAACTGTCGGTCGTAAATTTTATCGAAACCTGCTGTCAGTTTTTTTAATAACTCGGCTAAGTCGCGTTTTTCCGTAGCGCTAAACTGTGTGATATTACCTTTTAATTTTTTGTTGACTACAAATACCCCAAACGGGTAATCGGTAAAGTAAGGGATGTAAGCAATAAAACTTTTGTTTTCGAACACCACACGCTTGCCATACTTTTTCTCAGCTGCATTTAAATCGGCAAAAAGGTTGCGCCCATGTTTCTTGTAATACTTTTTACAGTTGGTTAATTCCTCGCGAATTTTAAAAGGAATAAACGAGTAGGCATACAATTGCCCGTGCGGGTGATGGATGGTTACACCAACTTCTTCGCCCCGGTTTTCAAATTCAAAAATGTATTTGATGCGTTCGTCCTGCTGTAATTTGCTGTATCGTTCGCTCCACAGGTTTACAATTTTAAACACATGTGCATCGCTTAGGTCGTATAACTGCTTGTTGTGGTCGGGCGAATAAAGTATCACTTCACACCTGCCTGTTGCCTCGGTCGCTTTAAAAACATTGTTGGTTTTTTTGCGGGTTTTTTCTTTTACAGGCTCTGGGCTTAAACTCATTACCGGAAAATCGTTCGGATAAGCAAGCACGTCAAAGGCCGGAAGGTTGGGATTATCTTTTGGGCAGAACGGACAATAATTTTTGGGCAAATGCGGGCGGTGTTGCCTATTGGTGGCAATCATTGTCCATGTATCTAAAAGCGGATTCCAGCGAAACTCGGGCATGTTGCGAAGATGAAAAAGTTATGCCTTAGTGAAAGGCTGTTTTCTATTTTCGTTTGGCATGAAACTTCTCATTCTCCGTTTTTCTTCCATTGGCGACATTGTGCTTACTACCCCTGTTATCCGTTGCCTTCGTAAAAAATATCCCGAGGCGGAGATCCATTATGCAACAAAAGAGTCTTTTTACCCGATTCTTCAGCACAACCCTTACATCACAAAAGTTCATTTACTCAAGCGTTCATTTTCGGATTTAATTGCTGAACTCCGTGCTGAAAAATTTGATTACATTATTGACCTACACCACAACCAACGCACTTTTTTACTTAAACTGCAATTAGGTGTAGAGTCATTTTCGTTCAATAAATTAAATTTCGAAAAATGGTTGCTGGTTAATTTGAAAGTAAATAGCCTTCCTCAAAGGCATATAGTTGACCGTTATTTAGAAACCTGTAAAGCCTTAGGCGTTGTAGATGATGGCGAAGGGTTGGATTACTTTCTTGCAGATGAAGATATTGTTGACATCGGATTACTACCGCAGCAGTTTCATAACGGATACGCAGCTTGGGTAATTGGTGCCAAGCAGAATACCAAAAAGTTTCCTGCCGAAAAAATCATTCGTTGTCTTTCGTTTGTTAAATATCCGATTTTGTTACTTGGTGGGCGAGAAGATGAAACCACTGGAAACTACATTGCAAAGCAAGTTGCAAGTGAAAAAGTGTATAATGCTTGCGGTAAATTTACGCTCAATCAATCGGCATCGCTTGTTCAAAAAGCGCAATTTGTAATCAGCAACGATACAGGCTTAATGCACATTGCCGCAGCTTTCAAAAAACCAATCGTATCGCTTTGGGGCAACACTGTTCCTGCGTTTGGCATGTATCCCTATTACGGTGCAAAAGCTGTAAACCATACATCATTTCAGATGTTGGATTTACCATGCCGCCCTTGCTCAAAACTTGGTTACAACGAATGCCCCAAGCAACATTTTAACTGCATGAATTTGTTGGATGAAGAAGCAATAGCAAGAAGAGTTAACGAATTAATAGAACAGAATGTACAAGCATTTTAAATGTTGTATGCTGTCCCCATTTCCTTAATAATCAACTCAATCATTTTCTCTTTTTCCGGGTCGTATTTCTCCTTGAGGTCATAACCCCAGCGTTTGCCAACCAACTGGTAGAACCATGCGGTGGGTGAGCCTTTTATCTCTTGAATAATGGTGTAAGCATTATTCCTTGTTTCGCGGTTAATCAATTTGAATAGCATTTCGCCCTGCCCGGTGTTTAGGTTCTTCAATTCCTTTTCAAACTTCGCACGCATTTCTTCTTCCAAATCTTTACGGTAATGGCGGTATTGCCGTTTTTTTGAGTGCGCTTTTTCTTCTTTCAATTCTTCGTACAACTGTTTTGCAATTTTTACATACGGCAACACTTTCTGAATACGGCTTTTGTATTTGTAATACATCATCCATTCATCGTTGGTTTTGAACGAAACTATGGTTACATCACGAAGTTGAATGGTAGGAGTGGAGTCAACGGAAATTGTGGAGGTATGATAAACTACCGATGAAGTATCAGCCTTTGCAGCACCCGGGCGCAGGCGCTCGGTAGTTTGCGCTAAAAGCAAACTGAATGTTGTTTGCAGAAGTATTGCGATTATAGCCAGCCTGTTCATAACAGTAGTTTCAAACTTGCATTTCAAAGCCTGTACCAAAGTTACGTTTATAACGCTATTGTGTGGTGGGCGGTATCGAGCTAATTGGTTCTTTACACTTTTTGGCTAAAGGTAATTCCAGTAAATATTCAGCAGATCAATAAAAAAAGGCTCCCGATACCGGGAGCCTTTTCCGTTTAAGTTGAAAATCAGAATTACTTGTGGTTGACTGTTAATTGTTTTACGGCTGTTCCGTTGCGGCTCTGAATTTTAACCAGATATAATCCATTGGCTACATCGTGCATGTTAATTTCCATCTGCATGGTTCCTGCCTTGTATGTTGCAGGCTCTTTTACCACTTCGCCTAATATGTTGTAAACAGTTACAGTCATATCGGTTGAAACGGTACCATCAAGAGTAATAAGCACTTTGCCGTTAGTAGGGTTAGGGAACATGGTTACATGTTGCGAAAACTCAGGCTCGTCAATACCTACACCTGTAACACTTACCAGTTTGCAAACTTGTGCTGATGTTCCGAAACTGTTAGATGCAGTTAAGCATACATTATAGCCGGCAACATTGTTTGCGCTGTAAGTTTTCAGCGGGTTTTGTGCTACCGAACCACCACCATCGCCAAACTGCCATACCCATGAGGTAGGAATGTTGGCGCTCAAATCCTGAAACTGTACTTTGTAAGCTAATTGAGGAGTGCTCCATGTAAAGTCGGCTACCGGAGTTGCTCCCACTATTACGGTGCGAACAACAGTATCGCTGTTGCCGGCTGCATCGGTAGCTATGTAAAGCACGTTGTAAATGCCTACAACTGAAGTGTTAGGTGAATTTTGAATAACTGGATTAATAACACCATCAGTGCAATCAAATGCTGTAGCACCTTGTTCAGTGTACGTTGTATTTACCAAAATACTTACAGTGTCAGGTCCGTTCAACGTAATTGTTGGTGGAACCTGATCAAGTGGTTGAGTGAAGTCGGCAATTGGAACGTTAATGTTGCTGATATACCAAAAAGCAGCAGGCTGCTCACCGGCACCCAAACCTTGCGAAGGGTCGTGGTTGTAATCAATCTGCGTCATTACAGTAGGGATGTTGTAGTTATTGCCATTTACCCAAGCTGTTTGGCTAACAGTAGGGAAAATAGACCCACCAAACACTCCGCCCGAAGTATTCGATGTCTCGCCACCCCACAATGAATCGCCTTCAGTAAAGTTGTAAAGCGGAGTCATTTTCTTCTGAACTACATCAATAGCTCTTCCGAAAAGGTTAGGAAGGTCGTTATCTGGTCCTTGGATGAAATCGAAATCGGTTTCGTTCCAGAAGAAGAAAATTTTAGCCCCATCAGCGCTGCGCGAAACCAATGGGCGTTTATCTTCAGTATAAGGAGTTGCATCGTTTGTAAATGTACCGCGCAGGGTTCTTACATCGGCTAAATGAATGCCTTGCCAGTTACAACCGGCAGTAGCGTTGGCATCATAAGTAATATCCCACATGTCGTATCCTGCAGCTTGAATAGAGTAATCTTCACCACTGCCAACTGTAATAAGTAAATGCGGATTTCCGTTAACGTCAACAGTCAGGTCATTGTCAAATGCCGAAGTTGGGTTCATAGAAGCAGGATCTCCATTGATGATATATTCATTCATTTCTTCGCGTAATCCCTGAATATTGTCAAGGTCAACATGAATGGGGCCTGTCCAGTTGGCACCGCCATCTACTGTTTGCCAAAAAATAGGGTCGTAAACATTGTCGCCATCGTTGGTAATATCGCCTAACACAACAAACCATCCGTATTGTCCGGTTGGGTCGAAAGCGATGTTAGGAGCTGTAACCATAGACATCAGTGTTCCGCCATTGTTGTACTGAACAAACGACTGGTTAATCAAAGTATTTGTCCAATCAATATCTTTGGTAGTGTTGTTCCATACCCCTTTGTAAACAATTATACCGTTGCTAACAATGTTGCTACCTCCGTTGAAAGTACCGTTGTAGTCAATAGTAGCATTCCAAAATACTCCGGGTGCACCTTGGCACATACCGCCTGCTACGGCTACTTTTTTGCTGTTAACTGGGTCAATGTGTACGTTATATGAAGCAATATCGCCACTCAATTGACCGCGACCACGCATTTCGCCCGACCAAGAGTTACCATCGTGCCATGTGCCGGAGTAAACCAAATAAGCACTATCGGTAATAGTATTTCCTGCCGGATTGTAAATGACTGCCTGGGGGAAACGACCGTTTACCGAAACGTTATCAATGTTCACATCGTTTGTGATGGGGCCAACATCGTTTGTCCAGGTAGTTCCTCTGTTTTTAGAAACAGAGTAACGGTATTGTGCAACATTTGTTCCTGAAAACACCGAAGGGTCGTTACGGTGAATAAACGTAACAGTGTTTAATGCATCGTTTACATCCAATTGGTTGCTGCGGCAATCAAGAATAGTAAGCATGTTCCCTGCGCTGCCTATTCGCTGCGAGTTAAGAATCATTGGCAGAGAGCCTCCTCTGGAGCCGCCCTGATTATAACCGGAACCTCCCGCAGTGGGTTGATGGTGTTGAGTTACCACAGGAGCATCCTGCATAAGCATGTTCGGTTTGTTATCCCGGTGTGAAAGTTGTTGTGCCGAAGCAAACAAACCCGCACCCACAACAGGAAGTAACAGTAAAAGCTTTTTCATTGTCAGTGGTTTTGTTTTAGTGAAATTTATTTAGGGCGTCAAATTTAAACGAAAATTCGAATTGGGGTTAAAGCAGTGTTACTTATTTGTAACACGGTTGTAAATCGCGGTTGTCTATCCACGCATCTATCGTGTTCTGAAGTTCCGTAAGCGCTGTTGGGGTTTCCCATCCGCGGTCTAAAACCCGCTTCCCCTGTTTTCCATTGTTAAAAAAAACCGAGCAGGTAGGCAGGTCGGTCGGTACAATATCTTCTTCGGGGTATTTTTCTTTCATCTTCCAAAAGCCGGCTTCTTCAAACCAAGCCTTCACTTTTCCTGTTTCGCTCTTGGGAATCAGCGTGTAGTAGCATCCGATTTTAGTAGTAAAGCGTTTGCCGTCATAAAGCAACAATCCGTTTTCGTAGAGGGTAGCAGAGTAAGTAGCGCAAGTGCCAAAACAGGGCGTACGTTCAATACTCATTATTACTTTTCCATTCTTTTCAGGTTGGCGGAGGTTATATTTTGCCTGCTTACACGAGGTGTGCAAAACAAGCAACAACAGGAGGGGAATAACTGTTTTCATACGAGAAACTCTTTGCAAAGAGTTGCGGAAGTTAGGTAATAATTTCCACAAGCAATAACGACTACTTGCGTTGACGGGCGCGCTGCTCGGCTTCTTTTTGCATGTCGGCAAAGCGCTTCATCAGTCCGCTAGGTTTTTTCGGATTCTTTTTGTTTTCTTCAATTTGCTTGCGAAGCTTTGCTTCATCAATAAAAAACTTCTGAATTATCCATTGGTGCAACACTCCGAACAGATTCTGCAACAAGTAATAGTAAGTTAAAGCCGCAGGGAAAGAGTTGAAAATGAACATGAGCATAAAAGGCATGATGTAAGGAACGTATTTCATGCCGGGTTGCTGGTTGCCCATGGCATTCATCTGGTTGTTCATTACTGCCTGCACCACTGAGGTAATGGTCATGAGAATAGTAAACAAACTCAAGTGATTTTGCCCGAAAATGGGAGTGGCCCATGTTACAATAGCATCATAAGACGATAAGTCGGTTGCCCACAAGAATGCTTCTTGTCTCAATTCAATGGATGCGGGGAAGAAATAATACATAGCCATCAGAATAGGCATTTGAAGCAACAGCGGTAAGCATCCTCCCAATGGGCTTACTCCGGCTCGCTGATACAATTTCATTTGCTCCTGCCCCAGTTTGCCTTGGTCTTCGCCATATTTTTCACGCAGTGCATTTATTTCAGGAGCCAGTATTTTCATTTTGGCAGCACTCTCAATGCTCTTGGCTGTAAGCGGGTGAAGAGCAAGCTTTAAAATCAAGGTCATTATTAAAATAATAATGCCGTAGTTGAGTTGCAGTTTTTCGAAAACGGTAAAAACGAAAATGATAAAACGAGTGATGTAGCGTATCCATGAAAACATCCAAAAGTCGGGACTTAGCTTAATAATAGCTTCCAAATCGCGGTCGTAAGCGGATAGCGAATTGTAATGGTTGGGCCCGAAATAGTATTGGAAGTTGTAAGAAGATGTTTCGGAATTTTTATAAGGAAGCGTAAAAGTGGCTTCGTACTTCTTCACATAGTTTTTGTTCTCCTTCGAAAAAATTGATTTAAGTTTCCCTCGGTTAAAATCGCCCTTAGAAAGAAGCGTAGAATTAAAGAACTGCTGCTTGAACGAAATCCATTCTACCGGTGCATCAAACACGTATTCGTCTGTTTCGCTGTCTTCGCTCAGGTGGTTTACATCGCTTTGGTTAAAACGGTAGTAAAGCGCAGAGTAGCGTCTTTCCAATTCATTGTTGTGCTCTAAGTTGCTTAGTGTGTTTTGCCAGGTAACTCCTATAAAAGTGTTATTGGCAGGGATAATATTGTTAAGCCCAATAAGATTTACGGCATAGCCTAACATGTAAGAGTTACCGTGCAACGTGTATTTCTGCTCAAAGTATTTGTTGTTATCTGCTTTTAAACGAAAAACAAAACTTGCCGAATCGCTACCACTAATAGTAAACGATTCCGATACCGGTTCAAAAAAGAAGTTCTTAGTGTCAATTACACGGTCGTTATCAATGGCAAACTGGTAGCTGAGCGAATTGGTTTTATCGGTAAAGAGGATAAGCGGTTTTTTGTCCCACGTTTTATACTTTTTCAGTTCAATGCTTTTAATCTGCCCGCCTTTGTTGGTGAGGGTAATTTTTTGCACATCGTTTTCAATCACAAATGTTTTTTCTTCTCCGGTTGCAGCAGCGGCAAATGCACCAAACTCAGAAGTAAGAGTAGTTGAATCTACTTTTACTTCCTCGGCAGTTATGGTTCCGGATGTACTGTCGGTTGCAACTACGGCAGGCAATGCAACCGGTTCTTTCACTTTAAGTGAATCGCTTTTTTCGGTTTGTGCCTTTGCTTTTTTTTGTGCCTGCTCCTCCGCCATTTTTTTGTTCTGGTAGAAGATAAATCCTATCATGAGCACGGCAATCAGCAGCCAACCAATAACGCTTTCTTTGTTTTTAAACATCGGGTATGTGTCTTAAAAAGGGCGCGCAAATATAACAGAATATTGAAGCGGTGAGTGTCGTTACGATGCGTGTTTAACGCTTAACAATCATGTAATGAACGCAGGCGGATTTATGTAGTTATACGTTTGTGTTTCCAACGTTTGTGGCTCCAAAGCCAGTCGGCAGGATGTTCCTTTAAATGATTTTCGAGTATGCGGACAAATTTTTCGGTAATGGCATTTTCCGGTTCTTCATTCGGATTTTCGGTTATCAGTATTAACTCTGCATTGTAATAACCGGGTTTTGTTTGCACGATTTTAGGATATACCACCACACAGTTATGTTGACGGGCGTAGCGCTCGCCACCGGTAAAGAAGGCGGTGTCCTGATTCAAAAAATTTGTCCAGTAGGCACGTTCGGGGCTGGAAGGCGATTGGTCACTAATGAAAATGCCGAGCGAAAGTTGTTTCAATTCTTGCTTGAAAAAGTGTTTGCTTTCCTGCATGGGCACTAAGTGCATTCCCATTTTACCGCGTGTGCGCTGCACTAAATCATTAAAGCGCTTGTTGCTCACCATGCTTACAATACCAAAAATCCAATGCTTACAATTGGTGCTTAATTTATAACCGCCAAACTCCCATGCAGCAATATGCCCCACCATTAACACAACATGCCTCCCTTTGTCGTAATAATTGTTCAGCATTTGCAGGTTGGGTGCGTTTACTCGTTTATCTATCTCTTCTTTTGAAATAGTAACGCATTTAATGTTTTCTACTACACGATAGGCTAAGTGCCGGTACGACTGCCGGACTATCTCTTGCAACTCGTCTTCGCTTTTTTCGGGAAACGATTTTTTGAGATTAGTATAGACAACCTGCTTGCGATAGCGGAACACAACGCGCAAACAAAACGCCACCCCATCTGCCATTACATACAACACAGACGATGGTAGCAGCGAAAAAAAATACAAAACGGGAACAAGCAGGTAGTAGGTTATCATACCGGTTTAATTCCTTATAAGTTCGCTTTGCTTAATGGTGTATTCTTTCTTTTTGAAACCGCCTCTGCCGAATACCTCAATTTTCATACTACGGTTACCGGCATCACCACTCAGCGAAATTCTTCCGAAGTTTTTGAGTGCATAATCAGTTTTTTTAATTCGCCACTGATTGCGGTAAGCGCCTAAGAGCCTGCGCGGCAGGGGAGGAGCCGTAAGAGGGGAGCAAGTAAAATCGTAGAGCGGATAACCTTTCCAGTCGCGTTTGCAAACTTCGCTGTAGTGTTTGTCGCCAGTTAAAAAGACCACACCTTTTACATTGTTTGTGGCAATAAAGTCGAAAAGTTCGTTGCGTTCGCGGGTATAGTTAGCATACGATTCGCCAAAGTGATTATCATTTAACACCTGTGAGCCTACACAAATAAACTTGAACGAAGCATCGCTGAGCAGTAATTTATTCTTCAACCAAATCATTTGAGTTTCGCCCAAAAATGCGCCTGTTGTGTCGCCTTCTTTATCGCGGTTATAGCGGCAATCGGTCATAAAAAACTCGGTATCATAGCAGCGAAAACTGAAGTAGTTTCCGGGAAAGCTTTTTTCATCGGGGTAAGTGTTAGGCCAAAATCCTTTAAACACTTTGAGTGCGGAATCTTTCAATATCCAGTCTTTGTTCGAATCGTTTGGCCCATAATCATGGTCGTCCCAAATAGCATAGTTGGGCTGGTTGCCGAGAAAATCGCGATACTTTTTGTTATACACTTTGCGAATTTTCAGTTGGCGGTTGAACATATCCTCGTAACTGCGGTAATGGCGCGGATATAGATAATACACATTATCGCCCAACCATACCATAAAATCGCCATTCTTTTTTCTCATTCTGTAAAAAATCCAGTTAGAGCCACCGGGAAACAACCCGCGGGTAACATCGGTATTAAGCAGCGCACAAGAGCCGAGTAGAAAATTAAAATCCTTTACAGTATCAGATGTAAGGGTTCGCAGCGAATATTTGGCGTGTGTTCCCCATCCGTCAATATTGGTGAGAATGTTGTAAAGCCGTCCGGGTTTAAGCCCGCTGAATTCGAGTGTAAGTGCAATTTCTCCTTTGCTGTTGGCTATGTAATGGTAATTAACGGGATAATGCACTTTGTTTTCGGAAGTGTCTCCCAATATCAGCGCGTTTTGTCCTTTGCCGCGATAGGCTATCCAAACTTTGGCAGTGGTAGAAGTTACTGTTCCAATAACAGGACCTGCAAGCAATTTTGGTTTGGGTTCAACTTGTGCCGAACAAAGAAAGATTAGTAAAACGAAGAAACTGCTGAGTGCCGTATTTTTCACGGGCGCGAATGTAAATAAAGTTGTGTGCTCATGTATTGCATGATGTTGATGAGTTAGTTTGACCAAGGTCAGACCGTGTTAGGGCATTTGGTGTAGTTATCGGTGAACTGCACAAAACCGCAAACAACAATTTCAAATAACTTTCTACCTTCCAACCCAAAATACGACCAATGTTCGATGACAAAACTCTATTCTCCGAAAAAGTAGCTGCGGGAAAAAGGACTTATTTTTTTGATTTGAAGGAAGATTCAAAGGGTTCAAAAATTCTGAAGGTAACCGAAAGCCGTAAAAACGATGGCGAGTTTATTCGCCATAGCATTCTTATTTTTCAGGAAGATTTTGAAAAAATTTTTGAAGCCCTGGAAAAAGTAAAATCGCAGATTAAAACTCAGCCCTGATTAGTTTTGGGCTGCCAACCAGCCCGGCACGGTAATGCGGATATTCTGCATTTTTCCTTTCAGCGTTATTTCGTTGGCTTTCTCAGCGTTTTCGTAACTTTTCATTTTACAATCAAACTCAACCGAAACCAAAAAGTGTTTTCGGTCTGTTTCCCATGTAAAGTGGGTAATAGTTACCTTGCTTTGTTCCTTCATTACATAATAAGTTTTCGATTGGCAGAACATGCTGATGTTGTAATAGGCAGGTTCGCCTGTTTTATCGGGAGCATACCCGGTTTCAAACTGAATACTTTCCGAAAATAAAGCATTGGCAGAAGTGGTGCCCGATGAACCATTAAAAACCGTATTGATAACTGTGCGGGCGGGTACGCGCCCGTCCATGGAGCCGGCACGGTTTACTAACACACCACGAAATAGCTGGTCATCGCGCAGCTTAAACGGAGTTCCGTTAATTGTTGCAGAAAATGATGCATTACGCTCGAGGTCTTCGGGGTTACCTATTGTAAATGAGCAAAGCGAAAGCACAGCGGTAAGCAGCACAATAAGCTTTGGCGTTTTCATGTAAAATAAAGTTTAACCGGCTGTTTGATGTTAGATGTGCAGCCACAAACAAGGTAAGTGGTAAGGGGCTTTTTGTCAAGATGTTTGCGACAAAATTTCTATTCGAATACCGAAAAAGCTTCGGGCAGATAGCGGATGATATCACCGGCACTCATACCGGTTTGGCTTAAGTAAGTTGCAGCATAGTCGCCAGCCATGCCATGCACAAACACCCCAATTATAGCTGCATTTGCCGGGCTATAACCTTGCGCTAACAGCGAAGCAATTACCCCTGTAAGCACATCACCGCTTCCGCCTTTAGCCATGCCGGCATTGCCGGTAGAGTTGAAAAAAATCTGCCCATTAGGCAAAGCAATAGATGTGTGTGCTCCTTTTAATACTATAGTGGTGTTGTACGTGGCAGCAAACTCGCGTTGCAGTTCAAGTTTATGCAGGTCATCCGTCCATTCACCGGCAAGGCGTTTAAACTCACCGGGGTGGGGTGTAAGTATTGCATTCACAGGTAAGCGATTGAGCAACTGCTTATTCTCTGATAGAATATTCAGGGCGTCAGCATCGAACACTAATGGCTGAGCAGCATTCTCTAACAACTTTTCTACAAAGGCAACTGTGTTTTTACTTATCCCTATACCTGGACCAACTCCAATTGCACTGAAAGCAGAAATTTCAGGAAGAGAAGAAAGTTCATCGTTGGTTCTATCAGCTACAACCATTGCTTCGGGGCAGGCGGTTTGCACTATGTTGTACGCACATGCCGGAATGCACGCAGTTACCAACCCCGCACCGCTGTGTAAGGCTGCGTTTACCGCCAACACCGCTGCACCTGCCTTGCCGTAGCTGCCCGCAGCTATCAGTGCATGTCCATGCGTTCCTTTGTGCGAGAACTTATTGCGATGTTTAAAAGCAGACTGTATGGTTTGATGCGTAAGATAGCTGTATGGCGATGCGAGGTTTTCGGAATATGTTTTGTTCAAGCCAATATCAAGTACTCTGAAATCGGGGACATAATTTGCCGCAGAAGGAAGCAAAAAAGAGAGTTTGGGCGCGTGAAACGTAAAAGTAATATCGCTTTGAACTACCGTATCGGAAGATTTATTCGGTTGATCGCAATACATACCGGAAGGAACATCAACAGAATAAATAATTGCATTACTGTTATTCAAGACAGTAACTGTTGCTGCAGTTAGTCCTTCGATTGGGCGGGTTAATCCACTGCCGAAAATTGCATCAATCACTACCGTTTGCTTTGGGATAAGCGGTATCTGAAATTCAGTTTCTATGTAATGGATTCCTGCTATGTTTTTCAGGCGCTCTTCGTTCACCAAAAAATCAGCACTGCCGTTTGGTGAATGGCGCACCACATACGCGGAAACATGCAAATAGCCGCGTTCAATAAGCATACGCGCAATTGCTAAACCATCGCCTCCGTTATTGCCCATTCCGCAAAAAACCATTACAGGCTCGTTGGTGCGTATTAGTTCGGTTATTGCGTTTGTAAACTCAGTTGCAGCGCGCTCCATCAGGTCAATGGAGGCAATCGGCTCGTGCTGAATGGTATATTGGTCTAACTCTTTCAGTTGTGCGGCTGCGAGGATTTTCATTCGGTAAAGGTAAACAGTAAACAAAACGAAGATAGTTGAGTAATGTCAATGGTTTTCTCTATCCACATTTAATTCTACATTAGCCCTAAATCATTTGTATGCTCAATAAACTACTTGCAGGCTTCTGTGTTCTTTTATCGTTGTTCGGTACTGCACAAGTTCCTCAGGCGTTCAACTATCAGGCAGTTGCCCGCGATGCAAACGGTAACCCGTTAGCAAACCAAACGGTTTCGGTAAAACTTTCGATAATCGAAAATTACCCCAATGGCTCGTTGTTGTTTATAGAAACACATAGCGTAACCACCAACCAGTTCGGGTTGTTTACGGTGGCGGTAGGTAAAGGAACGCAGGTACTAAGCAACCTTGGAAACATAGTTTGGTCGAACGGGAAAAAGTTTTTGCAGGTAGAATACGATCCTGCCGGAGGCATTAACTATGTTAACCTCGGTGCCACCGAGTTATTGAGTGTTCCTTATGCTTTATATGCCGTTACCAGCAGTAACGGGCCACAAGGCGTAACCGGACCAACGGGACCAATCGGACTTACCGGACCTATAGGGCCAACCGGGCCAATGGGTCCATCGGGAAACGGAACTGTTAGTGGTCAACTTAATTATGTTTCAAAGTTTACGCCTGACAGCTCTACACTTGGTAATTCGCAATTGTTTGATGATGGAAGCAATGTGGGAGTAGCAACCACAACAGCCAGTGCAACACTTAGCGTAAATGGTTCCTTTATTGCAAGGTCGCTGGCAATTAGCCAACCCGATTTTGCAGGCACAACGTTAGAGTGCGACAACTGCTACAACACTGTTACCTTTAGCGATAGAACTACCGCCATGACAGGAATAAGCATTCGCAGTTCGGATTATTTTGAAGGAAGCATACAAATGAACGGAATAAAACTTCCCGACTTATTACAGGACACTGCAATTTGGTATGGCTTTGGTGGTGTTACAACACCCGGCACGGGAGTTAATACACAGGGAACAGGAGCCGATAATGTAATGCACCAGTGTAATTGCCCCGATAATTATGTTGCTACAGGCATTGAATTTCGCGCCACCGACCGCCTTGATGGGGAAATGAAACTGCGTTGTGCTCCGCTTAACCCCGGGCTTTCTACCACCAACAGCGGTTTGGGTATAAAGTCGGCATTTAGTGTGCCGTTCGAAAATTCCGACAACGTTCGCCACATGAGTATATGCCCGCCCGGAACTTTTGTGAAAGGAATTTCCATTTACGCCACCAGCCGTTTAGACCATAGCCTTACCATTTATTGCACCGGTATTACAGACGATTAATAGTTGTGTAGAACCTTTTTGCACTTTCTTTGTTTAGACATAGTCTAAATATTGGCAAAAGCTATTAAATTTGCCCTCCCATGTCAGACAGCGACAAAATAATTGACGAAGTAGTCGGCAACGACTATAAGTATGGCTTTGTAACCAACATTGAGCAGGAGTTTGCCGAAAAGGGGCTTACTGAAAATACCGTTCGCTTTATTTCAGCCAAAAAGAACGAACCGGAGTGGATGCTGGAGTGGCGCTTAAAGGCGTTTCGCGCATGGGAAAAGATGGAAGAGCCAACTTGGCAAAACGTTCACTTTCCCAAAATCAATTTTCAGGACATTATTTACTATGCTGCTCCCAAAAAGAAAAAGGAAATAAAAAGTTTAGATGATGTAGATCCTGAAATTCGAGCCACATACGATAAACTCGGTATTCCCATTCAGGAACAGAAGCTATTGGCGGGGGTTGCGGTTGATTATGTAATGGATAGCGAGAGTGTTATCACTACGTTCCGCGAATCGCTGAAAGAGAAAGGAATTATTTTCTGTTCCATTTCCGAAGCTATCCGCGAGCACGGCACTTTGGTCAGAAAATATCTTGGCAGTGTAGTGCCACAACGCGATAATTATTATGCTGCCCTCAACAGCGCAGTTTTCAGCGATGGAAGTTTTGTTTACATCCCCAAAGGCGTTCGCTGCCCGATGGAACTTTCAACCTACTTCAGAATAAATGCAGAGAACACCGGTCAGTTTGAGCGCACACTTATTATTGCCGATGAAGGAAGCTATGTGAGTTATTTGGAAGGCTGCACCGCTCCCATGCGCGATGAAAATCAATTGCACGCAGCCGTAGTGGAGTTAATAACGCATGACAATGCAGAAATAAAATATTCAACAGTTCAGAACTGGTACCCCGGTGATAAAGAAGGCAAAGGCGGCATTTACAACTTTGTTACCAAGCGCGGTATGTGCAAAGGTGTAAATTCAAAAATAAGTTGGACGCAGGTGGAAACCGGCAGCGCCATTACATGGAAGTACCCGAGTTGTATTTTGAAAGGCGATAATTCCATTGGTGAATTTTATTCGGTGGCTGTTACCAATAACTACCAGCAAGCCGATACCGGAACCAAGATGATTCACATCGGCAAGAATACACGCAGTAGAATTGTAAGCAAAGGCATCAGCGCAGGAAAATCACAGAATAGTTACCGCGGCTTAGTACAGGTGCATGGCACGGCAGACAATGCTTACAACTTTTCGCAGTGCGACAGTTTGCTGATTGGCGATAAATGCGGAGCGCATACGTTCCCGTATCTCGAAATAAAAAACAACACCGGCAAGGTAGAGCACGAAGCCACTACTTCGAAAATTGGCGAAGATTTACTGTTTTACTGCAACCAGCGTGGATTGACAGATGAAGAAGCGGTGAGTATGATTATAAACGGTTACTGTAAAGAAGTTTTTCAGCATCTGCCCATGGAGTTTGCGGTAGAAGCACAGAAATTGTTGAGCATAAGCTTGGAAGGAAGCGTAGGGTAAGAAATTTGATTTTAGATTTTAGAAGTGAGATTGAAATACTGTAGGTGTGATACTTAAATTATACAGAGCATATAAAACCGGCAAAACGATTTACAGCAAAATTCTGAAACCGTTTTACGAAGAATTGAGAAAAGACGCTTATGCAACAGAAGACAAACGAACAATAAACAGAAAAAGAAAAAAGAAAAATGCTGTCAATAAAAAATCTGACCGTAGCAGTAAACGGCAAGGAAATTCTTAAGGATTTCAATCTCGAAATAAAAGCCGGAGAAGTGCACGCCATTATGGGCCCCAACGGCACCGGTAAATCAACCTTGGCTGCTACACTTGCCGGCAAAGAGGACTACGAAGTACTTTCAGGTGAAGTAATTTTCAAAGGCAAAAATTTATTGGAAATGGATGCCGATGAGCGCGCCCGCGAAGGTGTGTTCTTAGCATTCCAATATCCGGTCGAAATTCCAGGGGTAAGCACTACCAACTTTATGAAAGCTGCGGTGAATGCCAAGCGCAAACACAATGGCTTAGAGCCGTTGGATGCCAAAGATTTTTTAAAAATGATGAACGAAAAATCGCAACTGGTAGAAATCAAACGCGAGTTCTTGAGTCGCAGTATCAACGAAGGTTTCAGTGGTGGTGAAAAAAAGCGTAATGAAATTTTTCAGATGGCCATGCTCGAACCTTCGCTTTGTATTTTGGATGAAACCGATTCGGGATTGGATATTGATGCTTTACGTATTGTAGCCAACGGAGTAAATAAGCTCCGCAATGCAGAGAGAAGTTTTCTGGTGATTACCCACTACCAGCGTTTGCTCAACTACATCGTTCCCGACTTTGTGCATGTAATGTTTGGCGGAAGAATTGTAAAGAGCGGAGGAAAGGAATTGGCGTTGAAGTTAGAAGCAGAAGGTTATGACTGGGTAAAAGAAGAAGTAGAAATGATTTAGAAATAGCGTCAGACGATGATTAAAATGACTTTTTCGATTTAAATCAGTTTAATCCGCGTCATCCGTGTGCCAACGTATTTAAAATGGAAGTGCAAAAAGAATTTGAATTAGCTGAAACTGCTTTCACCAAAGAAAGTTTGCCGCTTCGCAAGAATGCATTAGAAGCGTTTGAGAAGTTGGGTATCCCATCTATGCGTCACGAAGAATGGAAATACACCAACATTAAAGCAAAATTGAAGCAACAGTTATCGCTAACCACTACCGATTCGCAGGTGAATGCAGCGGTAAAAAATTACATTGCCAGTTTGCCCCCTTATGCGTTTCGTCTTACTTTTCTCAACGGAGTTTTTCATCCGGAACTGAGCATTGTTCCCGATTTGAAGGGCGTAACCGTTTGCAGTTTAAAAGAGGCATTTGCTCATCATACTACTTTGGTGGAAAAGCATTTCGGCAAGCTGGTTAACTACAGCGAAGAACATTTTGCCGCGTTAAATACTGCATTTGTAACCGATGGTGCATTTATACATGTACAGCGAAATGTAATCGTCAACGAACCGATTTACATTCAGTATTTCTTTACCGCTACCGATGCCAATGCGTTTACGCAAACAAGAAACTTAGTGATACTCGAAGAAGGGGCATCGCTGCAGTTTGCCGAAGATTTTCGCAATGCGAGCAACATCAACGTGCAATACAATCATGTTGCCGAGGTGTATGTTGGCAAGAATGCCAAAGTAGATGTGGCAAAATTGCAGTTGGAAGTCAGCAATGCCATAGGCATTCACACCTTGGAGTCAAGCGTGGAGCGCGATGGAAGATTCAGCGCAGCAACTATTACTTTTTCTTCGCCTAATACAGGAACCGGCAACGCGCTAATCCGCAATAACGTAACCGCGCGTTTAGTTGGCGAAAATGCTCATGCCGATTTAAACGGCTTGTATTTCGGAAAAGAAACTGCGCATATTGATAACCACATTTTGGTTGACCATGTAGCGCCAAATTGCACCAGCAATCAACTTTACAAAGGCGTGCTGAACGGTGAGGCAACCGGTGTGTTCAACGGGAAGATTTTTGTAAAGCCCGATGCACAAAAAACAAATGCTTTTCAATCGAGCAAAGCACTGTTGCTTTCTAACGAAGCCAGCATTAACAGCAAACCGCAGTTAGAAATTTTTGCCGATGATGTAAAATGCAGTCACGGTGCAGCCATCGGGCAGTTAGATGAAAACGCACTTTTCTATTTAATGGCTCGCGGAATTACCAAAGAGGAAGCCACACAAATACTCACTTACGCATTTGCACACGAAGTGGTGGACCATGTGCATAGCCAACCCATCCGCCAGTTTTTGTGCGACAAGCTGAAGGATGAACTGCAATTGAATTTTTAACTTTACGCCATGAAAATTGACTTACCTGATAATATAATCAATCTTGAACAAGACAAGTTCTTGTTCGAGTTGGCAGTTGTTCTTTATACGCAAGCAAAAATTTCCATGGGTAAGGCAGCTAAAATAGCAGGAATGCCCTATGTGGAATTTCAGTTTCGTCTCGCTGAACTAAAAATTCCTTTGAATTACAATGAAGAAATGCTGAAGAACGATTTTGGCGCAGAAGCTGTATTGTAATGATTATTGTAAGCGATACTTCCCCTATCAGTGCGTTGCTTAAATGCAATCAGATTCATTTGCTTCATTCACTGTACTCCACAATAATTATTCCCACTAAAGTTTTTGATGAATTATTAGTACTTGAAAAAGCAGGAGTAAATGTTCGGGGTGATTTGAAAAAATCGTGGGTCAAAATTTTAGCTCCAAAGGATGAAATTCGTGTAAAGTCATTTTACAATTTAGTTGATGAAGGCGAAGCAGAGGCAATTGTTTTGGCATTAGAACTTCATGCAGAATTACTATTAATGGATGATTTGGCGGGAAGGGAATTAGCTAAAGAAAACGGACTTGCTACCAAGGGATTACTAGGGATTTTGGTAGAAGCAGAGAAGAAAAAATTGCTACCCGATGCCAAACGATTAGCAGATGAGTTGCGCGATAATGGTATAATTTGGGTAAGCGAACGGGTTTATGAGGTGTTTCTAAACGCTTTAAAAAACATCAGACGATGAATTTTGCCATTAATCATATCCGCTCTCAATTCCCCATTCTTCATCAACAAGTAAATGGCAAGCCGCTTATTTACTTTGATAATGCCGCTACTTCACAAAAACCGTTAGCTGTTATCAATGCCATTAAAGAATACTACGAGCAATACAACAGCAACATACACCGCGGGGCGCATCATTTAGCGCAACTAGCTACGGAGAAGTATGAAGAAGCGAGAAAAATTGTTGCCAGCCACATTAACGCTGACGAGCGAGAGATAAATTTTGTGCGCGGTACTACCGAAGCGGTAAACTTAGTAGCCACTGCTTACGGAAGAAAGTTTATTAAAACCGGTGATGAAATTATTGTAAGCGAAATGGAGCATCACAGCAACATTGTTCCCTGGCAAATGTTGTGCGAAGAGAAAGATGCTGTGCTTCGTGTAATTCCTATTACCGATTCAGGTGAATTGATTTATGAGGAGTATCTGAAACTGCTTACAGAGAAAACAAAAATTGTTTCAGTAGCACATACTTCCAATGCGCTTGGCACCATTCACCCCATTAAGGAAATGATTGCAGCCGCACATAAAGTTGGAGCAGTAGTTTTTATTGATGGAGCACAAGCATTGCCGCATACAAAAGTGGATGTAAAAGATTTGGATTGCGATTTTTTGGGTTTCAGCGGGCATAAAGTTTTTGCAGGTACGGGAATCGGGGTTCTTTATGGAAAAGAAAAACTGCTCGAAGCCATGAATCCCTACATGGGCGGTGGAGAGATGATTAAGACTGTTTCGTTTAAAGGAACAACTTACAACGATTTACCTTACAAATTTGAAGCCGGCACTCCGCATATAGAAGGAGGAATATCATTGGGCGCAGCTATCAATTACATCAACGAAGTAGGGTTAGACAGCATAACCGCTTATGAACACAAGTTGCTCGAATACGGAACACAGCAACTTTCAACCATTGAGGGCTTGCAAATAATCGGTACTGCCAAGAACAAATCATCCGTTATTTCTTTTTTGGTTAATAACATTCATCCTTACGATATAGGCGTTCTCCTTAACGAACAAGGTATTGCTATTCGCACCGGTCACCATTGTTGTCAGCCGCTTATGGACAGATTCGGCATTGAAGGCACCTGCCGCGCTTCGTTTGCTTTTTATAATACTAAGGAGGAGATAGATGGGTTTGTAACAGCCCTTAGGAGGGTGGTAGCCGTGCTTTCTTAGGGGCTAAATTGCTTGTATTTTATAGAGCAGTTAAGCTATTTGGAAAATGTGCATAATCTGCTACCTTTGCGCCCCTTGCCGAAAAATGGCAGGACTAACAATTATTATTTAACCCAAAAGCAGACAAACATGCTTAGTCAGTACGAAACAGTATTTATCCTGACTCCTGTGTTATCGGAAGATGACACCAAAAAGGCAATCAGCGCTTATGTTGATTTGCTAAAGTCCCAGGGAGCAGCGATTGTTCATGAGGAACATTGGGGGCTGAAAAATCTTCGTTTTCCTATTAAAAAGAAAACCACCGGCATTTACCATTTGGTAGAATACAAAGCCGAGGGCAAAGCGATTGACACGCTCGAAATCGCCTTCAGACGCGATGAAAACGTGCTTCGTTACTTAACTGTGCGCCTTGATAAGTACGCAGTTAAATACAACGATGACAAGCGCGCAGGTTTAGTAGGACGTAACAAAAAGGTTTCTGTAACCAAAGAACAGGAGGTATAACATGGCAGCAAAAGGAGACATTAAATACCTTACCGCCACCAAAATTGGTTTGGTGAAAAAGAAATACTGCCGCTTTAAGAAAAACGGCATTAAGTATATTGACTACAAGGATCCTGAGTTCCTTTTGAAGTTTATTAACGAGCAAGGCAAAATTTATCCGCGCAGATTAACCGGCAATTCGCTTAAATACCAGCGTAAAATAGCGCAGGCAGTTAAGCGTGCCCGCCATTTGTCGCTGTTGCCGTATGTAGCCGATTTGCTGAAATAATGGTTCAACCTTAAAAGTTTAGAAACAATGGAAGTAATTCTTATAAAAGATGTAGAAAAACTGGGGTTTGCCGATGATGTGGTGAACGTTCGCCCGGGATACGCCCTAAATTACTTGTTTCCGCAGGGATACGCAGTGGTAAAAAATCATTCAAATCTGGCACAGCTTTCCGGACGTGTTAAAGCGCGCGAAAAGAAAGAAGCGAAATTGCTGGAACAGATTAACGAGATTTCAACCCGTCTGCAAGGTGCTACTTTAAAGATTGGCGCTAAAGTTGGAACCACCGATAAAATTTTCGGAAGTGTAACTTCGTACCACGTGGCAGAGGCAATTAAAAACCAATGCCAGATTGAAGTGGACCGCAGAAAAATTAAGATTGTAGAAGGTGAAGTAAAAACAGTTGGCAATTACACTGCCGAGGTTGGCTTAGGTGCCAGCCATAAAGTGAATGTTGCTTTTGAAGTAGTAGCTGAATAATCTTTAAAATTCCACAAGAAATATACATCCCTGCCGTTAACTACGGCAGGGATTTTATTTTTAGCACTTTATGTTTTCGAAGCAGGCTATTCTTTCCTTTTTTAAAGTTGCTTTTTTCTTTGCAGTGAGCATGTTGTCCATTGACTGCTTTAGTCAATTGAATTTTGATTTTCAAGAGGGAAAGTTTTTGATTAAGGGGACTGTTGTTGACTTGCAAACAAAACGCGCTATTCCGCTTGCCAATATAAAAGTAAACAGCTCAGGAAGGGGAGTTACCTGCGATGGCGATGGAAACTTTAGTATGTATGTGGCGAAAAGCGATACACTCAAGTTTTCATCGGTTGGGTACATAGCCAAGGTATTTCATGTGTACGATTTAGATTCTACAAAATATTATACACTTCAAATTGAACTGTTGCACGACTTTATAAAGCTGAAGGAGGTAACTATTTATCCTTTCAGTACCAAGGAAGAATTTGTGGATGCATTTATGGATGCAAAGAATGTTGGAAAAATTAAAATTGAAGGGATAGCCGAGCCGAAGTACTCCAATGTAACACCTAAGGCAAAGTTTACCAATCCGGTATCGTTTTTATACGAAAGGGTTAAGCGCAAACGCGCAGCCGACCCGGAGTTTAAGCCATAAAAATTTAAGTTTAGTTTTCTTAAACAAGCCAGTATGAGCACATTCGACAAAATTTTTGAAAACAATGCCAAATGGATTGAAGAAAAGTTAGCGGTTAATCCGGGCTACTTTGAAGAGCTTGCCAAAGGGCAAACACCCGAAATTCTTTACATAGGCTGTAGCGACAGCCGCGTAACAGCCGAAGACCTGATGGGGGTGCAGCCGGGGGAAGTTTTCGTACATCGCAACATCGCCAACATGGTTATCAGCATTGATATGAATGTTATGTCGGTAATCAACTATGCAGTCCGGCATCTTAAAGTAAAACGTATTGTAGTATGCGGACATTATTACTGTGGTGGTGTAAAAGCGGCTATGCAACCCAGCGACTTAGGGATATTAAATCCGTGGTTAAGAAACATTCGCGATGTTTATCGTCTGCACAAAAATGAATTGAACAAGATAGCGGATGAAAATTTGCGTTATAACCGTCTTATTGAGTTGAATGTGCAGGAACAGTGTATCAATCTTATAAAAACAGCAGCAGTACAACAGGCGCATAAAGAGCGAGGGCTAAGCGTGCATGGGTGGGTGTTTGATGTACACAGCGGAAAGTTGATTGATCTTAAAATTGATTTCCCGAAAATACTTGGAGAGATAATGGAGATTTACCGCCTTGAGTAACACTATACACATGAACATTGCAGTAATAGGAACCGGAAATGTTGGTGGCGCATTAGCTCGTAAATGGGCAAGGGCAGGGCACAATATAGTACTCGCTGTGCGCGATATAAATTCCTTTAAAGGGAAAGAATTATTGGAAGAAGCAAACATAACAGTACTGCCGGTTGCTCAGGCAATGGTAACAACAGACGTTGTATTAATAGCGGCCATACCACAAGCTACTGCTGAAATTGTAAGCAGTATGGGTAACGTGAACGGTAAAGTAGTTATTGATGCCATGAACTCCGTTCGCACAAAGCCCGAAGGGTTCAATAACAGTTTTGATGCGCTGAAAGCATTAACAACCGGTGCAGATGTAGTAAAGTGTTTCAACTCGGTAGGATATAATGTTATGGCAAACACAGACTTTAACGGCATAACAGCCGACATGTATATGGCGGGCAGCAGCCCTAAAGCCAAAGAAGTTGCCAAACAACTTGCACTGGATGCCGGTTTTGAAAACTGTTATGATTTTGGAGGCGATGATAAAGTTGCATTGTTAGAGCAGTTTGCTTTGTGTTGGATAAACCTTGCCATGATGCAGGGGCAAGGCAGAGAAATGATGTTTAAACTTACCAAACGATAGTAGGTGTAAATAGAATAAGTTCGCTTGCGCTGCTATGGGCGAAATGTCCGAACACCATTTTTTGATAACTGAAATAATAAAAGGTAACACTAAAGCCTTGGAGCAATTGTTCTCCTTGCTTAAAAATACGGTGTTTAATGTAGCGCTCGGTTACACCCGCAATCGCGAAGATGCCGAAGAAATTACCCAAGATGTGTTTGTGGAGATTTATGAATCGGCTGCTACCTTTAAAGGAGAGAGCAGCGTAAAAACATGGGCTTGCCGTATTACCATCAATAAGTCGCTCGATTTTATTCGCTACAAAAACCGAAAGAAGCGTTTTGCCTTGCTCACTTCGTTAGTAAGCAAAGAAACGGGCGAAGTAAAATTTCATCAGCCCGATTTTAACCACCCGGGTGTTTCGCTCGAAAACAAAGAGAAAGCACAATACCTGTTTGCTGCTATTGATAGGTTGCCCGACAACCAGCGCACCGCGTTTATTCTTTTGAAGTTAGAAGGTATGAGCCAGCGCGAAGCAGCCGAAACCATGCAGTTGAACGAAAAGGCATTAGAGTCGCTTTACCAGCGGGCAAAGCAAAATTTGCGGAAAGCGTTATCGGATATTTATGATGAATTGTAAAAAAGCGAAGGAAAATGAATGGTTCACCGTCAGATAAAACAAGGACGTTATGGAAAGAGAAAAATGGATAGATGAAACGCTAACCGTGGCGGATGCCATTGGGCGCGTGGAAGCGCGGGCAACTTTGTTCGCAGGCATAAAAAGCCGCATTAAAACGGAAGGTATTGTGCCGCTGCGTGTGGTGTGGCTGGCAGCGGCATCTTTAGTGTTGTTGGTAGCGCTCAATTGGCTTATCCTTTCCGAAACTGCCGGCTCCGATTCGTCAAACAGCAGTGCAGTGCCTTCTTATTCTTTTACTGAAACTTCCTTTAACCTGTATTAATATGAAGCGCGAAACCTTACTTACCGTAGCAGTGGTTGCGTTGCTTTTGCTCAATGCAGGCACACTCGGCTTTTTGTGGCTGGGAAAAATGCCGCATCATCCGCCACCGCATCCTCGCCCGCCTATTGACCAGATAATTATTGAAGGATTGGAGTTGGATAGAAGTCAGCAGGAAAAATTCGAAGAATTAAAGCACGAACACATTACTGCCATGCGTGCGCTCGACAAAGAATACGATAAAGCGGTAGAAGAGTATTTTTATCTACTGCGTAGCGATACCACCGGGGTTACGGCAAGGCTCGCTTCTGAAAGCCGTATCGGGCAAATACAAACCCAACGAGCGCAGGTTACCTTAGAGCATTTCAGAAAAGTAAAGGAAATGTGCACGCCCGAACAGCAAACAAAGTTTGATTCAATTATTCCCAAGTTGGTGCAAATAATGATTCCGCCCCGGCACCATCCTAAGTTTCATCCGCCTCATTGATTTTTTTAACTTCAACCCGCAAAAAAAACGAAAGCATCCATGGTAAAGTTTATTTCCTTCCTTTCAACTTTTCTTTTTGCATTTATTACGCTAGTTGCTCAGGTTACTGACCCTGCTGTTACTTCGTGGATTCAAACACCCGGGCAAACCGGCTACGGGGGCTATGCCTCGAATGTGCAACAGGTTCAATATACCAATACCGATGTGTATGTTACCTGCACTTGTATTCCGGGCTACGATGTGGGACCTTGGGCGGGTAATCCGAATATTCCGGCTAATCAAAACTTCTGTTTTAAAATTACGCGCAACCCGCAGCAAAACACCGGTACTAAAACGGCTACACCGCTCGGGCACGTGGGCGTTTGGACAAACGGGGTAAGCATTTTTAATGCGCGCGATGCCATCAGCTACAACAATCAGAATGTGTGGCATCAGGATGCCCTGCCTAACGAAGGATCAAGTTTTGATAACTGCCTGGGGCATCCGGCTCCTAATGGCGAGTATCACCATCATGTAAACCCTCAGTGCCTTTACGATTACAACAATTCATCGGTGCATTCGCCCATTATCGGCTATGCGTTTGACGGTTTCCCTATTTACGGTGCATTCGGCTACACCAACACCAACGGAACCGGAGCGATTACAAGAATGAAAACAGGTTACCGCCTGCGCTCTATTTCTACCCGCACTACTTTGCCTGATGGCTCAACGGCTGCTTCGGCAGGTCCGGTTGTTTCGGCACAAAATCCGTTGGGGAAATATTTGGAAGATTACGAGTATGTGCAGGGCTTGGGCGATTTGGATGAACACAACGGGCGCTTTTGTGTAACTCCCGAATATCCGAATGGTATTTACGCATACTTTGTAACGGTTGATGAAGACCTTAACCCCGTTTACCCATACACAGTTGGGCCAACCTATTACGGCACCGTGCAGCAAGGAAACACCGGACCGCAAAGCGGGCACAACACTGTTCCATCAGGGGCTACAACTTATCAAAACATTACTGCCATCAACGACATTGCTTTAATTAAGTTGGAAGTATTTCCCAGCCCGGTAAGCAACTTTTTAACGGTAAACATGTCCTCTTTGCCCGCTTCCTCTTCGCGCGAAGTAGTGATAAGAAGTGTGGGGTGGTTTGGTAATACAATGGATTCTTTTTCTACTTCCGATGAAATAGCTACCATACCTGTTGAGTCATACCCGTCCGGCATTTATTTGGTGCGCGTAACCGATGGCAGCGGGGCTACCTACAAGAAACCCTTCGTTAAGTTATAGACAACTCTAAAAAATCCTTCGATGCAAAACGAAGGATTTTTTTTGCCCGGTCGTCAATCGTTATTAAACCATTAAGCCATCTTCACCAAAATCTTATTGCACATGAAATTGAAACTTTCCCTGACCATAGCGGTAGGCTTTACCATAAACATTTTAGTAGCGCAGCAATGGGGTTATGCCACGCTTATTGCTCCTCAAAATTCCACTACGGTTACGCTGATTGACACCAACAACAATGTGATTAAAACCTGGACAAACTTATCGGGGCAAACGGGTTATTCCTGCTACCTGATGCCGGGAGGCTATTTGTGGCGCTCGGTAAAAACCACCAACAACAATTTTACCGGTGGAGGTTTGTGCGGCCGAGTGCAGAAAGTGGACTGGAACGGAAACATTCTCTTTGATTACACCATTTCCGATGCCAATCAAATTACGCATCATGATATATGCCCTATGCCTAATGGTAATGTGATGCTGATTGTTTACGACAAAAAAACGGCAGCACAAATGACAGCAGCAGGTGCCACTTCAAATACAGCGCGCCAACTCGAAAAAATAGTAGAACTGCAACCCACCGGAACCAATACCGCAGTAATTGCATGGCAATGGAACTTGTACGACCATTTATGCCAAAGCGCTAATTCTTCGGGTGCCAATTATGTTTCTTCTATTGTAAACAATCCTCAGCTGATGAATGTAAACTATCAGGTGAACAACGATTGGATTCATATGAACGGTATTGATTACAATGCCGAATTAGACCAGGTAGTAGTTAGCTCGCATAATTTAAACGAGTTGTGGGTGATTGACCACAGTACCACTACGGCACAGGCTGCTACCCATACCGGAGGCAACAGCGGCAAAGGGGGCGATTTTTTGTACCGTTGGGGAAACCCCGCTGCATACGGTGCCGCGGGCACCAAAATATATAATGTTGTACACGATGCCCATTGGGTGCCTTCCGATTGTCCGCGTGCAGGATGGCTGGCAGCTTTTAATAACAAGGGAGTTTCCAATACACAATCATCGGTAGATATTTTCCAACCAACATGGAACGGTAGTTCGTACACATACACTTTAGGGCAACAGTTTCAACCGGCTACTTATGGCTATCGCCATGCTTGTGTAAACGCCAGCGGAAACGCAGGAAGCTCCAATAACATGGGCAACAGCCAGCAACTTCCCAACGGAAATATGCTGATTTGTTTAGCTCTGTCGGGGTACATTTACGAGATTGATTCTAACGGCAACAAAATTTGGGATTATACGGGGGCAAGCACATATGCCCAGGCGTTTCGTTATTCAAGATGTTTTATTCAAAATCCTTCTATAAGCATAACCAACAGCGCACCTTCGGTTTGTGCTAACAGCAGTACTCCGTTAACCTTAAACACAAGTGTTACCGCTACGGCTGTTTCAAATTTTACTTACCAGTGGGCGCCCGCCACAGGATTGTCGAGCACCACTATAGCTAACCCTTCAGTAAGTAATCTATCAACCAATACTACTTACACAGTTACCGTAAGCACCGGTGAATGCACTGCTACGGCATCGGTAACGGTAAATGTAAATGCATTGCCCAATGCCAATGCCGGCAACGATGTAACCATCACCAGCGGACAATCAACCATTTTAACAGCCACAGGCGGCACTTCGTACGCATGGAGCAACGGAGCCAGTACAGCAAACACCACTGTAAATCCTTCTTCTACTACTACCTATACAGTTACCGTAACGAACGCTTCGGGATGTACGGCTTCCGATGCGGTTACCGTGTTTGTAAGCGGAGGTTCGCTATCGGTAACTGCTACCATATCCGGCAGTCCGGTTTGTGCAGGAACATCGGTTCAGTTAAATGCCGTTCCTTCGGGCGGAAGCGGTACCTATACTTACCAATGGGCAAGCAACCCTGCCGGGTTTTCATCCAATTCACAATCGAATACCGTAACGCCTTTGGTAAATACCACCTACACGGTAACTGTAAACGATGGCTCGGTAACAGCAACCGCCAGTGTGAGTGTTTCGGTAAACACCTTACCGAATGTAAGCGCAGGCAGCGATGTAACCATTCCCTTCGGAAATTCAGCAACACTTATTGCTACCGGAGCCAGCAGTTATGTATGGAGCAACGGAGCAACTTCTGCTTCTCATTCGGTAAGTCCTTCTTCAACTACCATCTACACGGTAACCGGCACCGATGGTAATGGTTGTTCGGGTACAGCATCGGTAACGGTAAATGTAACGGGTGCTCCTTTGTCGGTCAATGTATCTGCTTCGGAAACCACAATATGTAATGGCGAAGCCACACAATTGTTTGCCAATGCCACAGGAGGTTCGGGGACGTACACTTACTCGTGGGCGAGCAACCCTGCCGGATTTTCTTCTACGCTTCATAATCCTTACATCAACCCCACCGCCACCACTGTTTACAATGTTACAGTGAATGACGGCAGCAGTTCAGTTACGGCTTCGTTTACCATTACCGTTTTGAGTTTACCGGCTAAGCCTGTTATTTCTGCCAACGATACCATTCTTACTTCATCTTCCTCAGCAAATAATCAGTGGTTTTATTACGGCAACCCGATTGATGGCGCTACTAATCAAACATTGATGCCCACATTAGAAGGCTCGTACCAGGTACAGGTAACCGATGCCAACGGTTGCGCTTCACCCATGTCGGATCCGTATGAATACACGCATGTAGGAATCGGAAATGTTGAAGAAGCAGCAAACGTTACCATCTTTCCTAATCCTGCTAAAGACCGTTTGATGATAGCCGGAAATTTTACGGGCAGTTTCAAAGTAGCGTTATTTGATTATACAGGCAGAATGGTATTGGAAGAAACAGACCGCTACGCACTTTTGTTGCAGCAGGTAAATAGTGGTGTGTATGTGTGCATGATAGAAACTAATACAGGTAAGATTTTTAAACGCGTAATAGTTTCGAAATAGCCATGCGAAAAAATGCTCTTCTTTTTATAGCCGTTGTTTTGTGTGTCAACGTATTTGCCCAGTCGTTCTACGACATCAACACCATTCAGGAAATAAAAATTTACTTCGGTTACTCGAACTGGGATTACCGGATGGATACCGCCAAAGCGGGCAGCGAAAGCTACATACCTGCCGATTCGGTAGTGGTAAACGGAACTGTTTTTCTGAACTGCGGAGTGAAGTACAAAGGAAACAGTTCGTATAACGCTAACCGAGCTAAGAATCCTTTGCACATAAAACTTGATAAATACATAGACCAGAACTACGAGGGCTACGAAGACATAAAACTCGGCAACGGGTTCAGCGATAATTCAATGATTCGGGAGCCGCTTGCTTATCAGATTCTTCGGCAATACATGGACGCTCCTTTGGGAAACTTTGCCCGGGTGTACATTAACGGCTCTTATTACGGCATTATGAATAATACAGAAGATATTGACAGTCGGTTCTTGCTTGAGCATTATTACAGCAGCAAACACACATTTTTCAAATGTAATCCGGAGAATGCGGGTCCGGGCACCGGTAATGGTTCGAGCTTGGAGTACAAGGGCATTACACTTGCCAACTATGAAACTAATTACGAGTTAAAATCCGATACCGGTTGGTACGAATTGTTTCAATTGTGCGATACGCTCAACAATCATTTTGAGGCGTTCAATACAATTGCTGATGTCGATCGGTTTTTGTGGATGTTGGCGTTTAATAACGTACTGGTAAACTTAGATAGTTACAGTGGTTCTTTTCGCCAGAATTATTACTTGTACCGTAATCATGCCGCACAGTGGATACCTACTATTTGGGATTTAAACATGTGTTTCGGAGGCTTTGCCGTAGCGGGAGGCACCACCTCCAATCTTACCCCCACCACCATGCAAACCATGAGTTATACGCTTCACAAAACTGAACAGGAGTGGCCTTTGTTGTATTACTTACTGAATGAC
Source organism: Chitinophagales bacterium (assembly GCA_026129525.1). Lineage (GTDB taxonomy): Bacteria > Bacteroidota > Bacteroidia > Chitinophagales > LD1 > Bog-950. The sequence goes on along the minus strand of JAHCHW010000011.1, from coordinate 79,922 downwards.
CCATTTTACACTAAAATGTATTACGCCCACATGCGTACAATTAACAATGAGAATTTTGTGAATGCCGGCTACAAGGCTACGGCCAATGCATTACACACTTTAGTGAATAGTGCTGTGCAAACCGATGCTAATTACCTGAGTACTTACAATAATTTTTTGAACTCACTTACCACCAACACTCCCAACAGCGGTGCCCCCGGTGGTACCTGCCCCGGCCTTTTTCCGTTAATGGACGGAAGAGCTAACTATTTATCGAATGTGCTTTCAGCCGCACCTCCCGTTATTACGAATGTGAATGCCGGTTCGCCCCTGGTATTCGGAAGTAATACAAACATAACTGCACAGGTAGCAAACTGCACTAATGTGTATTTAGGTTACCGATACCAAAAGCAGGACAGGTTTACCCGCATACCTATGTTCGATGACGGAGCACATGGCGATGGCGCTGCTAATGATAATGTGTATGGGGCTTCAGTTGCTTTAAACTCTGCCGAAGTGCAGTATTACATTTATGCCGAAAATGCCAACACCGGAGCGTTTTCACCGGAGCGCGCGGAGTATGAGTTTTATACTTTAAAACCTTCACTTGCAACCGCAGTTACCGGACAAGTAGTAATAAATGAGGTAACCGCCAACAACAACACCGGCATACAAAACGAAAAGGGTAAATACAAGGACTGGATTGAATTGCTGAACGTAACCGCACAGCCGCTCGGGTTATCGGGTTTGTATTTGAGCGATGATGCATCGAACTTAACGAAGTGGCCATGTCCTGCCGAAGCTGTTATTAAGCAAGGTGAACATTTGGTGCTTTGGGCAGATGATGAGGATGTAACTTACCTTGACATGCACACCAACTTTAACCTGAGCAATTCGGGCGATGCGGTGTATTTAAGCGATGGTGTTACGGTGTTCGACAGTATTGTGTTCGGAGTGCAGGTTGCCGACCGCGGCATTGCCCGCTGCCCCGATGGAACCGGTAGTTTTCAAACAGTAGTTATTCGCACCCCGCGTAGTGTAAACGATTGCAGTTCGGGAATTTTTGAAGTGAATTCAGTGAATGTGCACTTGTTTCCCAATCCGGTTTCTTCGTTTTTACATATAGTTTGCGATGAAGGAGTTGCCACAACAGATTTATTTTCGTTAAGCGGTGAAAGAGTTATTTCTGCCAACAATAATCTGCTCAATGTACAACAACTGGCAAGCGGTTGCTATTTGATTAAAGTAACTACGTTGCATAACAACGTATGGCGCGGTAAGGTGATAAAGATGTAGGCTTGTTTTAAGCCATTGAAAATTCCATGTGCATGGTGCCTTTCATGTAACCGAAATCGGAAATTTCGGTTAAAGCAACAGGTTGCAGCGTATTCACTAATGTTTCATTGTAAGGTATTGCCACTTTAATATAGTTATCGGTAAAGCCGTACATCATCCCGTTATCGTTTTCTGCTTCAAACAACACATGGCGTGTTGTGTTTACGTGTTCGCTGTAAAACTTGCGTTTCTTTTTTTCGGAGAGAATACGCAGCATTTTGTTCCGCTCTTTACGCTCGGCAAGCGGAACGGTTTCTTTCATTTTAACTGCACGCGTATTAGCCCGCTCGCTGTAGGTGAACACGTGGAGGTATGCAATATCTAATTCATTTATGAAATTGTAAGTTTCTAAAAACTGCTCTTTTGTTTCGCCCGGAAAACCTACGATAACGTCAACACCGATGCAGGCGTGAGGCATGGTTGCTTTTATTTTTTCAACCCGTTCGCGATAAAGTTTGCTCAGGTATTTTCTTCGCATCAGTTTCAGAATTTTATCGGAACCCGATTGCAGCGGTATATGAAAATGCGGAACGAATTTGTAGCTATGTGCTACAAACTCAATTATTTCATCGGTCAACAGATTGGGTTCAATAGACGAAATGCGCCAACGTTCAATGTTGCTTATTTTTTCTAATTCCCGGATAAGAGAAAACAGATTTTCGTTTGTGCGATTATTGCCATCGGCAGTTTTGCCGTAGTCGCCAATGTTTACACCGGTAAGCACTACTTCTTTAACTCCTGTTGCTGCTACTTTATTGGCTACTTCAACCGTGCGGGCAATTGAGTTGCTGCGGCTTTTGCCTCGTGCCAGCGGAATGGTGCAAAAGGAACAGAAATAATCGCAGCCGTCTTGCACTTTCAAAAAGCTGCGCGTGCGTTCACCATGCGAGTAGGCATCGGCATAAAACGAAACATCGTCAATATTTCCGCTTACCACCAATGGTTTTTCTTGCTCTTCTAACTGCTCTATGTATTCGTGAATCTTAAACTTTTCGTTGGCACCAAGCACCATGCTCACTCCCTTAATGCTTGAAATTGCTTCGGGCTTTAACTGAGCATAGCAACCTACCACAATTACTTTTGCCGCAGGATTAGTGCGTAAAGCAGTTTTTACAACCTGTTTAGTTTCCTTATCGGCATTTTCGGTTACAGAGCAGGTGTTGATGATGTAATAATCGGCTCGGTCGCTGAAATCAACTTTCTGAAAACCCTGTTCCATCAGTATTCTGCCAATGGCAGAGGTTTCTGAAAAATTGAGTTTACATCCGAGTGTATGCAGCGCTATTTTGCGGTTGTAATACATGGAGGCGCGAAAGTAATGCGAATATTCTTTTGCAGGCTGAATCTTTGGAAGGATAAAGCGATGTTTTCTACTGCACTTCAAACCGTATTTCCTGTATTACCAGCATGTTGCCCTGCGGCTTGGCATATACATAGGTGCGGTAGGTAGCGCTTGAGGTAGTGAGCGTTCCTATAAAATATTTCGAACCTTCGGGCGAAGTTCCCTGATGCACTACCGTAAAGGATTTTGGAGGTTGGGTAGAGAAAAAGTTTTTTATTACCATTTCAGCCTGCGCTTTGCTGTAAGAGGCTTCGTTGCCCTTAATAGAAACTTCCACATTGCCCGAAAAATGAGCAGCTAATGCCGATGCATTGCCCGTTCGTATGGCGGTAATGGCATTATCGAAACTTTGCGCCTTAATATTTTGGCTAAAACCGGTAAAAACGAGTAAAAACATCAAAAAAAGCTTGTTCATTGCTTTTGTTAGTTGGTTGCGGATTAAAGCGCTAATACTATGCCAATAATCATACAAGTATGCCCATGTGAAAGTAAGAAAGTAGAATAACTTTGCGCTCCATGCGAAAGAAAGTTATCCTCATTATAATGGATGGATGGGGAAAGGGCACTAACCCCGAAGTAAGCGCCATTGCCAAGGCAAACACCCCTTTTATTGACAGTTTGTATCGTAACTACCCTAATTCAGAGTTAGTTACGCATAGTGAGTTTGTGGGCTTGCCAATGGGGCAAATGGGCAACTCGGAAGTAGGGCACTTAAATATTGGTGCAGGGCGTGTGGTTTATCAGGAACTGTTGCGGGTAAATGTTGCCATACAAACCGGAGAACTGAAAGCGAATAAAACACTAACCGATACATTTGCTTATTGCCTTGCTAAAAATAAGCCGCTTCATCTTATAGGCTTAGTTTCCGATGGCGGAGTGCATTCGCATATAAACCACGTAAAAGCACTTTGCGATTATGCAAAAGATTTTGGGCTGAACAGTGAGCAAGTTTTTGTTCATGCATTTACCGATGGCAGAGATTGCGACCCCAAAAGCGGGCTTGGTTTTTTAAAAGAGCTGGAAGAATATTTGACGCATTCGGCAGGCAGGCTTGCCACTGTTTGCGGCAGGTATTATGCCATGGACAGAGATAAGCGCTGGGAACGCGTAAAGTTAGCGTATGATTTATTGGTAAAGGGAGAAGGAAACAAAACAACAGATGCAGTGGGCGCTGTTGCTGAGAGTTACGCAAATGGTGTAACCGATGAGTTTGTAAAACCGATTGTAAGAACAAACAATAGGGGAGAAGCTATTGCAACTATAAAGGAAGGCGATGCGGTTATCTGCTTTAACTTTCGAACCGACCGCTGCCGCGAAATAACTACCGTGCTAACGCAGAAAGATATGCCGGAGCATGGCATGCAAACCATCCCCTTGTATTACGTTACCATGACCAACTACGATGATACTTTCAAGAATGTGAAAGTGATTTTCGATAACGATAAAGTGGCGAATACACTTGGCGAGGTAATAGCAAAGCAAGGTTTAACACAAGTGCGTATTGCGGAAACGGAAAAATATCCGCACGTAACTTTCTTTTTCAGCGGTGGTCGCGAAGCAACTTTTGAGGGAGAGAAAAGAATTTTGGTACCATCACCTAAAGTGGCTACGTACGATTTGCAACCTGAAATGAGCGCACCGGAGGTTACCCAAAAGATTGTGGAAGAAATAGAAGCCAATCAGCCCGATTTTGTATGCCTCAATTTTGCCAACCCCGATATGGTGGGGCATACGGGGGTATTCAGCGCAGCAATAAAAGCCTGCGAAACCATAGATGGTTGTGTGCAGCGAGTGGTAGAAACAGCTTTAAAATACGATTATATCCTGCTGATTACTGCCGACCACGGCAATGCCGATTACATGATTAACGAGGACGGCTCGCCCAACACCGCACATACCAAAAACCCGGTGCCCTTGTTTTTGGTTGGCAACAATCTTACTCATCAGCTTAAAAAAGGTAAACTGGCTGATTTGGCTCCAACTATTTTAAAATTAATGGAAATAGAAAAGCCCGATGAAATGACAGGGGAGAGTCTGATATAGAAAGTTTTCTATAAAAACTGCAGGCTAATCTTTCACAAATCGAAGGGTACTCGATTCCCCTGAGGAAGCGGACACTTTAAGAAAATACATTCCACTAGATAAGGCTGAAATTGCCAAGTTATATTGGTATGAAGGTGGTTGCTTAACTAATTCAAACATCAACTTCCCTGTAATGTTGTAAATCTGAAAGGCTAATTCATCTTTGTTTTCGGGTGTATTTACTACAATAAACGCCCCAACCGGGTTCGGAAAAATGTTACATACAACAAGGGAGGGAGTATTCACTTTATTAGGGTATGTGCATCTTGACTGGTCGGGATTCTCAAAAAACACAAAGTCATCTGTTTCTATTCGGCACATCTTATAGCCGCAATAAGGCACTGAGGACGTTAGTCCGTAAATTCCCATAGGGTTTAAGGTGCTTCCAATGCCATCAATCCATATATCATTTTTAATTGAATATACTCCCATGGTTTCTACACTGCAAGTAACATGCAACGTTTTTCTCGGTATTCCATTGTAGATAGGTGTATCTACCAAATTAACATAAAAGGTGTATTGATTGCTGACTAATGAATCGCCAACATTCAAACTGAAATCGCAGAACGGAGCTTCTTGCCAATTGAATCCCGAATCTCTGTATAAGCAATGCAATATTTTTGCGGAATCTTGTCTTACATAACCTATAAAAGAAGGCGTATTCAAAGTTTGGCTTACGTAATAATATTTGAGTCCATCTATCAGTGTATCTTCTTTAATGTAATTCATAAATGGATATGCGGTTGAAAAACCGTGAACGCAAAAAAGCCGGTAACCGTGCCAGCGCATTCCGGTATCAGGGTAGTTGAGGTAACTATATGTTTGTGCCCTTAAACCTGTGCAAAGGCATATTACGATCAATAAAACATAAAGATTTATTCCGAATTTTTTCATGGTTTTTCTAACACACTGCCACACTTTTTACACGTTCTCAGTTCTTCGCTGGCATAAAATTTTTCCATCACTCCCGGCAGGTCTTTCACAATGTCGTCCACGCGCATTTTTTCTTCGTACAATTTGTTGCCGCAGTTTTCGCAATACCACTGAAAGCCGTCCTGCACGCCTTTGGGGCGGGTAACTTCTACCACCAAGCCAACGGTGTTTTCAAATCTGCGGGGCGAATGCGGAGTGCCGGCAGGCAACAAAAAAATTTCTCCTTCTTTAATAGGGATGTCCACCACCTTTCCGTTTTCCACAATCTTCAAAAGCATATCGCCTTCCAGTTGGTAAAAAAATTCTTCGGTTTCGTTGTAGTGAAAATCTTTTCTCTTGTTGGGGCCGCCCACCACCATAATTATAAAATCATCGTTGCCTTTGTAAACTACCTGGTTCATAACCGGTGGTTTCAGCAGGTGGCGGTGTTCATCAATCCATTGCTTAAAATTAAAAGGTCGGGTAATTGCCATGCGAGAGTATTTTAGATTTGGATTTTAGAGTTTAGATTGCGGAAATAAAAGTAAAAATGAATCTTGATTTAAAGGGTAAGAATGCTTTTGTGGGCGGAAGCAGCAAAGGAATAGGGAAAGCAGTAGCCATTGAATTGGCAAAACTTGGCGCCAATGTAACGCTGGTAGGGCGCGATGAAGCCGCTTTGGTGCAGGGAATGATTGATCTCAGTTTTATTGGCAACGGTGAGCAGAAGCACGATTTTCTAGCAGTTGATTTTGCGAATCACGAGCGGGTGAAAGGAGCAGTGAGCAAACACTTGAAGAAGACCAACAAAACGTATCATATATTGGTGAACAACACCGGTGGTCCTGCATCGGGAAAAATAACGGATGCCGAGGAGAAGGATTTTCTGGCAGCGTTCGAAGCACACTTGCTCAACAATCATTTGCTTACAAAAATGTTTGCCGAGGGAATGAAAAACGATGGCTACGGTAGAATCATCAACATCATTTCCACTTCCGTAAAACAACCGTTGCCGAACTTAGGTGTGAGCAACACCATTCGCGCTGCTGTTGCCAACTGGAGCAAAACAATGGCGAATGAGTTAGGCGCGTTTGGAATAACCGTTAACAACGTGCTGCCCGGAGCTACCGAAACTGAAAGACTGAAAGCAATCATTGGCAGCAAAATGGATAAAACCGGCTGGACAGAAGATCTGGTAAAAGAAGAAATGCTCCGCGAAATTCCGATGAAACGTTTTGCAAAGCCCGAAGAGGTTGCGGCTGCCGTGGCATTTTTGGCTTCGCCTGCAGCTTCGTACATCAACGGAATAAATGTGCCGGTAGATGGAGGAAGGACGGGTAGTTTGTAACCCGGTCTGACCTTGGTCAGACAAAAATCGCGAGGGTAGAACGTTTGTAAATACCGTCTGACCAAGGTCAGACCAAGTGCATAAAAATGAAAATCACCAATCCTTATTGGGCACGCAAGCGTATAGCGCAGTTAAATACCGAAACCGATTTTCAGGAAATCAATCACCTGGCGTTTGAAGTGCGCTATGCTACACCCATTTTTACGCACTCGCTTTTTTCGGTAGCATTTGCACGGCAGGCGGCTGTGCCATCAATTGCCGAAGTGCTGTATCGCGGAGGCAAAGGCGGAATAATCACCAATGCCCGCAAGCGCAACAACGACACACTTTTGTTTTTCGGAGAATTTTTCAAACACGGCAATAGCGAGGAGGGGAAAAAGATAGCCGAACAACTCAACCGCATTCACGCGCACTTTCCTATTACCAACGAGCAGAACCTCTACACACTTGCTACCTTAATGTGTGAACCTATCCGCATGAGTAAATTTTTGACGGGTAGAAATTTATTCAACGAAAAAGAAACACGCGCAGTTTTTCTTTTTTGGAAGATGATTGGCGGCATGTTGCACATACACAATTTTCCGGCTGATGAGCACAAGGCAATGAGCTTTTATGAAACATTCGAAAAAGAAAATTTTGCTTACACCGAAGCAGGAAGACAAGTAGTAGAAAGTTTGGCCGATGAATTTGCTACTCGCTGGTATCCGAAGTGGATGAAACAATGGGGGCGCAGTGTTTACTTTGCCTTGTTCGATGATTGGCTCCTCAATACTTTTCGGTTGCCTAAGCCACCTGCATTACTCACACTTTCTGTTCGTTGGTATTTGTGGTTTTACCTGATGGTGTGGGTGCAATTACTCCCCGACCCCGATGAGAGAAGTATTGTGGATACGTTTAAAGAGGATTATGAAGGGTATCATATAAGGAAGGTGGGGACAACCCAGTCTGACCTTGGTCAGACTAAACAGGGATGAGAAATTTACCATTAACGATGAAACTGGTAACAGATAATATCTACCACATTTACAACCAAGGCAACAACCGCCAAAACATTTTTTTTGACAGAGACGATTATCTGCTCTTTTTGAAAAAGTATCGTGAACTGGTAGCCGGAAATTGCGAAACATTGGGTTATTGTCTCATGCCTAATCATTTTCATTTTCTGGTTTATACAAACAACAAGAGTATTCTGGAGAAAAAATTGGGCGTCATTAGTATTCAACAATTGTCTGACGGGTTCAGAAGGTTGTTAAGCATTTATGCTCACGAAATGAATCAAAAGAACGGTGCGGTTGGTTCTCTTTTTCGTCAAAAAACGAAAGCAAAGTTAGTGGAAGGCGCTCCCAACAATTCTGTATTGAGTTATGCCGAACTATGTTTCTTCTATATTCATCAAAATCCGGTTACATCCGGTTTAGTGGAAAGCAGTACCGATTGGGAGTTCTCTTCCGCACAGGATTATTCGGGGCTTAGAAACGGAACACTTTGCAATCGCGAATTAACATTTCAATTGTTTGGTTGGGAGAAAGACGATTTGACCTTTATTAATCGGCAACAAATTATATCTTCTGAAGAGAAAGAAATGTTTTTTGAAGGAAAGTAGTAGTCTGACCAAGGTCAGACCATATGTTACTCTAACTTTGTTACGGGTACATCACCCTCACCACTTCCCCAGCTTTTGTTTGGCTCGCTGCTCATTTCTAATTGAAGTGTGCCACCGTTTTTCAAATCATTATACAACAAATAACTTTTGGTGTAATTCGCTCCATTGAGTTTGGCGCTGCTGATGTAAACATTCTTGCTGCTGTTGTTCACTGCCTCAACAGTAAACTCCTTTCCGTTTTCTAAATGAATGGTTGCCTTTTTGAAAAGCGGTGAGCCGATAGCATAATGGTCGCTACCCGGGCATACCGGATAAAAACCCAATGCACTGAAAACATACCATGCACTCATTTGTCCGCAGTCCTCATTGCCGGGTAGCCCTTCGGGTTGATTCTGGTAAAGTTCATTCATTATTCTGCGTGTCATGGCCTGTGTTTTCCAGGGCTGACCGGTATAATCATAAAGGTATGCCGCATGATGGCTTGGCTCGTTACCATGCGCATACTGCCCTATTAAGCCCGAAATATCTTGCACTAACGTTCCTTTTAGTTTAGATGGTGCATTGAAAAGCGAATCAAGAAATTGACTATAACGCTCCTTGCCACCGCTTAACTTAATTAAGCCTGAAATATCTTGTGGCACATAACTGGAATATTGCCAGGCATTTGCCTCGCAATAAATAGTGTGGCTGGCTTTAAAGGGGTCAAAACTTTTTACAAACCCTTTTTTTGTGCGAGCCCGCATAAAGCCGGTAGAGGGGTCATAAACGTTTCTGTAATTTGTAGCTCGCTTAATATAGGTGTCATACACCGCAGTGCTGTCCATAGCTTTTGCCATTTGCGCCAGGCACCAATCGTCATACGCAAACTCCAGTGTTTTAGCCACCGAGCCGCTCATAAAGCTATGCTTGATGTAGCCGTTTTTAAAATAGCCGTTCATACCTTTTTTATATCTATATAATGAGGCAAACACTACCAACGTGCGCGATACATTCATTTTTCGCAACCGCTTTTCGCTCGACTCTGCACTATGGCGCATGGCTTGTAATGCCTGCTGTGCGTTAATGCCTTCAACTCCTTTTAAATATGCATCGGTTATTACCGGCAAAGCGTGGTAACCAATCATGCAAAAAGTTTCGTTGGAAGAAAGTTCCCACACAGGCAGCAATCCACCTTGCTGATATTGTGTAGTGAATGTGTTTACAAAATCGGAAGTGCGCTTGCGGTCAATGATGGTGAGTAGCGGATGCAATGCGCGATACGTATCCCACAAACTGAAAACGGTGTGGTAAGTAAAATCTTTGGTTTCATGCACTTGCAAATCGCGCCCGCGGTATTTGCCATCTACATCTTGGTAAACATTCGGTGCAATCATGCAGTGATACAACGCTGTATAAAAAATGCGTTTATCATTTTCATTGTCCGATTCCACTTCAATTTTGCTGAGTTCTTTGTTCCACTTTTTTTCTGCATCGGCTTTTACTTTTTCAAAATCAAAGTTGGGTTGCTCGGCTGCTAAATTTTTTCTTGCCCCTTCAATGCTTACTGCCGAAATTCCTACACGGGCATAAATCACTTCACCTTCTTCGGTTTCAAACTGCACAAACGATTTCAGTAAATGTCCGCGTGTATGTTTTGAATCTTTATTTAATACGTTTGCTTTCGCAGTTCCAAAATTTTTAAACGGTTTTGAAAACTGAATAACGAAATAGAGCATTTGCTTACCGGCCCAGGCAGAGCTAATGCGATAACCGGTAATTTCGTTGTTACTGCTGATATTGATTTCACCATCTTTTACTTTATCGCGGTGTGTTAGGTCAAGAATAATATTTGCAGTAGTTGAATTCGGAAAAGTGTATTTGTGCAAACCGGTGCGTGTAGTGGCGGTGAGTTCAACTTTCACTTTCGGTTTATCTAAGTAAACCGAATAATAACCGGCACTCGCTTTTTCATTTTCTTTTTTGAAATCGGAAGAATATTTTTTGTTGCTGAGTTGCACTTTGCCTACGGTGGGCATCAACATTACATCGCCATAATCGCTGCAACCGGTTCCGCTCAAATGTGTGTGCGAGAATCCATAAATTTTTTTGTCGGAATAATGATAACCCGAGCAGCCGTCCCAACCGGTCAATCTTGTGTCGGGACTCACCTGCACCATACCAAACGGCACTGTAGCTCCGGGAAAAGTATGCCCATGTCCGCCTGTGCCAATAAACGGGTCAACGTATTTGGTAAAGTTGGTTTGAGCGAGAAGTTGGAGAGGGAGAAGAAATAGGAGAAGTTGTTTCATGACATTTTTTGCGACAGCCGAAGATAATAAACCACATAGGCACATAGTAAACATGGGTTGGTCTGTGTGTTCTTATGTTCCTATGTGGTTCATTTTTTTGTTTTTTGAAAATCAATGCAGCGCCTTTATCTCTTCACCTTTATTATTCCTCAATGCCCACCAACCATAATAAGCCAGATAAGCAAAACAAAGCGGAGTGATAATGTATGAAAGCTTGATAGAAGTAATATCTGCCAACCAACCTTGAAACGGAGGAATCACTGCTCCTCCCAAAATCATCATAATTAAAAATGAACTGGCTTGTGAAGTGTGCTCACCTAAGTTTTTAATGGCTTGTGCAAAAATGCAGGGCCACATCACCGAGCACCACAAACCGCCACTCAGGAAAAATAAAAGCGAAGTATTTCCACTCGTCATCATTCCGCCAACCATGCAAACCGCAGCAGCCACCGAAAAAGCCAGCAACATTTTAGCAGAGTTTTCAATGCTGAAATAGGAAACCACTACCATTAGCAATACAAAACCTAAGTAAGGCAGAAACACATCGTTCAGATGAACGCCTTCTACCCCACGTGCTTTGAAATAGTTGACCGCATACACTACAGCGAAAGCAATGAATGGAAGAATAGCCTGCAAAATTTTTCGAGTGTTTTTGTTTTCCGAAAGCGACTCGCTGGCACCCGTCCAGCGCCCCATCATTAAACTGCCCCAATAAAGTGATATGAAAGGGAAAATTAGTTCGCTTGGAATGCTGCCATATTCAGGAGTTTTAAGCAGTGCACCCATATTGCTTTGAATGGTTACTTCTACACCCACATAAACAAAAATGGCAATCATGCCCATTACCAATTGCGGATATTTCAAAGCTGCTAATGAAAAACTTTGCTCTTCGGTTTGCAGCTTCTCTTCAATTTTTATGGAGCGAAGCAAAAATGCCAAGGCAAGAAATAGTGCAATTAAAATCCCGTAGAGCGTGTCCACGTTTTTCAATTGAACCGGATTACTGGTATTTGCTACTGATATTCCTCCAAACAAAAAGTAAGCAACAATCAGCGGACCAATGGTAGTGCCGAAAGAATTTACACCACCGGCTAAATTCAAACGATGTGCACCGGTTCTTTCTTCACCCAATAAAATAACAAAAGGATTGGCGGCAGTTTGTTGTAAGCAAAATCCAAGTGCTATTACAAAAAACGAAGTGAGTATTAACCCGTAACTGCCAATGTGCAGCGATGGAATCATACAAGCCGCACCAATGGCAGAAATAATCAAGCCAATGGAAAACGATTTGGCGTAACCGTGCTCGTTCACAAAATCTTTTTTGCGAAAAGCGGTGTAAAGAAACAGCAACAATGAACCGATAAAGTAGCCGCCATAAAAAGTAGAATCAATCAACTGGCTTTGAAATTGGGAGAGTTGAAAATGCTCTTTGCAAAACGGAATAAAAATACCGTTGCTGGCAGCCATAAATCCCCAAAAGAAAAAGATGGAAACAACAGCGTAAAAAGTAGATTGCTTTTGCATGTGGTTTTGTTTACAGGAATAATGGTAGTTAATTTGTTGCACTACCATTACATTTTAATTTAAAAAGAATCAACACCTAAACCCGGTCTGACCTTGGTCAGACCAGCACAAAAATCTAAACGTCATTTATCATATCAATGAAACATTCGATAACCACCATTCTTCTTATTGCAGCAGTTTGTTTTTCTGCTTGCCATCATCCCAAGACAACTGAAACAGAAGTGCAGATGTTTGACAGTGTTGTTGCAGCAGCTGATGTAGCCGATGCGGACACTACAGAAAGTGTTTTAAAAAGTGAAGCAATTGAAAACTTGCACAATGATGTAATAGCCCCTGCAATATACTGCGGAGATACCGAGTGTGAAAAACTTATCGCTATTTGCAAGGACACTTTTGAGTTATATACAGAGGGAAAACGCCTCATTCTGAAAATAAACAGCAAAACACTGAGCTACAATCTTGATACTTTATTATGGGACGGATTTGCACATTCGTTCAGTATAGAATGTTACCCAAATGGATTTGATTTTATTTTTGAAACAAGAGGAATGTCTTCAGACTATTATTCAGAAATTTTCATTTTTAGACTTAAAGAAAAAGGATACGTGCTTGCCAAATATTACTTTTCATCTTCAAATAGATATGAAGAGGGTTTAACAGGATATTTCGGAAACAATATTTCAATAGACTCATTCAACATCAATACGAATTACTTTGAAGGTAAAAAAGGGATTACTATCAGAGATGTTAGTGGTTTTCAGGAAGAAAAAGAAGTTCATCACGTTAACTACTTCAAGTTGGTTAAAAAAGCGTTTCTTAAAAAGCAGCTTAAGTTAGTTTCACTTATCACCCACCCTGTAGCGATTAATGGTGAATACTATAAGTATAGCGACAACAAAAATGAAATGTATGAAGTAGGTTGCATGGCATACAATTCCGGGGAGTATTACAACGCAGAGTATATTTTTTCGAAATTGGTTGAGTGGGAATATGATTCTGTGAGCACGTATTTAATGCTCGCCAATAGCTATTGGGCTTTGAATGAGAAACCGAAAGCAATAGAACTATACAAAACTTATGTTAAAAAAAACCATAGCCAAAACGAAGTAGAAAAATATGTTTTAGAGAGAATTTCTGAGTAAATTAACTACACTCGGTCTGACCTTGGTCAGACATAAAACCACCAATGAAAGTAACGGAAGCAAATATTTACCACATCTATAATCAAGGCAACAATCGCCAACAGATTTTCTTTGATAGGGAAGACTACGTTTTATTTCTGAAGGAGTATAGAAGATTGGTTGCGCCTTTCTGCGAAACCATGTGTTATTGCCTTATGCCCAATCATTTTCATTTTATGATTTATACCAACCAGAAAAGTGTAGAAGAGAAAAAGTTAGGAAGCATTTACATACAACAACTCTCCGATGGATTCAGGCGTTTGCTTAGCACTTATGCCCACGAAATCAATAAAAAACAAAACACAGTTGGATCTTTGTTCCGGCAAAAAACGCAGGCAAAGTTAATTGAAGGTGGAAACCCGAATACACCATTGAGTTATGCTGAACTCTGTTTTTTCTATATCCATCAAAACCCGGTATCAGCTAATTTGGTAGAGAAAAATACAGATTGGGAGTTCTCTTCTGCACGTGATTATTATGGCAGTCGAAAAGGAACTATCTGTAACCAAAGTGTAACTTTGAATTTGCTGAGCTGGAAAGGTGATGACTTAAGTTTCGTAAATCGTCAGCATATTATTGCACCCGAAGTGCACCAACATTTTTTTGAGTCAAAAAACACAAATTCGTCTGACCAAGGTCAGACCGAGTAACATGGAAACAATCAACAATTACATCAACGGCTCACTTACCGAGCCGGTTTCAAAACAATACCTACAAAATATTGAACCCGCTACCGGGCAAGTGTATTCACTCTGCCCCGATAGCGATGAGCACGATGTGCAATTGGCTTATGAAGCCGCAAAATCAGCTTTTGATGGTTGGAGCAAAACGCCTTTAGAAGAACGAATGTTGATGCTGATGCACATTGCCGATGGAATTGAAAAACGTATGGATGAATTTGTGGCGGCAGAAAGCAAAGACAATGGCAAGCCATTGAAATTGGCGCGGGCGGTAGATATTCCAAGAGCAGTTTCGAATTTTAGATTTTACGCCTCTGCCATACAGCACTTTGCCAGCGAAAGTCATCAAATGCCGGGTGTTGGAATCAATTACACTTTGCGTCAAGCTATTGGTGTAGTGGGTTGTATTTCACCATGGAATTTGCCTTTGTATCTATTCAGTTGGAAAATTGCTCCGGCACTCGCCACCGGTAATTGTGTAGTAGCAAAACCAAGTGAGATTACACCCTACACCGCATATCTTCTTTCAAAGGTTTGCATTGAAGCAGGTTTGCCGAAGGGTGTGTTGAATATTGTTCACGGATTAGGTGGTAAAGTAGGACAAGCCATTGTGGAGCACGAAGGCATAAAAGCCATTTCGTTTACAGGCGGCACTGAAACAGGAAAACGAATTGCGGCTACTGCTGCTCCCATGTTTAAAAAGCTTTCGTTAGAACTTGGCGGCAAAAATCCCACACTTGTTTTTGCTGATTGCGATTTGGACGAAACAGTGAAGCAAGTAGTAACAGCTTCATTCAGTAACCAGGGAGAGATTTGCTTATGCGGTTCAAGAATTTTTGTGCAGAAAAGTATCTACGAAAAATTTCGCGATGCATTTGTTGCCCGCGTAAAAACATTAAAGGTTGGCGACCCGAATAATGCTGACACCAACTTAGGTGCTATTGTTTCAGAGCAACATAAAAACAAAGTTCTTTCCTACATACAATTGGCAAAAGAAGAAGGCGGAAAAATTTTGTGTGGCGGGTCTGACCTTGGTCAGACCGAGTTGAATGACCGTTGTAAAAACGGCTACTTCGTTCTACCCACAGTTATTGAAGGTTTACATTTTCAATGCCGCACACAACAAGAAGAGATATTTGGACCTGTAGTTACGCTCACTCCTTTTGAAAATGAAGAAGACGCATTAACAATGGCTAACAGCGTAAGATATGGTTTATCAGCCGCCATTTGGACAAACGATTTAAAACGCGCTCATCGCGTGGCTGAAAAAATTGAAGCCGGAATAGTTTGGATAAACAGTTGGTTGGTGCGCGACTTACGCACACCCTTTGGCGGTGTAAAAGCCAGCGGAGTTGGCAGAGAAGGCGGCTGGGAAGCCATGCGATTTTTTACAGAACCTAAAAATGTATTCATAAAATCATGAGTGAAAAACTTCCACAACCAATGGGGCTTTACCCTATGACCCGTCAAGTCGGCAACTTAATTTTTGTTTCCGGTATGGGGCCGCGCGAGGCAGGCACCGATAACATACCCGGCTTGAAATTGGATAAGCACGGCAACTACTTAGAATTTGATTTTGAGGCACAAGTGCATTCTGTTTTCAAGAACGTAAAAACTGCATTAGAGGAAGCCGGTAGCAGTTGGGATAAGATTGTGGATGTAACTGTATTTCTGGTAAACATGAAACGCGACTTTCAAACTTACAATCGCATTTATGCGGAATACTTTAAAGAAAATCAACCATGCCGCACTACCGTAGAGGTAAACTCACTTCCATCCTCTATTGCCATAGAGTTAAAAGTTATCGCCACCGTTTAAATTGTAATTCGCATTTTTCGGGTAGTGGCAAAAAGCAAAACAAAAACAGCAGGTAAATCCTCGCTGCCTCTATGGGTGAAATACACCTTGTGGGCGCTGGCAGTTCTCTTCTTAGTAGCATATAGCTACGAGAACCGAAGAATTTTCCGAAAAGCTTATCGCTTCATCACCAAAAGTTATTACAAGAAAAGTTTTAAGCCATCCGATTTTCCCGAAGATTATACTATTCACGGTATAGATATTTCGCACTATCAGGTTTTTGTGGACTGGGATAAACTGAAAGCGGTGGATACGTATGGCGATACCATCCACTTTAAGTTTGTGATTGTAAAAGCGACTGAAGGGTTGCTGATAGAAGATGATATGTTTGACGAACATTGGGAGAATGCCGGAAAGAACGGCTATGTACGAGGGGCATATCATTATTTTCTGCCCGACCGTAGCCCCAAAGTGCAGGCAGCTAACTTTATTACCAGTGTAAAATTGCTGCCGGGCGATTTGCCGCCTATTATTGATATTGAGGAAACACGTAAAAAATCGAAGAAGGAAGTTGTGGCTGCCTTAAAGGAATTTATTGCCGAAGTAGAGCAGCACTACAAAGTAAAGCCCATTATCTATTCCAACATCAACTTTATTGAAGATTACTTAATGGATAGTTTTCCCGATTATTTCTTTTGGATTGCCCATTATTACCGCGATGAGTTGAGCGTAGACGATAAACTGAATTGGGTTTTTTGGCAGCATTCCGACAAAGCCAACCTGCTCGGTTTTCGTGTAAACGTAGACGCTAATGTTTTTAATGGCAATGAAGATGATTTCCGTAAATTGCTGATTCCCGATAAAATTCAAACCGAATGAGGTTTACAGTAAAAATATTGCTCGCAGCTTTTCTTGTTGTATGTGTGGGGGTACACGTGTATGGTTTGTTTACGCATTTCAACAACGAGTCCGACCTTTCACATATTGTTCATTTACTCAGTTACTCGCTTTGCTTGTTTACTTTTATCAAGCCGGTAAAATATCGCGTATGGCTTTATCTTGCCGGACTGGTTTATCCCTTTGCTTACCATGCATTGTGCTTGGGCAACACGTACCATGAACATCACACGGTAAATTATGTTTGTTTGTTAGTGGTAGTGCTGCTACCGGCTATGGCATATTGGATTTGGCTGGAAGAAAACACACCGCGTAAATAAATACAATGCTTAGAACCGCTTCTATTTTGCTTTTTACCTTGCTCGTACTGCCGCTGATTGCACTGCGGTTTGATGAACCATTAACAGCACAGCAATGGCAAATGCTGCAAACTTCTTTTTACATAATGTTAAGTATTGCTTTGCTCTGTTTTGTGGTGGGCGAGTTAACAAGTAATGTAAGCCAAACCGATAAACTGTGGAGCATTACTCCACTTATCTATACATGGTATTTTGCGGATGCCTCCAATTGGAATGTGCGCGTAATTTTTATGGCGCTCTTAGTTACAGTGTGGGGCGCTCGCCTTACCTATAACTTTGGCAGAAAAGGAGGCTATAGTTGGAAATTTTGGCAGGGAGAAGAAGATTACCGCTGGAGTGTGCTGCGTAAACGCCCCTTTCTGAACACCCGCTTAGGTTGGATGTTGTTCAATCTCTTTTTTATCTGTATTTATCAGCATGGGCTTGTGTGGTTGTTTACCCTTCCGGCCATAATGGTAGTTCACGCACCGGTTACTGAGATTGGCTTTTTAGATACTTGCATAGGCGCTATGTTTTTAGGTTTTGTAGCAATCGAAACCATTGCAGACCAACAACAATGGAACTATCAAAAAGAAAAATACCGGAGATTAAAAGCAGGAGAAAAGTTAGAAGGAGAATATGCCGTTGGTTTTATCCGTACGGGTTTGTGGAGCAAAGTCCGCCATCCGAATTATGCAGCCGAACAAGCTATCTGGATAACGTTTTACTTTTTCAGCGTAGCAGCCACCGGTCGTTGGATAAACTGGAGTATGGCAGGTTGCTTGTTGCTGGTGGTTTTATTTCAGGGGAGTTCCAACTTCAGCGAAGCTATCTCTTCTGAAAAATATCCTTTGTATAAAGAATATCAGAAAAGAGTAGGAAGGTTCTTTCCGAAACTGTTTGTCTGATAGAGAGGAATCTAAATCGCTACTCTTCCTCTCCCGGCTTGGGATCCACCTTAATATCTTCCGGTTCTATTGATTCGAGATTGAGTTTTGCCGACACTACACGGAAAGTGGTTCTGCGGTTTTTCTGATGTTCTTCTTCGGTGCAGTTAACGCCATTCGAGCAGTTATTTACCAACTTGGTTTCGCCATACCCTTTTGCCAGCAATCGCTCGGCAGGTATTCCCTTTTGGATAAAGTAATCCACTACGCTTTGCGCCCGTGCCTGCGAAAGTTTTAGGTTGTAGGCATCGCTTCCGCGGCTGTCGGTGTGCGAACCTATTTCAATCGTAAGGTCCGGATTTTCTCTAAAGAAAATGAATACCGTATCAAGCACTAGTTTTGATTCGGAGCGCAGTGTTGCTTTGTCATAATCATAATAAATATTGGGGATAACAATTTCTTTTTGCGTAAAAATTTTCTCCAACTCCAATTCGGTGTACACATAAATAAAAGTAGAATCCTGATGGCGTAATCCTTTGGTGGAAACAGTAACCGTTTTGTTGAAATACCCGTTTTTACTTGCGGTAACTTTGTATTCGCGCTCGCCATCTACTCTAAAAATAAAACCGCCTGCCGTATCGCTGAACAGTGCATTGAGCACAGTATCATTCGTGGCTTTCAGTTCCACTCTTGTTTTGGGCAATGATTGCAATCCGAGTACACGGCTATCGGGGTTCTCCGCATTTTCAAATTGCTTTTCTACCGTTTTTCCTTTCAACACAAAAATGTTTACCCATTTTTCTTCAAACCGGTAAATGTCATCACTGCCTTTTCCTCCTTTTCGGTTCGATGAAAAATAACCGGAAGTTAGAACGGTGTCTTCGTTGTTGTCGGGCTTATACTTTTCAATGCGGTAGGCAAAATCATCGGCACCGCTGTTTAGGGGTGCACGAACATTTACAGGTTCGCGAAATCCGGTTTTGGTTTTAACGGCTTTAAAAATATCTAAGCCGCCCATGCCAGGGAGTCCGTCCGATGAAAACCACAGGTTGCCCTTTTCATCTGTCCATGGAAAGCGCTCGTTGCCATTGGTGTTGATAGCAGTGCCGAGGTTCTTTGGTGTTTGCCAGCCACTGTCGGCTTTTGCCAGCATATAAATATCGGTGCCGCCAAAATTGTCTTTTGGCGAAGCTGCAACGAATAAGGTTTGTCCATCGGGCGTAAGGTGTGGGTCGTACACATTCACTGTATCGGCAAATAAATCCAGTTTTACCGGCTCGCTCCAGTGCTCGTTATTAAAAGCAGTGTAATAAACATGGCAGTACTGATTAGCTGCTTGCGGAGTAGCAGCGCAACGCACAAAATACATTTCCTTAAAATCTTTGCTGAAAGTAACCGATGCTTCGTGCGCGGTTGAATTTACCGGCAATCCGAAACTGTATGGTATTGTAAATGTTTTGCCTTTTCGCTCGGCAATAAACAGATCTGTAAATTTTTCGCCTGTCCACCCATCGCGCTCATTGCCGGTGGCTTCGCTGCGCGATGACGTAATTACCAACTGATTGTTTTTGTAAAACTCGGTACCGTAATCGGACGAAGGCGAATTGAGCGATGCTGCATTTGTTACCTGCGTTTTTGTGAATGCTTTTTTCCACTTGGCAGCTTCCCGACATTGAGTAGCTTGAATGCGCCCCATAAACGCATCGGGTGCATTGCGCTGATATTGTTCGAAGGTAACTGCCGCTTCCTCGTATTTTTCCTGTTGCTTTTGCATCATCGCCACCATAAAAAGCGACTTTACATCGCCATTCAATTCGAGCGATTTTTTATACCATAGTTCGGCATTGGCATAATCGTTAAACCTGCGGTACGAATCGGCAATTTGAAATGCTTTTGCCTGCTGATTGCGGATGTCCTTTTCGGCATTAAATTCTTTAATCAGCAAATCAACACTTTTGTTGTAAAGCAACAGTTCGCGCGCAGTATTGCCGTCCTTCACTTCAAACTTTGGAGTTTTGCAGGAAGAAATAACAAGGCAGCCCAACAAAAAATAAGCAACAACTTTTATGCGCATGTTCACTGCCGAAAATAGAAATTATTACACACCGAAAATTTCGTGAACCGACTTGCGGATGTTTTTGCTGATTTGGTCGGTCGGTAAATCGTTGGCATCTTTCCCGAAAGGGTCTTCAATTTCTTCGGCAATCAATTCCAAGCTGGTGAGTACGTAAAAAATGAATGCCACTACCGGCACTGCGGCATAGCCCATGCTCAACACCATACTGAGCGGTAGCGACATAATGAAAAAGAAAATAAATTTCTTTAAGAACGCACTATAAGAGTAGGGGATAGGGGTATTTTTTATCCGTTCACAAGCTCCGCATACATCAGTAAAAGAGGAAACTTCAGCATTCAGATACAACATTTCTTCTTGCGTAATCCGGTTGCTGCGTTTGAGCGTTTCAAGCCGGTTGAATATTTGTTTGGCAATATAGTTGGGATTATGTTGTTCCGATTTCAATTCGGTAGTTTTAAAGAAGTTGTTCTCCTCTAACTCTTCGGGGTGCAATGAATTCCGTAAGTGATCTTTAAGCACAAAAGCATAGTTTGCAATCATTGTGGCAAAGAAATTTTTCTCTTCATTTAACTCTTCGGGCAACAGCGCATTTATTTTTATGGCCAAATTGCGGCTGTTGTTAACCAAAGCTCCCCATAGTTTTCTTCCTTCCCACCAACGCTCATAAGCTGTATTGGTGCGAAATACCAATAACATAGAGATTACAAACGTGAGCATGGTGTGCATTATCGAAATGTTTTTAACGCGGCTGTTTTCTGTAAGATGCACATAGTCCGTTTCGAACCAGGCCACAATTGCAGTGTAAATGCAAATGGCAATTATCATAGGGAAAAGCGTGCGAAAGGTATCGGCTTTATGAAAACGGAAAATAAAGGTGAACCAGTCCTTGGGGTTATAGCTAATCACGCAGTGGTACTTTATCTGAAATCAACCAGTTCTACATCAAAAATTAAGGTGGCTTTGGCAGGAATTACAGGCGGGCGACCTTGCTCGCCATACGCAAGAAAATAAGGGATAATCAATTTTGCCTTTGCGCCTTTGCTCAAAAGTGCAATCCCTTCATCCCAACCTTTTATCACTCTTCCGGCACCTAAAGGAAACTCAATAGGTTGGTTGCGTTTATGTGAGGAATCGAACACTGTTCCGTTGGTGAGCATACCGGTATAATGCACCGATACATTTTGGAATTTGGACGGCTTGCCGCCTGTTCCTTGTTCGGTAATAATGTAGTGCAGTCCTGTTGCACTTGCAGTGGCTGCAGGAAAGTTAGCCTGCACGTAAGTTTTAAATTCTGCCATGGCGAGCAATGCTGCCTGCTCCTGCTGCTTCTTTCGTTCTTCGAGCAGTTTCTGAAAATCGGTCATTGAAGTTGGTTTAGTTAGAGGGCACAAGTTTAACACTTGCTATTGAAACATGTGTTTCTGCGGCAACTAATCTGCCGTCCTGGAAAACATAAACGTTGCGGCTGCCATCGCTGCCCTTATATTCCATAGTACCGGGAGAGATTTGTTTAAGGCTGGTTACTTCCGCTTCGCTTTCATAAAACAGTTTTTGCTGCTTAGTGCCGTTTTCGAAAAACATTTTTACTACCGAAAATACAATGGCACCGTTCAACAGTGTTTTGCCTTTGTTGCCTTCAACTTCATACGCTTGGCCATTATGCAGCACTTTGTTCCAGCGTTTCAGTTTCCCGTTTTCAATTTCTTTTGCTTCGCTGGAGTAGAGTTGCCCGTGGCGGTACACTACATCGTAGCGCGTATAGTTTTCGCGTTTAATCCATAAAAAATTGGCTTTGGTGCGCGATTCGAGCATGTATATTTCAGCAGTATCGCCTACGGTCTTTTTAGTAATTACCACGGTGCCAATACGCTCGTTAAACAGCAGTATATCGTATTTCACTAACTGAGCACTTCCGGGGCTTGCTGCCAACAAAACAAAAAGAAAAACTGCCGTGCCGAGTTTCATAAAATAAAGCGCTGTTACCGGTTACAATTAAAGGAGCACCTCAAAAATAAACAGTTTTAAGGCGCGAATGTTTGAAAGACGCTAAACTTCTTTTCTTATTTTATGTTTGCCGAAACAAAAATTACCATGAGGAAGATAGTATTACCCCTGCTGACCATTGCCGCATTGTTTTTTGCTTCATGTAAGAAGGATAAGGACAATGTCCCTAAACTCCGGTTCAAGTTTGTGTTCGACTCTACTCTGCCGCGCTTGAACAACATTGGGCAGCCCGCCTCAATTCCCTCAGGTAATGCGGCACAAACTCCCCAGTTTAACCTCTTAGGAGCGCATTTTATTGAATTGGCACCTACGGCTTTTACCGCTTTGGGAACGGGCAGTGTGCTTTACATTGGTGAAGAAACCACACAAGGAGGCAGCAAAGCATTGGTGTTCGATAAGCAAAAACTGGTTGCCAACAATGGTGAGTTTTTTACGATGCCGTTGAAAGATGTTACCCCGGGTACGTACGAATGGCTGCGCGTGTCGCTGGCATACCAAAACTACGATATTACCTACCAGGCTTTGGGCAGTATGTGGAGCGGCACCATTGCTTCATTTATAGGGTACAACACCTACATTAGTAAGTACAAGATAAAAACGCAGGAACGAACCGTTAATGGCAACAAGGCGCAAGGCTACTGGGGATTTGAAGTGGCAAATTTTGCACAAACCTATGAGGGGCAGGCACCTGCCGGAGCAACCACCGTTCCTAATCCGTTGTTTGCAACAGCACCCATACCAAACGGTTCTTGTGTTGTAACAGGCCCGTTCCCAACCTCTAATAAATTGGTGATTTCCGGCAACGAAACAAAGGACATTACCGTTGTGGTGAAAGTTTCCATCAACCAAAGTTTTGAGTGGGCAGACCCTGATGGAAACGGACTTTTCAATCCGTTAGATGGCGACTATGTAGTGGATATGGGTGTACGGGGTATTTATCCGGAGGTTCAGTAAAATCTGCATGAACAAGCGCAAAATTTTTAACGACCCTGTTCATGGGTTTATTACAATACCGCACGAACTCGTTTTCGATGTGCTGGAGCATCCGTATTTTCAGCGCCTGCGAAGGATAAAGCAGTTGGGGTTAAGCGACTATGTTTATCATGGGGCTATTCACACAAGGTTTCATCATGCGTTGGGGGCTTTTCATTTAATGCGTAAAGCACTTTCCATTCTTCGCATTAAAGGCATAAAAATTACCGAAGAGGAAGAATTGGCAACGGGCATTGCCATTCTGTTGCACGACATTGGGCACGGACCTATTTCGCACACACTCGAAACCTGTTTGCTGCATCGTGTGCATCACGAATCGCTTTCGAAAATTTATATGCAGCGCCTTAATGAACACTTTAAGGGAAAGTTGAGTCTCGCTATCGAAATTTTTGAGGGCAGATACAAGAAGAAGTTTCTGCACCAGTTAGTGTCATCACAATTGGATATGGACAGACTCGATTATCTCACCCGCGATTCGTTTTTTACGGGTGTAAACGAAGGCAGTATTGCATATGAGCGTATTATTGAGATGATGAACGTAGTGAACGATGAAATTGTGGTGGAGCAGAAGGGTATTTACTCTATTGAAAGTTTTATTGTGGCACGCAGGCTGATGTACTGGCAGGTGTATTTGCACAAAACGGTTTTGTGTGTGGAACAAATGCTGGTAAAAGCCATTGAGCGCGCCAAGTATCTGATATCTCAGGGTATAGAGTTAGATGCTTCACCGGCACTTCGTTATTTTCTGAAGAATAAAGTGCGGTTAAAAGATTTTGAAAAAAGCAACGAGGCCTTACATCATTATTCCCAATTAGATGATGTAGATATTATGAGCGCGTTTAAATATTGGCAGCACAGCAGCGATAAGGTGCTGCGAATACTTTGCCGAGCTATACTCGACCGTAAGTTGTTTAAGATAGAAATTAGTAATCGGGCTTTCAGCTATGGTAAAATACGCAACCTTAACAAAGCTGCCATGCAACATTTTAAGTTAAACGAGGAGGAAGCCGGCTATTTGGTTTTTTCCGACTCTACGAGCAACTACGCCTACAATCCCAAAGAAAACCGCATTAACATACTGATGAACACCGGTGAAATTACCGATATTGCCCTTGCCAGCGACCAACTGAACATATCGGTACTTAGTGTGCCTGTTACCAAGTATTACGTGTTTTATCCGAAGGTTGTGGGGTGAATGCATAGTTCTACTGTAGTCTTTAGTTTTTTTAAGGGGCAGTCTGATTGGTCTTTCTGTATAATTGCAGCATGAACTTAGAGTTTATCCAAAAGCAGGTTTATCATAATAGTATAGCCGATTGGTTGGTTTCGGCACTGATTATTACGGTAACACTCATTATTGCCCGCCTGCTTTACATTTTGCTTTCGCGGGTGGTAAAAGTTTTTACCTCCAAAACTGAAACCAAACTGGACGACCTGCTCGTTGATAAATTAGAAACACCCGCCATTTTTTGCACTATACTGATTGGTTTAAATGTGGCCTTAGAGCGACTGCATTTTACACCTGCTTCCGACACCTACATCCACCGCGCATTTGTTTTTCTCACTGCCATCAGCATTACCTGGTTTTTGGTGCGGGTGGTGCACGCCCTTATTGAGGAATACCTGCGCCCATATTCGCAACGCGAAGACAACCAGTTGGATGAGCAGGTAATTATGCTTGTGGAGCGCGGAGCCAGCCTCATACTTTGGACCCTCGGTGTTATTGCCGGGCTGAACAATGCCGGATTTGATGTAGGCGCGCTGATTGCCGGTTTAGGAATTGGTGGCTTGGCGCTGGCATTAGCCGCACAGGACACCGTAAAAAACATTTTTGGCGGGGTAATGGTTTTCCTCGACAAACCGTTCAAATTGGGCGACCGTATTAAGATTGGAAGTTTTGACGGTTTTGTGGATTACATAGGTATTCGCAGTACGAGAATTAAAACGCTGGAAGGCAGAATTGTAACCATCCCCAACGCACAGTTTTCCGATAGCCCCATTGAAAATATTACCATTGAGCCGGCTCGAAGAATTGTAACCGTACTGGGATTAGTGTACGAAACCTCGCCCGAAAAATTGCAGGAAGCCATCCGTATTCTTCGAAACATTTCCGATACATCAACCAGGGTTATCAATACCGATACACTCGTGTTTTTCGAAAACTTCGGAGCCTATTCGCTTGATATAAAGTTTGTTTACTTCATTAGAAAAGGCGAAGAAATTTTTTCGGTGCAGAGCGAAATAAATACCGAGATTCTAAAACGTTTTAATGAAGCCGGTTTGCAGTTTGCTTATCCTACACAAACGCTTTACAGAAAGTAAACGCTATGGACACCACAAAACCCATTTTAAATAAAGTAGCTCAAAGCGGACTGGTTACCATTGACCTCGAAGAGTATTTTCCGTTGGAGAAGGATATTGCGGTGGTTGATTTAAAAAACTATTTGTTTAAGGAACTTATTTTAAAAGAAGCCGATTTTCGCGAAGCGGTAAAAAGCACCGACTGGAGTATGTACAGCAATAAGTATGTAGCGCTTTATTGCTCTGCTAATGCGGTTGTGCCCATGTGGGCGTATATGTTGCTGAGTGTAGCGCTTACGCCCTATGCTAAAGATATAGCCTGCACACACCCTTCGCATGCTGCCGAAATTTTTCTTTATAGGAATATAGCCGCGATCAATTTAAACGAGTTTGAAGGCAAGCGTATAGTGGTAAAAGGATGTGGTGAGCGGCAAATACCCGAAGCGGCTTATGTGCAGATAGCACAACAACTATCAAGGGTAGCGCGTTCAGTAATGTACGGAGAAGCCTGTTCATCGGTTCCCGTGTTTAAAAAATCGGTTGGCTGATGATAGTAGAAAAAAAGTTTCTGTTGCCGCTTACAGCTGTAATATTTGCTGCACTGGGTTTTAGTTCTGCAAAAGTGATTGAACGGTTTCGTTATTTCCCCGAGAAAGAGACCAACGTTTTTGAAAAAACTAAAAACGAATGCCCGGGTTTAAGATGGATAAATCCGGTTGACTCCTCGCAAATGGTTTACTCGGTTTCGGTGGAAGGGGAACTGACTTTTGCCGGAGAGCGCGTGCCCCTCGAAGACCCGGATGTACGCGAGCGCTTAGAGCGCGAATTGCAACTGAATGTGTACTGGCATTCGAGCACCTTGCAGGCTATGAAGCAAGCCAACCGCTACTTTGGCGATATTGAAAAAATACTGAAAGAGAAAGGCGTTCCTTCCGATTTTAAGTATCTGGCATTAGCCGAAAGCAGTTTTAAGAACGAAACCTCACCAGCCGGAGCCACAGGCTTTTGGCAACTGCTTAAGCCAACCGCTAAAGCTTATGGCTTGGAGGTAAACGATTTTGTGGACGAACGCTACCACCCCGATAAATCAACCGAAGCCGCTTGCAAGTATTTGCTCGAAGCCAAACAAAAACTCGGCAACTGGACCATTGCCGCTGCTTCGTACAACCTGGGGATTCCGGCCATGGAAAAGCGCCTTAAAGACCAGCGAACCGACAACTACTACGAAATGTTTTTCAATCAGGAAACATCGCGTTACATTTTCCGGATTCTCGCCATGAAGATTATCTTTTCCGGACCGCAACATGCCGGATTTTTCCTGAAAGGGAACGAACTGTATCAGCCATACCGCTATAAAGTAGTAGAAGTGGATACCGCCATAACCAATGTTGCCGACTTTGCCGCTGAATTCGGGCTGAAGTATAAGCACATAAAAATTCTTAACCCCTGGATGCGCGATGCCTTTCTTCCTAATAAGGAACGCAAAAAATATGAGGTAAAAATTATGCTGCGCGACTAACCACTTTTGGTAATGTAAGCGGAATATTTATTTTTGGCGTCCCTTCGAAAAAGGGTAAAGGTGCGGTAGCTCAGTTGGTAGAGCAAAGGACTGAAAATCCTTGTGTCGGGGGTTCGATTCCCTCCCACACCACCAGAAAAACTTTCAGGTTTTTCAAATTTCTTCAAACCCGCGCCAGTCGCGGGTTTTTGCTTTTCAGAAACCTTCGGGAGGCAATTAAACAGATTACTGTGGAGCGTTAAGCTGTTTATTACTCAGAAATGCAGTATCCGTCAGCGTTTTTAAAAACAACAACAAGTCGTTTTTCTCTTGTTGTGTAAGCTGCAAGCCAAGTGCCTTTTCGGGTAGTACCATCAGCGGGTCAATATTTACGGAAGTTTGTTTTACCCCAGTGTTGTAAAATTCAATTACTTCTTCCAGTGTGCTAAAGCGGCCATCGTGCATAAAGCGGTCGCGGAGTTCGCAGTTCCGCAGGGTGGGAGTTTTGTATTTGCCAATATCGTTGGCATTGCCGGTTACTTCGTATCGCCCCATGCTGCCCGGAAAAAAGGTGCTGTCAAGCCCTGTGTTGTGAAAATCATTATCCGTAAAAAATATTTCGTTGTGGCAATGAAAACAATCGCCCCGCTCGGTAAAAAAGATAATCATGCCGTTGCGCTCGTTGGGCGTAAGGGAGAGTTCGTTTCTGCGGTATTTGTCAAACTTTGAATTGCCTGAATTTAATACTCTGAAAAATTGTGCCAGTGCATAAGCGGCATCCTTGTGCGTAATAGTGGTTATACCGTACGCCTTGTAAAAAAGATCTTTGTATTCCTTACTGGCGTTCAGTTTCGCAATATCTGTTACAAAAAAATCGTGCACTTCAAACAGCATCATCTCTTCCAGTGTGCAGTTCTTTTCGCCTTTCCACAAAAAGTTTTTGTTCCATCCTAAATTCTGATGCGGCAACACCGGAACTCCCAATGTGCTGTTTTTTGTAAATCCTATTTGCTGAATGTGGCAGGTAGCGCAGGCTCTGCCATCGTTGCTTAATATGGGGTCGTAATAAAGTTTTCGTCCGAGTGCCAGTCGCTCTACGCTCATCAAATTATCATCCGGAATTTCCATGGCGGGAAATCGCTTCGGAATATCAATTTGGTATGGAGTAAAAGAAGGGGTGTTATCGTTGACAACTTTCTTGCAAGAGAAAGTAATGAGCAATAAACCAAGCAGCAAACTGTAAATCAACTTTTCCATACTTCAGTCAAAAACATCTTTTCCGTTAGCAGATAACAGTTGCATGGCAGAGTCGCTGTTCATCGAATAACTGCCGTGCAGTTTAAAATCATATAAGTATGGATTGCGAAACCATTCGTTAATGTTCATGGTCAGCGATAATTTGCCGGAAGTGATTGTTGGATTATTTATCTCAACAGGAACCAAAAATTGATTTTTGCCGATATGCATGGCAAAACCTTTGCTCACCGCAGAATCAAGATAATGCCCCTCTAACTTTACAAAATGGTAGCCTCCACCCATGGCATCTGGCCAACCCATGTTTATGTTATCGAAAGTGGCAGGCAATGAATCAGTTTTGTTTTTCAAGGAGTCAATCCCGATATAAAAACTGAGTTTGTTACATATCCCCTTCGGAAATGAAGGAAGGCTGATAGTGTTTGTTGAAACTTGCCGTGCATCTACATAATACACTTGGTTATGGTTATACATGGTTCCGTCAGTCATCGTAAACACAAAGCCCGACAAGTAATAATGTAAGCGAGTTACCTCGTAATTGTATCCGGCCTCGCAGTGATATAGGAGAGTGTCAAATTTTAACGGCAAATTGTCAATCTTGTAATTGAGTTGGATTTGCAGGTCGTTCTTTCCCTCATTCTTTTTGCATCCCATTGCCGCAACAAGCCAAACAGGCACTATCAATAACACCTTCCAATTCATAAATTGAAAGTACCGCAAACCGCTTGCTCAATACATGATGTTACTCATGTGCTTGCTTGACGATTGATATGTTGAAGGAACGCCACACTGCTTTGAATAGTTAAGTATAGAATTGCTGTAAGCGATAAGAATAACAATATACCCGACTTGTTTTTTTCGTGTATAATTCTCCGGAGATACAGTGTATTGAGCGGCTTGCTCCATTTCGTGCGATATTCTTCAAAGAGTTTATCACCGGTTATGTTGTAAAGTTGCGCCATCAAATCAACCATCGTACGCTGATACTGCTTGTCGGACTTTTTTCCAAAAGCATCGTAATATGTCCATCCGTGTCCCGCATCGTACAAGTGAATGTTTTTCTTTAGTGCATTTAATCCTTTCTCAAACACCATTTTTGCAGAATCATTTTTTGTTGCAAGCCAAAGTTCGTAGCAACCCAACATGGCGTAAACATGACCATTGATTACACGAGGAGTAAGCAAGTTGGTGTCGGCATATTCTTCGTACCACCAGTCGCCATCATTCATGTAAGTAAATCCACCGGCTTGTATCGGCACATAAAATCCCCGCATTAGTTGAAGAGCAAGGTTCAAATACTTTTCTTCTCCACTCCACTTATAGGCTTTGGTAAACGCTTCAATGGCTTTGCCGGACGATAAACCTGAACGCCACAGCACTCCTACCGTGGAATAGTAAGGTTGAGCATAGCTAAACTCGTAAAGCGCAAAGTTGCCTCGGTCAGTGAGCGAATCTTGCAAACATTCAAGGCAGTTCAGAAAACGTTCAACTGCCTTTTTATCTCCTGTGCTTTTAATGGTGTCGTAATACCGGAGTGCATAAATGGCAACGGTGGTGGGCATGTATTTGTTGGCAATAGTTTTTCCGGTGGTGTCAACATACTCCACATAAGGTGCACCTTTATTATCTACGTGCACATAGTAGGTGCTCGGTATGCGTTGGTGAATTACATTTTGGTAATAGAGCTGTCTGAGATATTCTTCCCAACTGTCGCCTTTTATGTTGCAAATAACAGTTGCTACTGCAACAGAAAGTATGAATGAAAGAATGTATGTCCGTTTAAGCACACCCTATTTTACAACACAAGATACAACCATGTGATTTCGCAACCGGCTTTGTTGCGTACGAAAATGTAGAAGCTGTATTGATTTAGGTCATCTGCGATGTTGTTTTATCGTGATTGCTTGCCGACTTTTTGAATCTTTCAGTTGCCCGTGGTATGAATACAGCCGATAACGTAACTCCTGTAAAAGTGAATCGTTCTTTAAGCAAAAAGTTGACAGCGCTTGAAGCTAAAAGCAAAGCACAGCAAATTGCTTTTGCCCCTGTAGTGTTTAAAGTGGCGATGGCATTGCGTAATATGAAAATCCTAAGTGCTGTGGAAGAAGCAGGTGATAGAGGGCTAACCTTGCCGGAAATTCATCGGTTTACCGGAGTAAGCATATATGGGCTGCATGTATTGTTAGATGGCGGAGTGCAGGCAGGCTTACTTGATATAGTGGAAGAGCGCTATCTACTTACCTACACAGGTCATTTTTATCTGAACGATGAAATGACACGAGTAAATGCAGACTTTGTAAACGATGTTTGCTACAAAGCGTTGAATTCTCTGGAAGAATCTATTGCAACCGGAAGTCCGCATGGTTTGAAAGAGTTTGGCAAATGGAAAACTGTTTATGAGGGATTATCGTTACTGCCCGATAAAGTACAGCAAAGTTGGTTTGCCTTCGACCATTTCTACTCCGATGATGTGTTTGATAAAGTAATACCAAAAGTTCTCGCAAATAAACCTTCTTGCATTATTGATATTGGCGGCAATACCGGCAAGTTCGCCATCAAGTGTATTCAACATCAGCCTTCAATTACAGTAACTATTGTTGACCTGCCCGCACAATTAGAAATGGCAAAGCGAAACACATGGGCATATTTTCTGAACGGCAGTATTCAACTTTACACCTGCGATATGCTTCATACGGATGCAGACTTACCTAAGGATGCCGATGTAATTTGGATGAGCCAGTTTCTGGATTGTTTTTCGGAAGAACAGATAGTGGCGATACTGAAAAGATGCTGTGCTGCAATGTCGGAAAATACAGTTGTGTATATTCTTGAACCATTAACCGATGCACAAAAATTTGATGCTGCGGCTTTTGTTGTTCAACTCACCTCGGTATATTTTACCGTAGTGGCAAATGGCAACAGCCGCATGTATGCGCTCAGTGAATTTGAACAAATGATAAAACAAGCCGGCTTGGAAATAGTTTCCATTGAGAAAGGATTGGGAATATGCCAAACACTTATTACCTGTAGAAAAAAGATGTGAGCAGTTTATCATTGATTATAGCATACAGAACTTCTTGATGATATGATATGGAGATATAAACTAAAAGCAACTTGCCGGAAAATCACTTACTGATGCACTCGTAAAACTTCGAGGAGAGTTCATTCTTGTTGTCCTTGCCGCAAATGCTTTGCATGGCATTGTTATAGCTGCATGTGTAGCCTTGATTTTCAAAATAGGCTTTCCATGCTTCTACCGAAAGCCCGTTGAGGATAGTATCGCCCTGACAGCCCGCTACAGTGTGCAGCCCTTTAGTACAGGTGCCGCACTTTTTTGTGCAGTCGTAACATTTTTTGCAACTGCTGAAATAGAAGCTGAGAAGAATAAGAGTAACTGCTATTAAAGATAAGTGCTTCATAAAATTGTTTTACGGTTGCCCGCAGAGCCCTGTGTAAACTCTGCGGAGCTCAAACCGTAAAGGGTTCAACTATCAACAACCAACGTTGTGTAACAAGCCATGCCGGCACCCGGCTGCCTGACTAAACTGCCGGGATGCCATTGCATGGTTAGGGTTCCGGGTTTTAAAGCTGGCCACACATGGTAGTGATGGAGTGGGTATTTTCGCTTACACAATATCCGATGCCTTCTTTAAAACCACGTTGCAAAGTAAATGGCTGTATGGCTGTAAATAAATGAGTGCGGTTAGGCTCCGATATATTTTATCGTATTTTCTTTTGAGTTAGTTCAACTTCATGAGCTTTCCGCGTACACTACCGTTGGAAGTTTGCAATTCATAAAATAACATGCCTGCATTCACTTCCGGGAGCGTGATTTTGAAAATGTATTCATTCTCAATTTTCTGCTTTAGCAATAAGATCCCTTCAGCGCTATAAAAAGCAACAACTGCATTTCCACTATATTCAGATTTATAAATTACATGAACTTCATCTTTAAAAGGATTTGGAAACAGCGAAAGAGAAAGCGAATGGTTCAATACTGCCGCATCTACCATAATGGTAACCTGCACCGAATCGCTCATTTCCGATTGGCATCCGTTGGTATCGGTAATTTTTAGTGAGTAGAAGCCATTTTGTGAAGCCACAAAACT
This sequence comes from Chitinophagales bacterium, assembly GCA_026129525.1. Taxonomy (GTDB): domain Bacteria; phylum Bacteroidota; class Bacteroidia; order Chitinophagales; family LD1; genus Bog-950. The sequence continues at coordinate 47,493 of JAHCHW010000011.1, read as the reverse complement.
TTGTGAAGTAATTCCGCTTTGTAATACTCCGTTCAAATACCACTGATAGCTTGAAGCAGTAGAATTGCAACTGATTGTATCGCCACTTAAAGTAATTTGCGGTTTTGCAGGTGGCTGATGCACCGTTACAGTTTTTGAAATTGAATCGAAAACACTGCCATCGCTTACCAAAAGTTTAACCGTATAAGTACCGCTGGCTGAATAATAATGCAGTGGCGACACTTGCAAAGAAGTATGTCCATCTCCAAAATCCCAAAAGCAAGTACTCACAGGACCAGATGAGGTGTTGACGAATTGCGTTTGATAACCCAAACAAACATCAGTAGCAGTGAAACCTGCCTGCGGTGCCTGTGGAGTACACCAGGTAATTTGCGGACTGATGGTTCCGTAGTTTACATCAATAAACGGAGCGTTGGCAGGAGGCGTTAAATCGCAGAAATCGAACGAGCCGAGCATTAAGCCCGAATTACCCGAAGAGTCAGCTACCACAAAACTTCCGAAAACACCTGTAACTGTATCGGCATTAAACCAGTTGGAGTCAACATGCACAATTCCGTTATTGAAAAACCATGCATCGTGCTGAATGGAATCGGCATTCAGGAAATTTCCTCCCAGCAGTACTGAGCCGCCTGTGTTGTTCGAAAATCGTCCCATGTTAAACATACTTTGCTGCCCTGTAAACTGTGCGCTGTTGTTAATTATGCTGAGATTAAACGCATCGTTGAAGGTGAGCGCTCCGATGTTGTGGATGGTTCCGGTGTTGGCAAATGCAGTGGTGTTTATTGTGCCGCTATTGGTAAGTGTGCCCATGTTGAGCATACTGTCGGCTTGTATAATAGCAGAGGTGTTGTTGTTAAGAATGCCGGTATTCGTAAAACTGTCCACCCCAACAATGCTTCCGTTGTTTATCAGTTTGCCGGTGGTAAAAAATGTAGGCGTAACGATGGAATCGTTGTTGAGCAAAAAATTGGAGTTGTGGAAACTATCCACTTCAATAAAAAGTCCGTCATTGATAAGCGTATCGTTGTTCTGAAATTTTTTGGCGGAAACCGTGCCGCTGTTATACAGGTACCCCACATTGTAAAAGCTATCCACTTTATGTATTACGCCTGAGTTGGTCATTTTTTTATAGTTGGCAAACGATTTTAAACGGAGCGAATCGGTGTTGGTGAAACTGCCGGTTTGCAGCAGCAGATAGCGGAAGTCGGTGGTGCCATGGTTTACAAACGCGCCACCGCTAATCATCATGTCTCTGTCGGCATCCTGAATAAGAGAGCCACTTGCATTTACCGTAATGCTTCCCGAAGGAATTTGAAAACTGGTGTTGAGTGTAACATGATGGTTGATGATAACCGTATAGCCCGGAGTAGGTACACACATGCAGTTCCATGTAAACGGACTTAGCCAAGCTCCGTTGGCAATGGAGGTGGCGGTTTGCGAAAAACTGTTGTGCAAAACTGTGAAAAGCAAGAGCGCGAGAGGAAGTAGTTTCTTCATAAAAATGTTTTGCCCGAAAATCACTTCCGCAGGTGTATTCTTCAATGATTGCCCTCACTTTCAAAAGTGCGTTTTGACATTTTCCGCAAAACGAAAATCATTCCTCATACAAGTACACTTTCATACTTTTTTTCTTATTGAACCTCATAGCTGTTAATGAGCGCGGTCAGAGGGGGTGTGTAAATCGGGCTACAACTTTGCCCCTGAGTTCTTCGGGGCTCTATCGTTCACCTGCTATAAAATTTCAGTTATGAAACTCACTCAACAACCAATCTCTTCAGCGTTGGCGGTGTTTCTTTTGCTTCTGAGTGTTCCTGCTTACTCTCAATTTGATTTCAGCGCTCAGGTTGTTCAGCGCAGCGAATTCAGGCATGGCTATGGGCAACCCATCAGCAAAGGCACCGACCCGGCAGTTTTTATCAGTTACCGCGCAAGATTGCAATTTGAGTACAAGGTGAAAAAGTTGCGCTTGTATTCCAGTATTCAGGATGTACGCACCTTTGGAAATACCTCGCAAATTAAACTCAACGACCCTTTTCTTTCAGTACACGAAGCGTATGCAGAAATTTTTGCCGATTCATCGTGGACCATCCGCATAGGCAGGCAGGAGTTGAATTATGACAACTTCCGCTTTCTCGGAAATCTCGACTGGGCGCTTCAGGCACGGGCGCACGATTTTATACTTATTAAGTACGAAAAAAATGCGCTGAAGCTGCATGTGGGAGGCGGCTACAATCAAGACAATGAAAAATTAGCGGGAGGAATTTTTACCACCGGCAACCAGTACAAAACCGCTCAACTGGCGCGTATAGAGTATGCCTACAAGAATTTTGATTTTTCATTTCTATTTTGGAATGACGGAAGGCAGTTTGTTGTAAAAGATTCTACCGATAAGGTTATCTCCAAAGGTGTTCGGTTCAAGCAAACTATCGGATTGCCTACGCTGCGTTACAGAATTAAGAATACCACCATTGGCGCATTCTATTATCACCAGTTAGGGAAAGATGTAGCCAATAAAACTATGAATGCCTTTGATGCATCGCTTTTTGTTTCGCAGCGGGTGCCTATCAATAAAGAGAAGAAAACAGGATTCACCTTTACACTGGGCGCTGAAATAATCAGCGGCACATCTACCAACAATACCTCGCAAAACAACTTTTCTTTTTCGCCTATGTATGGCACCAACCATGCTCATAACGGATACATGGATATGTTTTTTGTGGGCGGAAGGTTTGAGAATTCGGTGGGCTTATACGATGCTTTCCTCCGAATAAAATATGATGCCACTTCCAAAATATTTTTATCGCTTAATACGCATTACTTCAATGCTTACGCAAAGGTTTACAACAATGGAGAGAAGTTGAGCCCTTACTTGGGCACCGAACTCGACTTTACGTTCGGTTATAAAATAATTGAATCGGTTTCGGTTCAGGCGGGCTACAGCCATTTACTGCAAAGCAACACCATGAATGTTTTAGAAAAAGTAGCGGAACCCCAGGCGGTTCAGAACTGGGCTTACTTAATGCTTGTTTACCGTCCGTTTTCCGACAAGAAATTTATCGGGCTATTGTTTTAACAAGATGAAAAGCAGAGATGAATTCAGAAACCACATACAGGCAAAAAGATAAAAGCAACTAATTTTTTAACCAATAAACAATTACAATATGAAACCAATCAGAAAAAACAGGTTATGGCTGCTTGCAGCATCAGTAGTTATAGCCGGTGTGCTGGGGTTGCATTCGTGCAATACCGGCAGCAAAAGCGATGCAGGTGATGTGGACCACCTCGCCCCTAAAACAATGGAAAAAATTGTGGGTGAAGAAGTAGCAAAGCTCACTTCACCGCCTATGGTTCCACCGCCCATTACCCGCAAGAATGCCACTAAGGTGATTGTCAATCTCGAAATCATTGAAAAGGAAATGCGGATGGCGGATGGAGTTACTTACACCTTTTGGACGTATGGAGGTACCGTGCCGGGAAGTTTCATTCGCGTGCGTGAAGGTGATTTTGTAGAGTTCCATTTAAAGAATCACCCCGACAACAAATTGCCGCACAATATTGACCTGCACGCGGTAACCGGACAAGGCGGTGGCGCTGCGGCATCGTTTACTGCGCCCGGACACGAATCGGTGTTTTCGTTTACGGCTATCAACCCGGGCTTGTATGTGTACCACTGTGCTACGGCACCGGTGGGTATGCACATTGCCAACGGTATGTATGGGTTAATTTTAATAGAACCCAAAGCCGGTATGCCGCCTGTGGACAAAGAATTTTATGTAATGCAGGGCGACTTCTACACCAAGGGTTCGTATGGCGAATCGGGACATCAACCGTTTGACATGGAGAAGGCATTGAAGGAAATTCCGGACTATGTAGTGTTTAATGGCTCGGTAGGTGCGCTTACCGGTGATAATGCGCTGAAAGCAAAAGTGGGCGATAAGGTTCGCTTGTATGTGGGCAACGGTGGTCCGAATTTGGTTTCGAGTTTCCATGTTATCGGAGAAATTTTTGATAACGTGTGGGTAGAAGGTGGAACAACCGTGAACCATCAACTGCAAACTACCTTAGTGCCTGCGGGCGGCTCTGCCATTACCGAATTCCGATTAGATGTACCGGGTAATTTTATTTTGGTTGACCACTCTATTTTCAGAACATTCAACAAAGGAAGTTTGGGAATACTGAGCGTAACCGGTGAAGAGAACAAAGCGATCTACAGCGGTAAGCAAGATGACCGGGTTTATCAACCCGAAGGTGGCGCTATTCAATCAATGCCCGAATCGAAAAAACCTACAGAGCCCGTAGCTAAAACATTGGAAGAAAGAATTGCCGCAGGAAAATCAGTTTACGCGGCCAACTGCCAGGCTTGCCACCAGGCAGATGGCAAGGGAATTCCGAAAGCATTTCCACCGCTGGCAAGTTCCGATTACCTGAATGCCGACCATAAACGCGCAGTGAGTGCAGTGGTGAACGGCTTAAGCGGAACCATTACCGTAAACGGAGAGAAGTATGATGGAGTAATGCCTAAGCAAACACTGAGCGATGAAGCAGCCGCCAATGTAATTACCTATGTGTTGAATAACTTTGGCAACAAAGGCGGTGAGGTAAAACCCGAACAGGTAAAAGCAGCAAGAAAATAGCAGAACGACAGATGAAGAACTGGTTGGTTATATTGACAGTTATCGCAGCCGGAACTTTTGCAAACGCACAAGTTTCCGACCAAGCTATGATGGCAACCATCAGGGGCGGCACGTATGTGCCGCTCTATTCGTTGGATACCGCAGCCACCATTGTAAAACCATTTATGTTGGATGTGTATCCGGTAACCAATCTTCAGTTTCTGGAATTTGTGAAGAAGAACGAGAGTTGGCAAAAAGGAAAAGTAAAACAACTTTTTGCCGACTCTTCTTATCTGCGCCATTGGGACGGAGCGTTGTTATTCGGAAAAGATTCTGTAAAACTTGCCCATGCACCGGTAGTGAATGTGAGTTGGTATGCTGCCAAGGCATACTGCGAATGTTACGGAAAGCGTTTACCTACTGTTGCGGAATGGGAGTTTGCCGCTTTGGCTAACGAAACCAAACCCAATGCCTCTGCCGATTCGGGATTTTATCAGCGCATTATTGACTGGTATGCTAAACCTTCGCACAACCGTGCTTTGAAAAACATCGGAAGCACCTTTAAAAATTACTACGGAGTTTGGGACATGCACGGCTTGGTATGGGAATGGACGCAGGATTTTAATTCGGCACTTACATCGGGCGAGTCGCGCAGCGATTCGAGTTTGGATAAAGATTTGTTTTGCGGTGCAGGTGCGGTGAATGCGAAGAATTTGAAGAACTATGCTGCCTTTATGCGCTATGCCATGCGTTCCAGCTTAAAAGCAAAATACTCCGTAGGAAATTTAGGTTTCCGCTGTGCGAAAGATGTACATACACCTTAACTCAAACCGTTATGAACAAGATATTTTTTGCCTGTGTTACATTATTGTTCGTGGCTTCGTGCCACACAAAAAAGGAATTTAAACTGCCGGATGTATTGCCGGAAAACTCCATTTACAATCTTACTTCTGAATGGAAAACTCAGGAAGGAGAAACCGTTCAGTTAAAAAATTTTGGAGGGAAGATAAATGTGGCAGCCATGATATTTACTGCCTGCCGCTCCGCCTGCCCGCGCATTACTGCCGACCTGCAACGTATTGATGCCGGATTAAAAAACAAACACAAAAGCGATGTGCGTTTCCTGCTTATCTCCATGGACCCTGAGCGGGATACTCCCGAAAAACTGAAAAAATTTGCTCTCGACCACAAATTAGATTTAAGCCGCTGGACTTTGCTTACCGGCAATGCCGATGATGTAATGGAAATTGCCAATGTGCTGGATGTTCGCTTTAAAGCCAGCAAGGAAAATGGCATTGACCACTCCAACATTATTCATGTTATTGACCCTTCAGGAGTAATTGTACATCAACAAGTGGGTTTAGCTATTGAGCCGGATGAAACCCTGAGGGCAATTGAGAAGTTGTATGAGTAGTTATTTCCCATCGTAAACACACCCCGAAGTTTCCGTTTCGTTCAGATGTATTTTGCAAAGTTGTGGCAGGAGTGGTTTAATCCTGTTCCAAAGCCAGATGGTAATGTTTTCGGCAGTGGGGTTTTCTAATCCTTTTATGTTGTTCAGCACCTGATGGTCCAATTCTTCTACAATAGAAGCCACGGCTAACTTCAAATCGTGAAAGTCAACCACCCAGCCGGTGTCGGGGTTTACTTCGCCTTCTACAAATACAGTGAATTTATAAGAGTGCCCGTGCATGTTCCGGCATTTGTGGGTTTCGGGTACATGAGGCAGGTAGTGAGCGGCTTCGAAACGAAATGTTTTGTAAATCTCCATGTAGTTCAGTTTTAAATAATTGCCAACCGGAAATTTAAGCCAACAAACAACATAGCTACAGCCACCGTTGTAATGGCAACTATATGCCAGCCCAGTGAAGCAAGATTATTGCGGCTAAGTTTAGGAATAATAAACAACCTCGCGTGAACGGCTAACAGAAAAGTAATGAACAGCAAAATGAGTTTTAGCCCGATATGAATATGCGCGCGGTCTTGAAAGGTAAACCACTCCGACACGGGCATGTAAATTACTGCAATCATCAACCCGGTAATTACCTGCAACAGCAGTGCGGGAATACCCACACGTTCGTAATGCTCTTCAAACTCGCGCACAATATCCGGGTTCTTTTTCTTCAGCGCTTTGGGCAATACCGACAGCGCCAATACCAGGTGCCCGCCCACCCAAACACAGGCACCCAACACATGCAGCACTATCAGGTATTTCAGCCCCATCACTTTATTTCAACTTCTCAAACTTAGCTTGAAAAAAGCGCAAATACTTTGGTTCGTAAATCATTTTTAAACCTTTAATACTTTTGCGTTTTCTGAAAACATTGTAAGCCGATTCGGCAATTACATCCATGTGCGCCTGTGTGTAAACCCTGCGCGGAATGGTAAAGCGCACCAGCTCCAACTTCGGATAATAATTTTCTCCGTTGGGTTTTCTGCCTGCCGAAACTATACCGCGCTCCATGGTTCGCACACCGGAGTCAATGTAAATTTCTGCGGCTAAGGTTTGTGCGGGATATTCATCCTGCGAAAGGTGCGGAAGAAATTGTTTCGCATCCACAAAAATTCCATGCCCGCCAATGGGTTTTACAATCGGAATACCAAACTCCGTCATTTTGTGCCCGAGGTATTCAATTTGCCCTACACGCGCACGAATATGATTATCGTTTACACTTTCTTCAATGCCAATTGCCATCGCCTCCATGTCTCTTCCCGCTAAACCACCGTAGGTGTGCAAGCCTTCATACACCACTACCAAATTTCTAGCTTCTTCAAAAGCATCCCAATCGTTAATGGCGAGAAAACCACCAATGTTTACCAGTGCATCTTTCTTGGCGCTCATAGTGGCGCCATCGGTGTAAGAGCAAATTTCAAAAACTATTTCGCGAATGCTTTTCTTTTCGTATCCTTTTTCGCGCTGCTGAATGAAGTATGCATTCTCAGCCACGCGCGTCATATCGTGTATGATTTTAATGCCGTGTTTCTTTGTGTAGGCACGAACTTCCTTCAGGTTTTTAATGCTGATGGGTTGGCCGCCCGCCATGTTTACGTTCGTAGCAATGCACACATACGGAATCCGCTTCGCTCCGTGTTTCTTTACGAGCGCTTCGAGTTTTTGCAAGTCCACATTTCCCTTAAAAGGATGTTCACTTTCGGGGTCGTGCGCTTCGTCAATAATTACATCGGCAAATGTTCCACCGGCTAACTCCTGATGCAGGCGGGTGGTGGTGAAATACATATTGCCGGGAACGATGTCGCCCTTTTTAATCAGCACTTTCGAAAGAATATTTTCTGCTCCTCTGCCCTGGTGCGTAGGGATAATGTATTTGTAGCCGTAGAATTTCTGAATAGCTTTTTCGAGGCGGAAAAAATTGCGGCTGCCTGCATATGCTTCATCACCCATCATCATGCCTGCCCACTGCCGGTCGCTCATGGCAGAAGTGCCGCTGTCGGTGAGCAGGTCAATGTAAACGTCTTCCGATTTCAGCAAGAAAGTATTGTAGCCCGCTTCCTTAATGGCTTTCAGTCGCTGTGGGCGCGAAGTCATTTTCAATAACTCCACCATTTTCATTTTGTAGGGTTCAGCCCATGAATGTTTAATTGGTTGTTTCATATACCTGTTCTATTTAAGTAAGTGTAATTGTCCGTCAGCAAACGAAATGATGGTGCCATCGCTGTTGCTCAAAGCCACATTCTTAAGCACAAAAATTTTATCAGGGAAAGCCGTTTCGGTGATTTGTATGTTGACTGCCGAATCGGTGGTGGCAATTTCGCTGTAAACAAAAATGGAAATGTCCTGCCGCAAGCCGCGCGGGGCAAATTCTTTTTCAAAAAGTTTGTTCCCGTTACTGCCGGTTACCTCTACCTTAATGGGACTTCTGCGTTTTACCACCGGTTTTAGCGATTGCATTTGTCGCTGTTGATTGGTAGTTGTTTCCTGAAACTCGGTGGGCGAGGAGATGTATTTGAAGTTCAACACCAACAAATTTTCGTTTTTGTGGAAGAAAGAAATGTTGGTGTTGCTCAACAGCGGCATTACTAAAAAGAAAGCACAGAAGATGAGCGTTGCCAATACATGATTCGGTTTTACGTAGTCCAGAATTTTTAGCGACTGTTTTTCTGCATCAACTGTATCGGATAAAAGAGAGGAAGCAAAATCTTTCACGGCATTTTCGGAGTAATGATTAGCGGTGATTAACTGTACACGATTGAGTGAAACTTTTTTTGATAATGCAGGGGGGCGATCTCTGTTGAGTCGCTTTATGGCGAGGTTTCTGCCCATGCGGTAGTAACAGTCTTCGCAGCCCAGCAACAATACACCTTCCGATTTTTCATTCAGCATTTGTTCTACTTCTTTCATGTGCAAATCACCAAGGCAGGTAACAGTTTGCTTATCGTGTGTAACCTCATCGGGCATTTTTACTTCGGCAAACTGTGAGCAGGCAACTACGCTTAGTTGCTTCTTGCCCGACAAATTCATTACATTAAAATCCGGAAAGCCGGGCATGGTGATTGCCTGCTCTTTGCACGAAGCCAAACAAATGCCGCAACTGATGCACTTATCGGAATCGAGAATGGCTTTGCGTTTTCCATCGCGCATCAGCATATCAATAGCCCCGTAGGGACAATCTTCCGAGCAACGATTACAGGCATCGCATTTTTCAATATCAATGGTGGCGGGTTCTTTTTTCTTTTCGCGGAAAATGAAAGGCACTATTGCCAGCAAAGTTCCCGACACTAACATGATTGCCCAGTTCATAGGCACCGAAAAAACTTTCAGCAGCGAGTAGCCAAAAAAGTAATACCAATCGAACGTGGTGTTGTAAGGAATAAAACGCTCCTGTGCCGAAGGGTCGCTTTTTACCGGAAATACAATACATGCCAACAACAAAGCAATGCCGCTGTAAATCCAAATGGCGCGAGGAGAAAACACTTTGGGTTTAGCAATTCGCATTACATGCAGCCAAAGCACAATAACCAGAAAAATGGAAAAGAAGATGTGCCCGAATAGAGAAACCTTAAAGAATCCGCCTATGTAATCGAGATTGTTGGAAATGAAAGAGCCGGCAATAGACGGGTCGAAAATAGGAAGTGCGGTAAAGAACTTTGCGGTGAGGTAGCCAATCAGTTTTCCTTTTTCGTCCCATACTAATATGAACCCCGTTACCCCGATAATCAACACAATCATCAACGAAATAATGCCGCTTACCCACGACAGTATGCGCTTGTATTTTCCGGTAATAAGTGTTTGAAAAAAATGCAGCACAATAAATACAACCAACAAATCGCTGCTGTAGCGGTGCATGCTTCGCATGGCTCCGTTAAACACATTTGCCGAAATTTTTCCTACCGAATCGTACGCATGTGCCGGGTCCACATTGTAAAAGAAAAACAGATACACGCCCGTTACACAAGCAATAGTGAACATGAGTATGGCTATATCGCCTAAGTGGTAAAGCGGATTGAGCCGCGAGGAATAAACTTTGCTGAAAATACCTGCGAAGCGCTGAAAAAGCCAGTGATTGTTTTTGCTGCTCATCATACCATTGCTCCTTCTTCCTCCCGGTTGGCATACAAACTTCGGATAAGGATAATGCCCACAATGGTGATTATCATCAGCCCCGATGTGGTTTGCAAAATGAATCGCCAGTCAACATGATACGATTTGGTGGCAGGGTTGAAGGAGAAACAACGCACGTACAGCGTTTTAAAGAAATTGTTGAACGAGGTTTTCTCTACCTGCGCTTCCATAATGGCGAGTTTCAAATCATCGGGCTTGGGTTCCACTCCGTAGATATAGCGCGAAATTCTTCCGCTGGGTGTAACCACAATTACCACATTCGGGTGAGCATATTCTTTCGATTGCTCATCGTAATCCACATCGTAATCTATTGATTTAAGCAAAGCAGCAATTCCTTCACCGCTTGCCGTAACGGTTTTCCAGTTTACGCCATCCATCTTCCACCGCTTTTCAAAACCTTTTAAATCTTCAGCAGTATCGGTAGAATCGAAAGAGAAAGTGAGCATGGAAAAATCTTTGCCGAGTGTGCCGAGTTTTTCAATACTGTTTTTCAATCCGCTGCTGATGAGCGAACACGCCATAGGGCAGCGCGTGTAAACAGGCGACAGCACAAGCGGTTTGCCGCGTAGGTTGTCATAGAGATGCAAACTGTTTCCGTTTGCATCGCGTATGACAATGTTTTCCACTTTGCGCGAAATAAACCGTGCTTCATCGGGTAAATCGAACGATGTAAGTGATAGAAACAAGCAAAGCAATATTGGAAAGCCGCGAGGGCTGTACGTAGTTTTCATAACCATGCAATTTTGTTACCCTGTAATTACTTAACCCACCAGGTTGCTGCCAGCCATTTCCAGTTTACAAAGAACAACACCGCAAACGTGGCAAGGAACAAGAGCGTAAGCACTAAGGTTCCCGGAGCTTCGTAGCCCTTGTGTTCTTTGGCGGCAGGCGCTAATGGCGACAGAGGCAGTTGCATATCCTGCGGTCCGGTAATTTTTGGCCCGAAGAATACCGATACCACCACTTGCAATACCCAAATAAGCGCAGCAATAAATGCAAGCGAACCGCCCAACATCATCAGCGTCCAGAAGAAATCAACCGATGGATTAAACGTGTGTGTAAATGGTCCACCGCTGAACGATGAATCCCAGTGTCTGCGAGGAACGCCTAACTGCCCGAGTGCAATCATGGAAACCGCAAGTATGGCAATACCGAAGAAAAACAACCACGGCTGTATTTGCGCCAACTTAAACGCTACAATTTTTCTGCGGAAAATGAGCGGAATAAGGTAGTAGGTAATTCCCATAAACGTAAGCGTGGTGCCTATTACCACGGTTCCTTTAAAGTGCCCGGGTATTGCCAGCGTGTTGTGCACAATAATGTTGGTTTGCTCCATACCAAAAATTACTCCGGTAGTTCCGCCAATAAAACCAAAGCCGATACATGCCAGCACTACCGAAGTGAATGCGGGGTTCGACCAGGGTGCTTTCGCCAGCCACTCAAACAAACCTTTATTGAAGCCCCATCTGCGTTGTGCCGATTCCATAGAGCTTGGAACCGCAAAAGCGTGAATCATGGAAGCCAACACCGCAAGATACATGGCGTAGGAAGTGTTCCATACTTTCCATGCCGAACTGGTGGCAGGGTCGGTAAGCAGGTGGTGTGCCGAAGCAAGGCAGATAAACAAAATGTAGAGTACAAAGGCGCTGCGCGAAACACGCTCGTTAATGGAAGTTCCTCCCAATGCGAGAAACGTAGTGAGGTACCAGATGCTGACCATTGCCGATACGTTGATTTGCTGCGATGAGTGCCCCAAGCCCCACCACACTAATTTGTACACCGCAGGGTCCATGGCTTCGATTAAACCGAGCGACCACAGGAAAGTGGGGATGTAAATAATGGCTCCGGTAGCAAGTGTTATTACCGCAATGATGGCTGCCGCTACTAATCCGTAGGTAAACAGCGGAAGTGTTTCACCTGCATTTTTTTCGCGCTTGGCATTTACTACGTTGGCAAAAAACAAACTGACTCCGAGCAAGGCCCCCACCGCAAAAAGTATGATGCCGAGATAATACAACGGATGCGCTTTGAGGGGCACATAGGAGGTCATCATTACATCGGCTTTGCCCATCATTATCATTACATCTACCAACAAAAAGCCCGCTACCATGAGCACAAACGACACCCAGCCGAGCAAGGGGGAGCAGAATTTTTGATTAAGCACCACTGTGGAGCCGAAATACAAACCAGCAATTTCAAAAAACACAATCCAGAAAATAAGGGCGTTCAACCCGTGGAAAGTGGTAAGGCGGTAATACCATTCGGCATCGAGCAGATGCACTGGCTGATACCGCGTAAATACCAAGAGGATGGCTGCAACAATGGCGAGCAATAAGGAAACCACAGCCATTACCGCGTTGAGCCGAATGAACTTCTCTGAGTTCAGGTCAACTTTAAATCCGGTTATATCGCATGTTCTAAACATAGTTTATAGTTTATTGAAGTGATTTAATGAAAGCAGTTACCTGCTTCAGTTCGTTGGCGCTTAAATCGAGTTTTGCCATTTGGGTTTTCTCGAAACCCACCACAATGTGTTTTTGCGGCTCGGTAACCGATGTTTCAATGTAGGCATCGTCCACCTGTATTTCGAAAGTGCTTTTGCCATCGCTCACTTTCGATTTAGAGCCGTACAGCCCCTTAAAACTCGGAGCAATTTGTACGGTGCCATCGGTTTTGTGGCAGCCGCTGCATCCTTTCAGATTGTAAACGGTTTCGCCTGCTTTTACCAACTGCTCGTTGCTCCATCCCGAAATATCTTCTTCGGTGGCAGATGATGAGTAATCGGCAGGGGCAGCGCTTAGTTTATCGTACCCGTATTTGGCTAAGTCGGCATCGCTTTCAATCACCACAATTTTCCCAATCATGGCGTGGTGACCAATGCCGCAGTATTCGTTGCAGAGAATTTTACATTCACCGGCAGCCGTGGGCTTAAACTTGAGCACGTAATCGTAGCTGGGATAGATTTGAAAATTCATGTTGGATGGTTGCAGCGAAAACCCGTGCACCAAATCTTTCGAGGAAATGTGGAGGTTGTACCACTCATCTTTTTTAAGAATGAGGGCAGGCGACCAGCGCCACATTTGCCCCATCAGTATTACATCGCTGCCGGGTTCGGGCTTTACTACGGGTATGCCGTTGTCCATGCCTATCATATTCTTTTTTACATAGGCATCGTGCAGTTGTGCAAATTCGGTAGGGTTGGTTTTGTAGGTGGTGTTCGATGGATTTTGGCGACCTACCACGTGCCACATAATCATCCATACAAAAAGAAAAATGCAAACGGCAAACGCAATCAGAATCCACATGCGCTCGTCTTTTGCTACTTTCTTTTGAAACCATCCTTCGGAAGGTGCTAATAAGCTCATAGAAATAGTTTTAGGTGAGTTATTTAAGAATTGCCTGTTTTACTTCTTCGGGGATGTTGGGCACGGTGGCAATTTCCATCACTCCCCAAATGAGATAGAAGATTGCGTAGATGGTTACTCCAAGGAAAAGCAAGAGCATAATGTCGTCCATTATTACCTTGAAGAACGGAGCCGGTTTGGATGTTTCCTCGCTCATAGCGTGTGTTTTTAGGTGAACAATCGGAGTCAAAAGTCCGACTGTTTTACCGCCCCTTTGATGAGAGCACTCAAAGACATGAATGTTTTTTCGTACTATTTTGGGTGAGGGAAAAGGGAAGAAGAAAAAGTAGGCAGCGGCAGGAGTAATGAGTGATGAGTAATGAGTAATGAGGGAGATGGGGAAGTAGGCGCCAACGACAGGATAAAAAGGGAAGGATTTAAATCCTGCTTTATCTGTTCTTCGACATGCCTTGTGGAAGATGTTGGAGAGCAGAAAACTTGTATTTACCCCGAAGGGGTACTACGTTTATAGCCGGGAATGTTCTGAATGCCTCTACGACTCCTTCGGAGTCGAACAATTTTTTGCCGTGTAGCAATTCTATAAACCTTTAATCCCTTCGGGATTGTCATTTTCCGAAAGTTGTGGCGACAACTACACTAACCTAAGGATAAATCCTGCTTTATCTGTCCTTCGGCATGCCCTGCGGAAGATGTTGGAGAGCAGGGTTCTTGCGTCATTTGGGGGAATGAAGGATAAGTTGGATAAAGTTAGATTTACTAACATCAATTACATTCCACAGATAACGCTTTATGAACAAAGACGAAAAAACACTGCATTACAATAAGTTCTTCTTGGCTGTTTTAGAAGCCTATGTTAGAGACTACATTGCTAAAATTGCTTCTAAAAGTCAGTTTGATGAAAAAAGCCTGTATGTAAAGGCTGTTTATGAAAGATTGGAAAATATAAAGAGTAGCAGCGAACGGTTGAATTTTTCTCTTTTCTTTTTAAGTGACTACACTCCTAAAGTTAGTTTCAAAAGAAATAATTTGAGCCGTCAAAAGTATTACGATTACCACTTAGCTATTTTTTATACAATCATTACTTCGTACTCGGACCAGACGATACTGCTTGTAAACGATGTTTTTAATTTAGGACTTAATGAGCATGAGGCAACAAGAAGTACAGTTATAGAAAACAAGCATTGCCCAAAAGCCATTCAACAAAGTTTTAGAGAATTAGAGAATGTCCTTACAAATGAGTATAAGTTGAAAAAAATACGAAATCATTTTGTTCATCGAGGTGTAATTAGCAATAAGGATTTCGAAGAAATAGCCAGTGATATAGCTTTTGGAGAAACGATGAAAGAACTAAAACTAATAGACAAGACTCCGGCAATAGATGCACTTTCTATGTTTTTCAATAAAAGAGGAAAAGAAAGTTTGAAAATGAAAGTTTCAGATCTAAATAGTATTAAACAGAAAATAGAATTAAAAGTGATAGATACACATGAGCATATGACAGAAACTTTTGAGGCTATTCGAGCCAAGCTGTAGCGAGTTAAGATGTAAGGTGTAATATCCGGCACAAGAACCCCACGCATTAGCTTGACTGCAATCTTGCGCCAGTTTGTTTAATTCTAGTTTATTGCGATTAGTAACTACCTGTCCCTACTCCATCACCCTCCCGCCACTGCCTTCAGTTTGGCGTAGTTGAGTATGCTAATTTTTTTTCCGTGGGCATCAATAAAGCCATCGGTTCTGAACTCGGAAATAATTTTTGACACCTGCTCTTTGGTGGTGCCTGTCATGTCGGATATTTCCTGGCGGCTCAGCGAAATTTCAACCGGATTTTTTCCTTCTTTCAGTTTGTACACTTCGGCAATATGCAACAGTGCATCGGCAATTTTTTCGCGCACATTCATTTGCACTAACTGTATGGTGCGGTTGCCTATGTTTTTGAGTTCGTTTTTAAATACCGACATCAGTTCGCGTTGCACCGATGGACACTTTTTCATGCCGCTTTCAAAATCGGTATGTTCAATAAAGCACACCGTGGTGGGCTCTACAGCCGTTACGCTCGATGATTGTTTTTGAAACTGGTCATCGGTATGCCCTACAATTTCGCCCGGCTTGCCGAGGCGTAAAATAAAATCGCGCCCCAGTCGCCCTTTTACATGCAGTTTTACAATGCCTTCGTAAATAACATACACTCCGTCAATACGCGAGCCTTCGCGGATTATAGATTGCCCGGGCACATAACGCATACAATATTTTTTGCTGTCGAAAAACTGAAGCGCTTCGGTTGGGCAGTTGCGAAGTATGGAGCAGTCTTTGGCGTTGCAGTTAAGGCAACTGATGTTGAGCGGTTTCATAATGTGTTGTTTTGGTAATAACAGAATCGGAAAGAGAAAAATTGAGGCGATTGCTTACAAGCAGCAGTAACCCCGCAGGCATACAAACCGAAAAGTAAAACAGGTAGTAACTGAAGCTGGGGATAGGAGCTAAACCGAGCCAGGCGGTTAATGCTTGCAGCACCAACAACAGTTCAGTTACCACAAAGCCGGTAAACAACAGCAGCATTCCTACACTCGCTATGCGGTTTGCACTCATTATTTCCTTCTTCATAAAAAAGGCAAACAGAAAAAAACTCATAAAGCCAATGAACACCAGATGCAGATAAGCGATTATGAAGTTCGGATAACGATAAGCGGCATCGGCAATGGCAGGCAGGCTGCTCAGCAACTGCAAAATTGTTTTTACGCCAAATGCAGCCACTGCACTTACTGTGAGTATTCTTACCAAGGTGCTGCTGCCCGATTTCCACAGCGGACGATAAGGCAGCAACGCTTTTACGGTAAAATACAGCGCTGCTATTTGCAACAACGCACCCGCGCCACCCAGCACATTAAACACTAAGCCGAGTTTGCTCCACAACACCGAAAGAAAATACGTGAGCACACAAGCAGCCGCCATGAGCCACCAACCTGTGTAGGCATTGCGGTGGTTAATAATTACGCGCTTTTCTTCGAGGTATTTAAATACTAAGGCAAACACCGCAAACACCATCCAGCCGTTGTACTGAAAATGCAGGTAGAAATAAATGGCATTGTAATACCATGAACTGCCCGCCAAATGGTTCACCATCATGGGGCCCACCGCATACGGACCAAGCGATGAAAACACTAGAAAGAACAAGGCTGTTTTTAAGTAGCGCACCGAAGTGAGTTTCCACCGCAGGTCGCGCCAAATGCGGTAGGCAAACCAGTAGGTAGCCAATACATACACCTGGCTGAGTGCAATGCTCCAAAGCCCGTAGCCCTGAAACGGAAAGCTGAGCAACATGCCCGCAATGCCCGCCTGCGAAAGGAAAAAAATGTTGCGGTAGGTTTTAACGTTGTTTTCGTTCACCACTTTAAAAACCGAAACAACAGCGGCAAACAAAGCGGTGAACATCCAGCCGCCCATAGCATAATGCGAGTGGGCATGCAGCAGGTATTTGTAGTTGATAAAACTAATGCCATACGCCTGCATGTACCGAAGCACCAACCCCACGCAAGCCACTACAAAAAAGTTGAACAGCGCTGTTTTAAGAATGAGTTGTTGGAGTTGGGTTTTCATTTGCCGGCAGTTTCGGTTACCAAACAGTTGCCTTCCATTTGCAAAATCCAATCAATAATTAAACTCACGCCTTCGTTGTCGGTAGTGGTTCGTCCCAGTTCGGGCATTTTAGTTTCCAAATCGGTAGAAGCCATGCGGCAAACAATAATGGACTCACCGGGCTTACCCGGAACTATATCGTACTTCAAATTACAGGAGCCTTTACCTGCTGATGGGGGCGATTTGCATACGCCATACGTTTCCATGTTGTAGTTGTCGTAGTTCAGCAGCAAGCCGCTCATTTTGCCGGGGCCTTCGATGCTATGGCAGTAAGCGCAGTTGATGTGCAGGTAAGCTCGCACACGTTTTTCCAAAGGTTGTGTTTTATCCTGCCAGTTGATGTATGCCGTTTCTTTTTGCTCGAAACCGGCACTCAGCAATCCGAGTTGTTTCCAATAGTCGAGCTGATGAATTTCTTTTCCGCCAATAGAAATGTTTTTGTTTAAGCCGATGGCTGATACGCCAATGGGCACTAACTGTCCGTTGGAGTTGTGGCAACTCTTACATTGGTTTTTACCGGCTATTACAAAATCAACCGAGCGCTCGCTGCCGTTTTTATCTTTCCAACCTACCTTTTTAATATCTCCGGTTAAATCGAGCACGGCATCTGTTTGGTTATCGCTCCACAAATAGTTGAGCGATTTCCATTCGTTTTCGGTTTTGATTAGCAGTTGCGTTTCGATGAGTGTGATGCCTTTGTTTTCATCGCGCTCATCAATGGGGAAGTACACACAGTTAACCAGACAACTGCCTTCGGGGAAATTAAAGTTGCCCACCTCATCACCGTTTATGGTTTTGCCTTCGGGTACATACACAAAACTTTTTTTTCGCGCATGGTCGTTGAACATGGTATTTAGTAATGAATAGGGGATAACCTGCTCCGATGGGTGCAGGTTTTTCAGTTCTCCTTTAAAAAATCCGTAATCGGAAAGGTTTTTGAAAGGCGCTGCATTAACATCTAACTGAACAGATGAAGGTGCGGAAGAAAAAAATTTGCAACTGCACATCGTGCTAATGGCAATCGCTGCAACTATTGTTTTAAATATTCTGCTCATGGCTTTCGCCTGTTTGGCTTCTGTATGTAAAACTACATAACCGGAAACTCATGCAAAGTTTTACAAGAACGGCCGGCAGAGAGATGATATTTGTCAGTACTGCTAACCGAACCACACAAATTTCAGGCATGAAAACACAAATCACTGATTAAAAGACCTGTGTATTTTTTATTGCCCCCTGCATAAAAGTATGATTTGCTTCCCCAAACTTATTCGGATAGTCGCTTCGGTAATGGCAGCCGCGGCTTTCTTTTCGCTGCAAGGCTGAATGAGCCACCATCTGCGAACAGTCAACCATGTTGAGCAGTTCAACCGCTTGCTGCGAAATTCCGTACTGTTCTATTTCTGACAGTATAACCGTTTTTATTTCTTCTAATTCTTCCAAACAATACTCCAAACCTGTTTGTGTACGTATTATGCCGGCATTGTTCCACATTAAATTCTGTAGGTACACTTTCATGCTTTGGTAAATTAAACTCCCCGATTTTCTTGTATCGGTTTTGCCCTCATTGAATACCGGTAATGTTTCAGAGAGTTTATCGCTCTCTACTATTTTTTTTGCATCGGCTGCTGCGGTGGTGGCAAACACTAAACCTTCGAGCAGGGAATTACTTGCCAGGCGGTTGGCTCCGTGCACACCGGTACCGGCACATTCACCGCAGGCATACAAGTTGTTGATTGATGTGCGTGCATACACATCGGTTTTAATGCCTCCGCACATGTAATGCGCTGCGGGTGTAACGGGAATCATATCGGTTCGGAGATTCAATCCTTCTTCGCGGCAGCGGGCGTAAATGTTCGGAAAGTGCTTTTGAATTTCAGCCGTATCAAAGTTTCGAAGATCTAAGTACACACAGGGTTCACCGGTGTTTGCCATTTCGTTCACTATAGCGCGTGTTACAATATCACGCGGAGCAAGCGATTTCATGGGATGATACGTTTCCATGAAAGTTTCTCCTGCTTTGTTTTTTAGTTCTGCGCCAAATCCGCGTACTGCTTCAGTTATTAGAAAAGTATCTTTTGCATTTTGCGAATACAACGTAGTAGGGTGAAACTGCACAAACTCCATGTCCATCATACATGCGCCTGCACGGTACGCCATGGCAAATCCATCGCCTGTGGCAATAGATGGGTTGGTGTTATGTGCATATATCTGCCCGGCACCACCCGTTGCCAGCATGGTTAGTTTGGGATAATAGTTGAGTTGTGTTGAAGAGCCGGGATGAAGAATCTGCACACCCAAGCAAGTATTGTTCTCCACAATTAAATCAACCACAAAATGATTTTCGAGAATAGTGATGTTTGGATGATGGCGAACGGCATCAACTAAGCGTGTTTCCACTTCTTTGCCGGTGGCATCGGCATGGTGCACAATGCGTGCGCGCGAATGTCCACCTTCGCGGTGCAAGTCAAAATCGCCTGTTTCCGTTTTGTTGAAATGAACGTGCAGGTTTACCAAATCGCTGATGGCTTGCCGGGCGTTTTTGGCAATTAACTCTACTGCGCTGCGGTCGCACATGCCATCGCCTGCTTGTAAAGTGTCCGCCACATGGCTTTCAATGGAATCTTTGTCGTTCATTACTGCAGCTATGCCGCCTTGAGCATACATAGTGTTCGATTCGCCAATGTTACCTTTAGTAACAATCAACACTTTGCTGAAGGCAGCACATTGAATGGCGTAAAACAAGCCGGCAATACCGCTGCCTATTACCACCATATCATACTTCTCTTCTTTCATGCAAAATCGAGCATTCGTTTAATGGGGATGTATGCCTTGTGCATGATTTCCTCGGGTATGCTGATGTCGTATTTTGCCGCATCGGGTGTGCCGATGGCTTGTAGCGTAGCGAGGGTGTTTTGCAGCGTAATCTTTTTCATGTACGGGCACTTAAAGCAAGGCGTAATAAATTCTTTGTCGGGATACATGCCTTTCAACGTGGCTCCCAAATCGCACTCCGAAGCCAGAATAAATTTTTTGGCGTGGCTTTCCCCTACATAGCGCAGAATATCGTTGGTGCTTCCTAATACTCCTTTTGCTTCGCAGAAAGATGTGGCTACCGTTTCCTTTGGCACTTCCCAATGCAGCAGCACTTCGGCATCGGGGTTTGCCTTTTTCATCATTTCCATTGATAAGCCGGTAAACTGCTCATGCACTTCGCAGGTGCCGTGCCACAGAATAAGTTTCTTTCCGGTTTCGGCTTCTATTTTTTGTTGCAGGTTCTGCCCCATATACACATCGGGAATAAATATGAGCGTATCGGAATCGAACGAGCGGGCAATAGCCAGGGCATTGCGCGAAGTGCAGCAAATGTCGCACTCGGCTTTGGTTTCGGCATAGGTATTTACGTACGCTATTACCGGAACGCCCGGATGTTTTCGCTTTAATTCCAGCACATCTTCAGCGGTTATGCTCGATGCGAGCGAGCAGCCCGCTTCCTTATCGGGTATCAACACCTGCTTATCGGGGTTTAGCACCTTAGCGGTTTCAGCCATAAACTTTACTCCGCAAAAGATGATGTGCTTTGCTTTTACTTTGGTAGCTTCAACACTCAAACCCAGCGAATCGCCAATAAAATCGGCAATGCCGCCATCCTTTTCTGTTAATTGTAGTTCGGGCGACATATAGTAATGCGCCAATACCACCGCATCTTTTTCCTGTTTCAGTTTTCGAATGGCGGAGTAAAGTTCTTGGATAGCTGGAGGGTGCGTTTCAATTAACATGGACTTTATAATCTGTTAGGGATATGAAATTTCCTAACAAACATAAAGCGGCAAAAGGTTGTAGGGGATATGATTAAAGTTAGGTGGCGGAGTACGAAAGAGTAGCTTTATGTTGCACCTGTTTTCTGAAAACAGATAGCTACGTTGCTACTTATACTTGTAAAAAGTCCACTGCTGGTGTAGTTAGGGTGTCAGAAAGTTTACCTACACATTTTTCTGCAACTATTTAAAACAAATCCCCTTTTGCGTCATCCAAGGGTGTATCTCGTAGCTGAGCCTCCCGGCTTTAATGGCAGGGTCGCTTTCAACCAATGCAATCACTTCTTGTTCATTACCGGAGTCGAAAATGAAAATGCCGCGCATATCGCCATCATCTAAAAACGGTCCGGCAACATTCAGTTTTCCTATAGAAGCCAACCTATTGATGTTGTCTAAATGTTCTTTTTGAATTTTTGCCGCAGTAGCAGAGTCTTGCGTTCGGTTGGGACCTTTCTTTAGCAGAACAAAATAATAGGCTTTCAATTCCTCATCGCGTTTTTCCTGTGCGTTTGTTGAGGCTGCAACAGCTATCAAAACTGTTACTGCAAAGCATTTCAGAAATGTTGTCATCTAATATGATTTTAACTGCAAAAAAATCGATTGATGTAGTCGTTTACAAATTTATCTTCAGGATCGATTTCACTACGCAACTTTTCAAATTCGGCAAAAAGAGGATATTGCTGTTTGATGTATTGCGGAGGCACGTTAAATTCTTTACCCCAATGCGGTCGCCCATTGTATTGCATGGCAAGTTGTTCAAAATCGGCAAGCAATTTATCCCACCCGTAGTTATCGGCATTGTAAGCGCCTAACCACATAGTGTTTCGCCCGTAACACGGGCTTAGTGTATAATCATCGGCTTTTGTAAAGCGGATTTCCTGCAAAAAGTTAATACGGTGTTCCGAAGTGTTAATCATTCGTTTGTATTCGCGCAATAATTCTTTTGCCACATTCAGGTCGAATGCATATTCTGTTTCGCGGTGAACGGGAGGCTTTGGCACATTAAACACCCGATAGCTTTTTTCAATACGATTTAGCGGCTGCACAAACTTTGTTACAAGGGCACGGTTAATATTTCTGCGCCAATTGCGGTTAATGTTTCCGATTTTTAAGAATAGCCTATAAACATTTACCGATAAAAACTCGTCCATCAGCCATTGGCGTAAGCGTGAATCGTTGGGAGTTTCTTGTGTGCGTGTGTAACGATAAACCACCACTTTTTCAACATGCGGAAACCACCAAAGTTTAAAGTGGTCGGTAGTGTTTACCAGTTCATCAAGGCAGTCAATTACTTTATCAAAATCGGCAACATAAGTTTGGTCGTGCAAGCGAAATGAAGGGGCCACATTCAATGTAAGTTCAGAAATTACGCCTAGTGCCCCGAGGTTAACTACCGAAGTATCGAAAAAGTTTTTATCGTTTTTGTGATGGATTGTTACTCTGTTGCCATCGGGCTTTATCAAAGCAAACTGCTCTATTTGGGAAGCCAGAATTTGATAATTGATCCCGGAGCCATGTGTGCCGGTGCTGATTGCCCCCGCCACTGATTGTTCTGCAATAGAGCCGAGATTTTTTAATGCCAACCCTTGCTTGTCCAGGTATTCATTCAGTTGCCAAAGTTTAATACCGGCTTGCACGGTAACTTGCAGGTTAGCTTTATCGCAATATAATACTTTGTTGTAGCGGTCAAGGTTCAGCAAGGTGTGGTTGCTTAGGCAAATATCCGACCATGAGTGTCCTGTTCCGGTTAACCGTATTTTATTGCTGCTACGAACAACTTCAGCAATTTCTGTTTCTGTTTCGGGTTGGAAATAATTTGCAGCAACGGAAGTAAAATTCCCTGCCCAGTTTTTAAACAGAAAATTGCTGCGATGCTGCATAAACTGCTAAGATGAACAATTTGAAATTTGCAGAGGAAAAAGAGGTGTATGTCGTGCGATTTATGATATGCGTAAAAAAACCCGGCTAACATAGCCGGGCTTCGTTTTGGGAAACTATCAAAAACCTAAAACAAAAGATAACGGTATTTAGCGTTGCCGCTATTATTAAGTAGCTGTACAAATGCGAATGGTTGCATGGTTGTTGTTTCGATTATTAACAGCAGCTTTAAGTTATCCACATAGTATATGATTCAAAACAAATGCTAAAGAATAGGCTACACTGTTTATACTGCAAGGGGGGCATTAAATATGGCATGATGTTTAAGTAACTGCTAATACTTTAAAAACCGTTTCTTTTTAATTCTACATTTTCGCTTGTATGAGATTTGCCTTTTGTCTGCTTCCCGTATTTTTTTCAATGCAGTTGAACGCGCAGTGCATTGCTCCTTTTCAGGACATCAACAACTTTGTGTATGTGTTTGATGCGGGCGAATCGAAGTATATTGAAAACCTACCGCTTCGTTCATATAAAGTGGGGCGCAGCAACATTTTTGCTTACATAGCCGCCAACAACCGCCTGAAAGTGTATTACAAAGGGCAAACCTATACCGTAAACGATAACAATCCCGACTACTACATGACCGACAACTGGCTGCTGTATCAGAACTTCAATCAGCTAAAGTTGTTGTACGATGGCAAGTTCATTTCGCTCGAAAACTTTTTCCGCCCGGGACAAGATTCGGTGTATTACTCCGATAGCCTTATTGTTTGGACTAATGCGATTGGTGAACTGAATGTTTTTTACAACGGCAAAACCGAAATTTTGGAGCGAACCGAAATACGCAGAGCTAAAATTGGCGACAATATGTTTGCCTATATGGACAGGAACGGGAATTTCAAAGTGTATTACCACGGAGAACTGCGCACCTTGGAAGTGTATGAACCTGCCAATTATTTGGTTGACCGCGATATAATGGTATATGCCGACCAGTACGGCAATTTCAAATACTTTGATCATGGCGAGTTGCACGAAACCATGACCAATGTTACCAACGAGTATTACACCGGAGAAAAATTTGTAGCGTACTTATCGTTGCTGAAGCAATTGGTAGTGTATTACAAAGGCGAGGAAACAATATTGATGGAAGACCGCCCGCTTGAGTTATTGGTGAAAGAAAATTTGATAGCCTACACCGATAAAGGCAAAAATTTTTGGTGCTGGTACAAGGGCAAAAAGTATTGGTTAGAGCGTTACCTGCCGTTGAGTTTTGTAGCAGATAACGACATATTAGTTTATCAGGACATTAATGGAAGGTTGAAAGCGTTTTACTATGGCGAGCAAGTGGAAGTAAGCGACCAAATGGTAAAAAAATACAATCTCTACAACGAAGCCGTTACTTACTCGCTGCAACCTTACGAAACAAAAGTATGGTGCAATAAACACACTTTTACTTTTCGCTGAGGTTAACTTTCAGAATCAGGTTTCTCCTTTGCAGCCTGTTCTCTTGCCCATGCAATAAGGTCGGCATCTTTCAGGAGCAAGTCTAAATACATTTTAAAGGCAATAAAGATGACAAGAATAAACCAGCCGTTGCCGGTTAAACTAAATACCATAGAGCCGAGAATCACAACAAACTGCTGTACAAAAATGCGCGGGTAAGGCTCAAACATCTGCTCCAGCATCGTTTTTTTGGTATAGGCACCGGTTAAAATAAAATCGGTAATAAACGAGTAGGCGCAACTCACTACAAAAGCCACCAATGCAGCATTGGTTGATTTAATTGTCATGAATTTTTCTATGGCATTCAAGGCACCGAAAGGCCCGAAACTGTTTACACCGCTTAGGGGAAAAAAAATGCTGAGTTGAACAAACACAAAAAAAAAGTAATGAAAAATGAAAAAGGGAATTACCGCCAGGCCGGAAACCCCGCTTTCATCTGGCTTTTGCGGCAATCCATAGTAATAAACTGCGGTTAAACGGAAAACATTAAAAATGCCGATAACAATGGTTTCAAGCGCATAGCAGATAAATACACTCACAGGTTGCCATTCAAACAGCAGAACCCCAAGTACAGGGGTAAGATTCCACAATACAATAGGTATGGCTTGTCTATTTAGTTCGGGCAAAAGGCGTTTATCCATAGCGGAAAGGTAATGCTTAATGGCATTTGTGCAATTTCTGTTGCAATGGTTTAAACAATTAGGTTTACGTGTTTTGCAAGTAACACGTTAAAGAGGGATGGATAGTTGCACTAGCTGTTTTTCTCCGGCTTCATCTGAGCTTTACCCCATTTCATACGGCAACGCTCTGCAAAATCAGATTTAAATTGTTCGCGCTCCTCATCGGTCATACTTTCCCATTTGGCTTTCCAAAATCTGCGTTGCCCTATAGGTCCGGGAGTTTTTACACGAATACCGCCAAAAAGTATTTTGCTCAGTACCACTAAGCCCAGCCCCATGGCAAAATCTATTTCAGGAAGTTTGAAAAGGTAAGGCATGAGCCAGTTCCATAAATACATGGTTATGTAACCGAAAAGAACAAAGGCGAGGCAAAACAGCAGAAATCCGCCCACGAATCGTAAAACATGGTTCATACTGTATAGTTTAAGTTTTTAAAAAAGGTCATTGTATAAATTAACTAAGCGTTCGCGCAAGTACAACACTGCATATCTTTTTCGCGAAAGCAGAGTATTTAAGTTTGCACCGGTTATTTCGGCAATTTCCTGAAAGCTGCGGTCTTCCAATTCGTGCATTATAAAAACTTCGCGCTGCTCTTTAGGCAATTCATCTAAAGCCTGAACCAAACCTTGCATAATGGCTTCGCGCATCATTTCAGTTTCGGGCGAGTTGGTACCTGAAGGAAGAAAATCCGAAATGTCCAGTTTATCGCCATCATCTCCTGCGCGGAGTGCAAAATGCTCTTCCAACGAGTCGGGTTTCTTTTTTCGGTAGCGGTCTGTTATCTTATTGCGGGCAACGGTAAACAACCACGAAGCCATCTGCTCTACCGGCTTCATTAAGCGGTAGGTATTTACCAGTTCATAAAAAACGTCCTGTAAAACATCCTCTGCGTCCTCTTGTGTAGGCACACGCCTGCGGATAAATTCCAACAGCCGCTTGCGTTCTTTCAGGATTACTTGGCTTAAAGATTCATTTTGGGCATCAGCCATTGAAATACTTAAATTTACCATAGTCGCTTCTTCGTGTGTAGGGAAAGACGAAGGGGCACAACGAAAATTTTACAATGCGCTAATTTATGAACCTTTGGTGAACACTCTTTTAAAAACATATAAAAGGTGTGATTGTAAATAATGGAATGATAGTTGGTTCCGGTAGCTGTACAACGAGCAAAGTAAGTTCATACAAGCCGAGTCGTTCTGTATTACTTAAGAAATAGCATGGGAATTTTTTTAAGCGTTAAATATTCCTAACTTCCGAACCTGAAAGGACATTCCATCACTAAACCTCCATACTCATGAAAAAACTCTCCACCTCCCTACATGAAGTAGCCATCTCCGGTAATGAGAAAGTTTATTCCGATACAATAGAAGCTAATGAGTTGAACCCCCTTTTGGCGGTTTACAATATCATTATCAATGTAGGGACTTCTGTAGCCCATACACGAGATGTAAAATACGTGCGAGCATTCAACTTTATTGTTTCCTTAACCTTTTTGGTAACACTCGGTTATTTGGCAGCTGCCATATTTTGGGAAAGTTGGGTTTGGATAAGCCTTTTAACTGCCGGGGAACTTTTGTGTATTACCTCCCTAACACTAAACGCTTATGGCAAAATAAATATCAGCCGATACCTTTTTCTCATAGTAATCAATGTTTTGATGTATGTGTCAGCCCTGTTGATCGGTCCGTTAGCGGGTATTGAACACCACCTTATATTGGCAGTAGCTTTACCTTTTTTGGTGTTTGATTACAGGAGAGTGTATGAAATAGGTGTTTCGGTGGTTCTATCGGTTGCATTGTTAACCAGCTATCAATTCAGCTCCGGTCTTCTTGTGCAGTATAATCTTAATGAAAAGATACAAGCAGTGATAGGGCAGATAAGCATGTTTTCGCAAATAACCGTGCTTTTAGCGATGGTTATACAATTTGCCAGAACTACCAACGAAAGTGAGGTAGAACTGGAAACTTCCAAGGCGCACATGCAGTTACAAACTTCGGAACTTAAACGCTCCAATAACGACCTAGAACAATTTGCCTACATTATCTCGCACGATTTAAAAGCACCCGTGCGTAATATTTCCAGTTTCATGAATTTGCTTCAGGTAAAACATGCCGAAGGAATGAATGAGGAGGCAAAAGAGTTTGTAAGATACTCTCATAGCGGTGCTAAACGTTTAGAGCGCCTTATTGATGATGTATTGGCATACTGTCGCATAGGCACCAACCTTCCTTCTCCTGTTCCTGTTAACTTAAATGATGTAGTAAACACCATTCGGTTTGAGTTAAGGGAAAAGGTTAACAACTGTAACGGCTCAATAAATATTGAAAAGGATTTGCCGATAGTTAATAATGTGCATGCTTCGCTCATGTATCACGTGTTTCAGAATCTTATCAGCAACGGATTGAAGTTTAACCGAAAAGAGCAACCGCAGGTAAACGTTACATGGACAAACTCCCTTAACCACTATACATTTGCTGTAAGCGATAACGGTATTGGTATATCAAAGGAGTATTCTGCTACCATTTTCCAAATGTTTAAGAGGCTGCACACCGAACAAGAGTTTGATGGTACGGGAATAGGGTTGGCTATCTGCAAAAAGATAGTGGAGTACTACCACGGTGAGATATGGTTTGAGAGCAGTCCTGAGAACGGCACCACCTTCTACTTTACTGTTCGTAAGTTCTAACACAACTCTCTTTTTAGTGTTTTTTCATTTTACATGATAAATGTACGTTTATCATGTAGTTCAACCTATTCAGTTTAAAATTCTCCCAATTATTTTTCGCTTTTCTGTAACAAAGCGTTGAATGAAGCCGTAAGAGGAGGCAAGAACTAAAAAAGGAAATCATGAAACTCAATTTACGCGCAATTTCAACAGCATTATTAATAGCAGCTACCACAACCGGTTTTGCTCAATTCACCGAAGATTTTGAAGGTGGACAAGGGCAATCAACCAAGGAAATGCTAAAACAACAAAACTGGGCTTTCAGCGATATGAATGTTGAAACTTATTCCCCAATAAGCGGTCATCAAAGTTTTATTACCGGTTTGGAATATTCTGCCGATCAGGTAACAGGCTTGGCAACGCCATTTCTAACTTTTAATGGAAAAGAGACACTGAAGTTCAGCTACAAACTTCACCGTTCAGGTTCACTGCCTTGCCGCAGATGGTTTTTGGTAAATGTCGTTAATACTCAAGGTGTTCTTACCCAAATAGATAGTGTAGAAATGGAAATTACCGATGCTAGCGTAAACATCTACAGCGCTGAAATAGAGAACCTAACCGGTCCTCATAGCATTTATATTAACTTCAGAGGTAATGGATATTCTCCTCAATACATAGTTGACGATATTTACTTTTCGGGCGATGATGCCGGAATAGGATACCCGGTGTATGAAGCAATGTCTTCACCATTCGTAATTGCAGGTCTTGAATCAGCTGAGCAGGCACCAACCAACGCGCTTAAAATGACACCCAACCCGGCAAAAAGCGATGTGAACCTTTTCATTCTGTCGAACAAACCTCAGGCAGCTACTGTAGAAGTAGCCAACATGAATGGAGCTATACTAATGACAATTCCTACACAACTTATCAGAGGAACAACCACTGTAACGTTCAGCGTAGCCAACCTCATTCCGGGCACATACGTTGTAACCGTAAAAACAGACAGTTGGAAATCAGCAGCAAGACTTTCAAGAGTTCCTTAGTAAAAGAAGAAAATTCTTGATACACAAGGGCGGGAAGATGATAAATTCCCAGCCCTTTTTTTATTTCAGCTTTTCGTTGTAGTTACAATATTCCAATAATTTTTTCTCGTTGTTTTATTGCCGATTAAACTGTCTAAATCTTGCTTCGCAAAAAAAAATAAGCGTTTAGCCATGCAAAAGTGGTGCTCTCTTATCTTTTAGTTATCCACAGCAGAGCACATGCGATGTCTCTAATGTTTTAAAAGGCGGCTGAAACCCGCGCCAATACTCACTAAATTGGCTTTATTTAAACTCGTTCTATATTCAAATTACGGGTAGAAATTTTGTCCCCCTTTTTTTGGTTATTTAACCTTCGGTGTTCATATTTGCGCGCAATTTTTACAATTCCATGACAATTCAAGTCATAATGAAGCATAGATACCACTTGCCACAGCCCCGTAAATTTTACTTCAACACTTTACTCACTTTCGTTTTAAGCTTTGCGTTCCTTTTCAGCTATGCTGAAGTGGACAAGGCTGCATGGAACGAGGGGAAAGCATTGTTTAAAGGCAACTGTGCCGCTTGCCACAACCCGAAGGTAGATGGCACCGGTCCTGCTCTGATGGGTGTAACCGCCCGTTGGGAAGCAGCCGGTGATTTTAAAGGCAAAACCGGAAAGCAGTGGCTTTATACATGGATAAAGAACTACGATGATGCCGTAAAAGGCGGATACAAGTATGCTGCCGACATGCTCAACAGTCGTCCGGCTAATATGAACGTATTTGCCTCGCTGAAAGATGCCGACATTGAAAAGATACTTCTATATGTAGAAAACCCCGATGCTTACGGAGCGCCTACCACTACAGCCGCACCTGCTGCCGGAGCAGGCGAAACCACCGGAGGCACCAAAGCGCCTTCTGCTTCTTTATACATCTTTGTGTTCTTCCTCATAGTATTGGTAGCTATTCTGATTGGTGTTACCAACAAGCTCGACAAAATAATTGCTGAGAAGGATGGCGTTCCGCAAGTAGCAAAAGTTCCTTTCTACAAGCGCCCTAATTTTATTGTAGCTCTTTGTCTTATCGCTTTTGTTTACCTCGGCTTTAAAACGGTTGACTGGGGGGTAAGTCTGGGTCGCCAGCAAGGATATCAACCCACCCAACCAATTAAATATTCGCACGCTTTGCATGCCGGCAAGCATAAAATTGATTGCCAGTATTGCCACAGCACCGCTTACACCGGCAAACATGCCAACATACCTTCGGTAAATACTTGTATGAACTGCCACAAGAACGTAACCAAAGGTCCTCAATACGGCACTGAAGAAATTGCCAAAATTTACGAAGCAGTGGGTTGGGATGCTTACTCGCAAACCTACAGCAAGCCTCAAAAACCGGTAGAATGGGTGCGTATTCACAACCTGCCCGACCATGTTTATTTTAACCATGCCCAGCACGTAAATGCCGGTAAAGTGCAGTGCCAAACCTGCCACGGCCCTATCGAAACCATGGAAGAAGTTTATCAATACTCTCCGCTTTCAATGGGGTGGTGTATTAACTGCCACCGCCAAACCGAAGTGCAGTTTGCTTCGAACGATTACTACTCGGGCTTTGAGCTTCTGCATCAAAAACTGAAGAACAAAGAATTAAGCAAAATAACAGTAGAGAACATTGGCGGAACAGAGTGCCAGCGTTGCCATTACTAAAATCAAGCACGAATAACCATTAACCGATAACGATTAACAATTACCATAAAATGGCTGAAAAAAATTACTGGAAAGGAATAGAAGAGAAAGAACAGTTAGAGGGCTTTCGTCAAATAGCTGTGAA
Organism: Chitinophagales bacterium; assembly: GCA_026129525.1. Classification (GTDB taxonomy): domain Bacteria; phylum Bacteroidota; class Bacteroidia; order Chitinophagales; family LD1; genus Bog-950. The sequence goes on along the minus strand of JAHCHW010000011.1, from coordinate 16,906 downwards.
GGAGTTCAGGGACGAACTGCCTGTGTTGAGTTCTATTACCGAGCCCATTTCAACCGGCAAGTCGAACAGGAGAGACTTCCTGAAAATGCTTGGCTTTAGCGTAACCGCTGCTGCGGTAGCTGCCAGTTGCGAAATGCCTGTGCGTAAATCTATTCCTTACGTATGGCGTCCTGAAGATATAGTGCCGGGTGTGGCTAACTATTACGCCTCCGCCTTTTACCAAGGTGGCGATTACGGTGCCGTGTTGGTAAAAACCCGCGAAGGCCGTCCCATTAAAGTAGAAGCCAATAAACTTTCGGTGGTTACTAAAGGTGGTACCAGCGCCCGTGCTCAGGCATCAGTGCTGAGCCTTTACGATGGCGCCCGCTACAAAAGTCCCAAGAAGGGAACAGAAGCCATAACATGGGAAACTGCCGATAAAGAAATAGGAGAGAAGCTGAAAAGTATTGCTGCATCGGGCGGAAAGATTGTTATCTTTTCTTCCAGCATTATTTCACCTTCTACCAAGTCGGTAATTGCCGATTTCAAAGCCGCTTATCCTACTGTTGAGCATTTAACGTACGATGGCGTTTCATATTCAGGTATTCTTGACGCTAACGAAAAAACATTCGGAAAGCGTGCAATTCCTTCCTACAACTTTGCCAAAGCAAAAGTGATAGTAGGGGTGGGTGCCGATTTTCTCGGAACATGGGTTTCACCGGTTGAATTCTCTGCCAACTATGCCGAAAACAGAAGAGTTTCTGCCGATAAAAAGACCATGAGCCGCCACATTCAAATTGAGTCGGTTCCAACTATTACAGGCTACAAAGCCGATACACGTATTGCCGTTAAACCAAGCGAAGAACTTTCAGCCTTGGTTGATTTATACAATGTCATTGTTGGCGGAGGTGCTGCTGCCAATGCTAAAGTGGGCAAAGCAGCCGAAGAACTGAAAGCGGCCGGTGCAGGCAACGCATTGGTAGTTTCGGGTTCAAACGATGCCAATGCACAAGTGCTGGTAAATGCCATCAACAACGCACTCGGCAGCTACGGAAGCACTATTACATGGGACAGAACCTACAACACCAAGCAAGGCTCCGATAAATCGCTTACTGCATTAGTAGATGGGCTGAATGCAGGAACCGTGAAAGCAGTGTTATTCTACGAAAGCAATCCGGCATTTACTTCGCCTGCAAAGGGTTTTGCAGAGGCATTAAAGAAAGCGGAACTTTCAGTTTCGTTTGCGAATCGCTTGGACGAAACATCGGCTGCCTGCCAATATGTTTGCCCCGATAACCATTGGTTAGAAAGTTGGAACGATGCCGAACCTAAAACAGGGGTCTTCAATACGGTTCAACCTACTATTTCAAAATTATTTGATACCCGCCCGTTTGCCGAAACACTGTTGAAGTGGTCAGGAAAGGGCGGTTCGTACTACGAATACATTCAAAAATACTGGGAGAAGAACCTTTATACCAAACAATCGAAGTATTCTGGCTTTTGGGCATTTTGGGATAACTCGGTGCACGATGGCGAAGTGGTATTACCCGCTTCGGGCAGCGCTTCTTTCAGCGGCTCTTCGGTAGCCGATGCAGTAACCGCAGTTTCATCTGCAGCTTCTTCGTTTGGCGATACGCAGGTTAAGTTTTACGAGTCCATTGCCGTAGGCGATGGCTATTGGGCTGATAACCCTTGGTTGCAGGAATTACCCGATTCAGTTTCGAAAGTTACCTGGGGCAACTACATTATTGCCAGCCCCACATGGATGGTGAAAAACGGGTACAATCTCGACCCTGATTTTAAAGAAAAAATATACGCAGTTGCACAACTTACTGCCAACGGACAATCGGTAGAACTTCCTGTGGTGGGTGTTCCCGGAACTCCCGAAGGCGTGTTTGGCGTAGCGGTAGGATACGGACGCACTGCGGTAGCACACGATGAGTTGAAAGTAGGTGCGAATGTGTTTCAGTTGTTGAGCAAATCGGGCGATAACTTTACCGAGATTGCCAAAGCAGAAATCAGCAAAACGGCTAAAACAGAAAAAGTAGCTATTACTCAAACACACTTCAATATTACCATGCAGGATTTGGGCGGCATTAAAACCCGCAAAGTGGTAAAAGAAACCACCCTGAAAGAGTATGTGAAGAGTGTAGAAGATAAAAGGGCGTACAGTGCCGGTAACGAAGACCGTGAACACATCATGGAAGAACTCGTTACGCTTTACTACAAGCACGAGCGCCCCGGCCACCACTGGACAATGGTGGTTGACCTGAACACCTGCACCGGATGCAGCGCCTGTGTGGTTGCCTGCAATGCCGAGAACAATGTACCGGTGGTTGGAAAAGATCAGGTAATACGCGCCCGCGAAATGCACTGGATGCGTATTGACCGTTACTACACCGGTGAGGTGGACAACCCCGATGTGGTGTTCCAGCCACTCATGTGCCAGCATTGCGATAATGCACCTTGCGAAAACGTATGCCCGGTAGCTGCTACTAACCATAGCAACGAAGGTTTGAACCAAATGGCTTACAACCGTTGCATTGGTACCCGTTACTGCGCTAACAACTGTCCGTACAAAGTGAGAAGATTTAACTGGTACGATTATCAGCAGGCGGATGCTTTCGATAAGCAATACGGCACCAGCAACGACCAGAATGTAGCATCGGAAACTCTCGGTTTGCACGAGCCGCTTACCCGTATGGTGCTGAACCCCGATGTAACCGTTCGTTCGCGCGGGGTAATGGAAAAATGTTCGTTCTGTGTGCAGCGTTTACAGGGAGCTAAGTTGGATGCGAAAAAAGCCGGTCGTCCGTTGGCGGATGGCGAAGCAACTACCGCTTGCCAAACCGCTTGCCCTACCAATGCTATTTCATTTGGCGACAGAAACGATAAGAACAGCGAAGTGCTGAAGCAGTTTAACGACAGCCGCGCATTTGGAGTAATTGAAGAAATTCATACCATGCCGAATGTGTTGTATTTAACGCAAGTACGCAACCGCGATGAAGAGAAGAAATACGATGTGATAGACTATTACCACGCATAAACAAACGTTAACTATTAACTAATAACCATTAACTAATAAATAATGCACGCATACGAATCGGAATTTAGGGAGCCGCTCATTAATGGGATGGATAAAAACTATACCAAAATCACAGACGATTTGGTAGCTCCTACTGAAAGAAACTCCGCCATGTGGTGGATTGCCACTTTGCTTACCGGTGCAGGCAGCGCCTTTTTCGTGTTCTGCCTCGGTTGGACAGTTTGGTTTGGAATAGGAACTTGGGGATTGAACAAAACCATCGGTTGGGCTTGGGATATTACCAACTTCGTTTGGTGGATCGGTATCGGTCACGCAGGAACGCTTATCTCGGCAATTCTTTTGCTGTTCCGCCAGCGCTACAGAACCGGTATTAACCGTGCAGCAGAAGCGATGACCATTTTTGCGGTAATTTGTGCGGGTATGTTCCCCATCTTCCACATGGGTCGCGTATGGGATGCGCCTTTCATTTTTCCTATCCCTAACACCCGCGGTCCGCTTTGGGTAAACTTTAACTCACCGCTTCTTTGGGACGTATTTGCCATCTCTACTTACTTCTCGGTATCGTTGTTGTTTTGGTATTCAGGTTTAATGCCCGATTTCGGAACTATCCGCGACCGTTCAAAAGGAAAAATCAGGAAATGGATTTACAACATTCTTTCTTTCGGATGGATGGGTACCGCCAAAAACTGGCAGCGTTTTGAATCGCTTTCATTAGTGTTAGCCGGTCTTTCTACACCACTCGTACTTTCGGTGCACACCATAGTATCTTTCGACTTCGCAACTTCGGTTATTCCCGGATGGCACACTACCATTTTCCCTCCGTATTTCGTGGCGGGTGCTATCTTCTCCGGTTTTGCCATGGTGGAAACGCTCATGCTTATTTCGCGCAAGCTTTTCCAACTCGAAGACTACATTACCATCAACCACATCGAATCCATGAACAAGATTATTGTGTTAACGGGTTCTATTGTGGGTATCGCTTATTTAACTGAGTTGTTTATTGCATGGTACTCCGGTTACCTGTATGAGCAGTTTGCTTTCTACAATCGTATTCTCGGAAAATATTTTTGGGCATACATTATTATGATGAGTTGCAATGTGATTTCTCCGCAGTTCTACTGGTTTAAGTCGCTCCGCAGAAATCTTTGGGTAACCTTCATCCTTTCTATTTTCGTAAACATAGGCATGTGGTTCGAGCGCTTCGTAATCATCGTTACCTCATTGGCTGATGATTACCTGCCTTCAAGCTGGGCATATTTCTCTCCAACATGGGTGGACATAGGCATTTACACCGGCTCTATTTCAGTATTCCTGTTCCTGTTCCTGTTGTTCTCGCGTTTCTTCCCAACTATCGCTATTGCCGAGGTAAAAGCCATCTTCCGTATTTCTTCGGAAGTGGCAAAAGCCGAAAGAGCGAAGAAAGAAGGCGCTGCACACGGTGGCTTTGTGGGTTTGAGCACTATTGGACCATTGGATAAAGATTCGAAAAACTAATTCAGCAAAACGGATAACTGCATAAACATGAGCAACGAACCGAATAAAGTAGTAATAGGACTGTGGGATCATGAAGAGGTATATCTTCATGCCGTTGAACACATCCGCGCCAAAGGCATTGAAATTTACGAAAGCCTTACCCCATTTCCCGTTCACGGACTGGAGGATGCTTTGGGCTACCGCGAAACCCGTCTGCATACAGCCGGATTTTTCTTTGGAGCCACAGGAACCACGCTGGCGCTTAGCTTCATGACTTGGGTAATGACCACCAACTATCCGATTGATTTCGGTGGAAAGCCCTACTGGCCTCTTCCTTCTTTTATTCCAATTACATTTGAAATGACGGTGTTATTTGCCGCTTGGGGAATGACCTTAACTTACTTAGTTCGTAATCGCCTGTGGCCAGGTCGCGTGCCGCGCATTTACGATGTAAGAACCACCGATGACCGTTTTGCATTGGTGTTCGATGCAGAAAAATATCCTGCCGACAAATTGAATGAGATAAAAGAACTGTGCAAGAAAGAAGGTGCGGTAGAAATAAAAGACAAAGAATTTTCCGGCAAAGATGAATTGTAATAACGGAGTAAAACACAAAGACAGTCAGACAATGAAAAACACAATCATACGATTACTTCCGGTGTTGGCAGCAGGAGTAATGCTTGTTGCCTGCGGCAAAGCCGGTAAGGACAAAACAGGAAGAATTTACATGCCGGATATGACTTACAGCAATGCGTACGAAACGTATTCTGCCAGTGAAATTGCTACCCCTGAAGGCAACAACATGTCTGCCCGCAAACCGGTGGAAGGAACTATTCCGCGCGGCTTTATTCCTGCCGATGAAAAAATTAAAACCAACGAAGCTTATCTGTTGAGCTATATGGCTAAAAACCATTTTACGCACGACCCCGCCAAATGGCAGGAAGAATACGACAAAGCCGGTGCGCTGTTGAAAAATCCCGTTGAGTTTACCGATGCTGCCAAAGCGGAAGGCAAGCGCCTTTATGAAATTAACTGTAAAGTGTGCCACGGTGAAAAAGGTGAAGGCAACGGACAAATTGTAGAACTGCCCGATGGAGGCGATGGTCCTTACACGGCTCGTCCGCCTGCCTACTCCAGCCGCTTGAAAGAGATTAAAGATGGAAATATGTTTTACTCCATCAGCTACGGAAAGGGGATGATGGGCGGCTACGGTTTCCAGCTTTCAGTAAACGAAAGGTGGGAGGTAATTCATTACATAAAAAGTTTAGCAGGCATTAGCGCAGAGGCTCCGGCAACTGCTGCAAAATAATTTCAGGAAAAGTAATTAGGAAAGAGATGAAAGAAACATTCGAATTTACACCCGCCATTAAGAAAGCGCTCTTTTGGATGATGGGTGCCGGACTGATAGGATTGCTGTTTGTGTTCCTGATGTATCCGGAAAACAAGCATGCCCGTTTTTGGTCGAACATTACACTGAACGTGTACTACTTTACCGGCATAGGATTGTTCGGTTTGTTTGTGGTAGCAGCTACACAATTAGCTTATGGCGGATGGCAAACGTTGATGAAGCGTATTTTCCTTTCGCTTTCGGCATTTGCTGCCATTGGCGGTTTTCTGTTGCTTGGTATTTTGTTGCTTGGCTTTGGTCATGTGCATTCGCTGTACGACCATGTAATGCACATTTTGCACGAAGGTGCCGGCAATCCTAAGTTCACTACCAAACTCATTTATTTTGCTCCGGCTTTCTGGATTGGAAGATTGGTAGCCTACGCATTGCTGTGGTTCGGCTTCTCGAAAGTAATGAACAACTTTTTTGCACGCACCGACCAAACCGATCCTAAAGTTTACAAGCGCTCTAAGTTATTGGCGGCTGCGTTTATCGTAGTGTTTGCCCTTACTGAATCGGCTGTTAGTTGGGATATGATTATGAGCATGGACCCGCACTGGTATTCTACCCTGTTTGGATGGTATAATTTTGCCAGCTACGGTTGCGCGGCATGGGCAATGACCATTTTGATTGTTATCTTTCTGAAGTCGCAAGGGTACTTAGAAAAAGTAAACGAAAACCACGTGCACGATTTAGGTAAAATGCTTTTCGGTTTCTCTATTTTCTGGACTTACCTGTGGTTCGACCAATTTATGTTACAGTGGTATGCTAACATACCTGAAGACACCAACTTTTGGGTGAAGCGTTTTGATGTAGGTTATTTCAAGTTCACGGTGTTTTTGTCGTTGCTTATCAACTTTGTTTTCCCGTTGCTGGTGCTTATTAAGCGAGGAGCCAAGCGCAATTTCCGTTTAATCGGTTTTGGCGCAGCACTTTTAATTTTCGGGCACTATGTTGACTTCTTTAACTACACTTTCTTTGAGCCGAACAATAACGAGCAGGCTACACACCACGGCAGCGAACATGCAGCAGTAAAATCAACCGAAGAAGTGGTGCTTTATGCCGATGCTTCGCATGGCGGTGAGCATGGCACAACCGATGCTACTGCCGCTAAACACGAAACAACAGCCGGGCACAGTGCCGATGCACATGCAGCGGGTGGTCATCATGCCGAAGAAGCCCCTAAGAATTTTGCCGCTATCGGTTTGGGCGAGTTGCTCATTTTTATCGGTTTTCTCGGAGTATTTCTGTATATGTTCTTCAACAATTTGGCAAAGCGCCCGATTGTACCGGAGAACGACCCATACCTGAAAGAGAGCGAGAAACTAACGGTTATATACTCTTAATTGAATTGATAAAACGGAAAATAATTAAATACACATGGTAGCATTTTTAAGTTTTGTGGTCATCGTTCTGCTGTTTGCCGTTCTGGTGCTTATAGCAAGAGCCAATGAATTGTCGCTGGTGCTTAAAACCGGCAAAATGGATTTTACCGGACAGAGCAGAGTAAACGGTTATTTGTTACTTGGTTTTTTGATTGTGATGTTTGCCGGCTCTGCTTATTCCTTTAAAGAGCTTGTTCCGGTAATGGTTCCCAAAGCCGCTTCGGAGCACGGTGTAAAAACCGATCAGTTGTTCAACATTACCATGCTTATTATAGGAGTGGTGTTTTTCCTTACGCAGGTAGCGCTGTTTTACTTTGCTTACCGTTACAACGAAAGCCGCGGACACGAATCGTATTTCTATCCGCACAACAATACTTTGGAAGTAGTTTGGACGGTAATTCCTGCTGTGGTGCTTACCGGTTTAATTGCGATGGGTATGTATGAGTGGATGAAGATTTTTAATGTAGAAGCCCGCGATAAAAACATGATGGTGGTGGAAGTAACCGGAAAACAGTTTAACTGGATTATACGCTACCCCGGCAAAGACGGAAAATTAGGCGACCGCATTATTGATGCTACCCACATTTCTCCCACCAACGAACTGGGTATTAACTGGGAAGATGCCAAGAGCCACGATGATTTTATGGCTGATAAAATTTACTTGGTAAAGAACAAGCCGGTGTTGATGAAATTAGGTGCACAGGATGTGTTGCACAGCTTCTATCTGCCTCACTTCCGTGTAAAAATGGACTGTGTACCGGGCATTCCTACCGAATTTTATTTTACCCCAACCATGACCACCAAAGAAATGCAGGATTACCTGAGCACTGAACCATGGTGGCAAACGGTAAATCCTGAAACAGGCGAGCAACGCTGGAAAACTTTTAAGTACGAACTGGCTTGTGCCGAATTGTGCGGAAAATCACACTACGGTATGCAGAAAGAAGTAGTAGTGGTATCGCAGGCAGAATACGATGCATGGGTTAGCCAGCAGGCTGCTGCTTATGAAAGCGTAAAACCAAAAACAACTGACGAGCCTAAAGCCGAAGTAACCGGAACCACCGAAACCAAGGTACAGGCAATGTTGACCAATAAATAATTTCGAACGACTAAAACACTGTTATCAATATGCAAACTGCTCACACCGTAGAACACGCTCATGCTCACGACACGCATGAAGAGCACCATCATCACGAAGAAACTTTTCTGACGAAATACATTTTCAGTCAGGATCATAAAATGATAGGAAAGCAGTTTCTTATCACCGGAATTTTTTGGGGCATTGTGGGCGGCTTGCTTTCGGTGCTTTTTCGCTTGCAGTTAGGCTGGCCCAACGAAACTTTTCCGTTTCTGGAAACTTTCCTCGGCAAGTGGGCTGAAGGCGGCAAAATAAGCAACGAGTTTTACTATGCACTCGTTACCATGCACGGAACCATCCTTGTGTTCTTCGTACTAACGGGAGGTTTGAGCGGAACTTTTGCAAACCTGCTTATCCCTTACCAAATAGGTGCGCGCGATATGGCTTCGCCTTTCATCAACATGCTTTCGTACTGGTTCTTTTTGGCAGCCGGTGTGGTGATGTTGTTTTCGTTTTTTGTTCAAACAGGTCCTGCATCGGGCGGTTGGACAGCTTACCCCCCACTGAACGGTTTACGCGATACAAGTGTTAACCTCGGTTCGGGAATCGGTTTCGACCTTTGGATACTCGGTATGAGCTTATTCATTGTATCGGCATTGTTAGGTGGTTTGAACTACGTAGCTACTGTGCTGAACATGCGTACGAAGGGAATGACTATGATGAAATTGCCTTTGACCGTATGGGCGCTTATGTTTACTGCGGTGATTGGAATTCTTTCGTTCCCGGCTTTGTTGGCAGGCGCTGTGTTGCTGGAGTTCGACCGTTTGTTGGATACGAGTTTCTACCTCAACAACATTATCATCAACGGACAGTTGTTAGGCTACAAAGGCGGCTCACCAATTTTATTCCAGCACTTGTTCTGGTTTTTGGGTCACCCTGAAGTGTATATCATTATTCTTCCTGCCATGGGTTTGGTTTCCGAAGTGCTTTCTGTTCACTCGCGTAAACCTATTTTTGGTTACAAGGCGATGGTGCTTTCCATTATTGCCATTCTTGTGCTCTCGTTTATTGTGTGGGCACACCACATGTTTGTAACAGGATTGAATCCGAACTTAGGAGCCATCTTCACCTTGTTTACACTGCTCATTGCCATCCCTTCCGCTATTAAAGTATTTAACTGGATTGGAACCATTTGGCGCGGAAAAGTGCGCTTGTCATCGGCTGCGCTGTTTGCCATTGGTTTTGTATCCATGTTCATTACCGGAGGTCTTACCGGAATTGCGCTCGGTAACTCTGCGATAGACATTCAGTTGCATGATACCATGTTTGTGGTAGCACACTTCCATATAGTGATGGGTGTGGCGGCATTCTTCGGAATGTTTGCCGGTGTGTATCACTGGTTTCCGCGTATGTACGGCAAATACATGAACGAAACGCTTGGTCAAATTCACTTTTATATTACGTTAGTAGGTGCGTATGCTATTTTCTTCCCTATGCACTTTATGACCGGCTTGCCAAGACGCTACTATACTTACGCCAATTTCGAAACCTTCAACAACTTCGATAGCCTTGCAGCTTTCATAAGTGTTGCGGCAATTATCGTTTTCCTTGGACAGTTGGTGTTTGTAGTAAATTTCTTCTACAGCATTTTTAAAGGGCGCGAGTTGAAAGGAGAGAAGAAAGCCGATGGTTATGAATATGCTAACCCGTGGGGGTCAACTACAATGGAATGGACAGCACCTATTGACAGGCTGCACGGCAACTGGCCTAACGAAATTCCGGCAGTTCACCGTTGGCCTTACGATTTTAATGTAAACGGGAAGGAGTTTATTCAACAAACCGAGCCGTTGAAGCCCGGTGAAACCGAACATTCTTAATACTTAATTTAGTGTTTGGAAAGTGGAAAAAGCAACAACCATACAGGTAACCAAGTGGAGTATGCTATCGCAAAAAATAGCTGACTATGCCATGCTGGCAAAGTTCCGCCTTAGTTTTTTGGTAGTGTTTTCGGCAGTTATTGGTTATATGATTGCAGTGAACGGACTTTACAATATCACAGCGCTGGTATGGTTGGCTTTAGGCGGTATGCTGGTTACAGGTGCATCGAATGCCATTAACCAAATCATAGAAAAGGATATTGACAAACTGATGACGAGAACACAGAATCGCCCTTTACCCTCGGATCGCATGAGCGTAACCGAAGCGGTGATGGCTGCGGGTGTTTTCGGTATTTCAGGCATCCTGTTGCTTACATGGAAATTTAATCCTGTAGCCGGTGTGCTTTCCGCTATTTCCTTGTTGAGTTACGCATTTGTTTACACGCCTTTAAAACGGGTATCATCGGTAGCGGTTTTTGTAGGCGCTATTCCCGGAGCACTGCCACCTATGATTGGTTACGTGTGCTACACCGGTCAAATTGATTATGTAGCGGTAGTGTTATTCAGCATTCAGTTTGTTTGGCAGTTTCCGCACTTTTGGTCCATTGCCTGGTTGCAGTACGAAGATTACCTGAAGGCAGGCATTATGCTGTTGCCTTCATCGAGCGGGAAAACAAGTATGAGCGCTATACAGAGTGTTATTTACTGTTCGTTGCTGTTGGTGGTTTCCATGATTCCCTACTTCTTTAATATGGTGGGCTTTATCGGCAACTTGTTTATTGTAGCTGCGGGTGTGGTGTTTTTGTGGATGGCATGGAAACACTACACGAAGTGCGATGATAAATCGGCACGAGTGCTCATGTTTGGTTCGTTTCTGTATTTGCCTGTTATGCAATTGGCGTTGGTTTTAGATAAACTATGATGGAAGTTACTTTGAGCGAGAAAGACATTTTAAAACAAAAGACTGAGTACACGGGTGTGCATCCGCAAAAATTTGCTTTGTGGCTGGCTATGGCTTCCATGACCATGTTTTTTGCCGCGCTTACAAGTGCTTTGCTGGTAAAAAAGGGCGACTTCCGCGCTTGGGAAAACTTCCGTTTGCCGAATGTATTTCTGTTCAGCACTATTACGGTGGTAGGTGTAAGCGCCACTATTCATGCCGCTTTGATTTGTTACCGCAAAACAAAGTTTGCAGCTTTCCGCTGGCTTATGTTTGCTTCCTTTGTGCTGGCAGTGTTGTTTCTCGTTCTGCAGTTAATAGGTTGGTTGAATTTGCAGGCAATGGGCATGACATTGACAGGGACAATCTCCGCATCGTTTATTTATTTGATTACAGCCGCACACGGAGCGCATATTGCAGGTGGGTTGGTGGTTATGCTCATCTTTCTGGTATTTGCCGTAAAAGAGCGCAACGACCCTCTTTACGAATTACGCGATATTATCAATCCTAAAAGACAATTGAATTTGGAAATGCTTGCAAGCTACTGGCATTTTGTAGATATAGTATGGGTGTATTTGTACATCTTTTTTGTAATGAACTATCAATAATTAAAAAGCATAAAACAATACAATGGCTCAAGCAACTTTAGAACACGGACACGGAGCGCAAACAAGTAAGGAATTGTGGAGTGGCGGACACTCGCCTTTCAAAATCAGCTACGGAAAGATAATGATGTGGTATTTCCTTATCTCTGATACATTCACGTTTGCCTCTTTCCTTATAGCTTATGCAGCGCTGCGTTTTGCACAGGCAGATGCATGGCCTAATCCGGCTGAGGTTTTTTCTTCCATTCCGCTCGATATGTTTCATGGAGTGAATGCACCGTTGGTGTTTGTTTCATTTATGACGTTCCTGCTCATTTTAAGTTCTTGGACGATGGTTCGTGCCGTACAAGAGGGCTACCGCATGAACAAGTGGGGGGTGGTTAAATTTTTGATTCCTACCATTATATGCGGCATCGGATTTTTGTTTTGTCAGTATTTGGAGTGGACGCACCTTATACATGATGGTATGACTCCCACAACAGCAACAGCTACTACTAAAATCACGAACTTCGGACAGTTGTTTTTTGTGATTACGGGCTTTCACGGTATGCACGTATTTGGCGGAGTTGTATTGAATATATGGCTGGCTGTTTCGGCTGCCGGTGGACGATTTGAAAAGGTAGGACACTACGAAATGGTAGAGAAGATTGGCTTATACTGGCACTTTGTAGATTTGGTGTGGGTGTATGTATTCCTATGCTTCTATCTGCTTTAAAAAGTATCTATTAACGATTTATTAATAATGATTAACCCTTAACTTATACAACATGAACTTTGAAACTCCAACCGAAGGGCACCTGCATTGGACAGAGCAAGAATACAAAGACGGTAAACAATCTGTTCTTAAAACCATTATTATTCTTTCCATCGTTACCGTTGTAGAAGTAGGCTGCGCCATGATTTACGACAAGATATATCCTCAAGGTGGTGGCCCCAAACTGTGGCTAAACTTGTTTATGGCGGTTATGTCGGTAGTAAAGGTGGTTTACATTATGGGTATTTTTATGCACGTAAACCATGAAACACCATGGTTTAAAAGGACTATCCTGTTGCCGTTCTTGTTCTTAATTTGGGCAATTATTGCCTTTGCGGTTGATGGAGGAAGCTGGCATGCCATGCGTAACCTGCTGAATATTTTCTAAACAGTAATCATTTTCATTTTATTAGGAAGGAGTGCCATGCGCTCCTTTTTTGTTTATGTGCAATTGCATTTGCGGCTAAAGCGAATGATTCTATTTTCGCCCGCAAATTTCAGGCTATGAACTTTAAAACAGTTGATTCCTATAACTTTTCAGGTAAACGTGCTTTAGTGAGAGTGGACTTTAATGTACCGCTCGATAAAAAAACATTTGCCGTAGCGGATGATACGCGTATTCGCGGGGCGTTGCCAACCATTAAAAAAATCTTAAGTGATGGCGGGGCGGTAGTGCTTATGAGCCACTTAGGTCGTCCGTTGAAAAAACTGAAAGAAGACGGCACAGTTGATTTTGAAAAACACACACTGAAGCATGTTGTGAAACCTTTGGCAGTATTGTTGGGTGTTGAGGTAAAGTTTGCAACTGATTGTGTAGGCGATGAGGCATTTGCTCTCTCGTCTTCGTTGAAAGCCGGTGAGGTTCTGTTGCTGGAAAATCTTCGCTTTTACAAAGAAGAAGAAAAAGGAGATGCCGGTTTTTCGGAGAAATTGGCAAAGCATGGCGATGTGTATGTAAACGATGCCTTCGGCACAGCCCATCGTGCTCATGCATCAACCACTATTGTTGCTAACTACTTTACTGCCGAGAACAAAATGTTCGGTTATCTGATGGCAGATGAAGTAAGCAATGCCAACAAAGTGTTGAACAGTACCGAAAAACCGTTTACGGCAATACTTGGTGGGGCAAAAGTTTCCGATAAAATTTTGCTGATTGAAAATCTGTTGAATAAAGCCGATAACATTTTGATTGGCGGTGGTATGGCTTACACCTTTTTTAAAGCTATGGGCGGAAAAACAGGAAACAGTTTGGTGGAGGATGACAAGTTGGAGCTGGCATTGCAACTGATTGAAAAGGCACAAGAAAAAAATGTAAACCTTTTATTGCCTGTTGATAGTGTAGTTGCCGATAAGTTTGATGCTGACGCGAATTCATCAATTGCCGATAGTAATGCCATTCCCGATGGCTGGATGGGCTTGGATATAGCCGCCAAGGCGGTTTATGATTTCACGCAGGTAATTCTTTCATCAAAAATTATTCTATGGAACGGGCCCATGGGCGTTTTCGAAATGGAAAAATTTCAGAATGGAACAAAAGAAATTGCCAAAGCCATTGCAGCAGCAACCGATAGTGGAGCTTTCAGTTTAGTAGGAGGGGGGGATAGCGTAGCGGCTGTAAACAAATTTCAGTTAGCCGATAAAGTAAGTTATGTTTCTACTGGTGGCGGTGCTATGCTCGAATATTTTGAAGGAAAAGAATTGCCGGGTATTAAGGCAATAGCAGGATAGTCTGAAGCTCATTCTTTTCAAGAAAATCAGACTACTATTTTCAGCCCGTCATGCGCAGGGGCAATGTTATCCGGTAAACTTTTCTCCATTTCGGCATGCAAGCCAAACTGATGGCTCATGTGCGTAAAAAAAGTTTTTCTCGGTTTTACATCGCGCACAACTTCTAATGCTTCCTCTACCGTTAAATGCGAATAATGGTCTGCTTCGCGTAGGGCATTTAATACTAAAACTTCTGATTTGCGCATTTTATCGCGCTCTGCTTTTGCAATGGTTTTTGCATCGGTTACATAAGTAAACGCGTTCGGGTTTCCTGCTTCGGTAAACCGAAAACCCTTCACCGGCATGTTGGCGTGCATTACCTCAATGGGCAAAATGCTTAAATCACCAATAGTAAATGCATCTTCGGCAATTCGGATAAAATTCATTTTGGGCAAATACGGATAATCAGTTTCTGTAAATGCGTAGGAGTATTGTTCTTTAATTCCTAACTCGGTAGGATAATCACAATAAAAATCAACCGGCTTTTTATTGATAAAGTTGAACGAGCGGATGTCGTCAATGCCGCCTGTATGGTCTTTGTGTTGGTGCGTCATTAGTATGGCATCAATGCTTCGTACGTCTTCGCGCAACATTTGCTGACGAAAATCGGGCCCGCAATCTACTACTAACGTTACGTTGTTCGATTTAACGAGTATGGAAGTGCGAAGTCGTTTATCGCGTTGGTTAGTGCTGCGGCAAACAAGGCATTGGCAACCAATAAGGGGAACACCGCCCGAAGTACCTGTGCCGAGAAAAGTAATCTCCATACTGCTAATGTAACGGTAACGAAACTACTTTCCGTGTTCCGTAAAATTATCCGTTGAATAAATCGGCTTTCTCTGTTTTCACTTGTTGAAACAGTTCAGCACTTTCGCTTGAAAGGTTTTCCAATTCCAAATCCTGAATGTTTACCAAAATTTCCATCATGGAATTTATTTTGGCATCCACTTCGTGAAATTTATTGATAACCACTACTCTTCTTTTTTCAAGAATGCAGTAGCCGTTCTGAAAATTTCCTTTTTCATAGCGCACCGTGTAGCCTCCTTCTTTAAAAATATCCTCTATTTTTCGGAGTAATGCTGCATTATATTTGAAACTCATGGTTTGTTGTATTATTGATTGCCGATTTTCAGCGTTAAACTTGACTTACTAAACTGAAACGAAAATATTCGCCTCAAATTATTGAGCATGAAGAAGAAACTCACATTGTGGATATTGTTGTTGCCCTGCTTAATTTTTGGACAGGTAGAGATAAAAGACGGTGCACTTACCATTGATTTTGGTAAGAAAAGACGACAAGAACAAGATAGTGCGAGAGTAAACAACAATGATGATGAAAAGCCCGTTAGAGTAAAAAAACAGACTGTAACAGAAGATGAAGAATCACCCGATTACAAGAAGGAAGGAATTTTTAAGGCGCAGTTTATAGGCGGTTTAAATCTTTCTCAAATTGATGGCGATAATCAGGCAGGATATGTACACCCCGGAGCGCATGTGGGCATAGGCGCTATGGTTAAGTTTCATAAAAATTTTTCTGCCAGTATTGAAATTGTGTACGGTATGAAAGGCGCTACACAAAAATTCAGTCAGATTAACTACACTGATACTTTTGGCACTTATAGTGGAGTTTTTCGTTTCAGGCAAAACTGGGATTACATTCAGGTACCGGTAATGTTGAATATTCACGATAAAAAATTGGTGATGGCAAGTTTGGGGTTGAGTTTTAATTACCTTGTGCGTAATAAACTGATGTTTGAAGCATACGATAACTCCGGAAATCCAACCAACTCGCTTTACAATTTGCAGTTGGCGTTAGATCGCCCTCCACGTGCTTTTGATTTGGGAGGTGTAGTAGCTTTTCAGTTTCTTATTAAGCGAGTGTTCGGAATAGGAGCGAGGTTCGAGTATTCGTTTATAGGCTTAAAGCCTTCGCTGGGCAGGCAGCTCACTAAAGTGAACCAAATGTATAACAACAGCATAACCATCCGCATGATGTATATTCTTGACCCGGTTACTGTGAAGAAGAAAAAGTGATTGGCTCGTCTGGTTGTTAGGGCTTAAACTCATACTCTCGCTCCACTTTGCAAATTCTTACTTTGTAGTACGAGTACCATTTTTCTTTTCCGAGTTGTTGCGCCAATTGGTGGTCGGCTTGTTGTTTCCATTGCTTTATACTCTCCAAATCTTTCCAGTACGAAACGGTAATGCCCGTTTCATTTCGTGCCGATTCTACTCCCATAAAACCCTGCTGTTGTGCTGCAAGGGCAAGCATTTGTTCAGCCATATCGCTGTAGCCGACATCAACATCTGTTCTCACTGATGTAAAAATTACTGCGTAGTATGGGGTAAAGGTGTTCATAGAGTAAGTGTTGATTTAAGATTGTTTTTACAATTTAACTCGAGAGGCAATTTTATATTTTTTGTGGTTATCAATTTTCACGATAAGTATTTCTCTCACGCTTTCAAAGCACATTAAGGAGAGCACAGGTGTATTTTATGAAATCCACCTCTACACAAAAACAAAAAGGCGGAAGATTCCCCTCCGCCTTTTGTTTTGTTGTTTTGATTGTATTCCCTACTTCACCACAATGAGTTTTTTGCTGTACACCTCGTTG
>JAHCHW010000010.1 GCA_026129525.1 Chitinophagales bacterium | reverse complement strand
AGTATTGAACTGCACTCGTCCGCTGATGGTTTGTGCGCTGCCGCCATTCAACTCTAAATAGCTGGTGCCGATTATTGCCGGAAGATTGGTAGATGAGTTGCCTCCCGTAATGTTGCCGCATACGTTCAGTTTGTCACTGAGAGTTATACGTGCCCCGTTATTTACCGTTAGGTTTTTTACACTTACACTTGTAGATACTTCAGGGAATACACCACCGACAGGTGAAGTTGGGATTAAAACATCAAAAACACAGTTATCCGGAACAACGGTAGGTAACCAATTATCCGGATCATGCCAGTTTTGATCAATTGTTCCTTCCCATACAATTTGTGTTGGATATACAGTAACATTTACTGATGATGTTGAGGTACAAGATCCAATAAATGTAACAGTAACTGTATATATACCTGAATTAGATGCCTGTGCATTAGGTATTACTGGGCTTTGTAAAGAAGAAGAAAAGCCTCCTGGACCAGACCACTGATAAGTATCAGCTCCGCTAGGAGTAACATCTAAAACAATATCCTCTCCCGGAATATAGGGGCCTGTATTAGTTGCATTTGCCGATGGAATTACCTCGAAAATATGTGAGGAAGAGCATTCGCCAACTTTAGCGGTAATAATAACTGTACCTGCCGAGCCATCTGCTATATAGTCAACAGTTGTACCTGTTGTGGATGATAAGGTGCCTCTGCCTATAGGTGGGTCTATTGACCAAGTAATAACCGGGTTGCTATGAACACCTCCTAAAATTGCAGTTAGTTTTTTTGAGCCGTTTTGACAAATGTTGCCCGCAGGAGTTACTGCTCCTAATCCAACCAATGTGTTTTGCCTAACCTGTAATACTGCTGACGTACCTGACCATACACTTTCACAATCGTCTTTATGCACGTGTATTCTGGAAACTCCTGTATATGTAGCAGTCCAGTCAAGCGATGCTTTAATGCCGGAACAGTGAGGCCCATTATCATCATTGTGAGCCAAGTAATTTTCACTGTTATCCCGAAGAGTTAGCTGTGTATTTAATGTTGATGGAGTGGAATTGCAGGTAGTTATAGAGTAATTTACTCCTTGTACTACGTTCATAGTGCGGTAAGTGCCAACAGCTACATTGGCAGCAGAGGAGAATGTTCCGCAGCCGGGAGTTACACTGCCTTCAGTTAGTGTAGTAACCCCGCAGATGTTTAATCCAATAACAAAATATCCTAAATTAAGGTTAACGCTATTTACTGATTCCATAGTGTAGGATGGGATAACAGTTCCTCCAATACTGTTATAGTTACCACTCAACGTTGATGAGTGTGCAATGGTATGCGAAGCGTTAACCTGCGGTTGTGGAGCAGAGCGGCTTAATCTGATATTGCTTAATCCTGTGAGTGCACCTGATGTTACTGAGCTTGCCCAATACTGGTTACCCAAATTATTTAATGTGGCAGGAATACCGCCTGTTGGAGATGAATCAAACATTTCAACTTTAACGGTTGTAGGCACAGCTGTTGTAGGGTTAATAAGCTGAAATTGACTAAGTCCGCTTTTCCCTATCGGAAACGGGTAAGTAATAGGAACAGTAATTACAGGCAAAGTTCTTTCTAATGCTCCGTTAATGAATGCAGTAGCACTACCGCCATTTATACTGCTAACCGCAGATCCCGTTACTGATAATGTATTTGAGCTGTTGTTAATGATTCCGCTTGTGAGGTTTAGCGTACTTACCGATAAAGGCGTTGTAAGTGTTACTGAAGGATTTGTTCCTGTACGGTTAACGGTAAGCGTGTTAAGTTCTCTGGCTCCTGTAACAAATCCGATAGAACCAATATTTCCATTAGCACCGGTAACGTTCAAAATGGCATTACTTGATCCCGCTAAAAAACCTGAGGTGCTACTGACACTTCCGGGCAAGTTAAGCACTACACTGCCTAAGTTTAAATTACCAGAGGTTAGTGTAAGTGTTCCGTCAATTTGATAGGTATTGAATGAACTTGTTAAATAAACATTATCGGTAGAGTTTATTTCAATGTTGCCAAAAAATCGTGTGCCTGAGCCCGATATGAAACTAATGTTTTGAGCAGAACTGCCCTGCATACGAATTCTTCCGCTGCCTGTACTTGTGTGTGTGCCGTCAGTTAATACACTTCCTTGCACAGTTAGCACAAACCCGCCATCGTTCACCACACCGGATGCGATAATGAGGTCTCCTGCTGCGGTTGCGGGAGCGTTGAGTGTTTTGGTGTTGTTAGTATTTCTCAAATTGCCATACGTAATATTCCCTACAATCGGCTGAGTTGCATTGGCATTATAGTTTACAGTGCTGCTTGCACCGAAAGCATAGCTTGCAAATAACGGGAATGACCCTGCCTGTGTAGCGGTAGTTCCGGTTGAGATGTTGGTCATATTAAAGGTAGCCCCGTTGGCGATGGTAAATGTTTTGCCGGTTCCTGTTCCTGGTCCGTTCAGCAAATTGCCGTTGTCATAGAAAGTTCCTGCCAAAATCTGGAAGTTACCGCTAATAAAACTTTGGGTGGTTAAGCCACCGGTGGTAATAGTTTGCGCAGGGCAGTTCCAAATGAGGTTGCCGAAAGGGGTTGCTACCGGTGCCGTGAAAGTAGTTAAGTTGGTAGAGGTTATTCCGGTAATGTTACAGGTAGAGGTAACATTCCATGCAGCTAAAGGTATGGCGCCTCCGTTACGGGCATGGTTGTAGAATGCCCCTGCACCGAAAGTAAGGTTAGTTGCGGTAGAAGTTATGGTTCCACCGTTATTGGTAATTGCCCCGTTAACGGTAGTGGAGGAATTGGTTGCAGTATAGGTGTTATTGCCGCTGGTATTGGCATCCAAAACAAGTGTTCCGTTAATGGTAGCCACATTGGTTCCTGTAAAGGCAATAGATGTTGCATTGGCAAGCGTGCTGCTGAGTCGGAGGGTAGACCCTGCCTGTATATCAAAGTTAGTACCGGAGGTATTGCTTATGGTTAATGTTTGCGCAGCAGCGGAAGAAGTAAAAGTTACGTCAGTATTACCCGAACCGCCATCACCTACTATTAATCGGGCAATGGTTTGCGTAGGCACATTGCTGACGATAGGGTTACCCCCATTTGTAAATTGGAGGATATCGGTTGGCTGGGCGGAAAATCGGCTTGGGCTCCAGTTAGCGGGTACCGTCCAACTGTTGGTTCCGGAGGTAGGTAACCATGTATAGGTAACGGCACTGTTTACTCTTCCGGTAAACTCCACATCGGCTAAAGGGCCGGTGGTTTCGGTATAGCCGTTCATGATTAAATCCGGAGCAGTACCGGTGGTGGTAAATTGAGTCCAGTAAAAATCATCGGTATCCCAGCTGTTGAGTTTTACATTGGCATGAGTGCCCACTAAGTCAGAAGGGAGGGTTGTAGAATAGCGGAAGGTGGCATTGTAAGTATAAGTTCCTGTTCCTGGCGATTCGGTAAAAGCCCAGTGGCGGCTGATATAATCGGTGGTGGTCGCATCGCTAGGATGTTTGTCGTCCACGACCCTTATGCCGATGATTCTGGGGGCGGAGTTAGCGGTAAAATTTAAGGTTACGGGAGAGTAGTCGAGTCCGTTGTTATTGGCAACGTTAGTTCCACCGGAATTATCCCCTACGGGGAATACATACGAACCCGTTAACACATTTCGTTTGAGTTGTCCTGCTCCGTCTGCCTGCACCATAATTGAAGTGGATGACCCGCCCGATATGGCCGCCACGGCTGTGTTCAGTATGGTTAGGTCGTAAGCTCCCAGATTCAGTCGTCCGTTCGTCAACGTCAGTACTCCTGTTGCGCTCATGGTAATATCGCTGTTCAGCGATAATCCGTTTGCATTGTTCAGCGTGAGGTTTTGGAGATTGGTTACGGATGACGGTATGGCATGTCCTGCCGCACTGCCCTGATAACTGAGGTTCGATGCAGCGGTAGTTGCGAGTAAGGCGGGGTTGCCTGCCAAGGCATTTCCGGTAAGCATCAAAGTAGCATTTGCCACATTTAAATTACCGCTGGTAAGCGTAAGGGTATTGCCTGTGTTGATGTTGTAGATAAAGGTAGCCCCCGTGCCCCCTAACGTTACTCCTGCTGCGTTGTCTATCTCAATATTGCCAAAGGTGCGAGTGGCAGCTGCGGTGGTCGTTATTTGCTGCGGAGTGCTGCCCTGCATGAGTATTTTTCCGCTGCCGGTAGTGGTGTGTGTTCCGTTGCTGGACAAATTACCCAATACCGAAATTGTGTTGCCTCCGTCATTGAGTGTGCCAGCGTTTATAGTAAGGTTGTTAGCAGAAATATTTCCACCGGAAACAGTTTTTATGACTGCAGAAGCAATACCTAAGTGACCATATACGTTTGTAATAGCTGTGCCGTTTGGATTTTGCACAATGTTGTGTGCGGTTCCACCATTGTAATTTACTGTACTGGTGGGGGCTAAAACAATTTTTGCAGCGGTATAATTTGTAGGAAGCCATGGAGTTGTAATTCGGGTAGTAGTATAAACTGCACCGGCTGATACGGTAAATGTTCCTGTGCTGTTTCCTGTAATAGCGTTACCTAAATCGGCAAAAGTTCCGTTTGTTATAGTAAAATCGTTATTGACTGTAATTGTAGCTGAACCACTTGCTGTTTGTCCGGCTTTATCAATTTCAAGATTATAATAGGTTGCCGCACGAACTGTTTGAGCTGACACAGAACCATAATATTTAACTAAGTTAGTTGCGGTTCCTGCATTCAACGCAGGTCCTACTGAGCCGGACGCCAATTGAAATGTTCCCCCATTGTTATTATTGATAGTCCCCCCCCGCCAACAGCCGCAGTGCCGGTAAAATTTAATGCGCTGTTGTTAGTTAGTGTTCCTCCTGAACCATTAACGGTTACTGTTCCGCCAACGGTTAAGCTATTATTATTTGTAAAAGTAAACGCACCTGTATTTACAGTAAATGCTCCGGATACGTTAATAGTAGCGTTATTGATATAGATTCCATTATTTACCAATGTAGTTAATGCGAGAGCTGAATTGCTTGCAATAGTTCCTGAATTAGAAAGTGTGTATGTTCCTGTACCGGCAGTAAATGTTCCGCTATTGGTAAGGTTGCCATTTATTGTAACGTTGGCATTGGTTGACATACTAAACACTCCACCTGTTACTACTTCTAATTCACCTAAACTAACCAACCCTGTTCCTGCATTCTTTGTAAAGGTGCTATAAACGGTCGTCTTTTTTCCGAACGGTTGGGTAAATGTAAAGTTGCCAACTGTAAAAACTCCTGAGGTAACGACTAAGTTTCCGTTTACAGTAACATTGGCATTCGTTAATACTCCTACAGCATCATCTAACTCTACATTTCCGTATCCGCCTGTGCCTCCCATAGTATGTTGTGTGCCTCCGCCTAATAACAATATTTTACCCGATGCAGAAGCGTTGTGTGTGCCTGCATTCGACAAGTTCCCATTTACAGTAACTGTATTAGTTTGATAGGATAAAAAGCCGGACGATGTAGTTAAATTTCCTTTGACCAGGGTGTTGCCCGTAAACAATTTTTGAAAGGTTGCGGTACCGTTAGAAGTAATCAGGTTACCATACTGTGGAATTGCAGAAATATTTTGAGCGTTTGCTGTATTTACTCCATTATAACTTACAGTACTGGCTGTTGGGTGAAAATCGTACGTTTGAAAAACAGGGAATGGGTTGAGAGAAGTATTGGTCATTGTGAAAGCGGCTGTAGTTCCGCTGTTCATACTGAATGTTCCTGTTCCGGAACCAGGACCTGTGATAAGTGCTGTTCCGTCAGCAAATGTTCCTGCTGTGATGGTAAGGTTACGGTGTATGGTTAAAGGAGCTGTAGTAGCAAGAGTAACTGAGAGCGCAGGACGGTTAATAGTTAAGTCACGAACTCCACCGGTTACTAATGGAAATGCCCCAACACTATTTGCACCCGTAAATGAGATATCGGAAGTAGTTCCGCCATTAAAAGTACCGGCAGTAATGGTGAGAGGCGTAGTCTGACCATTAAAGGTTAGCAGGTTCGATCCTATGTAGAAGTTTAAGCCGGATGCATTAAGAGTAAGGGTTCCATTTATAGTTAAATTACTGCCCAGTGAAACAACGCCTGAAGTTGTTCTTGTAATTGTAAGAGCGCCTAAATTCGGTAAAGTTCCTGTTTGATTAAAGTTGAGTGTATTGCCAAGGTCCCCTGTTCCACCTATGGTTAAATTCGATGTGGTTGAACCACCCAACAAACCACTGCCACTGGCAGCAATATTTCCCGTGAGAGTTGTAGTTATTCCTGGGTTTATAACAAACGTTCCGTTCGATAATATCAGGCTTGTATTTACAGTAAAATTTGCAGCAGCGGTGGCGCCATTATTATCATCTAGTTCAATGTTTGTATAAGCGCCTGTTCCGGTAAGGTTATGAGTAGTAGTTCCTCCTGCCAACTTAATTTTACTGGTTCCTGTACCTGTATATCCTCCGGTATTTGCAACACTTCCGTTTACAGTAACTAATTTATCAGCACCTGCAAGGGTTGTTCCTGCAGCAATAGTAAGGTTGCCTTTTACGGTAAGGTCTGCATCGGGACTTTTAGCTCCACCTGTAGCTAACGAAAGATTACCGTAAGATAGTCCCCCTCGTATGTTTTGCCCTGCATTTGCGTTATAGTTTACAGTACTGGCTGTAGAATGAAGGTTGTAGGTTTGGAAAAGCGGGAAGGGGTTAAGTGAGGTGTTTGTTAATGTAAACGCAGTTGTTGTTGCGGTACTCATGTCTAATACCTTACCTGTTGCTGCTCCGGGACCGGTTAATAGGAAAGCGCCATCGGCTAATGTTCCGGCTGATATGGTAAGGTTGCCGTTGATGTTTGTAGCCAATCCTAAAGTTTTTACTCCGCTACCTGATATCTCTACATCGTTGTAAGTATTTGTTAGCGCAGCATTTGTATTTGAGCCGCCACGAATAACGAATGTTTGATTGCCTCCTGCAGTATAACCAACAGTACCATTAAATGAAACTGTTGTAGCGGCTAACACGTTTGCTGTTGTTGCTGCCGTAAAATTTAAAGTGCCATTGAGTGTAAATGAGGCAAAGTGATTTGTGGTACTTTGAGTAGCTGTCCGTTGTATAGTTCCGGAACCCATGTTTAATGTTGCACCTGTTGCAACGGACACTGCTCCTAAATTGGCAGCGGCCTGATCAATATACAAATTGGTAGCGCCTGCCATTGTAAGTGTTCCACTGGTAATAGTGAGGTTTCTAGTTCTTACATCTGTATTGCAGGTTACGGTCTGCCCACTATTGAGGTTAATTTCAATGTCAAAACTATTTCCCGATGCAAAACTTGCAGCTACGTTAGCACCACTCCATTCCCCCGTCACTGTAATATCACGTGTATTCCCCTCAAAAGAAAACTTTCCTGATGTGGAGGTTATCCAATTGGCTAAAGCTGCAGGGGCACCACTAGTGCCGGGAATTGTGCCGACAGCGCCACTGTAAGCTCGTATTTTCCCGAAAATACTAAGTGTGTTTGTGCCTAAGTTAAGGCGATTGGCAGCAGTATTGTTGAGATGCAGGTTTAAACAACTCTGATTCGCGGTTAGGGTAATAACATGCCCTGTCTGAATCCACACAGAACTTGTTGCTCCGGGCACCTGTCCCGGGTTGTTGTCGCCCACACCTGAAGCCTGCCATACAGATCCGTTATAGCGTTCCCAACTTCCGGGAGCGCTCCAGTTTCCGGTACCGGCCGAGCGAAAATCTCCGGTTACTTGAGCGTTTAAGGTTGCCATGCAAAGGACAGCAATCGCAAGAGAGTACAAATTTCTCATACAATTATTTTTTAGTCAGAAATAGAAAAACGTGATTTATAGTGTTATAGTCAGTAATCTTTCTAAAACTAAGTTACATCGTTACAATAACCACCTAACCAAGGGGATAAAAGTTAGGGAGCTAATGTTTAGTCATGGTGTCCACCGATCATTGGCTAATGCTTGTGTAAGGTCGAAACTTTTTTTGATTCCGCAAAAAAAATGATAGTAATTTAATTGTCTAACCCAATAAAGCACAAAGTTGACCAAAAGTCAAGTGTTGGGTAAATTAGTACGAAGAGTAACATATGTAATCAGGTAGAACGAAAACAGCGCAGCTACGCTAGTTTACCACATAATCTACCCTAACCTTGTAAGCAAGTATTAAGAAACAAAATGTAAACGCCCGCCAACTTGGAAGTTGGGGGCGGTAGATAATTTGATTTGTTGTAAACAACCGATAGGTAACTTGTAACTTTCCGTTGGGTTTCTGTATTGGAAAGAATTTTAAAGTCGTTTCAGTCAAATCAAAACGGTGTATCTTCTTCGTTATTAAAATCTTCGGGTTTGTGTCTGCGTTGGAAACCTTCGTTGCCGCCTTCTTCATCTTCCTGATTCATTTTAGAAGGCAGGCGTTTGAACTTGCGGCTTTCGTTGCCATCGTTTATTTCCATGTATGAATTGTCGGCACCTATTTCGTCAAGGTTTTCGAATTTGGCGAAACGGTTAATGAAGCGTGTGCGAACGGTTTTAACCGGTCCGTTACGGTGCTTGGCAATAATTACTTCGGCAATGTCTTTGGTGCTTTGTCCGTCCACATCGGTATCAATACCGTAGTATTCGCCCCTGTAAAGGAAAATTACAATATCGGCATCTTGTTCAATCGCACCCGATTCGCGAAGGTCGGAGAGAATGGGTTTTTTATCGCCTCCGCGTGTTTCTACCGCGCGCGAAAGCTGCGAGAGGGCAATTACCGGAATTTCCAACTCTTTGGCTAAGCCTTTCAACGAGCGCGAAATTTGGCTTATTTCCTGTTCGCGGTTGCCGCCTTTGCCGTCAACACTGCCGCTCATCAGTTGCAGGTAGTCAATCACAATCATTTGTATATCGTGCTGCTGTTTTAACCTGCGGCATTTGCTGCGAAGTTCGAATACGTTGATGGCGGGAGTGTCGTCAATAAAAATGGGGGCGTTTTTAAGGTTGTCAATTTTTGATGTTAGAATCTGATACTCGTATTGCTCCAGATTTCCTCTGCGGATTTTTTCGGCAGGAATGTGTGTTTCCATCGAAATTAAACGCTGAACCAACTGTGCCGATGACATTTCGAGCGAGAACAATGCAATGGGGCGCTTATGGTCAACCGCGGCATTGCGTGCCAGTGCTAAGGTGAAGGCTGTTTTACCCATTGCCGGGCGTGCCGCCACAATTACCAAATCTGATTTTTGCCAGCCGCCTGTAGCTCTGTCAAGGTCAATAAAGCCGGAAGGCACACCGTTAAACTCGTGCTCGGTGTTGTTCATCCGCACGTCAATCTCTTTCAACTCGCTCATCAACAGCGAAGAAATATCTTCACTGTTGCGCTTAAGATTGTTTTCGGCAATGCTGAAAAGGTTTTTTTCTGCCTTGTCTAACAGTTCAAACACATCGGTAGTGTCTTCGTAGGCTTCGGTAATAATTTCGGTTGAGGTAGAAATAAGCATACGTTGAATGTGCTTTTCGGCAATAAGCCGTGCATGATATTCAACGTTGGCAGCCGAGCCTACTTTGTTGGTTAACTGTGCTACGTAAAAGGCGCCTCCGGCAGCTTCGAGGTCGCCATTTTTTTTGAGTTGCTCGGTTACCGTGAGCAAATCAATAGGTGCCTGATTTTGGAACAGCAAACGAATGGCTCGCCAAATTCGCTGGTGGGCATCTACATAAAACGAATCGTCTTTGAGAATATCCACCACTTCGTTAATGGCGTTTTCTTCTATCATAACCGCACCCAGCACGGCTTCTTCCAATTCTTTTACCTGTGGGGGTAGTTTGCCAAAGTCGAGGATGTTTGATTCAGCGGTTGACTTACGAACGAACGATTTTTTTGCTATTTCAACAGGGTTTGCCATTTACTAACTTCTCCTTTCACATTTATTGATGATAAACTAATGTTGGTGTTTTTTAGGGGCAGCAAAAATTCATTTTTGAAAACTTAAACGGAAGTAATTACGGTTGAATTTTTCTAAACGTTCCACCAACAGTTTCACGCCACTTTTCCACAAAAATTTATTGCCATGAAGATAAGACAGAAAAACTAAAGCGGTTGCACCGAATGTGCGAAAAGGAGTTCACCTCTATTAAAAGGTTGGCATAAATTTTCGTAACTGCCAAGCTATTTGAAATTATACCTTACGCCCGCAAATCCTCTTACACCTTGCAGCGGGGCATAGTTGTAAGCGGTATCGAATACATAACCGTTGGGGTTGGTTTCGGCATCATCAGCAGTTTTGTTGAACGGGTCGTGGGGGCGCATTAGCGGGTTTTGCGGCATAAAGTTGAGTAGGTTTTTAATGCCGGCATAAATCTCTAGCCCGAAGTTGAATTTTTTAGTGGCTTGTATGTTCATTAAACAATGCCAAGGGGAATACTTGGGGCGGAAATCGTTGGGCAAAACCGGCAAACGCATTGGTCCGCTCCATTGTCCGTTCCAGTCTAAGGTAACCTGTGCTTTGGTAAAGGTATAGCTTACCGCATAAGTGCCGCTCCATTCCGGGGCGTGAATTTGCATGGTTTGGTATTTTTTTCCGGTACTGTCTTTATCAACGCGGTAAACTTTGTTGTAGGTAATGCCCGCTGAAATTCGCAAAGGAAAATCGAACTGCACTTCGGTGTTGAGTGTTGCGCCTGCCGATACCGCATAGCCTTTCAGGTTAGTGTAAATTATTTTGTTGGGGTCGCTGTCGAAATCGCCAATAATTTTATTCACAAAGTGGGTGTAGAACCCCGACACATCGGTTACCATAAATCCTTTGCGGAAATTAGTATGACGCTGGTAGTTGATGTTGCCGTTGTACGATTGCTCGGGTTTAAGTGCCTCGGCAATTATTACTTCGCGCGAACCGGAGAGCGCGGCATGGTCTTCGGTAAACAAATTCACTACACGGTAGCCGTTTCCAAAGTTGAAACGGATGATGTCGTTTTTGGTGGGTGACCACTTGTAGCTTAAGCGCGGTGAGAAAATACTGCCGTGCGTGAGGTTGTAATCGTATCGCAGCCCGAGCAGTAAACGGTGTTTTTCGCTCGGGCGAAATTCGTACTGCGAAAAAATACCCGGCAGGTAAGTATGCTGCGGTTTGTTTTGGGTTTTCTCCGATGTTTCGGTTTTGGTGCCTACCGTATTGTCGTCATAAAAAATGTAGCGGAACGAAGCGCCCGTGGTCAGGTAATGCGCTTCGTTCCAGTTTTTATCCCAATACAATTGGGTAAATGCTACGTGCTGCTTTGCCATAAACGGCACTACACCATAGTAAGAGTTTTGATTGTGGTAGTTGTAGGAGTATTGCAAATTGATTTTCTCTTTAACCGGAAGTTGCGTGTTGCCTATCAGTTCGAAACGATGTGTAAGAATGCTCTCTCCGTAAAGCGAATCACTTCCGCGAAAACTTTTGTTCCAGTTGAGTTGCCCGCCCCAGCGGTCTTCAAATAAGTAGCGCACGGCTATGCTGCTTTGTTTTTCATTTTTCCGAAACTCCCATTTGTTGAAAACAGAAAAACGATTTTGAAGCGTAACATCGGTAAATCCGTCTTTATTCAAATCCCACTTGGCGGGTAAATTGA
The DNA here is from genome assembly GCA_026129525.1 of Chitinophagales bacterium. GTDB lineage: Bacteria > Bacteroidota > Bacteroidia > Chitinophagales > LD1 > Bog-950. Next base: position 156,658 of record JAHCHW010000010.1, on the reverse strand, counting down.
AATAGTTTAAGCCAAGCAGGGTAGAAACATTTCTTCCCAATTTTAAACTAACACCCAAATCGGCATTTACTTCGCCATACGAAGTGGCAAATACATCGGCAGAAAGCAGAGGCGCTTTAAGCGGATTTTTAGTAATGATGTTTATTAGCCCAGCCATTGCTTCGCTTCCGTATAAGCTCGAAGCCGGTCCTTTTACAACTTCCACCCGTTCAATCATAGAATTGGGAATACCCGATAAACCGTAAATCGTAGAGAGACTGCTTACAATGGGCATACCATCAATAAGCACCATGGTGTACGGTCCTTCCATACCATTAATGTGTATATCGCCCGTGTTGCAAACATTACAATTTAGTTGAGGGCGCACTCCGTTTACCATGGTCATGGCTTCAAACACATTGGGAGTTGGATTTTTGAGGAAGAACTTTGATGAGTAAATTTCTACCGGTACCGGGCTTTCCGATTTTTTCATTTCGCGCAGGTTGCCTGTAACAACCACTTCCTGCATGGTGTTGTCGGCTTGCTTCACTCGAAATGTAAAAGATGTTTGTGTTGGTTTTACTTCGATGCGCTGTACCAGTTCTTCGTAGCCGAGTAAACGGGCAATAACCGTGTATTTTCCTTCCGGTACATTCGCAAAGGTGAATTTTCCGGTGCTGTCGGTAACAGTACTTTGCCCTGTTTCTTTCAGGTGAACGAGTGCATCGCTCAAGGGTTCTTTTTCAGCTAACAGTATTCCGTTTAACGTATGTAGCTGCTGTGCAGATTGTGTAAGGCTACACAAGCTGAAAACTAACAGAGTGAAACAGGCGCGGATATTTTGATGCAACTATTTTAAATTTTAGACAAACCTAAAAATATAATTCGATAAAGCAAAATACTGTTTGTGGTGAATGGTATTACAGTTCACTTAAAATCCTATATTTGCCCAACTTAAAACGGATGCAACCCCGCATTATACTCAACAGCACCCAACTTAACCTCACCGTTACCCGTCTTTGCCATCAGTTAATTGAACAACACCGCAGTTTTGAAGATTCGTGCATTATAGGTGTGCAGCCCCGCGGAGTTTTTCTGGCTGACCGTATTTACGCTAAACTGTGTTCCATTCTTGGTAAACAAGATATTGATTACGGCAAATTGGACATTACTTTTTACCGCGATGATTTCCGCATAAAAGGTAAACCGATGATTGCCGATGAAACCGATATTCCATTTTCGATAGAAAACCGCAATGTGATTTTGGTTGATGATGTGCTTTACACCGGGCGCACCATTCGCTCGGCCCTAGATGCCATGTTAGACTATGGCAGACCGGCTGACGTGGAATTGCTGGTGTTGGTTGACCGCAGGCTGCACCGCCACTTGCCCATTCAGGCAAAGTATGTGGGCAGAGTAATTGATTCGGTAACCAGCGAGAAGGTGAAAGTGGATTGGAAAGAAACCGATGGTAAAGATGCGGTGTGGATGATTGAAGATAAAGACTAACTTAAAAAACACGTAGGTCAATGAGCGCTTTAAGCACTAAACACTTAACCGGAATTAAACCTCTACTGCCATCTGACATTGACCTTATTTTTCAAACAGCCGATAATTTTAAAGAGATACTACAACGCCCGATAAAGAAAGTTCCCTCGCTGCGCGACATTACCATTGCCAATTTGTTTTTTGAAGACTCTACCCGCACCCGCATTTCGTTTGAACTGGCAGAAAAGCGGTTGAGTGCCGATACCATTAACTTTTCAGCCTCCGGTTCATCGGTTAAAAAAGGAGAAACGCTCTTAGATACGGTTCGGAATATACTTGCCATGAAAGTGGACATGGTGGTAATGCGCCACAGCAGTTCGGGCGCACCGGAGTTTCTTTCGCAGCATATTTCTGCCAACATTATTAACGCAGGCGATGGCACGCACGAACACCCCACACAAGGTTTGTTGGATGGTTATTCGGTGCGCGAAAAATTCGGTACGCTGAAAGGATTGAATTACCTGATAGTGGGTGATATTAAACATTCGCGCGTGGCAGGCTCCGATATTCCGCTGATGCAAAAAATGGGAGCAAAAGTAAAAGTGTGCGGTCCGCCTACACTTATCCCCAAACACATTGAAGAGTTAGGTGTAACCTACGAACCCGATTTAAAGAAAGCATTGGAATGGTGCGATGTAGCCAATATTCTTCGCATACAGTTAGAGCGCATGGATATTAAGTACATACCATCGCTGCGCGAGTATGCTTTGTTTTACGGAGTTAATCGTGAGTTGCTTGACAGCATCAAAAAGGAAATAACCATTATGCACCCGGGTCCCATTAACCGCGGTGTGGAATTGAACAGCGATGTAGCAGACTCTAAACAATCGCTCATTCTGCAACAGGTAGAAAACGGTGTTGCTATCCGCATGGCCGTAATGTATTTGCTGGCAGGAAGAAACTGAAAAGGTTTATTGAACGAATTTCTACGCCTGTGCCGTAGGTCCGAAATTGAGCGGCAGGTTAGGCATATCCTTATCGTTAATGGTGCCAAACTGTTGCTCGTATTTTTTTACGTTATCAGCCAGTGCTTTCATCAATCGTTTGGCATGTTCGGGTGTAAGTAGAATGCGTGATTTAACTTTTGCTTTCGGAACACCCGGCATTACACGTATAAAGTCAATCACAAATTCTTGCGGAGAATGTGAAATGATAGCCAGATTGGAATACGTGCCTTCGGCAACATCTTCGGGTAATTCAATGTTCATTTGGTTTTGGTCGTTCTGATTTTGATTTGCCATGTTGTTCTTGTTTGGTGTAAATCTATTAATCAAAAAATTATTGGCAGCGATTAGTTAATCCTTCGCCAAAAGACTACGGCTACGTTTGTCGGGCGTGTTTCAGCGGCAATGTTTCCCGATGCCATGCCTGCTACCGTAACGCTTGCCGTGTGGTTATGCGGGGCAATAGTGTGTGTATGCGCGCCATCGGCATTAATACCGTGTGTATGGCTTAAGCAGGCATCGCCCATTTGCCCCATAAAATTTCCAACGGTGTGTCGCCCATCCCAAGGCACGTTGCAAGTTGTAGGATTGTTACCCATAGAAAGTGTTGCTACATCACTGCTCAAATTATCATCAAACGGAATCCACATAGAGGTGTTGTATGAAGTTACCCCCGTAGTGTTACCCCCATGTGAATGCGAGCCGCTGGAAGAAGTATTCAGCGTTGCGGAGTTGTCAACCGTAACTGTGCCGCTGTGTGTATGGTCTTGTATGGCATAGCTTTGTACGGTTCCGGTTAGTGCTCCGCCTGTCGCCACGTTGGCGCCACCGCCACGGGCGCGAATAAATTCACCGTTGGCTAAGTCGGTGGCTACCCATTGTGTGCAGGGGTAAATGGTATTAGGGTCGGCAGCATTGAGCCATTGAATGTAAGTTGCGCCAATGGGTGGAGTATTTACATTTTGCCAGCAGGTGCCGTTGAACACTTCTACTGCACCTAATGTTGAATTAAACCTAATTGCTCCGGTTGGTGCGCCTGCCGGTTGCTGTGCGGTAGTGCCCGATGGAAGCCCTACTGCACTTGTGCTGTTTACTTGTAATGAAACGGAAGGAGTAGTAGTGCCCAAGCCAATATTGTTGCCGCTTTGGTAGAGAACGGAGTTGCACAAATCGGAAGGAGAGGTAAACATGCTTATGTAACCATTAGCTGCACTGCCGCAAATGGTTCCGGGTCCGGTAGGACCTGTTGCTCCGGTAACACCTTGCGCCCCGGTATCGCCTGTGGCACCGGTTGCGCCTGTAATACCCTGTGCACCGGTTGTGCCTTGCGGTCCGGTTGGTCCGGTGGCACTGCACAGCGAGTTCCATATTCCATTGTAATAGAAGTAGCAGTTTACGGTAACATCAAACACCAACAAGCCCGGTGCGGGAGCGGCAATAGAAGTGCGTTCGGTGGTGGTCATGCGCGGAGCCAAAAAGCCGCGGCTGTTTGAGCTTAAATCCAAAATGGCTGAGCCATCGGGCGTAGGGGTGCCTATACCAACATTGTTTTGTGCGGTTACGATTTGTGTACCGGCATACAGGAGCAGAAGTAAAAAAGTATTTTTCATCTGTGTAAATTTTGTTTTTAAATGGTCAGATGGAATGCCCATGAACATCATTTAATCATTTTCGGTTGTTGTTTTCTCCATTCTGGGCATTTCATAACGCTGAATTACCTTGCTAATTTATCCGATTTGGGAGTAATGCACAGAGCGACATAGTAAAATAGGGGCAGCCGAAAACGATTTAGAGGAAGCCAAAAACGGTTTATTCCTTATCCCACACATATACACTGCGTTGTGCCGTAGGGTACATTACCAAATTGGTAATGTTTACATGTGGCGGAGTAGTTACTACATAATAAACAACATTGGCAATGTCTTCGGCTTTTAGGGGTGTGTAGCCTTCGTACACTTTTGCGGCTTTTTCTTCATCGCCATGAAAGCGTACTACAGAAAATTCCGTTTCAGCCGCACCCGGGTCAATAGAGCAGCAGCGTATGTTGGTTCCGGCCAAATCGAGATTGATGGCTTCGTTGAGTGCCTTTACCGCAAACTTGGTGGCATTGTACACATTGCCTTCGGGGTAAATAATATGCCCGGCTGTGGAGCCTATATTAATGATGTGCCCTTCGTGGCGCTCCACCATCATGGGTAAAATACTGCGGGTAATGTACAGCAAGCCTTTAATGTTGGTGTCAATCATTTTTTCCCAATCGGCAATTAACCCCTCATGTATTTTGCTTTTGCCCGAAGCCAGCCCGGCATTGTTCACTAATATATCGGGAACAATTTCGCGGCTTAGGAGGTCGTTGCTCATTTCTACACATTGGTTCAAATCGCGCACATCAAAACAGTAGGAGAGCACCTGCACGCCATATTTTTCGCGGAGTATGTGTTCTAAGGCTTCGAGGCGCTCGGCTCGCCTGCCTGTGATAATTACATTGCAGCCGTTTTTGGCAAACAGATCAGCTATAGCTTTTCCGAAACCAGAAGTAGCTCCGGTTACAAGCGCCCATTTTCCGCGGATTGGATTCATGTTCATATTTTGATGAAAACCAAAAATATGAAAGTACGATGTTGTGAGATGAAAGATTATGTTTCATTGTTCCATTCTTTCAAAAAAAAATTTGGCGGTTCGGTTTTTCTTTGTTGCTTTGGTAACAAGACCTTTCAGCCTGACAAGGTACTGACACACTGAGATTACATTTTTAGTTAACCCAGCCGGAGAGGCACTAAAACCAATTTTCTATGAGTAACCCTACTCTCAATGGAAACGGAATATTGACCGTTCAACCGTATGTAGTTTGTAACCACACAACACACAAAACGAAAGTCAGAGAAAAGCTAACCACCGTAAAAGCAATTACTCTGACTTTTTTGTTTTCGGCTGTTGCCCTATTCAGTTCAATGCCCGCGTTGGCGCAAGAGAGCGAACAGCAGCATACCGAAACAAAAGTTGCGGATGTTCCGGCAAAGGAAGGTACCTACCAGTTTATTTTCCGCTCGGCAGATAATGTGCGAAATATTACGCTCAGCGAATTGCAGTTAGTGGTTATTGAAAAATTGCGTAAAGACGATGAACCTGTTTATGCAGCTTCGCTTTCCGATGATTATATAAAGCTGAAAATTATACCGCGCAATTCTTTAAATGTAGATTATCCCAAAAACATCTATCTCTCCGACATGAGTTACGAGGAATATAAAGCCATACGCTTTCAGCAAATTCCTTAACCAAGCAATTCTTTAAAAAATCTTTTATCTCTATTCTATCATTCTTAATAAGTAAGAAATGAAAAACCTAAACACCATTCTACTGCTTGCTTTTAGCATTGTAGCGATTAACAAAGTAAACGCACAGGCACCGGGCAACGACTTAATTTGCAATGCCACACCGCTGTCCATTCAGTTGGGGTGCACGCAAGGAACCAACGTAAATGCAACGTCAACCGGCAGCCCGGCAGCACCGGCTTGCTGGAGTCCCAACAATACGAGCCACGATGTATGGTTCAGTTTTGTAGCTACGGTTCCCGATATTACCGTAAGCACCGATGCACAGGGTTTAACCCTCAACAACACGCAGGTAGCGGTTTACAGTTCATCAAATAACACTTGCACCGGCACATTAACATTGGTTGCCTGTGCGGAGAACAGCGGTTTTAACGTGCCGAACAACTCGGTAACCGATATGACTTTGGTGGTTGGCAATACCTACTTTATTCGTGTGGATGGAAACGGAACCGCTACCGGAACTTTTTGTATAAGCGTAGCGGATACCTATACTCCGGGTTCAACCCCCTGCGAGGCGCAGATTATTCACCCGAACAGCGCTGCTTGCAACATTGACAATGGAAATCAGGTAACCAATGCCACTTTGCCTACATCGGCTTATTATCCTATTGGTGTTGATTACCCGGGTTGCGATAATGAAACCAACCAGTATGGTGTGTGGTCAACATTTGTTGCCAACAGCACCAGCGTTACCCTTCGAAATTCGGCAGGGGGAGCAAGAGATTTTACGTTGTTTACAGGCGATTGCAATAACCTTCAATGGATTAGTTGCTCATCCATAGCTAACAATACTACTACTACTCTTAGTAACTTAACCATAGGAGCCACTTACTTCCTCTTAACTACTTTGCAAGGCAGTGCAACTACTACAGGGCAAACTATGACCCATTGTATAACCAATAATGTTACTTGCATTCCACCTTCAAATAATAACTGTGCCAATGCCATGGCAGTAATTGCCAATAATCTTTACCATGTTACTACTTATTGTGCTACGCCCGACAGCCCGCCTTTACTCTGTTCAGGTTCGTTGCAAAACAATATTTGGTTTACATGGACTTGCCCGCAAGGCTGGACAGGGCAGGCATATTTCCAACTTTTTAATCAGAACTGTGGAGGTGGGAATCAAAGTTGGGGAACGCAGGTTTCTATTTACAACAGCAATGTTACCTGTGGCAGCACAGCCAGTTGTATTGCTACTTCAAATACGCAGCAGGATAACAACATAAATGTGGTGTGGACTCCGGTGGTTGGGCAAACCTATTTAATTAACTACGATGGCAATGCCGGTGAAGTTTGCGAAATGGAATTTCAGATTACCAACACCGCATCGGTAGTGCTTATTTCGGTTAACTCAGGCACTATTTGCCAGGGCGACTCCATTACCCTTACAGCTACCAGTCCGGCAACAGGGTACTTATGGTCAACCGGGCAAACCGGAAGTTCAATTACGGTAAGCCCCTCGGTTACTACTACTTATACGGTTTCGGCTACTGCGGGCGGTACAGGTGCGGCTACGGCTGTAGTAACAGTTAATCCTGTTCCGGCATCTCCGGTGGCAGGCAGCAACAGCCCGGTATGTTCCGGTTCAACTCTAAATCTTACGGCTTCCACCGTTCAGGGAGCTACGTACAGTTGGACTGGGCCGAACAACTTCACTTCAAGTCAGCAAAATCCTTCTATCGTCAACGTAACTACAGCGGCTTCGGGTACTTACACCGTGGTGGCTACTGCGCTTAACTGCCCCAGCCAGCCGGCAACGGTGCAGGTAACGGTTAATCCTTTGCCGCCTGCGCCTGTAGCTTCGAGCAACAGCCCTTTATGTGCGGGTGCAACCTTAAATTTATCGGCAACCGGCACGGGCAACTCCACTTTCAGTTGGACGGGACCAAACAATTTTACTTCCTCACAACAAAACCCTTCGATAAGCGGAGTAACCACTGCGGCATCGGGCACTTACTCAGTTACACAAACCGAGTTGGGTTGCACCAGCGCACCGGGAACCACACAGGTGGTGGTTAATCCTATTCCTGCTACTCCAAATGCCGGCAGCAACAGCCCCATTTGCGAAGGCTCTACTTTAACCTTAACAGCATCTACTGTTCAAGGCGCCACGTATAGCTGGACGGGACCAAACAACTTTACTTCAAGTTTGCAGAATCCATCAATACCGAATGCTACTACTGCCGCCACAGGAACGTACCAAGTAGTTGCTACGGCTTTAAATTGTTCAAGTTTACCGGCAACGGTGCAGGCAGTAGTTAATCCTATTCCTGCGGCACCGGTGGCTTCGAGCAACAGCCCCTTGTGTGCAGGCAGCAATTTGAACTTATCGGCAACCGGTTCCGGTAACTCTACGTTCAGTTGGACGGGACCAAACAATTTTACATCAAGCCAGCAAAACCCAACTATTTCTAATGCCGGAACAAATGCATCGGGGACTTACAACGTTACGCAAACCGAACTCGGATGTACCAGCACACCCGGTAGTACGCAGGTGGTAGTCAACCCCATACCAACTACCACTGCAAGTAACAATAGTCCTATTTGTTTGGGAGCTACGTTGGTAATTTCGGCTACTTCGTTTCCCAATGCCACTTACAGTTGGAGCGGACCCAACGGATTTACTTCAACCCAGCAGAACATCAGCATATCGAACGCTCAGTTGAGCGATGCGGGCACCTATACGGTTACCATTTCTGCCAACGGTTGTGTAGGACAGCCTTCTTCCACCAATGTGGTTATCAATCCTATTCCTTCGCCTGTGGCTGGTAGCAACAGCCCTATTTGTGCCGGAGCCACTTTGAACTTAACCGCATCTACGGTTGGCGGAGCATCGTACACATGGACAGGCCCTAACGGCTTTTTCTCGAGTACACAAAACCCTTCTATATCCAATGCTACTACGGCTGCTTCGGGCACTTATTATGTAATAGCCAGTGTAACGGGCTGCACCGACAGCGAACCTGATTCGGTACAAGTAACGGTAAACCCGATACCCGGAGTAACCGCCAGCAGCAACACTCCCGTTTGTGAAGGAGGAATTATTGAACTAAGTGCAACTACTTTCCCCGGAGCAACTTATAGCTGGACGGGGCCCAACGGTTTTACATCAAGCCTCCAAAACCCAACCATCAGCAATGCAACATTGGGTATGTCAGGAACCTATTCGGTTACCTCAACTGCCAGCAACTGTTCGAGCAATACACCGGCAACTACCACTGTGCAGGTGGTTACAACTGTTCCCCCTGTGGCAGGAAATAACACCCCAATTTGTGCAGGGCAAACCATTAACCTTACGGCAAGTGCAATACAAGGTGCAGATTATGCATGGACAGGACCAAACGGGTTTACTTCCAATTTGCAAAACCCGGTAATTACCAATGCTACCACTTCGCAGTCGGGCACCTACTCGGTGGTGGCAACCATCAGCGGGTGTTCGAGCAGTTCGGCAGCTACTACTAATGTGGTGGTAAATCCGATTCCGGCTATTACCGCAAGTAACAACGGACCCATTTGTGCTGGCGCTAATCTTGAGTTAGCTGCCTCTACTTTTGCAGGAGCTACTTACAGTTGGACAGGACCAAACGGCTTTACTTCCAATCAGCAAAATCCTGTGATAGCTGGTGCTACGGCTGCGGCAACGGGAACTTACTCGGTGGTTGCTACAGCCGCTGGTTGCAGCAGTTCGCAACCCGCCACCACCAATGCTATTGTGTATGCTATTCCTCCGGCACCAACTGCCGGAAGCAACAGCCCGCTTTGCGAAGGAGGAACCATTAGTTTATCTGCCAGTTTGGTTCCCGATGCTATTTACACATGGACAGGACCAAACGGATTTATTTCGCAAGTGCAAAATCCGGTAATCAGCAATGCTACTACAGCTGCTTCGGGCGCGTACTTGGTTACCGCAAGCGTAAACGGATGCGTGAGTCCGCAGGGTAGTGTGGTGGTAATAGTTTACCCTATTCCCGACCCGCCAGTGGCAGGCAGCAACAGTCCTGTTTGCGAAAACGGAACTATACAACTCACAGCAAGCACCGTAGCAAACGCTACGTATGCATGGACAGGACCCGACCCGTTTGCATCGAACCTTCAAAATCCTTCTATAGCCAATGCCACTTTAGCCGATGCAGGAACTTATGCAGTAGTGGTAACGGTAGATGGTTGCACCAGCGCTCCGGCAACAGTAGAGGTGGAAGTGTATGAAAATCCACCGGCTCCTATACCCGGCAGCAACAGCCCCGTTTGCGAAGGAGGAACATTGTTGTTAACTGCCAATACTATTCCTAACGCTACTTATTTATGGACCGACCCGATTGGTTTCCCGAACAACGATCAGAATCCGGTTATTACCAATGTTACACTCTCCGCAGCGGGAACTTATACCGTAGTTGCTATTGTAAACGGTTGCGTAAGCGATACTGCTACTATTGATGTAGTAGTAAGCCCGCTGCCTACTATTACGTTTACTTCCAATGCACCGGTATGTGCAGGTTTACCCGTTAACTTTAATAATACCGGAACCACCGGAGCCGATGCTTATTTCTGGGATTTTGGTGCAGGCGCTACCCCTCCAACCTCTACACTCGAAAATCCTTCGGGAATTATTTATTCAACCGGAGGAACAAAAACAGTAACGCTTACCCTTACCACTCCGGGCTGCGTGGTTTCGGCTTCGCAAACTATTGAGATAACCGGAACACCATTTGCCGACTTTACTTCCGATGCGCCTGTTTGTTTCCCTCCGGGCATTGTTACGTTTACTGATTTAAGCACCGGAAATATTCAAACTTACTTTTGGGATTTTGGTCCGGGCGCTACTCCGGCAACCGATAATTCTGCCACCCCTCCACCTGTTACGTACGATACACTCGGCACTAAAACCGTAATGCTGACAGTAAACAGCGGTGGATGTATAAACACCACTACTAAAACAGTGGATGTAGGAGTGGTGGGTGCCGACTTTACTTCATCGGTACCGATGAACGGTGACGGAGGTTGTGTTGGACACGGTGAGAATTTCTACAATATTGGAAGTTCGGGAAGCGGTGCTTCGCATTACTGGAATTTTGGTGCAGGGGCTACTCCGGCAACTTCTACACTGGAAAACCCAACCAACATAGTTTACTCAACCCCGGGCGCAAAAATTGTAACGCATACCGTTACCGTAGCCGCCTGCGGTTTGGAAGAAACCATTCAACACATTATTACCATCAATCCTACACCGGTGGCATCGTTTACTTCTACCGCACCTGTTTGCGCCAACAATACAGTTGACTTTACCAACACAGGCAGCACCGGTGCCGGCTTTACTTATGTATGGAACTTTGGTACAGATGCCAACCCCGCAGGAGCCACTTCGGAAAATCCGCAGGGAGTTACTTATTCAAGTGCGGGCAACAAAACAGTAACACTTACCATTACCAACGAATTTTACTGTGTGGCAGAAGCCAATCAGAACATTGTAATAAACGCTGCACCAACAGCCAGTTTCAATTCAACAGCGCCTGCTTGTACCGACCTGCCTGTTACCTTTACCAATACCGGAACCGGAACGGTAAATACCGAATGGGCTTGGAGTTTTGGCGCGGGAGCTAATCCGGCTACTTCCAATATGCCGCAGCCGGGTTCGGTGGTTTACTTTACGGCAGGTTCAAAAACGGTTACGCTTACTGCAACCGACACCAGCAACGGATGCTTTGCTGCGGCTACGCAGAACTTCAACATTTATCAATCGCCCACCGCAGCATTTGTTTCTAATGCTCCACAGTGCTCTGCCGATGGAATTGACTTTACCAATGTAGGCAGCACGGGAAGCAATTGGTCGTACGCCTGGAGTTTTGGTTCGGGCGCTAATCCGGCAACCTCTACTGCCGAAAACCCTACGGATGTTACCTACAGCACCGGTGGAACCAAAACGGTAACCTTTACCGTTGCCGACCAAAACTGTACGCGCACACAAACACAGTCAATTGTTGTAGATGAAACCCCCAAGGTGAATATTTCCACCACTGCCCCTAAGTGTACCGGTGCAGCAGTAGATTTTACAAACAGCGGAACAACTACCGATGTAACATGGTTGTGGGATTTTGGTGCAGATGCAACACCTGCCACTTCCACCGTACAAAATCCAACGGGTGTTGTTTACTCATCGGGCGGATTGAAAACTGTAACCTTAACAGCTACCAATACCAACACCGGCTGCTCGGTAACGCAAAGCATTAACATCAACATCAATCAGGCGCCAAGCGCTTCGTTTAGTTCAACTGCTCCGCAGTGCCCCAATGCTCCGGTTGACTTTACCAACACCGGCACAACAGGCGGAGGATGGACATACATCTGGAGTTTCGGAACAGGTGCTAATCCTCCTTCATCGGCTTCCGAAAACCCTTCGGTAGTTTATACCACTTCGGGCGATAAAACAGTAACCTTCACTATTGCGAATGCTTTCTGCTCGAGCAGCAGCACACAAACCATTCACATTTACGAAAGTCCGATTGCGAGCTTTATTTCTACCGCACCGCAGTGTACTGGAGTGGGAGTGGAGTTTACCAATACAGGCTATGCACCTAATGCCGATGTAACCTGGCTGTGGGATTTCGGTAATGGTGCACAACCGATAACTTCGGAAGATGAGCAGCCGGGCAGTGTGGTTTATACCACTCCGGGCGCTAAGGTGGTTACACTTACCGCTACCGATACTATCAGCCGTTGTGTTTCGGTGGCTACACAAACATTCAACATTTATCAAAGCCCATCGGCTTCGTTTACTTCGAATGCTCCGCAGTGCAGCACTTCAGCATTCGACTTTACCAATACTGGTACAACAGGCGGAAGCTGGACATACACATGGACATTCGGCTCGGGCGCTACACCGGGCACTTCAAACACAGAGAATCCGAGCGGAGTTACTTACGCTTCTTCGGGAACTAAAACAGTAACCTTTACTATTTCGGATGTGCATTGCGTAAGCACTGCGGTACAAACCATCACGGTGAGTTCAACCCCTGTGGCTTCGTTTGTTTCCACAGCGCCTAAGTGCACGGGCTTAGCAGTTGATTTTACCAACACCGGTACCCTGAGCAATGTAACATGGGCTTGGGATTTTGGCGCGGGCGCTACACCGGCAACTTCTACTGACCAAGACCCAACGGGAGTTGTTTATGCAACCGCAGGAACCAAAACCGTAACGTTGATTACAACCGATACTGCGAGCGGCTGTTCGGTAACAGCTACAGCAACGTTTACTATTAACCAAAGCCCTACGGCTTCGTTTACTTCGAACGCACCACAGTGCTCTAGCGTAGCTATTGACTTTACCAATACCGGCACCACCGGCAGCAACTGGCAATACGCGTGGAGTTTTGGTGTAGGAGCCAATCCGGCTGTTTCTACTGCCGAAAATCCAAGCGGAGTAATGTATGCTTCATCGGGAACTAAAACAGTAACGTTTACTATTTCCGACCAAAATTGCTCGAACACTGCCGTGCAAACCATTGCCATTGATGCCACCCCTACCGTAAGTTTTGTAAGCGATGCGCCTAAGTGCACCGGCTTGCCTGTTAACTTCGGCAACACAGGCAGCACCACCAACACTGTTTGGACCTGGGACTTTGATACAGGCGCTACCCCGCAACAATCGAACGACCAACATCCGCAAGGTATAGTTTACTCTACTGCGGGCATGAAAGCAATAACGCTTACCGCTACCGATACGGTAACAGGATGTTCGGCAACTACATTCAACGTAATTACTGTTTATTTAAGCCCGACAGCTTCGTTTGTGTCGGATGCACCGCAGTGCACCAACACGGCAGTAAGTTTTACGAACACCGGCAGCACAGGTGTTAACTGGTCGTACTCATGGAACTTTGGCGAGGGCGCTGCTCCGGCAGTTTCAACGGCTGAAAATCCTACAGGCATAACGTACAGCACTTCGGGAGTTAAAACAGTAACCTTTACTATTTCCGACCAAAATTGTACGAATACGGCTACGCAAACCATTACCATTACCCCAACTCCGGTGGTAGGATTTATTTCTACCGCACCGCAGTGCACCGGCTTGCCTGTAAACTTTGAGAATACGAGCACCGGTACTGCCAACACTATCTGGAGTTGGAATTTTGGAACCGATGCATCGCCTGCCACTTCAACCGACCAAATTGCTCCTTCTGTGGTTTATTCCACTGCAGGTTTAAAAACCGTAACACTTACTGCTACTGATACGGTTTCGGGTTGCAGCGTAACGGCAACAGTTACCATCAACATCCATCAATCGCCAACGGCATCGTTTACTTCCAACGCTCCGCAGTGTGCCAATACGGCTATCAACTTTACTAATACCGGAAGCACAGGCAGTAACTGGTCGTACTTCTGGAATTTTGGCGTGGGGGCTTTGCCTGCTACTTCTACGGCAGAAAGCCCAACAGGCGTGTTGTATTCTTCGGCAGGAAGCAAAACAGTAACGTTTACTATTTCCGACCAAAATTGTACGAACACCGCTACCCAAACCATTACCATCAGTTCAACTCCAACAGCAAGTTTTGCTCATACCGCACCTACCTGCACCGGCTTGGGAGTTGACTTTAAAAACACCGGAACGCTGACCGATGTAACCTGGAGTTGGAGTTTGGGCTTAGATGCCAACCCTGCTACTTCAACCGCGCAAGACCCTGCTAATGTTGTTTACGCTACGGCAGGAGTTAAAACGGTAACACTTACTACTACCGACATTAACAGCGGATGCTCTTCATCGGCTACCGGAACATTTACCATTCATCAAACCCCTGTGGCAACGTTTACTTCGAACGCACCGCAGTGTGCCAACGTGGGAATTGATTTTGTGAACACCGGCAACACCGGCAGCAGTTGGTCATACTCATGGAATTTCGGATTGGGTGCTTCGCCATCGGTTTCAACGGCTGAAAACCCCACCGGCATTCTATACAGTTCATCAGGCGTAAAAACGGTAACGCTTACCATTGCCGACCAATACTGTAACAACACTTCCACACAAACCATTACCATATTAGAAACCCCGCGTGCCGATTTTACTTCTACGGCTCCACAGTGCACGGGCTTGCCGGTTAACTTTACCAATATTGGTTCGCAAACGGGTGTAACGTGGTTCTGGACCTTCGGAACAGGCGCAGCACCCGCCAACTCTACCGACCAGCATCCGCAGGATGTGGTGTATTCAACCGCAGGGGTTAAGAATATTACGCTGACCATTACCAACAGCAATACTTCGTGCGCTACTACTGCTACGGGCACTATTGTTATTCATCAATCGCCAACAGCTACGTTTACTTCCAATGCCCCGCAGTGCGCCAATGTAGGTATTAACTTTACCAATACCGGCAGCACCGGCAGCCACTGGTCGTATAGCTGGGATTTAGGCGAGGGAGCTAATCCGCCTACATCGAATGCACAAAACCCGAATGGTGTGTTGTACAGCACCGGAGGAACCAAACTGATTACGTTCAGTATTTCGGATGCGAATTGCACCACTACCGATACACAGTCTATAGTTATTAACTCACTCCCAGGGGCCTTTGCCGGATTAGATACCACTATTTGCGCCAACCGCAGTGTGCAGTTGGGCACCACGGCTGTGGCAGGCAATACGTACACATGGTTCCCTTCATCAACGTTGGATAATCCGTTTGTAAGCAACCCGATTGCCAGCCCGGTAGCTCCGGTTACCAATTACATTGTTACCGTAGTAAACACCGCCACCGGATGTACGAACACCGATGTGGTGGTGGTAACCATGCTGCCTCCTTTAATTGCGAATGCGGGCGTGGATGTGCAGATATGCGCCAACGAAAGTGTACAGATAGGCGCAGGCTTGGTGGAAGGACAATTCTACCAATGGTCGCCACCCGATGGATTGAGCAGCACCACTTCGCCTAATCCGGTTGCCTCGCCAAGTGTTACCACGACTTACACACTGGTGGTAACCGACACCACCGGTTGCGATGCGGTTACCGATGAAGTAACTGTGATTGTAAATCCGTTGCCGACTGCCGATGCCGGAAAAGACGATACTATAACCTCAGGCGGATTTGTGCAGTTGGTGGGAACAGGCGGTATTCAGTTTAACTGGAGCCCTGCCGAAGGTTTGAGCAACGCCAACCTGTTTAACCCCGTTGCCAGCCCCGACAGCACCACTGACTATGTGCTGACGGTAACCGACCTGTTTGGATGCAGCAACACCGATACGGTTCGCATTGTGGTTATCAACTTTGCTACGCCCTGGTGGTTGCCAAGTGCCTTTACACCCGATGGCAACGGACATAACGATGTGCTTTATGTGCGCGGAGGAGGTTTTAAAACATTCCAGTTCTCCATATTTAACCGCTACGGTGAATTGATTTTTGTTACCAAAAACATTAACACCGGCTGGGACGGTAAAAACCAGTTCAGCAACGATGATGTGCCGGCTGATGCTTATGTGTATAAGCTGAACGGTGTGCTGGAAAACGGAGAAAAAATTGATGAGAAGGGATTGGTAAACCTGATTCGCTAAAACCAAGAAACCATGAACCCTATATTAAACCACATAAAATCTACAGTTATGAACAGAGCAGGGAAATTATTACTAAGCACTGCCATGTTGGTTGCTTATTCGCTTATGCAGGCACAGGATGTTCGTTTTTCGCAGCCGGTAAACAATCCGCTGGTGGTAAACCCCAGTATGATGGTGCTTACCAACGACCTGCGCGTAATTTTTAATTACCGCAACCAATGGGGCAACATCAACAAGGGCTATCAGAGCTATGCCGGCTCGCTGCTATGCCCGGTATTTTTGAAATCGAAGAAAGATTCGGTGGGCAGTTCGCGGCTCGACTTTGGCGTGAACGTGCACCACGAAAAAGCCGGAGCATTTAAGCGCACGTACGGCAACCTTTCGTTTGGTTACGGCTTACGCATTAACCCCGCCAACTTAGTGGCGGCATCGTTAAATGTGGGGGTAGTAAACCATTCCATTAACTGGAACGACCAAACCTTTGACGAGCAATATGTGTGGGGTGCGTTTAACGAAAACAACCCCACCGGAGAAAACCCGCAGGGCAGCAGAGCCAATGTGGACGTTGGCTTTGGCGTAATGTGGCATTTTACGCCTGAGAAAGCTCCCGTGCAGGTATTTGCAGGCGTGGCAGGTTATCATTTGAATCAACCCAACCTTTCGTTTACCGGAGGAAGCAGCAAGTTGCCGAGCCGCTATAATTTTCAGGCGGGCGTGAAGGTAATGGGCAAGCGGGTTGATTTTACACCTGTGTTTATTTACAACTTGCAAGGGCAGTTTAAGCAACTTACAGCCGGCTTTTTACTGGCGTACAAAATTGAGAAAGCCGGAAACATAGTAGTGGGCAGTTGGTTTAAAGAGAAAGATGCTTTTGTGGTGCAGGCAGGTTTTGAATACCGCTATTTTAATTTACATTACAGCTACGATTTCGGCAACTCAGCGCTTACGCGCAGCACCCGCGGATTAATGACACACGAAGCCACCCTCGCTGTTAAGTGGGACGGCATTGGCAAAAAGGCGAACAAAGGGAAGGCGTTTTTTTAGGAAAGGAAAAACGTTCCACTTTTTGAAAAAGTAGAATGTGTAAATGTACATAAAATAGAAAGCGGAGCCGCAAGGCTCCGTTTTTCTTTTCGGTACACTGTTCTGCTTTGGGTATTCTCGAAATAGAGAATGATGTACTTGTTGTGCTAAGTCATAAGTTGACTTAGAGTAGAACATACGCTCGTCTAAAGCTAGTCCAACCGGTTTAATTCACCTTATAGATATAAGTAATAGTCCCAGTCTGAAACTCTTCGGCATTCGAATCGGGATTAAAGGTGGCTTTTAGGGCAGCGGAACGCGCATTATTGATGTTGCAGTCGTCAAACACGGTTGACTTAAAGCGTTCAAAATCGGCAGTAACTACTTTGCCGCTTCTGTCCACTTTAATTTTTATAACTACTTTACCTTGTGTAGAACAGCTTTGCGGAGCAGGAATGCTCACTTTTTTTCTTCCCGATAAACTATAACCACTGCCATCGCCTTTACCGGGTCCGTTGCCGTTACCATCGCCATCGCCTAAGTAGTTGGTAGAGTTAGGGTCGCCCGTGGGTTTGCCCTGATCGCCTTGCCCGCCACCGGTTCCATCGCCTTTGCTGTTGTTGGGTTTGCCGTAAGCCCCTTTGGTAAACATGGCATCAGGATTGGCAGTTGGCTGTGGATTCGGATTCTCTGTTTTTGTATTCTGATTAGAAGTTACCGTAGTGGCAGTAGTTTTCTGATTGGGTTTGTAAACCGTTTCTGCCTTAGGTTTTGTTTTAGGTTTTTCTTCCACCTTAGGTACTACTACATCTTCTTCACCGTTTTCCTGTGCCAATACTTCCTCGGGGCTGCTGTTGGCAGTGCTTGTTTTTCCGGCAGAAGGACTTGACTCCATTGGTCCCGGATTATAGCTGAAAGGTTGTGTTTCGCCAGTTCCTGCTTCATCGAAACCGAAGTTAACTGCCATACCTCCGCCCATATCTTCGAAAGGCGGAATGGGAGTGCGAAGAATGCTGAAAAGCAAGGCAAGCAGAATAAGCGCATGTACAAGAAGGGTAATTACCCCTGCAGTGGTATTCTTGCGGGTGCGAAATGCTTTTTCTTCGTTATCGAATGCTGTGGCAAACATGCTGCTGTGTCAGTTATTGCTTAAAATGCGGTTTAGGTTTGTTTTCCACAAGGGCCAACTTCAAATTCGAATATTAAACCGATTAGAATTTCGGATTTGGAATTTACTTTCTCATTTATTTGTTGTTGCCAACACCATTTTCATTTTCAGTTTGCTGCCAACACTCATTACATCTACTAAATCCTGCACGGTAATTTTTCTGCTTGCCTGCAACACAATGGTTGACTCGTTGGCGGTATCGCCCTGAATAAGCGTTGTAAGTTGCGGTTCAATATCCTGAAACTCTATTTGTTTGTTGTTAAGGTAGTAGTTCATGTTTGAATCTACTGCCAGCACAATGCTTTGTTTGCTTACGGCTTTGCCTGCATTGGTTTTTGGCAGGTTAATTTTAATAACCGATGGAGCTACCATGGTACTCATTATCAGAAAGAACAACATTAGGAAGAACATGATATCGTTAAGCGAGTGGGTACTCACTTCCGAACTCATCCTGCTTTTTCTTCGTAACTGCATAGCGCTTATTTGGTAGGTTCCTGAATAAGGTCAATAAATTCAACGGTAGTGCTTTCTAACTGAAAGCTTACGCGGTCAATCATGGCATTCAGATAATGAAATGCTATGTGCGCAATAATACCCACCAATAAACCGGCAGCCGAGGTAATCATTTTTTCGTAAAGCCCTCCCGCAATCAAACTAATACTGATGTTATCAGCCAGCGATATGTTGTAGAAAATGCGGATAACCCCGCTGATGGTTCCTATAAAACCGAACATGGGAGCAATGCCGGCAATAATTCCTAAATAAGAAAGATTTTTTTCGAGTTTGTAGATTTCGAGTTTGCCGGTGTTCTCTACGGCACTTTCAATTTCTTTAATTGGTTTGCCAAGGCGTTTTATGCCTTTTTCCAATAAGCGGGCAATAGGCGTATTGCTGCTGCGGCAAAGGCTTAAAGCGGCATCGGTTTTTCCGTCAAGCAACATGCTTTTAATGTTTGCCATAAAGCCGGTATCAACTTTCGATGCGCGGCTGATGGTGATAAAGCGTTCTACCATAAGGTAAACTGCCACTACCGACATAAAGGCTATAGGAATCATTACCCATCCGCCTTTCATCAGTAAATCCAACAAACTCATTGTTTGTTCGGTTGTTGCGGCTGCGGTGGGGCTATCGGTTGCAATTTGTAGTAACAACATTTGAATGGTTTTTAAATAAACGTGCGTTATGCAGGTTTTAGTATGGCAAATGTGTTCAGCATTAACCATAAACAACACTGCACTATTAAACCGCCCGCTGTGGATAATGGAGAATAAAGGGCAGGGGAGGGGAGGGATTGATTTTTCCCCAAAACAAAAAGACCTCATTTGCAGAGGTCTTTTTGAGCATTGGGTTAGGGTGGTTGTATTATCGGATAAAAAGCATTTCGCGGTATTTAGGCAGTGGCCAAACATTATCGTCTACTACTGCTTCAAGGGTATCAATTTGCGAACGCAACTCATCCATAAGCGGTTTTACTTTATCGCAATAGGCTTTCGAAATATCGGCATTGCTCTTTCCGTTATGCGCCTTTTCTTTAGCTGCTAAAAGTTTGTCGGTGGTATCTTTAATAGAATTTACCAGCTCTGCCACCTCAGTAACAATTGCTTTTTGTGCTTTAGCGGCATTGGCAGCTACACCGGCTTCTTTTAAGCCTTTAATATTTGTAATGAGTGTATTCATATACTCAACCCCGGCAGGAATTATTTTGCTTATCGCAATGTCAGCCAATAGGCTTGCCTCTGTATCAATTTTTAAACTGTAGTTATGGTGCAGAATATCTACCCTTGCCTCTAACTCGCGGGCGCTATAAATACCTGTGGCTACTAACACCTCCTTGGCTCCTTTTGAATTATAGAAATCAAGCGCATAGGGAGTAGTTTTCACATTGCTTAAGCCGCGTTTTTTAGCCTCTTTTTCCCATGCTTCGCTGTAGCCATCGCCCTCAAACAATACCTTTTTACTGTCGGTAATGTACTGGCGAAGCACCCGCATAATGGCGCCTTCTTTAGTTTCGCCATCTTTTGTCAACTTATCAATTTCTGCTTTAAAGTTGAGCAATTGCTTTCCTACAATAGCGTTCATCACCGTCATAGGCTTGGCACAGTTGGCAGAAGAACCCACTGCACGGAACTCAAACTTATTACCTGTAAAAGCAAAAGGCGATGTTCTGTTACGGTCGGTGTTATCCAGCATCACATCCGGAATTTTGTTGTGGATGTCCAATTTTAGGTTGGCATTGGTTAATTCATCGTATTTTCCTTTGGCAACACGCTTTTCAATTTCGTTTAACACATCTGCCATGTATGAACCGGTGAACACCGAAATAATTGCAGGAGGCGCTTCGTTGGCACCTAAGCGGTGGTCGTTGTTAGCCGATGCAATAGAGGCGCGTAACAAATCGGCATATTCGCTAACCGCTTTAATTACGTTTACAAAAAAGGTAAGGAACAGAATATTGTTTTTAGGTGTTTTGCCCGGAGAAAGAAGATTTTTACCGGTATCGGTACTCATACTCCAGTTGTTGTGCTTTCCGCTTCCGTTAATTCCGGCAAAAGGCTTTTCGTGCAAGAGCACGCGAAGCTTATGCCTGCGGGCAACGCGCTCCATTAAATCCATCAATAGCGAGTTGTGGTCAACCGCAACGTTCACTTCTTCGAACATAGGCGCACATTCAAACTGTGCAGGGGCAACTTCGTTGTGGCGTGTGCGAACCGGAATGCCCAGTTTGTGGCATTCGGTTTCCAAATCCAGCATGTATGCATACACTCTTTCGGGAATGGAACCAAAGTAGTGGTCTTCGAACTGTTGCCCTTTTTGCGGAGCCGCGCCAAGCAATGTTCTTCCGGCAAACATCAAGTCCGGACGCTGATAGAAAAGCGCTTCATCAATCAAAAAGTATTCTTGCTCCCAACCAAGTGTGGCGGTAACTTTAGTAGCATCTTTATCAAACAAATGAACAACCGGCAATGCAGCTTGCTCCAAAAAGTGCGATGACTTTAATAATGGTGCTTTATAGTCCAGCGACTCACCTGTGTACGAAATAAAAATGGTGGGAATACAAAGTGTTTTGCCATCGCCAATTTCCATAATAAAGGCAGGCGAACCGGGGTCCCATGCTGTGTATCCGCGTGCTTCGAAAGTGGCGCGAATGCCACCGCTCGGAAAAGAAGAAGCATCCGGTTCTTGTTGCACCAACGCATCGCCACTGAATTTTTCTACGCCTTTACCATCAATGGTAGGCATAAAAAACATATCGTGCTTTTCGGCAGTTAAACCGGTTAATGGTTGAAACCAGTGTGTATAGCTGTTTGCTCCTTTATCAATTGCCCATGCTTTCATTCCGGCAGCAACGGCATCTGCCATTTCGCGGCTAATTTTGGTGCCTTCTTTAATCGCAGTCTTCACTGCCTTGTAAGCTTCTTCCGATAAATAATGCCGCATGGCATCATCGGTAAATACATTTGAACTGAAATACTCGGAAACTTTTCCGCCTTCTAAGCGGGGTTTAACCACTTCGCGGTTAATTACGGTTTGGATGGCTGTTTTGCGTGCGCTGCCCATAGTGTTGTTTGTTTTTTCGGGCGCAAAAGTAGTTTTAAACAACGCAAACCGAAAAATAAAACCAACTTTTTATGAACAAAACAGGTTAAAAGCTATTTGTAGCTACTTTTAAACTGAATTTTGTGGACGAAATGCTAATAAAATCAATATCGTTATGCCCAAACAAACATATTTGCAAATAACTAAAGTATAGTTTTTATGGTGTCAATCAATTTATCCAAATCCTCGGTAGTGGTGTAAACATGCGGAGTAATGCGTGCTCCGTTTACCGCTTCGTGTTCAATGCCGGTAGTATGAATTTTTGCTTTCTCGAAAAGTGCGTTCGACAGTTCTCCGCCTTTTATTCCATCAATTCCTATGGTGGCAATGGCGCAACTGTAAGCCGGTTGCAGCGAAGTGTAGAGTTTCACTTTTGGCAAATGCTTTACTTTTTCGCACCAGTAATTTTTCAAATAGCGGAGGCGCGCTTCCTTGCGTTCGTTACCAATCAGCAACTGAAAATCTATGGCGTTGCCAATAGCCATTTCAGCAGCAAACGAACGGGTGCCTATGGCTTCGAACTTACCAATGTTGTCAGCATCGGGAATTGGGGCAGAAAGTAACGCCCACACATTCTTAATCTTATCTTTCTTGATAAACATAAACCCCGTGCCGAAAGGAGCACATAGCCATTTGTGTAACGATGTTGCATAATAATCGCAGTCAAGGTCGGTAATACTGTAAGTAAGGTGGGCGAAACTGTGCGAGCCATCCACAATAACTTCGCAGCCTTTTTTGTGCGCCATGTCGGCAATTTTACGGGCTGGGAGTACTTGCCCTGTCCAGTTTATCATGTGGGTTACATGCACAATTTTAGTGCGTGGGGTGATAGCGGCTTCATACTTCTTTATAATGGCTTCATCGTTTTCTTCCGGCAACTGCAAATCCACCCAATTCAGTTTAATGCCATCGCGTTTTTCGCGCTGCTTCCATGCGTTCATCATGTTGGGGTAATCGTATTTGCACAGCACTACTTCATCGCCTGCTTTCAGGTTTAATCCGAAAATGATGGTATTTAAACCTTCGGTGGTGTTGCGGTTAATCGCAATTTCGAGAGGCGAAACTCCGGCAAGTTTGGCGATGCGCTCGCGCAAGGGTTCGCGCCCCTGGTCTAAAATGCGCCACATGTAGTACGAGGGCGCTTCGTTGCAGTACTGATAATTGCGTATGTGCGCTTCCTGCACAGGCTTCGGCTGCGGACTAACTCCGCCATTGTTTAGGTTAATAATGTTGGGAGAAGTTGTGTACTGCTGCCGTATAAAATGCCAGAAATCTTCATCGCTTGCTACTTGTTGCGGCTCCTTACCTTCAAGGCGATTCAAATGAAATTGAAAAGCCTCGGCTTCGGAGGGTTTCATCCAGTCAAGCAGCGAAATCCCCGCAGTAGCTAAAGCGGTTCGCTTTAAAAACGATTTTCGGTTCATGGCAGCAATTTGAAACGAAAGGTAGGAATGCAGGCGGCAATTAGCAACAAACAATTGCCAATTCTCTATGCCCCCGATTGGTTCTAACTATGCTGCGTGCGGTTAATCTGATGCAAACAACTATTATCTAAACAACGTAACCCCGCCTTTAATTACCCTCGAAGTGTTATCGTCAAACACTACGTTAAGGTAGTAGGTGTAAACTCCGGGCTGCGCTTCTTTATCCTGATATCTTCCATTCCAGCCTTCGTTGCTGTTACCGGTTTGGAAAACCTTTTCGCCCCAGCGGTTAAAAATCTTCCATTCAAAATATTTAGTGCCCTGTGTAAATACAAACAGCACATCGTTGTTGCCGTCACCATTAGGCGAAAAGGCATTCGGGATAAATGCCTTGGGCAGTTGATTGATTTTGATGTAGTCGGTACGCGTTGCGGTATCGCTGCAACCAAACTGGTTACTTGCTATTAAGGTTACAGTGTAAACCCCCGGCTCGCTGTACACATGCGAAGGCGATTGAACAACTGAAGTATTTTGGTCGCCAAAATCCCACAGCCAGTTGTCGGAGTTTTGCGATTGGTTGTGGAAGTTGATGGGCGAGCCGCTTTCGTTGTATGCTTCTAAAGGCGAAGCATCGAATGCCGCTACGGCAGCAGGATTTACTACAGTTGTTTTAGTTACAGTATCATAACAGTTTCCCAACTGTGCAATTAAAGTTACCTGATAACTGCCTCCGGAATTGTAAGTGTGCTGAGGATTGCTGTTGGCAGATGTTGCTCCGGTTCCGAAATTCCATACATAACTGCCCGCTGAAGGATTAGTAAGATTGGTAAACACTGTTGCTGTACCTGCACACACTTGTGTAGAAGAAAAATCAGCATCGGGGCGAGGGTTTACGTTAACTGTTGTGGTGGCGGTGTTGCTGCAATTGTTTTGGTCGGTAACAGTTACTGTATAAGTAGTGCCTTGTGTAGGCGAAGCCATTGGGTTAGCAATGTTTGCATTACTTAAATCGGCTGATGGACTCCAAGCGTAGCTTACTCCACCCGTAGCTGTAAGTTGTGCACTTTGTGTTTCGCAAATGTCAATAGTACTCTGCACTACAGGTAGAGGTAACGGATGTACTATAAAATTAATGCTGTCTAATCCGGCACAACCAACTGCCGGGTCGGTGTACGAATAAACTAAAGAATGTGTTCCTGCTCCGGCTGTTTGAGGGTCGAACGTTCCAGTTGGTGAAGTAATACCGTTGCCCGTCCAGTTACCACCTGCAGGGGAGAAGCCTGTGAGTGTAGCAGTGCCTGCATCAATACACGAAGCCATATCGCTGCCTGCATTTACTACAGGAGCGGGCTGTACGAATGTACTTATGGCATTACTTGGAGGGCTAACACATCCCAAGTTTGTAGCAACCACCGTAATGCTGTTGCCGGGCAAAAGAAGATTAGTGGAGAAGGTTGATGAGGTTCCGTTTTGCACTGAGGAGATTCCATTAAAGAACTGATAGTTGTTCATACCCGAAGGCGTTGCAGTAAACGTAACCATATCGCCCTGGCAAATAGAGTCGTTGGCATCGCTGCTGCTGAGTGTTACGCTCGGTATCGGGTTTACGGTAATGGTTACGGTTGAACTTGGTACTGCCGGGCATCCGTTCAGCGAGCCGGAAACCTGCACGGCATCGCCACTATTAAAAAATGCCGAAGAGTAGGTGTTGCTTGAAGTATTTTGCACTGATGCCGTATTCACCGTAAAGTCGTAGTTGTCTAAACCTGTAGGTGTTGCAGTTAAAGTTACGTTATCACCATCGCAAGAAGGATTTGGCGATGCGCTTAGCGATAGAGTTGGTGTAGGATTTACCGTTACTACAATATTGTTGCTTGGTGGGCTTGAGCAACCGTTTTCTATAGCTACTGCATGAACAGTTACCGAAGGCGGTGTTAAGCCGGTAGTATTCCAATTGTCAGCAACTGACGTTTGTTGCTGTACCCCATTCGCAAAAAAGTTGTAGGTGGCATAGCCGGATGGCGATGCTGTAAAAGTAATGGCATCGCCCTCGCAAATCGTATTATCGGCATCGGAACTGCTTACTGTTACTGATGGAATTGGCGTAACTACAGGATGATGGGTAGAGCTCGGATTGGTAAAGCAGATGCCATCAAAACCTAATACCGTTACACTATCGCCCGGATTAAGTGCCGTTGTGGTAAATGTATTGGAAGGAGAATTTTGAATAGGTGTATTGTTGATGATAAACGAATATGCCAAATAACCCGAAGGGGTTGCTGTGTAAGTAATAGGCTGTCCTGCACAAATATTATTGGTAGATGCAGCCAAGTTGATGTTGAGCGTATTTGGTTGTACGGTAACAGTGAGAGAGTCTTTCACCTTTCCGCAACAAGCTGTGGTTACCCAAAGCACCACGGTGTAGGTGCCAGGAGCGGTAAACACCACCGGAGCGTTTTGCAAAGTTGCACCAACCGCAATAGGTGGTATTGCGGAAGGTCCAAAATTCCACTCGTATAAACTGCCCGTTAAGGTTGTTTTAAACGTATCGGGGCAACCTGTTATTGCCGGATTATTTACATGGGTAATAGTATTGCTTGCACCTTGTGCACTGAAAATATCAACGAAATCGGTAAAGGTGGTACCGCTAAAGGTGATGGTTTTTCGCCCTGTTGTTCCATACATAACCGAAACCGGACCACTGCCCGTTGCCGTTGCGGGAGAAGCGCCTGTACCAAAATTCCAACTTCCTGAGGACGGTGCGGTAAATACAACTTCAGCATTGGTACAACCGTAATTAAGAACACTAATTACGGGAGGATTGCCCGGAACAGATGTAATGTTTGATTGATTGGGAGCCGTGCCGTTTACATAAAGCGCCTGACTCATGCCCGGTGCACCGTTGCCGCCTGCACCGCCTGCACCGCCCGCGCCACCTGCACCGCCCGAGGCTCCCGTTGCAAATCCGCAACTAATGTAAGGACCGCCCGGACCACCCGTACCTCCGGCACCACCTGCCCCACCTGCTGCTCCTGCTCCGCCAGTGCCACCTGCACCACCGGGTCCGGCTATCAAGTTGCAATCAACAATGTTACCTCCGGCACCATTATTGTAAAGAAATACAGCAAACGAACCGCCACCGCCAAAGCCTCCGGTTCCGCCACCACCGCCACCACCGCCACCACCGCCACCGCCACCGCTTCCACCTACATCATCGTTGCCGTTTTGCTGCCTGCCACCACCACCGCCACCGCCACCGCCACCGCATCCGTCAACACCGGAAGTTCCATTGCCGGCTTGCGCGCCCGGAACAAAATATCCGGGAAACGAAACTGTGCCTGCCGGACCGGCTGCACCCGCAATACCGGCAGCACCGGCAGTACCGACTTGTCCGGCTGTAGGTGCCGTTCCGGAGCAACTATTGTTTTGGCTTGTGCCGAATACACCACATCCGCACGAAGGACCGGTTCCTCTTACACCACCGGCTGCTCCGCAACTGCCTACCTGTCCGTTGGCAGGAGCATAATTTGCCCATTTTCCACCCGTGCCGCCATTTCCTCCGTTGTTGGTTCCTCCACCGCCAGCTCCACCTGCACCTCCATTGGGAATACAGCCTTCGTGGCAACCGGGTAACCCGTTGGCACCCGGGGCACCTGGAATACCGGGAGCACCCGCAACACCCGCTGCACCGGGAGTTCCTGCTGCCGAAGTAACATGGCAACGAACAATATTGTAGTTGCTGCATCCATTTAAGTAAATTCCATAAGCGGTTGATGCTACGCCATTTGGAATATCCATTTCAAGTGTTAGATCCTGCAAGCGAAAGCCCGATACATTCAATCCCATAAAAATACCTGTTGCATTGGCGGGAGGAGGAAGCAGGTTGCCGTTGGTGCGATGAATAACTGTTGCAGGCGTATTGCTCTTAACCCATGTAACGGGGTCAAACCCGCCTTCAATAGTTACGTTGTTCACTAAAGATATCTCATTGTTTACGTTGTAAACACCTACAGCTAACCACAAACGATTGGCGGTAGAAGTTACCATGCTTAATCCATTGATGAGGTTAGTTGGATTGGTGCGGCTGCCGTTTCCGGTGCCGTTGGGCGTTACATAAATAACATCGCATTGTTGGGCAATTAACGATAGGCAAAACAGCATTGATGCAAACCATGTTGCCGAACGCAGGTACAGTTTTTTCATAAAGTGTCGTTAGTAGTGACGGCTTAAAAGTAGAAAAATGATATGATACAAGATGAAGTCAGTAAAGAGACCGTTGTAGGTTGTGGAAAAGAAAGTTAAGAGAATTATCGCTCCACTGCCTTCATCACCATACCGTATTTAGGACGAAGGGTAATAAGCGGCTCTGGTTCTACCATAAAACCGGGTTTTAGTTCAAAACGGAATTTGCGGTAAAGCGAAATCAGAATTATCTGCATTTCGAGCAGGGCAAAGTTGTTACCTATACACAGGCGAGGTCCACCGCCAAAGGGAAAATATACAAAGCGGTCAATTTGATTGCGTTTTTCAGGAGCAAAGCGTTCGGGTTTAAATTTCAGCGGCTCGTCCCAAAATTTTTCGCTGCGATGGAAATACCAAATAGGCATAAGCACATTGGTTCCCTTTTGAATATGGTAGCCGCCAATTTCATCGTCCTCGTAGTTTCTTCTGCCCACCATCCATGCAGGCGGAAAAAGGCGAAGGCTTTCGTCAATTACCATACGCACGTACTGGAACTGCATAATGTTCTCGAAAGTAAGTTCTACTCCTGCATCTAACTTTTCATCAATCTCTTTCATCATCAGCGCTTCCTGCTCCGGATTTTGCGAAAGCAGGTACAATATCCACGACATGGCATTGGCAGTGGTTTCGTTGCCGGCAATAAAAATGGTCATTACCTCATCGCGCAGTTGTTGGTTGTCCATGGCTTCACCGGTATCTTCATCGCGTACGTCTAACAGCATCGAAAGCAAATCGTTTTTAGAAACACCTTCTTTTCTGCGCTTGTTGATGATGGAATAAATTACATCGTCCAATGACTTTACCACCCGCTTTTCTTTCATGTTGAACGGTGTAGGCAAATTTTGGGGCAGGCGAATAGGAGCGTTCAACTTTTCGGTTGCCATTTGATTGAGCAGGGTAATTTGCTTTGCCACAAAATCTTCCTGCCCGTCAATACCGCTGCTGAAAATTGCTTCGGAAATAATATCGAGCGTAAGCGCGGTCATATCGTTGGTAACATCAAAGTACTCGCCTGTTTTTGCCAAACCGACAATGCGCTCTGCTTCCATTTGCGAGCGATTTACCATCATGGCGGTGAGCGCGGCTAACTTTTGTTTACTGAAAGCCGGTTGTATGAGTCTTCGTTGTTTACGCCAAAAGTCGCCTTCGCTGGTTAGCAGTCCGTTGCCCAATAGTATTTTGAGCATATCGTATGCTAAACTTTTGCGGTAGTTTTTGTTATTCTCTACCAACACATGCCTTGCATATTCGGGTTTGGCTGCTACTACAATACGGGTAAAGGGTAGGGTAAGCGTAAAAATTTCACCGCATTCTTCCACTAAGCGCACTACTTCTAAATGTGCATTGTTACGCATGGCATACCCGCTGCCAAACAGCCAGTGCTTATACTTGGGTTCGGGAGGAGCAACTTTTTTAGCGGTGGCTACTTCTTCATCAACATTCATGTGCGCGACAGTTTTTTGTAATGGTTCCAAAGGTAAACCGTAAAAGCGGTTCCTATAACAAATAGAATGACGGAGATAAGCTCGCTTTGTTTTAATGCCATTCCGAAAACATGATACAGTTCTCTGTCCGAAACGGCTCTCCATTGTTCAATAGCAAAGCGCTGTATGCCTATTAACACCATAAACAACGCGAACACCATACCGGGCATGGTGGTCAGTTTTTTTCGCAAACTCCACAGTATAAGAAACACAGCCGCGCACATAATAAACTCGTAAATGGGCGTGGGATAAACCGGCTCAGCCAACCGGTAGCAGTGTTCTTCGATGCAGTTTGGAATCAGTTCCCCTTCGTTAATAATATTGTGTTCATAGCTGCTGCTCCACATCCATTGCGGCAACCATCCGGGTTTGGGTGCAAGGTTTACAATACCCCAGTCGCCATCACCCGCTGTTTGGCAACCAAGGCGACCAATGCCGTTGGCAAGCATAAAACCCGGAGCAATGGAATCGAAAAAATGCCCGTAAGGAATTTTCTTTTTGCGCGCATACAGCCAAAATCCGGCACCGGCACATATTAGCCCTCCATACACCGAAAGCCCGCTGGTAATAAAGCCGACAGGGTCTTGCAAAAAGCTGTCGAAGCTTTGGGTGCTTTCGAAGAAGTTGAACAACACTGCTCCCAATATGCCGAGCACGGCTGCAATTACTACCAAATCGCCCATGTTATCGGACGGATAAACTTTTATCTTTCTAACCTCGGGCTTGGGCAGTTGTTCTTTCTTTTTCGATGAATGGAAGTAGTAAGCAAATGCGGCTCCGCCTAAAATTCCGGCTATCCAACTTCCATGTG
The DNA here is from genome assembly GCA_026129525.1 of Chitinophagales bacterium. Taxonomy (GTDB): domain Bacteria; phylum Bacteroidota; class Bacteroidia; order Chitinophagales; family LD1; genus Bog-950. The sequence continues at coordinate 126,572 of JAHCHW010000010.1, read as the reverse complement.
TGAGCGAAAGCATATAGTTGCTTAATGAAAGCTGATAGGTGCTCAACAGCGGTTGATACACCACCATGCCAACCAACTTAAAGAAGATTAGAAAGCCGAAAGCGAAATAAAAAGCTGTTTCGCTTGGTTTGGGCGCTTCGCCTATGGTTGTTTCTTTTTCTTCGCCCGGCAGTAATCCCATCCTTTCTCTTCTCCGCATTTCTAAAGTAGCGAGTGTAGCAGCCGAGAAAAAACCAACTGCCACCCAAAAACCGTAGGTGAAAACCGGTAGAAAACGATAGTCGGCAGCAGGCGCCTGATTAAAGAGTTCAAAAATCCAATCGGTAACTTTTGCGTAGCAACGTAAAAAAAGCATGTTGTAGGTTGATGATTAAAGTGCAGCAGCGAAGGAAAGAAAAAACGCGGATGTGCAGGGCTTTCCATCCCCTTCTTTTAAGCAGTTTTTTATGCCTAAAGTGAGGTGGCACATAGTCATCCGATGACTCCAAGTCATCGGATGACTATGCTACGCAGATGCCTATGAAAAGCCAAAGAGCTGTTTTAAATGGCTATCGGGTATTATGGAATAGCTGAGTTGCCGAAAATCATCGCGCACATTCACATTCGCACAATCCAAAAACAATTGCTTGTTGCAAAGCGTACCGTTTCGCAAGCCGATGTAGTACGGAAAGGAAGAATAACTCCAATCTTCCATTTTTGTTACGAGGCCTGCTTTCAAAGGATTTTGATGAATGTAGTTAGCGCAGGTAAGGATATGATTTTCGCTTTTTATTTCAACAGCTTTGGTTTTCTGCTGAAAGAGCGAGCCGGTAAAATTTTGTTGCTTTTGTATGGCGCGGGTATAGGAGCGAAGCAAAACAGCAATGGCTTTTGATAGCGGGGTCATACAGTCATCCGATGACTTAAAGTCATCGGATGACTTCACATAAACCAGCCAATGAAAATGATTAGGCATTAGACAATAAGCGAGTATGTCGCAGTGTGGTAATAATTCCTTGCGTATTTTGCGGAGAAAAAACAAGTAGTTTTCGTCATTAAAAAACACCTGTTGTTGTTGATTGCCACGATTGTAAATGTGATAAATATTGCCCGGGTAAAGTTGCATAATGCGAATATACAAGAGTAAGAACTCGCCCTCAAAAACCTTGTTTGTGGAGGGCACAACTGCACTACCCGCGGTTGTGTGCCCTCACCAACGGCAAACCTGCTCTTAATGGCTTTGGTTTGGTTGGTGCGGGTCGCCAACCAAGGGATAGTCATCCGATGGCTCCAAGTCATCGGATGACTATGTTACTTCCCCTTAATAATTACATGCGAATAATTCTTATTGCGGTTGAGGCGCAGAATGTATTTGCCGGCAGCCAGATTACGGGCTTCTTCAGCTTGCAGCAATTCGAATGTATGGTCGCGGATAAAAATTTGTTTTTCAAAAACTTTTCTGCCTGCCATGTCAAAAATTTCGAACAGGTGTGTTTTGTCTTCTTTTCCCCCGTATAAAATCATGTTCAGTTCGTTGGTAAACGGATTGGGATACACAATTACATCATCGGTTACTTTCAAAATGTTTTGGTTGTAATCGGTTTTCAGCAGCCAGTAAGCGGTGTAAAAGTTCGGAATGCCGTAACCGTATTCATTATCCGGATACCAAAACGTTGGGCAGCTTACAATAATTGCCACTTTAATGTCATTGGCAGTTTTATCAGGAAAAGCACCCCACAGCGAAGCGGCACTGCCCGCCATAATAGGGCAACTAAACGAAGTTCCTCCGCTGTAGCCCACATCGCCCCCTACCGTAAGCACCGCACTTTTAACTCCCTGCGCGCAAACATCGGGTTTAATTTTTCCGTTTACGGTGGGTCCTCTACCGCTAAAGCCTGCAATCAGTTCGGCAGAATCAACTGCGCCAACTGCTAAAATGCTGTCGCCATCGGCAGGGGCGCTTATGTAGTGCCATGGTGCGCTTCCTTCATTTCCCGCACTGTTCAATACTAATATGCCTTTGCCGAAAGCCATGTTTCCGGCACGGGTAATAATGGTGGTGTTACCGTCTAAATCGTTGTAGGTATGGTTGCCCGTGTCGCCATTAAAAGTGGTGTAGCCCAGCGAGGTGGTAAAAATTTTTGCTCCGGCACTATCTGCCCATTCGGCAGCGGCTGCCCAGTTGTATTCTTCCATCACCCATTCTCTGCCGTTGTCTTCGGTGGTAAGTAAAAAGAACGATGCATCGGGCGCAGTGCCTAAAAACTGATTAGGAATATTTCCGGCAATACAACTGAACACATTGGTGCCATGTCCGCCATCGTTGTAAACATTGGTTTCGTTATTTACAAAATCGTAAGTAGCCAATATGCGGCTGCGAACCGAATCGAATCCCTTAATGTTGTTTACATTCACAAAGCCGTTATCCATTACGGCAACCAGCACACCTTTACCCCGTTCATTTAACTGATGCAGCAAATCGGTGTTCAGCATTTTTGCCTGATGGTACGCAATGCCATACTTGTTGGGGTAAACATAGTTTTGGTTAACCAACGGGTACACTTCTTCGAATTTACTATCGGCATCGGTTGCGCGCGATGGGGGAAATTCAATTTTGCCCAGCGTATCAACAAACGGAAATTTGATGATGCTGTCGGTATAGGTTTCATTGATAAGTTTTACCACCGCCATGTTAAACCACTTAAGGCGGTGTTTTAGTTCCACAATGTAAGGCGCAAGGCTGTCAATATAACTTTCGGTTATCGGTAAGTCCGATTCGTTAACCGCAATGTTTTGTATTTGTCTTCTTTCAATAGAAGCAGCAGTTAAAAAGGTTGAAGGGTTGGCAATGGTGTGATTGTTGTTTTGCTTATCGGTAAACTTTACCCAATAGTAGTTATCCTGCGAAAAAGATGTTGCATAAGTGAACAACACAACAAGGGAGAAAAAAAATCGGAGAGCGAATTTCATAAGTCATTATTCAAACAATAGCCAAAGCGGAATGTTTAGTTGTGCTCCGCCACCCGCATTCGTATTCTGAAACCGTTTTGAATACCGGTGTCCCACTTAGCCTGCACATTTTGCTTGGCGCCAACTTCCCATTCCTGATAAATCATGCCTACGCCTTTTGCATACACTTCTTTGCGTAGTTTTTTCTCAATCACATTTTCTTCGTCCACTTCGCTAACGGTAACAGTGCTGTCGAAATTAAAACCGTTGATGGAATAAGGCTGGTGCACATCTTTATAGTAATACTCCCAATCCTGAAAAACAGAATACTGATTGGTGGTGGGCACATAAATATTGCCGTTCCACTCGGCATTTTCTTTGGGCGGGAAAATGAGTTTTACAAAGCGCACATCGCCTTCGGTTTTCTGAATATTGGCTTTAGTTGCCTTAACATGCCAAACGCGGTCGAATGTCCATGGCGAACTGCTGTTAGCTCTGCGCGAAAGTTCTACTTTGTAGCAAAGCTGATTTTCCAAGTCGTAAAATGTATCGGTAATCATTTCGCGCAACTGGTAGCGGGCGCTGTCGCGGTAAGTAACCTGCCCGCTCGATGCGTAGTGAATGGAGTCCACATCGTACACCACATAGTGTCCGCTGTCAATAGGGTAGTAGTTGTAATGGTAATCTAAAACAAAGTCGTCTTTAGTGTTTTTGCACGAATAAAAAAACGCAGTCAATAGAAGCGTTGCTAAAAGTAAAGTGAAAGTTTTTTTACGCTTGTTGAAGTTCTCTGTCAAGTGCATTGTTTTTAGATGCAATGTTGAAATTAGAAAAAATAATACCTCCGCCCAGCATATCGTCTCCTTCGTAAAACACGGCTGACTGCCCAGGGGCAATTGCCGAAACCGGAGCCATAAACTCTACTTTTATGCGCTCACCGGTTTGCGTAAGCAGGCTCGATTCGCCATCGTGCTTATAGCGCACTTTGGTTATGGCTTTGGTGGCAGGTGGTATGGTTTCGTATTTCTGTAAGTTCAGCTTGCCCACCCACATGCCGTTGCGTTCAAGGTCTTTTTCTTCGCCTAGTACTACCGTGTTAGTGTCGGGAATTATCTGTACCACAAACATTGGTTTGCCGAAAGCGGTTCCCAATCCTTTGCGCTGCCCGATGGTATAAAACGGATAACCGTGATGTTTGCCAATCACGTTTCCGGTTAGGTCAACAAAATTTCCTCCATCAACTTTTTGTTCCAAATCAGGATGTTTCCGTTTCAGAAAACCGCGATAGTCGTTATCGGGCACAAAGCAAATTTCGTAGCTCTCGTTTTTGTTGGCGAGTTCCACATAACCCATATCGCGTGCCATTTGTTTAATGTGCGGCTTTCGGTACTTACCCATAGGGAAAATGGTGCGGCTCAGACATTGCTGACTTACTCCCCACAATACATAACTCTGGTCTTTGTTTTCATCCAAGCCTTTCGAAATTACGTAGCGGTTGTTTTCGTTTCGCAACTGTGCGTAATGCCCTGTGGCAATAAACTCGCAGTCCATCATATCGGCACGTTTCAGTAGTGCTTCCCATTTAATGTGCGTGTTGCAAAGCACGCAGGGGTTGGGGGTTCTGCCCGCCAAGTATTCGTTTACAAAATCGTTTATAACAAAATCGCCAAACTCTTCGCGTATATCAATAATAAAATGGCTGAAACCGAGGTCAACGGCTACCTGCCTCGCATCGTTTATAGAATCGAGCGAACAGCAGCCGGTTTCCTTTTTGCTGCCGCCCGCTGTGGCGTAGTCCCATGTTTTCATGGTAATGCCCACAACTTCGTAACCTTGCTCGTGCAACATTACAGCGGTAACGGTGGAGTCAATTCCACCGCTCATTGCCACTAAAACTTTTCCTTTTTTACTCATTGTAACTTCTGCGGGCGAAAATAAGGCAACCGCTCTATAAAAAATTATCCCTCTGCCCGCGGCAAAGGGATAATTATCATTCATTCACAATTTATGCGGTGCATCGGTTGCAATGCGCCCGTAATTGCGGATTAAACTCTTACTTCGGTTTGTTTATCATCTGCCTTGCTGTAAGTAGGGCAGGTATTTTTGTTGCACGATGACACAGCAAACAAAAAGCCGAAAGCAACGGCAAGCATGATTATTTTCTTAGTAGCATTCATAACCTGTTATTTGAAATTTTAACGCGAAGGTAAGCGATTTATTTTGTGATGGCAAAAACAGGTTTTGTGTAAATGTGAAATACAACAAGCGGCTACATCAGTTTTTGCTTTCAGTTGAATTTCTAAAAAAAATAAAGGTTTTTTGTTGCCCTCATGAAACTACGAATTACTGCTCAAACAGATGCCCTGCATTTTTATGGTCACGGTAAGTTGCTGATAACAGGCGAATACTTTGTGCTGGATGGCGCACAGGCGTTGGCGGTGCCTACCCAACGCGGGCAGCATTTGCGGGTAAAAGAGTTGAGTTCATCGGATAATACTTTGTACTGGGTAGCACTTAACAGCCGCAGGCAAATGTGGCTTAATTTGGTTTTCGATAAGCAGGATTTCAGTTGCCTTAATGCCGATACGCCCGAAGCGCACCGGCTGTCATCCATGCTTTCCGAAGCACGAAAACTGAATCCCGAGTTTTTAAAAAGTGAAAAGGATGTAGCGGTAGAAACATCTCTTGAGTTTCCGAATGAATGGGGGCTTGGTTCCAGTTCAACGCTTATCTACACTATTGCTCAATGGGCAAATGTTGATGGGTATCAACTATTGCAGCAAACCATTGGCGGCTCGGGGTACGATGTTGCCTGTGCCGGCTCCAATCATCCTATACTCTACACCTTGCAAAACAACACGCCCGAAACATTACATATAAAATGGAAACCTGCTTTTACTGAAAACATCTATTTTGCTTATCTCGGCAAAAAGCAACTTTCATCGGAAGGGATAAAGTATTACCGCGAAAAGCTGAGTGATAAAACGCACATTGCCAACGAACTTACCCGCCTTACAGGGTTAGTATTGAATTGCAATGGGCTTAGTGAATTTGAAGAGTTGATAAACGAGCATGAAAATATTGTAGGTGCTGCTCTAAAAATGATGAAAGTAAAGGACGAGCATTTTCAGGATTATTGGGGTTGCATTAAATCGCTCGGAGCATGGGGTGGCGATTTTATTATGCTCACCAACACTCGAGCGGGAGAGGAGCTAACCGAATATCTGCACAGCAAAAGCATACAAACGGTTTATGGTTGGAAGGAGATGGTATTAGCGCAGGTGTAATACGTTTTGAATGAGTATGTGGGCAGTTGTGGCCATGTAGTTTCTTCATTAGAATATTTCTTTTACCTTAATTGCCGATTTCGCTTACTGAACTAAATGCATGGTTATGTCGGTAGAAACATCAATAGCCGGAACTGATGTGGTGCATCGGTTATCGGCACAAGGAAAATCGGAAGAGGAAATTGAACGGCAGTTATGGCAGCAAGGTTACAACCCGGAAGAAATTTGCACAATGCTGAAACCCTTGCGCGATGCCCGCTATGAAAAGCATCGTAAAATAGGTTTGCCTCTTCTTTTATTCGGAGCGCTTTTGTGTGTTATTGGTTTTGCCGTTACCTGCTTTGCTTCGCACGGCACGTTCGAATTTCACTTTGGGCTGTACGGAATGACAGGCGTTGGCGCCACTTCGGTTATGGCGGGTTTGTTTTTGATTGTCGGCTAACCACTTCTCCTCAATAGCGGAGATACATTTTATCTCCATTCCCCAAAAAATTACATTTTCGCCCCGCATTTAAATCAAGTAAACTTCTATTCTTATGGCTACTCCTATTCGCGATTTTATAACCCATCATTACCGTCACTTTAACGCTGCTGCCTTGGTTGATGCTGCAAAAGGCTACGAAGCTCACCTTGCCGAAGGTGGAAAAATGATGATAACCTTAGCCGGTGCCATGAGTACTGCCGAATTGGGAATTTCTTTAGCTGAAATGATTCGTCAGGATAAAGTGGCAATTATTTCTTGCACGGGTGCCAACCTCGAAGAAGACTTAATGAATCTGGTAGCCCATTCACATTATAAGCGTGTGCCCAACTATCGCGATTTATCGCCACAGGAAGAGTGGGATTTGCTCGAAAACGGATTTAACCGTGTTACCGATACTTGCATTCCCGAGGAGGAAGCCTTCCGCAGATTGCAAAAGCACATTTATGAGCTATGGAAAGATGCCGACAACAAAGGCGAGCGCTATTTTCCGCACGAGTTTATGTATAAGATGTTGCTGAGTGGTGTGTTGGAACAGTACTACGAAATTGACCCGAAACACAGTTGGATGATTGCCGCTGCCGAAAAAAACTTGCCCATTATAGTTCCCGGCTGGGAAGATTCTACCATGGGAAATATTTTTGCTTCGTACTGTATTAAGAACGATATCAAAGCTACTACCGTTCGCGGTGGTATTGAATATATGGTATGGTTAAGCGACTGGTATCGTAACAACAGTTCGGGCAAAGGAGTAGGATTTTTTCAGATAGGCGGAGGCATAGCAGGCGATTTTCCGATTTGTGTAGTGCCTATGATGTATCAGGATTTAGGCTGGCATGATGTGCCTTTCTGGAGTTACTTCTGCCAAATAAGCGATTCCACAACATCCTACGGCTCGTATTCGGGTGCCGTACCGAACGAAAAAATTACATGGGGGAAATTGGGAATTGATACCCCCAAGTTTATTATTGAAAGCGATGCTACCATTGTAGCCCCTCTCATTTTTGCCTATCTGCTTAAATGGTAGTTTCGTCATCATCTTAAAAAAAACTGAAAGTGTAATTTATTCGATTACCTTTGCGTCCAATATTTTATCATCACAATTTAAATTATCATGCAAACAGGAACAGTAAAGTTTTTTAACAACCAGAAAGGATTTGGGTTTATTAAAGAAGAAGGAACAGGAACAGAATATTTTGTTCACGTTTCAGGCTTGGTTAGCCAAGTTAAAGATGGCGACCAGGTTACTTTCGAACTCAAAGAAGGAAAGAAAGGAATGAACGCAGTTAATGTAAAACTCGCGTAAGTTATAAAACTGAAACACCAACTTAACCAAAGCCCTGCTGTAAAGCGGGGCTTTGTGTTTTGTATAATTTTCTCAATGCAAGCATCTCACCCAAAAGCGCATCTCCCTCATTTTAATACATTTGCCCCTCAATAATTTTTTGGATGGAAGCATTGATTAAAGCAGCGCAGTTTATTCTCAGTCTCTCAATACTTATTACCCTTCACGAGTTCGGGCATTACATAACTGCCCGTATGTTTAAAACACGGGTAGAGAAGTTCTACCTCTTTTTCGATTTTCTTTTCCCCTTTCCCAACCTTGCCAATTTTGCCTTGTGGAAGAAAAAAATTGGTGACACTGAATACGGGTTGGGATGGTTTCCGCTTGGCGGCTATGTAAAAATTGCCGGTATGGTGGACGAAAGCATGGATGCCGAGCAGATGAAACAGCCTGCACAGCCAGATGAGTTTCGCGCTAAAAAACCTTGGCAGCGCCTCATCATCATGCTTGGCGGAATTATTATGAACGTCATTCTCGCCTTCGCCATTTACGGACAAATGCTTTACTGGTATGGCGAAAGCTACCTGCCTGCCGAGAATGCCAAGTATGGTTACGCTTGCGACTCCACCGCGCAAAAAATAGGATTGCAGGATGGCGATAAAATCCTTTCGTACGATGGCGGCAAAAAATTTAAGAGTGTAAATACCATTGGTATTGATTTGCTGTTGAACGATGCAAAGAGTATTGAAATTGAAAGAAACGGAGAAAAGAAATCCATTTACGTTCCGCCCACTATCTACAAAGAAATATTAGCTACGCGTGGTGCCGATTTTGTAACACCCATTGTGCCTTGTGTGGTTGATACTATGCTGCCTGATATGGCGCTTGCCAATGCAGGCGGCAAGCAAGGCGACCAAATCATTCAACTCGATTCTGTTCCCATCAACTACTTCCACGAGTTTAAGCGCAACCTTCCTCAATTTGCGGGAATGCCTGTTACCATAGTTGCACTTCGCGGAGCAGATACGGTGAGCATTGCGCTTACGGTTCCCGACTCTGCCAAAATCGGGTTTATGACTTACCGCTACGACCAGTACTTTGAAATTGTAGAAAAGAAATACAGCCTTTTGGCTTCTTTCCCCGCAGGTATAGCTAAAAGTTACGAAACACTGGTAAACTACATCAAGCAGTTCCGCATTGTGTTTAATCCTGATTTGAAGGGTTACAAACAAGTGGGCAGTTTCTTTACCATTGCACAACAGTTTGCGCCCAAGTGGGATTGGGTTCGCTTCTGGAACCTCACCGCTTTCTTGTCTATTGCTTTAGCATTCGTAAATCTATTGCCTATTCCGGCATTAGACGGTGGTCACGCTTTGTTTACCTTGTACGAAATAATAACCGGGCACACACCGAGTGATAAATTTTTGGAGCGCGCACAAATTGTTGGAATGATTATCATTTTTGCCTTAATGATTTTTGCCCTTGGCAACGATATACTCAGACTGTTGGGATTGAACTAATAGGATTACCTTTGGAGTATGAAAACGGTAACAATAGAAATAAGAAAAAAATCAGCCGAAGATTTTCTGAAAGTAATGGAGAAGCAAAACTCTATCCGGATACTGAAAGTATCGCCTAAGCAGAAACTTAAGCGAAGAGTAAAAGAAGATTTGGAAGAAGGCTTCCGCCTTATGAAATTGGAAGAGGAAGGTAAAGTAAAACTCAAATCGGCAAGAGCGCTGTTAGATGAGCTATAAGATTGAAACGATACCCCCCTTTGAGAAGGAATTAAAGCGCCTTGCTAAAAAATATCCTTCACTAAAGAAAGATTATGCCAATTTTCTTGATTTGATGGAGCAAGACCCCTTGCATGGAACTTAGTTAGGAAAGGGATGTTACAAGGTTCGCATGTCGATTGCATCGAAAGGAAAAGGAAAAAGCGGTGGAGCGAGAATAATTACTTGTGTAAAAGTGATAAAGCGCAAAGTTGTGCTTCTTTCCATATTTGACAAATCAGAAAAGGAAACCGTTACCGATGAAGAACTGAGAGAATTGCTACAGTACATAAATGCCTAACTATTAACTATTAACCAATAATCATTAACTCAAACATGGCTACAGGATTTTTTAAAGTTCCCGCTGCACACAACGAACTCGTTAAACAATATGCCCCCGGCAGTGCCGAGCGCAAAGCGCTGAAAGAGAAAATTGCCGCTATGCGTAAAGAGGTGCGCGATATTCCCATGTTTATTGGTAGTGCCGAAGTGCGCGATGGTGCAAAAACTTCTATTCATCCTCCGCACGACCGCAAGCACTTGCTCGGTTATTATTACAAAAGCGAAAAGAAACACGTTACACAAGCCATAAAAGCTGCCTTGGCTGCCCGTAAAAAGTGGACAAACATGACATGGGAGCACCGTGCTTCCATTTTTCTTAAAGCAGCTGAACTGATTGCCGGACCATACCGTGCCGAACTGAATGCCGCCACTATGCTGGGGCAATCGAAAAATGTATTTCAGGCAGAAATTGACTCGGCTTGCGAAATCATAGACTTCCTGCGCTTTAACGTGCAGTTTATGACGGAGATTTATTCCATGCAGCCTCAAAGCAGCGCGGGAATTTGGAACCGCAGCGAATGGCGCCCGCTCGAGGGCTTTATTTATGCCCTTACGCCTTTCAACTTTACGGCTATTGCCGGCAACCTGCCAACCAGTTGCGCCATGATGGGCAATGTGGTGGTGTGGAAACCATCGAACACACAAGTGTATTCGGCTTATGTGCTCATGAAAATTTTCCGCGAGGCCGGTGTGCCCGATGGAGTTATCAATCTTATCTACCCGAGCGGTCCTGATGCGGCTGATGTTATTTTTAAGCATCCCGATTTTGCCGGCATTCACTTTACAGGCAGCACGGGCGTATTTCAGGACATTTGGAAAAACATAGGCAACAACATTCACCTGTATAAAACCTACCCGCGCATTGTAGGCGAAACAGGCGGCAAGGATTTTATTATGGCGCACCCTTCGGCTGATGTAAACGTGTTAGCCACGGCTATTTCGCGCGGGGCATTCGAGTATCAAGGGCAAAAATGCTCGGCAGCATCGCGGGCTTATATTCCAAAGAGTTTGTTTAAACCGGTAATGGAATTAGTACAGGCTGATTTAAAGAGCATGAAAATGGGCGGCACCGAAGATTTTGGCAACTTTATTAACGCGGTAATTGATGAAAAGAGTTTCGACAAACTCGCTTCGTTTATTGATGCCGCAAAAAAATCGAAAGATGCCAAAGTAATTGCAGGAGGCAACTACGATAAAAGCAAGGGCTACTTCATTGAGCCTACTATTATACAAGCAAAAGACCCTAAGTATGTAACCATGTGCGAAGAGTTGTTTGGACCAATACTTACCGTGTATGTGTACGAAGATGCCGACTTTGAAAAAACTTTAGACCTACTTGATTCCACCTCTATTTATGCCCTCACAGGTTCCATTATAGCACAAGACCGCTACGCCATTGAAACAGCTACGAAGAGGCTGCAAAACGCTGCCGGGAACTTTTACATCAACGATAAGCCTACAGGCGCAGTAGTTGGTCAGCAGCCGTTTGGCGGAGCGCGCGGCTCGGGCACTAACGATAAAGCCGGCAGCATGATTAACCTGCTGCGCTGGGTATCGCCCCGCACTATTAAGGAAACTTTCGTTCCTCCGGTTAATTATCGTTATCCTTTCTTGGAGAAAGAGTAATGCTCAAATGACCGCTCCCGAAATCGAAATTCATCCCTTCGGGAATTTTATTCCTGCCAAAGCCACACACTTGGTGTTAGGCAGTTTTCCTACACACAAGCGCCATTGGCAGTTCAAAACATTTTATCCGGGCAGGGCAAACTTCTTTTGGCGAATGCTTGCCGAAATTTACTCAGTAAAGTTTCAGCACACAAAAGGAGAGGAGGCTGCACACGAAAGGCTGCAATTATGTGCCGATAAACGAATTGCCTTATCCGATACCATTTATTCATGCAGCAGAAAAGTAGCAGGGAGTTCGAAAGACAGCGATTTGGTCGTTGTAGAAAAAATGAATGTGCTGAAACTGTTGCGGGAAAATCCATCCATTCAAACTGTTATTCTAACAGGCAGTTCCGGAAAGGTAAATGCACATACTGTCTTTGCTGAACATCTGTCGCAAAACAACATTGTGCTTAAAGTATTGCAAAGTAAGCCGCCAATTGAAGGCAGTTTTATAGTAGATGGGCGTGTAATCACTACACACACACTTTACTCAACATCGGGCTTAAACATTGGCAGATATAAACAGGCGCTGGAACAATACCGCAGCCATTTGCCAAAGTAAGCCCCAATGCGTATTTTCGGCACTATGAGTTCAGTCCTCGATAACTGGAACCCGCCTAAAACCGGCAAGCCCGAGTATTTCGATACCGTAAAATTCATTTACAAATACATTGAATTTCACATTTCGGAAGATGAAGCATACTCCATTCTAAATGCTTTTATTGAAAAGTGGGATGCCTCTGCCGGTGAACTCATACACGAAGAAGAGCTGGTAAAACATGTGGTGGAAAGCATCCGCAACAACTTTGATGTAGTGTTGCCTAAAAACAAAATTGAACGCGTGGTGCATCTCATTCTCGCCTATCTTCAGGAAACCGGACATTTTTATCAGCAAGAAGTAAAGCGTTGATAAGGCTTTTAGCTCCACTTTTTCTCCTTACTTTTCGCCACAATTTTCAAAATCATGAACTACTGGCTTATAAAATCAGACCCCGAAACGTATTCGTTTGAACGGATGAAGAAGGACAAGAAAACCCACTGGGACGGAGTGCATAACTACGCTGCCCGCAATCATCTCAAAAGCATGAAAAAAGGCGATTGGTGTTTCTTTTACGAAAGTATGAATGGCGAACCTTCAATTGTGGGTATTGTTGAAGTAGTAAAAGAACACTACCAAGACCCAACCACCACCGAACCATGGGTTTGGGTAGATGTAAAGTATGTATGCGACATAAAACGCCCCGTAACGCTTATGGAAGTAAAAGCCAATAAAAAATTAGCCCAAATGGCGCTGGTGCGAATAAGCCGTTTGAGTGTACAACCCGTTACAAAAGATGAGTGGGATGAGATAATGAAAATGGTTAAGTAACTACTGCTTTGCAGCCGGCAGTAAACTCACATTTCAATGGCAAACCGATTTTCGTTTACTAACCTGATTGAATCTGTTTCGAAACTGATAAGTGAAGAGAGAGAGAAGCGCGAAAAACTTACCCCCCTTCAGCAAGCACATCAGTCCGAAATAGAAAACTCGGTTATTGTATTGGCGGCAGCCGTTGTGCGCTGCAACAATAATTTCACCACCGAAACCGAAAAGCATTTTCAGGATTACTTAGAACAACAGTTTGGTGCTGTTCGCAAGCGGCAACGCTTAAAGCATATTACCAATCATATCGAAATAGGCACCGAGCCGTTTACAAAAATTGCCTGCAAAGAGTTAAAGTTGCTCACTACATACCATTCGCGGGTAAACATTGTTCACTTTCTGTTTGGCATTGCTGCTTCCGATGATTTTATCAACCCTAAAGAATTACGATGCCTGCAACGCATAAGCGGTTATCTGGACGTAACAACCGATGATTTTCAGTTAGTGAGGGAAACCTTTGCTGCAAAACACAATCCCTACATTTTACTCGGAGTAGAAGAAGGCGTTTCCATAGAAAAAGTAAAAAGCGCTTACCGCAAAATGATTTTAAAATACCACCCCGATAAAGTAAAAAACAAAGCAAGTGAAGCGGATGCTGCCCGAAAATTCAGAGAAATACAACGCGCCTATGAAATAATTTCTAAGCAACTAAGCAGTTAAGTTTGCGGCTTTGCCTTATACCTGAAAAAGAAATTCATCCAAGCCAGCAGCATAATAAAAGCAGAGGCAATAAGCGGTAATCGGAAATCGAACGAAACCAACACCCCCGCAATCAAAGGTGGAAACGTAAATGCAAGCGAAGCAATGCTTTGTTGCATGCCCAATATCTCTCCTTGGTTTTCAGGTGGCGTAAGTGTTGAAACAATACTGGTTTGGTTGGGTTGGGTTAACCCCTGAAAAATGGCTATGAACGGATTGATAAGATACAGCATCCACGGCTCGGGCGGTAGCAAAATAATGAGAATGGTTACTGCCAAACCGAACAACGAAACACGAAGTATTTGATGCGGAGCAAACCGATTTGCAATACGCCTAATAATTACTCCTTGGGTAAATGCAATCCATAAACCAATGTAACCGAATAGCAAGCCAATTTGCTTTTCATCGAACCGAAATTTTTTAATGAGAAACACCTGATTAAACTGCATAAAAAAGCTGAAGGCAAAACTTTGCAGAAAAATAGTAAGCAGTATTACGCGCATGTTCACCATACCGAAAGCCCTCCGCACATTATTGATGCCCGTAAACAACGACACCTCGCCTGCAGCACCGGGCTTAAAAGTTTCGGGAAACTGCTTTTTTACATAGTAAATATTGATGGTGGTGAGCAATGCCGTAAACCAAAGAGGTGTGGAGTAATCAAAAAAGCGGCAAACATCACTGCTGCTCAAAACACCGCCAAGAAAAGGTCCCAATATAAAACCCAAGCCGAATGCCATGCCTATCAAACCGAAGTTTTTGGCACGCTCTTCAGGTTTCGAAATATCTGCTAATGCAGCCGTAACTATTGAAATATTGCCCCCCATAAAACCGGGAATGGCGCGGGCAAGAAATAACAACCAGAATATGCTGAACTGAATACTAAGCGCAAACAGCACATAACCCACCAACGTACCGAATAATGAAAACTGTAAAATCTTTTTGCGCCCGTATTTGTCGGCCAATGTTCCCAGTATGGGCGCACCAAAAAACTGGAAGAAAGGATAGGTGGCGGTAAGAATGCCGTAAAAAAAATTGCGTGTAGCCTCGCTCATTGCTGCGGGCATCATCCCATGTTTGTTTTCGATAATCAGCGGAGCAAAAACAGGAATAATGATGCCAATGCCGAGCAAGTCAATAAAAATGGTAATGAAAACCGCCAACGTAGGATTTAACCGTCCTTTATCCTGCATACTGCGAAGAAAGTAAAGTTAATGGATGCACAGGGCGAATGGCATCCCTCATTTTCTGAACACCACAATACGGTTAGAATTAGTGCCCGAGGCGTTGTTGCTAACGCCCCAAATGTTCGAAGTTTTGGTGAACTGTTGTTGATTGATGAGAATGCAACTGCAAGCAAAACCTGCGTTAAGACCCACGTCAACCACAACTTCTTCCAATCTTGTTTTGCCTTTATGTACTTCGCCAACTTCAAAAGCCACAGTGCCATCTTTCTTTGTTATCCGAAAGAGTTCGTTAAACACTTGCTGCATTTTGTTTGCCCAGTCTTCCACCGTTTTGCTCATGGTAATTTTCTTTTCCACTTGCTTTACATCAATGTTATTAAACCAGCACCGCAGCCAGTTATCGGAAGCATACTGCACAATATCCAAAAACGGTGGAGAAGTAACGGTTAATGCAATACTATTGTCGGCTATTGCTTTGGTTGCCGAAGCATCGGTATTATAGGTGTTGCATTTCACCTGCCGAAGTTTGCCTCTGGTTTCATTATCAATCTGCGAAAGCAATTGCTTCGATTTTCGAAGTATTAACTCCTTTACATTTCTGTATTCAGGTTTTTGCTTTCTTGCTTTATTGATTTTTTTCTGACGCTCTGCACTTACAGCCTGATTTGGAGGTAGAGTATAAACCGAAAAAAAACCTTTGGAATGGCCGGTTAGGCGATTGGTAGCCACCATGCGAATCCAGTTGTCAACCTTATCGGGTTTTCTTTTGTTCTTCAGGTAATGCCTTAGCGAAACAATTTCACTTTCCGTATCAGGATGATAAAACATACTTAGATCAATATCCGCTTTCAATTTCTTTTCAAACTGAATAGATGCAAGTCGCTTCTCCACTTCTTTCAGTTCAGGTATGTTTATGCGCGGCTCGCTCAACATTAAACTGAGCGGATTTACATCGTTCGCTGCCACATTTCTTCCCATCAAAGCAGCTTCTATAATAGTGGTGCCTCTGCCGTTAAACGGGTCATAAACAGTATCGCCCTCGTTCGTAAGCAGCCCAATAAAAAAATGCGGTAGCTGGGGCTTAAAACATGCCCGGTACGAAACTTCATGCAGCGAATTTGCCTGTCGTTGTTTCGAAGTCCAAAACTCGTTTATGTAAACCGGGTACCGTTTTCCGGCCTTTGCAAAAACAGATTGCTGCGTTGCCGAGCCGTTCCCGTTCAGGCGAAAATTCTTTAAATGTTTAAGGAACTGCTGTTGTGTCAATTTTTTTCGATTGGCGGTAAAAATCGTTTTCCGCACGTAAACCGCAAAGTTTCCTTACTGCCGGCTAAATGTTATCCACGCCTTAATATGAGTATCGTCAACCTTGTTAAAAACCCTTTTTAGCTTTCATTTCTTGGGTTACATTTGCACCCTGCTGAAAAAGGCAGGTTTCTTTTTTGCCATTAAAAGATGCACCGATGAATGTTGTAGGTCCGAAGAACCCGAATGCCAACCTCGAAACACTGGGAATAAAAAACACCCCCAAACAATACTGGAACTTAACGCCCGAAGAATTAGTTGAAGAAACTATTCGCAGAAATCAGGGAACGCTTAGCGATACCGGTGCTTTGGCAGTTGATACCGGAGAATTTACAGGTCGTGCGCCCAAGGATAAGTTTATTGTAAAAGATGAACAAACGAAAGACTCGGTGGATTGGGGCGGTTTTAACCTGCCTGTTGAACCCGCAGTGTTCGATAATCTTTACAACAAAGTAGTAAACTACTTAAGCGGCAAAGAAGTGTTTGTGCGCGATTGCTACGCCTGTGCCGATGATGCTTTCCGCCTTAATGTTCGCGTTGTTACCGAATATCCGTGGGCAAATATGTTTGCTTACAACATGTTTTTGCGCCCCGATGCTGAAGAACTAAGCACCATACAACCCGATTGGCATGTTATTCAGGCGCCCGGTTTTAAATGCGATGGTGCTCTTGACGGTGTTCGTCAGGGCAATTTTGCCATTCTCAACTTCACTAAAAAAATTGCCATTATAGGCGGAACCGCTTATACCGGAGAAATTAAAAAAGGAATTTTTACTGTTCTCAACTATGTGCTGCCGCACGAAAAACACGTGTTAGCCATGCATTGTTCAGCTAACGTGGGCAAGGGGGGCGATGTAGCTTTGTTTTTTGGTTTAAGCGGAACAGGTAAAACTACATTAAGTGCCGACCCTAACCGACCGCTGATTGGCGATGATGAGCACGGCTGGACACATACCGGTGTTTTCAATTTCGAGGGTGGTTGTTACGCCAAGTGTATTGACCTTTCAGCCGAAAAAGAGCCCGATATTTACAAAGCTATTCGCCACGGAGCTATTTTGGAAAACATCGGTTATTACGAAGGAACCAGAACGGTTGACTTTGCCAACAAAGAGAAAACAGAAAACACCCGCGTTTCGTATCCAATTCATTTTATTGAAAATGCTCTCGAAAAATCGGTAGCCGGTCAACCGCAGAATATTTTCTTTTTAACCTACGATGCCTTTGGTGTGTTGCCGCCCATTTCAAAACTTACGGTTGGGCAGGCAATGTATTATTTCCTTTCGGGCTTTACCTCTAAAGTAGCCGGAACCGAAGCCGGTGTTACCGAGCCGCAAACAACTTTTTCCACTTGTTTCGGGGCTCCGTTCCTGCCGCTGCATCCAACAAAGTATGCTTCGTTGTTGGGCGAAAAACTGCGTAACGCTAACATACAAGTATGGTTGTTAAATACCGGCTACACCGGTGGACCTTACGGAGTTGGTAAACGTATGAGCCTGCCGCATACACGTGCGCTAATTACAGCAGCGCTGAACGGTGATTTGGAAAAAGTGATGTACGAAATACATCCCATTTTCGGAGTAGCTATGCCAACTTCGTGCCCCAATGTGCCCGATGAAGTGCTCAACCCACGCAATACATGGGCAGATGTAGCCGAGTACGATGCTAAGGCTGCTGAACTGGCTGCCGCTTTCAACAAGAATTTCAGCAAGTATGCCGATAAAGCAGAACAGGAAATTTTGAACGCTGCACCAAAAGTGCAACAAGAGGTTTAAAACTCGTGTCTTCGTAACCCGAAGTTCATACGTGCCCCTATCATAAAAATAAAGCTCGATTCATTTTCCAGTAGCTTAACCGACTCAGGGTTCTGTGGCTTTGCCAGATTTTTTGAACGATAGGTAGCCTCTGCTTCTATGTAAATATTATGCCAGGGCTGATAAGTTAAAGTAAGGTTGAAGTAGTTAACTGTTCCCCTTGCCCCTTGGGCAATTTTATTGCCGTATTCCTGTGTTACCGATGTTCCCCCACCGGAGTTGCGAAGCACATTAAATCCATAGTTGGTAAGTGTGCCATCCTTAAGCGTATCTTCTCCCACCTTCATGGCAATATATTTTGCTGTCATGGAAAATTCGCGGATAGGCTGGTAGCGCATTTGCAAAATAACTTCGTAGAAATTTGCTCCCAGCGGGTGCGCTAAAGGCTGATTATAGTGCGTATAGTTTATGCCCGATTCGTGAGTATAAATAAACGGACGGGCTACGTTTACTTCTAACTGTCCATCAAGGTTAGGGGCAATATCAATGTATTTTAAGCCCATTTGCAGTGCCCATTTGTTTGCCCACCAGCCATTGCGCTTGGTCATATTTTTAAAATTGAATTCATCTAACACAAACTGACCATACAGTTGCAGGTGGTTAATAATGTTGGCTTTAAAATCGGCACCCAGCAAAACATTATCGGGGCTGCCTATAGCGTGTTCAACGGCACGGTAAAAAATAATGGGGTTCAGATACTGCAACTCAAAATGATTGCTGCGGCTGGCTATTACGCCTTCAAATAAACCTATGTTCAAAAAATGCGCTGCCTGAATACTCAGATGATGCACTGCCATATACTTTTTGGGCAACAGATTATCGGTACCGCGTACATATTGTGAATTAAGTTCAGCTAATATGCTTTGGTATTTTACACGCCAAAAAGCAATATCCATTTTCAGGAAAAGATACGGGGCCGAAAAATCCGAGAGCATAAAGGAACGCTGCCCATTGCCTATAAAAAATTTATCGCGTCCTATGGAAATATTGATGTACTTCAGCACATTCACGTTCACATAACCGCGTGCATCAAAGTAATCTATCCCGTCATCGAACTTGAAAAGTTTGGAAGAGTAATCTTTCCAATACGCATTACCGGGCACATACAGGTAATCGTTTACCCCCGATACATTTTTGTACTTCCGGTTGCGAATGGGATTGGTGATGTAATGGGCAGGACGTGCTGAGTTGCCCGTTACATTAAAGTAAAAACTGAACACGCGCTTAATATTTCCGCGCACTTCCAAACCTACTGCACGCGAAAAAACAAAACGGCTGTCGTACGATTCAACCCCAGCTTTTACTTCAACCATCGGGTTAAACCGCAAATCAAACAGCCCTTTCTTTTTTGAACTTACATGAGCAAAACTTGCAGGCTCGCGGTAAAACTTCCAAAGTGGTCTGCGGGTTCGGCTTTCAAGTGTATCGAGCCATTCGCCATTGTCGTTCACCAACCATTGCAACTGGTATTGCTGCACTTTACTGAAACGCAGGTTCGAAAGCAACAACGTTTCCGCAAACTTTGCCACTTGCCCGCGGTAATAAGTTTTATCGGCTGTATGGGTAACGGGCAATACGCGGCTATACTTTATGTCCATTCTTTCCACAATGGTATAAGCATCCGAACCAAGCGGTACAAAAGTTCCTTGCGAAAACGAAACGATTACCGGAAAAAGAAGGAAAAAGAGCAGAATTTTTTTCATGCCGTGTAGTGGTGCCAAACTTAGTATTTTTTGCTTCCTTGGCAATAACGGCAATGTTGCTAAGAGAAAACGGTGGTGTCGTTTAACATACAATTCATTATTCTCCTTAAGGAATACGCTTTTGGGAAATGTAATTGTAGCTTGTGTATCGAGCGGGTTCGCTAATTACAGTAAGCTAATTTCACTTTTTCGTTCTATGCCCATAATTCTATTTTAGCCGCCTCAATTTTGTATGCATGAATAATGCTAATGACACACACGGCTACACCATTTACCCAAAACCGGCAACAACAGGGGCGTACACCCCTTTTATCTATTCACTTGTTTTGGCATTTGGAGTGGTATTGGGCTTTGTAGTTAATAGTATCACTACAGGAAAAGAATCATTGTTAGGTAAGCAATACAATAAGCTCGAAGATATTTTTAATTACATTGAGTTAAAATACGTGGACACGGTTGAGCGTACTGCCTTAACCGAAAAAACTATTGAAAAACTTTTTAGTTCGCTTGACCCACACACCGTTTATATCCCCGCTGACGAAACCGCAGATGTAAATGAATCGCTTGAAGGAAATTTTGAAGGTATAGGTATTGAGTTTTCAGTAGTGCAGGATACCATAACTGTAGTAACAGTTATTCCCGGTGGGCCGTCCGAGATAATAGGATTGAAGGCTGGAGACCGCATTGTAAAAATTAACGACAGCACCGTTGCCGGAATAAAAATTAAGGATAATGAAGTAAAGAAGAGATTGCGGGGACCTAAAGGTACTATTGTAAAAGTATCAGTGCTTCGCAGCGGCAGAAATCAATTGCTTGTGTTTGATATTAAGCGCGATAAAATTCCGCTCTACAGTGTTGATGCAGCCTATATGCTTAATGCTGAAACGGGCTATATTAAAATCAGCAATTTTAGTTCTACCACCCACCGTGAGTTTGCTGAAAAAGTGGACATGCTTAATAATCAAGGCATGAAAAAGCTGATTATTGATCTTCGCGATAACCCGGGGGGCTACTTGCAGGCCGCCACACAAATTGCCGATGAACTGTTGGCGGGCGAGAAATTGATTGTTTTTACAAAAGGAAAGGCTTACCCCCGTCAGGATTACAAAGCCTCCAAGCCGGGTTTGTTTGAGAAAGGTGAACTAAGAATTCTTGTTAATCAAAACTCTGCTTCTGCCAGCGAAATTCTTGCAGGTGCGGTACAGGACTGGGACAGAGGTATTATCATCGGTCGTACATCTTTCGGCAAAGGATTAGTGCAAGAACAATACGAACTTCGGGATGGTTCTATGATTCGCCTTACTGTTGCGCGCTACTATACACCCTCAGGCAGGTGTATTCAACGTTCATATTCCAATGGTGTGGACGATTACAACAACGAAGTTTACCAACGCTATTTACGTGGCGATTTTATTCATGAAGATACAACCCATACAACTGACACCACTGTTTATAAAACTGCTAAAGGCAGAAAAGTATATGGTGGAGGTGGAATCCGTCCGGATGTATTTGTGCCTGCCGATACATCTTCTGAACTGGATTATATACTACAGTTAAGAGCATTCGTGCCTGAGTTTGTTTACAAATACACTTCGGGTAACTCAGGGTTTATGGATAGCTATAAAGATATGCGGCAGTTCAGTGAACAATTTGCTGTAAGCGCTCTACTTTTAAACGAATTTTACAGCTATGCTGTTAAAGCCGGCTTAAAACGAGACATAACAAAAGACATAAAGTCCGAAACAAAGTTGAAGCAGTATCTTAAAGCATTTCTTGCTAAACAACAATGGCGGCTTGAAGGCTACTACTACATAATGAATCAAACTGATGAAGTGGTTAATGTTGCCGAAAAGCAGTAGCAACTTTGACTATTTCATTTATTATACCCGATAAATTTCCAGCGTTCAACAAACAGCCTATGGCAAGCAAACAGAAAAACTTATCTAAACACAAAGCCCTCGAAATTCCTTCGGCTTCCAAGTTTCGCATTGGTATGGTAGTATCTGAATACAACGAAGACATCACCTTTTCGCTGATGAGCGCTGCGGCTGAAACCCTAAAAAACTACGGAGTAAAGGAGAAGAACATCTTTATAGAATTTGTGCCGGGCGCTTATGAACTGCCTTTGGCTGCCAAGTGGCTTTACCAAAGCCGCAAAGCCGATGCAATTATCTGCCTGGGTTGTGTAATTAAAGGAGATACCGACCACGATGTGTACATCAACCATGCTGTTTCCGATGCTATTATGAAGTTGAATACCGAAACCAATGCACCTTTTGTTTTTGGGTTACTCACTCCCAACAACCTGCAACAGGCAAAAGACCGTGCCGGAGGTAAACATGGCAACAAAGGAGTGGAATGCGCTGTAGCCGCTCTAAAAATGCTTGCCCTCAAAGAAAATCTTGCGAAGAAGAAATGAAACTGCATACGATTGATACCGGACTTTTTAAGTTGGATGGAGGAGCCATGTTCGGGGTAGTTCCTAAAACCATCTGGCAAAACCTCAATACGCCTGATGCCAATAACTTGTGTACATGGGCTATGCGCTGTCTGCTTATTGAAGACGGCAAACAACTCATCCTTATTGATTGCGGCTTGGGCAATAAACAGGATGCAAAATTCTTCAGCTACTATGAGCCGCATGGCGAAGACTCGCTGCAAAACTCTTTACAAAAACTCGGCTTCAGTGCCGATGATATTACCGATGTATTACTCACACACCTGCACTTCGACCACTGCGGAGGTGCCATAAAGCGTGCAGGTGAAAGATTAGTCCCCGCGTTAAAAAACGCTACGTACTGGAGCAATGCTCAACATTGGGAATGGGCAACTAAACCCAATGCACGTGAAAAAGCATCTTTCCTGAAGGAGAATATTTTGCCCATTCAGGAAAGCGGTCAGTTAAAATTTGCCGAAGCCGGAAGCAATGCTATTCATCCGAACATCACATTGAAAACCGTTTCAGGTCATACCGAAAGTATGTTTACCCCTTTAATTGAGTGTAATGGCAAAAAAATTGTTTACTGTGCCGATTTATTTCCCAGCATGGCGCATATACCTCTGCCTTATGTAATGGCTTACGACACTCGCCCGCTTCTAACACTTAATGAAAAGAAAGCACTTTTAGACGAAGCCATTGCCAACAATTACTACCTTTTCTTTGAGCACGATAAAAGCATTGAATGTTGCAGTCTGCAACAAACCGAAAAAGGCATACGGCACAAAGAAGTATTCAAACTGAATGAAGTGTTTTAAAACTTCGGCTATTCAAATATATTTGCCGTCCTTTTTGGCGAGGCATTTTAATAGATAGGTGAAAGTTTCGTTCTTTAAGTCAAAAATATGGCGAGGTAGCTCAGCTGGTTAGAGCGCAGCACTCATAATGCTGAGGTCGGGGATTCGAGCTCCCCCCTCGCTACTAATCCCGCAATAGCGGGATTTTTTGTTTATGGCTTACACCGTTTACATACTCTATTCTAAGCAATCCGACAAATACTACGTGGGGCATACCGATAATTTAACGCGCAGAATTGAGGAACATAACTCCGGACAAACACGTTATACCTCTGCAACCGCTTCCGACTGGCGGGTTGTTTACACACAACAATTCGCTACACGCTCTGATGCAATGAAACGGGAACGGGAAATCAAACATAAAAAGAGCAGGCGCTACATTGAGTGGCTGGTGCAAAGCGGTTAGAGCGTCCCGCAATACTGCGGGAAGGTCGGGGATTCGAGCCCCCCTTGCTACTAATCCCGCAATAGCGGGATTTTTTGTTTGGTTAGGGTATTCCCGAAATCTGATGAAGGGCTTTGCAATGGCTTAAACAATTTATTCCTGCCCCTCGAGAATTTGAATAGTGAAGAAATTTTGAATTTGCCATGTGTTTAAAAAAAAGCAAACAATTTGAGGCTGTATGATACCTTCGGCATCATCACATTTTGTTCAATGAAATACTATAACCCAATCATCACTTCGTTATGAAACCCGCATGAATCCGAAGGATTCACATGTTTATAGATAGCAAACCACATTAAAACCGAATCCGAAGGATTCGCACAAATTATTTTCGGGAACACCCTGGTTAAACTTTAACCTACAAATACAGTGCTGCTACCAGGCACACTTCAGTATAATTCCTCCGGCAGTTCCGGGGCGCGAGTG
Organism: Chitinophagales bacterium; assembly: GCA_026129525.1. Classification (GTDB taxonomy): domain Bacteria; phylum Bacteroidota; class Bacteroidia; order Chitinophagales; family LD1; genus Bog-950. The sequence continues at coordinate 102,513 of JAHCHW010000010.1, read as the reverse complement.
CAGTACCTTAGTGATAATGGGCTTTCTTCCCTTCAAATCGCGCTTATCATTTTCAATGTAGCCTTCGTACACTTCAATTTTCAGAGTATTTAATCCGTATCTGCCGGTATTCCATGCTTTGGCGGCTATGTAATTTTCTGCACCTGAGGTAAGCGTAATAAAACGCTTTATCATGCCATTCTCTTTTATCCGAATCATTTCGCGGTCAACTAAAAGCTGGTTGTTATAAACAATCGAAACCGTGTCGTTATCCTCTTCCCCGTCATCGAACATATAAACCGTTACCATGCAGTTTTTTACCTCTGCTTTATGTTCATAGGCTATTGAATCGCTACCAATATTCAGATACTCGCTAATAAATGTTGGTGCCTGTGCAGTTTCAAACTCCGGTCCTGATTCTACCGTAACTATAAAACTGCATGTTTGAGTATTTTCCGATGCGTCTTTTGCAGTAAAGGTAAACCTGTGTTGACCAACAGGAAGAAAGCAGCCCGTCTTAGAGCCTTCGGTAAGATAGACTGTATCTACTTTACAATTATCCTTCGCAATAGGATCGGTATAATTGAAAATGGTTCCTCGCCTTCCTGAAGGCAGTACAATAGTTGTATCGCGTAAGCACGCAAAAACAGGGGGTTCGGCATCGCGCATAAATACATTAAACGTGTAAACCTCTTTGTTTCCTGCCGGATAAGTAGCTTCAAACACGTTAGTGGTGTTTCCAAACGGAAAATACGCTCCCGATGCTAAGCCCGATGTTTGCACAACTCTCGGTTTTGGGTTGGCATCGGCAAAAGGAAGCTTGTATTCTGCTTTGCCCCCGCATTTACCTTTATCGTTCTTAAAATACTGCGTGTTGGCAAAGGTTACTTTGGGTTTCTCGATGTTGTCGGATTTCTCTACTGTGGGAGTGTTCTTTACAGGCTGGGTAACCGGTGGATTGGCGCTCGATGCCGGCTCTGTTTTCGTTTCGGTTATCACCGGATTTTCTTTCTGAACCACAGGTGCAGTTTTTTCCACTATAGGTTCTGCTCCTTTTTCTACTATCACGGTAAAACTGCATTCTGCCGAATTGCCCGCAGCATCGGTAACTGCGTAATGAACATTGGTAGTGCCCACAGGAAATAGTTCCCCGCTCTTTTTACCGGAGGTTAAACGAACAGAAGATCCGGGGCAATTATCACCATACGTAACTTCAGGATAAAGAACTACAGTTGAATTAGCGCCATACGCAGCTTTTGCCATAACCGTTGCAGGGCAGGTAATGGAGGGCGGTTCTATGTCATTAATTGTTACGCGAAAACTATCAACCAACTTTCTATCATACGCAGCCGCTTCAAAAACCATTAAATGATTTCCCGCAGAAAAAGCCGAGCCTGCCGGTAAGCCTTGCAGTTGTTTAAGTTCGTAGTTGCCGCAACTGATTTCAACACGGGGTTTGGCAAAATTTACAACAGCCGAGCATTTTCCCTTTTCGGTGTTTACCTTAATGTCGCGGGGCATTTTCATACTGAAAATATCTTCGGCATTACTCCCCGAACTTTCATTGTAAAGTTGGTTAATCTCCGCAGGCGAAAGTGCTCGGTTATAAATACGCAAATCATCCAAACACCCTGTAAAATAGCTTGGCTTCATGGTAGTATCTCTCCCTATTTCCACACTCGCGGCATTGGATTTTACAGGCTCTTTGCTCATCATCTGCCAAATTACCCTGCCATCCAGGTATGCATAACACCAGTTATCTTGGTGTGTTACCGCCAAATGGTGCCACTTTTCGTTTTTCAGAAGGTGATCCTGATAATTTTTGTCAACCCCGCCAATTCTCCCTGTTAAAGAAATGTTGCTCACACCTGTAGCAAAGTTTTGTGTAAGCGATACTCTTAACTGTGCATCTTGCCCGCCCTTTGAAAGGATAATGGCGTTCATTCTGCCGAACGTGGCATTGTCTATCCTAAACCAAACAGCCACAGTAAACGATGAGGTAGCTGATTGCAGCGAAACAGAGTTTGGAACTGTAATAAACCCCGAAGCCCCGTCAAAATGCACTGCTCCGCAAGTATTGCCGAAACGGTCGGGAGCAGTAACTACCTTGCCTATAATAGTGCCGTCATTTTTGTTGGAGGTGTTATCCGCAATATTGTTATCGAATTTGTAATGGGCTACTAAACCATTGTCGTTCACTTGCGAACGGCTTATCAGAAACAGGAACAAAAAGGTAAATTGCAGGCAGTATTTCAACATCAAATGGTAAAAGCAAATATAGGTTCGGCTGAAACCGCAAAAATCGCAATCTTTTTGGTTCTAAATACCCCCATTTGGATTTTTAGATTACTGTCCTATCTTTGCGCCTCTTAAAAATTGAAGCAAGAATGCAAGTAACATCCGAAGTAAAGAAGAACATATTTAAAGAATATGGCGGTTCCGAAAAGAATACAGGTTCAACGCCTGCTCAAATTGCCATGTTTACCGAAAGGATTAACCACATTTCGGGACACCTCTCTACCAACCGTAAAGACTACGCCAATACCCGTGCTTTGATAAGATTGGTAGGCAAAAGAAGAAGACTATTAAACTACATGATGAAAACCGATTTGACCGGTTACCGTCAATTGATTGAAAAACTAAACATCAGAAAATAATAAACAAAAGTGGAAGGATGGCTAAGAGCCGTCCTTTCCATTTTTATGGTGGAGGGTGTAAGACGAAAAAGTCCGGGTAGGTTTTGGGATGGACCCTGACGTTAAACTAAACAAGGCAAATTGCCTTTCAGCCCGCCAAAGAAAAAAACACAATGTAAGAATGGATGAATGGCATGATGGATAAAATCCACGCATAAGCAATTCCATTATTCTGCCAATCCATTTATTCAATTACAATTCGAAAAACTCAAAAACAAAAGCAATGAATATTATCAAGAAAACAATAGACCTCGGTGGAGGGAGAATAGTAGAAATTGAAACCGGCAAACTTGCCAAACAAGCCGATGGCTCGGCAACCGTGCGCTACGGCAATACCATTTTGCTGGCAACCGTTTGTGCCGATAAAGAAGCCAAAGAAGGCGTGGACTTTATGCCGCTTACGGTAGAATACCGCGAAAACATGGCTTCGGTAGGGCGTTTCCCCGGCAGCTTTTTTAAGCGCGAAGGGAAATCAACCGATGATGAAATACTTATTGGTCGCTTAATTGACCGCGCATTGCGCCCGCTTTTCCCTGAAGATTTTCACGCAAACGTGGTAGTGCAGGTAACGCTCATTTCGGGCGATTTAAACGAACTGCCCGATGCACTTGCTTGCCTCGCAGCATCTGCGGCTTTGGCGGTTTCCGATATCCCATTCAACGGACCTATCTCGGAAGTGCGTGTAGCGAGAATTGACGGACAATTGGTAATTAACCCCAGCCTGAAAGATAACGAGCGTGCCGATATTGACCTGATTGTTGCTGCTTCCGAAAAATCTATTGTAATGGTAGAGGGCGAAATGAACGAAGTAAGCGAAGCTGATATGGTAGAAGCCATCATGTTTGCACAGGATGCCATTAAGAAACAGGTAGCCGTTCTGAAAGAACTGGAAGCCGAGGCCGGCAAAACTGAAAAAAGAGCGTACGAGCACGAAAAGCACAACGAAGATTTGCGCAAACGCATAAACGATTTCTGCTACGAAAAATGTTGTGCGGTTGCCGCATCAGAAATTGCCGACAAAAAAGTTCGCAGCGCTGCTTTTAAAGCTATTAAAGAAGAATTTTTGGCTACACTCACTGATGAAGAAAAAGAAGAAAACGCTTTTCTTATAGGGCTGTACTGGGGTGCGGTAGAATACAATGCCGTGCGCGATACCATGCTGGGGCAACGCAAGCGTTTGGACGGACGTAAGTTTGATGAGATTAGAAATATTTGGAGCGAAGCAGGTTACCTGCCCGGCCCGCATGGTTCAGCACTGTTTACCCGTGGCGAAACCCAATCGTTAACCACTGTTACCCTCGGCACCAAGTTAGATGCCCAGTTAATTGACGGTGCCATTTTTAACTACGAAAAGAAATTCTTGTTGCACTACAATTTCCCTCCTTTCAGTGTGGGCGAAGCACGTGCTCCGCGCGGAGTAGGCAGAAGGGAAGTTGGGCACGGTAACCTGGCATGGCGCGCTATTGAAAAAGTAATGCCTACCGATACGCCTTACACCATTCGTATAGTATCCGATATTCTGGAATCGAACGGCTCTTCATCAATGGCAACCGTTTGTGCCGGAATTTTAGCGCTTATGGATGCCGGTGTACAAATTCGCAAGCCTGTGTCGGGTATTGCCATGGGATTGGTTACCAACGAAGAAACCGGTAAGTATGTAGTGCTTTCCGATATTCTTGGCGATGAAGATCACTTAGGCGATATGGATTTTAAAGTGTGTGGTACCGAACAAGGTATTACCGCCTGCCAAATGGATATTAAAATTAAAGGACTTTCGCGCGAGTTGCTTACCGAAGCATTGGAACAAGCTAAACGCGGTCGTTTGCATATTTTGAACGAAATGAAGAAAACGTTGGATGCACCGCGCCCCGATTACAAACCACATGCCCCACGCGTATTCCAAATGATGATTGACAAGGAATATATTGGAGCAGTAATAGGCCCCGGTGGAAAAGTAATTCAGGAAATGCAGCGCGAAACCGGAACTACCATTGTAATTGAGGAAATAAACAACCAAGGTAAGATTGAAATTTTCTCGCCCAATCAGGAGGGTTTGGATGCAGCCGTTCGCAAAATACGCGGAATAGTGGCGGTGCCCGAAATTGGAGAAGTTTATGAAGCTACCGTTAAGTCCATTATGCCTTACGGAGCGTTTGTAGAGTTTATGCCCGGCAAACAAGGCCTACTCCACATTTCCGAAATTTCGCACAAGCGCCTGGAAACTATGGACGGCATTTTCAAGGAAAACGATGTAGTGAAAGTGAAACTGTTGGGAATAGACAACAAAACCGGCAAGTTTAAACTATCGCGAAAAGTGTTGTTAGATAAAGTTTCGGAGAATTAGTCCGGAACGTTTTTATTGCGTGGGGTTTCTCTATGCAACGCATCGGGGAACTCCGCGTAAATATTTACGGTTATAGCATCTTCATTGCTGTGTTAATATTGTATGTTGATACGCGAATAAGCATTTGTAATTCTGAGTTTCCTTTTATTATTTTTGCATTCTAAAAATTAGTAACCAAAACAACATCCCGTTTGAATCCAAATCCTCGTCCCTTCAATCCAAGGTATAGCCGCACACCTTTTAAAAGAGAACCAGAACACAACATCAACGAAAAAATACGACACCCTGAAGTACGAGTGGTTGGGGAAAATGTGTCGCCCGGGGTTTATACTATTAAGCAGGCGCTCGATATGGCTATTGAACGCGGTATGGATTTAGTAGAAATATCGCCCAATGCCGTTCCACCGGTTTGCCGTATAGTTGACTACAACAAATTCCTTTACGAGAAAAAGAAAAAGGAGAAGGAAATTAAGGCACACAGTAAAAAGGTAGAAGTAAAAGAAATCCGATTTACACCCAATACCGATGAGCATGATGTGGAGTTTAAAGCTAAACATGCCGAAAGTTTTTTGAAAGAAGGCAACAAGGTGAGAACCTATGTAATGTTCCGCGGACGTGCCATTGTTTTTAAGGAAAGAGGCGAATTATTGCTTTTGCAGTTTGCCGATAAACTTAAAGAAGTTGCAGTAGTAGAACAGCTACCTACCCTCGAAGGCAAGCGTATGTTTATGACCTTAGCTCCTAAGGGAAAGAAGAAATAACTACTTACTCTTCATTCAACAAATCAGGTCTGCGCTGTTTGGTGCGCTCCAATGCCTGCTCATATCGCCAGTCTTTAATTTTTGCTTCGTGCCCCGACAGCAGTATGTCAGGAACTTTCAATCCTCTGAAATTTTCCGGACGAGTGTAAACAGGCGGAGCTAGCAAACTATCCTGAAATGAATCGGAAAGTGCTGATGTTTCATCGTTCAACACACCGGGCAACAAACGCCCAAGAGCATCTGCAAAAACAGCGGCAGCGAGTTCGCCTCCGCTCAATACATAATCGCCAATCGAAATTTCGCGGGTTACATATAGCTGACGAATGCGTTCATCAATGCCTTTGTAATGCCCGCATATCACTATAAAATTCTGCTTTAGTGAAAGGGTGTTCGCCATTTTTTGATTGAATGGTGTGCCATCGGGAGTCATGTAAATTACGTCATCGTAATCGCGCTCTGTTTCCAGTTTATCAATACACTTTGCAAGCGGCTCACACATAAGTACCATGCCCGCACCTCCTCCATATTGATAATCATCCACCGTTCCATACTTATTTATAGCATAATCGCGCAGGTTAATAAGGTTTACCTGCAATAATCCCTTTTGAGACGCACGTTTAAGGATGGAATGGCTGAAAGGGCTTTCCAACAATTCGGGTAATACGGTTATAATGTCAATTCTCATGTGTTAAAGATCTAATAAACCTTCCGGTAAATTCACGTGTATCTGCTTCTTTAGCTCGTCTATTTCCACAATGAAATCGTCTGCCAAAGGTATGGTGTAATCTTTTCTATTTCCCTTTACTATTGCTAAAACTTGGGCAGGAGTTTCAAGGAGTTCAATAACAGTTCCTACTTCACCGGCTTGTTCATCAGTAAGCCGATAACCTATTAGATAATCAATACTCTCTGCATCCTTTTCAAAATAGAGCTTTATCTCTTTTTCTGTAAGCAGCAACTCGCTGCCGCTGTACTGCTTTGCTTGTTCGGGAGTAGTAATTTCTTCAAAATTTATCAGCCCTTCTTCAAAGTTTTTCATCTCAAAACGCGAAACAAAAAATGGAACAGGGTTGCCCTTTTGCTCCATACAAAAATAGGGCGGCAACTTCCGTATCTTCTTTAGAACTCTTGACAAACGAAAACGAAAAGCCCCACTTATTCCGTGGGGCTTTCCCAGTTTTCCAACCGGTATGTAGTGTTCGTTTGGCATGTAAGCAAACGGAAAGAATTAACTTTCGGCAGGTGCATCGGTGTTTTCGGCAGCCGGAGCAGCAGTTTCTGCATTTTCAGGCTGTGCTGCTGCTGCCTCTTCAGCGGCTTTCTTGGCTTCTTCAGCAGCCGCTAATGCAGCCTGGCGTTTAGCTTCACGGTCGGCAGCCTTTTTCTGTTCTTGTTCCAGTAACTTGGCTACGCGTTCAGCTTTATCTTTGTGATGTTTCTTTTGGTGATCAAGTACTTTGTTTTTATGCTCATCTACCCACTGTTGGTATTTAGCTTCCGCTTGCTCGGGAGTTAAAGCGCCTTTACGCACTCCGCGCAACAAATGCTTTTTGTAAAGAATTCCCTTGTATTTAAGAATGGCTTTAATGGTGTCGGTAAATCCAGCACCTTTCTCTAACCAGTTTACAGCCTTGTCCACATCAATATGAATGGTGGCCGGCATAGTAAGCGGGTTATAATCGCCAATTCTTTCAATGTACTTTCCATCGCGGGGCGAACGGCTGTCTGCCGCAACAATGTGGTAAAAAGGACGCTTGCCTCTACCGTGTCTTTGTAGTCTGATTTTAACTGCCATGTCTAAAAATCAATTTTAGGTTTGGGTGAATAAATAATTCCTTATTTCAAAAGGACGGCAAATATGTGGCAAATTGTCTGTTTTTACAAGCATTTCCTAAAGAATACTTCAACGCTGCACTATAAGAAGACGTTTAATATAATACCGTTTTTGGGTTTGCGTGCTTATGGTATAGAATCCGTTTGGTAAATCGGCAATAGATAAATAGGGATACGTTAGCTGAACAATCTCTCTTTTTACCTCTCTGCCAAGTACATCAGTAATTGAAAACTCGGCAGCCATCCCTTCAAAATCGTCTAATTCAATTTTCACAAAACTACCGGCAGGGTTAGGGAATATGTTTAACGGAAATGAGGATAAACCGCTTTCAATACCTGAAATTGCTCCGCACAAATTTGTTTTTACAAGGCTATCCCAATTTATACAGTTAGCCCAGTTGGGGTAAGCAATAAAAGGGTTGTAGTTGCCTTGTATTGAAAATATGTATTCGTCTTTGGTGCGCTCGAATTTATCTGGCGGGTCTTGAGCATTCCAAAGTTTAAGAATGTTTTGGTCCTGCGCGGGGGCTTTGGTCAGCAAGTAATCAAACCCCCATATACCACCGTTGCCGTTATAGCAAATCATTTGGTAAAACATATTGCGTGCGGCATCGCCTTTTCGGGCATCCATAGGTTCAAAAACCTGATTCCCCATAGCATCAAACCCGAACTTACTCTCGCCAAATGTAGAAGTAATGTTTACTACTATTCCTAAAGGGTAATTGGAGCGCGTTTGGTTAGGAACATCGCGGGTAAGCAGCAGGTTATGATAGTCGGCTCCATCTGCATTGTTGGTATTGCCACCTGTGTGCATCCAGCTTTTGGGTAGTGCATGCTCACGGTTGTACTTTTGTGCGGTAAAATCGAAAGGAGGCTGATACGTGGTAGTAAAATTGCTGTATTCGCAATTTACCACTCTGCCTCCGCCAATGGTATCGCGTTCAAATACTGCCGGTATTATCAGATTTTTGTACGAAACATACGGCACTACTGTATGCGGATTAATTAGGTTATGTAGTTCGTTAATAAAATTACCTGACGAGGAATCTATTCCTGCAAAGTAAGATTGCGGAGTATAGGCAGCCGAAACAACCGAATCAAACAATGGATCGGTTTGCTTGTAATTGATGGCATTGCCCCAACCGTTAAACGCAAAAACAGCGAGGTAATACTTGGTATTTTCCACCACTTCGCGCAGGTTAAAACTGCTGTTGCCGGATGTATCAACCGCCACAATTTTTGCTCCGTTGCCAACACCTTGCCCCACTTGGTAAAGCACACCATCTTGCGGTGTCCATGCAATAGGATTAGCGCTTTTTGCTACTAAAAAGCCATACGCAACTGAAGGAGTAAAACTCATTGTAAAACCGTATGTTTTTACATTGCTGAACTGCATATTGGTGGGGTTGGCGGGTGGTTCGGGGACTTGAGAACGAACGATGGTACTACTAAACACTATAAGCAACAATAGTATTACTCCCTGATGTTGTGATTTTAAAAGCACACTCATTTTCATGTTAGCGAAAGTAACAAAGGCCGGAATGTGTTCGGTTTGCCCAATTATGCTTGACTTCAAATTGTAATAACAATACAAAAAGCAAGGCTTTGTGTTTTTTTCGATTTAATGAACTTTTCTCGCATTCAGAAGTTTATATTTTCACCTTATGAGCGAACATGTTGTAAAAATTCTGGAAGCCAATTTTATAAACCACGATGTTAAACGCTTTGTGGTTGAAAAGCCTAAGGACTATACTTTTATTCCGGGGCAGGCTACCGATGTATCCATCAATTTACCTGAATGGAAAGATAAATTGCGCCCATTCACTTTTACCGGCTTAAACCGATGGGAACATTTGGAGTTTATCATAAAAATTTATCCCGACCATAACGGTGTAACCGATATGCTTGGGCGTATAAATGCCGGGGGCGAATTAGTGTTGCATGATGTTTTCGGAGCTATTTCGTATAAGGGTCCGGGAGTATTTTTAGCAGGCGGAACTGGGATAACTCCGTACATTGCCATACTGCGCGAACTGTATCGGAGCAAGAATCTGTTTGGTTGCAAACTCATTCATTCCGTTCGTACATCGCACGATTTAATCTTAGAGCAAGAGTTAACCACCATGCTTGCCGAAAACTTTGTGAAGGTGTACACCCGCGAAAACGTAATCGGTTTTTTAGATAAACACATTGACCGCAAATTTCTCATCGAAAACATTGCCGACTTCAGCAAGCAATTTTATGTATGTGGTCCAAAAGGTTTTGTAGAGAATATGTGCGGCTTGCTGATAGAACTGGGCGCCAAAGCAGAATCGTTGGTAATAGACCGTTAACCTTCTTTGGTTTTAAAAATCAAAAACTTTGGTTTGGTTTGTGCCCGCTTATGAAAAATTACACAGTTGCTTTTTTGCTTTTATTCCTTGCGATATCGGTTTTTTCGTGCCGTAAACGCGGAGAGCGCCCGCCCGATGCCGTGTTTGATGCCGATTTACTGAAAGATACTACTACCATTGAGTTTCCTGATTCTACTGTAGCTTATTTTGATACCATTACCGATGGCGATAAAGTAGAGCGCGATTTTACCATTAAAAACACCGGTGTTAAAAACTTGGTAATTGCCCGCGCTTTTGGTTCGTGTGGCTGCACGGTTCCGGAATACCCCAAAGAGCCGCTAAAGCCCGGTGAAACTGCCAAAATTCATGTAACGTTCAACTCAGCCGGCAAACATGGTGAGCAAACAAAAACAGTCACTATTGTTTGCAATACCGAAACCCGCAACGAAATGCTTTATCTGAAAGGTTTTGTAAAAGATAAAGAGTAATTTTTTATCACTTCAATTTAAACAACCGCAATGGATCCTATAATTATTGTTTTTTACGGAGCGCTTTTAGTAGTTATTTGGCTGTTCTTTATTCGTCCGCAAACCAAAAAAGCAAAAGAACAGGCGAACTTCATTAACCAAATTGAAAAGGGAGACAAGGTGGTTACCTCCGGAGGCATACACGGCAGAATATTGAAAGTGGAAGACAACGGTTCTATATTGCTCGAAGTGGACAGCAACGTAAAAATGCGCGTAGAGCGCAGCGCCATCTCTATGGAACTCACCAATAGTGTGTACGGTGCCGAAAAGAAAGAAGCAAACGGAGAGAAGAAGTAAAAGTAGTCTGTGTTCAATGACAGGTTATTGTGTTTAACTCATTGTTCATCACTCATTATTCATCCGGCAAGTTCGCTCTACATAATATAACTTAGTGCCGTTTCGTTAATAGTTAAACTCGTTAACTATGAAACGAAATGTACAAACCCGAACCAAGGTGCTTAAAATAGGTATTACCGGAGGTATAGGCAGCGGCAAAACTACCGTGTGCAAAATGTTTGAAGAGTTAGGGATTCCTGTTTACTATGCCGATGAGCGCGCCAAGTATTTAATGCAGCACGAACATTTTCTAATTGATGAAATCAAAAAGAACTTTGGTGAGGAAGTGTATGAAGATGGGCAACTGAACCGCCAACTGCTGGCTTCAAAAGTTTTTCACGATAAGGAAAGGGTAAAATTGCTTAACTCATTGGTTCACCCTGCGGTGTTTCGCGATACCGAGCGTTGGGTTATGGAACAGGAAGTAACAAACGTTCCTTATGCGCTAAAAGAAGCCGCACTGCTAATAGAAGCCGGCTCACATAAATACCTTGATAAACTGATACTGGTTACTGCCCCGCAAAATGTTCGTGTAAAGCGCGTGGTTGAGCGCGATAATGTTAGTTCAAGCGATGTAATGGCGCGTATGCAAAACCAGTTACCGGAAGAAGAAAAGGTGAAACTTGCGGACTTTGTGATAGTAAATGACAACGACAAAGAACATTTAAAACAACAGGTGCTGAAAATTCACCAACAACTCGTAGAATTGTCGGCAACAAAATAACCCTTGTCATTGCGAGCGAAACGGAGTGGAGCGAAGCAATCTCCACCAAATCGGCTTACTCTCTTTATAGGTTAAGAGGTGCTCTAAGTATTGGTTTGGTACATACGTGCTCACTACGACAGGCTAAAAACAACAACATGTCAAATCCTTTACGCATTGGTATTCTCGGTGGCGGGCAATTAGGCAGAATGTTGCTGCAAAGCGCGGCAAATTACCATGTAACAACCTATGTGCTCGAAGCCGGCAAAAATCCTCCTGCCTCTGCGCTGTGTCATTATTTTATTGAAGGAGATATAAAAGACTACGATGCAGTTTACCGCTTTGGCAAACTGGTAGATGTGCTTACCATAGAAATTGAGCACGTAAACCTCGAAGCGCTTTTTAAATTAGAGGAAGAAGGCTTGAAAATCTTTCCTCGTCCGCAAGCGCTCAAAACCATAAAAGATAAAGGCTTGCAAAAGCAGTTTTATCAAAACAATCATATACCCACTTCCGAGTTTCATTTTACCCAACACAAATACGAAATCAATAACTACATTGATTTTTTACCTGCTGCGCATAAACTCCGCAGTGGCGGATACGATGGCAAAGGAGTAGAAATTATCCGCAATGCCGATGAAATGGCAAAAGGATTTGATGCGCCTTCTGTGCTGGAAAAGCTGGTGGATATAGACAAAGAGATTTCGGTGATTGTGGCGAAAAATGAGAATGGCGAAACAGCTGTGTATCCACCCGTTGAAATGGTTTTTAATCCGAAATACAATTTGGTTGATTATTTGATTTCACCTGCACAATTAACTGATGAGCAAAGTGCCCAAGCAAAAAAACTTGCCTTAGATGTAATGAATGCCCTTGATAGCCCCGGCATATTTGCCGTTGAAATGTTTTTAGACCGCGAAGGAAATATACTGGTAAACGAAACCGCTCCCCGCGCTCACAACAGCGGGCACCAAAGTATTGAAGGGAATTTTTCATCGCAATACGATATGCAAATGCGGGTGTTAATGAATCTTCCGCTTGGCAACACAAGCATTATTTATCCATCGCTGATGTTGAATTTGATTGGTGAGCATGGTTATTCAGGTGCGGTAAAATATGAAGGGTTGGAAGAAGTAATGAAAATGAAAGGAGTGTATGTGCACTTATACGGCAAGCACGAAACCAAACCGGGTCGCAAAATGGGGCATGTAACCATAGTAAGCCAAAGCCGCGATGAACTGTTGCAAAAGGCTGAAATGGTAAAACAAAAACTGAAAGTAGTTGCGTAACTATGAGTAACTACAAAAGCATTTTGCCTTTTGTCGCACTGCTGCTTACATGGCAAGTGGCATTTTCGAATGTAGCAATGCCCGGTTTTTGGGGCAATGGTAACGGCTCTAATTTCTTTCCTTTAATGGCAGCCGATTCCGCACATGTCGGAAAAATTCAGATGCAGCGCGAAGAGATAACTATTCTCCTCTATCCCGGCTTCGCTGTTGTAAAAGGAACTTACTACATGTATAATCATACATCCGATACTGTCAGAATTACAACCGGCTATCCTGTAAACGGCTCGCTCAGTAATGATGAAGTGTATTCTGTGAGCGTAAGCGACTTGCATGCCCTAAAAGTTTTAGTAGGTAACATCGAAGTTTCTGTAACCAAGGAGGAAAGCGATAACAATATTTCTTCGGCAGGCTTGTTTGGCAATGCCGATAACTGGTACGTATGGCAAGCCGCTTATACTCCAAACGCAATTACAACTATTGATGTTTACTTTTTGGTAAACACCGGCAACTCTGTGCTGCGTAAAGGTTACAGCAAAAAAAAGGGTAATGCCTTTACCTATATTCTTGAAAGTGGTAGGGTGTGGCGCGATAGTATTGACAAAGGGAGGATTTCGGTGTTTATGAAAGGCGGACTAAAAATTTCCGATTTTATGGGTGTTTACCCGCGTGGGGCGTTCTCCGGTAACGATACTTTTATGCAATACCGTTTTGAAAAGTTAAAGCCTACAGCAAGCAACAACATCATACTTTGGTACAAAGCCCAAACAGAAAGTGTTGATTTTGAAAAGCAAGTTTCAAACGCCTCGGTTTGTTATGCACTTGCGGACAGAATCTTATTTCCTTCATCTGCCTATAGCTTTAAAATAATTGATGCTTACAATTTTCAGGTATCAAAAGTTGGTACAATGGCAATAGGAGCGTTGTTTACACTGGCAATAGTTGGTCCATTATTGGCAGGCATTACAATACTCGCTGTAATCATTTTCTTTGCAGTGCGATATTTTAAAAAGAAAACAACCGCCACATGAGCAAACCTTTGGTAGGAATTATAATGGGCAGCGAAAGCGATTTGAAAATTATGCACGAAGCGGCAGAAGTGCTGGGGCATTTGGGTGTAGAATTTGAACTGACAGTAGTAAGTGCCCATCGCACACCGCATCGTATGGTTGAGTATGCCGAAACCGCACGTGAACGAGGGCTGAAAGTGATAATTGCAGGAGCCGGAGGCGCTGCTCATTTACCCGGCATGGTGGCAAGTATTACCACGCTACCGGTTATAGGTGTTCCGGTTAAATCATCCAACTCTATTGACGGGTGGGACTCTGTTCTCTCCATTTTGCAAATGCCTGCCGGAGTGCCTGTGGCAACCGTAGCATTGAATGGAGCAAAAAATGCAGGCATTATTTCTGCGCAAATTATAGCCACATTTGATGCAGATGTCGCTTCTAAACTTTCTGCCTACAAAGAAGAACTCAAAAGCAAAGTGCAAAACAGTATCCGCGAAATAAAAATTGCGGGGTACCGAAACGAATTTGATAAGGAGTAAACTACTTCAGAACCATCTCCTAATTGTCATACTACTGTCATTTTTCCACAGCACTTCGTTTCGCCTTTCAGTATTTTTTTAGTTTTATCCCAAACCAAGTAAAGCAAAATGAAGAAACTGCTACCCTTATTTCTTTTGTGCTATAACTTTATTTCTGCACAAAACCCCATCACCTTTAACATGAACAATGCTCCCGTAGCGGGGCAAATCCAGCGCATTGCCATTGATACTTTTCCATTACCTGCTATCAACTTCGGTAATAAAGGACCCAATCAGGTGTACGATTTCAGCAACTTGGTGTTATGGAAATACGATACAATCGAATACAGAATTCCTACAAGTGCACAGAAAAGCACCTGCCCCAATGCCGATGTTGCTACTACACTTGATGGTGTAAATTTCTTGCTTACCAATACTGATACCCCTAATACAAAACTGACACTTGAAGGGTTTGAAGGGCAGTTGTGCCCCGGGCAAACGGTTTCTGCCGCTTATACCTCCGGGCAAAAGCCCGATTTAATAAAGTTTCCTACTGTTTACGGAACTACCTTTAGCGGAGCGGCACATCTGCAAAAAACGGTACCGGGCAGTCAGGTTTGCCAGCCTTCGGTTAGCCAAGTTCGCTTAACCAACACTACTAATTATACCGACACTATTGATGGTTGGGGCAAAGTAATCACGCCCGTTGGTGCTTACAAGTGCCTTCGTAAGCAACGAAAAGAAACTACCACATCCCTGGTCGAAGCGCAAATCATCCCACCCTTTTGGACAACTGTTTCAAACACTACAACTACTACCATCCGGTATAGTTATCTAACGCTTGAAGCTAAAGGAAGTGTACTTAACTTTAACTACGATAGCGCCAATGTGTTGCAATCGGTAAGTTGGAGCATGATTCCACCCACACCACCCGTGGCCGACTTTACCTTTGCGTATGCTGCCAATGGGGTAGTCAACTTTACCGATGCTTCGGATGGTTACCCCACTTCATGGGCTTGGACATTTGGCGATGGCGGTACTTCTACCCAGCAAAACCCTTCGCATACCTACGCAGCCAACGGCAACTATAACGTATGCCTTACTGCCACCAATGCAGGCGGCAGCAGCGTACAGGTTTGCAAACAGGTAACCATTACAAATATTCCTGTTACACCGGTGGCAAACTTTAGCTGGAACAACGTAAGCGGAGGCTTTGTGAGTTTTACCGACCAAAGCACCAACACCCCCACGCAGTGGAGTTGGACCTTTGGCGATGGTGGAACCTCAACCGCCCAGAATCCTAACCACGTTTATGCTGCCAACAATACCTACAATGTTTGCTTAACCGCATCGAACACAGCCGGCAGTAATCAAATTTGCAAGAATGTGGTGGTAAGTGGCATTAGCGCTGTTAATAATGCACCTGTTGCTGTAAACGATGCTTATACGGTAACAGGTGGCAGTAGCACCATCTTCCATGTAGCGACTAATGATGTGGACCCTGATGGCGATAATATTTGCATGACAGCCGTGTGGGGTTCGCCCTATGCCACTGAGTATATTGGTGGCAGCTGCGACATGATTTTATACGAACCCGACAGCAGCTTTAGCGGCAACGATACCTGCTACTATATTATTTGCGATAACGGCACCCCTGTGTTGTGCGATACCGGCATGGTGGTGTTTACCGTTAATGTGCTCAATTTGCCACCTGTGGCGGTGAACGATTCGTTTAGCGTATTACAGGCAACAGGTATTGTATTTGTAGTTGGAGCTAATGATACTGACCCAAATAACGATAACCTATGCGTTAACTCAGTTTGGGGAAGCAACTCAGTTATGATTAACCCGGGTACTCCGTGCACAGACATTTACTACATAAGCGACACCTGCTTTACGGGCTTACAAACTTTCTACTATTCTATTTGCGACCCCGATGGATTGTGCGATACTGCCGAAGTGATGGTGAATGTGTTGCCTAATCCGGCTTATGAACCTGTTGCATACTTTGATAAATTCACTGCTTTTTATTACTGCACACAGTTAACGGTGTTTAACAGTTCGCAGAATTATACCTCTAGCACTTGGACAGTACATGAATTTGGCAGTGTAAAAACTGATACATTAACTTCGGATACCTTGTATTACTTGGATTTCACATCAGGTTATTTTTGGGGGTCTGTTTGCTTGCAGGTTTCTAATCAGTGCAAAACCGATTATTTCTGCGACACACTGAACTTTGCATGTGTGGATATACAAGAACCACATCTCTCTAACATTTCTTTTTACCCCAACCCTGCAGGCAATGTGCTTACCATTGATATGAGCAAAAACGAAGAGGAGATTACCCGTAGTTACGCGTCAATAGAGGTTTACAATGCCTTAGGAGAGAAGGTGAAGGCGGTGAGGAACAACCACAGCAAAATGGTACACTTCAGCGTTGCCGATTTAGCCAACGGTATGTATGTAGCCATAATAACTTCCTCAGCCGGTGAGCGCAAAACGCTGGGCAGGTTTACGGTGAGCAAGTAAAACTGATTTTAAGCCACCAATACCCAGATTAACCGGTTAATCTGTGCATCGGTGGCTTTTGTTTGATGGGGCTGATACTCAATTCTCAAACACATTCAAAACCTTTTTGGAATTTCGGGATAATAAACCCATATTTGCGCTCCCAAAATTGAAAAAGCATGTCGAAGGTATGTGAATTAACAGGTAAGCGCCCCATGTCGGGTCATTACGTGTCGCACTCGAACCGTAAAACCAAGCGCAAGTTTGTGCCTAACCTGAAAAAGAAAAAGTTCTATATCCCTGAGTTGGATGAGTGGGTAGAGTTGAAAATATCGGTTGCTGCGTTGCGTACCATCAACAAAAAAGGTATTTACGCTTACCTGAAAGAACTGAGCAAGAAAGGCGAAATTAAATTGAACTAAACCGTAGAAACTAAGAGCCATGGCAAAGAAAAGCAAAGGCAACCGCATACAAGTTATACTGGAGTGCACCGAACAGAAAGACACGAATGTTCCGGGCATGAGCCGCTATATGACTTACAAAAATCGTAAGACTACTACCGAGAGACTCGAGTTGAAGAAATACAACCCGTTTCTTAAAAAAGTAACTGTTCACAAAGAGATTAAATAACAAGCGCTATGGCAAAAATTTCAAAGAACGCGAAAACCAACCGTCAGGCACAAGCCGGTTCTAAAGATTACGTAAAAGTGATTAAGGCGGTTAAATCAAAAGCGAACAACTATTCTTTCCTCGAAAAAATTGTGCACAAAGACAAGGTGCAGGATTATCTGGCAGGTAAAGAAGTGTAATCTACTTTGGTTAATAATTTAAAGCATCATTCACATTGAGTGATGCTTTTTTATTTTAAGCTATGGGACTGTTCAGTTTTTTTACAAAAGAAAAGAAAGAAGACCTGGAGAAGGGCTTGGAGAAAACCAAGGAGGGTTTCCTTTCGCGTATTACCCGCGCTGTTGCCGGCAAAAGCAAGGTAGATGACGAAGTGCTCGACAACCTCGAAGAAGCACTTGTTTCGAGCGATGTGGGTTTGGATACTACCATTAAAATTATCAAGCGCATAGAAGCGCGGGCTTCAAAAGATAAATACGTTTCTACAGCCGAACTCAACCAACTTATTAAAGAAGAGATTGAAGGAATACTTGCCGAGAATAAAAATGAGGATGTAGAGAATTTCGACACGCCCGAAGGGAAAAAGCCTTATGTACTGATGGTAGTGGGTGTAAACGGAGCAGGGAAAACCACCACCATAGGCAAGTTGGCTTATCAGTTTAAAAACAACGGTAAAAAGGTGTTGTTGGGCGCTGCCGATACTTTCCGTGCTGCGGCTGTTGACCAGTTGGAAGTTTGGTCGAAGCGCTCCGATGTAGAAATGGTGCGCGGACATCACAATGCCGACCCTGCTTCGGTAGCCTATCAGGCATTGGAGCGCGGAATAGCTACGGAGGCAGATGTGGTAATAATTGACACAGCCGGTCGCCTGCACAACCGCGTTGACCTGATGAATGAGTTAACAAAAATCCGGAGGGTAATGCAGAAGGTAATTCCCGATGCTCCGCACGAAGTATTGTTGGTGCTGGATGGCTCAACCGGGCAAAACGCCATTGAACAGGCAAAGCAATTTACGGCAGCTACACAGGTTACGGCTTTGGCAATTACCAAATTAGACGGCACGGCAAAGGGAGGTGTGGTGTTGGGTATTTCCGACCAGTTTCATATTCCGGTTAAATATATTGGTGTAGGGGAGCAGATTGATAAATTGCAGGTGTTTAATAAAAAGTTGTTTGTAGAAAGTTTATTTAAATCGAGCGTATGAAAAAGCGAGTTGTTGTATTTATAGGATTGCTGCTGTCATTAACTCTGCATGCACAAAAAGAGTTTGAAGGCAAAATTGTGTACGATGTAAAAATGGAGATGCCGTTTTTGGAACAAATGATGCTGATGTTTATGGATACACTCACTCAAGCTGAAAAGGAGAAGGCATTGGCAGATTTCAGACATACAATGGATTCGATGCTGGTAATAAAACAGGAGTACTTCTACAAAAACGGGAGTTATAAATCGCTAATGAAATTTCCGGTTTTGGGAGTAGAGGTATTGCAATATTTCGATAAGAAAAAGGGTCTTCTCTACAACTACGACCCGGTAAAAGAAGAAGCCACCTATTTTTCGGTAAAGCAGAAAGAAGAAGGTTGTCCGGAAAAATATGAAGTAAGCAACAAGAAAGCAACCATTCTTGGTAAGAGTTGCACTTCGTTACTGGCAACCGATGCAGGTTATACTACCACAACCTGGTATAACAGTGCCACCGGTGTTATCAATCCCGAGCATTTTAAATCACACAAGTATCAGGCGTTCGATGTTTATACAGCAAAGGCAAAAGCATTGCCACTCAAATACAGTCTTGAAACAGGCTTTGTAAACATTACGGCAACAGCCATAGAAATTCAAAGCATGAGTTTAAAGGATGAAGAATTTGCCATTCCAAAGTTCAAAGAATTAACCGAAGTTACTCCCGGCAATCCTCTCCTTAATTTAGGAAGCCAACTTGGGGGTATGAAGTAGTACCATGAAAACAAAATCCATTAAGCGCGATAAAGTATCGGTTATTACGCTCGGCTGCTCAAAAAATTTAGTGGACAGCGAGGTGCTGATGAACCAATTACAGCATGGCGGCTACGATGTGCAGCACGACAAATGGAGCAGGGGAAGAAACATAGTGATAGTGAACACCTGCGGTTTTATTGACCGCGCCAAGGAAGAATCCATCAACACCATTATGGAATATGCCGAAGCGAAAGGCGAAGGCAAAATTGAGAAGTTGTATGTTACGGGTTGCCTTTCGCACCGGTATAAGGATAATCTGGAAGAAGAGATTCCGGAAGTAGATGCGTTTTTCGGCACCAACGAATTGCCGCGGCTGCTCAAAACACTTAAAGTTGATTACAAGCATGAGTTGGTAGGCGAGCGGTTGCTTACCACACCGGTACATTATGCTTACATGAAAATTTCGGAAGGCTGCAACCGCACTTGTTCGTTTTGCGCTATTCCGCTTATGCGGGGCAAGCATGTTTCGCGATCGGTTGAGGAACTGGTTACAGAAGCAAAATTGCTTGCGGCAAAGGGAGTAAAGGAAATAATGCTGATAGCACAGGAACTCACTTTTTACGGATTAGATATTTACAAAAAGCGCAGGTTGCCGGAATTATTAGAAGCACTTTCAGAAGTAGAAGGTATTGAGTGGCTGCGATTGCATTATGCCTACCCTGCACAGTTTCCTATGGAAATTGCCGATGCCATAGCTGCTAATAAAAAAGTGTGCAACTATCTCGATATGCCGCTGCAGCACGCTTCGGATAAAATGTTGAGTGCGATGCGTAGAAACATAACAAGGACGGAAACGGAAAAGTTGATAGAAGCCATTCGCAAAAAAGTTCCGGACATTGCACTGCGAACAACTATGCTGGTTGGTTTCCCGGGCGAAAGTGAACAGGATTTTGAAGAGATGAAACAGTTTGTAGAGGAAACAAAATTTGAAAGGTTGGGGGTATTTACCTATTCGCACGAAGAGAACACTAGGGGCTATCAGCTACCCGATGATGTATCCGATGAATTGAAGCAAGAACGTGCTGCCGAGTTGATGAGTGTTCAGGAAGAAATTTCGCGAGAGTTAAACCGGCAAAAAATCGGTAAAACATTTAAAGTGCTTTTCGATCGCAAAGAAGGCGGTTATTTTATCGGCAGAACGGAATACGATTCCCCCGAAGTGGACAATGAAGTATTGGTTGATGCACGCAAAAACTATGTGCGCGTGGGCGACTTTGCCGATGTAAAAATTGTAAGTGCAGAGGAGTTTGATTTGTATGGCGAAGTAGTTAGCTAACACCGATGAATGTTTGTCAAGCCTTTCCTCTTACTGAAACAAACAACCTTACCCCTTTAATTCGCGATTACATCACCGGTAAAAGCGAGTTGACTCATCTCTATCAATACAAACCGCATATATCTTCTTTTGCTCAGGCAATTGCCGATAAATCAAAAAGCAACGTCAATCGCAGTGTATTGGTAGAAGTACTGCAATCGCAGTATGCTGAAATTCCTTCTTTCGAATTAGTTAAAGGCAATATTGCTTCGCTTGCCGATGAAAATACGTTTACAGTTACGGCAGCACATCAGCCTTGTCTGTTTCACGGTCCGCTTTACAACGTTTACAAGATAGCTGCTACTATCCGTTTAGCGCAACAGTTAAAAGAAGCCTATCCGCAAAACAATTTTGTCCCTGTTTTCTGGCTCGGCAGCGAAGACCACGATATTGAAGAGTTGAACCACGCATACATTAACGGAACCAAAATTCAATTTGAAGGCGGCAAAGGTACCATTGGCAGGTTACCGGCTTCCGTTGTTCAACAGCCGTTAGCGGAGTTGAAGAAATTAATGGGAGAAAATCCTCTCGTTAACGTATTGGAAGAAGGCATAAAAAAGTTCAGTTCGTTCGGCAGACTTACACAGTATTTCTTGAATGAACTGTTTGGCGATTTCGGTTTGGTGGTAATTGACCAGGACGATAAGCGACTTAAAAATTTGTTTGCTCAAGTAATAGTTGATGAAGTTTTTAATTCTCGTGCATTGCAGGTATTGCAGGAAAATCTTCGCTTTCTTGACAAGAATTACAAAGTTCAGGCGCAGCCGCGCGAAATCAATTTCTTCTACCTCGGAGAAGGTTTTCGCGAGCGAATTATTTACAACAAAGAATCTGACCACTATACCGTTAACAACACCGGGTTGTCTTTTACAAAAGAGCAACTGAAACACGAGATAAGCAGCCGCCCTGAAAACTTCAGCCCTAACGTTATTCACCGTCCGCTTTTTCAGGAAATGATATTGCCCAATTTGGCTTTTGTAGGAGGAGGAGGCGAGTTGAGTTATTGGCTGGAGTTGAAGCCGCTTTTTGATTACTACCGGGTTAATTATCCCGTTCTGTTACTTCGTAATTCAGCAGTAATTATCAATACTTCTGTTGAACGCAAACTGCAAAAACTAAACTTAGGCGTTCGCGATTTTTATGGTGATACAGAGCAACTGATTACAAACTACATAAAGCAGCATGCAGGAGAGGAGCATTCACTTACCGATGAAAAAAAAGTGATTGAAGCGCTCTATGCTCAAATCGCAAAAAAGGCGGAGGGGATTGATACTACTTTGAAGCAAAGCACAGAAACCGAAAAACTGAAAGCCTTAACCGGCTTAGGTAATCTGGAAGCCAAAATGCTGAAAGCTGAAAAGAGAAAACAGGAAACTACGGTTAATCAAATCCGCACATTAAAGGAAACGTTGTTCCCCCAAAATAACCTGCAGGAGAGGGTCGAAAACTTTATCCCTTATTATTCTACCGCTTTTGTTCGGGATGTTGTGGAAGCGATGAGTCCGATGGAGAACACGTTTGTAGTTTTTAAAGCAGAAGACTAAGCCTCTACTGCCTTCCCTTTTACGTCAGAAGTTTTTTTTAGACCGGTTTTGTGCAGTATGGCGGCTTTCACTAAGCCAACAAAAAGCGGGTGAGGATTATCAACTGTGCTTTTCAATTCGGGATGAAACTGCACGCCTATAAAATGCGGATGTTGGGGTATTTCTACAATTTCTACCAATCCGCTGTCGGGATTTTTTCCCGTAGCTTTCATGCCTGCGTTTTCAAACTTTTCGAGGTAAGTATTGTTGAACTCGTAGCGATGGCGGTGGCGCTCACTTATATTTTCGGCTCCGTAAAGTTTTTCGGCTAAACTTCCTCGCTCTAAATGGCAGGCGTAAGCACCAAGTCGCATTGTTCCCCCTTTGTTCACAATTTTCTTTTGCGCTTCCATCATATCAATTACCGGATGCTTCGTATCAGGATTCATTTCTGTTGAATGAGCATCGTGCATGCCCAGCACATTGCGTGCATATTCGATAACTGCACATTGCATACCTAAGCAAATGCCGAAAAACGGAATGTTGTTTTCACGCACATATTTAATGGCAGATATCTTTCCTTCAATGCCGCGGTTACCAAACCCGGGGGCTACCAATATACCATGCAAGTGTCCCAACTTTTGCTGCACATTATCTTCATCAATATGCTCGCTGTGTATTGCTTCTACAATCACTTTTACATTATTGGTGGCACCTGCCTGTATAAACGATTCGTGAATGGATTTATACGCATCCTGCAACTCAATATATTTTCCTACCAAACCAATTTTTACTTCGCCTTGCGGGTTGCGGAGTTTATCTAAGAATACATGCCATTTACTTAAATCGCCTATGCGGTCGCTGGGCAATTGCAGTTTTTGCAGCACGGTAGTATCCAAATGTTCTTTCTGCATTTCGATGGGCACCTGATAAATAGTATCCACATCAAGTGCTTGTATAACGGCATTTTTCTCCACATTGCAGAAAAGCGCCAGTTTTCTGCGAATGTCATCTGTAAGGGGGAGTTCGGTGCGGCAAACCAAAATATCGGGCATTACTCCCAACGCCTGCAATTCTTTTACTGAGTGCTGCGTAGGTTTTGTTTTTAATTCTTTAGCCGATTTCAGATAAGGAAGCAAGGTAAGGTGGCAGATAAGCGTATCGTGCTCTTCCAATTCCCAACGAATCTGCCGAACTGTTTCTACATAAGGTTGTGCCTCAATATCGCCCACGGTACCGCCTAATTCGGTAATCACAATATCAAACTCACCGGTTTGTCCCAGCAGCAACATTCTGCGCTTAATTTCATCGGTTATATGCGGAATTACCTGCACCGTTTTACCAAGGTAAGCTCCTTCGCGCTCTTTATTGATAACGGTTTGATACACCCTACCGGTAGTAACATTGTTTGCCTGCGAAGTAGGAATATTCAGAAAGCGCTCGTAGTGCCCTAAGTCCAAATCGGTTTCGGCACCGTCCTCGGTTACATAGCATTCCCCGTGCTCATAGGGGTTCAGCGTGCCGGGGTCAACGTTAATATAGGGGTCAAATTTCTGGATAGTTACGCGATAACCTTTCGATTGAAGAAGTTTGGCAAGGGAGGCGGCAAAAATTCCTTTTCCGAGCGATGAAGTAACTCCACCGGTAACAAATATGTATTTAGCCATTGTAAAAGGGTTTCACAAAAATACACATAGAGCGGTAAGTTTTAAAGTTGTGTTGATTAAATGTTAGGAACTGATTTGTACAAGGTTTAATGTGGGTAGCCATTGGGGACGTTTTATGAAAAAATTAAACAGGCAAACTATAACTAAAGGCTTAAACTTTTTTATTTTCCTCACTTAAATCAAAAGTCATGGAAATCAAACGCCTCTTCGACTTCCTTACTCACCAAATTGAACAAAATCCCGATGCCCCCTTTATTGCCTCCAAAGTGCAAGGTGCCGAAGGGAAAGTATGGAAACACTACACTTTTAAGGATACCCAACAAATGGTTGACCGTGTAAGTCAGTTGTTCATTAACCTTGGCTTACAGAAGGATGATAAGATTGCTATTATAAGCACCAACCGAACCGAATGGAACTTTGTTGACCTTGCATCGCAGCAAATAGGCCTGATTAATGTGCCCATGTACCCTACTATCTCTGAAAAGGATTACGAGTTTATTTTTAATGATGCCGGAGTGCAATATGCCTTTGTTGGCGATGCAGATATTTTAAAACGTGTGCAGCCGCTTATGGGCAGGGTAGCAACACTTAAAGGTATTTATGTTTTTGATAAAGTAGGTGGTGTACCCAATCTGCTTGACTCGCTTCCGCAAGAAGTAGATAGTGCAGAAATAACAAGACGAAAAAATGTAGTTACCGAAGAAGACCTTGCCACCATTATTTACACATCGGGTACAACAGGTAACCCTAAAGGTGTAATGCTTACCCATAAAAATATTGTGAGCAACATACAAAGTGTGCAGCAGGTAACGCCTTTCAGTGAGCGGCAACGATCGCTCAGTTTTCTTCCACTTTGCCACAGCTTTGAGCGCATGGTGTTTTTCAGTTACCTTGCTTTTGGCATTCATATTCACTATGCCGAAAATCTTGAAACCATTGGCGAAAACCTGAAAGAAGTAAAACCCTATTGCTTTACCACCGTTCCGCGTTTGTTGGAAAAGGTGTACGAAAAAATAATGGCAAAAGGCAATGAGCTTACAGGCTTTAAACGCAAACTTTTCTTTTGGAGTATTGACCTTGGCGCACAGTACGAATTGGGTGGTAACAAAGGATGGTGGTATAATTTTAAACTGGGTATTGCCCGCAAATTGGTTTTCAGTAAATGGTTAGAGGCGCTCGGTGGCGAAGTGCAATTTATTGTTACGGGTGCTGCTGCTATGCAGCCGCGGCTAATTAAGTTGTTTACCGCAGCGGGAATAAGTGTCCTTGAAGGTTACGGATTAACCGAAACAGCTCCTGTGCTTTGCGCCAACCGTATGGATGAGAAAGAACGTTGTATTGGCGCAGTGGGGATTCCAATTCCGGGAGTGGAAGTTAAACTTGCAGAAGATGGTGAGATAATTGCCCGCGGACCAAACATTATGAAAGGCTACTACAACCGTCCTGATTTAACAGCAGAGGTGATTGACAAAGACGGATGGTTTCATACCGGTGATATAGGCACTTGGGTAGATAACGGTTTCGGCAATAAGTTCTTGAAAATTACCGACCGTAAAAAAGAATTGTTTAAAACAGCCGGAGGCAAATACATTGCACCCCAGGTAATTGAAAACAAAATGAAAGAAAGCCGCTTTATTGAGCAAATGATGGTCGTAGGCGGAGATGATAAAAAGTTTGTGAGTGCGCTTATTGTACCTTCGTTTGTTAACCTACAAGACTGGTGCAAGGAAAACGGAATACCTGCAGAAAGCAACGAGCAGATTGTGAACAACGACAAGATTAAAGCGCTCATAAACGAAGAAGTAGAGAAATACAACCGCGATTTTGGCAAGTGGGAGCAAGTGAAAAAGTTCAAACTGCTAACACAAGAGTGGACGGTAGAAGCGGGTGAGTTAACGCCCACCATGAAAGTGAAACGCAAAATAATTTACGAACGCTACGCACCGCATGTTGAAGAGTTATACAAAGACAGCGAAACCAACTTAAACTAAACCACACCATACACCATGATTATTTACGGAACTCGCGCCACCCATCTGCAAACAGATGCCGTGCCCGACAAATGTGCCAATTGCGGCACCGATAACTCAGTTTCAGTAAGCGCTTTTCAGCGCTATGCACATGTTTTTTGGATACCGCTGTTTCCTATCGGTAAGATAGGCGCATCTGAATGCAGCAACTGCAAACAGGTATTGGAGGTAAAGGATATGCCTTCGTCATACCGCGAAACGTACGACCGCCTGAAAATGCAAAGCACCACACCGAAGTGGACTTTTGCAGGGTTGGGCATTATTGCAGCTTTGGTTTTGTGGGGAGCATACGCTTCTAATCAAGATAAGAAGGAAAATCTTGCCTATATTAACGACCCCAAAGCCGGTGATATTTACGAGATAAAAAGTGACAGCAAAAGTTACACCCTCTACAAAGTTGATTATACCGATGCCGATACGGTGTTTGTAAAACTCAACGAATACGAGTCGAACAAACTTTCAGGACTTTCCGATATTAAAGCCAAAGGCGATGAAGCATTTACCGATTATTCGGTAGGCTTTACCAAGGCCGAGTTGTTGCAAATGCTGGAAAGCGGAGAGTTGTATGATATAGAGAGAAAATAACAATCAATAAATTATCACAACCAGACACCCCAAGCAAGTATACACATACAAAAATGGCTACCCAAAAGGTAGCCATTTTTGTATGTGTGGGCTTAGTAATGTAACTAAACAGGTATTTTCATAATGCAAACTGCAACTAACGAAGGATATGATTTTTAAATTTAAGATATCACATCCTGTTTGTGTAGATTATAGATTTTACTACTGCTTAGTCCATGTGGATGTGCATGTTTCAGTATTGCTGGCGCCATCAGTAATTGTGTACGTCCAATTAATAATGTTGTTGGTCATTGTTCCGGTAGCATTGTTAATGGTAAATCCGGCTGCTGCCTGGCTGCTGATTACCACTTTGTTTGATTCATCTAATGTGCCGTTAATGGTGGCGCTGCTACCAATGCCTGCGTAGTTAGTTAAAAGGATGGTAACAACATTGTTTGCCGAAACAGTGATAGTTGCTGTTCCTGTATAGTTTCCCGAAGGGCAAACATCAGCAAACTGATAGGTGCCGATGAATTTTGTTCTCCACTGAACATCACACTTGTCGCCTTCATATCCGTTGTCGCATACTTTGGTGCAAGAGGTAATACCTGTAATGGCTGCAAAAGCCGCTACTGCTAAAAATGTTTTGAAAATCTTTTTCATACTGTTTTTGATTTTGGTTAGTTAAATGATTACAACTGATGGCGGCAAATGTAGAAACTTTAGAAAAAAATGCAAGAGATGATTAGACAGTTGTGTAAGTAAACTGTCAACATTACTATGTTGTCTTTTTGTGGCAAAAACCAACTTTTGTTAAGCAAAAAGTTATTTTTGCGACAATTATTGTTAAGGATACACCAACACTGCTTATGAGAAAGTTCTTTACGTTCTTCCGTAATTTAGTTATTGCCCTTTTGCTGTTTCCCGCTTTCGAGGCAACTGCATCGCACATTATGGGTTCCGACATCACTTACCGATGTTTAGGAGGTAATCAATATCAAATAGTTGTAACCATTTACCGCGATTGCAGCGGTGTGGCGGTTCCCAATACCATTCCCGTGGATATCAATTCCAATTGTGGCACACAAACAATTACCGCTACTCAAGACCCTCAGAATTGGGGTGTTGAAGTTTCGCAATTATGCCCTACGGCTGTTTCTACTTGTCAAGGTGGTTCATTGCCGGGAGTTAGGGTGTATACTTATTTAGCAACTGTTACGCTTCAGCCCAATTGCGGTATTTATACATTCTCTTATGATGATTGCTGTCGGAATCCATCTAATAATATAGTTTCGCCTACTTCGCAAGGTTTTATGGTGCGGGCAACGCTTAACAGTAACCTTGTAACGTGCCAAAATGCGCCAACTTTTTCATCGTTGCCTGTACCGTATTTTTGTTTAGGGCAACCGGTTAATTATTCACATGGTGCTATTGACTTAGATGGCGATTCCCTTGTTTATACTCTAATACCTCCATTAAATGACTTAGGCGGTAATATACCATTCACAGGAGCCTTTTCGGCTACCAATCCTATGCCTACTGCCAGTGGTTTCAACTTTAATCAACAAACGGGGCAAATGACTTTTACTCCAACACAGCAAGGTGTTTATGTTGTAGATGTGTTGGTTAGTGAATATCGCAATGGCGTACTGATAGGAACTACCATGCGCGATATACAAATCGTAATTGTTAACTGCTCTAATGCTGCACCTGTAGTGAATAGTTGCCTTACACTTAATAATGTAACAGGCGCCACGGTTATTAATTGCACTACCTTAGGTGTTTGCCCCGGACAAACAATGAGTTTTACTATTGGCGCCCGCGATCCGAACGCACAGCCTATTACCGTTTCGTCAAACTTAGCACAATCAATTCCGGGAGCTACCTTAACTACTACACAAGTAGGTTCACCTGATTCAGTACAAGTAGTGTTTACTTGGACACCGAGTGGCTTAGATACAGGCTTTCGTTACTTTACTATACAGTTTGAAGATAATGCATGTCCTATCACAGGCTTACAGTTGTTCACTTATCAAATAAGTGTATTGGATGGTACCGATGCTGGACCCGACAGAGCCTACTGCACCGGCAGTGGTCCTGTACAGGTAAATGTATTTGGCGGAAATCATTTTTCATGGACACCTACCACGGGAATCGTAAGTTCTAATCAGGATAGTTCGGTGGTGTCTTTTGCTCCGTCAACTACTACCACTTATATTGTGCAGAGCGATTTACAAGGTGGATGCAAAAACCGTGATACAATAACAATTTTCAACGTAGCTAGTTTCACCACCCAAACTTCTACGCCTGATGATACAATCTGTTTGAACGCCAGCACTCCGGTAACGGTTACTCCATCACCTTTAAGCGAAGGTCCTTTCACCTACTCATGGGGACCTATAAATACAGGCATTCAAACTCCGAATGCACAAACGACATCTGTTCGCCCCACTTCTACTACTATGTATCATGTTACCGTGGTTTCAGCAAGTGGATGTATTGTGCGCGATAGCATCCGGATAGTGATAAACGGTGTTGCTCCCAAAATTGTAGTAAATCCATCATCTAATTATGTATGTCCGGGAACATCGGTTACGCTTAACTCGTTGGTGAAAGCACTTGACTGCGGCCCGGTGAACGACCCGCAGGACCCGTGCTTGCCAGGTAGTTCATTTGCCATGCAGGATGCAGGAACGGGTGCCGCTTCGGCTGGAGTGAATGTAACGCCCTATGTTGGTTTTTGGATGGATGGAAGAGTTCAGTATTTGTATCGTGCATCTGAGTTGCAGGCATTGGGCTTAGCAGCAGGTGCGATTACCGATATTGCTTTTAACGTAATTACTAAGAACAGCACTCAACCGTACAACGATTTTACTATTAAAATGGGATGTACCTCGCTCAGCCAATTACCCAGTTCGTTTGTTCCGGGGTTAGCCACGGTGGGGAACCCTGTTGCGTACACTACTACTACAGGTTGGAATACACATACACTTGACATTCCTTACAACTGGGATGGTTTTTCAAACTTGATTATTGAAATTTGTTTTGATAACAGCTCATGGACACAGTATGATAACGTGGCTTATACAGCTACTTCATTTACTAACTCTGTCCTTTGGGCTAATGCCGATCTTTCAACTTCGTCCGGTTGTACTGCATTGAATAGCCCGATTACCGGACAAAACCGCCCTAACACGCGCTTTGTAATGTGTGTAGCTCCATTAGGAACTTACAACTTTACATGGACTGGCTCTGATGGAAGTTCTTTACCTAACACGCCTAATCCTACAGTAAACGTTAATAATAATGTAACCTATACCGTGCTAATTGATGACGGAACTTGTCAGGGAGACACTACCGTAAGTTTGTTTGTAGATTCAGGCGTGCTCATAAGCGCAGGACCTGATGCTGTTGTTTGTAACGGTAACAGTGCACAGTTAGACGGAGAATGGTTGTATCCATCAGTTCCTGTTTGTACCACACAATACGTTGTAAGCAGTATCCCGTATGCTTTGCAAACACCACAAGGAACTGTTACCACTGCAACGTTCAGTAGTTTGGATGATGGATTAACCCCTTCGCTTCCTATGCCATTTCCATTCAACTTTTTCTGCCAGCCAGTAACCAACTATTTTATCTGCACCAACGGATTTATATCGTTTACCGGAGGTAGTAGCGCGTTTGTATTGCAAACATTACCCAATGCGGCTTTGCCAAACAGCATGATTGCTCCCTTTTGGCGCGACCTTAACCTTAACCTTGGCGGCTCTGTAAATTACTTTGTAAACGGAACGGCTCCGAATAGAGTATTAGTAATTCGCTTTAACAATGTGCCGTTTTACGGTGGTGGTGGCTCGGTTGACGGACAGTTGCAGATTTACGAAAACGGTAACATAGAATTCCACCATACCAACTTCACAAATAGTACTTACGTGATGGGAATTGAAAATGCTGCCGGCAACATTGCATATACAGTACCGGGAGCTAACAACCAAGCTGTAACATTTACCGGAGCAAAGGGTTGGAGATTTACACCTGTATATTTGGGAAGCGTTTTACAATCTATTGCTTGGACACCCTCATTAGGATTATCGAACGATACTATTTTTGATCCGGTTGCTTCGCCAACGAGCACAACTCAGTATGTGTTGACAGCAAATTTCGGGAATGGCTGTACCACACGCGATACCGTACAAGTGGCCGTAAGTAGTTTTAATTTTACTGTTAGCTCTTTGCCTGACTCGATATGTTTGGGTGATTCTGCTCAGTTGACAGTTAATGGCAATGGAACTACCTTCAACTGGTCGCCTGCCACTGGACTTTCGTCAACTACCGTAAAAAGTCCTTATGCCAAGCCAACGGTAACTACTCAATACTTTGTTACAGCCATAGACTCTCTCGGATGTAGCGGAAACGACTCCGTAACGGTTTATGTAAGAACACACGCGCCTGTTACTTTAGGTGCCGATGTAACTTTATGCCCTTACGATTCAGCTACCCTTTCACCAAGTGGTGGGCCTTATGCATCGTATTTATGGTCAACCGGTCAAACTTCGGCTACAATAACTACGGCTAACCAAACAGCCACTTCGCAAGATTATTGGGTGCGTGTAAATGATGGCTATTGTTTCTATAACTCCGATACTGTTACCGTTAACGAGTTTACATTAAATCCGATTGTTGTAAATCCATCGGGCGATACAGCCGTGTGTATAGGCGATGTAATTACATTGGTAGCTGACCCAGGTTATGTAACGTATGTATGGAGTAATGGGGCTAACACACCACAGATAACCGTAAGTCAGGCAGGATACTACTCTTACACAGCAACCGACCAAAATGGTTGTGTGCTTAAATCGCAGGATACTGCTCATGTTGTTCCGGTTCCTCATCCCGCGGCCGATATTCAGGTGAGTGATTATAATATTTGCTTGGGTCAAACCACCTCGGTGTTGAGTGTAAATGCTGTAAGTGGTATTGTGTATACATGGAATCCCGGAGGCATTGTAAATGATTCTTTGGTTGTTTCTATTCCCGGTCAATACTCTGTAGTTGCAAGTGATAACGGATGTAAGAATTATGACACTGTGCAAATTACAAGCACTAATCCACCGGTACTCGATTTAGGTGAAGATATAGTTTGGATTTGCAGTTGCGATACTGTTGTAACCTTAACAGCCGATGTGCAGGGAACCTACATTTGGTCGAATGCTGATACTTCTCAAACTACTCACATTAACGGAACCGGTATCTATTCAGTAACAGTTACTGACCCTAACCAATGTACTGTAAGTGATGCAGTAAGTGTGGAAATTTTCTGCCTCACTGTAAATGCAGCAGTAGCCGATCCGCCAACAGCAACTATTTATGTAGGGCAAAACGGTGTATTGGAAGCCAATGCAGCCGGTTATCCCGGATTGTTCAGCTATGTTTGGAGCCCGTCTGTTTATTTAGATGATTCAACCAAACAAACACCGGCAGTACAAAATGCTCAGGCAACAACCACTTATTGGGTTACTGCTACCGATGATGAGCACGGTTGCACAGCAGTTGATTCGGTAGTGTTGGCGGTTATACCGCAAGGTTTAGTGCCTATGCCTAACGCATTTACACCTAATGGCGATGGTGTAAACGATGTTTACGGGCCATACATTCCTGCGGCATTGCAAAATTTCTGGAGCATTGTTGAAATGAGAATATACAATCGTTGGGGACAACTGGTTTACAGCGGAAATGGTTATTGGGATGGTACTTTTAATAATGTGTTGCAACCTGCAGATACCTATGTATATTACATAACATTATACGGGCCTGACCAAAACAATCCGCAGCAATACTTAAATTACAACCTTACAGGATCATTTACTCTTTTACATTAAGACATTTGATAAAAATTATTTTCTTTGAACCCCATAAATAACTCAAGCACATGAAAGTAAGACTCTACGTAATCGTAGCTTTTCTGCTGGGAACATTAAGCCTGAATGCACAAGACATTCACTTCTCGCAGTTTTATGCTTCACCATTAACCCTTAACCCTGCATTAACAGGAAATTTCAACGGCTTTTACCGCATTACCGGTATTTACCGAAACCAGTGGCCCGGACTAACGCAAAACCGACCGGCATTTTCAACACCTTCGGTAAGTCTTGACTTTTCGCTGCTTCGCGAAAAAATCAAGAAAGGAGCCTTAGGTGTAGGATTAGTTTTTGTGAACGACCAGCAAAACGGTAAAACTTTCAACATTAACCACATACTCGGTTCGGTAGCCTACAACATGGGCTTTGGACCTAACAATAAGTTTCAATTAGGTTTGGGCTTTCAGGGTGGTGTAGTATTGAACAAAGCCGACTTTGCCAAACTTCAGTTTTACGATGGCTTCTATTCTGACCCGAGCAATCCAAGCGGTTTTTCTTACGACCAAAGCTTAGCAGGAGAATCGCTTTCGCAAGGTATGAAACTAAAAGGGGCATTCAATGCCGGTTTATTTGCCAAGTATGATTTTTACAAAGGTATGAAAGTTTACGCAGGTTACTCGCTTAACAATGCTACCCGCTATAAGCAAGATTATGTATTGAATAGCATTCAGGATTTCAGAATTCCAATGCGCCATACCGTACACGGTGGATTTGAATTTGACATTAAGGATGCAGCGGTGTTAATTCCCGGATGTTTATTCCAAACACAGGCAAAAGCTACAGAAACCAATTTTGGCTTAACAGCAGGTTTGCATGTAAAGAAAGATACCGACCCTTCAAAAAGAGCCACTCTATTCCTTGGCTTGTGGAACCGTATGAACAAACAGAACTACACCATTATTCCTAAAATCGGATTTGAATACAAAAACTTCCGCGCAGGATTTGCTTACGATGCTCACCTTGGTCGTCAATACAAAGATTACAAGAACATAGGCGGTGCCATGCCACAGGCTTTTGAAATTACGTTAAGCTATATCGGTAACTTGTTTATCCCGAAAGAAGATAATTACCTGTTTAACCCGAGATACTAAAATTTAAAGTCCTGACATTTATTCAATTCGTTAATCCAAGAAACTAAACATAAACTATGAAGTATTTTCTCTTAGCAGTTCTTACACCGCTCATCCTTTTCACCAATGCTCAGGATGGTTCGCAAATGAAGAACGTTCAGAAATATCCGAAGGTAAGCGCAGCAAAAAAGCTGAAGATAGGACGCAAAAAAATGGACGAAGGTAGTTATTATAATGCCGTCCAATATTTAGAGGATGTATATAAAGCAAAACCAAATAAAATCGAAGTTCCTCATTTGTTGGGAAATGCCTATCGTTATTTGCGCGATTACGCTTCTGCCGAAAAATATTATCAGGCAGTAGTAACAAAAGATAAAGAAGCTTACCCCAGCGACCTTTATTACTTAGGTGTAATGCAAAAGATGAACGGCAAGTATGAAGAGTCGAAAAAAACATTGCAGGATTACCTTCAGTTGCCTTTACGTAAAAAGGATGAAAACCTAAAGGGTTTAGCTAAAACAGATTTAGAAGGTTGCGACACTGCGTTGGCTTTGTTGGCATCACCTTCAAAAAGTAAAGTGGAAAAGGCAGAAGGCGGAATTAATAGCACACTGCAAGACCTTTCTCCAAAAGTAATTGACAACAACACGGTAATGTATGCTTCGCAAAAAACCGATACTGCCGTAAACCTGAATAAAACCGATGCATCTCACTATACAGCTATTTACACCTCACAAAAGTCAGGAAAGTCTTACATCAACAAAACTGAACTACCATCTCCTCCTAACGACCCTAAAACTAATGTTGGTAACGCTGTTATAAGTGGTGATGGCAACTGGCTTGTATACACAAAGTGTGGTGTTGACTATCTCCTTGCCAACCAAATGCGTTGTAAGTTGGTTCGTTCTAAAAAGGAAGGTGCAGGTTGGGGCGAAGCTGAAGAGTTAACCTCCTTGAACATTGAAGGAACCACCAGCACACAGCCTGCTTTCGGTATTGATGCCGATGGTAATAACATTATTTACTTTGTTTCTAACAGAGAAGGAAGCAAAGGCGGTTTAGATATTTTCTACGCCAAGGTTAACAATGACGGAACTTTCGGTGCGGTACAAAATGCCGGAGATATAAATACAGTTGGCGATGAGATAACTCCTTATTACAACCTAAAGATGAACACACTTTATTTTTCATCGAACGGTCATCCTTCAATAGGGGGTTTAGATATTTTTAAAGTAACCGGCACTCCTGGCAAGTGGGGTAAAGTAGTAAACGCAGGTGTTCCGTTAAACTCTGCTGCCGATGATTTGTACCTCGCCCTAGATGAAAAAGCCAACAAAGGCTTTTTGGTTTCAAACCGCGTTGGAACAACCTCTCCGCTTGGACAAACTTGCTGCGATGATATTTGGACAGTTGTTATCCGCCCCGAAGTGGTGCTGAAAGGCATTTACGTAAAACGTGGCGATGCTACCAACACTCCGGTTGAAGGTGTTGATGCTTCATTGTACACTGTAGCCGGAAATAATTTTGAGTTTAATGCTAATGTGAAAACAGATGCCAATCCTTTCACTTTTGTTGTTAAGCCCGGCACATCATACAAACTAAACGGTAATAAAGAAGGTTACTGGCCAGCTATTGACAACCTGACCATTGCTGAAGATGAAGACCGCGATACCATATTCCAAGTATTCTACATAGACCCTATTGTTAAGAAGAAAATCAGAATACCGAATGTTTACTTCGCTTTCGATAAGTCGAATGTAATTGAGTTCTATCAAAAAGAAATTGACAGCGTAGTAAACGTATTGAATGCAAACCCAGGCTATGTTGTTGAAGTGCAAGGGCACACAGACAGCAAAGGAACGGATGAATACAACGATAAACTTTCGCAAAGACGTGCCGATGAAGTGAAGAAGTTTTTGATTAAGAAGAAGAAGATTGCCGA
This sequence comes from Chitinophagales bacterium, assembly GCA_026129525.1. GTDB lineage: Bacteria > Bacteroidota > Bacteroidia > Chitinophagales > LD1 > Bog-950. The sequence goes on along the minus strand of JAHCHW010000010.1, from coordinate 67,025 downwards.
CAACCGTATTGTGGTTAAAACTTTCGGAGAAAAAATGCCGGCAGTGCCAAACGAATTACCTAACGGTGAAGACGACCCTGAAGGCAGAGCACGTAACCGTAGAGTGGAATTCAGAATTATACCTGATAAGCCCGAAGATGCTCCAGAATTTGAGCCTTACGGAGACCCTGTAAAGGAAACTAAAACGGGTCCGGGATTTACCTACGGTAAGAAGAAGTAAATTTTTAAAGGATAAACGGAAACGGGATTTCGCTGGGCGAAATCCCGTTTTTTGTTTTCTGACAGCAATACATTTTCATAAACTGCGTTATCCGAATCATTTTACATTTTTGTAAAACAAAATCTTCCTAGTATGAGACTTGTCAAAACAATAGCAGCAGCCTTGTTTCTTCTTTTTGTTATCAGTGCTGCCGCACAGGAAAGCATGGAAGATGTAGTTTACTTAAAGAGCGGAAACATTTACCGCGGTATTATTATTGAGCAGGTGCCTAACGAAAGCATAAAAATTCAAATTGCAGGAGGTAGTGTTTTCAGTATAGCAGTTTCCGAAATTCAAAAAATAACCAAAGAACAGCGCTGGAAGTCGCCTTATAAAACTGCTGAAGGCGGCACTAGTGTGCCAACCGAAAGCAAACCTGCAGCATCCCGATATACCAAGCAAGACTCTTCATACATTCCTCGCTACAAGAAAAAGAAGGGATATTTTTTTCTGGCTGAATTGAGAGGAGGTCCTGCAAATGGCGGTGTGCGTATTATAAACGGGTACAAGTTTGGCAGGTTCGGATTTTTGGGTGCCGGAGTGGGCGTTGATGGAGCTAGTTTTAGCGCTTTTATGGGACCCAATATGGGTAATGGCAATTTTAGAAGCGATGGTTTGTATTTGCCCATTGTAATACGCTATCAGGGCGATATTCTTCGCACGCGAATTACTCCGTTTTATTATGTAGAAGCAGGTTACGCATTTCATCCTACCGATAGTTACATGTTCGACCCCGAAATTGGCAGCCATGGAGGACCAATTGCTACAGCCGGTTTTGGTTGTAAATTTAACACCAAGCGCAGGGTAAATTTTAATGTAAACATCAATGCTACATGGCGCAGTAATTTTTACACCGATATGTACCCGTATTACGACCAAAACGGAAACTACATAGGCAGTTATACGCAACGTGGCAGAGACAGCCGCGTGTTTGGCAATGTTTGTTTTGGTGTAGGCTTTTAAATGAGCCGCTATGCAATACTTCACTCCAAAGTTTTTCAAATTTTTTGATGAACTCGCAAAGAACAATAACAAAGAATGGTTTGAGAAAAACCGCGAAACCTACGAGAAAGAAGTAAAGTCTCCATTTAAAAAGTTAGTAGAAGACCTTTCGGAAAAACTTGCCAACGATTTGCCGGAGATAAACAGAAACGCGTCAAAGGCAATTTTTAGAATTAACCGCGATATCCGTTTTTCGAAAGATAAATCACCCTACAAAGTAAATGTAGCTGCGGTGTTTAGCCGCACGGGCACAAAAGATGATTTGTATCCGGGATTTTACATACACTTTGGTGCCGATGATATTATAGTAGGAGGCGGAAAGTATTTTTGCTCTAAGGAAGATGTAGCCAAGATACGGCAGGAGATTTTTTACAATCATGAAATATTTAAAAAACTGTTGAACGATAAAGCGTTCAAGGAAAAATTCGGTACGCTGCAAGGTGAAAAGAACAAAGTACTGGAGCCGCAATACAAGGAGTTTTCCTCCATCGAGCCGCTTATTGCCAATAAGCAATTTTGGTATTACGCCAAACTGACTCGTAAGGATATTACAAGCGATAAGTTAGATGAGCTTGTTTACTCGTACTTCCGCAGTTCGTACAAAATGAACCGGTTTTTGTTCGAGGCTACCAGCAATTGATGTTGTTTGTAACTCGTTTTTTAAGAAAGCAGAAGCATCAATTTATATTCCTATTTTTCTCTCCTTAATATATCAAATGATTCAGGTAAATCAACTCAACTATGAGTATCCCGACAAGCGGGCGCTTGAGGATGTTTCGTTCCATATTGCCGAAGGCTCCATTACGGCTTTAGTAGGACCAAACGGTGCCGGAAAAACCACTTTGTTGCGGGCTTTGTCAGCTTTGAGCAAACCGGTAAGCGGCACAGTTTTTATTGACGGTAAAAGTGCCATTGATGAGCCGCGCGAGGTGCATTTGCGCGTTGGCTATCTTTCCGATTTTTTCGGTTTATACGACCAACTTACGGTAGAACAGTCGCTGGCATTTACTGCCTACAGCCGCTTGGATGGCGATGCAGATTTTGATGCCGCTATCGAAAGAGCTATTGAACGTTCCGGAGTAAACTCATTTCGAGATAAAAAGATTTCGGCACTCTCGCGTGGTATGCGGCAGCGTGTAGGTATAGCGCAGGCAATTATTCATCAGCCTAAAGTGTTACTGCTCGATGAGCCTGCATCGGGGCTTGACCCGGAAGCGCGCCATTCCCTTTCCAATTTGCTTCTGGAACTGCGCGACAGCGGAATGACTATTATTGTATCCTCACACATTTTAGCCGAGTTGGAAGACTACAGCACCGATATGCTGGTAATACAGGATGGAAAGATGATTGAGCATCGAACTCTAAACACGAATGTAGTAAGTGCAGCTGTGTTACTTAAAAATATGACCCTGCGTTTAGAGCATCCGGTTGAAGATATTGTGTTGCAGTTAGAAGGTATTGACGGAGTGAGTAATTTGCTGCAACAGGAAAATACACTCACTTTTCAATTAGCAGAAGATGTTGTTACAAAACATCAACTGCTGAAAAGATTGATTGGTATGAATATTCCCGTGTCGGAATTTTCAGAACACAAAGCCAACTTACAGGAAGAATACATTAAAACTGTTTCAGCATACAAAAAGCAACAAGTATGAACAAACTCTTAAAGTGGAATCCGGAATTTGCCAAGAACGTATGGCTGGAGTTTACAACACAACGATTGATTGTAATGCCTACTCTTATCGGGCTGGTTGTGCTGTTAATTGTAATGTCGGCAGACAGCGGTGCCCGCTCTACTCTGCACGTGTTTTCAATGGCAGGCATAGTGGTGCTTGGTTTTTTGTGGGGCATTAAAACCAGTGCCGATGCCATATTGGACGAATACAACGAAAAAACATGGGACTGGCAAAAGATGAGTGTGATTGGTCCGTGGAAATTAGCATGGGGCAAGTTGTTGGGCAGCACGATCTACAATTGGTATGGTACGGCTATTTGCTTTATCATTTATGTACTTACCTCTTTTGGTGCCGATGATGTGCGTAAAGAAATTCAAACAGCAGTACTGCTGTTAATAGGAATGGTTTCGGTGCATGGGTTAATGATTCTCATTTCGCTGCAAATGATTCGTAAAAGCGATGGGCGTACAAAAATCAAAAGCAACCGAATTTTTATTAGCGGCATTATTGCCATGGGTTTTATTACCAATATTTTTTCGAGCCGCTTTTTAGACAGCTTTAGTACAGATGTTGCATGGTTTGGAATTGTGCGCGGCAATATGAATTTAGCTATGATAAGCGCGCTGTTTTATTGCTGTTGGATTATTGCAGCGCTGTATCGCTCTATGCGTGCAGAGTTGCAGTTTTCCGATGCTCCTACATGGTGGCTGGCTTTTATGGGAACATCATTTGTGTTTCACTACGGCTACTTTGTTACCATAGAGAGTATTGGTGTAGCGGGAGGCATTTCTGCTGCTATGGCAATTACGTTTGTAGAGTTTTTTATTCTGTTGTATTTACTCGCATTAAGCGAGCCGAAAGACCTTGTAAATTTTCGCCTTTTGGAAAAGTTGTGGAAAGCAGGCGACCGAGTTACTTTTCTGCGGAATGTGCCGTTATGGATGGTAACACTACCTGTGGTGTTTGTGTTCGGATTTTTTGCAGTGTTCTTTTTAAACATTGCAGTTACGGGGTCGTTGGTGGAAGAGTTTTACCAAAAGCTAAATCTGCATGGCATGAGCAGAACTTATCCGGCATTGATTGCGGTGTTTGGTTTTGTTCTGCGCGATTTGGGCATTTTGGTTTGGCTTAATCTTTCCAACCGCTCTAAACGAGCCGACTCGGCATGGATAGTTTATTTGTTGGTATTGTATGTGTTGTTGCCCATGTTGGCTAAAGCATCCGATTTGCCGATTGGTGCTGCCTTCTATCCCGATTTCTATGCAAGTAAAATAGTAATGGTTCTTTTTCCGGTAGTTGAAGCTGCAGTAGTGCTGTATTTGGTTAAAAAACGCTGGAGCGAGTTGAAGGTAGAATAAACTAACCCGTTACTTTATTGAGTCTTACAAAGAAAGCCGTACCTACATTCTCGGTGCTTTCGAACCAAATTTTACCGCCCGCACCGTTTATAATACGCTTACTTATGGCAAGCCCCAAACCAGTTCCTGATGATTTGGTAGTGAAGTTAGGCACAAACACATTTTCGTAATTCTCTTTAGGTATTCCCACTCCGTTATCGCTCACCGTTACCAAAATCATTCCTTCTTCTTCCTTAACGTTTACATCAACAAAACCGGTTCTGCCTTCCGGAATGCTTTGTGTTGCATTCTTTATAAGATTATTGAACACGCTCACTAACTGATTTTTATCGGCAAATACCAAGGGTGAAGCGGAGTCGGTGGTAAACGTTACCGTAATGTGTTCTTCTTTATTGAACAAATCGCAGATGGAGCGCACCAAATCATTCAGGTTAATGATTTCATTTTCGGCTTTAGGCATTTTGGCAAACGAAGAGAACGCTGTGGCAATAGACGACAGATTTTCAATTTGCTCTTCGAGCGTTTTGCTAACGCGTAAAGCGAGTTCTTCAATGTTGGGCTTGCCCTCGTCAATAGCACGCTGCAAATACTGAATGCTCAGTTTCATGGGGGTGAGGGGGTTCTTTATTTCGTGGGCAATTTGTTTCGCCATTTCCCGCCATGCGCTTTCTCGCTCACTGCGTGCAAGCCGCTGTGCACTCTTTTCTAACTCGGTAATCATTTTGTTGTACTCGCTTATCAGTACACCAATTTCATCTTTGCTTTTCCATTCAATAGGCTCATTCTTTTTGTTCAAATTAAGGATGCGAAGTTTTTCGCTGATAATAGTAAGGGGGCGGGTTACCGAGTTGGAAATAAAGTATGCGAGTGCAGCCGCGCAAATCAACAGAAATACATACACGTTCATCAATGCCACTAAAAAGCCCGATACTTCTTTATTTACATCGCTGCTGCGTTCAAAATAAGGAATGCCGAGGTAGGCAACTGTTTCGCCCTGCGAGTTTCGTAAGGTGGCATAAGCAGCTAAATAACTGAGGTTGCCAATTTTTTCGTGCAGGTTTACTTGCACTTCGCGGTTATCTGCCAGTTTGAAAAAGGCTTTCGGATTCATTTGGGTTCCGGTAATACCCTTGTCGTACACTGTGGGCTGCGAACTTAACAGTAACTCGCCCTGTGTGTCGAAAAGATTTATGTCAATAGAGTTTATTTCCGCCAAACGCGCCAGTTCGTAACGTAAATTATTCAGCAGCGAAGGATTGCTGATTTCATTGTTGCTGGTTACATTCTTTTCAATAAAATGCTCTACCTCGGCATGTACCACTTTTTCTTTGCGTTGCAGGCGGTCGTTGTAAAATGAATCGTACTGCCTGCTGAAAAAACTGATGGTGATGATGCCGATAATGATGAACGAAAAAATAATCATGGCAAGCATGGAATAATTAATGCGGGTGCGGAACGAAAAGGAACTGCCGTTGAGCAACTCAATTGACAGTTTTTCTTTTTCAATAATGCGCGAAAGGATGAGCAGCAGAGATGATACCGTAAACAAAAACGCATAGATGTATGAGAATGTGGCAATAGGTTCAAACAGCGGCTCGCGTGCCACGGTTACAATTACTTTTTTTCCGTTAGTAAAGCGCATAATGCCATGCTCCCATTCTGCTTCTTCAATAAACAAATGCGTTTCGTTGCCAAAATCATAGTCGGGATTCCAGCGGTAGGTGTACGGATAATCGCCCGATTGCGCTACCAGTTTCTCGTTTTGATAAATGGCGTAATGATAGTTGTACGGATTGCCTGATGCAGTTACATTACTGCCTATGAGCAGTTCGGGATAAACGTTTTGCCCGTAATACGTTTTGGGCGAAAGTTCAATCGCTAATTTGCCGAGCAACACATCCTCCTCGTAAAAAGGAATAATGCTTACATACGAGTAATTGCCTGTAGAGTCGCTTATGTAATGCAACTCTCCGGATTGTACTTGATTTGCAAGCGCTGTGAATGCGACACTTTTAAGCGAATCTTTTTTCCAAAATGATTGCCCGTTGGTTTCCAGCGCAACAACATCCAGTTCGTATTTGTTGAAATAGCCGCTCAAGTAAATGGAAGTAATCCGGTCGTTCATTTCCTTTTCGGGAATAAGCGGATTGCTGAAATAGTTTTTAATAAACGCATCGGAAGCAATGCGGGCGGCAATATCTTTAAAGAGATACTCCGCCACATAATCGCGTTCTGAAACTAATTTACCCGCAAAAAACTCGCGCTGGTTTCGCTCTTTACGCTCATACAGGTTTTCAATAAGTATGGTAGTCAGCAGTGAGTAAGCCGCAATGGCTATAATGATTGTTTTGAGTTTTAGCTCATCGCTTTTTTGCAGATAGAAATAAAAGAAGCCTACAAAAATGAAAGTCCATAAGGCAGTAGTAACGCCCGAAAGCAGGAACTGCGTAGGCGCAACTAATGCAACAAACAAGGCAGTGGCAACCGCTGCAATAACGATTATTTGTAGTGGAATAGTTTTGAATACATGCAGTTGCCGGATGGCATAGCGCACAAAAAGAAAATGAGCAATAAGCAGCAGCGAAAACACAAACAAGCCTATGACGCTGTAAATGTTTAAGCTGAGTACATTATACACTTCGAAGGATACTACCGAATCCAGTACCAGTGTTTTGAACACCCAAAATATTAAGCCGGAGAACAGAAATACTGAGGCAAGCAGCAGAGATGCTTTTGCCAATTTCATTTTGGGAGTATTGGCAGTAGGAACGTACAGCACATAAAACAAGACAAGCCAAACAGCGGCAACTGCGTTAAGCACAAGGTCGCCCAGCGAGCCGGTAAGCACCGATGAGGCATACAAGGCGGGGTTGAACAATTCCAACTGGTACACTTCGGTTGGGAAGCTGAAGAAAATCATAACCGCGCGAAGCGATACTAAGCACAATGCCAGCAGCAGCCATGCCGTTTGCAATCCGTAATGCCGTTTGCAGTAACCGGAAAAAATGTGGAGGTAATACAACAACAGCGCCAGTGCGAGCAGTTCTACCAGCAGCATAAACGTATTGATGTTTCTTCCGGTTTCTTCGCCCGAAAGGTAAAGCCCGAAAAGATCTTCTCCCGCTACATTCTTAATGTAAACCGAGCCTGCAATTTTTTGGTCGGTTATTTCTATGTTATCGGGCACATGGAAGTCAAAGGCAAACTGGTTTTGCAGAAAGCGATTTTCGAAAGGGTACTGATACTTTACAGGCAACAACCCAATAAGTGTTTTATTGGAGGAAGCAACCGTGGCTTTTAACACCACATACCATCCGTTTTTAAGTTTTACAAAGTGCGTGCCTTGCTCAAGCAACAGGAGAGAAGAAGGAAGGGCAACGGTGTTGTTTGTCCAACTGATTAGTTTTTGATTTTGATACAAAAACAACAACAGGTTGCGCTGCTGCAGTTTGGCAAAAGTTGGCGATTTGAAATTTCCCTTTGAAAGTTCGGTAAGGAATACTTCGTTTTCCGGAAGTGTTTGAAAGAAAACTTCGGCATCGGAAACTGCGGTTTGAATGGAGCCTGCAATTTCGCCAATGCTTTTTGCAGAAGGCTTTACAAGCGAAATAATAATTGCCACTGCCAGCAGGGCGGGTAACAAAAAGCGTTTAATGTTTTCCTTTAGCGGCAAAGTGTTGCTTTGAGGCAATTTAGCGGGATTGACGGTTTTTTCAAAGTGCAGTTACATGCCGGTTGCTTTGGCTTCGTTCCAAATGCTGTCCATTTCGGTAAGGGTCATTTCTTTGAGCGGCTTGTTTAGCTGTTGGGCGCGCTCTTCAATAAACTTAAAACGCCTTATAAATTTAAGATTGGCTTTTTCGAGCGCGGCTTCGGGGTCAACCTTTAAAAAGCGGGAGTAGTTGACTAAGGCAAACAGCAAATCGCCAAACTCTTCTTCTATTTTCTGACTTCGAACTTCCGACTTCCTACTTCTGACTTCGATCTTCAATTCATCTATTTCCTCCTCTACTTTTTTCCATACATCTTCGATATGCTCCCACTCAAACTTTACTTGTGCGGCTTTGTCCTGTATGCGGTAAGCTTTAATGAGAGCCGGCAACGAAACAGGCACTCCGGAAAGCACCGATGTTTTTCCTTCTTTCAGTTTCAGTTTTTCCCAGTTCTGTTTTACGTCTTCTTCGTTGTTTACTTTTACATCGGCATAAATATGCGGGTGGCGGGCAATCAGTTTTTCGCATAGGTCATTTATAACACTGCCAATATCAAACGCGCCTTTTTCTTCGCCAATTTTGGCATAGAATACAATGTGCAGCAGCAGGTCGCCCAGTTCTTCTTTAACTCCTTTTAAGTCGTTTTGCAAAATGGCATCGCCCAATTCGTAGGTTTCTTCGATGGTTAACGGGCGGAGCGATTCGAGGGTTTGCTTTTTGTCCCACGGACATTGTTCGCGCAGTTCGTCCATTATTTTCAAAATACGGGCAAAGGCATCTAACTTATGCTGCATAAAAAATATTTGGTTCGAAGTTGCAGAAATTGTTTGAGCATTGGTTTCAACGCAGGCTCATTTCGCTATTTTTTATTGATTTGCCCACTGTTATAGCAGTACATTATCTTTGAGGCTGATGGAGCAGAATGAAGAAAAAGAGATTTCGGGATTTTCGAAGTTGAGCAAGCGCGATAAAATTGCGTGGCTGGCTAAAAATTTCCTGTATGCCAATCCTGTAGAAATTGTAAAAGAGTTTGCCGAATACTGGCACGATAATGTGGAAGCACAGAAACTGTTGGACGGTTTCAGCGAAAACACCCTAACTAATTTTCCGGTACCCTTTGGTATAGCCCCCAATTTTAAAATTAACGGAAAGGTATATGCCGTGCCGATGGTTATTGAGGAGAGTTCGGTAGTGGCGGCTGCTTCGAACGCTGCCAAGTACTGGCTTACCCGCGGTGGATTTAAGGCTACAGTACTTTCGACCAAAAAGGTGGGGCAGGTGCATTTTGTTTACAAGGGTAACCGCGATAAACTTTTCCGATTTTTCAACGACCAAAAGGAAACGTTTAAAGAAGATGTAAAACACCTTACCGCCAACATGGAAAAGCGCGGTGGCGGTGTGCTTGATATTGAGTTGATTGATTTTACTGAACTGGAACCCGACTACTATCAGTTGCGCGCCTATTTTGAAACGGTTGATTCCATGGGCGCCAACTTCATTAACTCTTGTTTAGAAGAGTTTGGCAAGCAGTTGCGCGAGAAAGTAGAAAGCAGCGTTATTTTCAACGATTCGGAAAAGGAGGTGGAGATTGTAATGTGCATTCTCTCTAACTACACGCCCGAATGTTTGGTGCGTGCCGAGGTGCGCTGCAAAGTGAAGGAGTTGGGCACGTTTGACAACGGCAACATGAATGCCGAAGAGTTTGCCCGCAAGTTTGAACGAGCCGTAAACATTGCCCGCATTGACCCTTACCGCGCCACTACCCACAACAAAGGCATTATGAACGGCATTGATGCGGTAGTGATTGCCACCGGAAACGATTTCCGCGCGGTGGAAGCCTGCGTACACACTTTCGCCTGCCGCGATGGGGTTTACCGCAGTTTGTCGCAGTGCGAAGTGAAAGACGGAGAGTTTCGGTTTTGGTTAGATGTGCCTATTGCGGTGGGAACGGTGGGCGGGCTTACTTCGCTGCACCCATTGGCAAAGCGCTCGCTGGAATTGCTCGGCAACCCGAACGCCAAAACCCTAATGGAAATAATTGCCTGCACCGGTTTGGCGCAAAACTTTGCAGCCTTGCGTTCGCTTACTACGGTGGGTATTCAGGCGGGGCACATGAAAATGCACCTTACCAATATACTTGCCAGTATGCAGGCAAACGATGAAGAAGTAAGCAAAGCACAAACTTTCTTTTCGGATAAAGTAGTGAGTGTGGCTGCCGTGCGCGAGTTTTTAGAGAAACTCCGTAGTGCTTCGTTTGGCAGTAATTTAAATTTGGGGTAGCCTATAACCCCGAAAGGGTTTTAAACCCTTTTGGGGTTTGAGCTTTAGTGTTGTACGCGGTCGTTTTCATCGGGGGCTTTGGGTTGCTTGCTGCCCGGGTTGTAAATTCTCTCTGCTCCGCTGTATATTTTCTCTTTGTTGAGGGTCATGGGCTTTAGCTGTTTGTTTACAAACATTTCCATTTGGTCGTTGTAATGCGGGCTGCCGGGTTTTGATGATGAGCCGTAGGCGTGAACCGTTTCTATTTCTATCCCTTCTTTTGAATAGCGCACCAATTGAATGTACGACTCGCCCACAAAAGTTCTCCGCATTCCTTTTTTATACGGTTGGCTGATGGTAGCTGCGAGCACTTCGGGCATTCCGCCAATGGGAAATTCTTTATCGCCCCGAACGTGTTTTTGCACTTGTCCGTAGGGCACTTCTAATGCGCCAAAGTGTTTTAGCATGTGGCGCTTTGCTTTTAGCAATGCCTGTGCGTATTGTTGCTCGGTAAAGTGGTTGGTTTCGTAGTTGGTGCCACGAGCGGTAATTTTATCAATAAGCGGATACATGGCAAAGGTGATGAGGGCAGCCTGCCGGTTGTTAACATCGCTCATGCAGTTCCATTTATTTATTACGGCAATGGCATCGGCAATGCGGGGATACTTTTTGGGGTTCAGTTCAAAGAACAACGAAGCATTGGGCAAGCCGTGGTTGTACATGCTGTCGTTGTATTGTTCATCGTATTTAATGCGCTTGAAATCGCTGTAGGTAAGTTTGGGTTGTTTACTGATTAGGTAATGAGCTATAATGCTGCGGTTGTTTCTTCCTTCCATACCAATACCTGTAGCAGCGGGAAAATTTTCGGGTTTGGGGTTGTCGCCTTCGCCCGATGCTTCGAAAGGCGAGTTGTTGGTGTTGAGCACATAGCCGCTTTTAGGGTTGAGCACTTGCGGCAGAGAATCGTAGGGCATGTAAACCGGTTGCCAAAGTGTTTCAGAGGTGTTGCCGGGAAGTACTTTGTTCCAATCGTACTTTGCATTGCGGTAAGGGAACTGCCCGTTGCTTACATAGTAAATAGTATCGGTGCGGTCGGCATAAATAAAGTTGATACCGGGGAAAGCGCTCTGCCGCATGTAATCTCTCCACTCCGTAAAACTTTTTGCTTTGTTCATTTGATACAACTGCTCGCAGCCGCGTATATCCATGTTGGCAGGAAAACGCAGCGAGTAGAAGCCGTCTTTATTTTTAATAGTAGTGCCGTATTTGCTCCAGTAAAAAGTTTTGGTAATAGGAATGCGGATGGCACCCAGTTTTACTTTCACGGTTTTTTTACGCACTTCTAAAGTTTCCCAGTGGTCATCAAACCAATATTGCAAACGGTTGTTGGGGTTCATTTGCAGTTTGTACACATCGCCAAGGTTGGGGTTGTTGAGTGTGCACGCCCAACCGAGGTTTTCGTTGGTGCCGTGGAAAATACTCATGCCTCCGGGGAAAGTTCCGCCCAGTATGTTCATGCCTTCTTCGCTTACCATGTGTACTTCGTACCAACTGAACAAACCCTCGAGCGGTTGGTGTGAGTTTACGGCAAGGTAGGTTTTGCCATCGGCAGTGCGGCTGCTGTTAAAGGCAAAGGCATTAGAGCCGGAAGGCAGGTTGGTTTCGTAATTCTTAATCAACCCGAGAAAAACTTTCTGCACATCGAGATAAACGCCTGTAAGCAGCATGTTGGTAAGCACATATTGGGCAATAATAGTTTTGGGGGTAACGGGAAACAAATCGCTGCGGAGCAGTTCCTCTTTATGCGCCTGTGCATATTCGTTTAAGCCTTGCGCGTAGGCTTCAATAATTTTTTTGAAGGAAGGAGAGAAGGAATGCTCGTAAGCGGTATCAACCACCGTTTCGGCTCCCGATATAAACGAGAGGAAGTCGAGCACTGCCCCACCTTTGCCGTCAGTTTCGGCTAAGCGCCCCTTAACTGCCAGCAGCATTTTTTGCACGGTGCTAAAGTCGTCTTCGCAGGTTGCCCATGCTAAACCGTACACGGCATCGGCATCGGTTTTACCGTAAATGTGCGGTACGCCCCATTGGTCGCGCACAATTTCAACATGTGCAGGATTTACGTTGGCTTGCAACTTTACGCAGGCAAACAAACCAAAAACCATTACCAAGAGTTTAAAGGAAACTAAAGCCGCAGTACGCGGTAAATGAAAACGGAACATAGTGCTGTGTGAAATTTGAAAATGAACGAAGCAGGGTTAAAGGGTATGTCGGAGAAATGCGGATTATATTTTATAGGGAGCAAACTTTTTTAAGCAGCAAATGCTTCGTTGGAAATACTATTTTGCGGCAATGAAACCGTTTGTAAGAAACTATCTGGCATTGTACAACGCAGCAGCATTTGTGTGCTGGGTACTGTATCTGGTACATTTTGCCAAATCGGGTTTTACGCTTACCGAGAGAGGTATGCTGTTGCTAAACATTGCACAGGGCTTGGCAGTGTTAGAAATAGTACATGCCATTTTAAAATGGGTTAAATCTCCGGTGGGCTCTACCATTGCACAGATAGGCTCGCGCTTGCTGGTGGTAGTGCTGCTCAACTTTTTTATCCGCGAGCCGGCTTTGCCCCAACTTACGCAAGCGGGTATTGTAATTGTATCGCTGGCATGGGGCATTACCGAACTGGTGCGCTATTCGTTTTATTTTCTTTCGCTGTTTAACCGGCAGCCATACATTTTACTTTTTATGCGCTACACTTTTTTTATAGTGTTGTATCCGCTGGGGGTTACGGGCGAGTGGTTTATCTTCTTTCATCCGCTAATCAGCAATGGTATTACACTCAGTATTTACACCTTCGCCATTCTTTTTATTTTCATCGCTTACATGTATTACTTCCCCGTGCTGTACGGGTACATGTGGAAACAACGTAACACCAAACTTTAAAAAACAACCGCTATGGAACAGTTAAACACACCGCTAACCATGCTTTACCATTGGGAGAAAACCACCCCCAATAAAGTTTTTATGCGTCAGCCTTTCGAAGGGAAATGGAACGACTTTACATGGCAACAGGCAGCCGATGAAATACGCAGGCTGGCTGCGGCTTTACAGTCGTATAACCTGCCGCCAAAATCGAAAGTAGGATTGGTGTCGAAAAACTGCGCGCACTGGATAATGGCCGACCTTGCCATTATGATGGCGGGTTATGAGTCGGTGCCTGTTTACCCCAACGTAGGAGCCGATACACTTAATTATGTGCTCACCCACAGCGAAGCAAAAATTTTATTGGTCGGAAAGTTAGACGACTGGAACTTTATGAAAGCCGGTGTGCCTGCCGGTGTGCAGTGCATTAGTTTTCCCTGGTATGGGCCTAAGCAAGATGGCTTCCATTACTGGGACGACCTCACTAAAAAACACGCACCGCTGCAAGGCACGCCCGACCGCGATTTGAAAGATGTAATGACCATTATTTACACATCGGGCACTACCGGAAACCCCAAAGGGGTGGTGCATACTTACCACAACTTTGCGTACGCGGTGGCGGTAGGCAAAGCCTACTTCGGGCTAAAAGACGGTGAAGACCGCCTGTTTAGTTACCTGCCCCTGTCGCACATTGCCGAGCGTATGCTTATTGAAATGGCAGGCTTGTATGTAAATGCCGAAATATGGTTTGCCGAAAGCCTCGACCTGTTTGTAAAAAATTTATCGGAAGCGCAGCCAACTATTTTCTTAGCCGTGCCACGTATCTGGACCAAGTTCCAAATGGGCATACTCGCCAAACTGCCGCAAAAGAAATTAGACACCCTGCTTTCTATTCCTTTAGTAAACATTCTTATCCGCAACAAGGTGAAGAAAGGATTGGGATTGGCAAAGTGCAAACACTACCTGACAGGCGCAGCCCCCATCCCCGAATCGCTCGTGCGCTGGTGGGCAAAACTCGGAGTGGTAATTGAAGAAGTGTATGGCATGACGGAGAACTGCGCTATTTCGCACTGCAACAAACCGCCACAGTATAAGGTAGGCACACAAGGCAAACCTTTCCCGGGCACCGAAGTAAAGTTTAGCGAAGTGGGAGAAATACTGGTAAAAGTGCCCTGCAACATGGTTGGTTATTACAAAGAACCCGAACTAACCGCAGCCGCTTTAAAAGACGGCTGGCTGTACACGGGCGACAAAGGCATAACCGATGCCGATGGCTTTCTGAAAATTACCGGAAGGGTGAAAGAAATTTTTAAGACCGATAAAGGTAAGTATGTTGCCCCGGCACCTATCGAAATGAAACTTTCGCGCAATCAACTTATAGAGCAGATTTGTGTGGTAGGCGCTTCTATGCCGCAGCCTATGGCGTTGGTGGTGCTTTCTGCCGATGCAAAAGCACAGGCAAAAGCAGCCATACAACAAAGCCTTTCCGAAACCATGGTAACCATTAATGGCGAATTGGAAAAACACGAGCGCGTGCAAAAGTTAGTGGTGGTAAAAGACGACTGGACCATCGAAAACGGCTTGTTAACGCCTTCCTTAAAAATAAAGCGTGACCCCATAGAAAAGAAGTATCAACCGCTTTACCACTCGTGGTTTAACCATGCCGATGATGTGGTAGTGGAGTAGGGGAGAAGCTACTCTTTCACAAACACAGCCGACAAACTTTGCGTGCTGCTTACTGCGCGAATGGTGTACATACCTTTAGCAAGCGGCAATACAAAAATGGCTTTATAGGTATTGCTGAATACTTTCAGTTTTTCGGCATACACTTCGGCACCAAGGGTATTAAACACTTTCAGTTGCACTTCTTCGTGCATAAAGGCGCTCAGGTCAATTTCGGCATACTCGTTTGCAGGATTAGGAAATACTGTCAGTTTACCTTGTTGCGGAATAATATCTTGGGTGCCTGTTTCAATGGTGGTGTCTGTGCCCCATGCATATTCTAAGGTGGTGTTGTCAATTACCGTTTTGGCATAATACACATACTGCGAAGTGCTGCTGTCAATGTACCAGCTTTCTTCAAACTGCGCTTGCTGCACTACGTTTTCAAACTGATTAAAATTGCCGTACATGCCCGAATCGCCCACTATTATTACCCAAGCCTGTCCGCCATTCATTAAACACGCGTTTACATTACTGATGGTATCGGTGCAATATCTGCGAACGGCTACATAATTTTCATCCTGCCTGCCCAGCAGCCACAAATTGTGTTCTCTTACCTCATCAAAATCCTGCTTGCGGAAAAACAACGCCACTTCCGGGTTATTGAAAGGCAACAGCGAAGGCTTAAACTCGGGGCGGTACATCACCAATGCTTTGTTGCGGTTTTGCACTACGTAGGGCAAATGCTCGTTGGCATTCTTATCGTTTCGCTGGCTCCACACTTCTTTTACTTCGCCCGATGCCGTAAACACCGGTGTAGTACCCACCGTAGCCACCACCGGAAACTGCTGAAACCCCAGCTTCCCTTTCCAGAAATCTTTAATAGAATACAATGCAATAGCGTTTCGCTTAAAAATAACCGCATCCTGCCCGCATATTACTGTGCTTTTAGAGGCAACCGTTAAGTTGTTGGAAAGCGAAACAATGGTAGGAATTGGCAGGGTTTCAAAACCTGAGAAGAGTTTAAAGTCAACATGGTGCCACAGGTTAGAATCGGTTAGCAGGTTGGCGGTTTCCAGCGCCACAGCCGGATGAAAATACGCGCCCGAACTCCACTGAAAAATGGTTTTATCTAAAGGCGATAAGCCGCTGTTTATTACAAAGCCGGTGTCCAAGGTATGCCCTATGCTGTACACCGTATCTAACTCCGCCCGCCACGAATCAATCACACTGTCAACCGGAATAGTTGAAGTAGCCAAAAAGCCACCGGAGTGCGAAGCCTTATCGGGCGCATCGCCAAAACCTGTTAGCAGATAAATAAGATGGTTGTGGTTTTGATTGTAGGGCGTTTCGTATTTGCCATAGTAGTTTCTTCCGGCAACGGGGTAAAACACGCCTTTGTCGGTGGTCAGCATCAGCAGGTCTTTCAATAAGCGTTGTGCTGCTTGTGTGGCGAGTGTTTTTATTTCGGTGTCCTGTGCAAAGTCGGCTAAGTTGAGCAAGCCGCTAAGGCAGTAAGGAGCGTATGTAGAGGAGAAAAACTCATAAAAGCCAAAGTTTACTTTCAAACGTAAATAATGGCGCAGACGGTAATCGAGTTGATTGTCCACTTGTTTTCCGTAGCGTTCGTGCAACAGCCAGTCGCTGCTCATCCACATTATCATGTGGTTTTCGCTCCAGTAGCCGCGCAGGGTATCGCTCTTGGTAAGCCAAAAGGGCACCGAGTTAAGTGCCGGAAGAATAAGCGTATCGTATTGCCCGCTGCTAAGGCACAAAACGCGAACAAGTTTTACAATATCAAAATCAACCGTGCTTTTAGTAGGAATAATGGAAATGAGCGCGTTTAAAGAAGTTACGTCAACCGGCACTCCTTCGTAAGCCTGTATGGTAATGGCATCGGGCGCAAAGTTGCTGAGAGCGGTGTTTATGTAATCGGTTCTGCGCTGCTCGTAAGTGGCATTGTTAGCGGCAAACAAAGTTGCGTTGGTAACTACTGTTACAAGCAGAAATGTTGTAATGCGGTGTAGAACTCTTTTCATCAACAGAACAATTGGCGTTTCTGCTAAAATGGAGTTTTTGTATCGAACAATGGAAGGTTAGTTGAAAAAGGGTGTAGTAGTTGATAATCTCTCCGCAAAGCCGATGCAAAACTTTTTCTCTTTACAGCGTTCGCAAGTTATGCTGTATTTGCTGCTTTCGGTTGTCTGTGCATCGTGTTTGGTGCTAATGTTCAAATTCTTTGAGCGCAGGGGTGTTCCCATTTTTCAGGCTATTGTGTTTAACTATTGGAGTGCAAGTTTGTGTGCGTTGTTGTTTTTGCCTGTTAAGCAAAATGCGTTGCCGGCAAACATTACTCAACAGCCCTGGCTTTGGCTGGCGTTGTTGTTAGGAAGCATGTTTATTGTAGTATTTAACCTCACCAGCATTACTACGGTAAAATTAGGCGTTTCAACGGCATCGGTAGCATCAAAGCTGGGCTTAGTGTTTCCGGTAATGCTGGCATTTGCGGTGTATGGCGAAACATTTTCAATGCTTAAAGTCATTGGCATATTGTTCGCGTTTGCTGCGGTGGTGTTATCGTCCTTAAAGCCTAACATGAAAGAACACTCTGTGCCTGCTACGGAGTTTTTACTGCCTGTACTGGTATTTGCAGGCAGCGGAGCATGCGACAGCCTTACACAGTTCGCCAACAAAAAGTATTTAATAAACAACGGCATCGAAGAGTTTACACTCATGCTTTTTATTGCCGCTGCCTGTACCGGTACGCTGGCATTCATTTACATGGTTGTAAAACACAAACACCGCACAAACAGGCAAAGCCTGTATTGGGGAATAGTGCTGGGAGTGCTCAATTATTTTTCATTTCTCTTTCTGTTAAAAGCACTGGCGGTATTATCGTGGGGTAGTTCGGTGGTGTTTCCGCTTAATAACCTGGGCATGGTGGCAGTAGCAACCATTGCCGGTATTGTTTTGTTTAAAGAAAAAATCAGCGCCACAAACTTTGCCGGACTTTTACTGGCTGCTGCGTCTATTATAACCATTGTGCTGTCGGGCACTTAACTGTATTAGCTATGTTTTCTGTAACTTCGGATATGCGATTTCCCCTTTTTGCCTTTGCAGTTTTTTTGTTTTCGACAGTTTACGCACAAGATAAACATGCAGTTGAGTTTCAGTCCGACTACAAAAGATTGTGCCGTTCATCTTTTCCTAAAGTTCAGTTGCGCGACAACAATGCCGATGCGGTTGCCGCGTATTTGCTTGCTGCACTCGAAACATTGCGCTTCCCCGATTCGCACATTCAACTGCGTTACGCTAACGAAAGCCCGGGAGGATTTCATTATTCATTCATCCAAACTTATAAAGGTGTTGAAGTATACCAAAGTGAGATTAAAGTGAATGTTGACAGGAGAGGAGTAATTCGCTCGGTATTTGATAACTCGTTCAATACCCGTTTATGGAAGTTGGATGTAAACAATGCTTATTCAAACAACGTAATTGCCATGCATCCCGAAACCCGCTTGCCGGTGGTAGCTGAATTAAGAATTGTAAACGCCATTGAGCAGTTGGTTTTTGAGAACGAAGTAATTTATGAGCGCGATACCCGCAGTTACCTTGCTCCGCCCGATAGTTTAGTGGCAGGCAAAATTTTCAACCCCGACCCGCTTACATCGGCTCAGCTTATTTATACTCCGGGCACTTACCACGATAACAACAATGCTAATGCGCCTTGGTTAGATAATGAGTTAAAAACAGTAAACTTCTTCGCCAACTTCAACGGCAGTTTGTTCACCTTGGAGAATGCGTATGTAAAAATTGCCGATGTGGACTCCCCCAAAGTTTTTCCTGCTACTTCTGCCATCCCTCAGTTTTTCTACAACCGCTCGCAAACCGGTTTCGAAGATGTGAATACGTTCTATCATCTTACTGCTTACCGCAACTATGTTCATTCGCTTGGGTTTACCATTGCCGACCACCTCGTTACAGCCGACCCCCATGCTTTTAGCGGATTAGACCAATCGGCTTTTTCGCCCAATGGTGGTTCGCCCCAACTGTTGTACGGCATTGGCGGTGTGGACGATGCCGAAGATGCTGATGTAATAGTGCATGAGTACGCACATTTTCTATCTTACAACGCAGCCCCCGGCAGCAACATTGGCAGTCAGCGCAATTCGCTCGATGAAGCTTTTGGCGATTACCTTGCCGCTTCTTACTCGGTTGCAATTTCAACCTTTAACAAGGATTGGGTGTTCAATTGGGACGGTCCGCCATGGTCGGGCATTAATGAGGGGGGCAGAACCGTAGCAAGCAACAAAGTTTATCCTGCCGATTTAGTTTCGAGTATTTATAAAAATGCTCCTATTTGGAGTACTGCCCTCATGAACATCCACAACGAAATAGGCAGAGCCGCTACCGACAGCCTTATCTTTCAAGCACATTTCAGTTATGCAAGCAATATCAGTATGGCAGATGCCGCTTTGTTACTCATAGATGCCGATACTTTACTTAACAACGGATCCTACTATTGCCCCATATACAAGCATCTGCTCAATCGGGGTTTGGTACCGTTCTATACCAATAATCCTTGCGGTATTTCGTCAATTGGCAATAGTGAGCTGCTAACCTTAGTGGAGTTTATGCAACACACCGATGGGTTTTCCATTCGCAACAATACCCAAGTTATTTTGGATGTAAATGTGTATAGCATAACAGGACAATTAGTTACTGCGTTTAAAGTGCCGAGAGGTAATCAATTCTACTCATCCGATGGTTTGCCTAAAGGTATATATGTAATTGAAGCACAGTCAGCAAACTATACCTATCGGCACAAGTGGATTAAACTATAAGCGCAAGTTGTAAATCGGATTTAGACTACCCATCTGATTTCAAGCGAATTTTCGCCCTTTCATAAATTTTCGCTTTTTCTATCTTTGTTCGCTGTTTGCGATAAAACGCAAATTACCTCTTTAGCGAAAAACAATTTCATGGAAACCACAACCGAAGAAAATATCCGCATCATTTTCGGATTAAAACTTAAAAAACTACGAACTGACAAAAAATTCTCTTTACAGGAGTTATCCGACAAATCGGGGGTTTCCGTTTCGTATCTCAACGAAATTGAGAACGGGAAAAAGTACCCAAAGCCCGATAAAATAACCGAGTTAGCCAAGGCGCTCGAAACCACGTACGACCAACTGGTTTCGCTTAAAATAAACAAGAACATGACTCCGGTGGTGCAGGTACTAAACCTAAAAATCATCAACGATTTTCTGTTCGAAACCTTTGGAGTAGATAAAAGTTTGCTGATGAGCATGATGGCAAGCGCTCCTTCGCGCATAAGCGCCCTCATCAATTCTGTTTTTGAGATTGCCCGCAACTACAACTTGCAGGAGGAGCACTTCTACTTCAGTTGCCTGCGTTCCTATCAGGAAATGAACGACAACTATTTCGAAGAAATTGAAACTGCCGTTGATAATTTTAAGAAGGAGAACAACATTCAGGCAGGTACACCGCTTTCGTCTGCCGATTATGCCGATCTGCTGAAACAAAAATTCAATTACCGTATTGACGAAACCGATTTTATAGAGTATCCCAAACTTCGCAACTTCCGTTCGGTGTTTGTAAAAGGTGAGCAACCTACGTTGCTCTATAACCGCAAGCTTACCGAACGTCAGAAAATATTTTTGTTTGGCAAAGAATTAGGCTTTGCTTACATGAAAATTGACAAACGCCCTATTACTACCTCATGGCTTAAGGTTGAGTCGTTCGACCATGTGCATAACAACTTTAAAGCATCGTACTTTGCACAAGCGTTGCACATAAGCAAAGATTCGCTGATAAAGGATTTGGAGGCATTTTTCGCAAAAACAAAATGGGAGCCTGAATTCCTTATCAATCTGCTGGAAAAATATAATGCTTCGCCCGAGATGCTTTTTCAGCGCATTTCGAATTTGTTGCCTAAGTTTTTCGGATTCGAAGAGTTGTATTTTATCCGCTATTCCAGTAAAGAGCCGGCAAAACATTTAAAAGAAATTTCGAAGGAACTTCACCTGTCGCGCAATCAGGTAGATATACAATACATTATTGGCGAGCAAAACTACCGCAGGTGGATTACCAAATCGTTGATGAAGTTTTTAGAAAAAGGCAGAAACGAAAACTCCAAGAGCACTTCCATTGATGCGGTTATCAGTAAAAACGAAGATGGCGATCAGTACCTTACTATCTCTATTTTGCGCCCAATGCCCGAGTTGAACAACAACGCTAACTCGGTAACCATTGGTTTTGTGCTTACCGATGCCGTTAAGAAAAAAGTAAACTTCCTAAACGACCCTGCGCTTAACTTCGATAAACTGGGACCTATTGAGGAACTGAACTACGAAACTCCCTTTGCGCTTCGTAAGCTGCGCGAGGAAGAAACCAAACAGGCGGAGTATGACAGGCTTGTAAGAGAGTTGAAAACATCTGCCACATTGGTTTAATCTGCATTTGTGCTTGTACGCATTGTAAAACTCACTTTTCAGCCGGAGAAGATTAGTTATTTTATTCAGGCGTTTAACGAGCGTAAACATCTTATAGCCGCTTGCGAAGGCTGTCTTGGCGTTGAGTTGCTGCGCGATATAAATACCCCCAATATTTTCTTAACTTACAGTAAATGGGATTCCGTTGAACATTTGGAAAACTATCGCCAATCGGAGTTATTTATAGAAACATGGGCAATAGTAAAACAATGGTTTAGCGATAAACCCGAAGCGTGGAGTGTGGAAAATGTTTAGTTCAGTATATACATCGCAGCCCCCCCCGTCCTTTACTTATTTACTTATTGATAACATACACATCAGCAGGGTTTACCAAATCGGCAGTAGTAAAATACTCCAACGCTGCTTTGGTAGCAGTAAGTTTTACACGCATGGCACCGTAATGGGTATCATCGCAATAAACGGTAAAACGAGATGGGTCTAAGCTGTAAGCATTGCATTTATATAAACTTTGCTTGCCGCTGTTGCCGCAAATAATGTAAGGCATGTCGGGCGTTTGATTGTCGGTAATACGTTCATATATGTGGTCGTGTCCGTTAAACACGGCATCTACTTTCCAATCGGCAAAAGGCCAGCGCATACTTTCCGAACTTCCATGATTGCCGGTGGTGTAAGGCGGGTGATGGAAATACACAAAGTTGAAAGGAGAAGTACTCTTGTTCAAAGCATCTTGCAACCATTTTGCTTCTTGCGAATCGCAACATTTCAAATTGCCGTTAATGCCCGTATTGATAGAATAAAAGTGAGCCGGTCCCCACACAAACTCATAATTGCGCTCATCGCCCGGCAGGGTAAAGTAATCCAAGTAAGGTTGCAAGGCAGGCGATGAATAATTATCATGATTGCCCGGGCTGGGAAAAAAACGATTTTGCATTTCGGCTGTTGCTTTTCCGTTACATCGTTGTGCTTCGGGGGCATCGGGGTTGTAAATAAAATCGCAATAGTATTTCCCGATGTGCTTTACAATAGTTCCTGCTGCACCTACGGGGTAGTTGTTATCGCCTGTGGTAATTATAAAATCGGGATTCCAGCTTTTTACCATGGCGGCCACTTCCCCCTCGGCAGGGTCATCGTTTCCATAATCGCCAATTATGGCAAAAGTGATTGAGTCGGCAGGGATATTGACACTGTAAGGCGTAAAGCCGGGGTCAATAGGAAGTTTGGCGCACGATACAGCCAACAGCAAAAGCACTGAAACGGAGAAGTATGGGAACATATTTATCATAGAATTACCGAAGCTAAAATAGTTTCGTCTTGTGATACTTTTTGATGTTGTGCCGTACATACATCATTTTAGCGCTTCAATTTTTTAAAATGGTTTATACCGAAAAAGAAATTCTTGCAGCGCTTAGCCATGTTTTAGACCCCGACATTAAAAAGGATTTGGTGTCGCTGAATATGATAAGTAACATAGTTGTCGAAGAGGGAAAAGTAACGTTTAAACTTACGCTTACCACCCCGGCTTGCCCGCTCAAGGAAAAAATAAAAGCTGACTGTGTGGCTGCTATCCACGAACACGTTAGCAGTAGTTTGCAGGTAGAAATTGAAATGGATGCCAATGTTACTTCGCTGCGCAATACCAATGTAAATGTTTTGCCCAGTGTAAAGAACATTATTTGTGTAGCTTCGGGCAAAGGCGGTGTGGGCAAGTCAACCGTGGCTGTAAACCTTGCTGTTAGCTTGGCAAAGCAAGGAGCTAAAGTAGGATTGATTGATGCTGATATCTATGGGCCATCTATCCCTACCATGCTCGGATTGAAAGGGAAAAAGCCGGAAGTAAGACTCATAAAAGACAAGCACTTTATGGTGCCTATTGAAATAGAGGGTGTAAAAGTTCTTTCCATTGGTTTTCTGGTAAACGAATCGCAGCCTATAGTTTGGCGCGGACCAATGGTTACCTCCGCCCTCCGCCAGTTTGTAACCGATTGCATTTGGGGTAAACTCGATTATATGATTGTTGATATGCCCCCCGGCACAGGCGATGTTCACCTTACCATGGTGCAAACCGTAAATGTTACAGGTGCAGTATTGGTTACCACCCCGCAGGATGTAGCCTTGGCAGATGCCCGCAAAGCGTTGGGCATGTTTCGGTTAGATAATATCAATGTTCCTGTTTTGGGCGTAATTGAAAACATGGCATACTTTACACCGGAAGAACTTCCCGAAAACAAGTACTACATTTTTGGTAGAGATGGAGGCAAGCGTTTGGCAAAAGAATATGAACTTCCGTTTTTAGGCGAAATCCCTTTAGTGCAGGCAATTCAGGAAGGGGGCGATGCCGGCAAACCTGCAGGCTTGTATTCCGATTCGGAAATTGTTCGAAATGCCTTCGATGATGTAGCAGCTAACATTGCCCGACAGATAGCCATCAGAAATGCTAACTTTGAGCCGCAAACAACCGAAGCAACCGTATAACTATGCTTACAGAATCATCGGCATTACTGCAACAAGTAGAAGCTTCGTTAGATACTATGCGCCCGTATTTGAAAGATGATGGTGGCAACGTGGAAGTGGTGGATATTACCGAAGATATGGTAGTTAAAGTCCGTCTTGTTGGTGCCTGCAGTGTTTGCCCGCAAAGTTTTATGACCATGAAAGCCGGAATTGAAGAAGCTGTTAAGCGTTCGGTGCCTCAAATAAAGGCTGTAGAGGCGGTATAGCGCAATTTCAAAATAATATTACTTTTACCCTGCTTTTATGCCTGACCACACACAAACTGATTGAATATCAGGGTAAACCTCAGGCTTTTTGGCACAATTTTTTTAGGTATTGACAAAACCATCAACCACCATTATATTATACTAACTAAGCTAAAAAGTAAAACTATGAAACTCCCTGTTTTCCTCTCGGTTATCCTGTTTGGTATAGGAACAACCTCTTTTGCCGGTGATTGTCCCGCACTTTCCGGAAATTACAAGATAGGCTCTGCCGGAGCCGATTTTTCAACTATTGCCGAAGCCGTTAACGCACTTAAGTGCGGTGGCGTTTCGGGGCCCACTACTTTCCGGATTGAAGATGGCACCTATAACGAAAAGCTGGTGTTTTCTTCCATTCCGGGTGCCGATGCGTTTAACCGAGTAACGTTCGAATCTGCTTCGGGAAATAACACTGAAGTTGTCATTTCTTACAAATCGGGCGATGCAACCGTTGCCCTAAACGGCACACAGTGGGTGTCCTTCGAAAACATCACTATTAGTCATAAGGATGCTGCGTACGGAAATGCTGTAAAAGTAGATGGCAAATCATCGCATGTTGGTTTTAAAGGTGTGGTGTTCGATGGTATTGAAACTACCAAAACCGGAACCGAAAATGCTGTGGTGTATTTTACTTCTACCGCTACAAAAACCGATGTTTCTTTCGAAGACTGCGAAGTAAATAACGGAAGCATTGGCATAAGCAAAGCCGGTGTTAGTGCCGATGAACTTGACAGTAAAACTTCCATTATCGGAACTGTATTCTTTAATCAGTACGAAGCCGGTTTGGTTTTGAAAAACGAAGATGCCCCGGTAATCAGCAACAATGTTATCAGTTCGCTTTCGGCTTACGAAGATTTTAAAGGCGCTTCGTTGGAAACTGCGCAAAACAGTTTGCTTATCAGCAACAACATTATTAACGCTGCCAATGGCTCATACGGAGTGGCAATGAGCAACTGCACCGCACAGGCTACAGGTTACGGACAAATTGTAAACAACTCAATTGCGGTAGGCGGAACAACTAAAACAACCGGTATTTACTTAGCAGGCAATACAGATAATCAGGTGTTGAACTTTAACCGCGTAAAACTGACCATTAACGGACAGCAGAGTAAAACACAGGCTTACTATCGCAACAGCGGCTCCGGTAACAACATTAACCTTACTAACAACATTTTCTACGACATCAATACCGGTGGTTACACCATTATAGGAAACACCTACAAAGATTTCTTTAACCAATTGCCCGGACAAAGTAACCCATCGCTTACCGTTTCGGCTAATGGTTTAATGATTGAAAAGGTGGTTCCGGTTAAGTAACCTTCAATCTCTTTAAAACAAAATCCCCGATGCGAATACACATCGGGGATTTTGTTTTTCAGTAATTGTGTATGCCGGTTTATTTAACCACTAACTTTAAGGCTTTGCAGTATTGCCCATCGGTTACCAATACATTGTAAAAGCCTGCTGAAAGCGTTTGTAAGGAAAGGTAACCCGTAGGCACTTGTATGCTTTGGTTTAAAACCAATGCGCCCCGGCTGTCGAAAATGTTTACTTGAATATAAGGAGCCTTTGCTTTATCTGAAGATACAAGAATGAAATCTTCAGCCGGATTGGGATAGAGCGAGTAAGTGTAATCTGCAACAGTTGCAGGCAAATTGCTTACAAAGGGCGGGTCGTACTCGGCAACAAATAAGTCGTTGCCATCGGCATAGTCAATCTGAATGTTACCGAAGTAGCAGGTGTGTATGTAGTAGCCGCATATCACCACATTGCCGTTGGATTTAACCGCTATTCCCAAGCCGCAGTCGGTGTTAATCCCTCCTGCTTTTTGCACCCAACGTACAGTTCCTGTTGGCGAATAACTTACCATGAAAATTTCACGGTCAATACCGGTTACCGTGTAACCGTCAAAAACAGCAGTCCCCTGAAAAACTCCGGTGGCAAAAATGTTGTTATCGGCATCAACGGTTATTGCATAGCCCACATCTAACTGCTGTCCTTTGCCTGCGCGCACCCACAGGTTGTTGCCAGCGGCATCGTATTTTGCTACAAATACATCGTTATAATCGTGGTAAGTGATGGTGTTGCTGCCAAATGTTGCAATGCCTGCAAAGTAACCGGTAATTACAGGGTTGCCTTCCCCGTCAACTGCTATGGCTGTGGCGGCATCTTCGTAGTTGCTTCCGGCTGTTTTAATCCATTGCAGATTGCCATTGTTATCAAGCCGTGCCAACAATACATCATAGCTGGGCGAGTTGGAATACATCGTTTGATTGTTTATTGAAAACATTCCGCCAAAGAATCCGGTTACAAAAACATCGTTGCTAGCTGAAACTGCAATGCCGGTAAGCAGGTTTATGTTGTTGCCTTTTGTTGCTTTTGTCCATTGTACCTTGCCCGAGGCATTCAGTTTGCATATAAACGATTCGGAGTAAATGTTGGTAGTGGTTAGCTGAAAAGTATCTATTGTCATCGTTTTTTCGAAAGTGCCGCAAGCGTACACATTGCCATTGGCATCTACATCTACCGATGAAATGAAGTCAAGTTCCGTGCCTCCGCCAACGGTAAGCCAAATCAGATTTCCATTTGCATCGTACTTAGCTACAAAAGCATCGGCTTCGCCTTTGCTTATTACCATGGTGTTTTCGAACCATGCTGTATCTTCAAAAAAGCCACCCACATACAAAAAGCCGTTGCGGTATTTAAGTGTATTGCCTTGGTCGTTGCGTTTGCCGCCTGCGGTTTTTACCCATTGTAAGTTACCTGCGGCATCGTACTTGGCGAGTACTACATCGTACAATCCTTTGCCCTGATAGAATGTTCCGCTAAAATTTATCATCCCTGCCAAGTTCCCTGTAATGTAAGTGTTGCCTGCTTCATCAACAGCAACTGCATTGGCTGCTTCGTTACCTACATGCCCTGCTCCTTTTGCCCATACAAAGTTTTGTGCATGATTACTGAAAGGCAGAAACAGGAAATGAGTAACGAGTAGAACTAAAATGCGGAAGATGTTTTTCATTCTGTCAAACCAAAGCAAAGTTTTTGATTCTTTAGGTATCAAGTTAAAGAAATGAGTAAGAAACAAATGCTCTCTAATTACAAGAACAGCACTCAACTCATAGATGGCATCAAGTCTGTTTGCTTTTAATAGTTTCAGCTTTTATTACGGTGTGCATTTCCGGTTGATAAAAGCTGTTACGAAGGCTGCTTCTCCTTTATTTGGAGTGTTCCCGTTCCTTATATTTGCGCCTTCTTAAAAACAGCCTCTACGCATGTTAAACCTTCGCAGTACCGACCATTTTGTAAACCGCCACATAGGCATTGATGAAACTTCGCTACACCAAATGTTGAAAGCCGTTGGTGTAAACAGTATTGATGAACTGATTGACCAAACTATTCCATCTGCCATACGCAGAAAGGAAAAACTGAACCTGCCCGATGCCCAAAGTGAGTACAATTACCTGAAGGAACTGAAAAAGAAGGCCTCGAAAAATAAAGTGTTTCGCAGTTACATTGGCATGGGGTATTACAACAATATCACTCCCGCTGCCATTCGCAGAAACATTTTTGAAAACCCGGGCTGGTACACACAATACACTCCTTACCAGGCCGAAATTGCGCAAGGGCGCTTAGAGGCACTGCTCAACTTCCAAACTATGATTAGCGACCTTACCGGTTTGCCTATTGCCAATGCATCATTGTTAGATGAAGGCACTGCCGCAGCCGAAGCCATGCACATGTTTTGGGGTTTAAAGAACAAGAAGGATGCCTTACACAACAAATTTTTTGTGTCGGACCTCTGTTTTCCGCAAACTATTGACGTAATTAAAACCCGAGCTACTGTACTTGGAATTGAAGTAATAGTGGGCGACCATAAAACTGTTGTACTTGATAAAGATTTTTTTGGTGCCTTACTGCAATACCCTGCCAAAAACGGAAGTGTGGAAGACTATTCTGCATTTGTGGCAAAGTGTAAGGAGGTAGAATGTTATGTGTGCGTGGCTGCCGATATTCTGGCGCTTACACTGCTTTCGCCTCCCGGAGAATGGGGTGCCGATTGTGTAGTGGGTAACTCGCAGCGCTTTGGAGTGCCTATGGGTTTTGGAGGCCCCCATGCCGCATTCTTTGCCACCAAGGACGATTACAAACGCATTATTCCGGGACGTATTATAGGCGTTTCGGTTGATTCGCAAGGCAAACCTGCTTTGCGTATGGCATTGCAAACCCGCGAGCAGCATATCCGCAGAGAAAAAGCTACTTCCAATATATGCACTGCACAGGCATTGCTTGCTATTATGGCAGGCATGTATGGGGTATATCACGGCCCCGATGGAGTGAAGAACATTGCTATGCGCGTGCATCAGCTCACTTCAATTCTAAAAAGAGAGTTGACGCACTTAGGCTTTAAAGTTACCAACGAATTTCATTTCGATACGCTGCACATTGATACTACAGGAAAATCGCAACAGCACGATTTCATTAATCAGTTAGCACTCAACCATGAAATGAATTTCTTCTACGAAGCAAACGGCATTTCAATTTCGTTAGATGAAACCACCTCGCCCGAAGATGTGTGCGATATTGTGAAAGTATTTGCCAGTGCTGTAGGGAAAGAAGATTACACGTTTGATATTTATCGCTACAGTCCGCAGCCTTTGGCAGTGCCGCAAACTTTAGTACGCACCTCAGCTTACATGCAGCACGCGGTGTTCAACACCCACCGTAGCGAAAGCCAACTGATGCGCTACATTAAAAGTTTAGAAAATAAAGACCTTTCACTTACTACTTCCATGATTCCGCTGGGCAGTTGCACCATGAAACTAAACGCTGCGGCTGAACTGGAACCTGTAAGTTGGGCTGAGTTTGCGAATATTCATCCGTTTGCTCCGCGCGAGCAAGCCACCGGTTATTTGGAAATTATTACTGCCCTAGAAAACTACCTGAGCGAAATTACCGGCTTTGCCGCCTGCTCGCTGCAACCCAACAGCGGAGCACAAGGCGAGTATGCCGGTTTGCTGGTAATTCGTGCCTACCAAAAAGAAATTGGGCAAGGACACCGCGATGTAGCGCTTATTCCGGCTTCGGCACACGGCACTAACCCTGCTACGGCAGTAATGGCGGGCTTAAAAGTGGTGGTAGTGGCTACCGACAGCCACGGCAACATCAATTTCGATGATTTGGTGAAGAAGGCGGAAGAACACAAAGACAACTTGTGTTGCTTGATGGTTACTTATCCTTCTACTCACGGAGTGTTTGAAAGCAACATTAAAGACGTATGCGCGCTGATACACGCCAATGGCGGACAGGTGTATATGGATGGCGCTAACCTGAATGCGCAAGTAGGTTTAACATCTCCGGCATTGATTGGGGCCGATGTAAACCACATTAACCTGCACAAAACTTTTGCTATTCCGCACGGAGGTGGTGGACCCGGTATGGGACCTATTTGTGTAGCGGCTCACTTGGCACCTTACCTACCCGGCAATCCGCTGGCAAAAACGGGTGGCGAAAAAGCTATTCACGGAGTGTCAAGCGCACCTTACGGCAGTGCTTCTATTCTACTTATCAGTTATGGATACATCCGTATGTTGGGTGCGCAAGGAGTAACTGATGCCACTAAATATGCTATTCTGAATGCCAACTACATTAAAGCGCGTTTGGAGCCATACTACGATGTGCTTTATGCCGGTAAAGAACATGGGCGTGTAGCGCACGAACTTATTCTCGATTTTCGCTCGTTTAAACATACTGTGGGCATTGAAGTGGAAGACGTGGCTAAGCGATTGATGGATTATGGTTTTCATGCACCTACCGTTTCTTTCCCGGTAGCCGGAACTTTAATGATTGAACCTACCGAAAGCGAGGACAAAGCCGAACTCGACCGTTTTTGCGATGCCATGATTTCTATAAAGAAAGAAATGGAAGCTATTGAACAGAAGAAAATAGATGCGAACGATAATCCGCTTAAAAATGCACCTCATACCATCGGTGTGGTGTTAGCTGAGGAGTGGAACAAACCTTATAGCCGTGAGCAGGCCGCATTTCCGCTTCCGTATATTAAAGCCAATAAGTTTTGGCCAAGTGTAGGGCGGGTCAATAATTCGCAAGGCGACAGGAATTTGATTTGCACTTGTCCGCCAATTGAGGAATACGCTTAAGCGTTTTAGCGGAGTTCAACATTACCGGCAATTGCTTGTGCTCTGAGTTTTTCGGCAAGTTCTTTACCAAGGAAAGCATCTACTACATAATGAATGCCGTAGATAAACGGAGTAAGTAATAGGGCTGCGCCAAGTTTATACACATAGTTTACTATTCCAACAGCCAGTACCATATTTAAAGACCACTGCCCCTGTTCGCCCGATTTCATGAGGTAGAACGCAATAAAGAGCACTACAAAGCTGTCGATGAGTTGCGAAACAAGCGTTGACCCGGTTGCGCGCAGCCATATCCATTTCTCGCCTGTTTTCTTTTTAACCCAATGAAAAACCTTTACATCAATAAACTGCCCTATAAGAAATGCGGTAAGCGAACCGACAATAATATTCGCGCCCTGTCCGAATACTGCTATGTATGCTTTATTAAAATCTAATTCGCTGCCGTAAGCCGAACTGCCAATCCACCAACCCGCAGGGGCGGTTCCCATGGCAGCATACAACATCAGGTACGAATAGGCAATCATAATGGCTGCTATCCAAGAAATAAACCGCACGCCTTTTACCCCAAAATATTCGTTGATAATGTCGGTCATTACAAATACAAAGGGCCACAACAAAACCCCGCAGGTTAAACTGATACCATCGAACTTTACACCCAACAAACTGAAAACCGGTTTAGTAATGTTCAACGTTTCTTCCAGTGAAAAAATTTTAACGCCCATAAACTCGGCAACCATAGCATTGGCTATAAAGAACGCACACATTACTATGTACAGCCGGTTGGTTTTATCTTCGAAGTATTTCATGCATCGGTATTACTGCTTGCCTAGCAATTTGTTTAAAAGAGATATACCCACATATTTTGAATGTTTATCCATATTACAATCAAACGTATCGAAATAAAACGTTGTAGAGCAAACAATCAATAGTATCATTGGTTTCAAACTAACTAATCGTTTCTGAGGAATCAATGTATGTTCCCAAGTTGAATGCCGGCACTGAATGTTTCTAACAACTTCACCACCTCCTTCGCCTCCTTTACATCATGCACGCGAATAATATTCGCACCATTGAGCAGTGCAATCGTATTCAGCGCGGTAGTGCCGTTCAGCCCTTCGGCAGGGGGTACGTTGAGCACTCGGCATATCATACTCTTGCGCGAAAGCCCAACAAGCAGCGGACAGTTGAGTTCTTTAAACAATGCAAGATTGCGAAGCAGCGTATAGTTATGCTCTATCGTTTTGCCAAAGCCAAAGCCGGGGTCAAGTATAACATCGGTTATACCCGCTGCACGACAAGCTCGTA
The DNA here is from genome assembly GCA_026129525.1 of Chitinophagales bacterium. GTDB lineage: Bacteria > Bacteroidota > Bacteroidia > Chitinophagales > LD1 > Bog-950. The sequence goes on along the minus strand of JAHCHW010000010.1, from coordinate 35,485 downwards.
CGCGTTCGGCAAAAAAGCCCATTACTTCGTTCAGCACATTGGTGTATTGCGGCTGTTGTTGCATATCGGCAGGCATACCCTGCATGTGCATGGCTACAAAAGGAACTTTCAGCGCTGCCACGGTGGCAAGCATGGCATTGTCAAACCGACCGGCTGAAATATCGTTTACCATTATTGCGCCTGCACCCACACATGCTCTTGCCACCTTTGCGCGAAGTGTATCAATAGAAAGCATTACTTCAGGAAACTGTTTTATTACCGCTTCCAGCACAAGGAGCACCCGCTTCAATTCTTCGCTTTCATCAATTATGCTTGCTCCCGGGCGCGAACTCATACCACCCACATCAATAAAGTCGGCTCCTTCGCGCAGCATTTTTTCGGTTTGCCGCAGGGCATCGTCAATGCCGGTGTATTTCCCTCCATCGAAAAACGAGTCGGGCGTAAGGTTCAATATGCCCATTACTTTGGGCTTCGAAAGGTCAACAAGTGTGCCGCGGCAGTTAAGAGTCATACATCAAAGGCTAAAATCAATGTGCATTACATACTATGTTAGCAAACAAATCTTAACGAAGTTCCGAAATTATCATACTTCTCTATTTTTGGCTGCAATGGCAGTTACTACAGCAGCGCAATTCGATGAACAAATAAAGCAGTGCCGCGAGATATTCCGCAAAAAGACCCACGACTACGGCACTTCGTGGCGCATACTCCGCCCTTCTTCGCTTACCGACCAGTTGTTTATTAAAGCCCAACGCATACAAACGCTGGAGGAGAAGCAAACCCAAATGGTGGAAGATGGTATTGAGCAGGAATTTATGGGACTGATAAACTATGCGGTGATAGGGCTTATTCAAATGCGGTTGAAAGACGATAAGCGCACCGAGTTGAGCGAAGAAGAAGCGTTGCAACTTTACGATAAGCAAGTAGCCGAAATAAAATCGCTGATGCTGGCAAAAAATCACGACTATGGCGAAGCCTGGCGCGATATGCGGGTGAGTTCTTTTACCGATTTGATATTGATGAAACTGCTACGGATAAAACAAATTGAAGACAACAAAGGCAAAACCCTGATTAGTGAAGGTATTGATGCCGGCTATCAGGACATTGTGAACTATTCCATTTTTGCATTGATAAAACTATCGGAAAAGAAATGAACGATGAGTGATGAACAAAGGGTAATGGCGAACTACAATTTACTGCATTCCACAAAACTCATTACTCATTTTTCATTGCTCATTCTTAACCATTAACCAATAACTCTTAAACGGCATGACAGTTTACACTATCTTCGGACTTGTAGGCGCAGCGGCTTTTCTGCTTACGCTCATTCGCTACTTTACGGCACGCCCTTCGAACCTGCTCATTACTTATCTGCAATACTTTGTGGGTTCACTGTTTATTTTTTCGGGCTTTGTAAAAGCGGTTGACCCCCTTGGCACCGGCTACAAAATGCACGAATACTTCGAAGCCTTTGCTGCTGAAGGCTTGCGCCCGTTTTGGGAATGGATAGGGCAGTTCAGCACCTTTTTTGCCATTGTAATGATTGCGCTCGAACTCTTCATCGGCTTTATGCTGCTTATTGGCTGGAAGCCGCGCTTTACCGTTACCATTATTTGGTGGCTTACGCTGTTCTTTACTTTTCTTACCGGATATACTTACCTCTCCGGTTACGGAATTACCAAGTTGTTTATCCTGCTAAGCGCTGGGGCTCTCACTTTGTTTGCAGTGGCTGCCTTACCGCACAAACAATCGCGCAGATACAACATTACTTTCCTTTCGCTGGGAGTGCTTATTGTGCTTTTTCTATTGGTGAAGTTTACCGGATGGTTCTTTACCATTGAGTTTACCGAAACCAAAATGAAAGTAACCGACTGTGGCTGCTTTGGCGATTTTATTAAACTGAAACCATGGGAAACCTTCTATAAAGATGTAGTGCTGGATGTAATGATACTGATGCTCGTGTTGAGCGTTAAGCATGTGCGCCCAGTGTTTACAGATACTGCCCGCACGGGTATTGCGTTTGTAACCGGTATCGCCTCACTGGTGTTCTGCCTTTACAATGTGTATATGAACGAGCCGATGATTGATTTCCGTCCGTATAAAGTAGGGAACGATGTGGTAGAACTTCGCAAGGAAAAAGTGCCTGCCAAAATTGAGATGCTGTTTGTTTACAAAAACAAAAACACCGGTGAGGTAAAAGAGTACGGTATGAACGACCTTGCCGGACTTAACTACGATGAACTGGAATTTGTAGAGCGCAAAGACAAAGTGCTCGACCCCGGCATTCCTGCAAAAATCACCAACCTGCGTATTGAAAATGATGAGGGTGCCGATATAACCGATGATTTACTGAGCGATGAAAACTATTCGATGATGGTGGTTTCGTATAACCTCAAGAAATCGAACAAATCAGCTTTTAAGCAACTGAACGAGATAGCAAAAGCTTGCGAAAAAGCAGGAGTAAACTTTTATGCTGTAACAACCAACGATGGCAAAGTAGAGGCTTTCCGCCACGAACATCAAACCGCTTATCCGTTTTACCATGCCGATGAAACTCCGCTTAAAACCATTATTCGCTCCAATCCGGGTTTGGTGTTATTTAAAAAAGGGGTGGTGGTCAACAAATGGCATTACCGCCATTTGCCTTCGGCTGTTGAGTTAAATAATGCGTATTTTAAAAAGTAACTTTGCTGCATGTTACAGCCCATTCTTAAAAATAATTTACAAAAGGTTGCAGAGTTGTGTAAACAACATCATGTAGAGAAACTGTATGCCTTTGGCTCGGTATGCACAGAGCATTTTAACGATGAAAGTGATATAGATTTATTGTATCGGTTTAAGAGCAATTTTCCGTTAGATAGTTACGAAGCTAACTATCTTGATTTTGAAGCAAAAATTCAACAATTGTTAAATAGAGAAGTTGATTTAGTGCCCGAAAAATATCTCTCCAATCCGTACTTTATCAAAAAGGTAAACGAAACTAAAACATTAGTGTATGGATGAGTCAATCAAGAAGTATTTGTATGACATCAAAGTATCTATTGAATCTATAAACGAGTATTTATTGAACAAAAGAAGTTTTACAGAGTACGAACAAAATAAATTACTTCGCAGAGCAATTGAACGTGAATTAGAGATTATTGGTGAAGCTACAGTACGTATTAAGGCAATAGATAGTAATTTCAGAATTACAGAAATAGCAGCTATTAAAGCACTGAGAAACAGAATAGCTCATGAGTATGATGGCATTGATAACAACCGTATTTGGACGGTAGTTAATAATCACCTTCCACTTCTTCTAAAAGAAGTAGAAACCTATTTGGCAGAATAATGCAACTACTCCAATTCATTGCCAAGCGCTTGTTTAACGGACTATTAGTGATGTTCGGAGTAATTGTCGTCATTTTTGTTTTGTTTAATGTATTGCCCGTTAACTCTGCGCGGATGACTTTGGGGCAGCGTGCCGATACCGCTTCGGTAGAAGCAATTGAACGGGAGTTTCGGTTGAATCTCCCTTGGTATCACCGCCTGCTGCTTTACTTCAACGATATTTCTCCGCTTTCTCTCAACAATCAAAAGAACGAAGATGCCCCTTCGCATCTTAATCCTGATGAGGTCAGCTTTACATCGCTGTTTGCCATTGGCGAAATAAGTGTGGTGGCAAAAGCGCCTTACCTTGGCAAGTCGTTTCAAACGCGAAGAAAAGTAAGCGAAGTGTTGGGCGAAAAGATTTATCCCACGTTTATGCTTGCCATCTCTGCTATGTTGCTCGCATCGGTTATCGGTATTATACTGGGCATAATTGCCGCTATAAAACAATACAGCATTTGGGATAATGCCATTTTGGTAATGAGCACTTTCGGCATTTCGCAGCCCGCTTACTTTTCAGGAATTATTCTGGCTATGGTGTTCGGTTATTACCTCAGCGATTGGACGGGGCTGAACGTGCGCGGTTCCCTCACCGATATTGATTATACAGGCGAGGTAATTACTATTTGGAAAAATCTTTGGCTGCCCATGATTGCCCTCGGTGTGCGCCCGGTAGCTATCATTACCCAACTTACGCGTAGCTCCATGCTCGATGTGCTAAATCAGGATTACATACGCACCGCTCGTGCCAAAGGTTTGAGTTATTATTCGGTGGTGTTTAAACACGCGCTCCGCAACGCCCTGAACCCGGTGGTTACTTCCATTTCGGGCTGGCTGGCGGCTTTGCTTACAGGCGCATTCTTCATCGAAAAAGTTTTCGATTACAAAGGGCTTGGTTTGCAAACCATCGAATCGTTACTCTCGTTCGATTTTCCGGTGGTAATGGGCAGTGTGCTGTTTGTGGCGTTTGTTTTTGTGGTAATGAATATTTTTACCGATATCCTTTACTCCATTCTCGACCCGCGGGTAACGGTTAAGTAGGAAACCCATGCTGAAGAAGGCAGTGGCATTGTTCTTTCTGGTTACTTTCTCAAGCGTAGTGTTTTATGCCTGCCGTTGTAAAGAGCAAAATCACTTTCTGCGATTCGAAAATTTATACACCCATATTTTTTCCTCTGCACAAAACGGATGGAACGATTCCGTATTTGCAGGAGATACGTTGTATGTTGATTTAGCCGCACAATTAAGTTGTGTCGCGCAATCGAAAGTTGCCCCGGCTTTTTTAATTACTTCTGTTAATGCCACTTCAATACACTGTCCGTGCGGAGAGTTAGGTTTTCGTTCTAAACTTACCGGTATTAGTGTTGTTGCCAATACAGTTTATGGAGGATTTTTACCCGGAACGGATATTACAAACTTGTTTGCCGCCTATACATGGATGCGTAATACCGATAACTCCGTAGTTTATTCCTACTATCATTCCTCTTCTTTTACCGAACTTCTTAAACAGAATACCAATGCCGAAAACGGCATGGGAGGAAGCAGCCTCAGTTTGTTTGTTACCCAAAAGCCTGCCGATTCTTTTTTGCATTCTTTTACATTCAGATTCCATACAGCCGATTCGGTTTATTCGGTAGCAACCCAAAATTTCCGATGGCAGTAAATAACCACACTGTTTTTCTTATAGGTTTTATGGGTTCCGGGAAAACCACTCTCGGTAAAAAATTAGCGGCTAAACTCGGTTTGCAGTTTGTTGATTTGGATGAGCAAATCTGTTTCACCTTTCATGCTTCACGTTTGTCATCTCTGATTGAAGAAAAAGGAATTGATTTTTTTCGCGAGGCAGAAAGCAAAGTGTTGAAGGAGATAGATGTTTCCGGTAAACTGATTGCCACGGGTGGAGGTACTCCCTGTTTTTTCGATAATATGGATTGGATGAAAAGCAAGGGAGTTGTTGTTTACATAGAGTTAGATGAAAAAACGCTCTTTCACCGCCTTAAGCAAACCGATTTAAGCGAACGCCCTTTACTGAAAGGGTTAGATAATGAGGGGTTGAAGAATTTTATAAACCGTACCCTTGCTGAGCGTAAACAATTTTACAGTCAGGCCCACATTGCACTCAATCCACTGGTAACCGATGTAAATGAAATGGCAGAAAGAATACGTTCCTTTCTGCCATCATGAGTTTTTTAGTTTTCGCAAATTAGCACTTCTCTATAACCACGGCACTTGCGCCACCGCCACCGTTGCAAATTCCCGCGCAGCCGTATTTGCCGCCTTTATGTGTAAGTACTGAAATGAGTGTGCAAATAATACGCGCACCGCTGGCGCCTACCGGATGCCCTAAGGCTACTGCACCGCCAAAGGCATTTACCTTTGCCGGATCCAAACCAAGCAGTTTAGTATTTGCCATAGTTACGTTGCTGAAAGCTTCGTTAATCTCAAAGTAATCAATATCCTTAATTTCCAATCCTGCTTTTTTAGCTGCCTTAGGCATGGCAAGCGAGGGAGAAGTAGTAAAATCATCGGGCGCTTGCTCCGCATCGCCATAGCCCAAAATTTTGGCAATAGGCGTTAAGCCAAGTTCTTTAACCTTCTTGCCACTCATTAACACAACCGCTGCGGCTCCGTCATTTATTTTTGAAGCGTTAACTGCAGTTACCGTTCCATCCTTTCCGAAAGCGGGTTTTAGAGTAGCTACTTTATCGGCACGCAGCTTTTTATACTCTTCATCTTCCTTCACAAAAGTTGATTCACCACGTCCGGCAATTTCTACATCAAACAACTCATTGGCAAACCAACCGTTTTTGTGGGCTTCGGCAGCTCTGCGGTACGATTCAATGGCAAATGCATCTTGTTCTTCGCGGCTAAAATTGAACTTGCGTGCACAGCGGTCGCCACTGTTGCCCATCATCTCTTTGCTGTAAGGGTCCTGCAGGGCATCGCGCACAATGGCATCGGCTAATTCGCCATTGCCGTAACGGTAGCCGTTTCGTCCGTTGGCAATCATGTAAGGTGCATTGGTCATACTCTCCATGCCACCGCACACAACTACATCCTTATCGCCTAATATAATGCTCTGTGCTCCGTAAATAATAGCCTTCATACCGCTGGCACAAACTTTATTGATGGTAGTAACCGTGGCATTTACATGCACTCCAGCGGCAATAGCTGCCTGCCGTGCAGGTGCCTGTCCGTTGTTAGCCTGTATTACATTGCCCATAATTACTTCTTCCACATCGTTGCCGGTAATACCTGCGCGCTCAATCGCTTTTTTAATTGCCTGCGCGCCTAACTGCACAGCACTAAGTTGTGCCAATACCCCGCTCATACTGCCTATGGGCGTACGAGCCATGCTAACTATAAATACTTCGTTCATTGTTTTAAATTTTTGCGGGGCAAACCTACATGAATTCTTGTTTTAGCCAACACAAAATTTGTTGCACCGTTACAGATATTTCCAAGTTGAACTTAGTTCATACATTACCGGGCAATGTCCCCATAAAATTTTCTGTAACCCGAAAGTTTATCGGTGTTTATCCAGTCAACTCCGGCATCAAGCAGCGTTTTCCATACAGAAGGTTTGTCGGGTATTGCCCAAAAGCGGATGTCTTTATTGTAGGAATGCACAAGTGTAACTAATGAATCGAGCACGCTTTTTTCATTTGCGGGTATTTCAGATATTCCTCGCCATTTAAAATATCGGCTCCACGAACTGCTGAAACGGGTAGAAACTTTTCGAACTTCGGGATTAGCGATGTTGCTGATGTTCGCATCAATGGTTGCTAATCCTCTTTCCTCTTTTTGCAAAGAAGAGATAGGGCTGCTTCCTGAAATTAGAATGTTTATAGCCCTTTGCTCAATAACTGAATCGCCTTTGTAAGTAGTGATGATTTCCGGATAACGGGCAAGTATCTCTTTTAGTTTCTCATACGTGGCGGTGCTTTCGGTTTTAAAATCAATCATAAAAACCACGGGCTTCTTTATGGTGCTGTAAACCCATCCGTTGTTTTGTGCTATTATCTCTTTAGCAGGTTCCAGATACAATTCTTCCAATGTTTTTTTTGTGCTTAATGCAATACCCACATGCGAAACCACCAGTTTATCTTTATGTAAAAACACATCTATTTCAATACTTGTGAATCCATTTTCGAGCGCATTAAGCAGCGGACGCTTGTGCAAATAGTCGTTATGTGCATGGCTGTGGGGTATGGGTGTAATTTGTCCATTAGCAACTTTAATTGTAACCAGCAAACTGAAAAGCGTAACTAAAAATCGCATCGGCTCAAAAATACACTGTTCAAATCTACACCCATTTTGAAAGTTTCCCTTGCTTCCTATCTTCACCACTTCATTTTACACTAACAAAAACCAACATGAACGGAGGAGAAATTATAGCGCGTGTGCTGCAAAAACACGGAGTAAAATATTTATTTACCCTGTGTGGCGGGCATGTATCGCCCATATTTGTTGAGTCGCAAAACCTCGGTATTCGCGTTATTGATACCCGCCATGAAGTAAATGCTGTTTTTGCTGCCGATGCGGTTTCGCGTTTGACGGGGATTCCCGGTGTAGCAGTAGTAACCGCGGGCCCCGGATTAACCAACACCATTACCGCAGTAAAGAATGCTGCCTTGGCGCAATCGCCACTTATACTGTTGGGTGGAGCAGCAGCAACCATTTTGAAAGGAAGAGGCAGCCTGCAGGATATTGACCAGCAAAGTATAATGCGCGCTGTATGCAAATGGAGTGTGAGTATTAGTAAGGTAAAAGAAATTGTGCCAACGGTTGAGAAAGCATTTCAGGTGGCGCAGGAAGGAGTTCCCGGCCCGGTGTTTATTGAGTGCCCTATTGATACCTTATATGGCGAAGAATTAGTGCGAAGTTGGTATGGCGCTAAAAGCAAAGAAACTCCGCCCAAGAATTTTCAGGAGCGTATAGTGCAATGGTATATTAACTACCACGCCAAAAATTTGTTTGCAGGAAAAGACTCCGTAAAATTTGATGCGCCTATTGCTTCGGTTACTTATCCCAAACATTCTTCTTCGCAAATAGATAAAGCTGCCGCAAAAATCAGCAATGCCAAAAAACCTGTTATGCTGGTAGGCAGCGGTGCCATGATGAATCCGCAGAAGGCGCAACAATTAGCCGATGCTGTTTCTCAACTTGGCATTCCGGTTTATTTGAGCGGTATGGGCAGAGGGTTGCTCGGTAAAGAGAATGCACTGCAAATGCGCCACCACCGCAAAGAGGCTATTAAAGAATCAGACTTAATTATTCTGGCAGGTGTGCCGAACGATTTCCGGTTAGATTACGGAAACCACATCGGGCACAGGCAGTTTATTTCTATAAATCGCAGCAAAGAAGACTTGTATAAAAACAAAACACCGAACCTTGCAATACATGCCGACCCGCAGGATTTTTTGATTGATTTGGCTAAAAAGTTTAAAGGGAGTTATTCCTCTTGGATTGAAACACTTCGTGCCCGCGACAGCAAACGCGAATTGAATATTGACGAGCAGGCAACGGCTCCCGTTAACCCCGGCATCAATCCCATTAAACTCTTCCGAGAGTTAGAAACCGAGTTGGACGACAATACCATTCTGGTAGCCGATGGTGGCGATTTTGTAGCAACATCTGCCTACACGCTCCGCCCGCGTGCACCACTTAGTTGGCTCGATCCGGGTGTATTTGGAACGCTCGGAGTAGGAGCAGGGTTTGCTTTAGGCGCTAAACTTGTTTTTCCCGAAAAAGATGTGTGGATTATTTACGGTGACGGCAGCGCAGGCTATAGTTTAATGGAATACGACACATTTAAGCGATTCAACCTTCCGGTTATTTCCGTAATTGGTAACGATGCCTGTTGGAGTCAAATTGCGCGCGACCAGGTGGACTTTCTGAAAAGCGACTGCGCCATGAAACTTGCTTACAGCGATTATCAATTAGTGAGCAAAGCCTTTGGCGGAGAAGGAGTGCGTGTAGATACGTTAGAGGCATTTAAAGCAGCCGTAGTAGAAGCCAAGCGCATGAGCCGCGAGGGAACTCCTTATGTAATTAACGCTGTTATCGGGAAAACCGATTTCAGGAAAGGAAGTATTTCGATGTAACTTTTAAACATTAAACAACAAAAAAATGAATCTTGGAATTCCCCAACGCGAACACACAGCCCTTTTAGTAATTGATGTACAGGAAAGGCTCATGCCTGTTATTTATGAAAGCGAAAAAGTATTTGCTAACGTGAACAAACTTTTGCGCGGTGCTGAAATACTTAATCTGGAAACCGTAATTACTGAGCAATACCCGAAAGGTTTGGGCAATACATGTAAAGAAGTGCAACTGCCCGAAAGCCCGAACATTATTGAGAAAGTTTGTTTCAGTTGTATGCTCAGCGAACCGGTAAACGAGCAACTCAAACTCACCAACGTAAAAGATATTATTGTTTGCGGTGTAGAAAGCCACATCTGCGTTCTTAAAACAACCTTAGATGCACTTAAAGCCGGTTACAATGTGCATGTGGCAGCCGATGCTGTTTCATCGCGTACAGCCGAAAACAAACAACTTGCAATAGAGCGTATGCGCCAGTCCGGTGCATTTATCACTTCAACCGAAATGATTTTGTTTATGCTGCTTGAACAAGCGGGAACAGATGACTTTAAGGCAATTAGCAAGTTGATAAAATAGCACATCAATACCCGAACAACTCCTTCAACTCCAACTCCTGTACGGGGCCCAGTTTTTTAAGCGTGTTCATATTGATGTCTTCTTTTTTGCCGATAACTAAGTATGCGTAGTTTTTGCCTTTTATGTGCTTATCGAAAAATGCGTGAAGGTCTTTAACGGTAATGTTTTTTACTTTCTCATAAATCTCCTTGCGTACATCATAGTTTAATCCTCGTCTTTGTGCTCGTTCATAGGCGGCATAAATGTCCGAACGGGTTATCCAGTCGCTTTCGAAAGTTTTAATGAGGCTGGCTTTGGCACCTTCAAACTGTTGTTCTACTTCGGGCATGTCGTTCAGCAGGCGGTTCATTTCCTGTAACGCGGTATCTAATTTATCTGCCTGCGTACCTACATACGAAGAAATGTAGTGCGACTCGTGTGCATACTGCGGCACTCCGAAACTGCTGTTTACTGAATATGCCAGTGCCATTTTTTCGCGTATTTCCTGAAACATGATAGATGATAGCCCCGAACCGTAATACTCGTTATAAAGAAAAATGTACGGATACAAATCTTTGTTGAATACCCCATCGCGCGCAAGCAACACCACTTCGGTTTGTTTCATAGGGTAGTAGCTCACATACACTTTGTTGGCGTTAATTGGCAGTTCGGGAAATTTACGCGCTGGCGGATAATCTTTCAGCGGTGTAACGGGTTTGTGGAATTCCCTTAGCACATCTAAAACACGCTGAGGCTCGTTTTGTCCGTAGTAAAAAACTTTATGCTTGTAGCTGTATAGCGATTTAATGAGCGAAGTCAGTTTTTCGGTGCTCATATTTTTCAATTCATCTTCGGAGATAACAGTATTGAAAGGGTTCACCTTGCCGTATTTGGCATAGTTGCCCAAGCCGTTGCTTAGTATGGCATTTTTGTTCTTCTTGGCATTCTCGCGCTTTTGCAAAATATCCATCACCATTGTTTCGTACACTTCTTTGTCCGGCTTCACGTTTGCCAGCAGGTACTCAAGCAATTCTACTCCGTTACGTAAATTTTCTTCCAAACCCGAAAGTGAAATTGATACTCTGTCGCGGCTGCTGTTTACGCTAAATGCAAGCCCCATTTTGTAGAACTCGGTTTTTATGTATTCGGCAGTGTATTTTCCTGCTCCAAGGTATTGCAGGTAATCTACCGCCAGTCCCAGTTCACGAATGTTATCGGTACCCATATCGAAAATGTACTGTAATACAAATGTTTTGTTGAGGTCGTTGCGGATGTAATGCAACGGCACACCGGCAATGGTTGTAGGAATACGCTCAATATCTTTTTCAAAGTCCATAAACTTAGGCTGTATGGATGGCTGCGGCATAGCATCCCAGTTCTTCTTATAGTTTGAGGAGATGTCCTTGTTCATTACCACCGGGGTGATTTTTGGTTTCTCCACTTTATGCACGTTTGCTTCGCCCTGGCGCTTATAGCAAACTGCATAATTTTGTTTGTAATGTTTACTTGCAAACCTTACAATGTCTTCTTTTGTAATCTTAGCCATTTCATCCACTTCGTTCAGCCAGTCTTTCCAAGGTATATCGTAAATAAAGGCGTTCATCATGGCTTCTGCGCGCTTATCATTTTTCTCGGCTGCTTTCATGCGTTGCAGGCGTAGGTTTTGCACAATAGCAGGCAACAGCCAATCGCCAAACATGCCCGTTTTAATTTTATCAAGTTCGTTTAACAGCAGGTCTTTCACCTCTTCCATTTTTTGCCCCTGCTTGGGTTCGCCATACAGCATGTGAATGCAGTAGTCGGCATTTTCTTCTACAAACGAATACGCCTGCAATACCTTTTGTTGTTGCACTAAGTCAAGGTCAATCAACCCCGCTTCACCGTTAGCGAGAATCATATCCACTAATTTTACCATCATAGCTTCGCGGGTATTGGCACCATTAAAGCGGAAGCCTACATATACATGCTCCGGTTGCGGCCCCGAGTATTCCCTGCTTACAGGTTCAGTAATTTCAGGCTCGGGCTGTTTAATAAAATTTGGAATTGGGGCTGCCTGCCACGAGCCGAAATATTGTTCAATGGTTTGAACGGTTTTATCGGGGTCAAGGTCGCCCGCCATTATAATAGCAACATTGTTGGGGCGATAATACGTATTGAAGTAGTTGTGAATGTTTACCATGGAAGGATTTTTGAGATGCTCGCCCTCGCCAATGGTAGTTTGCGTTCCGTAGGGATGGTTAGGCAGCAGGGCATTAATTACGTTATGATAGCTCCATCTGCGGTCGTTGTCCTGGCTGCGGTTAAACTCTTCGTAAACAGTTTCTAATTCGGTATGAAACAACCGCAATACTAATTGCTGAAAACGGTTGCTCTCCAACTTCAGAAACTTTTCAACCGCATTAGAAGGAATATCGTTTACATATACCGTCATATCGGTAGAGGTGAATGCATTGGTGCCCTGTGCCCCCAACGAAGTCATCATTTTATCATACTCATTGGGAATGGCAAATTTCGATGCTTCGAAACTGAATGAATCAATGCGCGCATAAATCAGTTTTTTCTTTGCCTCGTCTTTTTCGTTCTTGTGATACTCAAAGTTGGCGGAGATAGAATCGAGCAACACTTTTTCGCTTATCCAGTTAGCGGTCGAAAACTCTGAAGTACCTTTAAATACCATGTGCTCTAAGTAGTGAGCCAATCCGGTAGTTTGTGGCGGGTCGAACTTCGAGCCGGCTTTCACTGCAATCAACGTTTGAATACGCGGGGCATCTTTGTTTACCGACAAGTAAACTTTCAACCCGTTTTTCAGGGTGTAAATACGCACCTTCATGGGGTCATCGGCAACGGTTTCGAAATTGCTTTCGGCTGCTACCTGCGCGGGTTGTATAACGCCCGGTATTGGCATGTTGGGAACCGAATGCTGCGAAGGAGCAATAGTTTGTGCCTGCCTAAGGCTTTTTTCCTGGGCATTAGTGTAGCAGAAAGTGCCGGCTAACAGCAGAGCAATAAGCGTGATTTTTTTCATTCTGGTAAAAGGTTAAGTAAAAACAAAACAGTGTAGGTTAATCGTAGTCTAATTCAAGTCCGAGTTTTTCCTGCAGTTTGCGAATGGCAGGATTTTTTTCAATAAGGCGTTCCAATTTTTCTTTTGGGGTGTAAGGCTTTATTCCACCTTTTTCTTCTTTATCGGCAATTATCAATAGCTCTACCGTTGCACCAACGCGTTCCGAAAAAAAGTGTTGCAAGCCAAGCCGAACTTCCTCAAATTGCGTTTTCTGAATATCGCTCTGCACTTTCAATTCCAACTTCATTTCGCTGTTAAGCAAAGGGGTAAAGGTGGCAAAGTGCGCTTTCAGTCCTTTTTTCTCTGCCGGAAGTTTAACTGCATAATCATTCCACAACTTTAAAACGTTCTCCTCGTTCAGCAGTAAAATCTCCCCTTCATATTTTTCTTCGGTGGTAGTAATAATGTTGCTTTCCGAAGGGTTTTCTATCGCCACATTAAGCACATCCAGCGTTAGTACCTTCTTTGATTTTGATGCGGTAATCACCGGTTTGCCGGTAGCAGCAGTGTTGCTTTGCGGAACCGATTCGGGAGTAGCATCTGCCTTAGGCGCAGCTTTTTCAACCGGTTTTGCCTTCTCCTGTTCAGGCGTTAACTTTTTTTTTTCGGGGACAGTTAAGCCGGTAGTGAGTACTGCATTTACGTAGCACATTTTTATGAGAGCCAGTTCAACGGTAAGGCGTTTGTTTTTCGATGCTTTGTAGCTTATATCGCACTGGTTGGCAATACTAAGGCAGTTAACCAAAAAGTCGGGCGATGCCAATTGCGACTGCTCGCGGTAGCGCACTTTCAGGTTATCGCTTACCTCCATCAAACTAAGTGTTTGTGCATCTTTACAAAAAAGCAGGTTGCGGAAATGCTCGCTTAAGCCAAGTATAAAATCATCGCCTTCAAAACCTTTACGGAGTATTTCATCAAACAGTTGAATAGTATGCGTAAGGTTTTCAGCTAACAGCGCATCGGTTACTTTAAAAAAGTAATCATAGTCAAGTACATTCAGGTTTTCAAGAACAGAATTGTAGGTAAGTTTTCCCTCGCTGAAACTCGAAAGCCGGTCGAACATCGAAAGCGCATCGCGCATACCGCCATCCGCCTTTTGGGCAATAATGTGCAGGGCATCTTCTTCGGCTTCAATTTTTTCTATCTCGCAAATGTGCTTTAAATGCTTCACGATAGTTTCAATTCCTATTCTGCGGAAATCGAAAATCTGGCAGCGCGAAAGAATGGTGGGGAGTATTTTCTGCTTTTCGGTAGTAGCCAGTATAAACTTGCAATAGGCGGGAGGCTCTTCCAGTGTTTTCAGAAAAGCGTTAAAGGCTCCTTGCGAAAGCATGTGCACCTCGTCAATAATGTAAATTTTATACTTACCCGTTTGCGGGGGAAAGCGAACCTGATCAACCAATGCACGAATGTCATCAACACTGTTATTGGAGGCTGCATCTAATTCATGAATATTAAACGAAGCATTTTTTTGAAAAGAAACGCAGGACTCGCACTTGCCGCAGGCTTCAAAATCATCGGTAATGTTTTCGCAGTTGATGGTTTTAGCCAAAATACGCGCAGCCGTGGTTTTGCCCACACCGCGCGGACCACAAAAGAGAAATGAATGAGCTAAATGCCCTGTGCGGATGGCGTTTTTTAACGTAGTAGCCACCTGTTCCTGTCCCACCATTTCGCTAAAGCGAACGGGGCGGTATTTGCGGGCACTTACAATATATTCAGCCATGGGCGTAAAAATATAAAAAGCAGGCAGGCGCAAAACTCATGATGAACATCATGCGTCTTAATGTTGTTAAATGCTGTTGTGTATGCAGATATAAAATGTGTGTTTACACTATATTCGGAACCCTGAAACAGAATGAGAACAATGAATTACACTAATTTTTTTCGATACGCGGCAGTGCTTTTTTTGTTGGTAACTTTTTCTGCCGCTTGTAAAAAAGAAAAGCCCGGCAACTTTACCGTTAACCTGCAAGCGTATGTAGGCAGCCAACCGCTCAGCTTTTCCAATACCATTTACAACGATGGTAACACCGAGTTCTATTTTTCGAAGCTCAAGTTTTTTGCTTCGCACTTTACGTTGGTGCGTGCCGATAATGTAGAAGTGAAAATTAAAGACGCAATGTTTTTTGATTGGAGCGATAATAGTTGGAAATCTTTTTCTGCTGATGTAGATGCAGGAACTTACAAAGGTTTGAAGTTTTATGTTGGCTTAGACCCGCAGCAAAATGCCACCAACCCCGATGATTACAAAAGTACCGAGCCGCTGGGTCCGAAAACCGGTATGTTTTGGGATTGGATGAAACACATTTTTGTATTGCTGGAAGGAAGGGCAGATACACTCGGGCAAAACTTTATAAACAGTAAAGCGCTGCGTTACCACACCGGCACCGATACCTGCTACCGTGCTGTTGTACTTACAGGCAACAATATTGTAATTAACCAAGGCGAAAAAAAGAGCATAAATCTGAACGTTGATTTGCTGAAGGCATTCAAAGAACCTCCTGCCCCTATTGATATGTTTACTCAATCCGAAACGCAATCGGAAGGAAGCGAGTTACCGCTTGCCATTCAGTTTTCCGACCAGTTTGCCAAAGCATTTTCATATTCGGAATAAATGAAGAAGACAATTGCGCTTTTCGGTTTGCTGACCTTTGTATTGATTGCTTTGCAGCAATGCAAACCCGACCCGCCTTTGTGTTGTGACAACGGAAGTGACCCCGATAGTTTATATGTAGGAACGCCCGATACTATTTTGCGCCCCTTTAAATTTCCTCCTGTAGAACTGCCTGCAGGAATGACGCTTACCAAAGAAGGCGTGCAGTTAGGCAGAATGCTTTTTTATGACCCTGTGCTTTCCAGCGACAGCACTATTGCCTGCGGCACTTGCCATATACAACAGTTTGCTTTTGCCGATGGCGGGAAAGCTGTTAGCCAAAATTTTTTCGGACCAACCAAACGAAATACTCCGCCCATTTTTAATATGCTGTGGTCGAAGAAGTTTTTCTGGGATGGGCGTGTTACTACCATTACAGCGCAAGCTATTGATGCCCTCCATGGCGAACAGAATTTTATTGCGCCTGCCATTGTGCCAAAATTGGAAGCCGACAGCACTTACACTGCACTCTTCAAAAAGGCATTTGGCAGGCCGGGAAACATTACCGAAGAAAAAATAGCCAACGCTCTCGGGCAGTTTATGCTTACGATGGTTTCTTCCGAAAGTAAATTTGATAGCGTAATGCGCGGGCAGGCAGCATTTACACCCGAAGAGTCGCGCGGTTTTTTTGATTTGTTTCTAAAAGACCCAACGCTTAATACTACTAATCCGGGCGTAGGTGCCGATTGCTTTCATTGCCACTCATCTACCAGTGCCAATTATGTTACTATGATTGATGACGTTTTTCACAACAACGCCTTAGATGACGGAACAAATTTTGTGTATGCCGATAAAGGTTTGGGCGATGTAACAGGCAATCAATTGGATAATGGTGTTTTTAAAACTCCGCACATCCGCAATGTTGAAGTAACAGGCCCCTACATGCACGATGGACGCTTTGCTGCTTTACAGGATGTGGTAAACTTTTACAACGAAGGCTTAAAAAATCCACCTAATGCCGACCCTAATATGAAGTTTGCTCACCAAGGCGGCTTGCATAGTTTAACTCCGCAGGATAAGGCTGATTTAATTGCGTTTTTAAAAACGCTAACCGACCATAAGTTTATTACTAATCCTAAGTTTTCGAATCCGTTTGAGTAGGTGAGGAGTTTAACTGTTTCTTTTTACTCATAATGTTTGCCAAGGGACACGCTAAATTTTACTGACTAAACGCATACGAAAGCGACACCACAAAATTTCTTCCCATGCGCGGGATGTTTCCCCAGTCGAGATGTTCGCGGTAGTTGCGGTTGAGCAGGTTTTCAACCGCAAAATTTACTTGCAGCAAGTGGCTGCCTAAAACAAGTTTGTAGCCTGTGCGAAGATGTATTAACCCGTAAAAAGGAGTTGCCAACTCTCCTGAAAGTTGGTTGATGCGGTTTTGTGCCAGCGCCCATTCTCCTTCAGCCTGTATATGCCATCCTTTAATGCTGTAGCGAAACACGTGATAACACTTTAAAGGCGGTACCTGCGGCAAAGGCTCTCCGTTCTTCAGGCGTGCATAACTATACTTCAGCGTGTGCATGCTTTGAAATCCTTTTATTTCATACACCATCAGCCGCGCTTCAACACCTGTAACCATTGCCTCGCCCATATTGGCAAACTTTTTTACTCCGCGTGCGCCTTGTGTCATAGCGCTGAACTCATTTTGCACTGTACCCATAATATAATTGTAGATATGGTTGTAGAATACACTGTAATGAATGGCTACTTGTTTGTTTTCAAATCCGGCATTCCATTCTGCCTGAACGGTTCGCTCGTTTTTCAGTTCTGCATTACCTACATAATCGAATCCGTCAAAACGATTGAAAAGATAAAAACCGTACAACTCACCGGCATTGGGGGCGCGCTCGCCATACGCTACACTGATTTTTGATGACAGAAACTTGGCAAACGAAGCGCTGTAGCTTACTCCTGCCGAAGGAACAAATCGGTTCACGGGTTTATTCGCGCCAAAAATAGC
Source organism: Chitinophagales bacterium (assembly GCA_026129525.1). Classification (GTDB taxonomy): domain Bacteria; phylum Bacteroidota; class Bacteroidia; order Chitinophagales; family LD1; genus Bog-950. Next base: position 17,773 of record JAHCHW010000010.1, on the reverse strand, counting down.
TGCCTGATTGTGCCCGAAATCCGAAGTAAGTTCGGCATGCATGTATTCCAAGCGCGAATTGAAATTCAGTTTATGATGCTTGCCAATGGCGTACTCATCCGAAAAATAAACACCTGCAAAATGCCTGTTGTTGTCGGGCAGTGTAAGCATGAACATAGCTTGAGCATTTTCCGGATACATGGTCATTTCGGCACGCGAAAAATTGTTGGCGTAATCGGCACGCAGTTTTATTCTGTTGCCGCTTCCTGCGTGCAGCGTGGCTTCCGAAAACCAACCGGCAGTGTAACTCCACCCGGGCATGTCCATGTGCATAATGGTATCATCGCGCTGGGTATCGTCCATGGAATGGTAAATGTGATTGAAATACATCTTTGTTTCTATGCTTTGCAGCACGCGTTTTTCAGCCAGCCACACATGCGAAAGCGAAGCAATGTTGGCTATTGCTTTACCCGCATCCATAGGCAAAGCCGGGTAGCCGATGTTCCAACCTATATCGCCAATGTAGTCGGCAACTAACTTGTGTTGTTTCGGCAATTTGAAGGCAACCGATGTTCCGAAATTCACTTTTTCATAGCCGGAGTGCGGCACAACATAGTTTCCGCCTACACTGTAATTGGAAGCCTTGCGGTACGTTCCGTTAATGCGAAACGCCACTTTATCGAAACTCATGCTTACTGCCGAACTTGCATTTACGGCATGGTTAGCGCTGTTGTACGAAATGTTTGCATTGGCATAAGTTCTGCGGCAGTGAGTAAACTCTGCCTGCTTCATCAGCATATCCACCGAGCCGCCAATAGACGAGCCGGTTTCGTTGCCGCCCGCTCCGTGTGTGGTGCGTATGTTCTGCAAATTGTTCGGCTCAATGTAAATAGTAGCGGGGTCCATTTTATCGGTGCAGGCTCCGTAAATACGCATCCCGTTTATGGTCAAATTTATTTGCCCTGCCGAGTACACCCGCAGCACGGGCTCCATGCCATAAGCTCCGCGTTTAATGAGCGATACGCCCATCATGCGCGCGAGTATTTCATCGGTAGTAGAAAGTTTGTTGGTTTTGTAAAAGTTTGCGGAGTTGTTGGGAGCAGAATGATGTGTTTGGTCGCAAACAATTACTTCGTTCAGTTGAAGGGTTTTTGTTTCGGATAAAGATGAATCTGTATGTAAATGGCTTTGCATAGCCGCACTCGGTAAGAGTGCAGCCAGCAAAACCTGTATAACCAATAAACGAGTAAACATTGTTAAGGTATCGTTACATCAAAATAGAGTGTTGAATCTGCCACGGCTCCGTTATGGTTCAATTTCAGAAACACGCGCCAGTCGCCACTCATGGTAAAATTCAGTTTGCCTTTGTAATGCCCGTTGTTGTCGGGCACCGGATTTACATTCAGCGGTGAACCATGCCCCATCGAAAGCATTTGCGGATTTACTTCGGTCGTGTAATCGTTGGCTGCCGGAAAGCTCATCATACTTGCCTTCTTATGAATGGTAATTTCAAAATCGTTTACCCCTACCACCGGCACAAAAGGTTTAACAATGCTGATGAAAAGTTTGGCGCTGTCGTCCAACGCTGTAACCGATTTCATTCTCGAAAGCGATGGCTGCAATACGTTTACGTCCAACGCGGCAGTTCCCTGCAAACCTGTTCTGTTGTTCAACACTGTAATGTTCAGTTTCCATGTGTTGCCAGTGCTGCTTGGCATAATGTAAACCACCGCACAGGTAAACAACCCATCAGCCGGTTTCGCAGTAGCCGGGTTTTCGAACGGAGCAGAGTGGTTCATGCCGCCCATCATGCTCATCATGGGCATAAGGGTAACATCGGCATCTGTTTGTCTTTCATTACTTGCCGAATCGTAGAGCGCAAGGTATAAACTGTTGTACCCCGAAAAGAAACTGTCGGCAGCATACACATCTATGCGTGTTGCCGAGCCTTCGGCATAGCCCGATGCCAACAGTTTTAAATTAGACGGAATGGGATAATGATTGTGATTATGGTTTTCCTTTTTGCAGGAAGAGAAAAGAAACACAGCTATAAGAATGGCAGCAACTGCCTGAAAATATTTGTTCATGACTTTTTTCTTTAAGAATAAATAATTGAAAAACTTTTGTGTTTCAGCTTATGTGCTACAGACAATTAGCGGTAGCCATGCCACAAGGAAACAATGCAATAGATTTTAATAAACCTATGCGGGCGGATGGAAAATATCCGTTGCTCTTCTCGAAATGAAAGAAGAAGATGTGGGGCTGAAATCGGCTAAAGAGAAATGATACGGTAAACTAAGTTCCAATACACATACAGGAACATCCATCAGCATTTCTTCGTGATGCACCAAAGGAAGCGGTGCCGATGAATCGTGCTGCCGGTCATCTTGTTGTTTCAGTTGCTTTGCCAAATAACATTTGCCGTTGCAGTGGCTGGCTTTGTTGTTTTTGTTTTCGCAAAGGTTTGCGGCAATGTAGGTTTTGTTGATGAGGTAACTGATTAAAATTCCCCCCTTGCCGGTGCTCTCCACCATTATTCCCATAGCTAAGAACACGGTAAAAAAGATGCTCAGAAAATTGCTTGCTAATCGCCTCATTCGGGAACAAAAGTGCGGCAAGATACGATACTTAATACATGATTAGCATCAGGGGTGGGCATGATGCTTGTTTGGAGGTAACTTCCTCTACATATATCTATATGCTATTCCCGCCATACCTTAGTTCCGTACAAATGCGAAAAAATTTACCTTGTGCACCGCAAAAACATACACTATGCTTTTAAAAGGTAAACGTGCATTAGTAACCGGAGGAACAAGAGGAATAGGCGAAGCCATTGTGCGAAAATTTGCAGCCGAAGGTTGCAATGTGGCATTTACTTACTTAAGCAGCGATGAAAAAGCCAAACAGTTAGAACTGGAACTTTGTGCATTGGGTGTAAAAGCCAAAGCCTATAAGTCCGATGCGGCATCGTACACCGGCAGCGAGGCGCTGGTAGATGAGGTAGTAAAAGATTTTGGAGGGATAGATATTTTGGTGAATAACGCAGGCATTACCCGCGATAATCTCATTCTCCGTATGAGCGAAGAGCAATGGACGGAAGTGATAGATGCGAATTTGAAATCAGTTTTTAACCTTACCAAGCATGTGGCAAAGTTGATGCTACGGGCAAAGGCAGGATCAATAATTAACCTAACATCCATAGTAGGAGAGAAGGGGCAGGCTGGGCAATCCAATTATGCAGCAAGCAAGGCGGGAATAATTGGTTTCACCAAATCAATTGCCGATGAATTTGGTTCGCGCAGCATACGCTGCAATGCCATTGCCCCGGGATTTATTGAAACCGATATGACGGGTGTGCTTTCCGATGAAGTAAAGAACAACATACTGGCTCAAATTCCCATGAAGCGCATGGGCAAACCCGATGAAGTTGCCAATGTAGCACTCTTCCTTGCCAGCGATTTAGCTGCTTACGTATCGGGGCAGGTTATCAGTGTTTGCGGAGGAATGAGCCGGTAGAACAGGTGTTCATTTTTTCCCTAAATCTTCCGTAAAAAATCATTTTTCAGCTTCGTTTAAAACCCTACATTTCGCGCAAAATTGCGAAGTATGAAGAAACTGTACCTACTTCTCGCGTGCCTGACATGCTGTTTTTTTCTTCCCTTACTGAATGCACAAAACAATGTGTTGGTAAACGTGCAGGTGCTGCCGCCTTACTCACCCTACCTTTCAACGTATGTTGACCAGCCCAACAAACTTGTTGTTACGCTGCAAAACCTAACCACCCAAACCCAAAACATAAAGTTGTGGGTGCGTATTGCCGGAGATAACGGAGTAAGCGGAACTACCACGCAGGGCTTTAAACCCGCCAGCCCTATTGTGCTTAATGCAGGGCAGTTTAAGCAGATAGATTTCAGTAGCAACGAAACCCGCAGTTACTTTGATGCCAACAATGTAACGCTTACCGGAATTACCAAAGCGCAGTTAATACAAAACCAGGCGTTGCCCGAAGGTAATTATACTATTTGCGTTCGTGCGTTGGATTACAACACCGGTGCACCCGTTTCGTTAGACCAGCCTTCGGGTTGTAGTGCTCCGTTCTCTTTGTTTTACATTGATCCGCCTGTAGCAATTCAGCCGGTATGCAACAGCGAGGTAACTTCATCTACCCCGCAAAATGTATTGTTTATGTGGACTCCGCCCGCTACGGCTCCCGGTGGCATTCAGTATGAGTTTACTTTAAAGGAGATGCCTGCGTCTATGCCCAATCCGTTTGATGTGATTAAGAACTCGGCATTTCCTGTTTTGTACAGCACTACGCTTACCTCAACCACTACACTTGTTTACACTAATGCACTTCCTCAATTAACTGCGGGTAAAAAATATGTGTGGCGCGTAAAAGTGAAAGACCCGCAAAATAAAGTGCAGTTCAAAAATCAGGGCTTTAGCGATGTGTGTGTGTTTACCTACAAGGCTGCAAGCACCGGAGGCAGTACGGTAAATCCGGCTTTATCCCCGCAGGCTACAGCCGCATTTACTCCCCTGCCATCGTTTACCATAAAAGGAAAATTGCAGTGGAGTTTTCGTAAGGTAGAGGAAGATGGCTCACCGGTATCATCTATTGTTACAGTATCGGGGTCAAGTATAGGCGAAATGACCACCGTTGCCAATGTGGTAACCGGCACCGATTACATGTTTCCCGGAATGGGCGGCAGCAGTGCAGGTGCAAATACGGCTAAAGGGGCATCGGGGGCAACAGCCGGTGGTGCGGGAGCTTCGGCTAACGTTGGTTCCGGAAGCTTTTTCTATCAAGGAACTTTCTCTAACGCTACACCAACTGTTATTGATGTTTATAAACCGCCCAGCCCCTTCGAAGTAAAACAAAACAAAATTGATGCCTTGGCAGGCAGTAAAAAGTTTCCGTTGAAAGCCACCAAAGTAAAAGTGATGCTTTACGTGAAACCCGCAATAGTAGATATGTTTAAAAAGTCGGGCTTTGGGGGAGGAGTGGGAATAGGAGGCGGCTCTTACAATACACCCAATCTTTCCCCCGTTGAAATCGGTACTGCCACTACAAATGCCGAAGGAGAATTCAGTATAACCTGTTACAAGGATATTGAAGCTTCTTTTTACGATTTGTATTTAACCGTGCAAACCGAAGATTTCATTTTTGCCGATGCTGAAGTGCCTTTTAGTAAAATTAAAGATGGTGTTTATACTATAGGAACACTTAACGGTTTGGCAAAAACTTTCCGCTTGCAGTTAAAGTGTACCGAAATGCTTTACGACAATCAGAAAGGTTACCATGTTAAAGGCGGCACCGTCAAGGATGTAAAAATTAAAATCACCCACGACCCTACCGACTGGAGCTATTACCTCCACCCGAACCTTACCAAAGAAGGAACCCGCATTGCTGACGGGCTGGATATAAATCTCTCCAATAAAACTGTTGCCAATGCAAAAGACGACCAACAGATTGGCAAAATTTTTCCGAACCACTACACGGGCGGCTGTTTGGTTTTAGATGCCTCGCGCGAGGGCTACCATACGGTAAAAGTGTGCCTGAACATTAACGAAAAAAGTAAGCCCGAACTATTCAATAATTATTTGGATAAAGAAGTGCCGCTCTATGTGTACGAATGCAACTTTTACGGCAGCGACCCTATTGTAAAAGGAAAAGTTTTGGTAGAAGGAACCAACGCTCCGGTTAAAGGTGCTTCGGTTGAATTAAAACGCCAAACCTATACCGCCTTTGCTACCACCAACGATAAAGGCGAGTTTGAAATGAAAGATATTCCCGTTAGCGATAAGCCTTATACCCTCACCGTAAAATCGGGCAACATAACTACTTACACCAAAGAACTAAACCTGAACAAAAAAGCTTTAGTGGTTGATGAGGTTATTTATGTGCAAGCCAAAATGATAACCATTACTGGAACGGTAAAAGACGAAGACAAAAACAAATTGCAAGGCGCGGTAGTAGTTTGGAAAACCGGAGGCACCCCTACTATTACCACCGCTGAAGGGAAGTTTGTGCTTTCAAACATTAAAGGCAAGCACTGGTTAATTGCCAAAAAGCCCGGCTTTAAGGATACCGAGGTAGAAGTAGAGGTAAAAGAGCCGCCTTTAGGAGGAGGTGTGTACTCCATCAGCGACCTCAACAATATTGGTCTTGATGGTGCAGGGGCAAATTCCGGCTCGCTTAATTTCTTGAACACGCTTTACGGCTCGCCAAGCAATACCGGCAATACAAGCTCTAACTTCAATTCATCTAATTTCAATAACATCAGCAATGCATCGGTGCAGGGTAGTAACAGTTTTTATGCCTCGCAGGGTATCATGCAACAGTTGGGCGGAGCGGGAAGTTTTACCGATATAGTTACTGTACCCGTTGATATTGGCGATATAATTCTGAAACGCTTTTACTTAAAGCTAACGGTGCAAAACGCTGCCGATAACACCGCCATAGCCGGAGCCAAAGTAGAGTTTAACGGAGCGGAAGCAGGCACAACCAATGCCAGCGGAGTTGCTGTGCTTAGCAATGTTGCACCAAGTGCCGATTACGGTTTGGTAGTGTATGGTCCGGCAGGTTCCAACTATGTGCCTGTTGCCAATAATGTAGTAATAGACGCTGCAAAAGATACCGTTGAAATGACCGTAAAACTGAGCAGCGGGTTGAAAGTAAGCGGCAAGGTACTTGCAGCCGGAGCAGGAGTAAAAGATGCACTGGTATATGTAGAAGGTAAAGACTACATAAAAACCAAAACCGATGAAAACGGTAATTACTCATTCGCAGTTGCTGCCGGAAACAAAACGTTGTGGGCAGTTAAGTCGGGCTTTGTGGGCGACAGTAAAACGCAGGATTTTACAAGTGGCGACTACACCGTTGACTTTACATTGAAAGATGCCGGCTTCGATGCCTCAAAACTGTTGGGCTTTGATATTATGCTTACCGAAAGCAAAGACCTTGGTAACAACGAGTTTGAAATTACGGGCAGCTTTGTAAACATTCCTTCCAACATTCTTTTTAAAGCATCGCCAGGGTTAAAAATTCCTTTCACTAAACAGAAGGTGAAGAAAGTAACAGGCGGAGTAGCGCCATCATCGGGCGAAATACAAACCGATGTTTCGCAACTGCCGCTTTCGCTTTGGGATTATCTCAAGTTGCATCTCGAAAATCCATCGGGGGTTAAAGTAAAACCGCAGGGGGCAGATAACACCAAAGGAAAAATTGAAGGCTTGATGGTGGTAGATGTAAACAGCACCTTCACCAATCTTTCGGGGTTAAAAATTCCTTTAAGCAGTATGAAGTTGCAACAAGGTGCCGGTACGGTTATTCCGGCATTTACCAGCGATGGCAGCGCACCTTTTGCCGATACTAAACTTAAACTCGGCAGCACCACTGCTAAATGGACGGTGCACGACCTAACCCTTGCGCTCGATTTCAACAATACGTTTATCAGCAAAGATGGTATTGATGTGGCAGGAAATTTAACCTGCGATGGATTTAAGTATCTCTCCGGTTTAAGTATGAAAATTGAGCAAATGCGTATTACCACCACCGGTGATATTAAGAATTTGAAAGTGTCGGTTAGCCCTCAGCCAAAAATCAACATCAGCGCTTGGGAAATGGCAATGAGCAATATTAACATCGGCTCGCAGGGAATTAAGTTGGGTGGTAATGTAAAGGTGAGTTTCAGCGGCTCAAACATCAACCTCGGTTTTACCGATTTAAACGTGAGCAAAAATGCACTGAGCGGTGGCTCGTTTGCCTTGTCGGGCGATGGAGTTGATTTGTTCGGCTTGCTGAAAATACAGAAGGGCGCTTCGCAGGGCTTAACACTCATGATAATGCCCAACGGCAAAGATTTTAAGTTGGGCGGCAACGTAAACTTTAACTTCAATCAATACCTCAGCAAGGCGGTAAAAATTGACGAGTTCAGTGTGGCTACCGATGGAAATTTCTCCGCCAAAATGAACAGCAATGTGAATGTTGAAATTTTCGGTTTTGCCGGTTTAGATATCAGCACACTTGGCATCAACACAGCTTCCAAGCAAATTGACCTTGGCGGCAAACTGAAATTTAATGTGCCGGGCTTTGGTGCGGGTGTTGGCACTACCATGCGCTATAAACCCGGAAGTGTAAGTATTGACGATTTAAATGTAAACATGTCCATTGGCGGTATTGGTAATTTTGCTGCTAAGGCTGTATTCAATTCATCGCAAAAGAAATTTTCGGGCGATGGCAGTATTAAGATTGTAAACTCACCGCTCGACTTTAAAGCAGGGTTCTTTTACAGTGCCGGCTCCTTTGGCGCCAACTTTAATATGGGCGCAGCGGTGCAGTTATTCATTGGTCCGCTTTCGCTCGATAAAATAGGCGGAGGTTTTGCATACGATAAGCCTGCTTCAAAATTCAGCGTGTATGGCGAGTGCCGTGTTAAGTTTGCCCCCGACCCCTACGGAGCGCTTTCGTTAGACCCTACCAAGTTTGGCATTACCATCAGCGGTGGCGGGCCTATTTTCTCGGCTTCGGCTACCGGAAAAATTGTAGAAATACCTTTTGCCAATGCCAGCTTTGTAATGAACATTCCGGCACGCACGGCAACCTTAGATGTAGTGGCATCGGCTTCGTTCAACAAAATTCCGGGCTTGAGCGCATCGGGCAATTTTGTTATCAATGCCGAGCTTGGCTTTGGCTCTTCGCCCTACATTTTTATGGGGCAGGCAATGAATTTGAGTGTGCCTTTCCTGTGCAATAGTTCGGGCGGAGTAGCGGTGGCAGTTAACTACAATGTGTCGGCTTCAAAAGCAGCTATGTATCATCTGCCTGTCGGAAAGTTCACCGGGCTTTCAGCGTGGAGCACATCAAGTATTGGTATTACAAAAGATAACGCCAAAAAAGTCAATGTTGGAATCGGGCACATCAAGTATTGGCTCGGCAACCAAAGCGAAGTATCATTCTTTGCACAGCTAAACGGCTTTAACGCAGGCTTTAAAGTAGCCAGCGGTTGGAGTGCCGGTGCCGAAGGTTGTTTAGATTATGTAGGGTGCATAGGAGCCGAAGCGGGGGCTTCCGGTGAATTAAGCGGCTCTTTAAGTTCGGGTGGAGTGGAAAGCGCCAGTGCTACACTTGCCGGATGGGCAAAAGCAAGTGCGGGTTGCTGCGGAGGAGGATGCGCTACTAAAGTTTGCTGGAAATGTTGCGTATTAGGCGTTTGTCCTTGCCCTTGTGGTGCCAAAGCCTGTTTCGAAAAATCGGTTAGTGTGAAATATGTGAAAGGAAGCGGATTTTCATTTGATATTCTTTAAACGGAAAACTATGCAAAGAATTATTGTTACACTGTTGGTGAATGTCGTTGCGCTGTTGGCGCTAAACGCACAATCGTTATCGGTGCTCGAAGGTAAAGAAGGCGTGTATGTGTTTTATTCCAACGAAATACTGGGCGAAGGAAATTCGCGCGAAATAACCACTGCCGTAATCTCAAAATCGGAAGCAGGCGGAAACAGCAGGGAACTTGCTGCCGTTACTGCCAATTACGATTTAAACGAAATGAAGAAAAAGTTCGGCAACGATTTTCCATCAACCACAGCCGCATATTTAAACCTGAACACCGAAAACGATTTGCCCGCCTTTATGCGTCAGCATCCTAAGTTAGATGACTACGGCTGGTTAGTACTCGATATGCACTTTATGCAAACTGCCGGTGCCGTGTACTTCGATGCGGCAAAACCTGCCGCAGGTACCAAAGTAAAATACAGCGTGCAGCTAAAGAACAAAAGCGGAGCACAGATAGGCGAAGCGCTCGAAGGCGAAGCAACCATTGGCGCACCTTTAAACTTCAGCAAACTTACGGTTGCTGCTAAGCATGAAAACGATTCGTTGGTTAGCGTTACATGGAAAGCCGGTAAATCCGTACAGCCTTTCTTCTTTGCCAATGTATATCGCCTTAGCGGTGATAAAGGAAACTACACACAGGTAGGAAAGGTGATGGCAAACACCGAAGGCGACTCTACCACTTTTCAATGGACGGAAGAAGTGCTGCCGGGTGGGTTATACAAATATTTCCTGCGCCCTACAAACATGGTTGGCTTAGAAGGAAATCCATCAGATACTGCCGGAGTTATTGCTGCCGATTTCGGTAAAGTTCCCCGTTTCGAAAATTTCAGTTTTACCGATACCGCAGGGGGAATTTATTTTTCATGGACTCCGCTTGCTGCAAATGTGTTGTATTCGGGCATAGCGGTTTTGCGTAAGCCCATGGGCGATGAAGATTTTATTTCGCTCGATACTATTTCGTTTACTTCTTCTTCGTTTTTCGATAACCACGTTACACCCAACATTGTTTACCAATACGAGTTTCGCTTAGTCAATTTGCGTTGGAAACCTCTGCCGCCTTCGGCAAATGCTACCGCAATACACCGCACGGGCAGCCAAAACCTGCATGTGCCGTTTGCCATTAAAGCAGAGGCAGTAAAAGAAGGCATAAAAGTTACATGGAAAGCCGTAAAGCACTACGATGTAAACGGTTACTATGTGTACCGCTCGGTAAATGGCGATGAATACAAACTGCAATCGCTGTTGCTGAAAGATACCGTTTTTGTTGATGACGATGCCACCAACGGGCGCACCTTATACAACTATTACATTACTACACTCAACTTCAGCGATGTGGAGAGCGCGCCTTCCAACACCGTGCAGGCAAAACCTTTTAATACCATTATTCCTATTGCGCCCAACGGCATTTTTGCTTACATGGAACCCGGCAAGGTGAATTTACAATGGAACAACATGAAGAACAACGACCAGTTGATTGCCGGCTACTTTGTTTACCGCAAAGAAGGCTCGCAGCCATTCAACAAAATTTATACGCCTGCCGAGTTGCAAGCTGCGGGCTTTGTAAAACTCAATAATGTGCTTGTTGAAGCGCCCATGTATGCCGATACCAAAGTGGTTTCGGGCAAAGCATACACTTACGCGGTTACTTCTGTTGATGCGAATGCTGCCGAAAGTAATGCCGAGCAGTTGGTGGAAACCGAAGCGGCAACGGTGCGTGTGGCGGCTCCTTCGTACTTCGGGTTATCGAAAAAGGCAAACGGAGTGGAAGTAAGCTGGGATGCCGATTTAAACAGCAGCGTTACCGATTACGCCATTTACCGCAGAGCGCGCAACGAAACCGCTTTGCAGTTGCTTACTACCGTGCGGGCATCGCAGTTAAGTTATACCGATACACGCGCAACAGCCGGCACTTTTTACTTCTACGCCATTAAAGCAAAAACCGCTTCGGGCAACGAAAGCGATTTCAGTATCGAAAAAGGAATAATGCGGTAATACGCCAACATACTTCGCTTGAAATCACGCTACGCACCATTCTTACTTTTTATTCTTTTGGTTGCTTCTGCTGCTGCACAGGATTTGGAGGAGTTGCCTAAGCAAAAGCCCTTCGAAATTCACGGCAGTGTAAGTGCGGGAGTGGGGTATTATGTTTCTTCGGCAGCATTTGGCAACACGCGTAAACCTTATTCCTATTTCATAAATGCAGCACCTGTTATGTCGTTGTATGGTATTCAAATACCCATCAACTTTACACTTACCGAAGGCTCGCAACATTTTAAAAATCCGTTTGCTCAGTTTGGCATTAACCCTTATTGGAAATGGATAAAACTGTATGGCGGTTGGACGAATATGACATGGAGCCCCACCACGCTCAACGGCAAAACTTTTCTGGGCTGTGGCATTGAAATCAACCCGAGCTTGTTTCGCTTTGGTGCTATGTACGGAAGGTTCAATCCTGCCGTAAAGGAAGACACCACCAAATTCAGCGTTAGCCCGCAATACAAGCGCAGAGGCTTTGCCTTTAAAATTGGTGTAGGTAACGAGAAAAACTTTTTCGATTTTATTTTCCTGAAAGCGAAAGATGTGCAGAACTCCATTCCGCAGGTGAAAGACTACCTCAACTTTCCGGCACAGGAAAATGCAGTGTTCGGTATTATCAGCCACCAGTCGTTTGCTAAGCAAAAAGTTACCTGGGATTTGGATGGCGCTGTTAGTGCTATTACCCGCGACCTTAATTCACAGCAATTGGACATTGGCACCGGCACCGGTACCAAGTTTTTGAAATTGGTTATTCCTCCGCGCTTATCTACCAGTTACGCATGGACGGCACATACCAACATCACTTTCCGTAACGAGAAAATGACCTTAGGGGCAGACTATAACCGCGTGCAGCCCGAATATGTAAGCATGGGCTTAGATTATATTCTCAACGACCAGGAAAAATATATGCTGGTGCAGAGTTTTAATTTAAAGCAGAATAAAGTGGTGCTCAGTTTTAATGAATCGTTTCAGCGCGATGATTTGAACAAACGCAAAGCTGTTAAAACCAACCGCATCAATTTTAACTCAACGGTGGCGCTTAACCTTAATCAGAATTTCGGGATGGCAATTTCTTATACCAACTTTTCGGTGTTTCAGCAGCGGGGTTTAAAAGCCTTGAACGATTCTACCAAACTGATGCAGATACAAAACATGATTGCCCTTACACCTCATTACCTTATTATGAGCGAAAAGCTGATGCAGAATATTTTTGTATCGGTTACCTACCAGCGCTTAGATGATTTAAACAATTACATGGCGCAGTTTACCCGCAACAACACCGTAAACACCAACATAGGCTATACGGCAGTGCTGCAAAAAATATTTCTTACCCTGTCGCCATCGTTCAACATTCTTTATTCGAAAACGCCTACGTTCGAGTTGCTGAACATAAGTCCTTCCATATTTGCCAATAAAAGTTTCTGGAACGGAAAAATTTCTACTTCGGCAGGTATTACGTTTACGGCAGGCAGGCAAAACAAAGTGTGGAGCAATAAAACCATCAACAACACCCTTTCGGTGGGGTACCAGATTAATTCCCATCACAGCCTTAAGTTCAGCAACAACATCACCAAAAATTATTACGCCATTGGCAGCACCAGCGAATACCGTGGCGACCTGAGTTACACTTACAGTTTTTGATTTTCTTTGAGGCATGAAGCTTTCAATTGTGGTAGCAGTTTCGGATAACGATGCCATAGGCAGGGGAGGAGATTTGCTGTGGCGGCTGCCTAAGGACATGCAGTATTTTAAAGCGGTTACCATGGGGCATCATGTAGTAATGGGGCGAAAAACTTACGAGAGTATTCCCCCCAAATTTCGCCCGCTGCCCGGCAGGGTAAATGTGGTGGTTACGCGGCAAAAAGAGTATGCGGCTCCGGGTTGCAGGGTAGTATCATCGGTACAAGAAGCCATCAAGTTTGCCGAAGCCAACGAAGAAACCGAATTGATGTTTATTGGAGGCGGAGAAATTTACCGCGAAGTGTTTGGTGCGGCTGATAAAATTTACCTTACTAAAGTGCACCATGTGTTTAACGATGCCGATACGTTTTTCCCGGAGGTTACCAAGTTCCGTTGGCAGCCGGTTTTTCGCGAAAGGCATTTTGCCGATGAAAAACACGCCTACGATTTCGAGTTTATTGTGCTGGAGCGCAAGCGCGAGCTAATCCACTAAAAAAGTTCCGAAGTCCACCACTTCGCCTTCGTTTAAAGTAAGGGTTCCTTCTTTTGCGAAATCTACATCGTCCCACACTTTGCTTTGAAAATGTACGGTATCGCCTTTAAACAGCAGAATGTATAAGTCGGGATATTGCTCTAAGCCTAAATCGGTTTTGCGTATATCGGCAGGGTAGAAATGAATATGCGCTTCGCCATGTTCGTTAAGCCGCGCCTGCCCGAGGTAGTCGTCATCGGTAAAAACATCTTTATCATACAGGCGCACGGTATATTGCTGCCCGGTGAGCGCGGCATCGGTTCCGCGTTTTACAAAACGCACTTTAACGGTTAACTGTGTTTCGGGGTTCCAGTTGCTGAGGGCTTCAAAAAGTTTTTTATCCATAATGCCGATTGTGTTTGCGAAGAAGCAATTTTTTGTGAATGAAATGAAACGTATAAAAAATGGTGGTTGGTGCGGGCACGCAACCACCGGAAGGAATACATACAAAAACAAAACGGAGCCTTGCGGCTCCGCTTTGCTGTAACCAAACTGCTGCACTACGAAGGCGGCAACGCAAAATTGAGCGCGCTGATGGTGCCGGTAAGTACCTCGAAAGGTTCTTCTACCGGGTTATACCCCGTGGCGCTTGCCTTTACGTTGTAATTGCCCGCAGGCACTCCGGTAATCGAGTATTTACCGTCTTCGCCTGTAATGCCGGTGTCGCCTGTTTCAATTACAAGCACCTGTGCTCCGGCTATGGGCAGCCCTGTGGCGGCATTGGTAATAGTGCCGCGCAAACCGGCTATGCCTGCTCCGCGTACGGCATACAGCACACTGTCCCATACAAACTGCTGGCGGTGGGCTTCGGTGTGGCGAAAAATCCGTTGCCCGTCTTTACAGATTTGTATGATTTTTTCATACAGTGTGTTGTTGGCATTCAGTTTATTTTCTGCGGCAATTACATTGGTGTCCTCCCTGTCTTTAAACTGCTGCCAGGTAGTAGTAAAAGCAAGGTGGGCGGCATCCCAATCGGCAACAAAGGTGGGGAGCATGTTGCCGCCTGCGGTTAACACAGTGTTGTAATCGGTAATAAACTGTTTGCCGTTTACCATCAGCACGTTTACACTTTCCCAGTCCATGCCGGAGGCTTCAAGGTAAACTGTGGAGCCGGCAGCTTCAAGGGCGGGCTTTAGTTGCACGCCTTTAAACTGGGGCGTATCCTCAATGTAGCTTTTCAACTGCTGCCAGATGTTGAGGCAAAGTTTTGCCTGTGCAATGGTGTTGTTCCGCATGGCTTCTACAATGCTGTTGCGGTATTGCTCATCGGGCAGTACTTCGGCAGCCGCTACTTCGGCTTCCAGGTTTGTGAAAAACATGCTGTCGTATTTAGGCTTTATAGCCGTAAAGTCGGGCAGTTCGCGCACTGCCGCTCTTATAACCATGCGCGCCCCGCTGTATAGCTCGGGCTGAGCGCAATTATACTTGCTATTCATAATGTTTAATGTTGTGGTGTATCATCCCGCATACTCGCCCTTCTCCAGTCAGGGAGAAGGTGGTCGAAAACCGGATGTGGTCACCTTGTTCAATAAAATTGTTTCTTAAAAAAATATCACCCGCTCGCGGTGGGGCATCCCGTCCCTTTGCTGCCGCATTGGGTGCCAAAGGGAATTTACATCTGAGGCTGTTTCATGGTCCCTCCTTTTTTAAAGTGGAGTTGCTGCATGCAGTATTGCTTATTTACCGTATATGACGCCAGCAACCTTACTTTAGTATAAAGTCAATTGTCATTTTTATGTCATTTTTTTGTTAAGGTGTTTAACAGGTTCGGAAGTTTAACCCATGAAAAGGATTTGCTTACCACTGAGAACATTAAGCACATTAAGGGAAAGGGCTTGACGAAAGCAAAAAAGGTATTGGCGCGAACGGGATTTGGGCTGGCGCAAGTTGGAAAAGTATTGGCGCAAACAGGCTCGGGAGCCTCACCCCTCTGCCTGTCGGCATCTTTTTTCTCCTAAAGGCGAGGGGAGAACCTTGTGAGAGTGGGTAGTCAGTAGGCAGTAAGCAGCAGTAGTAGGCAAGAGAAAATGAGTGATGAGTAATGAGTTTGAAACAACCTGTGGGTGAGCACGGGTTGTTTGTTTTACCACTAAGGGCATTAAGAACATTGAGAAAAGCGAGCAGGCAGTAGGCAATGAGCTGCCCAAACGGGTAAAGGTGGAAGGGGAAGCAGTTTCGCGCTGCAATGGTGATTGGTGACAATACTAACCATGGGGAAAAAATCCGCCCCGAAATAATCCGGGGCGGTTGGCTCGGTGCTACGCAGGCACCTGCTGTAAATATGCACAAACTAAATAGTTATGATTTGCTTTACTCACGGTCTGTTTGATTTTTTTTAAGGAATTCGTGAACCGCAAGCGGTTTCAGAATGCCTGCCCAAGACAGGCAGGTATTTCTCGTTCTTTGTTACATAACCCATGTTTCGCAATAACGTGGGCATTAACCAAGAAGTATTTGACCGGAGGCACAATTACTTTACTTCTATTCCGGCACCCATATTAAAGCAGGTGCTAACCGCTTCGGGCGAAATTCAAAATTTTAAAGCTGAAAGATTAAGCGTGCTTTTGCTCGACAGAGCTAAACAATTTATACCGTTAAATGTGCCGGGTAAGCGGGGTAAAGTATTGCTCCACCGGCTTACCGATGTAAAAGCAACAGATTACAAAGCTGTATTAGCCGAAGCAATGGCAAAACTGCACAGGGCAATGTAGTAGAACTAATGCCTGAACTGCTAACCGAAGAGTTAGAACTTTTTTACCGCAAAGTGTTTGCGGGCGATAAAAAGTATTTTCCAAAAAAAACCGACTATCGTTTAAACGGTGTTGATTATGCCGATTTAAAAACGGCAATAGGCAGCGGTAAAAACACTTTCAAAAATAATATTAGTAGTGCCGCCAACCAATGTGAGCATGCTATTATTTCTTTACCAAAAGTGCAAAGCTGGACGTAGTTAAAAAATGATTGCCGTTTAAAAATGGAAAAAGATTACCCCCACCTGCAAACGGTGGAAGTAATAAGTGGAAAAATGCGTAGGGTATATACAAGAAAAAAGCTGGGCTTGTAACCCAGCTTCAGCGTGGTGCCAAGCGGTTAGCTCGACCCCACGTTGCAAATATACGAAAACTAAATTGAACGGTTGCAATGCCCATTAAACACATAGGACTTACCCCCCCCCCGCAAAATTGATGAATGAAACTAAAAAAAGCATTCGCCAGTTGCCGGTTAAAGTGGCTAACACGGCACAGAAGTTGTGATTTGCTTTCAAATCAAAACCTACCTCTAAATTGCAGTAGGTTTTTGATTCACGAGTTCCATAGCTAATCAATTGCTAACGAGTAAAATGTATTTCTCGTTCTTTGTTACATCCCGAATGCTTTCGGGATGATTTGCTTTCAAATCAAAAACCTACCCGTAAATTGCAGCAGGTTTTTGATTCACGAGTTCCATAGCTAATCAATTGCTAACGAGTAAAATGTATTTCTCGTTCTTTGTTACATCCCGAATGCTTTCGGGATGATTTGCTTTCAAATCAAAAACCTACCCGTAAATTGCAGCAGGTTTTTGATTCACGAGTTCCGTAGCTAATCAATTGCTAACGAGTAAAATGTATTTCTCGTTCTTTGTTACATCCCGAATGCTTTCGGGATGATTTGCTTTCAGAATGTATTTCTCGTTCTTTGTTACACAACAAACAAGCTGAATTAAATGGATTGGCAGAGTTGTGATTTGCTTTCAGAATGTATTTCTCGTTCTTTGTTACACAACAATTTACAAGACAGGCATGTGTGTATTGAGGTTGTGATTTGCTTTCAGAATGTATTTCTCGTTCTTTGTTACACAACGCCACAGCCCTTCTCTGCTATTAGCGATGTGTTGTGATTTGCTTTCAGAATGTATTTCTCGTTCTTTGTTACACAACCTGATTCAATAGTATACGCAGTAAAAAATAGTTGTGATTTGCTTTCAGAATGTATTTCTCGTTCTTTGTTACACAACGTTAGCGACAACAAACCGGATGCAGCAGAAGTTGTGATTTGCTTTCAGAATGTATTTCTCGTTCTTTGTTACACAACAGCGCGAGTCGCTTTTTAGTGGCGGAGCTAGTTGTGATTTGCTTTCAGAATGTATTTCTCGTTCTTTGTTACACAACCAACGCAGTATGTAGTAAAGTCAATTATCGTTGTGATTTGCTTTCAGAATGTATTTCT
>JAHCHW010000001.1 GCA_026129525.1 Chitinophagales bacterium | reverse complement strand
GTGGAGAGTAAGAAAATGGCGAAGCAGCGGTAGGGGATGGATAATGAGCCTGCCTGCCGGCAAAGGCAAGTGATAAGAAATGAGTAGTGAACAGCGGCAGCGGGCAGTAGCCTATGGGCGATGAGGAGAAGTTTTAACTCGTAAAGGGGTATATTACTTTTGAAAGAAACAATCCATTAGGCGGTGCGAGATAATGCACGCGGAAATCTTTCTTTTCGGTTACGGTTTCTTTAAATTCTTCAACACTTATTTTTCCCTTGCCAATCATGAGTACCGTGCCTACAATTTTACGTACCATGCCGCGGAGAAAGCGGTTGGAGGTAATGGTAAATCTTACCAATGCTTCATCCTTCGAAGGAGAAAATGATGAAGTAAGTGCGGGATAAAATTTTGACTCATCATAAGCGCTCAATGCTAAATGATGTGCGGGCAACACATCCCACTGCGCTTTTTTTATGTAACAGATGTTGGTTTTAAAATCTTCGCTGGGCAGGCAGAGCGAAGTAAAATCCTGCACGGTTGCGAGAAAGGCGGTGGCTTCCGTTACTTTCTGCCAATCAATTTTGTAATAGCCCTGATAGAACGAATATTTTTTGATGAAAGGAGATTTATCGAAATGCAGAAAGTATTCGTAGGTGCGCTCGGTGGCATCGAAGCGGGTATGTGCTTTTTCATTAACCGGAATAATGCGGTAAATGGAAATGTCATCGGGCAACACGCAGTTGAGGCGGAAAAGAAAATCGGGCACATCGGCAATTTCGGTTTCGGCATCGAAGTGCATGTAAAAATCTTTGGCGTGTACACCGGTATCGGTTCTGCCGCAGCCCATTGATTTTATTTCGTGCCCGAGCAGTTTAAACAGTGCTTCGTTAATGGTTTGTTGTACTGATGGCGCATTTGCCTGCACCTGCCAGCCGCAGTAGTTGGTGCCATCGTAACATAAATGCAGAAAGTAGCGCATGGCGGGTTTTACACTTTCTCGTACACAACAGCCATTCCCTGCCCTACGCCAATGCACATGGTGGCGAGTCCGTATTTTACATTTCCCCTCCGTTTCATTTCGTGCAGCAGTGTAGCACTAATGCGCGAACCCGAACAACCGAGCGGATGACCGATGGCAATGGAGCCACCGTTTACATTTACCATTTCGGGGTTTAACCCTAACTCTTTTATGCAGGCGAGCGATTGCGAAGCAAAGGCTTCGTTCAACTCAACAAGGTCAATATCTTTTACCTGCAAGCCAGCGCGTTTCAGCGCTTTTAATGTTGCAGGCACGGGACCTATGCCCATGTAAGCAGGTTCCACTCCTGCAGCCGCCACCGATACAATTCGTGCCAAGGGCTTTAGCTTGTATTTCTTTACTACTTCTTCGCTTACTATTAGTGTAGCGGCTGCGCCATCGTTAATGCCCGATGAGTTGCCGGCTGTAACGGTGCCGTCTTTAATAAAAGCAGTTTTCAGTTTGGCGAGTTCGGCTATGGAAGTAAGTCGCGGATGTTCGTCTTTTTCAAAATACATGCGCTCGCCTTTTCCTTTGTCAATTTCCACCGGAATCATTTCATCGTTAAACTTTCCGGCTTCGTGCGCTTGCTGATATTTTACCTGACTGTTATGAGCAAAAGCATCCTGCTCTTCGCGGCTGATGTTCCATTTTTTTGCCACGTTTTCGGCTGTTTCGCCCATGCTGTAAGTAATTTCTTTGTCGAACCGCTTGTTGGTAAAACGCCAGCCGATGGAGGTATCGAATAGTTGCTGTGCGCGGTCGAAAGCACTTGTTGCTTTTGAAAGAACATAGGGCGCACGTGTCATGCTCTCCACACCGCCCGCTACATACACATCGCCATCGCCCAACTTTACTGCGCGATAGGCATCGGCAATGGATTGCAAACCCGAAGCGCACAAACGGTTAACAGTAACTCCGGTTATTTGAACCGGCAAACCGGCAAGCAGCACCGCCATGCGCGCCACATTGCGGTTGTCTTCTCCGCTTTGGTTGGCAGCGCCAAGAATCACTTCTTCAATCATGCCGGGTTGTAACCACGCGGCATTTCGTTCCACTAATTTTTTGAGCACCAAAGCCGCCAAATCATCGGGGCGAATGCCGCTTAAGGTGCCGTTGAATTTTCCTACAGGCGTGCGAAGCGCATCTACAACAAAAACATCCATTACAATAAAAAATTTAGGTTTGCGGGCGCAAATTAAGCGATATAAAATTCACCGCATGATACAGCGAATTCAAACCGTTTTTCTGCTGCTGGCAATAGTGGCTCTCGCCTTGTTTTTGTATTTCCCGCTTATACAGTTGGTGGGCACCAACTTTACCGAAGATTACCACGGCATTGATGTTACGTACTTTTACGAAGGCTACATTATTTTTTTAAACCTGATACTTGCCGGCATTGCTGCGGGAGTTACTTTGCTGAATATTTTCTTTTTTAAGAAGCGAAACATTCAACAATGGCTTTGCTGGGTAGCGGTGCTGTTTATTGCCGCAGCCGCAGGTTTTGTTTACTATCGCTATCAAACAAAAGTTTTTGTGGGCGATGTGGTTTATACCTGGTGGAATGTTTGCGCTTTGGCTGCCGCGCTTTTTGAAATACTCGCCTTTGTTTACATTCGGAAAGACGAAGAGTTGGTGAAGAGTTTGGACAGATTGCGCTAAACCGGACAGATATTTTTGTATGTTCATCTCCTACAGTCATCTTTACCATTGAGTTAAACCTAAGCTGCGTGGATTTATCTTTTCTTGTTACCATGAAATTTGAGCTGGCGCTAACGCTGCTTCTTTTCTTGTTGCTTTTTTTAAAGATTGACGGAAGGGCAAACAACGTTTCGGTTATACGCATCACCAATGTTTTTCTGCTGCTCAATCTTGTGCTCGGCTTTTTCGGAAATGAACCAACCGAAATTTTCGGGGGCATGTATCGAACTTCGTCATTGCTGGCAATTGAAAAAAGTGTGCTCAATCTTGCTGTGCTGCTCATTTCATTTTTTAGTTACGACTGGCTTAAGAATCATAAACACCTGCCGGAGTTTTTCATGTTGTTGGTGTCGAGCCTTATGGGTTTTTTCTTTATGCTCAGCAGCGGCAACCTGCTCATGTTTTTTTTGGGTTTGGAACTTTCCACCATTCCGCTTGCCGCATTGTGCAATTTCGATTTAGAGAAAAAAGTTTCGGGCGAAGCTGCCATGAAAATGATTATGAGCAGCGCTTTTTCATCAGCCATTCTTTTGTTCGGCATATCGCTTATTTATGGCAGTACGGGCACTTTGCAGTTTGCCCAAATTCCGTACATGCTTACAGGAAGTCAAATGCAGCTGCTTGGTTTTGTTTTAATTTTTTCGGGCTTTGCATTTAAGCTTTCGGTGGTTCCATTCCACTTGTGGACAGCAGATGTGTACGAAGGCTCGCCTGTGGCAGTTACGGCATATTTATCGGTAGTTTCGAAAGGAGCAATGGCGTTTGTTTTTATTACAACGCTTTACGCAGTGTTTGGTGCCATGGCTATGACCTGGTATTATATGCTGGCAGTTTCGGCAGCAATAACCATAACACTTGGAAACATTTTTGCGCTGCGGCAGCAAAACTTAAAACGCTTCTTTGCTTTTTCTTCTATTGCACAAGTCGGCTACTTGTTAATTGCTATTTCATCGGCTACGCAAATTGGCGTGGCAAGTGTGGTTTACTTCATTCTTATTTATGTGTTCACCAACCTCGCGGCATTTGCCATCATTTCCGTCATTTCTTCGCAAACCGGAAAGGAAACGCTGAACGATTACAAAGGTTTGTATGCATCCAATCCAACCTTAGCATTGGTAATGTCGCTGGCACTTTTTTCGCTGGCGGGTGTTCCGCCTACTGCGGGTTTCTTCGGCAAGTTGTTTTTGCTTACTACCGGAGCACAAGTAGGCAGTTGGTGGCTCATCATTGTTGCGGCACTTAACCTGATGGTGTCGCTTTACTATTACCTGCGTATTGTGCGCGTTATGTTTGTGGATGAAAGCAGCGAACCGCTTCCGAAACTGAACTTGACTTCAACCGCATTTGCGGCAGTAAGCCTTTGTGTTGCCGGTATTTTAATTCTTGGATTTGTGAGCAGAACATTCGATGTTATTTTTCAGCACGCTGCTAATCTCTGACAACTGACAACCGAACTATGGCTATTAACCAAAATCATCCTTTCGAAGAAATTGACGGAGTGCGCTGTGCCATTGTAGAAAAAAACTGTACGCCAGCCCGTGTAGAATTTTTGAAATCGCTGTTAGAGTTGAACGGATATACGGTAGTAGTTGTAACATCGCCACCACCCAAAACACCACCCGCAAAACCTTTGGCAGAAGGAGAAACTCCGCCCCCGCCCCCCCCGCCCGCTCCCGAAACTTTTACG
Organism: Chitinophagales bacterium; assembly: GCA_026129525.1. GTDB lineage: Bacteria > Bacteroidota > Bacteroidia > Chitinophagales > LD1 > Bog-950. The sequence continues at coordinate 732,072 of JAHCHW010000001.1, read as the reverse complement.
GTTGCCGTTACACAAAACGAATTCAATGTTACCAATGCTATTTACGGAAGGTTGCTGCGAACCAAGGAAGGAAATGTAGTAACCATGAAATACTGGAAGCAGCAGGAAACAGTAAGCAACGACAGTAAGCCTTACTTTGCGAAAACGTGGCGATAAGCACTACCTATGCCCCAAAGGAGAAGAACGATCAGTTAAAGTGCTTCAAAATATTCCACAATTTTTCTTTTCAACAATTCTTCCTGTTCTTTCAAATTGAGCGGTGGCAACGATTCGTTTTTGGTGTAGTGGTGCCAGCCATCGGCATCAGTATGCGAAAAGGTATAGTAGCCATCCGATGAAAGCAATTTGCAAACGGCTACGTGCATCAGGTTTTGTTTTTCTTCTTTTTCCCAACTATCTTTTACAATGCCAATCTCGTTCATGCCAATAATGTACAGCATGGCATTTATATCCGGTCGTTGTCCGAATTGCTCTTTTACCCGATTGCGTACCTCGTACCAGCGCAGGGCAAAACTTTTTTCTTCTTCGCTTTTATGTTCGTTGAGGAGCGGCATTATTATTTTTCGTTGGCTATTCGAAGTGTATGCTCATAAAGTTTCTTGCTAATTCTAAAGTCGGCTGTATGAATCAGTTCGTCCATTACCGGCTTTATAACTGAAATCAGGTTTCGCTTTTTTGCCAATTCCAAAACACCCACCAATCCAATTACACGCACTCCGTTTTCAGCAGCAATTTTTCTGCCTAACTTTTCATCTATTAAAAGCAGGTCGGCATGAATTTGTATAGTAAGTGCAATGGCTGCCGATTCGCCTTCATCCAAAACGTTCTGAAGATTATTATACAGTAAAGATTGCTGAACCTCAAGAGGCTTTATCCAAGCATAAGATTTTGACCAGTTAAATTCGGGATTTAACTTTTCGAAGTATTTCAATTCTTCATACACCTGAACAGGAACAATCACTTCTCCGAAAATATCTCGAAGCAAATGAAGGTGGTTTATTTTATACAGCGATGAAATGGCGGTAGTGTCGCTTACAACAATCACAGTCCGAGTTTTTCGATAGTTTTCATATCGTCTTCAAGGTCTTCCACCGAGTAGTTCAGGTCAATATTGTTAGCTGCCATTAAATGCATAAACTCCGGTTTGTTCAGTCCTGAAAATTTAGCTGCTCTTCCTAAACTCAACTTGCCCTTAGCATAAAGCCACAGCGCCAACTCCTGTCGGAGTTGTTGCTCGCTCATGCCGCTTATGCGAAGTATATCTTCTGTAATTTTCACTGAACGAAGTTACGGAAAAACAATATGGTTTAATGGCTCTTAAATTTTGCTTTCGGATTCAGCACAAAATCATCGGCATCTTTTAAAAAAGGTAATTGCTCGCGGTGCTTTTTCAGTTCTTCGTAATTCAATTCTATGGTTGCAATATCTTCTTCATCAATTTTGTGATACAGCACATTGCCCAGCGGGTCGAGCACCATCGAATCTCCGGTGTGCGAAATATCGTTGCCGTCATTTCCTACGCGATTAGCACCAATTACATAGGCTTGGTTTTCGATGGCGCGGGCAACCAATAAATACTTCCACGCCTGCACTCTGCGCTCGGGCCAGTTGGCAACATACAGCAACACATCATATTCGGCATTCGTGTTTCGCGCCCAAACGGGGAAACGCAAGTCGTAACAAATTTGCGGACAGATTTTCCAGCCATTTAACTCTGCAATCAATCGCTCGGTTCCCGCAGTAAAAAATTTAGGCTCGTCACTTATGCAAAACAAGTGGCGCTTGTCGTACTTCAGAAAACTACCATCGGGGTTTACCCAATAGAGGCGATTATAGAACCGCCCTTCATCCTTTATCATCAAACTTCCCGTGATGACACAGTTTTTTTGTGCGGATGTTTGCTTCATCCATTGTACGGCATTTCCGGTTTCTTCTTGCGCCAGTTTGGGGTTCATGCTAAAGCCGGTGGTAAATGTTTCGGGCAGCACAATCAAATCTGTTTCGCCAATAGCACTAATTTTTTGTGAAAACATTTCGAGGTTGGCAGAAATATCTTCCCAATGCAAAATGGATTGAATAATGGTAACGCGAAGGTTATTCATGTTACCCCGGGTTGTTAATATATTCTTTATTGTACGGGCCATTTTTCTGCTATAGCCGCTGTAAAAAGGGAATATCCTGTATTATTACAATGACTATCGTTTTTCCAAAAATATTGATGTGCATTGTGTTTGGCTATGTTGTGGTCGGAAAAAAAACCATACACGTCAACATATTCGTACTTCTGGCTCTGTGCGTATTCTATCAATTTTGAACATTGGTTTTCTCCGGCAATAATCTCATAGAATACAGGATGAAAAATAAATATTACGCGAGTGTTATTGCGCCTTCCCAAATCTACGAAATGGGTCATGATATTTTTTAGTGTTTCAATAGCTTGTTGAGTATCGTGTTCCGCAGCGTGGGGCGAAGTCAAGTAGAGATCATATTGCATTATCCGGTGCACAAAAAATCTTACGAAATAAGAGTGGGCATAAAGCCACTCCCACCGAGGACCTTGTTTAGCTCTTATTGTATCGCTACCGTTAAAACGCTCCATTCCTCCCCGGATGCGAATATCACCAATATCTGTGCTATTAATGGCAACTGTTACAATGTCAGGGAGCATAAGAGGCATTAGGCTATCAGCAAGAAACTTATATGAAAATACAGGGTCGCACCCTGATAGTCCCGCACAAAATATCTGAGTATTTGGAAGCAGTTTACGTAGTTGCTGTACGTATGATGAATCATTACTTGAGCCCACACCTTCGGTAAAAGAATCTCCAAGTGCAATTACGCGGCATGAGTCGGTTTTTTGCTTTTGCCATTCGTAATCGTTAAAGCCGAAGGAGTTGGTGGAAATGGTTCGTGTAAACTCATTTTGAACGAATTCTTTTTTTACGTTCCTGCTATATACCGGATATGCCGACCTGTTTTGTTCATAAACAGATTGATAACGATGAAGACCGATACGTTCTGTATGAGATGAATAAAACCCCTTGTATCTCAAGAAAAATTCCATGCCAATGAACAAGATGCTGGATGCTATAGCAAAAACAAACAGGCTATTCGCAATTTCTTTCTTCACACTACAAATTTCAAAAACTTTGCTACAACCATAACAATGTGTTTTATGACGTCCCCCTAAAAGCTTAACTGTAGTGAGCTAAAAATAAAAGTTAAATCTTCACCAGCATCTCTGCAGCTCGTTTCAACGTTTCTTCTTCTTTGGCAAAGCAGAAACGGATAATACTGCTGTCCACCTGATGGCGGTAAAACACAGAAATAGGAATAGCGGCAACTTTAAAATCGCGGGTGAGGCGTTTTACAAATTCAATATCGCGCTCTTCGCTTATGCGGCTGTAAGCCGCCAACTGAAAATAGGTGCCCTCGCACTTTAGCAATTTAAACCGCGATGACTGAATAGCGCTGCGAAAAAAATCGCGCTTCTTTTGGTAGAAAGTGTTGAGTTCTTCGTACAAATCTTTTCGCTTAAGCACTTCGGCAAAAGCTACCTGCGCCACCGAGTTTACGCTGAACACATTAAACTGATGCACTTTACGGAATTCGCTCATCAGATTTTGCGGAGCAATACAGTAGCCTACTTTCCAACCGGTGCAGTGGTATGTTTTGCCGAATGAAAAAACCACAAATGCCCGCTCGGCTAACTTAGGGTAACGCAATATGCTTTGGTGTTGTACACCATCGTAAACAATGTGCTCGTACACTTCATCGCTTACAATTACAATATCTCTGTCTTTGGTCAGCTTTTCCAGCTGCTGCATGTCGAACGCATTCATCACCGTGCCGGTAGGATTATGCGGAGTGTTAATCACAATCATACGGGTGCGCTGGTTTACCAAACGCTTTACATGCTGCCAGTCAATTTTGTAATCGGGCGCTTCGCGGTCGTAAAAAATAGCTTTACCGCCTGCCAGTTCAACGGCAGGCGCATACGAATCGTAAGCGGGGGCAAACAAAATTACTTCATCATCTTCGCGGATAACAGAAAGTATAGCCGTAAAAATAGCCTGTGTTCCCCCTGCTGTTACCGTTATTTCTGTTTCAGGATTTACTTCAGCAGAGTAGAGCAAAGAAATTTTTTCGGCAATTTGTTCGCGCAGCGGCATAAACCCCGCCATCAAAGCATACTGATTAGAATTTCCTTTGGCAGCTTTAGTCAATTCTTCAATTACCAACGGGTGCGGATTGTAATCAGGAAACCCCTGCGACAAGTTAATGGCATTGTGCTCCCGTGCCAAAGCGCTCATCACCGTAAAAATGGTGGTGCTCGTGTTGGGCAGTTTCGAGTTTATGGAAGAAGGGAAATGCATTCTTTTGAGTCAGAAGTTTGAAGACAGTAGTCGGGAGAAAATTCATCTCATTCTTCCGACTACCTCTCATTTCGGTTTATATCAGTTTTTTCCGGAGTGCTACTAGCATATTCATCAGGTTAAAACAATCTTCATACAATTTATCAAACCTCGCTTGAGTAATGTATTTTCTTCTGATGGCTTTATGTAAACAAGTAACAACTTCCGAAATAGAACGGATTGAATATCCTAAAAACTTTTTGAATTCAGGGGTTGATTGACCAATGGCACCTTCAGAAATGTTCAACGCAATCGAATCGGCAGCCCTTCGTATCTGCGATGTAAGATTAAATATCTCTTCTCTCGGAAAACTTCCCGAAGTATTAAAAACTTCTTCGCCAAAGTCCATTGCCTGTTGCCAAACAACTAATTTTTCAAACTTGAATTTCATAAAGATAAATTTACTTCAGTCTTCTGACTTCCAACTTCTGGCTATAAATACTTATCCAAATCAGCCACTTTCAAATCAACGGTAATTTGCTTTATCTCCTGTTCCTTTTCTTTTTCACAAACCAGCAGCACATCGCCTGTGTCAATTACACAGTAACCGCGCAAGCCCTGCAACACCACTAATTTATTATCGGGCACCATTATCATGTTGTTGGCTGAATCATATATGCGGACATTTTTTCCAGCCACGGCATTACCGAGGTAATCGTGCTCGTATACTTCGTACAGCGAATCCCACGAACCAATATCGCTCCACCCGAATTGAGCGGGAATGGTGTAAACATTATCGGCTTTTTCCATCACTCCGTAATCAATAGAAATGTTGGTGCATTGCGAATACGCTTCGCGGATAAATTTTTCTTCGCCCGGGGTGTCGTAGTGTTTGTTGCCTTCGCGAAACGCTTCGGCAATTTCGGGCAGGTGTTTTACAATGGCGCGCAAAAGTGTTTTGGCTTTCCAAACAAACATGCCGCTGTTCCATAAAAAATCGCCACTCTTCAAAAACGTTTTGGCTATTTCGGGCGTGGGTTTTTCGGTAAATGTTTTTACGCGGTAAAATCCATCGGGCGAATGTTCATCCACAAACTGAATGTAGCCATAGCCCGTTGCCGGTTTAGTGGGTTTAATGCCCAGCGTAATCAGATAGCCGTTGTCCTTTACAAAATCAATGCTGCGGGCTACTACCTCTTTAAATTTTTCTTCCTGCAAAATAAGGTGATCGGCAGGCGAAACAATAATGGTGGCATTTTTATCCTTCGCATAAATTTTATCGCAGGCATAAGTAATACAGGGTGCCGTGTTTCTGCGTACGGGCTCTTTCAGAATTTGCGAATCGGTTAAATGCGGAAGTTGTTCTTTTACAATAGCCTCGTATCCGGCATTAGTAACCACATAAATATTTTCCTTCGGAACAATTCCGGCAAAGCGTTCAAATGTAAGTTGAACAAGTGTTTTGCCGGTGTTTAGTATATCGAGAAACTGTTTAGGCTTGGCGCTGCGGCTTTGAGGCCAAAAACGGCTTCCTATTCCGCCTGCCATTATCACCACGTAAACACTGTTCATCGAAACGCAAATTTTGTTAAGCAAAGGCGCGCAAAAGTAATTATTCGTTCCACGTTCTGAAACTTGTTTGTTACATTCGCTGCCCTTTCAAAAAAACCGTCTTTGTCCTTTCTAAAAGGAAAACCCCGCGAGTTTATTGTGTTGGAAAACCGGTTTTGCGGAAGGAAAAATTTTGTAAATTGAAGCAATAATTGAACAGCAGATATTGAGATAGTGTTTACGCTTTGATTTATTCACTTAAATACGGTTTATGCCCACAGCAGCACTAACGTTAACAGAAGCCCTACAGGAGTATTTTGGTTTCTCCGGCTTTAAAGGCAATCAGGAAAAGATTATTAAATCGTTGATGGACGGCAAGGACACTTTTGTGATAATGCCTACCGGAGGCGGAAAATCGCTTTGCTATCAGTTGCCGGCTATTTTAAACGAAGGCGTGGCAATAATTATTTCTCCGCTTATTGCCCTCATGAAAAACCAGGTGGATTTGGTTCGCAATTATTCTTCGAACGATAACATCGCACACTTTCTCAACTCATCGCTCAGCCGAAGCCAGCGCACTGCGGTTATTAAGGATATTAAAAGCGGCAAAACCAAAATGCTGTATGTGGCGCCCGAAACACTTACCAAGCAGGATACGGTTGATTTGTTTAAGGAAATAAAGGTGAGTTTTATTGCGGTGGACGAAGCGCACTGTATTTCGGAATGGGGGCACGACTTTCGTCCGGAGTACCGCAGAATACGCGAAATTATTGAAGCGCTCGACCAGGAGTTTCCCATTATAGCGCTCACGGCTACCGCTACCCCCAAAGTGCAGAATGATATTGTAAAAACACTGGAGCTTCGCAAGCCGAATGTGTTTATTTCATCGTTTAATCGCCCGAATCTTTTTTACGAAATCCGCCCGAAAAAATCGCCACAACTCGCCATTAAAAACATGGTGCAGTTTATTAAGCAGCGCCACGGCAAAAGCGGAATTGTATATGTTATTAACCGAAAAACGGCTGATGACCTTTCGGATGTGTTGCGCGCCAACGGCATAAAGGCTGCCGCTTATCATGCCGGGTTAGACGGAAAAATCCGCACGCAAACACAAGATGCTTTTTTGATGGAAGAACTTGATGTGATTGTGGCAACCATTGCTTTCGGAATGGGAATTGATAAGCCGGATATTCGCTTTGTTATTCACTTCGATATTCCGAAATCGCTGGAAAATTATTATCAGGAAACAGGCAGAAGCGGACGCGATGGACTGGAAGGCGAATGCGTGGTTTACTTTTCGTACAAAGACATTTCGAAACTCGAAAAACTGCTGCGCGATAAAACAGTGGCGGAGCGCGAACGCAACATTCAGTTGATAAACGAAACGGTGGCGTACATCGAATCGGCTGAATGCCGCAGAAAATTTCTGTTGCACTATTTCGGTGAGGAGTTTGAAGCCAAGAAATGCAACAAAATGTGCGACAACTGCAAAAACCCCAAAGAGAAAATTGATGTAACGAACGATATGAAGCTCGCCATACAGGCAATAAAAGCGGTGAAGGAAAACCACGACCTGCCCTACATGGTAAAATTCCTGATTGGCAAAAAAGCAAAAGAGCTTACCGACTTTAAATACGACCGCCACGAGTTGTTCGGCAAAGGAGCCGATAAAGATGAACACCACTGGAATTCGGTAATCCGCCATGCCATGATGCAGGGCTTAATCAATAAGGACATTGAAGAGTATGGAGTGCTGAAGTTGACCAAAGCCGGACAGGATTATTTGAAAAAACCGTATGGTGTTAAAGTAGCTATCAATCACAACTTTGAAGATGACGGAGAAAATGTGGTGGTAGAAACCGGTGGCGCCAAAGCGGTGCTGGATCCTAACCTGTTTAAAATGCTGAAAGAGTTGCAGCAGAAAACCGGCAAGCAGCACAACCTCCCGCCCTATGTAATTTTTCAGGAGTTTTCATTAGAAGAAATGTCAACCAAGTACCCCATTACCATGCACGAGTTGACCGAGATAAACGGGGTAAGCAAAGGAAAAGCCGAGCGCTATGGAGCGCCTTTTATTGCGCTTATTAAAAAGTATGTAGAGGAAAACGACATTGACCGCCCTACCGATTTTAAAGTGAAAAGCGTGGTGGGCAAAGGCACCGAGAAAATAAAAATTATACAGGCAATTGATAAGCGCATTCCGGTGGATGAAATTGCCAAGAGCCTTGGCATGAAACGTTCCGATTTTATTGATGAGCTCGAGTCAATTGTTAACTCGGGCACCAAGGTGAATATTGATTACTACCTGAACAGCGCAATGGATGAAGAACTGGTAGGCTACATTTACGATTACTTCCGCGAAAGCCAAACTGACTCCATTGATGATGCGTACGAAGAATTTAAAAACGATGGCGTAGATGCCGATGACCTTCGCTTAGTGCGAATTAAGTTTATGAGCGAAATGGCGAATTAAAAGGATGCCGATAACAGCTATGCAAGATACCTACGAGATAAAATTACCCCAGTTTGAAGGTCCCTTCGACCTGCTGCTCTTTTTTATTGAAAGAGATGAGTTGGACATTTACGACATTCCCATTTCCAAAATAACGGATGATTTTCTTGCCTATATCCACGGCATGGAGAATCTGAATATTGAAGTGGCGAGCGAATTTATTCTGGTGGCAGCAACGCTGATGCGTATAAAAGCAAAAATGCTGTTGCCGCGCAAAGAAGTAAACCCCGAAACCGGTGCCGAAATTGACCCGCGCGAAGAACTCGTTAATCGCCTTATTGAATACAAAAAATACAAAGAAGCTACCGAAGCCCTCCGCAAGCTGGAAGAAGACCGCCAAAGCATTACCAAGCGCGGCAATGTACTGAACGAAAACAAAGAGATAGCCGCACTGTTTGAAACAGAGTTCGAAATGCAGAGCTTGACCATGTTCCGTTTGCTTAAGGCATTTCAGAATGTGCTCGACCGCTTAGAGCGCGAAAAGAACAAAGTAGTGCATACGGTAGAGTCGCCCCCATACACCATAGCCGGAGAAAAAATGCTGTTGCTCGAAAAACTGGAGAGCGGAGAAAAAATTGCTTTCGAAAAAATATTCGAAGGGGTTGAAAACCGCCTGCATGCCATTTTTGTTTTCCTCTCGGCACTCGAACTTATTCAGGAACAAAAAATGGAAATTACCATTGGCGAAGGCTACAATAATTTTTGGCTGGGTAAAAAGACTCCCACAGAGCAAACCGCAGCCGAGCAAGAGCAATAGCTTTCGTTTCCTCTTATAATTTTCTGCTTTACCTTCCGTTCTCAAACGGAATGATTTTTTCGGGAACCATATCACAAAAAGTTTTTGTTTTCAGCTTTCTCTGTTTGCTGTTACATAATGTAACTGCCCAACAAACACAAACCTACAAGCCTGCTGTTACCCGCATTTTGTTTGTGCTCGATGGCTCAGGAAGTATGAAGCAGAACTGGGGCAACAAAACAAAGTTTGAAACTGCGCGCGAGCTTCTTTTTAAAATGGTTGATTCGGTAGAGCGAAAAAACCCGAATGTAGAGTTTGCGGTAAGGGTATTCGGTTATCAGTATTTCCGCGACCAGAAAAATTGTACCGACAGCCGTTTGTTAGTTCCGTTTGCAAAAAATAATGCAGAAAAAATCAGGAATCAACTCAGCAATATAAGGCCGCAGGGTATGTCGCCCATTGCGTATTCGGTGCAGCAGGGCGCAAAAGATTTTCCGGACGATGCGAAAAGTTTGAACGCAGTTATTTTAATTACCGATGGAGAAGAAAACTGTGGTGGCGATGCCTGTAAAACAGCCAAGGAACTGAGCGCAAAACGAATTACCCTGAAACCGTTTATTGTGGGGTTAAACGTAGAAGCCGCTTATTCCAAATTGGAGTGTATGGGCACTTTCTACGATACTAAGGATGAACAATCGCTCTACAACACAGTAGGCGTAATCATTAAACAAACGCTGAATACTACCACCGCGCAGGTTAATTTGCTCGACCGCAACAATCAGCCAACTGTAACCAACATACCCTTTACGCTTTACGACCACTACTCCGGAAAAGCGCTTTACAACTTTGTGCACACCATGAACGACAAAGGAAACCCCGACACCCTTTTTCTCGACCCGGTAGGTGTGTACGATTTGGAATTGCACACGTTCCCGCCACTTAAAAAAGAAAATGTGGAGTTGGTGCCCGGCAAGCACAACATTATTGCGCTTGATGTGCCTGCCGGAGATTTTGCAGTGGAATGCTACAACGCATCGGTAAGTAATAACGATGCCCAGGTTTTAACTCGCCCGAAAAAGAAACAAAGCGTGCTTGATAAAGAAAGCATACTCAACGCGCAAAACCTCAATGAGCAGGTAAAATACATCGGTGCCGACTACCGCATGGAAATTCTTACCACTCCGCCATTAGTATTCGACACTACGGTTGTGGCATTTGCAGAAAGCAATGTAAAAATTGCGAATTACGGTACGCTGTCGCTCATGGCTTCCGAAAATTTGTTAGTGAGCATTTACACCGAGCGAAACAATGTGTTGAGAATGATTGAGCGATTTGAAATGGCTGCAAAAACCGAAAACCGAAAACTGCAACCGGGCGAGTATCGCATAGTGTATAAACCCAAAAGCAATTACGAAAGCGAAAGCACTAAATCGCAATTATTTAGCATTGAAGACGGAAGAACAGTTGTAATTAGTTTACAATGAAGAAGAGCGAAAGGTCAAATGTGAAACGTGAAAATGGGCTTCGCTTCCTGCGGAAGGGATTGCTGCTTTTCTTCGCGTTTCACGTTTCACTTTTTGCAATAGCCCAAGAGCGTACCCGCATTCTTTTTTTGGTTGATGCTTCGCTGAGTATGAAAAACCAGTGGCCCGGAGGTACTAAGTGGAACAGCGCCATGAGTGCCCTCAACGAAATTAACGACAGTATTTCAAAATTTCCTTCGGTGGAAGTGGGAATGCGCGTGTTCGGACATTTGTTTCCCGAACCCGATAAAAACTGCCGCGACTCGCGACTCGAAGTGCCGATTGATTCAAACAACGCCAACAAAATTCGCAGAAAGCTGAATGAAATTCGCCCCAAGGGAATTACGCCCTTGGTGTATTCCATCGAGAAATGCGCTGCCGATTTCGGAAAAATTCCTGCAAAAAACATTCTGATTGTAATTACCGATGGCGAAGATGCCTGCGAAGGCGACCCTTGCAGTGTGTCGCTCACGCTTCAGCGCAACAACATTATTCTTCGCCCATTCATTATCGGTATGCAATTGCAGCCCAAGAGTTATGACAAAATGGATTGCATCGGTAAGCTCTTCAATACTAATTCGGGCGAAGAGTTTTCGGCTACGCTTAAAAGAGTGGTAATAGAATCAATTGCCAAAACCACTCTGCAAATAAACCTGAACGACAAAAGCGGAAAGCCCACCGAAACCAATGTGAACATGACTTTATACGACATGGAAACCGGCATTGCCAAGTACCATTTTTATCACACACTCAACCCGCGCGGCTTGCCCGATACGGTTACCGTTTCGCCCATGTTTAATTACCGCCTGCAGGTGCATACTGTTCCGCCTTTGCTCAAGGATAGCATTCAACTGAAAAAAAATACACACAACATTATTAACCTAAATGCACCGCAGGGCAGCCTCAACTTTACCTTGCAGGGAAACATTTCCAAATCGGCCGCCATGGACAGAATTAAATGTTTGGTGCATTTGCCGGGCAGCGAACAAACGCTGTACGTGCAACGTATTAACACCACCGAAAAATATCTCACCGGTTTGTACGATTTGGAGATACTTACCCTGCCCCGCCTTTTGTTGCGGAATGTTCAGATAGAGCAAAGCAAAACTACCGATGTGCTCATTCCCGCACCGGGTATTGTTACCATCAGCAAAACCTTTGAGGCGTATGGAGCCATTTTTGTAACGGAAGACGGCAGGCTGAAAAAGATTTACGACCTTAAACTGAAAGAAAAGCAGGAAACCATTGCCTTGCAACCGGGCAGATACACCTTGGTATATCGCTCCAAACTTGCCAAAACTATCCACACTTCCGTTGAAAAAGAGTTTGAGGTCGCATCGGGCGGAAGTTTAAGTTTGAAGTTGTAATTTTGCTGCATGGATTTCCAGTACATTGTAGATGAAAACGGCCGAAAAAAATCGGTAATTGTCCCCATTGAAGAGTGGGAACAGTTAGTACATAAACAAAAGAAAGCCGTTAAAACAAAAAAGGAGTCGCGAGTTCTTCGCGAACTGGATGAGGCTGTTAAAGAGTTAAACCTGATTAAATCAGGAAAGAAAAAACCTGCTAAAAATCTCTCACAACTCTTAGATGAGCTATAGTGTAATTCCCATCCCGCCTTTTGAGAAAGAGTTGAAGCGACTTTACAAAAAATATCCGTCAGTAAAACAAGACCTTGCGAAATTGAACAGGTTGCTTGAAAAAGAACCCCGACAGGGAGAATCGCTCGGAAATAACAACTATAAAATACGGGTTTCAGTCACCTCAAAGGGCAAAGGAAAAAGCGGTGGTGCAAGAGTAATTACCCATATCCATGTTACTAAGGAAACAGTTTATCTTTTATCTATTTACGACAAATCGGAACAGGAGAATATTTCCAACGAACAACTAAAGGAGAAACTAAAATTCATACTACCATAAATGATGTTATCAGATTACATATCCACCGGAAAAAAAGATACCCGCTCAGGCTTTGGCGCGGGCATGTTGGAATTAGGCAGAAGAAATCCGAATGTAGTGGCGCTTTGTGCCGACCTTGCCGGCTCGCTCAAACTCGATGATTTTATCAAAGAATTTCCGGAGCGCTTTATACAATGCGGAGTAGCCGAAGCCAACATGATGGGCGTGGCAGCAGGTTTAACCATTGGCGGTAAAATTCCTTTCGCCACTACGTTTGCCAACTTTGCTACCGGCAGGGTGTACGACCAAATTCGCCAAAGCATTGCTTACAGCGGCAAGAACGTAAAAATTGGCGCTTCTCATGCAGGTGTTACACTTGGTGAAGACGGAGCAACGCATCAAATTTTAGAAGACATCGGGTTAATGCAAATGCTGCCCGGCATGGTGGTTATCAACCCCTGCGATTACAATCAAACCAAAGAAGCAACTATTGCCGCGGCTGAATATGTAGGCCCGGTTTACCTGCGGTTTGGTCGCCCCGCTTGGCCCATTTTTATGCCCGAAGGAAGTTTTAAAATAGGCAAAGCCATTGTGATGAACGAAGGCAAAGACGTTACCATTTTTGCCACCGGTCATTTAGTTTGGAAAAGCGTAGAAGCCGCCAAACAATTAGAAGCGGAGGGGCTTTCGGTTGAACTCATTAACATACACACCATAAAACCTTTAGATGCGGAAGCCATTCTCAAGTCGGTTTCAAAAACAAAATGTGCCGTAGTTTGCGAAGAGCACAACCGCATTGGCGGGTTGGGGTCTTCGGTAGCATCGTTGCTGGCAAATGAATTGCCCACTCCTTTAGAGTTTGTAGCTGTTAACGATTCCTTTGGCGAGAGCGGCACGCCCGACCAACTTTTGGCGAAGTATGGGTTAGATACTCCTGATGTGGTGAATGCGGTAAAGAAGGTGGTGAAGCGGAGGTAGTGTAGTGTTCAAGACAGCATGTTCATTAACCGAAGTTTCAAATACTGACGATAGAAAACAAACATGGATGTAACTTACAAATTTGACACAATACCGGATACAGAATCAATTATCAACCTCTACAACAGTTCAGGAATAAACAGACCAACTACCGACAAAGCACGAATAGCGCGAATGTTTGCTAACTCGAGCCTAGTTGTAACTGCGTGGCATGAAGAAAAACTAGTGGGCATTGCAAGGTCGTTAACTGATTTTTGTTACTGTTGCTATTTATCTGACTTAGCGGTTAGGCGCGAATACCAAAAATCAGGCATAGGTAGAAAACTGATTTCTTTAACGAAAGAAAAAATTGGTGAGCAAACAATGCTGTTGCTTCTTTCTGCACCCCCAGCAATGGAGTATTATCCGAAAGTTAATTTTCAAAAAGTTGACAATGCGTTTATTATTAAACGCTCTAAATAGTCTCCCTATAATCTTCCTAAAAATTTTTGAAAAAGTGCCCTTAAACTTTTAACAATTCTCCTTGTCTATCTTCACATCAACTACACCTTATGAACGACAGTGAGCTATTGGACTTGTTCCATGCCGGTTCCCGCGAAAAAGCATTTACGCTTTTAGTAGAAAAGTATCAGCAGCGGGTTTACTTCCACATCCGCAGAATGGTAAAAAGCCACGAGGATACCGATGATGTAATGCAAAACACCTTTATGAAAGTGTGGCGCGGTTTGGAAACTTTCCGCAACGAAGCACAGCTGTTTACCTGGATTTACCGCATCGCCACCAACGAAACCATCACTTTTTTGAACTCGCGCAACCGCAAAGCAACCGTGGCATTCGATGGGAGCGATAGCGATGATGACGAAGGTTACGCACCGGCTAACTACATTAAGGGCGAAAGCCATCAGGTAGATGCCGATGATATTCAGGCGCGCCTGCAAAAAGCCATTGACAGCCTACCCGAAAAGCAAAAAATGGTTTTTAACCTGCGCTATTACGATGAAATGCCCTACGAGCAAATGAGCGAAGTGTTAGACACCAGCGTGGGGGCATTAAAGGCAAGCTACCACCATGCAGCGCAGAAAATCGAGAAAATTTTATTGGGCGAAGATTAAACTTTGAACAGGCAACCAAGTCATAGAAAGCGGCTATGAAATTAAGTGAAGACATATTGAACGAATTAAAAGAGATAGCGCCCTCGCTCGCAGCGGTGGAAAGAGTAAATCATTTTCATGTTCCCGAAAATTACTTTACAACCTTCAGCAAAAAAATAGCTGAAACAGTAACGCAAACCGAAGTAAAACAAGAGTTAAATGCACTGGCTCCGCAGTTATCAAAGTTGCTTTCAAGTGAAAGCGCAAAAGCGCCTTCGGAGTATTTCAAAAATTTTTCAGCGGGATTACTGCAAAAAATTCGTGCCGAAGAAACTGCTGCTGAACTGAATACGGTTGCACCCACATTAGCGCAGCTACAAAAGGTAAACGTTTACAGTGTTCCCAAAGGTTACTTCAATACTTTTCCGAAAACAATCAGCCAGCAAATTGCCGCGGGCGAACCGCGCCCCGAAAGTGTAGTTCCGGGCTGGTTAAAGAGCATCAATACCGCTTTGGATAATCTGGCGATTGCCCTCTTTCAACCCAAAATGGCTTATGCTTTTGCCGGAAGCGTAGCTATGATAATTGTGGCTGCTATGATGTTTGCAGGATTAGAACAAACACAACCATGTGCTAAAGACGATTTGCTGTGCCGCCTCGAAAAAGTGAGCACCGAAGAATTGAACGCTTACTTCGATTCGCATTACGATGAATTCGGAAAAAGCATGTTGGATGTTTCAGCCGATGAAGTACACCGCTTTCACTTAAACCCCCAAAATGTAATGAAGAACATTTCGGACGAAGACCTGAACAATGTTTTTATTGATTAACGGATACTAAAACAACAGAGTTATGAAAAATATAATGATGAACAACGTAAAAGGTGCACTGCTGGCGGTATGGTGCTTAACAACCGTTAGTGCTATGGCAACCGAAGAGCATTCCATGCAGGGCGATGGAAAAGGCGATAAAATTGAAGCGTTACGAATAGCGTTCATTTCGCAGCGCCTGAGCCTGACGCCCGATGAAGCGCAAAAATTCTGGCCCCTTTACAACCAATACACAGCCGATATGAAAAAACTGCGCGAAAACTTTGGCATGGGTGCGGGCAAGCCGCAGCTTACAGCCGAGCAATCGCTCGACTTTGAACAAAAAAAACTCGACCTGAAAAAGAAATACAAAACACAGTTTGAGGCAGCCATAGGCAAAGACAAGGTAAACACCTTGTATAGCCTGGAAGAAGAATTCCGCCAACAGTTAAAGCAAATGCGCGAAGAGCGGGAGGGGAACAAGGGAAAGTAAAACCAAATTCATTAGTATCGAAAGCCATTGCAGCCGCAATGGCTTTCTTATTTTTAGCGCTATAAACTTTTGATATGAAGAAGTTACTCCTCCTCCTGTTCGTTGTTGCCGGCAACTATTTATTTGCTCAAAACAATGTAGGTATTGGTGTGGCAAATCCACATGTCAGCGCATTGCTCGAATTGCAATCAACCCAAAAAGGATTTTTGGTGCCGCGCGTTTCTGCCGTGCAGCGTTTGGCAATTCCATCGCCTGCCGAAGCGCTTTTAGTATTTGATACCGATTCGGGCTGCTTCTTTTATTATTCGTCTGCGCAGTGGGTTTCACTTTGCAAAATTTCGGGACCTGCCGGTGCCGATGGCGCAACAGGCGCACAAGGTAATACAGGTGCTACCGGAGCAACTGGCGATACCGGAGCGCAAGGTGTAACGGGTGCAACAGGTGCACAGGGTTTGCAGGGAATACAAGGGGTAACCGGAAATACGGGTGCAACAGGTCCGCAAGGTATTCAGGGAATAACGGGCGCAACCGGTGATACGGGGCCTCAAGGATTGCAAGGTATTGCCGGACCAACAGGACCAACCGGAGCACAAGGAATACAGGGAATAACCGGACCTACCGGACCGCTTGGTGCCGCAGGTGGAGATTTGTCGGGTAATTATCCGAACCCTACAGTGATAGCTTTACAAAACAATGCGGTGAGCAACACTGCGCCTGTTGCAAATGATTTGCTTGTTTGGAACGGAACCGCATGGACTCCTGATAATGCTAACGGTTTGTTTTGGAGAACTACCGGAAACAGCAGTACAAATCCTTCAGTAAATTTTGTTGGCACCACCGATGCACAGGATTTTGTAGTACGAACCGCTAACACCGAAAAGATGCGGGTAATGGCGAATGGCAGAGTAGGAATAAACACCGCTACTCCATCGGAGTTTTTAGAAATGGGTAATGGAGCACAAATCAGTTTGCGAGCCAATGCCGCTAACCAATACGACCCGGGCGATATTCTTTTTAAAAATTTCGGAGGCGATCAAAAGGCACGTATATGGAGTGCACCCGACAGAGTGCAGGGTTTGTATATGAATGGCGATAACTCGGCAGCGGCTGCTATGGCAATTGATAGTTTGAAAAACGTAGGAATAGGCACCACCACTCCTGTTTCGGCTTTGGAAATTTCGCGCGATTTCGGAAATGCCACCGAAGGCTCGGCTATTACACTCAACTGCGGAAACATTAATGAAGGCAACGGAAGTACCATTGATTTCCGGAATATTGGTGCAGGGTACTATGCGGCTATTGCAGGTGTTGACGATGCAGGGATGGACGGAAGAATTGAGTTTCGCGTAAGCAACGACAACATTGTAACCGGATCGAAACTTACACAGGCGCAAACAGTAATGGTTATTCGCCAAACAGGTAACACAGGCATAGGAACATTTACGCCTGACCAGCGCTTGCAGGTGGCAAACGGCAACATCAGGCTTGGCGAAGTAAACCCTGTTAATACCGGAACACTGCCGGGCTTTGGCAGGTATTTGTATTTCTCCGGAGGTCCCGCAAGCGCAAATTACAACAGCGAAAACTCCGACCCGGTATGGATGGCGCGTTACAACATTGCTGCCGACCAAACCGAATTACGGTTAAATCTGAGCGATAACTGCAATCAATCAGCCGATGCGTTTGTTATACAAAGCGGTGGCTCGGGGTGCTCGGCAAACACCGAGTATTTCCGGTTTGAAAGTACCGGCAATGCACTAAAACCCGGAGGTGGTGCTTGGACGGCACTATCCGATGCAAGGCTCAAAAAAAATGTTAGCGGTTTTACGGATGGGTGGAATATTCTTTCGCAGATAAATCCGGTTACGTACCAATACAACGGCACTGCCGGTACGCCAAACGATGGCAATACATACGTAGGGGTAATTGCACAAGACATTGAACGCGCGGCACCGTACATGCTCAGCAGTGATTACTATGGCAACAATACATCAGGCGAAAAATACCTGACAGTTGATCCTTCGGCATTTACTTATTTGCTCATAAATGCGTTGAAGGAAACAAGGGCAATGATGCAGGAACAACAAAAAGTGATTGATGAATTGAAGTGGAAGGTTGAAAATAGGTAGTGCCGGTTGCTTTCTGATGGAGTTGCCCGGTACGGTTTTATATCAACCCTAAAATCCCAATTTACTTTTGGCGTTATATTTGGCACAAACAGAATTATGAACCTTTATCGCTTTATTTTCCCTTTGCTGTTGTTTGTTTTTGCAACACAAACTTCTTTTGCTCAGCAGAGTGGTTATGCTACTATGCGGGTGTTCGATTGCAATAAAGGTGTAGGCATGGGGGTGGGTTACTTGCAATCGAAAATTATTATCGCCTACGAAAACGGAACGCTCGAAGAAATTGAACTGCTGCCCTTTGGCGAAAAAACTGAACCCGAAAACTTAAAGCGCATAACCGAAACGCTCAACAAAATGAAAACGAAAGGTTACTTTCTTATTGCTCAATCCACCACCGGAGAACAAGGATCGCTCATTACCGATTACACGTTTATGAAGCAGTGAGTTTAGCCGTAAATTGCTTTCAGCGCTTTCTCTATTTGACTGTATTTGAATTTATAGCCGCTCATCGAAATTTTTTCGGAACAGCATCGTTGGCTACTCAGCAACATGGCGCTCATTTCCCCCAAAGCTAACTTTATACCTAAGGGAGGAACCGGAAGCAGCAGCGCATGACTTTTCTTTGCTTTTACAATTTCCTGCATCAGGTTTTTCATAAGCAAAGGTTCGGGAGCGCAAGTGTTGTAAGCGCCTTTCATGTTTTCATTTTCCAGTGCATGAATAACAATGCCGCATACATCATCAATATGAATCCACGGGTAATACAAATCAGGCTTAGCAAAGTATCCCGCCATGCCAACCGGCATTGTTTTGGTGAGTTCGGGCAGTGCTCCGCCATTTTTTGCCAGCACAATACCTATACGGCAGCGCACTTCGCGCAAGCCTATTTTCGAAAACTGCATGGCGCTTTGTTCCCATTGCTTGCAAACCTCTGCCAAGAAATCACTGCCGGCTTGGTGTTCTTCCGCAATCAATTCTTCCCCGCAATTGCCATAATAGCCCACCGCGCTGGCGCTGATAAAAGTGGTTACGTTATGTTTGTTCTTCTTCAGAAAGTTGTAAATCAACGTTGCGCTTTTTACGCGGCTATCAATTATTTCCCGTTTGCGTTCATCGTTCCAGCGCTGTTGAGCAATGCCTGCACCGGCTAAGTGAACAATAGCGCTAACTCCGGCAAAGGCAGCAGTTTCCATCTCACCGGTATCAATGTTCCACACAAAGCTTTTTACGTTTTGCGATGCGGGTTTAGGTTTGCTCCTTCCCAACACATTTACCTCATAGCCTTTTTGCAAAAGCATTTCGGTTAGTCTTTTACCAATAAGCCCACCGGCTCCGGTTATCAATATTCTTTTCATGTTACTGTGCTTTGCGGGCAGGCTCTAACTTACATTTCCCAACGAGGAAATTTTAATTAGGTTTGCCGACTTCTAAAAAAACCAATAAAACCAACAGCTATGGCTCATTTCGGTTCAAAAGGAATTTATCTGATAGCCCTTGCCGGACTTACCCTTTTCGGTTGCGGCAAAAAGAAAGAGAAAAACGAAGTTATTATTCACGAGTTGAGCGATACCGATATGCTCAACCCCACTAACTACCAAAGTGCCGATGCCGGTTATTATATTTCTCAAATGTTCCAAAGCCTTTGGGGAACTAACCCTAAAACGCTGGAATACGAACCAATTTTAGCGAAGGAACTACCCATAGAAGAATACGATGAGGCTACCGGCTTGTTAAAATATACCTGCGAAATTCGCGAAGAGGCTAAGTGGGACAATGGCGAGCCAATTACCGCCAAAGATGCCATCTTCTCTGTTAAACTGTTCAAAGCCCCGGTTATTAATAACGAGCAAAACCGCCCTTACTTTGAATTGATTAGCGATATTATTACTTACCCCGACAACCCACGCAAACTCACTATTGTTTGCAACAAAAAATACATTCTTGCCAAATCGGTTGCCGGTTCGTTTACTATGATACCGCAATACATTTACGACCCTAAAAAACTGATGGATAACATTTCCATCCAAGATATAAACGAAAAGTTTAACGAAGTAGCCGAAAATCCGATTATGAAGGAGTTTGCTACCGAATACAACAGCGAAAAATTTCAGCGCGACTCGGGTTATATTGTAGGCTCAGGTCCTTATGCCTTCGACCAATGGGTTACCGGACAAAAAATAGTTCTGAAAAAGAAAAAGAACTGGTGGGGCGAAAAATTCAACAACGAATATGCTTATCAGGCGTTCCCCGATAAACTCATTTATCAGGTTATTAAAGATCAAACTGCCGCTTTAACCGCCCTTAAAGGAAAGCGCTTAGATGTAATGGCTGGAATTAAAAGCAAAGATTTTGTGGAGCAACTACAACCTTCGGAAGAAATCAACAAAAACTTTACCCTCAACACTCCGCTCTCTATGGCTTATACCTATTTTGGTATAAACATGCGTAACCCAAAGTTCGAAGATGTGCGTGTTCGCAAAGCATTGGCGCATCTTACAGATGTAGATAAGATTATTCACGTAATAGGGTACGATTTGGGGCAGCGCGTTAATGGCCCTATTAACCCGTACAAAAAAGGAGCATTTAACGATACCATTACTCCTTACGATTTTAGTGTAGAAAAAGCCAAAGCATTATTGGCTGAAGCCGGATGGAATGACAGCAACGGAAACGGCACGCTTGATAAAATGATAAACGGCAAGCGCACCGAATTCAACATCACTTTTACTTACAATGCCGGTAACGATACCCGCAGAGATGCTGCTCTTATTTTTAAAGAAGCCTGCCGTCAGGTGGGTATTAATGTAGATGTGGTTCCGCAGGAGTGGAGCATATATATTGAGAACCAAACCAAGCACAACTTTGAAATGTTTTACGGAGCATGGATTGGCTCGCCCAACCCCGATGACCCTAAACAAATTTGGCATACCGAATCTATTAACGGTGGAAGCAACTACGTTTATTTCGGAAATGCCGAAACCGATAAATTGATTGAAGACATCCGCTCGGAGTTGGACGATGATAAACGCAACGACCTTTACCGCAAGTTTCAGGTAAAAGTGCACGATGCGGTTCCATACATTTTCATTTGGAGTCCGAAAGAAAAAATTGCCATCAGCAAGCGTTTTACGAATACCGAAACATTTATTGTTCGCCCCGGATATAACGAAGCAGCATTTAAGTTAGTGCAGGAATAATGCGATGAAGCCCGTTGAAGCAAGTTTAGAAAAGGGAAAAGGACCTTCCGGCAAAAACCGGTATGTGTTTACGCTATCGTTTCCGCTGTTCGGTTATGTGATTAAGCGCATTTTCATTTTCATTCCTACGCTTTTCATTATATCACTTCTTACATTCATTCTTATTGCAGCCGCTCCGGGCGACCCTGCCGAAACCATGCTGAACCGCAGCAGTGGCGAAGGGCAGGCTTCCGATAAACTGGCCACCGAGCGCTCGTATCGCGAACTGCGCCACAAACTCGGATTGGATTTACCTATTTTCTATTTCGCGTTTACCAATGCCGCACAGAGCGATACTCTTATTCGCATTCCTACAAAGAACCACCGCGAAACACTCGATCGGTTTATTTATGAATATGGGAACTGGCAGCAAATTGAAACGTACTACCACCGCCTCAAAAATTTGGAGTTAACGGTTATTGCTACCAAAAAGGATTCAACCAATGCCGATGCGTTAATTGAGTTACGCAACACGGTAGCTAAAATGTTTATTCACCACGAAGATGTTGTGCTTACCGGATTGTTTTCCGATTTACAACAACAAATAGCAGCAGCTCCCGGTCTTACCGAAATTAAACAACATGCCGATGCTACCGAAGCAGCTTATAATGCAGTAAAGACAGAAGCTACACCATGGAAGAAATACATTCCCAAAATACAGTGGAGCGGAACGCATAACCAATACCACCGCTGGTTGTTTGGCGAGGCAAAATGGTTTGGCGAAGAGACTGACCCCACAAAAGGTAAAGGCTTTATTCGTGGCGACTACGGCATTTCGTTCTTCACCAAGCGACCGGTTAAGAGTGTTATATGGGACGGGCTTTGGATAACCATGCTCATTAGCATTCTCGTAATTATTATCGAATACATTATCTCCATTCCGCTTGGCATTTCGCTGGCTGTTCGCAAAGGAACGGCTTACGATTCGGGAATGACAGTGGCATTGTTCATTACGTATTCATTGCCTGTTTTCTGGATTGGAACCATGGCTATTTTCTTTTTATGCAGCCCTGACTATATCGAAATTTTCCCTCCTTTCGGCTTGGGCGATGCCACTTGGGAAGATGGCTTCTTTTACAAGCTGGGCGACTTGGCATATCACTTGGCACTGCCCTTAATTATTGCTTCGTATGCCAGCTTTGCATACCTGTCGCGCCAAATGCGCGGCTCTATGTTAACCGTGTTAGGTGCCGATTACATACGCACCGCGCGCGCCAAAGGCTTGCCTGATAACAAAGTGATTTGGAAACACGCTTTCCGAAACTCCCTGCTCCCTATCATTACCATTTTCGCATCCTTCTTTCCGGCACTTATTGGCGGCTCTATTATTTTGGAATTTCTGTTTACCATTCCCGGGTTAGGACAAATAACTTATGCTGCGGTAATACAAAAAGATTACCCAATGATTTTAACCAACACCATGTTTGCCGCTATACTTACGTTAGTGGGTTACTTGGTTTCAGATATTTTGTATGCCGTGGTGGACCCGCGTATTTCTTACTCGAAAAAATAAAGAGCAGATAAAACGGGGATTAAAATTTTCAGTGATTAACATTCAGCTATAGATGTCAGCAGCCGATACAGCAAAGAAAAACGAGCAGGGTTACTGGGCTTTTGTGCGAAAACAGTTTCGCAAAAAAAAGACGGCTGTTGTATCGCTCTACATTGTCATCTTTTTGGCAATAATTGCCATACTGGCTCCCTTTCTTGCCAACGAAAAGCCGTTAGTTTGCAAGTATCAGGGCACGATTTACTTTCCGGTGTTTAAAGATATTGCTGTTGACTTAGGCATAGGCGAGTTTCAACCGCAGTTTCAGAATATTGACTGGAAACAATTGGATTACGATATGGCGGTGTTTCCTCCGGTGCCGTACTTACCAATGAATCAGGACAACAACAATATTCACTCTAAAGGTCCTTTCGATAAACAGGTAGTTCCATCCATGCGTTTTCACCACTGGTTTGGCACCGATGAATTAGGGCGCGATGTACTGGCAGGTATGATTCACGGAACCAAAATTGCCATGACGGTGGGCATTGTTTCCATGCTCATTGCTTCTTTCATCGGAATTTTGTTGGGTTCGTTGGCAGGATTTTATGGCGATGAAAACTTTCAGGTTTCACGCATCAGGCTTTGGGGCAATTTGCTCTTTCTGTTTTTCGCTTTCTTTTATGCATTTGGTGCGCGCTCGTACGATATTACCGATGCTCTCGGCAAATCGCTGGGCGATGGTTTTATGCAGTTAGGCATCAGCGTTTTAATTTTTGTGGGAGTAATTGCTATCGGTAACCTATTGGTAATTCCACTCAAGCGAATTTCGTTCTTAGGCAAACAAGTATCGGTGCCTTTCGACCTCATTATTATGCGTATGATTGAGGTGCTTAATTCCATTCCCACGCTCTTCTTAATTCTGTTGATTATTTCTATTGTCCGCAAGCCGAACCTGTATGTTATTATGGGAATAATAGGATTAACCGGCTGGACCGGCATTGCCCGGTTTATTCGTGCCGAACTTTTAAAAGTGCGTAGCTTGGAATACATAGAGGCGGCTCACTCGCTGGGTTACAGCAATGCACACATTCTTTTTAAACATGCTATTCCTAACGCGCTTTCTCCCGTTCTTATTTCCATCGCTTTTGGTATTGCGGGAGCTATCCTCACTGAATCTACTTTATCTTTCCTTGGGCTTGGTCCTGCCGATACGGTTACCTGGGGGCAACTTCTTTCGTATGCCCGTCAAATTCCGCAAGCATGGTGGCTGGCTATTTTCCCGGGCTTTGCCATTTTTATTACCGTTACTGTATTCAACCTTATTGGCGATGGGTTAACCGATGCCATGGACCCGCGGTTGAAACAGTAAATATCGTAACCCTTTTTGCAAAAGCAACGAAAGCGGCTTTTCGAAAAACAAGTACTTTCACTCGTTCTGAAAAATGTTTTGTTGAGCCATGAAAAAGATTTTGCTGATTGAAGACGAAGCGCATGTAGTATCGTTTATCAAAAAAGGATTATCGGAAGAAGGGTTTGAAGTAAGCGTTGCCTTTGACGGAAATACCGGCTTTAAAATGGCAACTGAAAATCAGTTCGACTTATTGATAGTTGATATAATGTTGCCCGGTAAAAACGGATTGGAAATTTGCCGCGAACTCCGTAAGACCAACCCCCAGATTCCTGTTTTGATTTTATCGGCACTTGGCACTTCCGAGAATATTGTATTGGGGCTTGAGACCGGAGCGGATGATTATTTGGTTAAACCGTTTAAGTTTATTGAATTGGTGGCACGCATACGAACCTTGCTCAGGCGCGCTGAAAATACTGCACCTGTTACCGAACAAGCGCAGGATGAAATTTACCGCATTGCCGATTTGGAGTTGAACGACACCACCAAAACCGTAAGCCGCGATGGCATAAAAGTTTCGCTTACCAGCACGGAATACAGGCTATTGCTTTACTTTATGCGTAACCGGGGGAAAGTGCTCTCCAGAATAGATATTCTTGAAGAGGTTTGGGGCTTGGATTTCGACACCGGCACCAATGTGGTGGATGTATATGTAAACTACCTTCGCAAAAAAATTGAAGCCAATAACAACCAGCGGTTGCTGCATACTGTTATAGGTATGGGCTATGTATTGCGCGAAGAAGAGCAGTAAGAACGCTTCAGCAGGTTCAAAAAGCTTTACGGAGATGTATGTTTCTGACTATTTAATGTAACATCCGACATGAGTACGCAGCTTAAAGCCACGGTGCTGCTTTTTGTATCACTTTTTTCGTTGATAGTTCTCATCAGCGGATTTGTTTATTTATCCGTTTCAAACTATGCGTATGACGACTTCTACAAATTGCTCGAAATACGCGCGCTTACCTACGCAAAAATTGAAATTGAGAAAGACACCAGCTCTTACGCCCGCCAAATGGCGGAAATAAAAAACGAGTACTTTGAAAAATTGCCTCTTGAACAGGTGGTTGCCATTAGCGCAGAGCCGGGCAAATCTTTTGCAGGCTATGCCGACCGCATGAAACTCCCCCCTTCGTTCTTTAACGAAATAATTGCGAAAGGAAAAGCGGAATACAACAACAGCAGTTTGTTTTATAAAGGCATTTATTACAAATCGGGAGCTACTCCTTATATCATCATTGCATCTGCACAAAATTATTTTGAAACGCACCACAAAGCCTACCTTAAAAAAACACTCATTCTCGCTGTGGCACTTACTTTTTTACTTGCCTTTTTTATATCGTACTTTTTCTCCCGCTCCGTATTCAACCCTATTACTAAAATTACCGAAAGGGTTAAGCAGATAAGTTCCGAAAATTTGCATTTGCGCCTGCCCGAACAAAGCAAAGGCGATGAGTTGGGTACGCTTACCCGCACGTTTAATGATATGCTCGACCGAATCGAAACTTCGTTCGAAACACAAAACAACTTTATAAGCAACGCATCGCACGAGCTACGCACTCCGCTAACTGCCATAATAGGCGAGGGCGATGTGGCGCTTGCCAAGTTGCGAACTTCTGAAGAGTATATTGATACCATTAAGGTAATGCTGGAAGAAGCGGAAAAACTGGAGAAGAAAACAAAGGCGCTTTTGTTTTTGGCTCAAACGGGTTTTAACGGCAAAATTCAAAAGTTTGAAAAGGTGCGTATTGACCAGTTGCTGTGGGATGTGAAAGACACTATTGAAAAAATTAACCCCCAAAGCAAAATTCATATTGATACCACCATGCTACCCGAAAATCCACGCAAACTAAAAGTGAGGGGTAACGAGCAATTGCTGCATTTGGCGTTTACCAATATTATTATGAATGCCTGCAAGTACTCTAATTATCAAACAGTCGATATTTCCATCGGAGCTTCCGATACAAAAGTTTTTATAGCCATTAAAGACACCGGCATAGGAATACCTCCAAATGAGGTAAAATACATTTACGATCCTTTCTTCCGCGCCTCTAATACGAACAACTACGAAGGCTATGGTATCGGACTTCCGCTTACCCAAAATATTATTCGTATTCACGGAGGAGAAATTCATGTTTCTTCTATTGAAAACAAAGGAACCACCGTTCAAATAAATCTGCCCGTAGGGGAATTTGATTTTTGATGATATAGTTTGAGGTAGGTGTTGTTTTTGCCTGTTCTAATCTGTTTTTAATACCAGCCCCAAACCTTAATCCCTTTCTAATTCCGGTCTTATAGCAGCCTAATGCCCCGCAGGTATAATTGCATTCGTCAGCAGTGCGTGAGTTGTAAAACGGTTTGCAACATCCACTGCCCGAATTGTTAACCAAAAAATGTAAAAATGAAAACAAAACGTATCCTTATCCCAACCGACTTTTCGGTAAGCTCTTTGAATGTGCTTAAAACAGTTTTAGGCTCAAACCTGCATGGCGAAAAATACGACATCATATTGCTGCATGGCATTCGCATGAACGATTCTATTTCAGACCTTCTTTTCTTTTCAAAAAACAATTTGCTGCGTTCGGTTTCTAACCCTGAGTTCGACCATGCATTGATGGTGCTCAAAAACAAGTATGCCTCTTCCATTCAAAACATACGCAGCGATGTTTTTACCGGTTATAACCAAAGCGCTTTCAACAGCTATCTCGAAGCCAATAGAATTGATGAAGCGTATGTGTCGGAAAACTACTGCCATGCAAAAGCCGGCAAACAAAGTTTTGATGTATCGCCCTACATACTTAAAAGCAACCTGAAGGTAAACGGTGTTCGACTGGCAACGCAGGAGATTCCCGAAAAAGGTCAGGTAGCCGAAATACTGCTTAACTCCGTTCCCGCAAGGTAGCAGCGGCAATACAACGCCCTATTGGTTGCAAACACAGGCGGGTGTTGGGCAATGGAATTTGAATTAGATGGTGTAATGATTTTAAAATTTCGGAAATGATGCGCTTTGGCATATTGTATTTAATGGTTTTTCTGTTCGGGCTTACCGGTTTTACGGTAATGATTTCCAAGGCACCGGTGCAGGAAGAATTGATAGTGGGCACATGGGAAGAAACCAAATGGAAGTATGAGAAGAATGGCGATGAAGAAGTTCAAACCTACCAAATGGGGAAAGAAGATGCGGTGGGGGGACAGCCGTATCGTATTCATCAGGCAGAAACATGGACCTTTCTGAAAGGTGGAAAACTGAATCTGCTTTGTAAAGGCAACTGTGTGCAGGCAACATGGAGCATTAAAGGCAGAGGCAACATTTTGCAAATACGATACAGCGATAACTATACCGAAAGCTATCAGCTAACCGAGTTGGCAACCGACCGCATGGAACTGAATTACGAGTGCGATGCACAGGCAAAAGGTATCGCGAAACTGAACTTTAAAAAAATTGGAGGATAACTTATGTTGAGAAAATACAGTAACAGCCGCACGTTGAGCGATAACATAAAATTGGGAACACTAACCGCGTTTACTGCCGGCATGGTAAACGTGGCTTCACTGCTTATCTTTTTTGCTTTTACATCAAACGTAACCGGGCACTACGCCATTCTGGCTGCCGAAATTGTGAAGGGAAATGTATATCAGGTGGCGGTTGTTTTCAGTTGGATTTTTTTATTCTTCCTCGGCAGTTTTACATCTAACCTAATCGTTATTCACTTTAATGCCCGCAGCAAATATTTTGCCCATGCCACTCCTATTTTGCTTGAAATGATTTGCCTGACGGCAGTGGGTTTTTACGGACATTTTTTTTATCGCGAAACTTTAGCCGAAACGGAACTGCTGCTCTCACTAATGCTGTTTGCCATGGGCTTACAGAACGGACTTACCGCCAGCATTTCAAATTTTACCGTTAAAACAACCCACCTTACCGGCACTACTACCGACCTTGGCATACTGTGCGCCATGTTTACCAAAAAAGAGTTTCGCTCCAATCCCGAACTGCTGGGCAAAGCAAAATTGCTTTCTGCCATTACCGTATCGTTTATCGCAGGTGCAGTTTTATCAGGGTTAATTTATATGCACATTCAATTCCGTATTTTCTTTCTTATCAGCTTCTGCCTGTTGTTGGTAATACTTTACGACTTGTACCGCGTGCGAATTATGCGCTATCTGGCAGCAGGGCGAAGAAGCGCACGGGGCATTGCTATGGGCAGCATTCAGCCTGTTGCGGGCATAGCAGAGCGCAAAGAGCAGGAAGTAGCGGCATATTAATGTTGTGCACTTGAATAGTGTTCGTTTGTAGTTTTGCTTTCCGTACTAACCGTTCTTAACAGTATCTTTCCTTTTTGTTGATTGCTTGTTTGCTCCTGTATTTTCACTTAGGTTTGAGCGAATGAGATTTCTGCTTTTGTTACTTTGTTGGTTTGTTGCGCTTTCAACCACTGCTCAAGTGGTAGAAGTAGGTACGCCTACCAAGCTATCTTCCAAAACAGGTAAGTTTAAAATCATCGGCAAAAACAACGATGGCATTATCGTGCGCCTGTACGGCACCGAAGATGTAATACATGTGTACAGCGATGATTTAAAACTGGCTGCTTCCAAAATGCTTTCGTTTAAAAATCAAGATGGTTTGCTGCAACACATTATGCTTAACAAAACCGGGGCGGTGGTTTTTTATCTGTCGCAGAACAAGCAGTTTTCGGTGTTGTTTGCCCAACCGGTTAATTCAAAATTTGTAGAAATAGGAACACCCACAGCTATTGATACTATTTACGACCGTAAAGATTTGGTGGCTTCCAATCTCCGCTTTAAATCTTCTGCTGACCAAAATTTTCTTTTCATCTACTATCCGTATTTTGAAGGAAGCACCGTGCAGTACATCCGCTATCAGTGTTTAGACAGAACCCTGCACAAACTCTACACCCGCAATGTGCCCATTGACCGTAAAGAAAAAGAGTTGGAAAACTCCGAAGCAATGGTGGACAACGAAGGCAATGCCGCCATTATTCTAAAACCGGAACGAAGCGGCAACACCGAAGAGTTTGATGTGTTTCGCGTGAGTGCAACGGGCGAGTTAAACGTGTACAGCATTCTTACCCAAAAGCCGCTGTTCGGGCAGGCGGCATTTGAAACCGACAACAAGAACGGCAACCTTATTCTCTGCTACTTTTACAACGATGGCACACAAAACGAAGAAGCAGCCGCACACGGATTTTTTTACGGCAGCTACAATCCGGCAACCGGTGAAAAACTGAGTTCCGTTTATTTCCCTTTCCCGAGCACTTTTATCAATGAGTTAACAGGCAGGGAAATGAACAACAAAAACCGCCTCTACACATTCAACATCAAAAAAACAATTCTCCGAAATGATGGGGGTGCGTTGATTATTGCCGAGTCGTTTATTAAAGACACCCGCGAAATTGCCGTGCCGCTGGGCATTCAACCCGGGTTTAATAATTATCGCTCTTCTACCATTTACCAGTACAACGACATCATTGCATTTTCGTTTAATGCGGCAGCACAAATGGAGTGGTATAACATAATGCGTAAAAAACAGGCAAGCGAAGACGACAACGGAGTGTTCTCCTCGTTTTTAATTATGAACGAAAAGGACAAATTGCGTTTTGTGTATTTGGATGATATTTCCGCTTCGGGAGCATTATCGCAATATACGCTTAGCAGCGAAGGAAAAAGCCAGCGGCAGTCGCTGTTTAATCAGGAAGACCGCGACCTGTTGTTACTGCCCAAACTCGGCAGGCAAATTTCTCCGGCAGAAGCGGTTATTCCCAGCTATAAGAATGGCGCGTTGCAACTCATCAAACTCATTTTTTAAAACAGCACCTGAGTGATTAGCTTTTTCAAATCAAACAATCCGGGGGTAGTTGTTTTCTATTTTGTTTATCTGGTAGTGTTCCGTATTTGCTTTGCGTTTTCACCGGGTATTGATGTAAGTTTTCCGTTTGCCCACCACGAGCCGTTAAGCGCCCTGTTGTTCGGTTGGATTGCCCTGCTGCCGTTTAATGCCGTTATTAAACTTTCTGTTTTATCGGCACTGCTCAATTTTTTTCAGGCGTTGTTGGTAAACCGCATTGTAAACGAAAACAAAATGACCGCCAAAAAAACCTATTTGCCGGGGGCGGTATTCATTGTATTCACATCGTTTTTTAAACAAACACTGGTGTTGTCGCCCGCATCGGTGGCATTAACGTTTATCATTTTGGCGGTGGCGGCTTTGTTCCGTTTAGCGCGCAAAGAAAAAGCGTATGGCGATGTGTACGATATCGGCTTTCTTTCGGCAGTGGTGTTGCTGCTGTATTTTCCCACGGTAATCTTTATACTTTTTGCTTTTATAGGCATTGCTACGGTTCGCACTTTTCATTATCGCGAATGGGTGGCAATGCTGCTCGGCTTTGTTACTCCGTTTTTTGTAGCGTTTACCGTGTATTTCGTTTCGGGCACCTCCCCCAACAGTTTTTTGCCTTCCGCCTGGCTGAGTGGTTTGGCATTTTCTTTTACCGATAAACTAACCATCGCCACTTTCACATTTCTTTCACTGGCGGTTTTTGCACTGGTACCGTTGGTGCTGCAATCAGCCCTTATACAGGTGCGTAAGTTTACCACCCTCATGGTCATTTTGTTTTTCCTGCTGGTTCCGGCATTTTTTCTTCAACAAAAAGTAAGCCTCAGCTACTTTGTTTTGTTTGGGTTGCCCGTTGCCGTGGTGGCTTCTATGATTTCCGTACAGTTAAAGCGCAGCATTATCGCTGAAGTAATGCATATAATTCTAATTTTGCTTGTGCTGGCAGGGCAGTATTTGCCGGTATTCAATATCCTTTAAAACAAGAAGAATGAAATTTGGAGTAGTTGTTTTCCCCGGGTCAAATTGCGACAGAGACATGTACCATGTAGTAACCAAACTAATGGGCTGCGAGGCGCGTTATGTATGGCACAAAGAAACCGACCTGAGCGATTTTAGCGTAAACGATTGTATTATCCTGCCCGGTGGATTTAGTTATGGCGACTATCTGCGTACTGGCGCCATTGCCCGCTTTTCACCGGTAATGGAAGCTGTTATCAAATTTGCGAACGAAGGCGGTAAAGTATTTGGCGTTTGCAACGGCTTCCAAATTTTGTGCGAATCGCACCTGTTGCCGGGCGCACTGCTCCGCAACAACAACATGAAATACGTTTGCAAAAATGTATTCCTGAAAACCTATACCGACAAAACCCAACTCACTTGCAAAATTGACGAAGGCGCGGTGCTTAAAATTCCTATTGCCCATGGCGATGGACGCTATTACTGCGATGAAACTACCCTCAAAGCGCTTTACGACAACGACCAAGTTCTTTTTAAATACTGCGATGAAACCGGTGATATAACCGAAGAAGCCAACCCCAACGGCTCGTTGGACAACATTGCGGGAATATGCAATGCAGGTAAAAATGTATTTGGCATGATGCCCCACCCCGAGCGCGCTTCGGAGGCTGCCCTGGGCAATACCGATGGAAAAATTCTGTTCGAATCGCTTATCAGCAAAGTGCTGGAAATGACGGTTACGTTCATTTAAAAGCGTAATTTGTTGGCGCCAACCCTAATTATGAGCTTAATCATAGCGTTCTCAACAAAAATGCAATTCGGCCAAGCCGTTGGCAAGGCTAAAATAAAGTTACCCTACTTCCGAAATCGTTTCGCAATTTCATTCAACATCCGGTTCCATAAAATTAAAATTGACACAGTTTATTGATCGGTTCTTTTTCAAACTAACTGTGATTCCGTTTTCGAATAGTTTCAGTTCATCAATAAGCTACTTTGAAGGCAGTAATAGATATAACCGTCCAAAGTTTTTGCTTCCTTTCATACTTCCAGTTCCTTCCTTTCCCTTCGGCAAGCCATTCAATAGCGGTAGCCATGCGTTTTTGGCGGGTAGCTTCGGTTTTGGCTTCGGTAATCCATTGCAGATATTCTTTGCGGTGCGAGTAGGCAAAGTTGTCGAAAACAGTTTTGGCTTTGGGGTTTTTGCTCAGGGCAGTCGCGAAGTAGTCGGGTATAAGTAATTCGGTTTTATCTGTTTTTGCTTTGGGCGGAAGTTTTATGCCGTCTTCGTTCAGTTTTGCCGATTGTTTTACAAAATCAATCAGCACCTCATCGGGTGGCAAATCGTTTAGCGAAGTAATGCGCCCGAGGTTGCCCATGGCTTCGCCCCCTTTGGCTTTGTGTTCCTGTAAATAGCCCTTGGAGTCGTTCAGTAGAGCAGTTTTCCAAAAACCCAGTGTTACATGTTGTTTAAAAGAACCGAGGCCGCACAAAGCACCTTTGTATTCAAAGCAGGGCATTCCCCATTTAATGGTTTCTTCCACCTGCGGGCAGCCTTTGTGCACCAATGCTCTCAACTTCTTTAAAATGGGCTTTGCGAATGGTTGTGCTTTTTCGATGTAGGCATCAATGCGTGGATCTTTTTTCATAGCTTCCGGGAGTTTACTCTGTGCTTCTGTGCAATTTGAAAACTATAAGGTTCATCCCAGTAAATATCCTAACAATTCTTTAATGCCGGAAATGTATCTTCATCCGTAAAAGAAAAGATTTTTGACACCGTGAAAAGATACGCCATATTGGTTATTGCATTGGTAAGCTGCCTGTTCCATTACGCGCAGGCACAGCCTCGGGTAATTGTATTAGGGTTCGATGGCCTGAGCGGGCAGGGTATTCAAAAAACGGCTACCCCGCATTTCGACTTTTTGAAGCAACGCGGGGCTTATACCTACAAAGCGGAAGCGGTTATCCGCACGGTGAGTTCGCCCAACTGGGCTTCGATGATTAGCGGAGCATCGCCCAAACAACATCAGGTAAAAAGTAATGATTGGGAACGCAAAGACATCCGCAACAAAAGCTACTGCGGGCAGGCGAAAGGAGAAATTTTTCCGACCATCTTTAAAATTATCCGCGAGCAAAAACCTTCCGCTAAAATTGCCTGCGTGCACGATTGGGACGGCTTTGCCCGCTTAGCCAACACCGAGGCGATGGATACCATTATCAGCACTGAAGGCGAATATCAAACCTGCGAAAAAGCCTGTGCCATCATTCAAAATATGAAACCTGATTTTCTGTTCGTCCACTTTGACCATGTGGACCATGCAGGGCACGAAACGGGTCATTTTACCGAGGAGTATTACCGAAGCATTCGTGTGGCAGATTCGTTGACAGGCATCATTATTCAGGCGCTGAAAAACGCAGGGGTGTTCAACAACACCTATATCATCATTACGGCCGACCATGGCGGCAGAAAAAAAGGACATGGAGGAAGAAGCCGAGCGGAAATTGAAATTCCGTGGATAATAAGCGGTCCGAAAACAAAGCAGGGTTTTGCGATTACCGATTTAGTAAAACAATACGATACTGCTTCCACCATTGCTCATATTTTCGGTTTACAGCAACCCGACTGCTGGACAGGTAAACCCGTAAAATCAGCCTTTGCCGATGCGCCCTGAAGAAATAGAGAAAACAGTAGAAGAAATTTTTGCACTGTACGAAAAATACGGTACGGCTGATTACATAGGCGAAAGTATTTCGCAGATAGAGCACCAGTGCCAGGCGGCACAGTTAGCCGAGCGCGGTGGCTTTGATGAAGAAGTAATTCTCGCAGCGTTTTTTCACGACATTGGTCATTTGGCAGAGCACGTAACCGATGCCAACAATATGGGTGGCTACGGAATTAAAGAACACGAAAAACTGGGAGCCGATTTTTTGCGCGCGCGGGGTTTCACCGAAAAAATCGCTGCTTTAGTTGAAAGCCACGTAGCAGCAAAACGCTACCTTACTTTTGCCGATGAAAACTATTACAACCAACTTTCGGAGGCAAGCAAAAAAACGCTGGAATACCAAGGCGGAAGAATGACAGCCGAAGAAGCGGAGACTTTCCGAAACAGCGACTGGTTTGAACTGAAAATTCAACTGCGGAGATGGGACGAAGAAGCCAAATTGGAAAATGTTCCGCTGCCCGATTTGGAGAAGTATAAAGCTATGGCGATTGAAGTTCTTACACACAAGAACAAGTAACCCCAACTCATTTATTGAACTACCAACACTAATGACAATACCAAAAATGTAAAGCATGAAAATGTTTCGAATACATAGGATACATAGTTTTTTCCTGATGTGTCCTTATGTTTCTATGTGGTTTTCTATATCAATTTATAGATGGAACATAAAATCGTTTACGCCCTATGAATAAGTTCGCCATCGTATTTTTCCTGTTCCCGGTTTTGTGTTTTGCACAAACCGTTTCACCGCAGGTTATCTCCAAAATTGCTTTCGGCTCGTGCCTCCACCAAAGCGATTCGCAGTTGATTTGGTATAAAGTAATTGAGCAAAAACCGGAGTTGTTTATTCTGCTGGGCGATAACCTTTATGGCGATACCAAAGACATGAATGTATTACAACAGAAGTACGACCAATTCGGCTCTAAGCCCGGTTACATTGAACTGAAAAAGAATACGCCTGTTATTGCCACCTGGGATGACCACGACTACGGAGTGAACGATGGAGGTAAGGAGTACCTCATGAAAGAAGAATCAAAAAAAATATTCCTGAAATTTTTCGAAGAGTCGGCAAACAGCGAACGCTGGAAACACCCTGGTATTTACACTTCGTACATGTATGGTGTGGATGGTAAGAAACTACAAATTATTATGCTCGACTGCCGCACTTTCCGCGATAAGTTAGTGCGAGTTCGGCTCGATTTGAAATGCAAGGGGCCTTACATAAAACTGAAGAATAAGCACAAAACTTTTTTGGGTGAAGAACAGTGGAAGTGGCTGGAGGAAGAATTTAAAAAACCTGCTGACCTCCGCATTATTGGCAGCAGCACCCAATTTTTGGTGGACTTTAACGGATGGGAAGCATGGGTAAACATGCCGCACGAGCGCGAGCGCATGATGCAACTGATTGAGAAAACAAAAGCCAACGGAGTGTTTTTTATTAGTGGCGATTTGCACTATTCCGAACTAAGCCGCCTGAAACGCGAAAATTGCTATCCGCTTTACGACCTTACCAGTAGCGGCATGACACACGGGCACAATTGCGATGGCGGCAACATAAACCGCGTAGGCGAGCCTTTTATGGAAGCCAACTACGGCACTATTTCCATTGATTGGGAAAAACAAAAACTGACCTTAGAAATTTTAGACCGCGCGAACATTTCGCGCATTACGCACGAAATTCCTTTTTCGGAGATAAAGTTTTGAGAATCGCTTTTTTCTTTTCTTTATTTATCCAACCGATGAACGTACTTTCATTCGCTTCACACGTTATCCCACAGCTTCGCTAAATCAAGCTATTTGCATGAAACAAAAAATTTCTACGCTCGCCATTCTCATTTTCAGTAGTACATTTTTAACGGCACAAACCGATATACGCGGAACGGTGCTCGATGCCGAAACCAAAGAGCCTTTGCAGGGAGCATCGGTTAAGTACGACAAAACCCGTGGCGCTATTACCGATGTAGCAGGTAAATTTAAACTGTCGCTGCCCGAAGGAGAATATGACTTGGTGATAAGCTACATAGGCTACAAAAACTACAAAGAAAAACTGACCGTTGTTGCCGGTACTAAGCAAGATTTGAAAATTGAAATGAAGCCTTCGGCTATTCAGGTAAGTCAGGTAGTAACGGTTAGCCAGTACAAAAAGAATGCCGCTAAGGAAACTGTAACCACCGAAGTGGTCAATAAAAACCAGATTAAAAACACCAACAGCAACGATTTGGGTGAAGCCGTAAGCAAAACTCCGGGTGTGTTGGTGCAGGATGGGCAAATAAGTATTCGCGGTGGAAGTTCGTATTCATATGGTGTAGGCACGCGCACGGCTGTACTCAGTGACGGGCTTTCGATGATGAGTGCCGATTTGGGTGAAGGACAAAGTAAAATGGTTCCGCTGTCGAATGTAAAACAGGTGGAAGTAATTAAAGGTGCATCATCGGTAGTGTACGGTTCATCGGCACTGAACGGTGTTGTAAACGTAGTTACCGAATGGCCTACTGATTACGAACCCAAGGCGGAGATTGAAGTGAACTTTGGCACGTACAACAATCCTCCAAAAGGATTTAAAAAATGGTGGGGCGATAACACCCTTCCCGCTTTCGGAAACGTAAACATCAACTACCAACAGCGCATCAAACAATTGCAGTTGGTGGCTGCGGGAAACATTACGCGCAACGATGGCTATTTGGAAAAAGCCGATGAAACACGCGTGCAGGCATTGTATAAAATGCGTTACCTGCATCCGAAAATTGAAGGCTTAAATTTTGGCTTGAATGCCAGTTTGCAACAGGAACTCAGTAATCGTTTTTTCATCTCTAAAGATGTGGACTCGCTCTCGTACTTTTTGGGCGTTGGCTCAGGCGATAATTACACCCGCACCAGCATTGACCCTTTTGTGAGTTACACCGGAAAGAAGGGGCACAAACTAACTTCGAGCTACCGCTACATGAATATTTTCCGCAAAGGAAATTACCCCGACCCCGATGCGGTATCGCACCAGATTATTGCCGACAATCAATATCAGTACCGCTGGAAAAACCTGTTGGTGTTTACGGCAGGCTTTCCGTTCAATGTAGGTTTATCGCGCAGCAACCTTTATCCGGGTTTGAGGAAAAACTTTGCCGCTTCGGTGTACGGGCAGTTGGAGTTCAACTACAAAATCCTTTCGCTGCAAGGCGGTTTCCGCTACGAAGTTTCGGCAGTAGATACCGATGTGGTTATCGGCTTTCCGTACAAGCATAAAGAATCGAAAGTTAAATCGGGCGATGACCGTGTGGTGGTGGGCATTCCCATTTTCAGAGCGGGGATGAACATACAAGCAGCAGCCGCCACCTTCTTCCGCTTTTCTTGGGGGCAGGGCTATCGCATTCCCTCTATTGCCGAAAAGTATATTGCCAACGAATTTGTAAACGGCTTGCGGGTAATTCCGAACGATACGCTGAAATCGGAACGAGGCTGGAGTTTGGAACTCGGCTTTAAACAGGGCCTGCGAATAGGCAACTGGAATGCCTACTTTGATGCGGCATTCTTTTGGCAGGAGTACAAAAACTTTATTGAATACCAGTTAGCAACCTGGCCCAACTACTACGGCAACGGCACCAAAATTTTTCCCGACAGTTTGGAATTTCCTTTTCCCGGCACCGGAAAATTGTTGGGTTTAAAAGCACTGAACATAGAGAACGCACGCATTGCGGGTTACGAAATCGGCTTGGCAGGGAACGGAAAAATTGGTCCGGTTGGTTTGCAAATTATGGGCGGCTATACGTACACCTGGCCAGGCAAAGCCGAGCGCGACACAGCGGGACATGCACGCTATCCGGTGGGCGATTTCCTGAAAGACATGTTTCAGTACAACTTCAAAAAAGTGGGTATGAGCGACCCCGATACAGCAAAACTTCTTTATTACCGCAT
Source organism: Chitinophagales bacterium (assembly GCA_026129525.1). Classification (GTDB taxonomy): domain Bacteria; phylum Bacteroidota; class Bacteroidia; order Chitinophagales; family LD1; genus Bog-950. Next base: position 694,429 of record JAHCHW010000001.1, on the reverse strand, counting down.
CCGCCATTTGTTCCGTGCCGATTTGGAGTTAACGTATTGGAAAGTGTATCTCGGTGCAACATTGAACTACGGCAGTATTCCCGAAAAAGTGCCCGGTTTGTTTAAGGCAGCAGCCAATCTTATTTTTCAGGATGTGAACGCGTTGGATAAATACATTGCCAAACATTCTAAAGGCGATTTCTTTATGGATATGCGTATGGGCATTAAGTTCGATGACCACTTTACCCTCGGCTTAATAATTAAAAACGTAACCAACCGCATGTATGCTCTTCGCCCGGGAAAGCCCGAACCGCTGCGGAATTTCACGGTGCAGTTGAGGTATAAATTCTGATGAAGTTTTTCAGCCATCTGAAATACATATTGTTGTTGGCAGCAAGTAGTTTGTCAACTACTATCAGCGCCCAATACATTACCCACGGTCCTGTTTTCGGAGCGCTTACTGCTTCATCGTGCAAAGTGTATGTGCGCACCAAACAATGCGGACGGGTTTTAATAGAACTCAGCCCACATCCTTCGCTCGAAAAATCTTTTTCGTTTGCCGCTAACACCGATAGCCTGCGCGATAAGTCGGCTATCATTTACATTTCATCGCTTGAGCCAAATACAAAATATTTCTACCGCTTGTTGTTTGAAGGTTGGGAAGATACCATTAAAGGTTCATTCAGAACTTTTCCGAAAGAAGGGGAGAAAGGCGAATACACATTTGTAACCGGCAGTTGTCAGGAAACGGAAAACATGAAAGTGTTTGAGGTGATACCCAAACATGAGCCTTACTTTTTAATGCACACAGGCGATTACACCTATCCCGATTACCAAATTTGTCCGTGGTATTCCAATAACTACGACACAGTTGCTATAGCCTATCAAAAACGCTACGATGAAAAGGTGATGAAGCAAATGCTTTACAATGTTCCGATTGATTACATGCACGATGACAACGATTATGTAGGTGGCAGTGGTGGAAGGTATTGCAAGAATGATATGAAGTCGTTTATACGCAACGGAAAAGTGTACAACGAAATGTATGCCCCCGAGTTTCCACCGCACTGGCGAAGGAATGTAATTAAAGGCTACGGTGAATTTTTTCCGCATTACGAATTGCCCGATACAAGCGAAGGAATTTTTCACTCTTTCAAATTCGGCAACGCAGAGTTTTTTGTGCTTGACCGCAACAGCGCTAAGGAGTTGCCGAACATGGCAGCGTTTACGTACGACTCACTGAAAAACAAATGGAATTTTAATCCGCCACCGGGCTATGCTTTGTTCGGCAAAAAGCAAATGGACTGGCTGAAGAAAAGCTTACTTGCCTCCACAGCCGACTGGAAATTTATTGTGAGCGGAGTGCCGCTGAACGGTGCCTGTGAGAAATTGATTCGTGCAGGTGTTAAACTGCAGAAGATGCACTACAAAAACTGGTTCGGTTTTCATTTGGCATGGGGCTTTAGCCAGTATTGGGCAGGTTACCCCGAAGAGCGAAACGACTTTATGCAATTTGTAAAAGTGAACAACTTAAAAAACATCATCGTCATTAGTGGCGATACGCACCACAATGTAATGGACGATGGTAAAAACGCGGGCTTCCCAGAACTAAACGCCAGCGGACTGAGTGTAGAAACAACCTCATTAGCGCGTTACCTTAAACTCATCGGCAACCTTACCGGCTTGTACCGCATCAGCAAAATATGGAACCAAGGCGGCAACGGTTTAAAAGGACAGGATTCTAAAAATGCGTTTGGCAAAATCCACATTGTGGGCAATGAGTATGTTGAACTGAGCATTGTGGACGAAGACAATAAAACCGTAAGCAGCTTTCGGGTGCCTTTCAGCAAGTAATTAGCACTTTTTATCAAAAATACTTGTAGCTACAACTATTAGCTTAACTCCATTTTTTCACCTTTGCACATTCAATAATATTCCATGTCGAAAATAGGATGGCTTTTTCTGGCAATAATTCTGCTCATTGCGGGTATTATCATTTACAATAAATTTCTCCATCCTAAAGAAGCCGGGCAGAAAGGACCTGCGGGCGGTCCACCAAAAGATTTAGCCGTGAGCGGTTTTATAGTGCAGCCCCAAACTATTGACAACAACATTATTGCATCGGGCACTTTGCTGGCGTTTGAAGAAGTAAATCTGCAACCCGAAGTTGCCGGAAGAATTATTGAACTGAACGTGAGCGAAGGAAGCGTAGTAGCAAAAGGTGCGTTGCTGGTAAAATTGTTCGATGCCGATTTACAGGCACAACTCAAAAAGCTGTTGCTGCAAAAAGAAACTGCCGAAAAAACCGAAACCCGTTTAAAGCAACTGCTTGCCGCAAACGGAATAGGACAACAAGAGTATGACAATGCGCTTATTCAACTCAACAACATAAAGGCGGATATTGAGCAAACGCAGGCGCAAATTTCGAAAACAGAAATACGCGCACCTTTCAGCGGGGTGGTGGGCTTGCGCTATGTAAGCAATGGCGCGTATGTTACACCTTCCACACTTATTGCTACGCTGCAACAAATTGATGTACTGAAAATTGATTTTACCGTGCCGGAAAAATATGCTTCGGTATTGGCAAAAAGCGATGCGGTAAAATTTTCGGTAGATGGGTTTGATGAAACTTTTTCAGGAAAAGTATTTGCCATTGAACCGCGGGTGGACGAAGCCACCAGAACTATTCGTGTGCGCGCTTTGGTGCAAAACACAAAATCAAAACTCTACCCCGGGGCTTTTGCAAAAATTGAATTGGGATTGAAGAAAATTGAAAACGCGCTGATGGTGCCCACGCAATGTGTTATCCCCGAAGCGCGTAACAAAAAAGTAATTGTGGTGAAGGACGGCAAAGCAACATTTGCCAAAGTGGAAACCGGCATCAGAAACGAAAGCTACATTCAAATAACAAATGGTGTGGAAGCTGGCGATACTATTGTAGCCAGCGCATTGATGAGTGTAAAGCCTGATGCAGGAGTGAAAATTGTAAAAGTAATACAGTAACCACATAGGCACATAGAAAACATAGAACAGTGTAGAGACAAGTTTTGTATTTCTATGCGCTTATGTAGTAAAAATATTTCATGACAAGAAGATATTTAGACGACCTTACTTATAAAATTATCGGAGCAGCTATTGAAGTACACAAAGTTCTTGGTCCGGGGCAGTTGGAAAGTGTTTATCATAAGTGTATGGAAATTGAACTTGAGCAAAGGAGAATTGCTTTTCAATCTGAACGGGATGTTGAAATAGTATATAAAGGAGTTTCAGTGAATACAGATTTGCGGTGTGATATACTTGTAGAAGAAGCCATAGTTGTTGAACTAAAAGCAGTTCAGGAAGTTCTGCCGGTTCACAAAGCGCAAATTTTAAGCTACATGAGTTTGCTGGAAAAACCGAAAGGAATACTTATCAATTTTAATGTAACGAACATTTACAACGAAGGACAGCAAACTTTTGTGAACAAAATTTTCGAACGATTAGATGATTAAATACAATGATTTAGTTCTTATGTTTTCTTATGTGCCCATGTGGTGTAATGTATTTGTATTAAAATGAGTTTACCCGGATTAAGTTTATCGCGCCCTGTACTTGCCATAGTCATGAACATCATCATTGTGTTGTTCGGGGTTATCGGCTTTACGTTTTTAGGCGTGCGCGAGTATCCTTCTATTGACCCGCCTATTATTACCGTACGCACCAACTACACTGGCGCAAATGCCGATGTGGTGGAATCGCAAATTACCGAGCCGCTCGAAAAAGCGATTAACGGCATTGCGGGCATACGCACCATTTCTTCTTCCTCCAATTTGGGTTCGAGCATCATTACCGTTGAATTTAATTTGAACGAAAACCTCGAAGCCGCTGCCAACGATGTACGCGATAAAGTATCGCAGGCGCTGCGCCAGCTGCCGCAGGATATTGATGCACCGCCCGTAGTTTCAAAAGCCGATGCCAACTCCGATGCTATTATTTCCATGACGGTGCAGAGCAACACGCGCAACCAGTTGGAAGTTTGCGATTATGCTACTAATGTTTTGCTTGAGCGCCTGCAAACTATTCCCGGAGTAAGCACCGTGCAAATTTGGGGCGAGAAAAAATATGCCATGCGCCTGTGGGTTGATCCGGCTAAACTTGCTGCGTACGGTTTAACCTTCACCGATATTCAAAATGCGCTCAACCGCGAAAATGTAGAGCTGCCTGCCGGAAAAATTTACGGCAACAACACGGAACTGACGGTAAAAACTTTCGGACGATTAACTACCGAAGATGATTTCAATAACCTGATTATTTCTTCATCGGGCAACCGCATTATTCGCCTGCGCGATGTGGCGGAAGCGGTGTTGGGTCCGGAAAACGAAGAAACCATTTTGAAAGAATCGGGAATACCGATGGTGGCGCTGGCGATTGTTCCGCAGCCGGGCACTAACTACATTGATATTGCCAACGAGTTTTACAAACGTTACGAGCAAATCAAGAAAGATGTTCCCTCCGATATTAAACTCGACATTGCGCTCGACCAAACAGTTTTTGTAAGGCGCTCGGTTACCGAAGTAGGCGAAACACTCGCCATTGCATTCGGGCTGGTAGTGCTTATTATTTTCTTGTTCTTCCGCGACTGGCTCATTGCCATTCGCCCGCTCATTGATATTCCGGTTTCCATTATCGCTACCTTCTTCATTATGTACATGGCGGGCTTTACCATCAATGTGCTTACGCTCTTAGCCATTGTGTTGGCAACGGGTTTGGTGGTGGATGATGGTATTGTAGTAACGGAAAACATTTTCAAGAAATTGGAAAAGGGCATCGAAAAGTATCGTGCCGCACGCGAAGGTTCCGATGAAATTTTCTTTGCCGTTATCGCCACTTCGGTTACGCTGGCGGTCGTGTTTCTGCCCATCATTTTCCTGCAAGGATTTGTGGGAAGTTTGTTCCGCGAATTTGGAATTGTACTGGCGGGTGCGGTGTTGGTTTCGGCATTCGTTTCGCTTACACTTACTCCGGTGCTTAATGTGTTGCTTACGCGCAAAAATCAAAAGCACAGTTGGTTCTACGAAAAAACCGAACCGTTCTTCCGCGCTATGGACGAAGGTTACCGCCAATCGCTCGAAAGTTTTATGAAGCGCAGATGGATTGCCTTTGTGGTGCTGGGCATTTGCATGGGCGCTATATTTCTGGTCGGAAAAAATCTGCAATCGGAATTAGCGCCCATGGAAGACCGCAGTGTTTTCCGTCTGTCGGTGAGTGCGCCCGAAGGAACTTCGTACGATTACATGAACACATATATTGATCGGATTGTACAATTCATGATGGATTCTGTACCCGAGCGTAAAATAGTTCTGAGCGTTACTGCGCCCGGTTTTGCGGGCAGCGGTGCCGTAAACACCGGCTTTGTGCGTGTGCGTTTGGTAGAACCCGATGAGCGCACCCGCACGCAGCAGGAAATTGTGCAAAGTGTTGCCATGAACATGGCGCGCTTCAACGAGGGCAAAGCGTTTCCCATACAAGACCAAACCATTTCTACCGGAGGAGCCGCGCGCTTTGGTTTGCCGGTGCAGTTTGTTATTCAGAATCTGAATTTTGAAAAGATAAAAGAGAAGTTGCCGCAGTTTTTAGATGAAGCCAACAAGCATCCGGCATTTATGGGCGTGGACGTGAATTTGAAATTCAACAAACCCGAATTGGAAATTGAAATTGACCGCCTGAAAGCAAGCGAACTCGGAGTGTCGGTGTTGGATATTTCGCAAACGTTGCAATTGGCATTGAGTGGCAGGCGCCTCGGTTATTTTATCATGAACGGAAAACAGTATCAGGTAATTGGTCAGGTGGACCGCGACAACCGCGATGAGCCGCTCGATTTAAAATCGTTTTACGTGCGTAACAACAAAGGGCAAACTATTCAGTTAGATAATTTGGTTACACTGCGCGAGCAAAGTAATCCTCCGCAACTTTATCATTACAACCGTTACAAATCGGCTACCGTTTCTGCCGGACTTGCACCGGGGAAAACCATTGGCGATGGCATTGCCGCTATGGAAGAAATTGCCGCGAAAGTATTGGATGAATCGTTCAACACCAGTTTATCTGGTCCTTCGCGCGATTATGCCGAAAGCTCTTCGAACACCGCATTTGCATTTGCGCTCGCACTCATTTTGGTATTCTTAATTCTCGCAGCCCAGTTCGAAAGCTTTGTTGATCCGCTGGTTATCATGTTTACCGTTCCGTTGGCATTAGCCGGTGCATTGTTCAGCTTGTGGATGTTCAACCAAACGCTCAACATCTTTTCGCAAATCGGAATTATCATGCTCATTGGTTTGGTAACCAAAAACGGAATTTTGATTGTGGAGTTTGCCAATCAAAAGCGATTAGCCGGAGAAGAAAAAATGAGTGCCATCATCACGGCAGCCACCTTGCGCTTGCGCCCCATATTGATGACGAGTTTGGCTACATCGTTAGGTGCATTGCCCATTGCGCTGGCGTTAGGCGCAGGTGCACAAAGCCGTATTCCTTTGGGCATTGCAGTTATTGGCGGCATTATGTTTTCGCTGGTGCTTACGCTGTATGTTATTCCGGCAATGTATTCTTATATGAGCAGAACTAAACGGAGACATGGAGAATAGACATTCTTCTTTTTATCAATGCCGAAAGCATTCAACGTTTATAGAAAATGTTGAATCGTTTTTGTTCGACCCCTTCGAGGTCGAACCTACGCGCTTTGTAAGTGCTATAAACCTTCCATCCTTTCGGGATGTATTGTTTGGAATGAAAGGAAAAACAAATCAGCGCATACCATTTCTAATTTGTGTAATCAGTGTGCTATTGTATTTTCAATTGCCCGCACAGGAAATTCTCACTGTTGAACAAGCTGTTGAAATTGCGCTCAAGAACAATTACGATATTCTCATTGCCCGCAACACAGCCGAAATTGCCGACCGCAACAATACCATCGGCAATGCAGGAATGCTGCCGCGCATTACCGGAAATGTAAGCGACAATTTTACACTCAACAACCTCAACCAGAAATTTTCCAACGGAAATGAAATTGTAACATCGGGCGTAACCGGAAACAACCTGAGTGCCGGAGTGGCGCTTAACTGGACATTGTTTGACGGCTTGAAAATGTTCGCCACCAAAAGCAAACTGAAACGCTTAGACGAAATTGGTGAACTGAATTTTAAAGAAGAAGTGCAAACTGTGGTAGCAAATGTAATGCTGGCATATTACGATGTGGTGCGCGCCAAGCAACAGTTGAAAGCCATAGACGAAGCCATTAAAATTTCGGAAGAGCGGGTGAAGTTAGCGGATATGAAATTTCAGGTTGGCACATCGGGCAAAACCGATTTGCTGCAAGCCAAAGTAGATTTAAATGCACAAAAAAGCAGCGCACTTACGCAGCGCACCGTTATTGAACAACGCAAAGCCGATTTAAACAATCTGCTGGCGCGAAATGCCGAAACCGATTTTGAGGTAAGCGATTCTATTCCAGTCAATCTTCAGCAAGAATTGGCAACAGAAGATTTGGACTCCAAAAATTTTCAGTTGCAAGCCGCTATGAAAAATGTGGAAGTGGCGAAGTATGCCAAGAAGGAAGTTTTTTCTCAGTTCTTCCCAACGCTCATTGGCAATTTGGGCTACAACTACAACCGCTCCAACAACTCGGCAGGTTTCTTTTTAGTAAACCAAACTAACGGTATGAATGCCGGCTTTACCTTGAGCGTTCCTTTATTTAACGGCTTGAACAATCTGCGCCAAAACAAAATTGCCGCTATCGAAATTCTCTCTTCGCAGTTTAACTTAGAGCGTGCGCGCTTTCAAACCCGGCTGAATTTTTATCGCGCGCTCAAAAATTTTCAAAATGCTAAACAGTTGCTCGAACTGGAAGAAGAAAACATCGCTTTGGCCGATGAAAACAACAAAATTGCTACCGAGCGTTTCCGCCTTTCGCAATCCACCTCCATCGAATTCCGCGAAGCGCAAAAGAGTTACATTGATGCACTCACCCGCTTAGTAAACGCACGCTACACCGCCAAAGCTGCCGAAACAGAGTTGAAAAGATTGAGGGGAGAGTTGGTGAGGTAGCGTAAGTGCCGCATAGCCCTTGGCGGGCATCTCAAAAAAGTATTAACTATCTTCACAACATGAAACTGCCCTTAACCAAAACGGCATTTTGGGATACAAACTTTAATGAATTGGACGAAATACAACATGCCGACTTTATTATCGCCAGAGTATTTCAATACGGTTTGTTGCAGGATATAAAAGCTGTGATTAAGCATTACAAGCCTTTTCAAATTGCTCATGCCATTGCCACCCAACGCGGCATAATGGATAAACATGCAATAGCTTTAGCTGAAATTTTTGCGAACAAATAGTATGCTTCATTTAAACACTGTTTCTCCCGCTTTAAGAGCGCTTGTTGGTAAAGTTGCAGAGCTGGATTACTTTTCCCCGTTTAGGTTATGCGAAGGCACGGCTTTGGCTCTTCAACTCGGACATCGCCTCTCGGTAGATGCCGACTTTGTTTCAGAAAATGAATTCGACAAAGAAACGTTAGCTGCAAAGGTAGCGTCTCTGTTGCCTGATGTAACAGATGTTTATGTTGGTGAGTTAGGAGTGTTTTTAAAATCAGCAGGAATAAAAGTGGACTTCCTTTCGTGGAACACGCCCTTCATCCGCAGCGCAGTTAAGGAAGAAAAATTGCAACTGGTACATGTAGAAGAAATAGCAGCCATGAAATTGTTCGCCATTACACAACGAGGAGAAAAAAAGGATTATTATGATATTGCTGTTTTATTGCAACATTACTCTCTCGAGAAACTGCTTGGTTTTTACAGCGAGCGGCATCCGAAAAACGATGTTTCGGTAGTGGTTCGCTTTTTGGTAAGTTATTCTGATATAGAAGCACAACCCGACCCAGTTACGCTAGTACCACTAACATGGAACAATGCCAAGCAGTTGATGAAAAAATCAGTTGATGATTTCATCGGCAGATAACCATTGCGGTTTTTATCTTATCTCAACAACGTTACACTCCCTTTATAACCATTCTCACTGTGGTTATCCATAAAAACCAGTTTCATGTGGTACACATATACTCCGGGAGGTTGCAGCGTGCCTTTGTAAGTACCATCCCACTTAAAGTTAAGGTCGTTGCTTTCAAAAACTTTTTCACCGGTGCGGTTAAACACTAAAATGTTGAGTTGCTTAATGGCGGCTTTATTTCCGAAAAATTCAAACACATCATTCACTCCATCGCCATTTGGCGTAAATACATTCGGAATAAACACATCATAGTTGGGTATTACCGTTACGGGAATATCAATATCATTCGTGCAATCCAAATCATGCGGATGCGTAGTTACAGTTACACGGTACAAATAATTTCCGTAGCGGGTAACATTAGCCGTTGGGCAGTTGGTGCAATCCAAACCATCCCAGGGCTCCCATTGGTAATTGGCATTGGGGTCGTAATTGCTCGTTATGGTTACGGGTTTTGTTTCGCCCAACTTCATCACCAGCGAATCGGGATTTGCCACGAGTATAATAGGCGTAGGCTCGTTTACAATAGCGGTTGTATTTATGTGGCAGTTATGCGCGTCATAAATATCAATGGCGTACGTACCTTGTATAAGGTTGTTAAAACTTCCCGATGCATTGGTTACGTTATTGTTCATTACATATACATAGGGCGGAGTAGCGCCCGATGCAGTTACCGAAATACTTCCATCGCTGTAACCGTGGCAGTTTACCGAATCGGCAGAAATGGTTTGAATAACCAAAGGTGTGGGGTGGCTTACCACTACGGGCTGATTGATGATACAACTATGTGCATCGGTAAATTGCCCGCTGTACGAACCGGCTGCCAATCCTGTAAAAACTCCGGTGCTGTTGTTGGCAATTACACTGCCCGCCTGCAACAACTGGTAAGTGTAAGGAGGTGTACCGCCCGATGATTGTGTAACAGTAACCGTTCCATCAGCCGAGCCATTACAAAGCGCATCGGTATGCGCTACCGCAATAGTTAACTGCGTAGGTTGCTGAATGGTGTACGTGCGGCTCATCGTACAGTTGTTGTTATCGGTAACTGTTACCACATAGTTCCCTGCTAATAAATCAACCGCGGTGTTTGTTGAACTTACATTTGGCTGCCATGTGTACGTATAGCCGGGTGTCCCCTGCGATACATTCATAACAATTGAACCTTGTGCACTGTCGAAACACAATGCAGGGTTTACAGTTTCGCTAATAATTATTTGCGTTGGCTGATTGATAACAACCGAAACAGTAGCGGTGCAAAGACTGTCGTCCGTAACCGTGAGCGAATAACTACCCGCTATGAGCGATGTAGCTGTTGCTGCTGTTTGAACAGGATTGGTGTTCCAGTTGTAGCTGTATGGCAAAGTTCCCCCGTTAGCCGAAGAAGTAGCGCTGCCGGTGTTGCCGCCATAGCAAACATTATCAACCGATGAAGCAATGTTCACCGTTAGCAAAGTTGGCTCGCCCACAGTTTCTGAAGCGCTTACCGTGCAGTTATGTGCATCGGTAATTGTTACCGAGTAACTACCTGCAACTAAGTTTACGGCATTGGCTTGTGTTTGTGCGGGTGCTGTACTCCACAAAAAATTATAGGGCACAACTCCACCGCTAACGTTGCTGAAAACTTTTCCGGTGTTATACCCAAAACACTGAGCATCCTGATGGCTTAGCGTTACGGTAAGTTGTGGCGGCTCGGTAATGATTACCGAAGATGAAATGGAGCAGGAGTTTGCATCTGTTACCGTTACCGAGTAATTGCCAATGGCTAAATTTCCTGCTGCGGAATTGGCGGAGCCGTTATCCCAACTATAAGTATATGGTGGAATGCTGCCGGTTACAGTAGCAACGGCTGTGCCGGTGGCATCGCCAAAGCATAACACATCGGTTTTTGCAATAGAAATATTTAGCTGCGTTGGTTGTGCAATAGTATTTGTAGTGGTGGTGGTGCAATTATTTTGATCGCTGATGGTGCAGGTATAGCTACCCACACAAAGATTTTGAGCGCTTTGCGTGTTTTGCACAGGATTTGTGCTCCATACAAAATTGTATGGCGATGTATTGCCGGTAACAGAAGTAATATTTATTGCTCCATTGCAAAAGCCAAAACAAGTAGCATCGGTAATTGAAGTTTGCACATTAAAAGGTGCCGCAGGTTGATTAAGGGTTTCGGAATTTGAAAGTGCACAATTGTTCGCATCAGTAATGGTAAACTGATAATTGCCCGCAGCAAGCGAGGTGGCATTAGGGGCATTCAAACTTCCGTTGTGCAGCCACTGATAACTTAGTGTTCCCACTCCTCCGGTCGGATTCAGTTGAATGCTTCCGGTATTATCGCCATAGCAAACCACATGTTGCAGTGCAGGTGCAATTTGTATAGCTGGCGGAGCAGTTATTACAGCCGAATCAATATTCTGGCAGCCCGCATTATCGGTAACAGTAACTATGTATGTTCCCGGGCTTAGATTGCTGATAGCCGTATTGGTTGAGCCATTGCTCCAAACAAACGAATAGGGTAATGCACCAAAACTTGCCGATACCGATGCACTGCCATCGGAAGCTCCTACACACGAAACTCCGTATCCGTTGTAAGTAACAGAAGTAGGAATAGTAGTAATGGCATCAAGGCCTTGCGGAATAAAAACCTGTTTGGTAACAGTATCGGGGCATCCGGCATTTGATGAAGCAATCAGTGTAACGTTGTAGTTGCCGGGACCGGGGAAAGAATACGTGAACGACTGGTCGGTTGAAACAACCTGATTATTGATAATCCATTGCCAGCCGGTTATCTGTGCTCCGTTTACAATTATGGAAGATGAATCGGTAAACACCACCTGATTATTTCCACAGGAAGTATTCACAGAATAGTTGGCATCAACCGGAGGGAACTGCAAAAATTTATACTTGAGTGTAGTAGCACAGTTAGCTCCTTGAAACGGTGTGCAGAGCACCGTAATAGAATCGCCCGGTGTAGGGTTGGTAACCGTAATGCTTTGTGTGGTTTGTCCGGTTGACCATTGGTAAAACTGAAAACCCGGAGGTGCTGTGAGCGCAGCAAGCTGGTCGCCCGGGCAATAGTTAGTGGTAATTTGCAACGGGTTGCACGAAGCATCAATATAGGCATAACCGAAATGCCCGCCCTGTCCGCAATCGCCTGTTTGAAATTCAACCGTAATGTTTTGCCCTATGTAGTTGGTTAAATCAACAGCCACCAACGACCACTCTTTGTAAATTAAGGTGCCTCCTTGTGTTGATTGAAAACCCGGTATGCCAGCTCCTGCCACCACGTTGTAAAATCCGCACGGAATAGTTTGCCCGCTTTGGTTTTTTATGTTTACCTGAAAACGCGGCTGGTCGGCTGCGGTGTGGTTGGGGTCTTGTAAGATAACCGCATATTGATAAGTAAAATTAGGATTGGCAGCTGTTACCGGAAATGTGAATGTAAGCCGCTCTGCCTGATAACCCACTCCGCTGTTTCCCAACATGCATGAATATGTTCCACCAAAGGGAGAAACCACCGGAATGGTAGGTACCCAAGGGTCAACTCCGGTACCGCTGGTTATGGTGTGCCGCCCGGCAACAATACCCGCAACGTTAGCATTAATGGGACAGCAACTTCCGGTGTAGCCCGTCCATCCGGCAAAGGTACCGCTCTCAAAATCTACATTGCTGCAATTAGATTGAGCGCTAAGTTTGGTTACATGAAAGCCGAGAAATAAAAATGCAATATGTAACCCCGTGAGCAGGTAACGTTTTTCCATAGTTAGCAATTAGCTTGTCCGAGATGGCTACTAAACTAAGAAAAAACGATTGACGGTTACTTAACCGGTTTTGGTGAGTTGTTTAAAAACTTCTTCGAGCGAAAACTCTTCTTTGCTCAAATGCAATAGGGTAAAGTCTTTTTCTTTGGCAAACCGGAAAATGTCTTCGCGAATGTCGCGATTGCTTTCGGCAACAAAATTCCATCTTCCGTCTTTCAGTTGCTCTATGCGTTTTACGCCCTTAATCATTCCAAGCAATGCCTTATCAACCGACTGCTTAAACGCGGCTGTAACAATTACTTCGTTGGTTATGCGGTTTTGTAGTTGTTCTGCGGTATCGTCAGCCACAATTTTCCCCTTGTTGATAATAATTACTCTGTCTGCCACCGCCTGTACTTCCTGCATAATATGCGAACTGAAAATGACGGTTTTGTTTTTACCAAGTTGTTTAATCAACGAACGAATTTCAACCAACTGGTTGGGGTCAAGTCCCGAAGTCGGTTCATCTAAAATCAATACTTCGGGGTCGTGCAACAGTGCTTGCGCTAAGCCTACCCGCTGTTTGTAGCCTTTCGAAAGTTGCCCAACCTTCTTTTTTCGTTCGGTCGTTAGTCCGGTGCGTTCAAGCATTTGGTCAATACGGCTTTGAGTATTCTTTCCCAACTTGTGCAGCCCTGCCATAAACTCTAAGTACTCGCGCACATACATATCGTAATACAGCGGATTGCTCTCGGGCAGGTAACCTATTTTCTTTGCTACTTCCAAAGGCGATGAAGTAGTATCGAACCCGCATACTGTGGCTGTACCGGATGTTTGCGGAATAAAGCAGGTAAGCATTTTCATGGTGGTGCTTTTGCCTGCTCCGTTAGGTCCCAAAAAACCCAACACTTCGCCTTTGTTTACTTCAAACGAAATATCGTCCACCGCTTTTTGCGAGCCATAAATTTTTGTGAGGTTGGAAACTTTAACTGACATGAGTTGCTTTAGCAATAGCGAATTACGAATTAGAAACCGACAATAGCAAACTGTTACTTAAATGTGTACGTCCCTTTCTTCAGCTTAAACTTCTTCTTCTCGGCACAACTCACCCAAATTTTAGTGAGCTTAAGCGGAGTGCCCATCATACGAACATGCGGAGGAATTTTACCTATCCATCCGTTAAAGGTTACTGCTAAGCCATCCTTTTTATACTCTGCGGGTAATTGCTGCGATATGTAGCGCATATTCGCATTATCATCGGGAATAATGACCCATGTTTCGCCATTTTCCAGCACTGAAATTTTGGCTTTTACATTGCTCACTTCGCGTTCCCATTCCCAGTCATCGGTTTGGGCAATAACGGCAAATGAAATCAAGAACAGGGTGGCAAGCAGGAGCGGTTTCATACAACAAGTTTACACGGTAATTGAAAATACAATGCCAAACTTAAAAAAGTAAACAGGCTGTTCGAGCTATATGCCTAACTCTACCTGAAAACGCCATCCAAAGTTGTTGTGTTCGTTTATGTTTTTTGTGTAGTTGTGTTCGCGGTGGTAGGTAAAATCGGTTTGCACTTTGAGCCGGTGTTTCATAATGTATTTGCTCAGGCAAATGGCATATTCGGTTTTTCTGTTTTCGTATGCCTGTAACTGCCCGTCAGGTATTAATAAACTGTGGCGTAATGCAATTTCAAACATTGGTTTCTTAAAACAGTAACTAACCTGTGTATTTACACCTTGCCCAACATACACATAGCGCTTCGCCCCTTCAGTATTAAAGGTGAGAGCTGAGTCGGTAGAGCGATACAGGTATTCGCTGCTTAATGCAAAACCCCTATACTTCAAAACCGCATCGGCATGTACGGAAAACAAACTACGCGGTGCATACAGCATGGTTCCCAACTGCCCTTGTGTTCTTTTTGCCAAGTGGTTGTAATGAACCGTACCTGCCATGGATAGCTTCGGCTTTTGTTCATGCAATAAGTCGCCTTCAAAATAATCTCCTCTGTCGGTAAACTCGCCAAGCGGAAGCAATTCTAAGCGGGCAGTATATGCCAAGCCCTTATCGCTGGTAATTATGTTCCGCCCCTCGCCCGATGTAATGGCGGTTTTAAGGATGAAGTGAAAATTTTTAAAATGGCTTCCGTAATTCACAAATACCCCGAAATCGCGGTCGAGCGTGAGCGCGTTATTTACAATAGAACGGTCAGCAAACTGCTGTTCGCCCGAAGAAATTACCCGCTGCCGATTGCCGGGCAATTTACCCTGCCCTATGGCAAACGTAAAGCCTTGAGGAATTTCGTAGGCTATCATCGCATCGCGGAGCACATTCGGCACCTGCGATACATCCCAATCCATATCAGCCCTCGAAAACGAAAGCTGAATATTGTACGTTAGGCGAGGAGTGTATATAAATCCGCCTATACGCATACGAATTCTTCGAACGCGAAAATCAAACTCTTTAGGTGTCATGTCTTTATCGCTCACAGACGTGTAGCCCACCCGGCTTTGCACCCTAAAGCGAAAATTGATGGAGAATAAGCTATCGGGTGTGGTAATACCAAGCCCGTTTTTGTAACTGAACCAGGGCAGCTTTAACTTGGAAAGTTTCAAGGAATCTTGTGAGTAGGTAACAACCGCAGTGCAGCTTATTGTTAAGAAAAAGAGAAGTAGTTTTTTCAAAGGGACATTTTTTAATTAACGTTTAAGTTATCTATAGTTAAACACTGTAAATGTATTCTTGCACATCTCAAACTATTGATTTTATTGAATTACAGCGCGTATTTAAAGTCGCAAGTTTACAATGATTTAACTCTCACTTAATAATGAAAAATTCATCAGAATCGAAATATAATATTGGTCTAACTCAGACTTAACATTAGCTTAACTTTAGCCAAGCTGCTCGACTTTTTAAATATCATCACCTTAAGAAACTACCTTTATTTCATGAACACAGCATCGCCAAAACTCCCGCCCGGGCCAAAACATAATTTGCTTTTAAGCCGCGAGGAAAACATTCGCAACGATATACTCGGCTACTTTCATAAAAGCGTACGGAAGTACAATGGCATTTCGCGGGCAAGGCTTGGTCCGTTTTACTATGTGAGTGTTTCGAACCCTGCATACATTGAGCATATTTTTTTGAACCGAGACATTTATGTAAAAGGGCGCGATAACCGCAATCTGAAATTTTTGCTTGGCAATGGTTTGCTTACCAACGAAGGCGAATTTTGGTTAAAGCAGCGCAGGTTGATGCAACCACTCTTTCACAAACAACGTTTGCAGGGTTTTGTAACAAAAATTGAAGCGTGTACGAATGCCATGCTCAACAGTTGGCGGGGAAAAGAGAATACAGCCACCGACCTACACAGCGAAATGACCAAAGTTACCCTTGAAATTGTAAGCCAAACGTTGATGAGCACCAAGGTGCAGGGCAACTTTAAACTACTGAGCGATGCCCTGCATATTGTAATGGAAGGAATGCTGAAACGCACCCGTAGTTTTTTGCGCTTGCCTTATTGGTTACCCCTGCCGCATTATCTGCGTATGAAACGCGCACGGAAAATGTTAGACAGCACCATTTACAACATAATTGAAGGCAGAAGAAAATCGTCCGAAAAATTTAACGACCTGCTTACTATGCTCATGGAAGTGGAAGATGCCGACACAGCCGAGCGTATGACCGACACGCAATTGCGCGATGAAGTAATTACAATCTATTTGGCGGGGCACGAAACCACCGCCAATGCATTGGCTTTTACTTTTTATCTGCTTGCTAAACATCCCGAAATAAAACAGCGGATAGATGCTGAAGTGCAAACCGTACTCAACCAAAAAGAATTTACTTACGATTTGCTGCAGCGGTTAGAATTTACCACCAACGTAATTAAAGAGTCCATGCGCTTGTTTCCGCCAGCATGGGGCGTGCTGCGCGAAGCGGCAGCCGATGATGTGATTGACGGCTATTTGATAAAGAAAGGCGACAGTATTGTGTTGTCGCCTTATGCCGTGCAGCGCATGGAAAAATATTGGGACGAGCCTTTAAAATTCGACCCCGATCGCTTTTTACCCGAAAGAATAAAACACGTGCACAAGTACGCCTACTTTCCTTTTGGGGGCGGGCAACGCCTGTGCATTGGTAACAACTTTGCTATGATGGAGATGCAAATTATTGTGGCATTAGCATGCAAACATTTCAACTTCACGCTTGCCGGAAATTTTGCACTGGAGTTAGAGCCGCTCATAACGTTGCGCCCGAAACACGGAGTGCCGGTTATGCTGCATACAAAGTAGCATTCCCCTTCTATTGCCTATCGTGTTTTGTCTTGTATTTTCGCGCCCTATGAGCAAAGAGGCTACACAAAATACTTTTCAGGAAATTATTTCGCACTGTAAAGAATACGGTTTCATTTTTCCTTCTTCGGAAATATACGATGGGTTGGGAGCGGTGTACGATTACGGTCCGTATGGTATTGAGTTAAAAAACAACATTCAGCAGTACTGGTGGAAGGCGATGGTGCAGTTGAACGAGAACATTGTAGGTATTGATGCTGCGATTTTTATGCACCCCAAAACATGGAAAGCCAGCGGGCATGTGGATGCCTTTAACGACCCGCTGATTGACAACAAAGATTCCAAAAAACGCTACCGTGCCGATGTGCTGATTGAAGATGCCATGGCGAAAATTGAGGAGAAGATTGATAAGGAAGTTGACAAGGCTCAAAAAAAATTCGGAGAGAGTTTTAATAAGGAAATGTTTCTGCAAACCAACCCGAATGTGTTGCGGAACAAAGAAAAACTGAACACCATAGAAACCCGCTTTAAAAAGGCACTGGAGGAAAACGACCTTGCCGACTTAAAGCAAATTATTGTTGACCTCGAAATTGCGTGCCCCATCAGCGGCTCGCGCAACTGGACAGACGTACGGCAGTTTAACCTGATGTTTGCCACCGAAGTTGGTTCGGTAGCCGATGAAGCCAGCACCATTTACCTGCGCCCCGAAACCGCACAGGGTATTTTTGTAAACTTCCTGAACGTGCTCAACACATCACGCCAGCGCATTCCGTTCGGTATAGCACAAGTGGGCAAGGCTTTTCGCAACGAGATTGTGGCGCGCCAGTTTATTTTTCGCACCCGCGAGTTTGAACAAATGGAAATGCAGTTTTTTGTGCGCCCGGGCAGCGAAATGGAATGGTATAACAAATGGAAAGAAGCCCGATGGAAATGGCACCGATCGCTCGGCTTTGCTGAAGAGAGCTTGAAATTTTACGATCACCTGAAGCTGGCGCACTATGCCAACGCAGCGGTAGATATTCAATTTAATTTCCCTTTCGGCTTTAAGGAAATTGAAGGCATACATTCCCGCACCGACTTCGATTTGAAAAATCATCAGGAACTGAGCGGTAAAAAATTGCAATATTTTGACCCCGAGTTGAACCAAAGCTACATTCCTTATGTGGTGGAAACATCCATAGGTTTGAACCGAACGTTCCTTGCTGTGCTTTGCAATGGATTTAAGAACGAAAAATTAGAAGACGGCAGCGAACGCACCGTGTTGGCGTTGCCGCCTTTCTTAGCGCCCGTACAAATTGCTGTTTTCCCATTGGTAAAAAAAGACGGACTGCCTGAAAAAGCCCGCGAGATTTTCGATATACTGAAGTGGGATTACAAAGTTTTTTACGAAGAGAAAGACAGCATAGGCAAACGCTACCGCAGGCAAGATGCACTCGGCACTCCGTTCTGTATAACTGTTGACCACGATACACTTACCGACAATCAGGTAACCATTCGCGACCGCGATACTATGAAACAAGAGCGCATTAGCATTGAGCGCTTAAAAGAAGTAGTAAACGAGAAAGTGGATTGGAAAAAAGGGTTGAGATAAGATTATAACACAAACGGTATAACTGCTTTCCGCTCCTTAGGATAGTCGGGAAATTTTTGGTGATACCACTTGTGGTGGTCAAGTGTGCGGGGCACTAAGTTTACAAACGTCCACAGCGGAAAGCTCCAACCGGGCAGGGCACCAAACATAATGGCGTAGCCCGTCCACTCAATAATTTCGCCAAAATGATTGGGGCACGAAATGTAATTGAACAAAAAGCCTGTAGGGATTTTGTAGCCGCTTTCTCCGGGCTGGCGGAGGTTAATAAGCATGTTGTCGCTTTTTACATTAATAAACACACCCAGCACAAATACTATGAAGCCGATAATAAAAAGAGGTGAGTAGAAAAATTCATTGCCATAGTTGCCGCCTATGTTGCCAAGATAATAGCCGAGAATAAACGTGTTGCAGAAATTGAAAAACACAGCCGAGCCGCAAATCACCAAGGGAATTTTTTTGCCTTGTGTGCGCGTGCGGAAAGGAAAAATATAGCTGCGATAAACATAGTGCAACACATACAACCCGTAGAAAAAATAACTGGCGGTGGTCTTTTCCAAACTTCCTGTAAAAAACCAGAAACTGATAAAAATGGGCGCTACACCTTCTTGTATTACCCAGCCCCATTGATTGCTAATCATGGGTCCCCAGCCTTCGGTAGTGTGACGTCCGTAAGGGGCAGTTTTTTTGAGCAAAAACGGAAACGCAATAATGCCGGTGGCAATCCATGCGTAGAGGAGATAGGTGTAGGTTTCTACAGTCATGTATGCAATTTACAATTTTCAATAACCAATTTTCAAACAAAGGCAAAAGGCTAATTACTACCCGTTGTTGTTTGAAAATTGTTGCTTGTCTATTAAGCATTAAATGGTCAGTCCTCCATCTACACTCACCACCGCTCCCGAAATAAACTGTGCTTCATCGCTGGCGAGGAATGCGTAAAGGTTGGCAACATCTTTGGGTGTGCCGAGTTTTTTGAGGGGAACTTTTTCGGTCATCATGGCAATTACTTTTTCGGGAATGGTTTTTATCATATCGGTAGCAATAAAGCCGGGGGCTACGGCATTTACGGTAATGTTGTGTTTTCCTAACTCACGCGCCAGTGTTTTAGAAAACGCAATTACTCCTGCTTTGGTAGCAGCATAATTCGCCTGACCATAATTGCCGTACAACCCGACTATGCTGGAAGTGTTGATTATTCTTCCGTAATTATTTTGAATCATAAGCGGAGAAATTGCTTTACAACAATTGAACACACCGGTGAGGTTTACATCGAGCACCTGCTGCCATTGTTCGCTGGTCATTTTTTGCAGTGAGGCATCGCGGGTAATACCGGCATTGTTGATGAGGACGTGAATTTGTTTGAAATGTTTGATGGTTTCAGATGTTGCATACTCCACTTCGGCAAGGTTGGCAACGTTTACTTTAAAGAATTTCGGATTTGATATTTCGGATTTCGGATTTGGCTCCGCCCAATCCCATACAGCAACGTTTGCCCCTGCACTTAAAAATTTTTCTGCGGCTGCTTTACCTATTCCCGATGTACCACCGGTTATTACTACTGTTTTGTTTTCGAAATGCTTCATGCAGTGAAAATAAAAACCGCTGCGGAATGCATGAGGGGAGACTTTATTTGGTGCCGGCATGCTTACACCATGCTTGGAGAGAATGACGAAAATCCTCGTAAGCTACAAACTGTGAAAGTAATTGCTGTTTCCAAGCATAGGTTTTTGGTTTAGGAAAAAGAAAGGCAATTACCGTGAGCAATGTAATTGGAAGGGTGATATGAAAATTCGCAATCCCTGCCGGATCGGCTGGTTGGCAAAATCACAAATCCGAGATTAATGCCGCAGCATAGGAGAACAGGCTTTACGTTGTAAGAGTAGAAGAAACTATACAGAAGCTGCTTATCGGTAACCAATGAGGTATTTCCGGCTATCCCCAAAAAGATATCTTCGCCACTTGAGTACAACATTTTGAACCAAAAGGACTGTAAAAACAACGGCAATGAGGATTTGCATTCCCCTAAGAGTAGTAGTAGCATGGAATATATGTGCTTCCCTTGTTGCTGTAATACCGTTTGCGATTAGCAATTTCCCAAGCATTCAGGAGATTTTCTCCAGCACCTTAATCTTCTTCGCAATAACATCTACTCTTGTGTTAAAACAATAACCATGATCAAATATGCACTTGTAACAGGAGGTTCGCGCGGCATAGGGCGCGCCATTAGTTTAAAAATGGCCGAAATGGGTTTTGCTGTTTTAGTAAACTACAACAGCAATAAAGCCGAAGCAACAAAAACAGTGGAGGCAATAAACGAAAAAGGCGGCACTGCCGAAGCCCTTCAGTTTAATGTTTCCTCCAAAGAAGAAATCAATACAAAACTGGGGAGATGGATAGAAGCCAACAAAGACAAAGTGATTGAAGTATTGGTGAACAATGCCGGCATTCGCAAAGACAATCTTTTAATGATGATGCCCGAAGAAGAATGGCATTCGGTGTTGCAAACCAATCTCGATTCGTTTTACTACATCACCAAACTGGTAATACCCGGCATGATGTTTCAACGCAACGGAAGAATAATAAACGTTGTATCGCTTTCTGGTATTAAAGGATTGCCCGGACAAACAAATTATTCGGCAAGTAAAGCAGGGGTAATTGGTGCCACAAAAGCACTTGCACAGGAAATTGGCAGAAAAGGAATAACCGTTAATGCAGTGGCTCCCGGCTTTATAAAAACCGATATGACCGAAGGCATTGATGAAAAACAGTTCCGCGCCATTATTCCCATGCAGCGTTTTGGCGAAGCCGAAGAAGTTGCCGAAACAGTTGCCTTCCTTGCATCGAAAGGCGCTTCGTACATTACAGGTGAAGTAATAAATGTAAACGGGGGGCTTTATACGTAAGTCAATACTTTAGTTGCCAAGCTCTTTCTCCACAAATTCTTTGCAGTAATTTTTTATCTCCTCGCGCACTTTTCTGAATTCGTTCATTATCTCCTCTTCGGTGCCTGTGGCTTTGGCAGGGTCGGGAAAATTGTAGTGGAGTTTCTTTGCCTTAGAAGGAAAAACCGGACAGCGTTCATTCGCATTATCGCATACGGTAATTACATAGTCGAACGAAACATGCGCGTATTCATCTACATGATTAGAGGTGTGATGCGAAATATCAATTCCATCTTCCTTCATTACGGCAACGGCTCGCGGATTTAAACCGTGTGTTTCTACACCTGCACTGTAAACGGTTGCTTTATCTCCCGCAAAATGGCGGAGGTATGCTTCGGCAATTTGGCTTCGGCAACTGTTACCGGTACATAGCACGAGTATGTTCATTGCTGTTGATTTAAAAAATGCAATTCTACAAAAACTTAGAATGTTCGTTTTGACAAAGCGCGCAAAACAAAAACGCTAACAGCGGCTTTACACATTCTTCATTAAACAATAACCGTTGCCAAAAAACCAACTTACACAAAGCGTACACGCATGTAGGTAATAAGGTGCTTAATTATATCTTTGGCGCGTGCAGCAATCATCTTCCGATAAACCTTCCAGAAAAGACGATAAGAAAACTTCGTCTGCACCTTTTAAAAAGAAAGCAAAGAAAAAGTTTACCGGCTCGTATATTCCCGATAAGAAGAACGCAGATAAAAAACCGGCATTCAAAAAAAATTCGGGAGAAACACACTCGCCTTATCCGAAAAAGAAGTACAAAAAAAGGTTACCTGCTAAGACCGATGGCAAGTACTTTAAAGAAAAACCTTCGAAGGACAAGAGCGCAGAAGTTTATACGGAGCAAGAAAACCTTTCGGGCGAAATGCGCCTGAACAAATATTTATCGCACGCGGGTGTGGCTTCACGCAGAAAAGCCGATGAACTGATTAAGGAAGGAAAGGTAACCGTAAACGGAACGGTAGTTACTGAAATGGGCTACAAAGTTACGCGCAACGATAGGGTAGAGTTTGAAGGCAAGCGGCTGAATCCGGAGAAGAAATATTATTTGCTGCTCAACAAACCGAAGGATTTTATAACCACCGTAAGCGATGAGAAAAAACGCAAAACGGTGATGGATTTGATTCGCTCGGCTTACAAGCAAATTAAATCGCCCGCACAACCGCGGCTATATCCGGTTGGAAGATTAGACCGCAACACTACCGGAGTACTGCTTATTACCAACGATGGCGAACTGGCGCAAAAACTTACACACCCCAGTACGGAAGTAAAAAAGGTGTATCACGTAGTACTCGATAAAAAACTGCGCAAAGAAGATTTCGATAAGATTGCCGAAGGCGGTGTGGTGCTGGAAGACGGCATTGCCGAAGTAGATGTGATTGCGTATCCGAATCCGAAAAACAAAGCGGAAGTAGGCGTAGAAATACACACCGGCAAAAACAGATTTGTACGCAGGGTGTTTGAAGCCTTAGGTTACGAACTTGAAAAATTAGACCGCGTGTACTTTGCCGGACTTACCAAAAAAGATTTGCCGCGCGGCAAATGGCGTTTTTTAAAAGAAGATGAAGTGCGCCTGCTTAAGCACTTTGTTTAGCGCTTGGCTATCCGTTGTAAATTTATTTGCGTAGATGGTGCAATACGAATAGGCACCGTTTCCTCCTCTACGTTGGTTACTTCTAAACCGAAATCTTCGGCAGTAGAAAGCGAAATGCTTTTAATGAGGCGGTACCCCTTAATTACAAAAGTTTCGTAGGCAGTCAACGCATCATCAATAGCCACGCGCGAGTTGAGGAGAATAAATTTAAAATCGGCCGGCATACCGTGTTTTCGCAGCGATGGGTAATGCGACAGCTCATCTACCTCACCAGTCTTTACCATCTCTTCCACAATTTTTCCGAACATCAAATTCACTTTGTGTTCAACCTTAAACCCGAATGCGAGCCGCACAAAAAAGAGCCGCCCGGGAATAATAGTATCAACCGAATAAGTAGCACCGTAGGGTTCGTTGGTGATTTCAACATGCACAAACCAGTAAATATCGGCACGCTTAGGTCGCTTGCGGAAAATGGAATAAATGATGTTGGAGTCAATATGGCTTTTGTCGTTTGCCATACTCATAAACACTAAGTTGTTCGCTTCCTTCGGTATGGTTTCATCGTGCATTAAATCTTTTATCGGCTCCAGGTAATCTTTAATTTCCACAAACTCGGTGTGTTTTTTACGCAGCTTGCGCGCCTGATAAAATACCCACATACCAAGGAACAAAGCGCAGGCTATCATAAAGGTAAACCAACCGCCATGTGTAAACTTCAACAGGTTCGAAATAAAAAATGCGCCTTCAATAGTTAAGAATGCCAGCGGAATACCCCACACCACCACGGGCGACTTTTTCTTTACATACATGAGGTACGTAAGCAGTGCAGTGGTCATTAGCATATCAATCGTAATCGCGAGTCCGTATGCAGCTTCCATATTGCTTGCCTGCCGGAAAATGAGCACCACGGCAATACATCCTGCCAGCAAAAACCAGTTAATGGCAGGTATGTAAATTTGCCCCTGATGCGTGGTAGGGTACAACACCTTCATATTGGGCCATAGGCGCAGTTTCATGGCTTCGTTTACCAGTGTAAAACAGCCGGTAATTAATGCCTGCGATGCAATAATGGTAGCCAGCGTTGCTACGCCAATGCCAACAGGTAAAAACCATTTTGGCATAATGGAGTAGAAGGTTGATTTTCCTTCGGGCCACAGTTGTTCGTTAAAGTTGGAAAGTAAATAGGCGCTCTGACCAAAGTAACTAAGCAGCAGCATGGAGATAACGAACATCCAACTTATGCGAATATTGTTTTTGCCGCAGTGCCCCAAATCGGAGTAGAGTGCTTCGGCTCCTGTTGTACACAAGAACACCGCGCCCAGCAACCAAAACCCGCCCGGGTAGTTTACAATTAAATTCATGGCGAAGTACGGGTTGATGGCATGGAGCACCGTAGGGTTTTTAATTATTTGCAGCAAGCCCAGTGTGCCTATCATACTAAACCATATCAGCATTACGGGTCCGAAAATGCCGCCTACTATTTTTGTTCCGAACTGCTGGAACACAAACAATCCTCCAAGTATCATTATTACAATGGGAACAGTTGGAATGTCGGGGTTGATAATGGTTAACCCCTCTATTGCCGAAGAAATAGAAATAGGTGGTGTAATAAATCCATCGGCAATTAGCATAGAACAGCCAATAATGGCGGGGATGATGGTCCAGGTAACTTTGTAACGCCTTACGAGTGCATAAAGCGCAAAAATTCCTCCTTCGCCTTTGTTATCGTTGTTGAGCGCTATGTACACGTATTTAATAGTGGTAATAATTATGAGCGTCCACAACACACAGCTTAAACCGCCCAACACCAAATCGCGCGAAATGGTGTGTCCGCTGCAAATGGCGTTCATTACATAAATAGGTGAAGTTCCGATGTCGCCAAAAATTATTCCGAGCGTAATGAGTGCTCCGCCTGCCGAAAGCGGCAAGCCGTGGTTCTTATTGCTGTTAGCCATTACGGTTAATCGTTATTGCCGGAAAATAAGCGGGTAAATAAATTGAGAAAGAAAAGTCCATTGGCTTAAGTGGCGGCAAAGTAAAAGCAATTAGTTGAAAAGTGTTGCAAAATAGGCAGCGTAAAAGATTTGCGTTAGCTTATTCACTATATCAAAGTCCGGCTAAAGCAATAGCTCTCTTGCATTCACCAATCCTCACATTCACTTATTTGCATCTTATCACCGCTTCTGCACTACATTCGCGCCCGCTATGCACTACCTCTCGGTCGAAAATATTTCGAAATCATTTATTGAAAAGCCCCTGTTTACCGACATCAGTTTCAATATTGAGCAGGGCGATAAAATTGCACTGGTAGCTAAAAACGGGGCCGGCAAAACTTCGCTGCTGCGCGTGTTGGCAGGTAAAGATGTGGCGGACAGCGGCAAGGTGTGGGTAAACAAAGAAGTGAACGTTGCTTTCCTTGACCAAAACCCCGAGTTTGAAGAGAGCAAAACGGTATTGGATAATATTCTCAATCACAACCATCCGGTTATTAACACCGTGCGCGAATACGAAGCCGCCCTTGCCCACCACGATGACGAAAAGAAGATTAGCGAGTTAATGCTAAAGATGGACGAGTTGGGTGCATGGAATTTCGAAAGCAAGGTGAAAGAAATTCTTTCATCGCTTAACATTACCGACCTCGACCAATTAGCCAAATCACTTTCGGGCGGGCAGCGCAAGCGTTTGTCGTTGGCAAAGGTGCTCATTGAAATCAGCTTTGGCGAGCGCAACAATTTTCTCATTCTCGATGAGCCGACCAATCACCTCGACTTTGAAATGATTGAATGGCTGGCGGAGTTTTTAAGCGATGCTAAAACCACTCTGCTCCTTGTTTCGCACGACCGCTTTTTTCTTGATGCCGTTTGCAACGAGATTATGGAGCTGGAGAACCAACAACTTTACATCCACAAAGGCAACTTCGAAACTTACCTGCAACGCAAAGCCGAGCGCGAAGTAAGCGATGCCGCTTCGCTGGATAAGGCAAAGAACCTGTACCGCAAAGAACTGGAATGGATGCGAAAGCAACCCAAGGCGCGCACCACCAAAAGCAAATCGCGTATTGATGCTTTTTACGATGTGGAAGAAAAAGCCACCGCCAAGCGCAACGATGATAAGCTGGAACTGAACGTGAAAATGAGCCGCATTGGAGGGAAAATTCTCGAACTGAAAAAAGTGTACAAGAGTTTTGGCGAGCGCAAAATTATGCAGGGCTTCGATTACACATTTAAGCGGGGCGAGCGCATCGGCATTATCGGTAAAAACGGAGTGGGCAAAAGCACTTTCCTCAATGTTATTCTTGGCTTAGAGCCTGCCGATTCGGGCAAGATAAATCCCGGAGAAACCATCGTGTTCGGCTATTTCTCTCAAAAAGGGTTGGAAGTAAAAGAAGACAAACGCGTAATTGAATACGTGCGCGAAATTGCCGAGCATTTTCCCTTGGCTGATGGAACCAAAGTTTCAGCCGGGCAGTTTTTGCAACTGTTCCAGTTCCCGCCCGAGCAGCAGTTTACTTACATCAGCAAATTGAGCGGTGGGGAGAAAAAACGCTTGCAACTGATTTCGCTGTTGTTTAAAAATCCGAACTTCTTAATACTCGATGAGCCTACTAACGACCTCGACCTTGTTACATTGAGCGTACTTGAAGAATTTCTGGAGCAGTATCAAGGCTGCGTTATCATTGTTTCGCACGACCGCTACTTTATGGATAAACTGGTTGACCACCTGTTTGTGTTTGAAGGCAACGGAGTAATTACCGACTTTCCCGGCAACTATACGCAGTGGAGGATAAGCGAGGCGAAGAAGAAATCAGATGCAAGAAATCAGAAGACCGAAGACCGAAAACAGAAGACGGAGGAGAAAAAAGAAGAACAGTCTTCCATCGCCCCCCCATCACCGTCTGTCATTAAAAAGAAACTTTCCTTTAAAGAGAAAAACGAATTTGAAAAGTTAGGCAGGGAAATTCCCGAACTGGAAAAGGAAAAAACTGAACTGAACGAAAAACTTGTAGCGGGAAACATTCCCTATTCAGAAATGAATAAAATGATTGAGCGCTTTGGAGAAGTTTCGAAACTGCTGGAAGAAAAAGAACTGCGCTGGTTAGAGTTGAGTGAAATGGCGGAGTAACTTCTAAAATAACAAACGGCTTCCAAATTCTTCGGAAGCCGTTACCTGTTGTTCTATTCTCTTAGTCTTTTACAATTCTGAAGCCTACATCATCATCGCGTGCATCGGGCGGATAGCGATCGCGGTTAGAAAGGCGCAGGTCGCCTACTTCGCTCCACCATGAGCCGCCACGGCAGGTACGGTACGAATCTCTTCCGGGTCCCTGCGGGTCTTTGGCAGGGCTGTTTTGATAATAGTTTTCATCGTACCAATCGTTGCACCACTGCCATACATTTCCGCTCATATCGTATAAGCCCAATTCGTTGGGTTTTTTCTGCCCAACCGGGTGCGACTGCTTATTACTGTTGACTTCGTACCAGCCAATTTCATCGGGGTTGTTGCCACCGGCATACTGGTAGCCTTGCGATTTACTGCCTCCGCGTGCGGCATATTCCCATTCAGCTTCGGTAGGCAGGCGGTAATATTTTCCGGTTGCCTGATTAAGTGTGTTTATAAAACTCTGTGCATCGTACCAACTCACGTGCTCTACAGGGCATTCGGGGCAGTTTTTCGAAAACCATGGGCGTGTGCCCATCACTGTTTCCCACTCGCGTTGGGTAACCGGATATTTATTGATATAGAAATTGCTGAGGGTTACTTTGTGTGCGGGTTTTTCGGATGCATAGCAGGTATCCTGCTCTTTGGTGCAACCCATGGTAAACGTGCCGCCCTGCACAAAAATCATGTTGGCTTCAATACCGGCTGTTACTTCAGCTAACGATGCTTTTGCCGGAATGGTTGTTTTGGGTTTTGGAGGGGCTGCCTGTCCGAACAATTGGTGGCATAACAATGCTGTAAAAAGCATTGCATAAATTACTCTCATGGTAAATAGTTTTAGGGTAAGTAAATCGGTTCTCAAGTTTTTCAATACTGTAATTACCTGTATGCAATATAGCGGCTGTTCTATTCAAATAAAGGGAGTTAACCGCTTGTATTTCCCACCCGGTAATTTCAGTGTCCTATTCTATACGCAACCGGTTTTTAAAAGGTTTTAGGTGTTGTGTTAATTAACGAGGATGATTTTAACCCGAAAAATAAACAGACTGTTAAGTAACCTATTGAACAAACCCACCGTAAAAGGCGATTGAAGGAAAAACCTGAATTTGATTTTTTACAAAAACACCGGGAAATGAACCAAACAGGATTGGAGGCAACATTGGTGCCCGAAACAGAACCTGAAATCAATCTGTGGATTGATAAATACGCTGATGTATATTCGGAATTTGATACTCGTCCTTTTACCGAGCGTGCATTGTCGGACGACTTTATTCAGGAAGTGCGGAAAATGACCGCACAGCAGCCTACCAACAATATAAGATTGAAGTTTAACGTGCTCGAAGATGCACAGGATTATGATTCAGAAGATGCGATTATACAGAGTCTTAACCGGCATTTTTCTAAAATGGCGGAAGAGCTCCGTCAGGAAAGATGGTACATCCAAAAAAGAGGTTATTCCATGCTGGGAGGCGGCTCGTTGCTTATTCTTTTTCTGTTTTACTTAACCACCGTTCCGCAAATACACGAATTGAAATACATAGAAGGTATGATACTGATGGCGGAGCCGATGGGCTGGTTTATGACATGGACAGGGCTTGACCTTGTGTTCCAAAATTCGCGCAACAGCAAAGCTACGCTTGAGTTTAATGCTAAAATGGCGAAGGCGTCAATTTCGTTCACCGCGCTTGATTCAAAGAGCGAAAGAAAACACAAGTCGGTAATTCCGTTAGATAACAATAACCTGCGGGTAGCTTAATCGGCTACATGGGTGCAGCTAATACATCGTGCCACTCTGCCGTTTTTTGCAATGTAGCTTTGGCAAAGGGGCAAAGCGGCACCACTTTAATGTTGGAAGCGCGTACATACTCTACCAGAGCAGCAAGCAGTTTTTTACCAACACCTTGTCCTTTCAGCGAATCGTCCACTTCGGTATGGTCAATTATCATTTTACTTTCGCCTGCCATGGTGTAGGTCATTTCGGCAAGTTTGGTTCCGTCAGCTTCGTAATAAAAACTTCCGCGGTTGCCGGTTTTCGTATGGTGAATGTTGCTCATGAAACTTTGTTTAGTTCAACTTCTCAATAATGTAGCTCAAGTAGTAGCGCTCTTTTAACTCGTACTTGCTAAAGGGGCAGGGGTCTTCGTTTATGCCTTCTTTGGGGGTATTGGTAAACCGGTCTAACCTGCCAAGGTTTTCGAACCGGTGCATGGTACTTATTTCGCCCAATTTGTCATCTAAACATCCGCGAAAAAGCATGTGTGTAATGCTGAAAAGTTTTTCTTTCAAATAGCGCTTTGTTTTTCCGTTGCAGGGCGAATTGGGGTCAATAATATCACCACTCAGCCAGTCAACCCCGTCCAGCTCCCATCCTCCCATATACACCCTAAAACTTTGCCCTCGCGGCACGGCTACCGTAAATTCAACATTCAAGTCCCAGTGTTTTTTTCTGGTTTTTCCCAGGCCTTTCGAAAGCATGGCTTTCTCGGTTCCAAAAAAATCGTTTACAAAAAGCCAGTCGCTGCCTACGTTGGCAAATAAACGTATTTCGGCCTTCGACAGTTTTTCGCTCAGTTGCTTAAAACGAATATTGGTAAGCGTTACCTTATACATATCCACTGCCTGTTCGGGCGAAACGCCTCTTCCTTCGTCCCAAAAGAAATAGAGGGTACGGGCAAAAATTTCGAGGTCGTTAGCGTTGTTTGTTTTCCATGGTATGAACACATGTGCCGTTCCTTCGTTTTCGTTGAGTGTTACAACAGCGCTGTGGCTGAATGTGTCGCCTTTTCGCTTTACACTCATGTAACGCAATACGGCACCGGGCGAGGGGCGGGGAACATTTATTTTAACGGTGAACTCGTAATCTTTACCGCTCATGTTTACCCGCTGAACAAATGGCGGGGCATTGTGTCGGTTGTTAAGCAACGCCCCACCATCGCCACTGCCGAAAATATCAACGCGCGTGGCAAACTTTAGTGAACTGTCGCCTATCATTACCTGCTCGGGCAGCGCTCTTCTAATTCCGATAAATCGAACCGGATGCAGTTCGGCACGGGCAGGCGGATGGCCGCGGTCCCACACATAGTGTCCTTCCACATGTACCCAATCGGAAGGGGCAGGCCAATTCCAGATAACATCGCGCCTTTGGTGCCCCGCAGAAAAAAAACCTACGCTGTTGCCTTTGTTGTTTTCGCCACGCAGCGGGTTAATACGGTTGTTAGTGCCCAGCCCGCATTCCCATTCGCAGCCAATATAGGTTTGAAGAATAGTGTCGTAACCGTCTTTGGTTTTGTAGATGCGGTACGGTAGTAGATTCGTAAAGCGGTTATCGTCTGTAACATCGGGCACCACATCAAAATCCATATCGTGGGTATAATGGTAAAAGGGCAAATCTTCGTGGCTTACATGCGGACCATGCGAGCCATCGGGATGGTTGTAGATTACCGTGCCCTCCAGCACGCCAACATAATTCTTGTCAATTATGGGCAACCACGATGGAAGAATAACACCTATGTCGTAATACTCTTTCCGCTTCAGAAATTTGAAGGTATCGCGGCATGGTTCAAAGCCAATTTCGCTTTGCGTAGAATACGGATGCGAGAGCGGAAAAGACGGAGCCTGCCCCAACAGCCGAACACTTAAAACCACCAAAACCGTAATTGCCCGATAACGCATGAGAAAGTGGGTGCAAAGATATTTTTCCCTGCAAAAACAGCCGTAAGAAAGAAGGCTTAATCCGCAACCTCAAACAACGCTATCCGTATATGTAGGCATTAAAAACACTGCTATGCAAAAAAATCCTACGCCTCAACTCCCCGTTTGGCCTATTGACGATGACGCGGTGGTAGTTGCCGGAGAATTGGAAGAGGTTTACAGGTAGTTACAGCCGCTTAGTTAGCCAGCCATAATTCCGGGTCCATTTTCTCTTTCCCTTTCCAAATTTCGATGTGAACTTTGCTGAGTTCCTCTGCTTTGTCGGTATAAACCTTGCCGATAGTTTGCTTAATGTTTAGCTGTTGCTCTGCTTTTACACTTACCGATTCAAGATTGGAATACACCGTAAAATACTCACCGTGCTTTACAATAACACAAGTGTGGGTGGTGGGTAAGGAAAATACGCTTACTACCGTTCCGGCAAACACCGTACGTGCCTCGGCACCGGCTTCGGTTTTAATATCCACTCCGTTGTTTTCAATCATTACGCCTTTTATGGCAGGGTGTTCGTGTTTGCCAAAGCGCGAAACAATATGCCCGCGCACTACGGGCCATGGCAACTTTCCTTTGTTGTTCGCAAAGTCTTTCGACAGCGCCTGCTCTTCAGGGGTAAGCGGCATGGCATCGGTAGTTTTGGGTGCCGGAGCGCCTTTCTTTTTGGCTTCTTCTTCGGCTTTCTTTTTGGCGGCTGCTATTTCTTCTTCAATAATGGCTTTAATACGGTCGTTCAGTTTTTTGGCAGCGGCATTTTTTTCGTCAATCTGCTTGCGGAGTTTTTTCTCTTTTTCCTGCAATTGGGCTACGGCAATGTCTTTATCCTTTTTCTCTTTTTCGAGTACCGATTTTTGTTCGGTTTGCTTTTCGAGCAGGGTCAGTTTCTCTTCTTTGGTGTGTTGTAACTCATCTTTTTTTGTTTGCAGTTCGCCAATGGATTGTTGCAAGGCTTTAGCCTGATTGCGTCTGTATTCAGCCACTTTCAGCAAGTAGTTGTACCTGCGAAATGCTTCAGAAAATGAATTGGACGAAAGCAAAAACGCAAGTTGGTTTTGCAGGGTGATGTTCTCGTAACTTTTGCGGAGCATATTGGCGTAATCCTGCTTCATTTTTTCCACCTCTGCCGATTTGGTGTTTATCTCTTCGCTGGTTTCGCCAATGGTTTCGTCCAGGTCGCCAATTTGTTCGTTGATGTTTTTGATGAGTTTTTCGCGCGAACGGATTTTTGCCTGCAGCGATAAAATCTCGCTCATGCTTTTTTCCTTTTTGGCACTGGTGGTTTTAATGGCGGCTTCTATCTCCTTTATTTCCTTCTGCAATTTTTCCATTTGCAATTGCAGTTGGTTTTTTTTGTTGGCAAGCAAGGTTGATTGGGCGGAGGCAGGAACAATGAGTAATGAGTAATGAGTAATGAGTAGTAAAGCGGCTGCGAACCGAATAACCGCAGTTCGATTACGTTTGACGTTTGATGTTTGCCCTTTGTTATCTGCCATCACTCAACCTTCTTCAACTTCGAATTAATTTCGAACGGAAAAGCCAACGATTCATCAGCCGATAAGCGGATAATTTCCATTTGCAGTTGCATGGAGGTGTTTCCCTGGTTTACGTTTATCATTCGCTTATAAGCAAACGGCTTTCCGTTGAAAAGATTATAGGCATCAAAGGTAACCGCCATGTCCTGTTGCAGCATTTTGTCTTTCAACAGCAATTGGCGCATTGTATAGTTTAGGGGGTTAACGGTAGTTTTCTGATACAAAAAATTGCTTTCGCAGTAAAGGGCAAGTGCGCTGTCTTCGGCAGTAATTGCCGAAGCGCCCTCATCAATAGTTATTCGCTCACCCGCAAGCAGTTGCTGAAACATGGTAAACGAAACCGGAAACAGCAGCCACTGCCGCAGGTAGTCAAATTCCTTTATCGAATACTCGTTGCTCAGTTTGTAAATAATGCGGAAACTATCGGGTGTTAGCAATACGCGGGCAGCTTCAATGCCGCCCGAGCCGAGGCTGAGCCATATAAGGCTGTCCTTTGCCATGCGGATGGTAGCGTGCAAATCCTGCGAAGTTTGCGGGGTACTCCATTGCAGTTTGGCGCGCATGGAAAGCGTTTTGTAGCCGAGTTGCTTTGCTGCCACACTGTCGGAAATTTGCCGGTAGGTATAGGTAAGTGAATCGTTTCCGGCTGCACGCAGCGGACTGCTTACAACAATGAACAACAAAAAACTTGCAGCACGGAGTAACATGCAACCGGTATTGTAAAAACTGTGCCGAAATTGGCGATTACTCAAGGTATTTCTCCTCAGCAATTTTCCGTTCAATGGTTTGGGATTCTACGCCTGCTTCTTTGGCTTTTTTCCAGTAGGTAACCGCATCGTTCTTTTTGCCGAGTTTAAAAAGAATATCTCCGTAGTGTTCCAGAATGGTACCGCTTTTATCGCCTCCGGCTTTCATGGCTTTTTCCTGCCAGTCTTTTGCTTCGGTGTAGTTACCCAACTGAAACAAAATCCATGCGTAGGTGTCCAGAAATGAAGAGTTGTTCGGCTCTAATTTGTTGGAGTAAGCGCTCATTTGCTTGGCGCGCTCTAAGTTTTCTTTGCGAAGGCTGAGGTAGTAGCTGTAGTTGTTGAGCACATAAGCGTTCTCGGGGTCTAACTTCAGCGATTTTTCGTATGCTTCATCGCTTTCGGTATGTTTGTTCAGGCTGTGGTAAGCTTCGCCCTGATTAGCCAGAAACTGAGCGCGGAGTTTTAAATCTTCGGTGCTCATTTTTTCGCCTTTCGAAAAACTCTTAATCGCTTTTTCGTAGTCTTTCAGTTGCACTTCGGCACCGCCTTTAAACAGGTAAATCATTGCCTGATTGGGGAACAGTTCCATGGCTTCGTTGGATACCTTTAAAACATTGTCCCAATCTTTTTTGATGTTGTAAATGAGCATTACCTGCTGCCAAACCTGAAACACATTTTTGTTGAGCGAAAGCGCTTTAAGGTAAGCCTCCAGCGCCTGGTCGTTTTGCCCGTCAATGTAATACATGTCACCCAGCACAGCGTGCGATTTCGATTCTTCGGGGTGAATGCGGGTGAGTATTTGAGCAAGTTCAATTCCTTCTTTGCGCTTTACCGAATCCTCGTTATTCATTTGTATGTACGAAATAATAAGGATGCTCACCTTGGTATCAATATTCACTTTCGGATTTTCGAAAATGCCTTTCAGGTTTTCGGTTTTCTGTTCGGGGGTGTCGGTGCGGAGGCTCAGTTGCGCCAAGCCTAACTGCGCCTGCGGGTTATCGGGCTCTATTTCCAGAATGCGGTTGTAAATGTCGCGGGCTTTGTCGCGGTCGCCTTTTGCTTTGTAAAGGTCGGCTTCCATAAGCATGTACTCCGGCTCGTTGGGGTATTCATCGGTCAGTTTTTTTATTTCGGCAAGGGCTTCGTTAAACTTGCCCATACGCAGGTAAAGGTTTTTCTTTTCCTGCACTACCTGTTCATCAACCCCGAAATTCTTTTCAAACAAGTCATAAGTTTTTATGGCTTTGTCGAACACTCCGTAGCGCGAATACAGGTAAGCGAGGTTGAGGTAGTAATCGGGGTTGTTCGGAAATTTTTTAATGAGGAGTTCGTAGGTGGCACCGGCTTCTTTGGCTCTGCCCTGTGTCATATAAATAGTGGCGAGCATTTCAAGATACCACTTATTGCTTTCGTCAAGTTTAACAGCGGCAAAGGCTTCTTTTTCGGCATCGGCAAGTTTGCTTTGGCTGTAAAAAATTTGCGCCAACTGAAAGTGTGCGTTGGCATTTTTTGGCGCCAGCGCTATTACCTCGCGGTAATTCTTTATGGCGGCATCCCAATCCTCAATCACTTTTGCTTTTTCGGCTTCCAGAAACAAACGGTCTAACTGTGTTTGCTCTTTGGCGCTTAGGGTGGCGGGTTGCGATTTATCGTGCTTTTCTTTTTTGCCTTTCTTTTTGCCCGATGGCTGTGCCGGGGCTTGCGAGAAAGCAAAGAGGAGTGCAAGAAGTAGTAAAACGGGTGTGCTTTTCATGAAAAAACCAATGTAAGTTTCAGCGGCAGTTTACTGAATGATGGTGTTATAGTCGCCTATGCTCCAATCTTCCATTCTGCCTTCAAGTTTAACATAATTCCCAAGCATAGAGTTGTAGATTAACTTATTTTTTATGATGGTTTTGCTTTGCACAATAGAGTTTTTTACCACCGAACTTTCAATCACCGAATTTTTACCTACCGATACATAAGGACCCACCACCGAGTTGCGAATTACCGCTTCATCATCCACAAAGCAGGGATGCACTATTACGGAATTCTCCACAACGGCTTTTTTGCTCACCAACTCCTGCTCTTTAATAAACTCCAGTACGCGTTGGTTAGTGTACACGGTGGCATCTTTATTTCCGCAGTCGAGCCATTCGAGCACTTTGCCTTTGTGAAATTGGGCGCCTTTGGCTTTCATGTTTTCGAGCGCGTTGGTGAGTTGGTATTCGCCTTTTTCGCGGATGTTGTTATCAATCAGGTATTGCATTTCGCTGCGTAGGTATGCACCATCTTTAAAGTAATAGATGCCTATAATGGCAAGGTCGGAAACAAAGTCTTTGGGTTTTTCTACAAAGTCGGTAATAATACCGCTGTCATTTAACTTAACTACGCCAAAGGCAGCAGGGTTAGCCACTTTTTGCACCCACACCACGCCATCCTGCGCGGCATTTATTTTGAAATCGCTTTTAAAAAGAGTATCGGCAAACGCCACAATAATGTTGCCCTTCAAAAAATCGCCCGCGCACAATATGGCATGTGCCGTGCCGAGGGGTTCGTCCTGATACCGGATGTGCCCTTTGCTTCCGCAGTCGGCAGCTACTTTCAATAATTGTTCGGCAATAGTGTTTCCGAAATCTTCGCGGATGATAAACACAATGTCGTCCACTTTTTGGTCGGTTGAAGCCATCAGGTCTTCTACCAAGCGCTGCACAATAGGTTTGCCGGCTACGGGCAACATGGGTTTAGGAATAGTTAGGGTATGTGGTCGTAACCTTGTTCCCCAGCCTGCCATCGGAATTATAATTCTCATTGTTGTAGTAGTATGGTTATAAGTTATTCAGTAAAAACAAAAAAGAAGGCGTCATTGCGAGGAATCCCGATGGCTTTTGCATCGGGATGACGAAGCAATCTCCGCTCAATGTTATGGAGATTGTTTCGCTTCGTAAACTTCGCGCGTAATGACGTACATCTGTAACAAGATAATTTGGGTTAAACATTGTTTTAGTTTTTGCCGGTGCTGCCAAAGCCGCCATCGCCACGGGTAGTAGCGGCAATTTCTTCGGTAATTGTCCACTCGGCTGTTTCGTGGCGGGCAATAATCATTTGCGCTATGCGGTCACCATTTTTAACTACAAAATCCTGGTTCGATAAATTGATGAGCGCCACCTTAATTTCTCCGCGGTAGTCGCTGTCGATAGTAGCGGGCGAATTGGGTAAACTGATGCCGTGCTTAAAAGCCAAACCGCTGCGTGGGCGCAGTTGAGCTTCGAAGCCCTGCGGCAATTCAATAAACAAACCGGTTGGAATAAGCTGGCGCTCGAAGGGCTTTAGCGTTACCTCTTCTTGCAAAAATGCACGCACATCCATACCTGCCGAGCCGGATGTTTCGTAAGCCGGCAATGGGTTGGTGCTGCGGTTTATAATGCGTATTTGCATGAGGCGGGCAAAGATAAACGGGAAAGTGGGATTTGGATGGCAGCGGTTTTATATGTTCAAAGGGTTGGGGCGATGATTTTATATTTGCCCCGTGCAGCATCTGTACTTAAAAAAATCGCTTGGGCAGCATTTTCTGAAAGATGAAAACATACTGCAAAAAATAGCCGAAGCGATTGGCGATATGCGCGCCTTTGCAACGGTGGTAGAAATAGGTCCCGGCATGGGAGCACTTACAAAGCATTTATTAGCGCAAAAGCCCGAAAACTTTTATGTGGTGGAATTAGACGACCGCTGGGCAGCACATTT
Source organism: Chitinophagales bacterium (assembly GCA_026129525.1). Taxonomy (GTDB): domain Bacteria; phylum Bacteroidota; class Bacteroidia; order Chitinophagales; family LD1; genus Bog-950. Next base: position 657,388 of record JAHCHW010000001.1, on the reverse strand, counting down.
GGCACAAACCTTTCCGCAACTGCGCGGCAAAATCATTCACCGCGATTTTTTGCAGACCGATTTGGGTTTTCTGCAACACCCCACGCACGTAGTGGGCAATTTTCCTTACAACATTTCCTCGCAAATTGTTTTCCGCATTATTGATTACAAGGAAACCGTTACGCAAATGACGGGCATGTTTCAAAAAGAAGTGGCGCAGCGCATAGCCGCCAACCCCGGTACCAAAGATTACGGAGTGCTGAGCGTGCTTACGCAGGCGTATTACAGCTGCCGCTATCTTTTCGATGTGCCGCCCGGGTGTTTTAACCCTTCGCCCAAAGTAATGAGCGGGGTAATACAACTGCAACGGAAAGCCGAAAAACTAAACTGCAACGAAACCGCTTTCAAACGCATTGTAAAAGCGGCTTTTAACCAACGCAGAAAAACCATGCGTAACAGTCTGCGCGAATTAGTAACCGATAAAGCGCTGCTCACCAACGAAGTGTTCAATCTTCGCCCCGAACAACTTTCGGTAAAGCAGTTTGAAGAACTTACCAACCTCATAAACCCGTGAACAGCAAACGAAAAATTCTGATAACCGACAGCGTTCATCCTCTGTTATATGAAGGACTGCGGGCAGACGGCTTTATGGTTGATTACCTGCCCGATATTACTGCACTACAAGTGGCTGAAGTAATTGCAGCATACGAAGGCTTGGTAATAAACAGCAAAGTGTATGCAGGCAACGAATTGTTCAACAAAGCACCTCTGCTCAAATTTGTTTGCCGCGCAGGCTCGGGTTTAGAAGTAATAGATATAGAATATGCTAAGCAAAAAGGAATAGCTGCATTCAATTCGCCCGAAGGAAACCGCAACGCAGTAGCCGAACACGCATTGGGCATGTTGCTTTGTTTGCTCAACAACATTGTCAAAGCAAACACAGAAGTAAAGAGCGGGCAGTGGAACCGCGAAGAAAACCGCGGCACCGAACTGGCGGGTAAAACAATAGGCTTAATGGCGTACGGCAATACCGCAGAAGCATTTGCCAAACTGCTTGGCAGCTTTGATGTGCGTATACTGGCGTACGATAAGTACCGGAAAAACTTCGCAAACGAACACGTAAAAGAAGCAAGCCCCCAAGAAATTGCCCGCGAAGCCGATGTGCTTAGCCTGCACCTGCCGCTTACCCCCGAAACCGAGTATATGATTGACTATGCTTTTCTTTCTTCCTTTAAAAAGAAATTCTGGCTGCTCAACACCTCGCGCGGTAAAGTGCTTCGCACCGCACATCTCATTAAATGTATAAATGAAGGCAGAATATACGGTGCCGCTTTAGATGTGCTGGAGAATGAAAAGCTGCAAACACTAAACGAAGAAGAGCAAGATATTTTTCAAAAGTTAGCAGCCGATAAAAGAATACTGCTCACACCGCATATTGCCGGATGGACACACGAAAGCAAACAAAAAATTGCCGAAATTTTGCTTCAAAAAATCCGCGCGTTGTATCAAGCGATATAGCTTTTCTCCTCTGAAAAATGCCGATTGTCATTTTTGTGTCATTTTTTGTTTTGGGTACAGTCAAGCCCTTTAACATCATTTATATTCGTTTCGGGAAAAAAATTACTTTTGACCGCTTTTGTTAATGCTACATTATTCGCGTATGAAGAAAATACTTACTCTGTTGAGTTTGGTAGCTGCCGCTTTCGCTGCGTATGCTCAAAACGGTGAAATTTCCGGAAAAGTAACCGATGAAAACGGTGAAGGAGTTCCGGTTGCCAACGTGGTGCTGGTTGATGCCAAGGGAGTTTCTACCGGAAGAGGAACCACTACCGACTTTGACGGTAACTTCTCTATTAAGCCGCTTACTCCCGGCAAATACAATGTGCAGTTTTCGTATGTAGGCTATGCTACGCGTATTGAGCAGGGGGTTGTGGTAAATGCCGATAAAACCACATGGTTAAATGCCCAGTTAAAACCATCTGCCAAAGAACTGAACGCGGTAGAAATTGTTTCGTATAAAGTTCCGTTGATTGACCCGGGCAAAACTTCATCGCAAAACACGGTTACTGCCGAAGAAATTGCAAACATGCCCACCCGTAACGTAACCGATATTGCGGCTACTACCGCAGGTGCTTTTCAAAGCGATGTTGGCGCAGGCATTAACGTAAAAGGTGGTCGCGAAGACGGAACCGAGTATTATATTGACGGTGTAAAAGTAACCGGTGTGCCTACACTTCCGGCAACTGCCATTGAACAGTTACAGGTAATTACTGGAGGTATTCCGGCTCGTTACGGTGATGCTACAGGTGGTATCGTAAACATTACTTCGAAAGGACCCCAGGGGCAATTCAACGGCTCTATCGAAGCACAAACCACCCAAGGTTTAGATGCCTACGGCTACAATCTGGTAAACGGTATGATTACCGGACCTATCGTAAAAACCAAGTCGAAAAAAACCATTATGGGCTTTTTTGCTGCGTTTGAATACCTGCGCCAACAAGACCCCGACCCATCGGCTGTTGGTGTTTGGAAATTACGACCCGAAGTGTTGGACTCATTGCGCCAGTTTCCGCTTATGAAAAAGGAAACTGCCAAAGGCTTTAACCTGCGCTCGGAAAACATTACCTACTCCGATATGTACAAGATAAAGGCGAAACCAAACGTGGTTGACAATAACTTTCGCGGAACGGGAAGACTTGACATTCGCCCTGCCGATAATATTACCCTTGCCTTTGGCGGCTCGGTAACTTACCGCACTTACCACGACTGGGTAGAGAAATACACCATCTTTAATTCGGAAAACAACCCGTATTACAAATCGCTTAACTGGCGTGTGTTCGGGCGCTTTACCCACAACATACAAAGCAAGCAAGATGATGAAGATGGCGATAAAAAGAAAAAATCATCTGCCTTCCAGAACGCTTTCTACTCTGTTCAGTTCGACTACGAAAAATACATTCGCAGTTTTGAAGATGAATCGCACGGATGGAATGCATTCAACTACGGTTACATAGGTAAATACCAAACGCTGCAATCGCCCGTATTTGGTTATGACACCTTTGCGGTAGGCAACCAAATTTTAACCGGATGGAAGCAATTGGGCTATCAGGATACTTCGGTGCTGTTTACTCCGGGCACCATAAATCCTTACGGCACCCGCTTTACACAGCAGTATTATGAATTGCTAGATGCTCAGGTAAACCCCGATGGCAGTTACCAAACATTTGGCGACAACAAAAACGAGTTTGCCCGTAACCTGTTCCAAATTCAGGCAAACCAGGCGCTCATTAACGGACAGCGCTCAAACCTTATCTATAATATATGGTACAACACCGGTCGCCAGTACAATGGCTATGGCTACGATAACGATAACGACCAGTACCGTGTTCGTTTAGAAGGAGCATTCGACATTTTGAAACCCGGTGCACCCAGCCGCAACAAACACTCGTTCGAGTTTGGAGTGGAGTTCGAGCAGCGTTTTCAACGTCAGTATCAGGTGTCGCCACTCGGTTTATGGCAACGTGCCCGTTTGTTGGCTAACCAACATTTAGAAGAGTTAGACAGAGAGAATCCGGTGCTACGTATTAACGGAGTGGACTATGCTTACAACGACCCCAACCGTCCATCGTTCTACCTTACCGATACTATTTTATTCAACAGATTCTACAATGGCACAAAGCAGTCGTTCTTCGATAAGTCGCTGCGTCAGGCGTTGGGCAAGCCTATAAACAATACCGACTTTATCAATATTGATGAATTAGACCCAACCTTCCTTAACCTGAAAATGTTCTCGCCCGAAGATTTGCTGGGCGATGGTGCAGCACTGGTGTTTTACAGAGGGTACGACCAATACGGCAACCGCTTGGGCAAGCAACCTTCGTTCAACGATTTCTTTACCAAAAGACGTGCTGACGGAGAGTTGGAGAGAGCCATTGCCGCTTACCGCCCTATTTACACGGCTGCTTATATCTCCGATAGATTTTACTTTAAAGACCTCACCTTTAACGTAGGTGTTCGTATTGACCGTTTCGATGCCAACCAATCGGTATTAAAAGATGAATTCTCCATCTATCCTATTAAAACTGTTGGCGAGGTTTCGTCATTGGGCAATAATGCGGTGGTGCACCCTTCCAACATGGGGAGCGACTACTATGTGTATGTTGACAACGCCAAAGCACCAACAGCCGTAGCCGGTTACCGTAAAGGCAACATTTGGTACGACCGTTTTGGTAACGAGTTAACCAGCGGTAAAAACGTAGCGGCAGCTTCAAGCACCGGTGCCATACAGCCATTATTGCAAAATGCAAATGCCGACATAAAGGACCCCGATAAATTTGACCCTAACGGCTCATTTAAAGATTACGACCCTAAAATTATTGTAATGCCGCGTTTACAGTTTTCGTTCAACTTAACTGACCGTGCATTGTTCTTTGCTCACTACGATATTCTTTCGCAGCGCCCGCAGTCAAGAGCTATTATGGACCCTACCGATTATCTGTACTTTGCCGATAACATCGGAACACCCATTAATAACCCTAACCTAAAACCTGAACGTACCATTGACTTTGAGCTTGGTTTTAAACAGCGTGTAAGCAACACTGCCGCTGTTACCCTTTCGGCTTTCTACCGCGAATTCCGCGACCAGATTCAAATCCGCAAAATTGTAAATGCTTATCCTAAAGATTACATCACGTACGGAAACATTGACTTTGGAACCACCAAAGGTTTCTCGCTCGATTTTGATATGCGCAGAACCGGCAACTTTAGCATGAAAGCAAACTACACCATGCAGTTTGCCGAAGGGACAGGTTCCGATGACCAGTCGCAGCTGAGTTTGGTAAACAGTAACCAACCCAACTTCCGCGCTATTAACCCCGTTAACTACGATTCGCGCCACATGATAAATGTGTCGCTTACCTATAGCTACGGTTCCGGCAAAAACTACAACGGACCTACCATCAAAAACTCGCAAATACTTTCGAATGCAGGTATCAACTTACAGTTGAACGCCCGCTCCGGAACACCTTACACCGAGCAGGTAGCCGCTACACCCGAAGGCTTGGAAGGACAGCCCGGCAGACCAATTACCAAAGGCTCTATTAACGGAGCAAGGTTGCCTTGGTATTTCCGTGTAAACTTCCGTGTATGGAAAGACTTTGTGATACTGGCAGGCAAGAAAAAAGAAAAAGAAGACAAGCGCGAACTGGCACTGCAAATTTATTTGCAAATACAGAACCTGCTTGATACACGTAACCCGGTTAGAGTTTATCGCTACACCGGTACTCCGAGCGATGACGGCTTCCTGAGCGCTCCGGCAAGTGTTTCGGCCATTCAGTCGGCACTTAACCCGCAGGCGTACAGCGACCAATATGCCGCGTATATCAATCGCCCCGATAATTACAGTCTTCCGAGAAGAATATTCCTGGGAGCCATATTTAGTTTTTAATTGAACACTATAAAGAACCGAACGAAAACATTAATCACTTAAAACAGCAACCATGAAAAGGATGGTATTAAATGCGGTGCTATTGGCGGGGCTAGGCTTCGTGAGCACTGCGGCTCTGGCAAGAGAAGAGGTAAAAAATCCTACGAAGAAACCTTCGAAAACGGCAAGTTTTAAAAACGAAGCAGGCGATTGCGCTTCGCCCATTGCCCAGTTCGATATGGATATTAACAACGTGCGCGCCCGTTTGCTTACCGGTGGCGATATGTGGTGGAATTTATCGGAAGCACGCTACCAGGTACCAAAAAGTGACGGAACGGGAGCATCGTTGAATGCGCTTTTTGCCGGAGCTATATGGATTACTGGTTTCGATGCGGGCGGTAACCTGAAGTGTGCCGCACAGCGCTACCGTCAGGGCGGTGATGATTTTTGGCCCGGCCCGGTAGTAGGCGGAACAGTTGATAAGGCTACCTGTAATAAGTACGACCGCTTTTTTAATGTGTATGGCGCTAACATCGAAAAAGCACAAGCTGCTTATATGCTGAAAGGCTCCGCAACCACATTGGCGGACATACCCAAAGACGTATTGGCTTGGCCCGGTAAGGACAACCCCTACCTTGCCAGCGACCCCAGTTTGGTTGGCGAAACATTTATTATTAACGATAACATGGCACCATTTAAGGATGTTGACAATGACGGAGTTTACGACCCGTTAAAGGGCGACTACCCTTACATTCCCTGCCGCAATGGCGAGGCAGAAGCCTATGCCGACCAAATGATTTTCTGGTGTTTTAACGATGTGGGAAACCTGCATACCGAATCGAACGGACAGGCAATAGGTGTACAGATAAACGCATTGGCGTTTGCTTTCCAAACTACCGATGAGATTAACAACATGACTTTCTATAAGTATGAAATCATCAACAAATCATCGAACCCATTGCGTCAAACGTATATCTCTCAGTGGTCCGACCCTGACTTGGGCTGCTTTTCGAACGACCGCGTTGGTTGCGATACTACCCGCAACCTGGGTATTGTATATGATGGTGAAACACCCGATATAGACTGTCAGGGAGTTGCCGGTTACGGCTCGGAGCACGCCCTTATAGGAATAGATTTCTTTGAAGGACCTTTGAGCGACAGCGGACAGCAGTTAGGCCTATCCTCATTCGTTTACTTTATTAACGGAGCTGCGTTCCCAATGGCTGACCCTTCATCAGCTGCCGGTTACCGCAACTATATGACCGGCTTTTGGAACGATGGTACACCGTTTACACAAGGAGGAACGGGTTACAACACAGGCTCACCAACAAAATTTATTTTCCCCGGTAATCCTATTGACCCCAATGCATGGTCTGACCACACCAGCGGTCAGCAGTCGGGCGATAGAAGGATGGTGCAAACATCGGGTCCGTTTACACTTTTGCCCGGAGCACCTCAGTTTGTAACCGTAGGGGTGGTGTTTGTTCGCCCTCCGGGAGGGGTAGGAGTTCCACCTAATTTTGCTACTACAATAGGTCCTGCCGATGATAAAGCACAGGCATTGTTCAACACCTGCTTTAAGTTGGTGGATGGTCCGCGTGCCCCTACACTTAACATCCGCGAGTTAAGTAATTCGCTTATCATCAATTTTATTAACGAAGTTGGAACCAACAACTTTGGCGAAGGCTACGACCAGGTGGACGGAAGTGTGGCACAGGCTATTTATACTACTGCGGGAACCAATGGCGATTCAACCTATACTTTTGAAGGGTACAAACTTTACCAAGTAGCTAACGGTTCTATTTCGGCTACCGATTTAGATGACCCCACCAAAGCACGCTTAGTAGCACAGGTGGACGTTAAGAATGGTGTTTCTAAAGTAGTTAACTATGTTAAGGATGCCACACTCGGCTTGTTTGTTCCTGTATTGAAAGTGGATGGCAAAAATGAAGGCGTTACTACTTCATTTAAAATAGAAACCGATTTGTTTGCAACCGGAACCAGCAACAAATTGGTAAACCACAAAACCTATTACTACACGGCTATTGCTTACGCGCATAATAACTACAAAACGTACGACCCGGGCAATCCTTTAGCCGGGGGGCAGTTAACTCCTTATTTACAAGGGCGTTCAAACTTCAGAATTTACTCTGCCGTACCGCATATTACCACTTCGCGTAACGGAGGTACAGTGCTAAATGCCAAATGGGGCGAAGGAGTAGAAGTGAAGCGGATAGAAGGAAAAGGTAACGGTGGCAATAACCTTAACCTTACGGCAGAAACTGTTGAGAAAATTCTCAACTCAGGCTTTTACGCTTTTTCCGATACACTTACTTATACCAAAGGTTTCGACCCGATAGGCTTTAAAGTAACCGATCCCGTTGTACTCAAGGAAGCCGATTTTGAAATACAGTTTGTAGAAACCCCCGGAACAAACATTGGTACATCAACCCGTTGGTTTTTGCATAACATTACCGATAACGACACCATTTGGAGTGAGCGCACACTCGACCGCCCTTACGAGCAGCAAATTGTAAGCGGGGGCAATGAATACGGCTTCTCTATTAAGTTGGGAACTCCAGCGCCCGTGTATAATCTTCCTGCTAACTATCCTCAAAGTTCAGGTTCACCCGCCCGTAGTGTGTATGGTGTTTCACAATCATCTATTACTTACCAAATACCAACTGAGCGTTGGTTGAGTTTTGTGCAAGATCAGGGAACAACCACTCCAACCAATTGGATTCGTTCAGGAACTGATTATTACGACCCGGCAAGCCCTAGTCCCATTACAAAAAATGCATCGTTAGCTTTTGATGATAACTGGTACTATACTGCCGTTACCCCGCCAACTTCACCGGACGTTTATTCAGATCCGGACGAAGTCTTCGAAAATATTTTGGAAGGAACATGGGCGCCATACTGCTTAACGCCAAACTATGCCAAGAAAAACCTGAGCACACAGGAACTTACCGATGGCAAACCGCCTTTTGTGTATGGTCCCGGGTTTAAATGGAGAAACTATGCCACTTCGGTTCCACCGCAAAACACACTAGACCGCTTAGCCAGTGTTGACATTGTAATTACTCCCGACAAGAGCAAGTGGAGCCGTTGCATTGTATTTGAAACAGGCGAAGATGAAGGTATAAACCAGGGTGCATTACTATCGCCCAACGGAGCCAACTCGCGCAAAGGACAAATACGCATGGCGCGCTCTAAAAACTGGAATAATCCGAACACCAGAGATTACTTGGTAGATGACCCAAGCGATATTGGTCGTTCGTGGTTTCCGGGTTATGCTATTAACATTGAAACCGGTGAGCGCCTGAACATTGCCTTTGGTGAAAGTTCCGACATGGGCGACCAAAACGGACGCGATATGCTTTGGAACCCTACCGATAAGGTTTTTGGTCCTATTACCTTCCCCGGGCAAATGATAAGTCAGTTGCCGTACTTCGGGGGCAAGCATTTTATCTATGTAATGGAAACAAAGTACGATGAAGGGGATGCTGCCCAACAATTGCTCACAAACAACTTTGTGATAGGCACTTCGAATCCGTTTATTATTCCTGTTGCCTTAACTCCGTTTTACCGCTCCTTAATGTGGACTTCCATTCCGTATGTAACACCAGGCTACAGCTTTGCGGCCGATGCCAATGGTGTAAAATACATTCCGCCTTCGGAGGTTACTGTAAAACTGCGTGTAGAAAAGCCTTACAACCGAATGGCAACTATCTCCAGCAGCTTTATTGATTCGCTACCGAGGTACCAATTTAGTACTAAAGGAATGGGTGCCACTGAAAAGGAAATGGAAGTGGCAAAAAATGCATTGGATTTAATTCGCATTGTACCTAACCCTTATTTGGCATACTCAGAGTATGAAACCGATGCCAACTCCAACAAGGTTAAAATAACCAACCTGCCTAATGTATGTAACATTACTATTTATGCATTAGATGGCACGCTTATCCGCAGGTTGTCGCGCGCTATTGATATTGACCCTGCTACCAACAAGCGCATTGAAATAAGCGATGGCGCAAGTGTTTCAGACATTAACGTTGACAACTCGGTGGAATGGGATTTAAAGAACGATAAGAGTATCACCATTTCGAGCGGTATTTATTTGTTCCATGTAGAGGCACCCGGTATTGGGCAGCGCACATTAAAATGGTTCGGGGCAATTCGTCCGTCCGATACATCCAACTTCTAAAAGCAATTTAAAGAATACGGTATGAAGAAACTTTTAGCGATATTATCAGGAGTAGTGCTTACGGGAGCTACCACAGTGTATGCCGGTAACCCCGACCGAAGAGGCGAAGCAGGTGCTTACGAATTACTCATGAACGGCTGGGCGCGCTCATCGGGCTTTTGGACAATGAACACTGCGAGTATTCGTGGTTTGGAGTCGGAGCGATTAAACGTTGCCGGCTTGGCAAAAATCCGCAAAACTGAAGTGGTGGCTGCTTATACTTTGTGGTTACAAGGATCGGGTGTGGGAGTAACGCATGCGGGTATAGCACAAGGTTTTAAAGAAACCAACACTATAGCGCTATCTATACAAGCGCTTAACCTTGGTACTATTGAAAGAACCACTACGCAAAGCCCCGAAGGTGGATTGGGAACATACCGCCCAACTTTCTTAAACATCGGTATTTCGTATGCAAAGGTTTTTTCGAACAGTATTTACGGGGGAGCAACCGTTCGCCTTATCAACCAAAGCCTTGGTAACCTCAACGCTTTCGGCTTTGCAATTGACGCAGGTTTGCAGTATGTAACCGGACCTAAGGATAATATTCACTTTGGTGTTTCGCTTCGCAATGTGGGAACTCCCATGAAATTCCGTGGCGATGCTTTGGCTACTTCGGTACAGGTGGTTTCATCGAACACCTACCAATTAACTGCCGAAAATAAATCGAACAAATTTGAATTGCCTACGCAGTTGAACATTGGTGCCGCTTACGATTTTTGGATGGGAAAGAAGAAAGAAGTAGAGCCAAAGGTGTTTAAGCAAGATTATCGCATTACCGCATTAGCTAATTTTGCTTCCAACGCTTTCGGTTACGACCACTATGGAGTAGGCTTAGAATTCGGCTGGCGCGAAATACTGATGTTGCGTGCGGCTTACCGTTTCGAAACAGGGCAGTTTAAAAAAGAAACCCGCCTGAACGTTTACACCGGATTGGCTGCGGGCATGTCGGTTGATATACCGTTTAAGAAAGATGGCTCCGGTCCACGCTTGGGTATTGACTACTCTTTCCGCGCCACACAAACGTTCATGGGTACTCATGCCATGGGCTTGCGATTTAACCTATAATTCATAATTTCGTTTCATTTTCAAGACGTCTCTCTTACGGGGGCGTCTTGTTTTTTCATTAACAAACAAGTAAATCACACTTATCATGTCGGGCATATTTTACATGACCAAAGAGGGGTACGAAAAATTAGCGGAAGAAGTAAAATACCTGAAAACCGTTAAGCGGCAGGAAGTGGCAAAAGCCATTGCCGAAGCGCGTGAAAAAGGCGACCTGTCGGAAAATGCCGAGTACCATGCTGCAAAGGAAGAGCAGGGACACTTAGAAGCAAAAATTGCCGAAATGGAAACTAAACTTGCCAGCGCCCGCATTATGGATGAAAGCAAACTGGATGCTTCAAAAGCCGGTATTCTTTCAACCGTTGAAGTGCTCAACAAAAAGTTGAACAAGAAAATGAGTTTCACTTTGGTGAGCGAGGCGGAAGCCAATTTGAAAGAAAATAAATTGTCGGTTACATCGCCCATTGGCAAAGCGCTGTTCGGAAAATCGGTTGGCGATATTGCCACTGCACAAACACCTGCAGGTGCCATGGAGTTTGAAATTCTGAAAATCAGTATTTGATTTCCCATGCCTTCGCTTTTTACGCGCATTGTAAACGGAGAAATACCTTGCTATAAAGTGGCAGAGGACGAAAACTATCTTGCCTTTCTCGATATTTTTCCGCTTGCCAAAGGGCACACCTTGGTTATTCCCAAAAAGGAAGTGGATTATATTTTCGATTTGGACAATGAAACCTATATAGGGTTAATGCGCTTTGCCAAAAAGGTAGCTAAGGCTATTGATAAAGCAGTTCCATCGAAGCGCGTTGGCGTTGCCGTAGTAGGCTTAGAAGTGCCGCATGCGCATGTGCATTTGGTTCCGTTGCAGTCGGTACACGACATTGATTTCAGCCGCCCGAAACTGAAATTGGAAAAAGCTGAAATGGAAAGTATTGCGGCATCAATTGCCCGCTTTATCTGAGCTTTTTGATTTAATGTAATCCTCAATCATCATAGCTAATGCCATATCGGCTTCGGTGGGCGGAAAGCGCGTTTTTGAGAGTAGTTCGGTGTATGTGTCGTTAAGCCTTGCAAACTCCTGACGGGTTTTTGTTTTGAGAGCTTCTTTCAAGTAAGCTATTACCAACTGGTGAAGCGGTGTGGCGTACAAGTAGCTTGCAAAATAACGGTACGTGTTTTTGATTAGGTGCGAAAGATAAATACCTTCCTTCATTTCGTAACGCAACATCAGGTTAATGATTTTTACATGCCCCAGATAATCTCTGCGTGTTTCGCCATTGGTTAGCGCCAGCAGGTCGTTTACTTCTTTCATGCAGTCATCTAATTTGCCAAGCCGCAAATACGCGTAAGCAATCAATGTTCGCAGTGTATAAACAAATACTTTTCGCAAAAAAGGGGTCAGTCGCGTAATTCCATCTTTTGAGTATGCAATGTAACGCTCAGTTTTTTCGGGATTATAAAAGTGAAGATGATACAGCAAACCGTAAATACTTACCGTTTGAAAAAGTTCGGCATCGTGAAAGCTGCTTTGCAGTTCTAAGTTTTCAAGGTATTGCAGATGCATTTCAAAGCGGCTGTAATCTTTGGTGAGAAAGGAAGCGGAGAGGCAGTGATTGTAAGCTAGAATTTTCCAGTTAACAGAGGGAGAATGAGGCAAGCCTTCGCTCTCGGCAAAGGCGAGTTTTCTTTCTGCCCAAAGCAGGTACGATGCGTAATCGCCCAAGGCACTGTGGTACAATGCCCAAAATTGCAAAGCCGAATGTTTGGCTTTGGCGCTTCGCAGTTCATCGGGCCTTTTGAGTAAGGGGGTGTCGCCTAATTTTTTTATTTCAGCCAGCACTTCGGTAGGCAGCACATTCAGCTCGAAATGCATCAGGCTGTAGAGTTTAATGAGTGCATTCATCACTTTCCGAAGTTCGGTGATGCGCTCAAGCAGCAGTTCTTCCTCTTCATCCAGTTTATCTAAACTTACTTCAGGTTCGTGGCGGTAGTACCCCATTGAAACCAACCCGCGCTGCATGGCAATAAGTTGAATAATGTCCATGAGTTTTTCATCGGCATAGGCTTCTGTTTTCAGCTTTTCAATCATCTTTTTCGCCATACCGAAAAGCCCTTTTGCCATCAGGCGTTTTATGTCAAGCACATAAACCGTAAGGTCGCTTTCTTCGCGCACCGTCAACTCGCTGTGCCGAAGCGTTTTTATGATAAGATTTTTGAGGTAATGCCGCGTAACCGCGTAGTTTTTCCGAAAGTTTTTATCGCGAAATTTTTTGAAAATTTTTTCTTCATCATACTCCGCTTCATCATTCAAAAAGTTGAAGAGGCGCAGGTAAACTGGGCTACCGTTTTTTTCGTAAAGATTGACGTATTGCGTAAAAAACTTTTTCTCGTTTTTGGTGAGCGATTTGATAAGTAGAAAAAGTTCGTCTTGCTGCATGTTAATGCTGCTTATAAGCGATGCAAAGATAGTACATCAAGCCGCAAAACTGCGTTTAATCAAATTCACAATTTATTGACATAATGCAAAATATAAACATCTTAAAATCAATGATTTAATAATTAAATTGAGTTTGATTGGATAATAATACTCATTACTATGAACAGAAAACAAAAATGGGGCATTTATAAATTTATAAAACCCTGAAATTCAAAATTTTAAAAGCCACTTTTCTATTGATTGGCAAATCAAAAACTTGGAAACGGGAAAATGATGCAAAAAGACACCTCTAATTTCGTATTACAAAATCTGATTACCATGGACGATTCAATGTTGAAACAGATGGTTTTAATGGTGTTTGGGGTGTTTTACTTGGTGTGTTTGTTTATTGCCTGTTATGCTTTTTTGTATTACAGTTTGCAATAAACACTTACCTGATGCGAGCCGGATTTTGCTTTATGAATTCACCCCAACCCGCTACTTTTTTCGAAGCAGCTATATCACCTGCTTTGCTTTGAAAGTGATGACAAACCGCAGCCGCCAAACCATCGGTGGCATCTAAGAACTTTGGTTGCAACTCAAAGTTTATGAGCCGTTGCAGCATGGCGGCAACTTGTTCCTTTGAGGCATTGCCATTACCTGTAACCGATTGCTTTATTTTTTTGGGGGAGTATTCAAACACTTCCACTCCGTTGGTAAGTGCCGATGCAATAGCTACACCCTGTGCCCTTCCCAGCTTTAGCATGCTCTGCACATTTTTGCCGTAAAACGGAGTTTCGATGGCGCAGGCTATTGGCTTGTAGTGTTCAATAATGCTCTGCACTTTTTCATAAATAATTTTGAGTTTTTCTAAAGGGTCTTCGTACTTACTCAGGTGAATTACCCCCATACTCAGCAACTTTAATTTTTGCTTGTCGACTTCAATGATGCCGTAACCCAACACTAAGGTGCCGGGGTCAATGCCGAGTATTATGGGATTTTTTTTGTTCACGATTTAAAAGTAAAAGGTTTAGCGGCAGGCACAAGATGTTACATTCGTAACCCACAGTTCGATGCAACTTCCTAACAGAAAAATTATTTGGGCAGTAACAAAAGCAGTATTGTTTGTATTACTTGTTTGGTTTCTTGTCAATACACTATTTCTTAAAAATGATTTTAAGGAGCAAGGCGCAGCGTTTAGCAAACAATTAAGCGAAAGTAACGCATGGTTGTTGTGTTTTCTTTTGCTGCTTATGCCGGTAAACTGGTTGCTGGAAACCTTTAAGTGGAAAGTGTTGCTGAAAGAGGAAAAGCTGTCATTTGCTGATTTACTGAAAGGGGTATTAGCAGGTGTAACGTTCGGCTTTGCAACGCCTGCACGCGGAGGGGAGTTTATTGGTAGGGTGATGTATGCGGGAAGAGAGAACGGTACAAAAGTTTTTTACCTGAGTGCGATAGGCGGTATTGCACAAACAACAGTAACGCTTGTTTGCGGTGTTTTTTGTCTTTCGTTTTTGGGCAATTCTTTTTTGCAGGGTGTGGCTTTGGGCGTAAGCGTTGCTTTTTTGTTTTTTTATTTCCGGTTCGATGTATTGAACAGATTGCTGCTTGCCGCCCAATCCTGCTTTCCATATAAAATAACTGTACCAAACAATGTTTTGCCAAGTATTGAGAGGCAAAGTTTAGTGCTGCTGCTTTCTTTTTTCAGGTATGGAGTTTACTTAGTGCAATATGTGCTTGCATTTATGTTTATGGGTGTTAGCGATGATTTATTGTTACTCACCACCCATAACGGAATGCTGCTGTTAGTGCAAAGCTTTTCTCCCTTTTTGCCTGTGTTCGATGCCGGTTTCCGTGGCAGTGCTGCGCTTTATGTGTTTAAAGATTTCAACTCCAATAGTGTTGCGGTTTTAAGTGCTACATTGTTAGTTTGGTTTATCAATTTGGTGTTGCCCGCTTTGGCGGGATATGTTTTTATTGTACGTAAAAAGGCAACCTGATGATTTTCGATGATGAGTATTTTATGCGATTAGCTTTAAAGGAAGCCGCCTATGCGTACGAAGACGATGAAGTGCCCGTAGGAGCGATTGTGGTGAGCAACAATCGGGTTATTGGAAAAGGGTACAACCAAACCGAAAAACTGAAAGATGTAACCGCCCATGCCGAAATGCTGGCGCTTACGGCAGCAGCCAATTATCTTGGCAGTAAGTATTTAGAAGAATGCACTTTGTACGTAACGCTGGAACCGTGTGTAATGTGTGCAGCCGCTTTGCGCTGGGCGCGTATTGGCAGACTGGTGTTTGGGGCGGTGGACTCCAAGGCTGGTTTTTTAAAAGTGGGGAAACATATTCTTCATCCAAAAACCGAAGTTGTTTACGGGGTAATGGAACATGATTGTGCTTTGTTAATGACCGAGTTTTTTAAGGGAAAACGGTAAGGTTGTTTTGTTTAATATTGCTCTCCATTTTTAAATCGCAAAAACAAAATACTATGGCTTTTACACTACCAAACTTACCGTACGCTTTCAATGCTTTAGAACCGCATATTGATGCCCGCACTATGGAGATACACCATGGCAAACACCACGCAGCTTATGTAAATAATTTGAACGCTGCCATACAGGGTACAGAGTGGGAAAATAAATCGTTGGAAGAAATACTTGCCAACGTTTCAAAACTGTCTCCAGCTGTTCGCAATAATGGCGGAGGGCATTGGAACCACAGCATGTTTTGGGAAATTATGGCACCCAATGCAGGTGGCGAACCCACAGGTGCTTTGGCAGAAGCTATCAATGGCGCTTTCGGTTCGTTCGATAAATTTAAAGAAGAGTTTTCAAAAGCTGCTGTTACTCGTTTTGGTTCGGGTTGGTCGTGGTTAGTAGTTAGTGGCGGTAAATTGGTAGTAACCTCAACCCCCAATCAGGATAACCCGCTTATGGATATTGC
This sequence comes from Chitinophagales bacterium, assembly GCA_026129525.1. Lineage (GTDB taxonomy): Bacteria > Bacteroidota > Bacteroidia > Chitinophagales > LD1 > Bog-950. Next base: position 641,315 of record JAHCHW010000001.1, on the reverse strand, counting down.
CGAAGTAAAAGGAGTGCCTATTTTAGGACTGGATGTATGGGAGCACGCCTATTATCTTAACTACCAAAACCGCAGACCCGATTATGTGGGGGCGTTCTACAATGTAATAAACTGGAATGCCGTTGCAGAAAGGTTTTCAACTGCGAAATAAAAGCAGTTAGAAGAATTACACTGACAGCAAATGTCATCTTGTTTTAACGGGTTAATGAGTTAATCTGTTGTTTTGAGAAGTATGTAGTTCGTCCGATTATTGCAACCGCTCAACAAAAAGATAATGAAAGGTAAAGCCCCTCAAAAAGCTGAAAGCAAAATTGACGGTAAAATTTATTTGGTTGTTATTGTTGCTATTGTATTTGCCGTAGCCGGTTTTTTTACGGGAAAATTTATACAGGGCACTTCTTCTGAAAACGAGAACAATCAAGAGACCGAAGATCATCTGACTGAATTACGCGGAGGAGGATATCGCTACATCAATCCGCTATTGGAATGCGACAATTATCGGTCTTCCAAAGGCACAAAAGTTACAATTCTTCAGCAAAAAGTACAAGAGTATATCAATGAAAAGCTGAACGAAAGAAGTGCCAGTATCATCTCCATATATTTCCGTGATTTAAACAACGGACCGTGGATAGGCATCAATGAGAATGAAAATTATTCTCCGGCAAGTTTGCTCAAAGTGCCGGTGCTTATTGCTGTATTGAAAAAGGCGGAAAGCGACCAGGGACTTTTATCGCGTAAAATACTTTATGAACGCCCGGTTGATGAGTTCACTCAAAACATTGATGACAAGCAGATGATTCAAACCGGAAACTCATATACAGTTGAAGATTTGTTGAGAAGAATGATAGAGCACTCAGATAACGAAGCAAAAAATCTGATGTTTATGCAGATTGGCGATGAGTTTTTTAATAAAGTAGTTACCGATTTGGGGCTGTTTATTCCCGGATACGTTACCGAAAACTTTATGTCTGTTCGCAGTTATTCATCCTTCTTCCGAATTTTGTATAACGCAACCTACCTGAACAGAGAATTATCGGAAAAAGCCTTGGAAATTTTGAGTACCACCAATTATAAAGACGGCATTGTTTCAGGATTGCCAAAGGGGGTTGTGGTTTCGCACAAATTTGGAGAAAGAGGATATGCCGATTCTAATGTTAAACAGTTGCATGATTGCGGTATTGTTTACCCTCCTTCAGGTGCACCGTATTTGCTTTGTGTTATGACACGCGGAACTGATTTCAAAACGCAAGCAAAAATTATAGGTGATATATCATCTATAGTGTATAAGGAATTGACAGAGACAGGGCAATAAAACCACTATTCCACCGTAACCGACTTTGCCAAATTTCTCGGTTGGTCAACATTGCAACCGCGCATTACCGCAATATGATACGATAATAATTGCAGCGGTATGGTAGCTACTAACGGCTCCAGGTATTCTTCGGTTTCCGGAATTTCAATCGTGTAATCAGCCATTTTTGAAACCTTATCGTCCCCTTCGGTAACAATGGCAATTATTACTCCTTTGCGGGCTTTTACTTCCTGTATGTTGCTGATTACTTTTTCGTAGATGTTGCCTTTTGTGGCAACAACAACTACGGGCATGGCTTCGTCAATCAAAGCAATGGGTCCGTGTTTCATTTCGGCTGCGGGGTAACCTTCGGCATGTATGTACGAAATCTCTTTCAGTTTTAATGCCCCTTCTAATGCTACAGGGAAACCGTATCCCCTTCCTAAATAAAGAAAGTTATGAGCGTCTTTAAACACTTTGGCAATTTCAATCACTTTGGTTTCGCATTGCAGCGTTTTCTCTACTTTTTCGGGGATTGCTTCTAACTGAAGAAATGCTTCGCGTAACTGCTGCTTAGAAGCCTTTCCGCGCAACTCGGCAAAACCGAGTGCCCACAAAGTGAGCACTGCTACTTGTGCTGTAAATGCTTTGGTAGAAGCTACGCCAATTTCGGGTCCGGCATGGGTATAGGCACCTGCATGTGATGCACGCGGAATGGAAGAACCCACTACGTTACACAAACCGAAAATAGTAGCCCCTTTTTCTTTGGCTAATTCTATGGCTGCCAAGGTATCGGCCGTTTCGCCCGATTGCGAAATGGCTATCACCAAATCATCTTCATTGATAACCGGATTGCGATAACGAAATTCGGAAGCGTATTCCACTTCAACCGGAATGCGGGCAATGTCTTCAAACAAATACTCGCCCACCAAACCCGCATGCCACGATGTGCCGCAACCTACTATAATAATGCGGTTGAGGTTTTTAATTTTTCCTTCGTACTCCTTCAGACTACGCATGGCAAACGAAGCCGTAGCCGGGTCAAATCGTCCACGTAATGAATCAAGAATGGACTTCGGCTGCTCGTGAATCTCTTTGAGCATAAAATGCTCATAACCGCCTTTTTCAATCGCCTCCAAATTCATTTCCAACGTTTGTATGTAAGGCGTTTTTTCAACGTTATCAATCGTTTTTACGGTAAGGGAGCCTTCCTTTATAAACGCCATTTCACCATCGTTCAAATACGTTACGTTCTTGGTGTATTCAATAATGGGTGTGGCATCCGAAGCCATAAAAAATTCTCCATCGCCAATTCCTACCACTAATGGCGAGCCTTTGCGTGCGCCAATCAATTTGGTAGGGTCGTTTTTCGAAATAATGACAATGGCATAAGCACCCACCACTTCATGCAGCGCCAAACGAACGGCTTCTTCCAAACTGGATGATGTATTCTGTTGAATATCCTCAATCAAGTGAACCAGCACTTCGGTGTCGGTATCGCTGTTGAACTGATGTCCTCGGTCGGTAAGTGCCTCTTTAAGTGTAGCATAGTTTTCAATGATGCCATTGTGTATAATGGCAATTTCGCCCGATTGCGACAGGTGCGGATGCGAGTTGGCATCGTTAGGCTCGCCATGTGTTGCCCAGCGGGTATGCCCCATTCCCAAATTGCCCGATACATTTTTGTTCCTGGCGGTTTCTTCCAGGTCGGCTACTTTGCCCTGCTTTTTGTAGATGTTCAAATTGCCGTTCAGCAGCGCCACACCGGCACTGTCGTAACCGCGGTACTCTAACCGTTTCAACCCCTTTATCAATATCGGATACGCTTCGCGATGACCGATATATGCTACTATGCCGCACATAATTTTACAGTTTAGTGTAAGTAACCACCAAAGTTATCTTGTATTTCTCATCTGTGGAAGAGTTGGCAATAACTGCCCGCTCGGTGTTGGAATTGGCTCCCAAAATTTGCAGATAGAAACCGTTGTTCGGATACTTTCCTTCAATCAGTTTTTGAAAATATTTTTTGATGTTGAACTTATAGCGGATGATGCTTTCGCCATCTACCGACTCGGTAACACGAATACCTCCGAAATGCGCCAACCCATCATCCTCCAGTTTTTGAGCAGTGCCGGTTTCGTCTATTCTGAACAAATCTAAAACAAGCGGTGCGGAATAAGCCGTATCGCCAGCCGACTGCGATAAAATCAATTCGGCTTTATTGATGGAAATTTTCTTGGGCAAACTATCTAAATCGGGAAACTGAATTTTCCCTTTTACGCCTGCCCCTCCCTGCACATACATTTTGGTTTCACCGTTTACATTGGGCGAATTAACCGAAGTGTAAACTGGCGAGCCGGTATAAATATTATCGAAGTGATTTACCCGCACGCCCGAAACCGGAATATCATAACTCAGCGAATCTTCATCGGCATTGTGGTAATAGAGCGTAATTTTTGAAAGCGGTGAAGCCAATGTTAAATACAGCAAACCGTTTCCGGTGGGATTCGATGCAGTAGTAACATATAAGCCTTTCAGTAAAGCGAGAAAAGAAGTGTTGTCCACCAAATACGAACTGTCTGCCAGCAAAATTTTATTGGCGAACGAATTAGTAAGCGGAATACGCAAATGTGCCGGATAGCTTACTCCATATACATGAATACTGTCGGTAGTATTCGGAACAAAACTGTTGAGCGTTCCAACGGGAGGAATGTTTACGCTGAAAGCATCGGTGGTTTTGTAAGTGAGCGAATCCACCAAATCCTGATTGAGTTCATACACTGCCAAATTCACCGGTTGGTCGAATTTGCCGTACTTGCCGTTGTAGGCAAATGTGATAACAGCCGAATCTAAAACCGCACCTGTACCAAACGAAACATTGTTGGCGCTTAAACGGCACTGTGTGTAAAATCCGGCAAAGGTTTTCCCGAAATTCGGGTCGGTCATGTTCCCTAACACACCTACCGAAACTCCGTTCGAATTAAGCGGTTGCTGAAACTCCGAAAAGCAGCGCAAATAGAAGGTGTCTTTCGCCAGATTCAGGTTGTCATCGCCTGTAAGCAGGTTGGTGTCTTCTATCAAAGGTTCTTTACACCCCGATAAAGAAAACAAGCACCAGCAAAGTAAAACTGCTGATGCTTGTAAGGAAATGTATTTGAGAATCGCCTGAGCGTTTTTGTTAATCACCGCGCAAATAAAACTATATTGCTCACAAACGCTTAGTTGTTAATGATATTTTGGTAGAACTCACCAAAAATATTTACGGGCGTTTCCTGCTTGGAGGCAATCTTTAAAACTTTCTTGCCTTTCGATTTTTTCAAATGGCTCGAAACTTTGGCATCTAAACTGTCGCCAACTACTAAGGCATCGGCAAACTGCGAACCGCCAATCAGCAAACTGGTGTTGTCGCCTGCTTTAAAGTAGTCCACATGTTTTTTCGAAATATCTTCGCTAATGGCAAGTTTGGTAGCAAAATCGCTTTTCAGCGTATCCTTAAACTCGTTGTCGAACACCGAGTACACCACTTTGGCATTGGCAAACACAGGGTCATCCTTGTAAGTTGTTTTCAAGTACATGGGAATTAAACTGGTCATCCAGCCGAAACAATGGATAATATCGGGTGCCCATCCGAATTTGCGAACGGTTTCCAACGCTCCTTTGCAGAAGAAAATCATGCGGTCGGAGTTATCGTCAAAAAACTTGTTGTTCTCATCGTGGAACACCAGTTTGCGTTTAAAGAAGTCTTCGTTATCTAAGAAGTAAACCTGTAAACGGGCGCCCGGCAAAGAAGCTACCTTAATTACCAACGGAAAGTCCTCATCATTTATAATTACGTTAATCCCTGAAAGGCGCACCACTTCGTGCAAACGGTGGCGTCTTTCGTTAATGGTTCCGAACTTGGGCATCAATACACGGATTTCCATGCCGCTTTCCAACATGTATTTTGGAAGCTCGTTGGTAATCTTCGAAGCCTCGGTAAGCGCCAAATACGGGTCCATCTCCTGCGTAATAATTAGGATTCTTCTTTTTTCCATATTATTGAATTGGTTTGTGTGAGAAAAATGATTTCGTTAGGTGTGCTTTCAAACGGTCTGCAAAGATAATAACAAAAAACCGAAAAAACCCAAAGTTTACTGCATCTTTAATGTTAACGGAGTATAACAATGGTTTTGCAAAAACACATACAACTAATTGATAAACAGCTTAAAAGATTAAAATCGGAAGGGCTTTCGGTGGGCTTTGTGCCTACTATGGGGGCGCTCCACCAAGGGCACATTTCGCTCATAAAAGCCTCCAAAAAAGCCTGCGACATTACCGTTTGCAGCATTTTTGTAAACCCCACCCAGTTTAACGACAAAACCGATTTCGAGAAATACCCCATTACTATTGACCGCGATGTGGAGTTGCTGCACGATGCCGGTTGCGATATTCTTTTTTTGCCTTCGGTTAAAGAAATTTACCCGAAAGGGCTTGCCAATAGCAACAAAATTGATTTTGGATTTTTAGCGCAAACACTGGAAGGAGAACACCGCCCCGGGCATTTTGACGGTATGGCGCAGGTGGTGGAGCGCCTGCTGCGAGTTGTGAAGCCCGATAAATTGTTTATGGGGCAAAAGGATTTTCAGCAACAATTGATAGTAGCTGAGTTGATACGAAAGCGAAAACTGAAAACCAAACTAGTTACCTGTGCTACGGTGCGCGAAAAGGATGGGTTGGCAATGAGTTCGCGGAATGTGCGGTTGCATGACGAGGCACGAAAGCAGTCGCTGATAATTTCGAAAACACTGAAAGCTGTAAAGAGAAAAGTAAGTTCTTCGAAGGCAGCTATTGCTGCTATACAAAAGTGGGGCTACAGCCAATTGGCTGCCTCGCCCGGTGTAGAGGTAGAGTATTTTGAAATTCGCGATGCAACAAATCTGAAACCCGAAGTAGATAAAAAGAAAAAATTAGTTGCCCTTACTGCAGCTAAAGTGGGCGGAGTGCGACTGATTGACAATATGCTGCTTTAGCGCAATTGTGGTTGTATTGCACACAAAATTCCCAATTCCAAAATTCCGTTACTTTCGCCCCGCTATGATGTTAAATGTTTACAAGTCGAAGATTCACCGCGCTACGGTTACACAGGCTGATTTGAATTACATAGGCAGTATTACCATTGACGAAAACCTGATGGATGCCGCCAATATTGTGGAGCACGAAAAAGTGCAGATAGTCAACATCAATAACGGAGAGCGCCTCGAAACGTATGTGATAAAAGGCGAGCGTGGCTCGGGTATTATTTGCCTCAATGGTCCCGCTGCGCGCAAAGTGGCGGTGGGCGATATCATTATCGTTATTTCGTACGCCATTGTAACTACCGAAGAGTATAAAACTTTTCAGCCTGTTACGGTTCATGTAAACGCTGCCAACCAAATTACTCCGTAAGTCTTGAAAAAGATCCTCTTCAATTTCCTTAAACTCGCTGTGTCCCTGGGTTTGGGAATTGCCTTGGTGTTTTGGTTTGTGAGCAAAATGACTCCCGACCAAAAGCAGGATACCATTGATGCCTTTAAGCGCGCCAATTATTTTTGGATAATACTGGCTCCTATGTTGGGCTTAATTTCCAACCTGAGTAGAGCACAGCGCTGGCGGCAGTTACTGGAACCAACCGGACACAAGCCCGGCTACTGGAACACCTATTTTTCGGTGATGATGATGTACTTCTTCAACCTGTTTTTCCCGAGATTGGGCGAAGTTACCCGCTGCGGTATGCTGGCACGCTACGAAAATGTGCCGTTGGATAAATCAATAGGCACCATGGTAGTGGAGCGGGTTGTGGATTTAGTTTCGATACTGATAATAGGCAGTGTGTTGCTTTTAGTGGAATACGACCGCTTGTTTGCTTTCTTCGAAAAAAATGTGTTGAACAAACAAGCTGCCCCCGATGAGGGTTTCGACATTACAAAATGGTTGGTGTTGGTAGTTATAGGCCTTGCGGTTGTGGGCGGAGTGCTGTATGTACAACGCAAATACGGATTTGCAAAGTTGAAAGCGATAATTAAAGAACGACTACTCGGTTTTGCCGAAGGATTGAAGAGCATACGGTATGTAAAAAATCCGGTGGAATTTATTTTTCACTCGTTGTTTATTTGGGTATGCTATTACTTAATGATATACCTCAGTTTTCCTGCTTTGCCCGAAACCACAGGGATAGGCTTTTTTGCGGGTATGGCTTGTTTGTTTTTTGGCGGCTTTGCCATAGTGGCTACTCCCGGTGGTATAGGGGTTTATCCGTTATTCATACAACAAGTGCTATTGCTTTACGGAGTAAATGAAACCATTGGTTACGCTTTCGGCTCGGTGGTGTGGGCGGCACAAATGGCATCTATATTAATAGGTGGAACCATTACCCTTATTTTGCTGGCAATATTGAACCGCCAACCCGCGTTAAATACTCAACCCTTAAACACAAAACCGTGATTGCGGACGAGAGAATCGTTGGTAAAATCTTTCATCTGAAAGACCTGCTTGCGCGCATCGAATTTTGGAGGCGCATGGGCGACCGCATGGTGTTTACCAATGGTTGTTTCGATATTCTTCATGCCGGGCATTTGCATTTGCTTTCAGGTTGTGCCGCATTGGGCGAACGGGTAATTGTAGGCGTAAATTCCGATGCATCGGTTAAGCGGCTGAAAGGCGAAAGCCGCCCCGTAAACAGCGAGCAAAACCGAATGCACCTGTTAGCTGCCAATATTTTTACCGATGCGGTTATCTTATTTTCGGAAGACACTCCGGAAAATTTAATACAAGCTATAAAGCCCGATGTGCTGGTAAAAGGGGGCGATTGGCAAAAGGAAAAAATAGTGGGTGCTGCATTTGTAGAAAGCTACGGAGGCAGGGTAGTTACGATTCCTTATCTGGAAGGATACAGTACTACCTCTATTATCGGGAAGGTTCAATAAAAATTCATTTCCGCTGAGGGCAGAACTTCGCTACATTTCCGCCCGTGCATTTTATCAATCGCCTGTTTAATTTGTTTTTGCTTTCGTTGGTAAAGTTGTGGTCGCGTTTGTTTTACAACGTAGAAAACCACTGGCTGCATACGCATACCGAAGACCCGTGGAAAGATGTGCGGCTCCTTATTTTTTTGAATCACACCAGTTTGTTTGAGTTTTTGTTTTTGGGTGCTGCGCCCTGGCGTTTTTTGTTTCGCATTGCGGGCAGGGTAGTAGTGCCGGCTGCCAACACTACCATCAGCCGCCCCATAGTGGGTAAATTTTTCAAGCTTTTCGGACCGGGCATAGTACCCATTTCGCGCGAGCGCGATGCTACCTGGGATTATTTTTTGCAGCGTATAAAAGAAGATGCCATTGTTATCATTCTGCCCGAAGGAAGAATGAAGCGCATTACGGGTTTAGATAAGGATGGAAAACCAATGAGCGTGCGGGGCGGTGTGGCAGATATTTTAAAAATGATGGAGAAGGGAAAAATGGTGATTGTGTACAGCGGGGGGCTCCATCATGTGCAGGTGCCCGGGCAAGGCTTTCCGCGGTTTTTTAAAACCATTGTTATCCATTCGCAACGGGTGGATATTGCGGAGTACATACAAAACATAGAAGCCAAAGGAACTGATTTTAAGAAAACCGTAATTGCCGATTTGCAGGAACGCAAGGAAAAATTTTGCCCGCCTGAGCAGGAAAAACAAAAAGAGAAATAAAGTTTAGGGTTGAGGTTGCGAAACTGGTTCTGCAACTCTTTCCGGCTCATTTTCGTTTGCAAAAAACCATTTCTGAAAAATGATAATGATGGCTACACCAACCGTAATTGCTGCATCGGCAATGTTGAAGATGAAACGGAAAAATTCGAAATAATCTCCCCCTACAAACGGAACCCACTCCGGAAAAAATCCGTGAAAGAGCGGAAACCAAAGCATGTCCACTACTAAGCCCTGCATCCAGCCGGAGTAGCCGCCTTCTGCCGGAAAAATTTTTGCTACGCTGTGATAGCTGTCCGAAAAAATAACTCCGTAAAAAGTTCCGTCAATCATATTACCGATAGCTCCCGCAAGTATCATAGAAACGGCCAGCGTAAACCCCCAATGCGCTTTTTCTTTAACAACGCGCGACAAATACCAAATGCCTCCGGTTACGGCAACCAAACGAAAACAACTCAAAAACAACTTGCCCCAAATGCCCGGCAACATCATGCCGAAAGCCATTCCGGGGTTTTCGGTAAAGTGAATGCGAAACCAACTGGCAATAACATATTCCTGCCCCAGCAGCATGTGGGTTTTTACCCAAATTTTCGATGCCTGGTCAATAAGGATAATGCTGATGACGATAATGGTTGCTATGTAGCCTTTCATACTTTTTGTTTCTCGCAGTTTGCGCAGAAACCACGCGATGCCCTTCTGCGGGTTTCAGCGAGTTCTGCGGGAGATTTAATTTAACTCCACTTTTACTTTTAAAATTTCTTCGTTCAGTTCCACTTCATCAAACTCACTAAGTGCGTCAACCAACACAATTTCTTTCGCGAGAATTTCATTGGCAATGTAATCTTTAAAAATTGCCAGTGTTTTTTCCAGCGTTTCATTTTTTACCACCGACACTTTAATGCGGTCGAGCACCTGAAAATCTTTGTCCTTACGCAGGTTTTGCACCTTGTTTACAAATTCACGGGCGTTGCCCTCCTGGCGTAGTTCTTCGGTGATGGTTACATCCAGCGCCACCGTTAAACCACTTTCGCTAGCCACTAACCAACCCGGAATATCTTCCGTCAAAATTTCCACATCGCCAATCAGCAACACAAATACTTCTCCATCTAATTGTAAGTTGTATTTCTGCTCGCGTTCAATAGTGGCAATGTCATCTGAAGTAAATGACATCACCGCATTTTGAATGGCTTTCATTTTTGCACCGGCACGCTTGCCAAGCTCCTTGAAGTTTGGTTTTATTTTTTTCTTCACAATTCCCGAGGCATCATCTACATACTCAATAGCCTTCACATTCACCTCACTCAAAATATAGCTTTCTACTTTGCTGAATTGCGTTTTCATTTTTTTGTTCAGCACCGGAATCAACACTTTCATGAGCGGCTGACGAACTTTTATTTTTTCCTTTTTACGAAGCGACAGAATGAGCGAACAAGTGCGCTGGGCTAATTCCATTCGTTCTTCCAAATCGTTATCAATGAATGCCTCATTAGCTGTTGGCAAATACTCAAGGTGCACGCTTAACTCTTTTCCTTTCAGATTTTTGTAAAGCCAATCGGAAAAGAACGGAGAGATGGGTGACATAAGAACAGCCACCGTGTTTAAGCAATGATACAATGTATCATAAGCTGCTTGTTTATCATCACTCATTTCGCCTTTCCAAAATCTCCTTCTGTTTAAACGTACATACCAATTGCTCAAATCGTCATCTACAAATTTTTCAATGGCTCTTGCTGCTTTGGTTGGCTCATAGTCTTCGTAAAAAGCAGTTGTTTCCTTAATTAGGGTATTAAGTTTTGAAAGAATCCATCTGTCTAACTCAACATAATTAGAGTTGTCTTTAAAGACCCCCTTGGGGGTTTGGGGGCTGTCAATATTGGCGTAAAGCGCAAAGAAACCATAAGTATTATACAGTGTTCCGAAGTGCGAACGAATGACATCCTGCAAGCCGTTGAGGTCAAATTTCATGTTTTCCCAGGGGTCGCTGTTGCGCATCATATACCAGCGCGTAGCATCGGCACTGTATTTTTCAATGGTATCGAAAGGGTCAATTACATTGCCGAGGCGCTTGCTCATTTTGTTGCCGGCTTTATCGAGCAGCAAACCGTTTGAAACTACATTTTTGTAAGCCACAGAATCGAAAAGCGCAACTGCAAGAACGTGTAAGGTGAAAAACCACCCGCGTGTTTGATCTACTCCCTCTGCGATGAAGTCAGCAGGAAAATTTTTTTGGAATTTCTCAATGTTTTCAAATGGATAATGCCATTGAGCATAAGGCATAGCACCCGAATCGAACCAAACATCAATCAAATCATCAACTCGCTTCATCGGTTTTCCAGTGTCAGACGATAAAATGATGTTATCAAAGTATGGTTTATGAAGGGAAAGCTCTGCAAATTTGCTATCTAACCTTTCTGAAAGTGAAGTTTTGCTTTTGATGTCATCAAAAAAGGTTCGTTCATTTTCAGTTTCAAATATAATTTGATGTGGGGCTAACACACCAACCTCCACAGCCTTTATGATTTCCTTTTTCAACTCTTCAATAGAACCAATACACTTTGTCTCACTTCCATCTTCGGTTGTCCAAATAGGCAGTGGAGTTCCCCAATAGCGGGAACGCGATAAGTTCCAGTCCACCAAATTTTCTAACCACTGCCCAAAGCGCCCTTCGCCTGTGTGGGCAGGTTTCCAGTTGATGGTTTTGTTGAGCTCAATTAAACGGTCTTTGATGGCAGTAGTGCGGATAAACCAGCTATCTAACGGATAATAAATTACCGGCTTATCGGTGCGCCAGCAGTGCGGATAGTTGTGCTCGTATTTTTCGGTTTTGAAAAGTTTGTTTTCGAGTTTCAGTTTCAACACAATCAAATCATCTACACTCATGTAGCTCTTCAAATCAGCAATAATGTTGTTGGTGCGCAGAATTTCGTGTTGCAGTTTAAACTCTTGTTCTTTCTCGGCATCGGTGAGGTATGCTTCTTTTACATAACGTCCTTGCAACGGAAATACAGGGTCGTTTACCTCATCGGTAAACTTGCCGCTTCTGTCCACCAGCGTAAGCGAGCCAATTCCGTTTTGCTTTGCCACTTTGAAGTCATCGCTACCGAACGAAGGCGCAATGTGAACAATGCCCGTTCCATCGGTAGTAGTTACAAAATCACCCAACACAACTCTAAATGCATCACCATCTTTGGGTTGAGCGTAAGGAAGAAGTTGTTCGTAGCGGATGCCTTCGAGTTCAGAACCTTGGAATGATTGAAGAACAACGAAAGGAATCTTCTTATCGCCTTTGTTGTATTCTTCAAAGTTTAGTTCAGCATTTTCAGCAGGGAAATATTTATTCAATAAATCTTTTGCAAGAATTACATGAATGAGTTGGTGGGTAAACTGATTGAAAGTTTTCACCAATACATACTCTATATCTTTTCCAACTGCTAACGCAGTGTTAGAAGGAAGTGTCCATGGAGTGGTTGTCCATGCTAAGAAGTAAACCTCCCCAGCCCCCTGACCCCCGAAGGGGGAACCGCCACGCTCAACTCCTTCTTGTATTTTGGCTGTTAAGCCTCCTCCTTCGGAGGAGGTTTGGAGGAGGCGGAACTGCGCAATTGCACTCACATCTTTCACATTCCTATAACAACCCGGCTGATTCAACTCGTGCGAACTTAAACCCGTTCCTGCAGCCGGTGAGTAGGGCTGAATGGTGTAACCTTCGTACAACAAATTTTTGTCGTACAGCATTTTCAAAAGCGCCCACAAACTTTCAATGTAGTTGTTCTCGTAGGTAATGTATGGGTTGTCCATGTCCACCCAGTAGCCCATTTTGCGTGTAAGGTCGTTCCAGATGTCGGTAAACTTCATTACATCTTCGCGGCAAAGTTTGTTGTATTCGGCTACGGTAATTTTTGTTCCGATGTCGGCTTTGGTTATGCCGAGTTGCTTTTCCACTCCCAACTCTACAGGCAAACCATGTGTATCCCAACCGGCTTTTCGTTCAACTCTGTAACCCTGCAATGTTTTAAAGCGGCAGAACAAATCTTTAATGGTGCGGCTCATTACGTGGTGGATACCGGGCTTGCCGTTGGCACTTGGCGGCCCTTCGTAAAACACAAAGCGTTTGTTATCGGGGCGGGTGTTTACGCTCTGCTCAAATACTTTATTTTCTTCCCACCATTTTAAAATTTCTTTTTCAATGGTTGGCAGATGCAGTTGGTCGTATTCGGGGTACTGGTTGGGCTTATCAGCGTTTTTCTGCTTCATAATTTGTAAAGGGCGCGAAGATAATAAATGACGGTGGACGCAGCGCGCAATAAGCTGCCCGCATTAGCGTTTACCATCGGTTTTAATACTTTCGTCATTATGAGTTTTAAAGGGTTTTTATGGCTGTTGAGTTTTGTGTTGGCTTGCGGATGTTCAACAGCACAGGAACGGCAGTTAGGCACATGGAAATCGTTTATGCCTTACGGGGCATCGCTTGCGGTATGCAATGCGGGCGATAAGGTGTTCAGTGCGGCTTCCAATTCTATTTTTTCGGTTGATAAAAGCACCGGTGAAATACGCACTTATGATAAGGTAACCGGCTTGAGCGATATTGGCGTAAAACTGATGAACTACGACCCTGCCACCGAAGTGCTCGCTATTGCCTACAACAACAGCAATCTGGATTTGATTTACCATGAAACGGATGTGTACAACCTTGCCGATTTTAAAATAAAAAACACATCGGGTGCGGTGGGCATTAACGGCATTTCGTTTTATGGGGGCAACTGCTACATCTCATCCGATATGGGCATTTCGGTAATTGACCTTGCGAAGAAGGAAATCAAAAACACCTACGTAATTGGTAATGGCGGGCAAGCTGTAAAAGTGTATTCCACAACAGTTGACGGAAATACTATTTACGCGGCAACCGCACAGGGGTTAAAGCATGCTCCCATTAATTCGCCCAATCTGCAAAATTTCAATAACTGGCAAACTTTCGGGAACAGTAGCGGTTTGCAGCCAATCGCTTTTTCGCATGTAACCGCTTACAATGGCAAAGTATATGCTTCGTGTCCGGGAGCCGGAGCAACACCCGATACAATTTTTGCTTACTCCGGCAGCCAGTGGCAACCCATTTACAATAGCGGCAACGATACCGTTATAAATATGCAGGTATGGGAAAATGTCTTTTACGTTTCTATCTGGAATAATCAAAACACTTCAGGGAAGCACGGCAGGATGGATGGCACGAATGTATTAACGGTGAGTAATGTTCAAGGGCATGTGCGCCCTATAGGTTGGTTCGAAAGTAACGGTATTGCATGGGAAGGTGATTACTGGAACGGTTTGTTCAAGAATAACCAGAGCAGTTTGGAAAAAATTATCCCCGATGGACCTTTCAGTGCAGCGGTTTTTAAAATAAGCATTACAGACGGCAGAGTAAGCGTTGCTCCTGGCGGAGCGGATGATTCGTGGGTAAATTCATACAACCGCGATGGCTTTTTTATGTATGAGAACGATAGTTGGACATTGGTAAATCAGTTTAACGAACCAAAGTTGGTTGAATGGAGTGATATACTCACCGTTACCGATGCCCCCACCAGAAACAAAACCTATTTCGGAAGTTTTTACACGGGGCTGATAGAGTATGACCACGCAACAAAAACTATTGTACAGTACGACACATCGAACAGCATTTTAGAATCTGCATTGGGGGACAGCCAACGCACGAAAATAAGTTGCCTTACTACCGACAAGAATGGAAATGTGTGGATGGGAAATGCCGGAGCCAGCAAACCTATAAAAATGATACCGGCAAACGGCTCAGAATGGAAAGAGTTTTCGATTCCGTTTTTTGTATCGGTAATGAAGAAAATTTTGATTGACAGCTATGGGCAACTGTGGGCACCCGTTCGCAGAAACGGAGAAGGTGTATTGGTATGGAGCCACAATAATACACTGAACAATGAAAGCGATGATAAAGCGAGATTGCTTTTACCCGGAAAGGGTGCAGGCAATTTGCCCGATGCGTACGCATATTGTGTAGCCGAAGATAAAGACGGCAACATTTGGGTAGGAACCAATCAAGGCATTGGTATTTTTTATTGTCCGGGCAGTGTGCTTACCACCAACGGTTGCGATGCCGACCAAATTAAAGTAGAGCGCGATGGTTACATCGGTTATTTGTTCGGAACAGAAAGTGTGCGCGCTATTGCGGTAGATGCCGCCAATCGCAAGTGGATTGGCACTACCAACGGCTTATGGCTTATTTCGGCTGACGGGAAAAAAGAACTGCTGAAGTTTACAGTTGACAACAGTCCGCTGCCCGCCAACCAAATTACCGACATTGCCATTGATGATAAAACGGGAGAAGTATTTATAGGTACCACAGGAGGATTGGTAAGCTACCAGGGCGATGCCATGGGCGAGTGCAGCGATTGCGAAACAGCATTAGTTTATCCTAATCCGGTAAAGCCCGATTATGACGGCCCCATTGCCATTAAAGGATTAGTGGAAGATGCCTTTGTAAAAATTACTGATGTAAGCGGCACACTTGTTTACGAAGGCAAGGCAAACGGAAGCCAAATGATTTGGAACGGAAAAGGCTACAACGGGCAACGCGCCAAAAGCGGTGTATATCTGGTTTTCAGCTCTACTGATTTAGGAAAAGAAAAACGTGTGGCAAAAATTCTGTTGCTGAATTAAAATCCTTCCACTTGTTTCCATTCGCCCCCACATTGATACAGATAAACAGTTCCCGGAATTTTTTCTTTAAATTGAATAGCATAGGAGTGGTTCCATTCATCGGCAACTTTCAAATCGAATAAATCGTTTGAAACAGGTGCGGCACCAATGCCTTTGTACCACCACCAGTTACCCCATTGGGCAAAAGTTACTTTCAGTTCATTGTCCGAAATTTTTTCAACCTTAACACAGTCGTTCACGCTGTTCATGTTGTATTGATAAGTGTCAAACATTTTTTGTTCAACTTTTTTGGCGGTGGTCAGTTCCAGTGTTTCGGCAAAAAGATTATCGGGCGGAAAGCAACGAAACATATACACGCCCCTGAAATTGTCAGGGTTATTCAGTAGATAAATTCGCGGGGCATTCCACCAACGGAAACTTTCGAGCAAACTTGTTCTTGTTTCGTTTGCCAGCACCCAGCTTTGGGTGTTAAACTGCTGATAGTTTACATTGAGAAAAATAAAAGCAACCATTGGAACAATGCCGGCATATCCTAACAATGCCAACACCGTAAACGATAAAAACTGATAGGCAAAAATCAGCGGGAAATACAGAAAACGGTCGCCTTCAACATTTACAATGTACGTAACAAACAAGTTAAGAATAGGGAGCAGCGCCACCGCAAAAAAGCCAAACAGTAATATGGCAGTTTGCAGTTTTACATTCATTCGTTTTTTAAAAATCATAAACAAACTTGCCACTAACGCTAAGGCGGCAAACAACAGCCAGCCAAACTTTACTTTTTCAAAAAGCAGAAAAAGAGCATGTCGTTTTTCGTACTCGTAAAACTGACAGAGCAAAAATACCTTACCAATGTATTTACTGAGGTTTGCCATCAGCAGCGGAATACTGAAATTTAAATGTGCTTCGGCACCGTAATGTCCTACAGCACTTCCGCGCAAAAAATAACTCAGCACAAAATAGCCCAACAGCATAGCTGTTGCGGGCAATACGAAAATGCCTATAAGTCGAATGCGCGAACTGCCGTTAAGTATTTGCGGTTGCCAAAACAGAAAAAACAAAAACAGCAAAACCGGGTAAGCAAAACTTATTTCGAGGGTAAACAAGGCAAGTGTATAGGCTGCGTAAAACAGAAAAACATACAGCCATTGTTTTTTACGCAGATAGTAAAACAGAAAAATGCTGCTGCTTAACAACAGCGCCACGCAAAACAAATAGTGTATGCAGGCGTACCATATTACCGGTTCTGTTTGGTAGGGCGATACAATAAACAACACACTTCCTAAAAATGCCGTAAGCGATGCGCGCTTAACCCCAATGCTTTTAAAAAGCGTTTTGAACACAACAAATGAAAGTGCAGCATTAACCGCGTGTAGGGTAATAAACAAAGCCATCCACCCGGTTCCGTTTAATCCGAAAAGTTTCCATGCGGTAAAACCAAAGAGGTGATAACCGTAGTGAAGTGATTTGTCATCGAAAGCGGTAACAATGCCCTTCCAGCCTTTATCTGAATAGTTTTGCAGCCAACCGATATGGTCGAATGCAAAACCTGCACCGGCAGTTTTATGGTACAACACAAATGCCAGCAACCAGAAAAAGAGAAAGGAAAAAAATGCAGATAGTTTATTCACGTAGTAATTCGTTTCTCTTCATAAAATGAAGGAACAGCAAAAACAGTAACACTGCAAAAAAAGAAAACGCGGTGAAAGCAAACAGCGCAGAAATCAGCGAAGGCTCAAACACAAACTTTAGCCGGTGAGTTCCCGAAGGGGCAGTTACCGTCATAAACATTTTTTCTATTGCAGTAATTGGAATTTCCGCGTTGTCGCAAAACGCCAGCCATCCCGGAAATTTACTCTGTAACAACACAAAATGAGTTTCGCGGTCAGCCGAATATTCAAAAGCAAATTCATTAGGTCCGAATTTTTGAATGCCGTAACTGACCATTGTGTCAGGAACTACCTTGTTGCCATCTGTTTCTTCGGTAAAAAACGCGACAGGAAATTGCATCCATCGCTTTCCGGCTTCGCTTGCATGAAACGAAGGCATTCCTTTTAAAAAGAAGTTATTGAACCCGTCTTTTGCAGGACGCTTGTAGAGCAGTGAGGTATTGTACCAGGTTGGCTGTGTTTCTCCATTGCCTAAGTGCGATACATCGCCAACCGGTTTTAACGAAGGAACAGGAAAATCCTTCGGCAGGGTTTGCAACATTGCATTGTATTCTTTAACCGGAATAGTACTTACTACGGTTGAGGGCACATTCATTTGTGCCGCCAAAGCAACATCAGCACAAATAACAAAACTTAAAACCGGCACACGGAAAGGTTTCAGCCGCTGAAAAAGAAAGGCTACCACCACAAAACTCAGTAATGCTATTTGCATAGTGGCTTGCGCCAGCAAATGGGTTAATGCACTTCGCGTTTCATTAAAATAATTCCAGTCGTCAGCATTAAGCGATGGAGGGAATGCATAAAAAAACGAGTTTTTAAAAAGCGATACAATAAAAACTACTAAGAGTAAAAGCAAGAGAGCAATAACGGTTCTGATAAAAAGCAAATTGTCGGAATGTTGTAAAATGTAATCGAAACCATAGGCAGCAACACAAAGCAATGCGAACAAACTAACTACCCGAAAAATGGCAGCGTGGCGAAAAACATCCATGCCGGGCAAGGCATGGTAAAGCCAACTTCGAACGGGCAGAGCATTTCCGAACGCAGCCAGAAAATAAACTGCGCCCACAGCCAAAAGCAGCCAAACTACTTTTGGTAGTTTCTGTTTAGCAAGCGCAACCACTGCAAACGGCAACAGCAATATGCCGCCATAAATGTTGGTCATCGAAACATCGGTAAACATCGGGAAGCTTCGGCAGGCGGTAACAAAAGGAAAGAGGATAGAAACCAGCGCTTGAAGTGTAAAAGGGATAGTATTTGCTTCGAACTCACTTATGCTGTTCCCTCTGTCAACATGCGGTAATGCCTGCCACAACGAGTACAGAAAACCCATGCTTAATGCAACGGCAATACTTCCTGCAACAATCAGGTGAACAGCAGTGTTTTTCAGAGCGGCAAACTCTCTTCTTCGTATAACTTCAATCAACCGCCCGGTAAAAATTATCAGAAGAGTATAGAATAGCAGAATGATAAAAGCAGGATAGCCCCCGGTAAGCATCAGGTAAGCGCTAACACCTAAAAGCAATGTTGTTTTCCAACTGCGTGTAGATAAAACTTTAAGAAAACAAACCAACACCAGCGGCATCCATGCCATAGAAATAATCCAACTTAAATGTTGGGCATTGCTTACAAATACACCCGACAAAGCATAACATATTCCAAACACTGAAGCAGTAATTTTTTGTAGCTTGAAATGGGTCAGCAATAGGTAAAAGGAGAAGGCGGCAATGAGCACGTGCAATAAGAACTCAGCCGTTATACTGCTTGCGTTGTAACCGGTGGAGAGCGAAACAATCCATGTAACCGGGTAAAACAAACCACCTTGCGGGTCGGCATAAAACGGATATCCGAAATTGATGTACGGACACCATAGTGGCAATTGGTGGCTCTTAAAACACTCACTTAAAAAATAGCGACACGGAAAAAACTGATCCATGATGTCCCACTTCATGGTATATACTCCGAAGGTTAGCTGCCAAAACGCCAACAGCGGAACAATCAAAATGAGTAATATTGGAAAAATTACGGACGGAAGTTTTTTCGTCATGCTGCAACGAATATATGTATCATAAAACACGCGGCATTGTTCTGCACTGCATTAAGTATTCCGAAACGAGTGTAATTGCAAAAATTTATACCGATAAGTTCGGGCTGCTTTCGTTTATGGTTAAAGGCGTACGCTCGTCCAAATCGAAAGCGAAGGCAAGTTTAATGCAGCCGCTTACCATGTTGGATATGGAAATGGCATACCGCGAAAACCGCGGACTGCAATTTATCCGGGAATTCAGGCGCGATTATAATTACGAATCGCTCCCGTTTGATACGCTCAAATCTACCATTGCCATTTTTATGTTGGAGGTAATTGCAAAATCAATCCGCGAGCATGAACCCAACAGCGAGTTGTTCGACTTTATTTATGCCGCCCTCCACCGCTTGGATAAAACCGCGAAAGTGAGTGCCGATTTTCATTTGCTGTTTATGTTGCACCTGTCGCGCTATCTCGGCTTTGCTCCGCACGATAATTATTCCGAAACCAACTGCTATTTCGAAATGCAGGAGGGTGTTTTTACCGATTCGTTTTCGAGCAATGCAACACTGTTAGATAAAAAAAGCGCGGAGCAGATTTATGCTTTACTTGGCACTTCGTTGTTCGAAGAACATACTTCGCTGCTTTCAAGAACAGAACGAAAGCAAATGCTCACGAATCTTCTAAAGTTTTACCAACTGCACTTAGAAAATTTTCAGTTGAAATCGCCCGAAGTGTTGGAGGCGGTGTTGCATTGATTTTACTCATCCGATGATTCCGAGTCATCGGATGAGTACTCTTTGAACTATCTGCCGATGTATTTGAAATTACGAAACAGCAATCTCAAATCTTTCGATACCGAGTAATGCCGTGCATAATTTAACTCTGCGGCTGTAATGTCTTGTTCGGTGAGTGCAAAATTGCGGATGTCATCGGATGGAAAAACAACTCCCTGTTTTGCATGCGGAAATTTTTCCGTGTTGATGGAAGAACCGAAACCTACCCACGATTTTTCGCCTTTCAACACACTGAACCAGTTGGGCAAAAAACGCCTGAACCTGATAATCAAAATTAAATTGAGCGGGCTGATGAGAATAAATGCCATGCACAGCAACACATCCGTCAGTCGTTTTCTGCGCAGGTTTTCGGGGCGGAATAGCGCGTAGCTTTTTTCCGCCACATACAAATCGCCTGCGCTGTCCTTCGAGTTGCTGCCAATGAGCGCATCGCTTCCCGGGTTCAGAATTTTGTAATCAATCTTACTGCCGCACTGCATTAACTGAGCAATAATTTCCTTGAATGAATATCCCGCTGAACAAAAAATAATTTCGGTGGCACGATAAATAGCAGCCATTTTTCCGACATCGGTTAACGAAGCACAGTAAACCACTTCGGCAGTGCTACCCGATTGGCGCAGTATTTTTTCCGCCCGCAAGGCTTCTTTTTCTTCTCCGGCTATCAGGCAAATGCCTTCTTCATTTTCTTCTACCGAAAGCGATTGATTTTTTACAAAGTGATATGTTATGCGCGTGAACAGCATTTCAAATCCCGTCCATGCAGCGCCCAGCAAAATCATGGCACGCGAAAAACGCCACGCATCAGGAATAAACGCATACAGCACGGCAATTGCCACTGTGCCAAGCACAATGCCGCGCAAAATTTTTGAAACACGAAATGGTTTATCGTAAGCACCGCTCAGGAAAGCCGAAAAAATCCAGATGAAAATGTAAGCGGGAACAACAATGAAAAGAAACTGATTCGGATAGTAATGCTCCGAATATTTTATCATGTTCTCCCAATATGTTTTAATGAGAAAAATTCCTGCGAAGCTCAGCAAAGCATCCAACACAAAAAGGTAAGACGAAGCAATAAAGGAAGAAAGAAGCGTAAGCGCTCCGCGAAAAACAATGGCAAAGCGGATGAGCAAACTGAAAAGCCCCGACTGATTTCCGCTGAAATGCTTGCGTGCAAAAATGAGCATGGCGTTGTAAAACACTTTTACATAGTTGAGCGAACCTTTTTTGGTGCTTTCGCCCTTGTAGTGGATAATGGTGGTATCGGCAAAGTAGTAGTTCTTAAATCCGGTTTTAATAATGCGATAACTCAAGTCCACATCCTCGCCATACATAAAAAAAGTTTCGTCCAGCAAACCGATTTTATCCAGCACACTTTTTCGCAGCATCATAAACGCGCCCGAAAGAATTTCCACTTCGTGCGTTTTATTTTTATCTAAAAAGCCTAAGTGATATTTGCCGAATGTTTTCGACTTCGGAAACAAAGCTGCCAAGCCGAATGTTTTGTAAAACGCTACCGAAGGTGTAGGCAAGCCGCGTTTTGATTCGGGTAAAAAATTTCCCTTGCCATCTACCATGTGCACTCCCAAGCCTCCAGCATCGGGGTGTGCTTCCATAAAGGCAATACACTTTTGAAAAGTATCTTCAGCAACTACCGTATCGGGATTTAACAGCAAAACAAATTCACCGCTTGCTTTTTCAATTGCCCGGTTATTTGCTTTTGAAAAACCAAGATTCTCGGTATTGGCAATCAGTTTTACTTCCGGAAATTTTTCGCGCACCATTTCCACCGAGCCATCCTGCGAAGCATTGTCCACCACAAAAACCTCTGCATCCATATTTACGCACGAGCGCTTTACCGAAACAAGGCATTGCTCCAGAAAATGGCGCACGTTGTAATTAACTATAACAACCGAAAGTTTCATTGTTGCGGGAAAATACGAATGGAACGCTGATGGTACAGATTTGTTATGCTGTTATCTGCTATAATCTGTCTAATCTGTATCATCCGTGTGCTATTAGTTAGCGCCTTTTACCAACACATTTTCGTAAGGCAAACGGGTGGCAATAGAGCGCGCAAGAGTCATTTCATCGGCATACTCCAGTTCTCCGCCAAACGAAATGCCGCGGGCTATGGTGGTAATGTTCACTCCGTATTCTTTCAGTTTTTTGCTCACGTAAAAAATAGTGGTGTCGCCTTCAATGGTGGGGCTTATGGCCATAATCACTTCTTTCACTTCGCCCGATTTTACTCGGTTTAATAATGATTCGATATTCAGTTTATCGGGACCAATACCGTCAATGGGTGAAATTACTCCACCCAGAATGTGATAAACGCCACGGAAGATGTTGGTGTTTTCAATGGCAATTACATCGCGGATAGATTCCACCAAACAAACGGTGCTGTGGTCGCGGTGCACATTACTGCAAATTTCGCATTGCTCATGGTCGGAAACATTATGGCAGGTGCGGCAGAATTTTATTTCGCTCCGCATTTTAGTAACGGCATCGCCAAAAAACTTCACTTTTTCGGTGTCTTGCTTTAATAAATGCAACACCAAACGCAGGGCGGTTTTTTCACCTATTCCCGGCAACTTGGTGAACTCGGCAACGGCATCGGCTATCAGTTTGGAAGAGTACTTCAACTTACAGTATAAAAGTGTTTATTCGCAAACATACTGAATTTACAAATGGATAAGCACTCAACAGCCAACAAGGCAACTTATGTTTTAGGCATAATGGTGTTGGGTGCACTGTTGTTTTTTTCTATCCGGTTTTGGAAAGAGCGCACGTTGATGACCGATATGGCTTATCATACTTTTGTAATTGCTCAAACTGGCGATTTTGCCATACAAAACCATCGGTTTGGTGCAGCAATTACGCAGGCGTTCCCGCTTGTAGCTTTTAAGCTGGGTTTGCCTCTAAAAACTGCCATGCAACTCTATTCATCTTCATTTTACATCTGGTATTTGGTGGTATTTGCAATTGTTGTATGGGGGCTTAAGAATTGGCGAATGGGAATAGTGCTGTTGAGCTTTTTAACCCTGTTAGTCAGTTATTCGTTTTTCTGGGCGCAATCCGAGTATCCGCAGGGGATGGTGTTTCTGATATTGTTTTTGTCGGCATTGCTGTATCCGGCAGGGAGTGCTGCGTGGAAATTTATACTGTTGCCGGTGCTGTTGGTTACAACGGTATTTTGTCATCCGTTAATTATTCTATCGCTGATTTTTGGGGTCAGCTACTTCTTTTTAAACAAAGAGATAGCCCTCCCGAAATTTATTGCAATACTCTCCTTGGCAGTTTTAGTGCTTATATGCAAATCGCTCTTTTTAAAAACAGGTAATTATGAAGCAGGAAAAATGGGGGGCGTAAAAAATTTTATTACGCTGTTTCCGCATTACTTTACTACCAAAAGCTGGGTATTTTTCTTTCGTCAACTTGTTGGCGATTATGCCGGCTATTTTTGGGTAACGTTGTTGGTTGCCGGCTACTACTTAAAAAATCGTTTCTATGTTAAACTTGTTTGGGTGGTCGGCTTTTCAATCGCTTATCTGCTTTTGGTAAATGTTTCTTTCCCTGATTTAGAAAAGAATACATATCTGCAAAACCTGCATTTGCCCTTAGGCTTTATGATCGCTTTGCCGTTGGTGTACGAAATTTTACCTAAAGCAAAACTTCAATTATGGGTTGCGGCCATTGTACTGCTTTTTGCTTTTCGCTTGGGCATGATTTGGCAATCGCATACGTTTTATACCGGCCGGATTGCGGCAATTGAAAATTTGCTCGAAAAATCGAAGGCGCAACCCACCAACAAATTTTGGGTGGAAGACAACGTATTAAAGCCGGAAATTTTTGGCGAAACATGGGCGTTTTCGTACGAAACATTGTTGCTTTCAAGCATCCCTTCGCCTGATAGCACCCGAACAATTGAGGTGCAAAGTGTGGTAGAGCAATATGCGTTCCTGTTAGAGTCAGACTTTGTGTTTATAAACCGCTACCACGGATGGGACGGCAACACTCTGCCGCCCCGGTATTTTAATTTAAAGCACAGTAAATATCAAAAGCTACAGCTGTAAACTTTAGCTGTTTGTTTTTTTATTACAAATTGCGCTCATGAAATTAAGCATCATTATTCCGGCATATAACGAAGGGAAAACCATTCACCGAATACTCGATAAAGTGCGCGATGTGCAATTGATTGGCGGCTTAGAAAAGGAGGTAGTAGTTGTTAACGATTGTTCGCGCGATAATACAGAAGAGGCAATTATCCGATACCAGAAAGAAAATCCATCCATACAGATTTTGTATCGTAAGCATGAAGTTAACATGGGCAAAGGCGCTGCACTGCACACCGGAATACGGGAAGCAACCGGTGAATTCATTGTAATACAGGATGCCGATTTGGAATACGACCCCAACGAGTTCAACATTTTGCTGAAACCTATTTTAGATGGTTTTGCCGATGTGGTGTACGGCTCGCGCTTTATGGGGGGCAAACCACACCGCATTCTTTTCTTCTGGCACACCATAGGCAATAAGTTTCTTACGTTCCTTTCCAATATGTTTACCAATCTGAACTTAACCGATATGGAAACATGTTATAAAATGTTCAGGGCGGAAGTAATAAAGTCGCTGGACTTAAAAGAGAAACGTTTCGGTTTTGAACCGGAAGTAACCGCTAAAATGAGTCGCTACCCTAAAGTGCGTATTTACGAAGTAGGCATAAGCTATTATGGCAGAACTTACGAGGAAGGAAAGAAGATAGGCTGGCGCGATGGCTTCAGAGCCTTGTGGTGTATTGCCAAGTATAATTTGTGGGCAAAGTAGTGGTTTTAAGCGGTTCCATTTTTCGAAAAAAGTGGAACTGCTAAGTTTCATTCCTTCACTACCTTCTTCACCACATTGCCCAACTTTACAAAGTAAACTCCTGCCTGCCACTGAGTAGTTGAAATGCTGTGTGATACGCCCTTTAGCTTTTCGCTCAAAATTTTTCTGCCCACAACATCAAAAACTTCTACATGCTCATCTTTGTTCTCTGACTGTTGATTTCTGATTTCTAACTTCTCACCAAACGGATTCGGAAACACAGTTATGTCATTCGCCTTACGTGCATCATCTGCAATGCCCACAGGAGTTGTTTCGCAAAGCGAGCGGAAAAATTTCAAGCTCTTTTTATTGTAATCACTGTAAAACTGATGTGCGGCATACATAGCATCTACCTGTGTGCTCATAAATACTTTATCGGCAGCCGGCAGTGAAAGAAATTGCAAAAAGGAAGTGGGCGATGCAATAATGCGGGCAGCAATGGTATCGGAAGCATACAGCAAATAGTTATTGGCATCGAGCAAATTATTTGCCTGCAATTCGGCTACCAGATTATTCGCTTTGGTTTGATTGATAGTGCCGCTTCGCATAAACCGTTCGGGATAAACGGGCGATCGGTCGTTTACAAAATATTTGGAACAAATACCGCGCAACACCATTGTGTTGTGGTTGTTCAGCGCTTCGGCATTTCCTGCCGGTCCCACATTTGGGTGCTCGTCATGGGCAGCCATACACCACTGTATGGGAACGGTAGTAGTACTTGCCAATAGTTGCGATGCCTGCGCGCAATATGATACGGCAGCTTTCCAGTTATAATAAGTAGCAATAGTAGAAGCAAACGCTCCGCCATTGCTCATGCCCACCGCATAGTAGGTGGTATTGGCATTCAGCAAACCGCGGTTAGTGAACGTATCTATCAGAATGCTGATGTTGGCAAAGTCAATATTAGTAGCATCGTACGGTAAATAGTTCCATTGCAATTTGCCGTTGGCGTTGAGGTCGGTTTGTTTGGTAATTTCTTCCGCTTCGGTAATAATAAATGCGAATGAATCTGCCACTGCATCGTTCAAAAACTGTTTGTATTCAAACAGGGTTACCCAGTTAGTAGCCGCTCCGCCCGTTCCGTGAAAACAAAAAATTACACCTCTGAAATTAGGCGGGAAATAGGAATACACTTCTTTCAGCGTATCGCGCCCCATGATTGATTCATGATTGATAGTATAGCTGCCAATATTTCTGAAGTTGGCAACAACAGAAATGTTCTGTGCGGGCATCACAACCTGTGTATGCCATTCATCGTTACTAACCAAAAACGAAACATCGCCAGTCCATTTATCAAACACATGGTTGGCGGGCACTGCCGCACTCCAAACATGAACGGTATCGCCAGCGTTGTAAGTGCCGCTGCCGTAACCGTTCGTAACAGTAAGCGTGTACGATTGTGCCGTAATAAAAAGCGAAACGAAAAGCAATGCCGGTGCTGTAAGATATTTCATGTGGTTTATTTATGATTTTGTAACGGAAGCTCTTAATGTTTTAGCGGTAAAATCTCTGCCGTCCGGATACCAGCCCGGTGGCATGTATAGCAGTTTAAGTTTATTGCGCCAGCCATTGGCGGTTTTTACATCGTGCCACAGCTCTTTCCAGGCATGTGTTTGCACTTCCCAAAAGTTGTCGGGGTTAATTTCTTTCAGCACTCCGTAAACGGGTTTTTCGTCATACTCCTGATACGTGCCGAACATCCTGTCCCAAATGGAAAGAATTTCGGAGTAGTTCATATCTAAGTAACGATAGTTTTTTCCGTGATGCACGCGGTGCACATCGGGAGTAATAAAAATTTTGTTGAGCCACGGATGGTGTCCCACAAATTTTTCGTTGATGTGTTCCAGCACTCCCCAAATACGCGAAAACGTTCGCACCGTAATAAACATAAGCGGATGAATACCGAGCCAGCACATCCAGATAAAAAACCAGGGAGTCATTACAAATTCAATCACCGGGCCGCGCACGGCTGAGGCAAGACGCATTTCCTGCGTGGTATGATGCACACTGTGGAAACACCAAAAAAAGCGCACTTCGTGTTGCAGGCGATGGCTCCAGTAAAAAATAAAATCGTACAACACAAAGGCAAACACCCATACATACCAGGCAAAGCCAAATTCGAAGAGGCGGTGTTCATACAACCAATAACTTAAGGCGAGGTAAAACAGAAAATCTGCCAACGCTTCAAACCCAAATACACCCGCTGCCGATGCAAGGCTTACCAGTCCGCCTTTGTGGCTCACTTTTACTTTCAGCAACACCAGCAGCAGCACTTCGAGCAGTATCATAAACACTGCCAGCGCAAAAAGCCCGGGCATGATAATACTAACCAACCGGTCAAGGCGTTCTATGTAAGCGGCTGCATCCATATCATGTAAATTTAACCTGCTCAATTATTTGAAAAGAAATTTTTCCGCATACCTTTAAATCACTAAAACGGAATCGCCATCCGCATGAAAAAAATACTCTTGTTCGCTTTGTTTGCTTGTGCGCTTGCTGCTTGCAACAAAACTGAAGACATTCTTATAAAGGACAATGTTCCTCCGCCCGACCACACCATTGATTCCAACACTATTCAGATTTACGTAAACAAGGCGTACATCAACATACTTGGCAGAGAGCCGCTGGCATCGGAAAAAAGTGCGGGGGTTGCCCTGCTGAACAACAATAATTTTTCGCAGGCTGATCGAAAAACCTTCATTCAATCGCTTTTGGCAAAATCGGATTACAACCGCAACCAATACAATATTGCGCGTGTAGAGTATTTGCAAAACCTCGACTCCACTGAAATTGAAGGGCAGCTTTATCTTTTTCAGTTACTGCTGTCGCAACCGCAGTATGCACCTTTTTACGATTTGCTGAACGCAGAAGTAGCCCGCCTCAATGAACTGAAAGCAACCGTAAACGACATGAATGCCGGAACGCTCGATTACCGCGGTATGCTTAAGCGCTGCGTAAACAATTATTTCTACGACCAAATAAACATGGGCACCGAAAACTTTGTAGTGTCCACGTTTCAGAATTTCTTTTTCCGCTACCCCACTACAGCCGAACTCACCAACGGCAAACTGATTGTTGACGGAGTTAGCGCCACACTCTTTTTGCAAATAGGAAAGTCGAAAGGCGACTACATCAACATTTTTTTCGGTACCGATGATTTTTACGAAGGGCAGGTGCGGAACATTTTCAAAAAATATTTGCTGCGCGAACCCAGCCCTGCCGAAATCAACTACTATGCAGGTGTTTATAAATCCAACAACAGTTTTAAGAAGTTGCAGGAAGAAGTTTTTTCGCTGGATGAATATGCTGGCGTGAAATAAACGGAAAGCCATGAAGAAATTAGTTATCCCTTTTTTGTTTTCGATGTTGTTGCTGCAAACAGCATGCAACAAAGAAAAACGCTACATCTATCAGGTGCAGGAGCAGGAACTGTACCAAAGCGCCAACGAAAAACAAACGTTGAAAACCACCACGCAGTTTATTTCCATTGCCTACAGCGATTTGTTCGGCACTACCATAACCAACTCCGAACTCACCAAGTTCGATGTGGCATTACAGGCGTTTGGCGATAAAGCAGTATTGCAGGATATGATTGTAAAAAGTTTGCTTAATCGCTCGGGCGTGCAAATTCCCTCCGACAATGCCATGCGGGCAGATGTTGCCGCTTTTGTGGAAGGAACGTACCTGCGTATTTACAACCGAAAGCCTAACGAGTTTGAAGCATGGAAAATGAAAGACCTTATTGAGAAGAACGCAGACATTACCGTAAAGATGGTTTACTATTCGCTGATGACAAGTGAGGAATACAGGTATTATTAAGAGAAGAAATAAGAATTGAAGTAAGAGATATAAAATTCAAAACAATCACCACTTTATGCTCACAAGGTTCTCCCCTCTCTGCAGGAGAGGGGAGATGCCGAAGGCAGAGGGGTGAGACAACAAAACTGAATTATGAAACGCAAAGAGTTTATTAAAAAAGGTGCCTTAGCCGCAGCGGGAAGTTTTGTAGTACCGTACATACTTCCGAGCGGAAGGTTGTTTGCTGCCACCGGCTCGCGCAAAGCCAATCACGTAGTGTTTTGTTTGTTTGCAGGTGGTGTCCGCAATATCGAATCCATGCAAAAAGCAGAGGGCAACTTAATGCCCAACATGCTTACCGGCACCGAATCTATTTCGCCCGATATTGCTCCGGGAATGACTGCGCTTCCTTCGCCTGCTTCAACCAAATTACAATCGCTCGGAACGCTGTATAAAGATTTCCGCTATGCTACCGGACCTACCGGGCACTACAACGGACACACCACTGCCATTACGGGCAAGTACACCAACGAAAGCATTCAAATAAAGCAACCGCCCAAGTACCCTACGGTTTTCGAATACTACCGCAAACACAACTCACCTTCCAAAAGCGCACTCAATGCGTGGTGGGTAAGCGATTCGCTGGGGCCCTATCCATACCTCAACTACAGTTCGTACAGCGGCTATGGTGCGGCTTATGGCGGAAACATGATTCAGCCGATGACCATCTTTAATCCGCAAACCAATTCGGTAATTGCTAATCCTGTTTCACTCTCAGCTTCCGATGCACAAAAATGCGACCTGTTACGGCAGTTTGCCGATGGCCAATTTAAAGCGCCTTCCGAAGCACTTTCTAACGGCATTGTAAATACCCCGGCTGACCGCGAACACCTGCAAACTTTTCTTCGCACCATGATAAGCGATGTGGCAGCAGGCGTTTACAACAACCCCTGGGGCGTTAATATGAATAACGATATGCTCAACGTGTTCTTCGGCACAAAAATTATACAGGAGTTTAAGCCCGAACTGATGGTAATAAACATGCAGGGTATTGACATTGGGCACTTCGAGTTTACCAAGTACGTCAACAACATTCGCTTAGCCGATTTTGCCTTGTATAAACTGTGGCAGGCAATACAGTCAACCCCCGGCATGGCAAACGATACCATATTGATAGTAGCGCCTGAACACGGGCGCAACCTGCAACCCAACAGTGTAATTGATATTTACGGTCGCTATGCCATTGACCATACCAACGATGAAATGAGCCGCAAAATTTTCTGTTTGATTGCCGGCCCTCCGGGGGTAGTAAAGCAGGGGCAGGTGTTCAACAATCCGTATGGCGAAAGCGTGGATATTGTGCCCACCATTGCACATATACTCGGCTTTGACAACGAAATGCCCCTTGGCTTAACCGATGGGCGCGTACTAACCGAAGCATTCAACTAAGAAGAGATGAGCATGAAGAAATTTTTTCCGGTTTTTGGTTTAACGGCTGTGTTGGCGCTGGCTTTTTTGCATTCGTGCAAAAAAGATGAGCCGCTGCCGCCTAATCCTTACGACAACATTATTCGCGATGACACCACCGGCAACGAAATTCCCGTGGACTCGCTCAACATCACTTACATTCATCAGAAAGTATTGTTGCAAAGTTGCGCCATACCCGGCTGCCACGTAGGCAACTTCGAACCCGACTTCAGAACGCCCCAATCATCCTTCTCTACCTTGGTGTATGCTCCGGTGGTAAAAAACAACGCACAAAATCAGTTTAAGTTCCGGGTTATTCCGTACGATACCACATGGTCGGTGCTCTACGAGCGCATTACCAATTGTTGCTTTGTAAACCAAAACGACCGCATGCCGCAGGATAACATTGGCGTGCCGATGTCGAATGCCGACATCCGTTTAATTGCCCGCTGGATTTTGCACGGTGCGCGCGATATGTTCGGTAAGGTGGCGCAAATGCCCAATGCCGAGCCGGTAATTGAAGGCTATGTGGCGTTCGATACTATTTCGCTTTTGCCGCCCTTTGCCTTGCCATCAGTTTATTACTCTAACAACCGGTTAGACGGCATTTACTACAACCCTTTTATTGTTCCCGTGAACAAGAGCGTATTTTATATGGTGGTAAAGGTTAGTGACGACAGCACTGCCGAAGGACAAATGCAGTACAACAAACTGAAAATTTCTTCGAATGCCGATAATTTTTCTTCTGCCAGTACTTACACGGCTACCTATGTAAATGCCGGTGGAGGAAATGCCGGTTGGCTGCTCACAATCCCAACTGCATCGCTGCCGGCTAACGATACCTTGTATATGCGCTATTATGTGAATGACGGCAAGCACCCCCAAAACACCGAGTTTCCGCGTAACGATTTGCCCTACGCATACAAAACCTATTATTCATTTATAAGGCAGTAAAATTTCATGAAGCGAATGAACGCAACCCAAAAAGAGAACGTCATTGCGAGTCCCGCTTTTTTCAGCGGGACGAAGCAATCTCATGCTTGCTTTAC
Source organism: Chitinophagales bacterium (assembly GCA_026129525.1). GTDB lineage: Bacteria > Bacteroidota > Bacteroidia > Chitinophagales > LD1 > Bog-950. The sequence goes on along the minus strand of JAHCHW010000001.1, from coordinate 609,980 downwards.
CTTTCTTTTTTTATTGACAGTTCTCTTCTCCGGCTGTAAAAAAGAAGAACCCATCAGCAACACACCTTCCATTAAGTTTCTCTCCATCACACCCAACCCCGCCATAAAATATCAGGACGAAATAACTATTACCATCGAGTACACCGATGGCAATGGCGACCTGGGCGAAAACACACCCGATGTAAAAAACCTGTTTGTAACCGATAGCCGCAACAACGTAACGTACGAGTTCCGCATTCCGCAACTCTCGCCTAATAACTCCAACATCATCATCCGCGGCAACTTAAACATCAACCTGCCGCCTCAAGGTTTTGTGGACGACACTAAAAGCTCCGAAACCGTTACGTACTCCATTTACCTGAAAGACCGTGCGGGCAACACTTCCAACACGGTGCAGAGTGCAGCGCTAACGGTGAATAAACAGTAGCACAGCTTTCGAATATTTCAAAAAATCTTCGAGGGCTTTCTTCTTACCGCACCAGCGTTACATTCCCCTTCTTCACCACTTCCTCCCCGTCTTTGGTTAGTCCTATAGCGTACCACACATACGTGCTCATCGGTTGCTCGCGGTTTCGGAAAGTACCGTCCCAGCCTTCGTACAAATCATTGGTGGCAAAAACTTTTTCGCCCCAGCGGTTGTAAACGGCAAACTCCTTCAACTTCTGAATATTAAGCCACCGCACAATCCTAAATTTATCGTTAACCCCATCGCCATTCGGAGAAAATGCCGTAGGCAAATCCAGAATGGTTACCACTTCCACAATCACCCGTATCGAATCGTAGTTAGTGCAGCCAAAACCCGATGTGGCATGCAAATAATACACCTGCGTTTTTTGCGTGTTCGAAACTGTAGTCAGCAAATTCGGAGTTTCCAAGTCGGTTTCCGGAGTCCAAAAGAAACTGCTGCCGTTGGTAACACCTTGCAGCACCGCAAATGTTTCGCGCCAAATCACCGTATCGTTGCCGGCTTCCACATAAGGCAGCGGCAAAATTTCAATCCATATCGAATCGCGGTTCACACAGCCGTAAACACTCGTGCCGTTTACATAATAAAACCGCGAAGCAGGCGGAGTAACTGTTGGCGATGCGGTGGTGGTTCCCGTAATAGTGTTATCGGCATCCCACAAAAAACTTTGCGCTCCGCTTACATACACCTGCACCGATTCCCCCAAACAAACCGAGTCGGCATCGTCCAGCACCAACACCGGCAACTGCCATACGGTAATAACCACCGAATCGCTTTTTGTATAGCAATAGTTCGATACCGTCAGCGTATAAGTAGTAGTATCAGTGGGAAAGAAGGATGGACTGTACGAATTCGCATTCGCTATACTTTGCAGCGGACTCCATGCATAATTCGATGCGCCCTGATTGATAACATTCACCGAAACCGTATCGCCAATGCATACGCCTTTGTAATCATCCAGAATAATATTGAGCGAAGGGTCAAGCACATACACCATCGTGCTGTTGGTGGCGGTGCAGCCGTTGGCATCGGTACCGGTTACGGTGTAAGTGGTGTTCGAAGTTGGTCGCGCAATCGGCTGTGCGGTAAAAGCGCCCGTAAGCGTGCCCGAAGGACTCCACTGATAACTCACTCCGCCCCAGGCAAACAACTGCACACTGTCGCGGTAGCTACCGGGGTTTAAACAAACCGAAGTATCCGGTCCCGCAAAAATTTGTGCAGGCGCAAAAAACGAAACCAACACATCATCGCTTGCCGAGCATTGGTATTGGTTGGTAACCGTAACTGTATAAACCACCGAAGCAGGCGGAACAGGCGTTGCCACCGGATTTGCCGCATTCGGGTTGCTCAAACCCGTTGCAGGCGACCATGCATAACTAACCCCGTCATGTGCCCAAAGTTGCGCGGAAGTATTCGGGCAAATAATCGTATCGTTCGAAATATTTACAACAGGAGTCGGATTCACCGTAAGTGTTTTGGTAAGCGAATCGGCACAACTGCCATTAATGTTCGCCACTAACTTTATTTGATAACTGCCCGGAACAAAATTTACGGTAGGCGAACTTTGCGTACTCGTATTGCCATTGCCGAAATTCCAGTTAAAGTTGGCGGTAGAAGGATTCGTGTTGTTCGTAAAATTCACCGCTTGGTTTTGGCATACCGGATCCGGAAAAGAAAAATCAACCGAAGCCGCTGCGAGCACATTGATGGCTTTCTGAGTTGTATCCTTACAGCCTAAGGTAGTTTCGTTAATCAGAGTTACGGTATAAGTGCCCGGTGCGGTGTATTGGTGAGTAGGGTTTTGCTGGTTCGAAGTGTTTCCATCGCCAAAATTCCAACTCCATTGGTTAATGCTGCCGTACGTTGTTGTGCTTAAATCGGTAAACGTAGCCGCAACTGTCTGGCAAACATCTGCCGTACCAAAATCTCCATTCAGCGTTGGATAAATTCTTACATAAGCATACGTGGTATCGGTGCAGGCATTTGCTCCGGAGCCTTTCACCACAATCAGTTTTACTAAATAAGTTCCGGTATCGGGATAAACATACGTAGGAAATTGCTGGTTCGAAGTGTCGTTGGTTAAAGAAGGTACACCAAAATCCCAATGGTACGTAAGCGGTACATTAGTAGGTGGCGGGTTGTACGTGTTGTTCTGAAAAGTTACTGTGTAGTTCTGGCAATTTTGCACATACAAACCAATACCCGTTTGCGGGTTAATATTCGTGCTCGGAATGTTTGCTGCCGGAGCATTACACTGGGTTACATTAAACTGAAAATCGCGCAGGTAAGTCCCCAACAACTGCCCGTTCCGATACTCCGATACACAAACCCCCACCACAAATTGCCCTATGCTGTTGGGCGTTCCGGTAAGTACACCCGTGTTGCTGTTAATTGTCAATGGTGTTCCCCCAAGCAGATTGGCAGTTGAGTAAGGAGTTTGCCAGGGAACATTGGAATAAGGCGGACCTAACGGAGGATTGGGAGCAGGTGCTTGTGCCGTTCCCCCATGTAAGGGAGTGCATAAACTGTATGTAAGCACATCGCCATCTACATCAGTAGCAGAGTAATCGAACACCAACGGAGAGTTAACACAAACAAAAAGCGGAGGAAGTGCATTAAACACCGGGCTGGTATTCTGGTAAGGATTAGTAGGAGGAATGTAAGCCGAATAAACAGCCCCCTGATTGCCCGGGTCGAAAACATTGGTAATGGTGCCGTTGCGGCAACAACGCTCATGTATAAGTGTGTAGCCCGTTGTGGAAGAAGGCAAGGTGATGGTAGTAGTATAAACCCCCTGCTCCACACAAACACTCGCGTTGGTTTGCAAACACGGATTATTAGGCGGTTGAATAGTGGTAATAACCGGGTTTATTAAATTAACAGTGTTGAAGAGGTTGTTCGTATTCTCAACAAAAATTCCAAGAATGGCATCTGTAGTAGAACCGGGTACACCATCGAACGGAGTAGCACTGTTACAATCGCGGTAGATGGTCATTTTTACTTCGTAAGTAGTGCCCGATAGAAAACGATACGAAATAAATCCGCCAACAATATGCGTGGCATTTACCACAAGTGTGCAACAGGCGAAAAGAAGTATGGTGAGTCCTCTCATTCAAAAAATTAAGGCTGTGAAAATAAGGTTATTGGTGCTAACCTCTATAAAACGAAATTTTCAGGCAATGCGTTGGCAGCCGGAAAATTATTGTCCGCAAAAATCCTTCACTATCCGAATGGTTTCCTTCTTCCTTTCAAACACACTCATGTGCGCGCTGTCCGCAAATAAATGAATATGCGCCTCTGCCGGAAACGAAGCCTGCTTCAGCGTTAACTCAAAAGGTGCAGCAGGGTCTTCTTTGCCGTTAACTAACAGCACCGGCACTTTTGCGCTCTTCAAAACTTCTTCTTTGCCTTTGCGTTTCATCATGGCTTCGGTGGCAAGCATTACCGCTTCGGGGGAATACTTCAACGCTTTTGCAATCAGCGAGTCAATCAGTTTCTTGTTTTTCTTTTGGTACGATTCATGGAAAATAACGTGATACAATTCCCGCACAAAATGTTTTGTGCCGTTTTTGCGTACAAACTCAATCGTCTTTTGGCGGTTAGCTTTTTTCTCGGGCGTATCTTCAAAACAATGCGAGTTGAGCAAACCGAAAGCGCTAAGCATTGCAGGATGCTTTTCCGCAAAATGCAGCGTAATATATCCGCCCATGCTGTGCCCGAGCATAATGCACTTTTTTACTTTTTCTTTTTGCAGCATTTCGAAAACATCATCAGCATACTTCTCCATCGAAAGTTTTGCGCTCGAATGTTTGAGTGGCGAGTTGCCAAAACCTTCCAAATCCGGAACAATCACTTTGTGGCTTTTGGAAAGCGCTCGAACAACATCGTTCCACATACTTCCTTCTTCCATAAACCCGTGTACGAGTACCACCGCTTTCCCTTTGCCGCTTACTTTGTAGTGCATGTGTCAAAAGTAGCAGGCTGAACGAAATATTTATTTTCACCGGCTCAATTTCATTTCATGCGTAAACTTGTTTTTTGCATCGGTCTTCTGTCATTGGTCTTCCGTCTTTCATCACAGGAAACCACGTTCAAAACCAACGGGCCCGATGATTACCGCGAAGGCAAACATGCTTTTACCAATGCCACCATTTTTGTTTCATACAATCAAAAAATTGATTCGGCTACGCTTTACATACAAGATGGTAAAGTAGTGAAGATAGAGCGCGGCAGTTCCCCCTCCGGGGGTAAAGGGATGGGGTGGATTATTCACGACATGTCCGGCAAATTCATCTATCCTTCTTTCATTGACATCTTTTCTGACTATGGAATGCCTGAAACAAAAAAGGAATCGCGCGACTGGAATCCGCAACCGGAAAGCAACATAAAAGGAGCATACGGATGGAACCAGGCAATACACACCGATTTTCAGGCACACACCAACTTTACGGTAAACGATAAAGCCGCTGAAGAACTTCGTAAACTCGGTTTCGGCACCGTGCTAACACACAAAAAAGACGGCATTGCCCGTGGCACAGGCGCGGTGGTTACGCTCGCTAACGATAAAGAAAACCTAACCGTTATTACTCCTTATGCCAGCGCTCATTATTCCTTCAATAAGGGCAGCAGCACACAAGATTATCCAAGCTCGCTGATGGGAAGCATTGCGTTGCTTCGCCAAACATATTATGATGCAAAATGGTATTCGGCTGTTTCTCCCCTCTCTGCAGGAGAGGGGTCGGGGGTGAGGCGGGAATTCAACATCAACCTCGAAGAATGGAACAAACAGCAAACACTCCCGCAAATTTTTGATGCCGGTGGCGATTGGCAAAAAATTCTTCGTGCCGATAAAGTAGGCGATGAATTTGGTGTTCAGTATATCATTAAAGCAAGTGGCGATGAATACCAGCGAGTGGACGAAGTAAAAAACACCAAAGCAAAACTCATTACCACGCTCAACTTCCCTAAGGCGTACGATGTAGAAGACCCCTACAAAGCCATTTGGGTTTCGCTCAGCGAAATGAAACATTGGGAATTGGCGCCCACCAACCCTGCCGCACTTGCAGCCGAACAAATTGATTTTGCTTTTACCCTCTCCGATTTGGAAAAGAAAGAAGAGTTTCTTCCGGCACTTCGCAAGGCAGTAAAGTATGGGTTAGACTCTTCGCTTGCACTTAAAGCGCTCACCTACAATCCTGCTTCATTTGTAAATGTGTACGACAAAGTAGGTTCGCTCGAAGCCGGAAAGCTTGCCAACTTTTTTATCACTTCTAAACCGCTGTTCGATGAAAAATGCGAAATCAACGAGAACTGGATTCAGGGAAAGCGCTATGAGGTAAAAGCTTTCGAACCAAAAGATGTGCGTGGTGAATACAGTTTGCAAATCAGCGAACCGAAAAAAGAAAGTAAAAACTTTGTGCTGAAAGTTACAGGCGAAGTTGCTTCGCCCAAAGGGCTAATTGTTTTAAACGACACTACTAAACTCGATGTAAAACTCACTAACAAGGACAACGACATCACCCTTTCTTTTGCTTTAGACAAAAAACCAAACACCGGAAAATTTCTTCTCACCGGCACTATTGAACACGCCAAAAACCAATGGAGCGGCAAAGGACAAAACCCCGAAGGCGAATGGTTGCAATGGAGCGCTGCTAAAACAAAACCTGCCGAAGCCGATACCGCAAAACCCAAAAAGGACACCACCGACTACACTAAGAATTTAGGCAAAGTGCTGTATCCTTTTCAGGCGTATGGCAACGAACAAATTCCCATGCAGCAAAATTACCTGCTCAAAAATGCTACTGTGTGGACGAACGAAGCAGAAGGTAATCTTTCAAACACCGATGTAATTATCCGCAACGGAAAAATTTCATCGGTAGGAAAAAATCTTTCCTGTTCCGATTGCCAAACTATAGATGCTACCGGCAAGCACATTGCCAGCGGCATTATTGACGAACACAGCCACGTAGCTATTTCGCAGGGTGTAAACGAAGGCACCGAAGCCAGCAGTGCCGAAGTTCGCATTGGCGATGTGGTGAACTCACAGGATGTAAATGTGTACCGTCAGTTGGCGGGCGGTGTGGTAGCCGCGCAGTTGCTCCACGGCTCCGCCAACCCCATAGGCGGGCAAAGCGCTCTCGTAAAATTTCGTTGGGGATACACGCCCGAAAAAATGAAAATAGAAGGGGCAGACGGCTTCATCAAATTTGCATTGGGCGAAAACGTAAAACAAAGCAACTGGGGCGACCGCAACACTACGCGCTACCCGCAAACGCGCATGGGTGTAGAGCAGACCTACTACAACTATTTTACAAAGGCGAAAGAATACGAAGCGGCATGGAAAACATACAACGCTTCGCTTACTTCTAAAAAGAAATCGGCTGATGTGGTTGCTGTTCCGAGAAGAGATATTGAGTTAGATGCGCTTGCCGAAATTCTGAACAAAAAACGATTCATAACCTGCCACAGCTATGTGCAAAGCGAAATAAATATGCTGATGCACGTGGCCGATAGTTTTGGTTTTAAGGTAAACACCTTTACACACATTTTGGAAGGCTACAAAGTGGCAGACAAAATGAAAGCGCATGGTGTAAACGCTTCCACCTTTGCCGACTGGTGGGCTTACAAATACGAAGTAATTGATGCCATCCCTTACAACACCGCTATTCTTACCAAAGCAGGAATTACAACAGCCGTAAACAGCGATGATGCCGAAATGGCGCGCAGGCTCAATCACGAAGCCGCCAAGAGCGTAAAGTATGGCGGACTGTCGGAAATTGAAGCATGGAAAACCGTTACACTCAATCCGGCTAAAATGCTGCACTTGGATAACCGCACCGGTTCCATTAAAGCCGGAAAAGATGCCGATATAGTAGTGTGGAGCGATAATCCGCTTTCGGTGTATGCCAAAGCAGAAAAAACATTTGTGGATGGCATTCTGTTTTTCGACCGCGACCGCGATGAAAAAATGCGCCAGTGGATTCGCAGCGAGCGCGCCCGCTTAATTCAAAAAATGCTGGAAGAGAAAAAAGGCGGTGCGCCAACACAAGAACCCAAGCAGCAAAAAATGGAAATGTATTCGTGCGGGCATGAGCATTGAATTCACGTAAACGGATAGAACAGATTTAACTGATGAGTACGGAAGAAATAAAGGATAAAAAATTACTTCACGAGGAAATTACCGAAGAAGTGATTGGCGTCTTTTTTCATGTGTACAATACGCTCGGTTACGGATTTCCGGAAAAGGTGTATCACAAAGCCATGCTGATTTCATTAAGAAAAGAAGGGTGGAATGTGGAAGGTGAGAAAAAGATATCGGTATATTTTGAAGGAGAAAATGTAGGCGATTATTATGCCGATATTGTTGTGGAGGGGAAAGTGATTTTAGAATTAAAATCGGTGGAAAACATTCTAAAAGAACACGAGATTCAACTTATGAATTATTTGCGCTCTACCGAAATGGAAGTCGGCTTATTGCTGAATTTCGGCAAATCGGCACAGTTCAAAAGAAAGTATTTTACTAACGACAAAAAGAAATTACGAGAGTATGAAAAAGAATGAAGTAGCTAGCGGATGGGGCATAGGCAAAATCTTTCAATCGGTTTTTATCAGCCAAATCTGTTTTATCAGTTTACCCGTATTTCTATTTGCTCAAAGCGATGTTCCCACGCCTGCGCCCAAGCAATCGCAAAGCATTTATTTAACGCACGCTACCGTTCACTCAGGAAACGGTAAAGTGCTGAATGATGCTACCGTAGCTTTCGAAAACGGCAAAATTGTTTTTGTGGGCGAAAGCCCTTCGTTTAAAACCGATGCTACTATGGGTAAGGTAATTGATTGCACCGGCAAACACATTTACCCTGGCATAATTGCCCCCAACACCAAACTCGGCTTAACCGAAGTGGAAGCCATACGCGCCACCAACGACTATGCCGAAACCGGAGGCTACAATCCGAATGTTCGCGCAGCCATTTCATACAATACCGATTCGCGGGTTACGCCTACCATTCGCAGCAACGGAGTGTTGTACGCACAAATTGTGCCGCAGGGCGGAACCGTTTCGGGTACTTCGGCCGTTGTGCAGTTAGATGCGTGGAACTGGGAAGATGCCTTGGTAAAAGAAGATGGCATTTGGCTCAACTGGCCCTCGCTGCAAAGCGGTGGCGGTTGGTGGGCAGAGCCGGCAGCATCAAAAGAAAATAAGGATTACGAAAAACAGGTGCGCGCCATTAAAGATTATTTCCGCGAAGCAAAAAGTTATTCGTTGGAAGTTGCACACAAAAAAGCCAACCTGCGTTTCGATGCCATGAAAGGTTTGTTTAACGGCACACGCAAACTTTTTGTAAATGCAAGTCGCGTAAAAGAAATGCAACATGCCGTTGCATTTGCCGAAGAACTCGGAATGCAGGTAGTGATTGCAGGCGGCAGAGAATCGTTTTTAATTGCCGATGAACTGGCGCAAAAAAATGTGGCGGTAATGTTGGATAACCCGCACTCGCTGCCCGCTTACCCCGAAGAAGACATTGACCAGCCTTACAAAACGCCCGCACAGTTGCAAAAAGCAGGAGTGCTGTTTTGCCTTTCCATTCCCGGAGGTTTTTGGCAAGAGCGCAACCTGATGTTTGAAGCCGGAACAGCCGCTGCGTACGGTTTAACTAAAGAAGAAGCGCTGGCGTCCATTACTTCCAACACGGCAAAAATTTTGGGCATTGATAAAACCATCGGCACCATTGAAACCGGCAAAGCCGCCACACTGATTGTATCCACAGGTGATGTGCTCGACATGCGGACATCAAACATTGAACACGCCTTTATTGACGGGCGCGAAATTGACCTCGACAACAAGCAAAAAGAACTGAACCGCAAGTTCATGAAAAAGTACGGGCTTAATTAAACGTTCTTAAGCGGGACTTACATTGCCTTATCCACATGCCGCTGTGTTATGCTTGTTGGCAGTTCGCAGTTTGCGATTGTGTTCAATAATTATATTTGTCGGCAGTTAAAAGAAAACCAAACCAGCCAATGAAATTTATTGTTTCCACCACCTCGTTGTTGAAGAGCCTGCAAATGATTAGCGGTGTAGTTAACTCCAGTTCTGTTCTACCCATTCTCGAAGATTTTTTGTTTGAAATAAAGAGCGGTAAACTCACCGTTTTTGCCACCGATCTCGAAACCAGTATGAGTACTGAATTAAAGGTGGAAGCTAAAGACAGCGGTCGTATTGCCATTCCTGCTCGCATTTTGCTTGATACGCTAAAAACACTGCCCGAACAGCCGCTTACATTTAAAGTAGATGAAAAAACGTTTGGTATAGAAATTACTTCCGAAACCGGTCGTTACAAACTGAGTGGCGAAAACCCCGATGATTTCCCAAAAATTCCGCAGCCCGAAGCTGTTACCGAAATAAATATTCCTGCATCGGCCTTAAATAATGCCATTGCCAAAACATTGTTTGCCGTAAGCAGCGATGACCTCCGCCCGGCTATGACGGGCGTGTTGTTTCAGGTATCGCCCGAAGGCATGACCTTCGTTTCTACCGATGCACACAAGTTGGTTCGCCTTTCGCGCAGCGATGTAAAAGCCGCCAAAGCCGCTCAGTTTATTGTTCCTAAAAAAGCATTGGGCTTGTTGAAGAGCGCACTGCCTGCCAACGATTCGGGCGTGAATGTTTCGTACAATAAATCGAATGCGTTTTTCACGTTCGAAAACACCAAACTCATTTGCCGTTTAATTGATGCCAACTATCCAGACTACAACGCGGTAATCCCGCAGAACAATCCGAACAAACTTTCCATCAGCCGTTTGGAATTTCAGAACGCACTACGCAGAATTTCTATTTACTCCAACAAAACCACTTACCAGGTGGTGTTGACTATTGCCGGCAGCGAATTGAAAATTTCTGCACAGGATTTGGATTTCAGCAACGAAGCCAACGAGCGCCTTACCTGCAGCTACGAAGGCGAAGATTTGGAAATAGCATTCAACTCACGCTTTTTGGTTGAAATGCTCGGAGTGCTCGATTCGGGCGATATTGAAATTGAACTTTCCACTCCAACCCGCGCGGGCGTTCTTCGTCCGGTTGAAAAAGCCGACAACGAAGACCTACTGATGCTGGTAATGCCGGTAATGATTAACGCGTAACCTTAACGTAATAGATTTAAGAAGGCTGTACTCTGCTTTTGAGACAGCATCTTCAGTTTCCCCTTTCTGCGAGGAGAATGGAACGATTTTGATTAGGTGTGTTATAGTAATGACTAGGCGAACAGTGATTCTGCATTGAATGCTTCTATGTGTATGATGGTATGCCTGTTACAGTTTTTCTAACGAGTGTATTCATTCTCTTGCAAATACAACTACCGTTGCTATACATACAGCAACAGGATTATCGCTTTCCGTGTTTCTAAAACCAAGTTCGAAGTATGCCGGTTTATTTGGGGTAAGCGCCTTGCATAATCAACCCACATGTTGCTTCTTATTTCTCCGCTTGGCATCCCACTCCTTCATTTGCTGATAGTCGAGATAGTAGATAACTTTTAGTGCTATCATATTGGTTTGCGGGGTAGTGAAAGTTTTATACACGTTTGCCGCGTAGCCGCCATCGGCATCGTTATCGGCCTGATTGATGTTTTGCTTCCAGGTAAAAATCAGATTGCTGCCGGGCGCAAACTGCCAGTTGTACACCAAATCAATATTCCATGTATTGAAATTCCTGGTAGTGTTTTTTGTCATTTCACGTTCATGCATTTCACCGGCTTCATCTAAGTTATAGTGGTTGGTGTAAACGGCTTTACTCCAATAGTGCCTTGCGCGAAACGTAACATACATAAGCGGTGTAATGGAATACTGTGCATTGAAAGTATTGATAACGTTGTATAGCTTACGTGCACCTATCATCGGGTTGCCTTCTTCGTCAAAAGCGGCAAAGCCGAAATTCTTCCAGTCGTTACTCATAAAAGCATTATAAGAAAGTTTGATGCGGTCTTTTATACGAAGCGTAGGTGTAACAGATAATTCCATGTAAGGGTCTTTTGGCACGGGGGACTCGCCAAAGCCGAGCAACCACTCCACCGAAAAAGGTTTGCGTGAGTCGCTGCCTGCATACGTTTGCAGATACACGTACGGATTACGCAGAAACTTTACACCGGGTGTGCGCGCTTCATAGTAATCGTAATACTTCATTGGTTTTGTTTGGAAGAATGTTCCCCAATACCAAAAATTGGTAAACACCAAATCGCCACCGGCATTTATGTTGAAATCCTGATGGGCAAAAGGTTTAAAAAGCGATGTTTGATGTAAACTGATGTAACAATCGGAGTTGTTTACTTTTCCCTTGGGTTTGTAATCGAAATACATCAACCCGATAAAATTCGAAACTTCGTTAGCGTGAAAAAGGATGCCCATATCATTTTGGTCATACTTATCGGTAATAACATATTGCTCGAAGTCAACCCGCACATTGCCGCTTATTTTACTGAAACCAAAATTGGCATAAGCACCTAACTGCGGTTGGTTGCTTATGCTTTTATCGTACACCTGCGAAAGGTTGGCAAAGCCGCTGTACGAAAACGTGTTGCTTTTGTCTCGAATGGAAAAGTTAAACGATGAGACATTCGCATCGCGCCACTCTCCCTTTCTAATTACGTTGGTATTAGTAAAGCCAATGCGCGAATTGTTTTTCAGTGATTGGTCGAGCACAAAAATGTTGTAGTTGGTGAGCGGCTCGGTCAGTTCTTTGCGCGTTTCACCGCTTACGTTGTTCTTTATGCGTGCATACATGGGCGAAGCAATGGCGTTAATCATTCCTATGCCCAATCCTCTTTTGGTTCTTCCCGAAACTTTAGTGGCATTATACAATTGCGTAACCGAAGGGTTCGATTCTACTTCCTCATCTTCCTTTAATAAATAATGAATGTACGAATGAAGTGTTGGCATACCACCAATTCTGCGCGAGTAAAACAGTTGCCCCGGTCCGCGACCAATTTTACGATTAAACAGTTCAGTGCCTTCGGTAAAAAACGGTCTACGTTCCTGAAACTGTTGTTCAAACGGTCCGAGGTTAAGCACCACATTATCGCTTTGCACCTGTCCGAAATCGGGAACGAGTGTGGTGTTGAGCGTAAAACTTTCGTTTATTCCCCAGTTAATATCCATGCCTCCGCTCAACAATCTTCTGTTTGCCATCATCTTTGGATTGTACGAAACCGGCTCGCGCTGATACCCCACATTTAAATATGGAATGAACGAAAGCCGAAGAGGAGGGTGAAGATTGCAGAGATTATATAACTCTCCCCACTGATTTACATAACCGTTCACTTGCGGGTTGCTGGGGCTCCATGCAGAGACTTCGTTTGTTCTGCGAACCAAGCGCGAAAATTGCAAGCCCCATTGCTGCTCCTCTTTCTTTGCAAAGCGAATGGCAGAAAAAGGGATTTTCAATTCCACTATCCAACCATCGCTTGCCATACTCACTTTCGAAAACCAAACGGCATCCCAACTGTCATCAATTGCAGTGCCTGATATGCGCGAATCAATTTGCACTCCCGCGGCTGTTAGCCCAAAGCGGTAACCGTTCAGGTTGTCATCGTACGTGTCTAATCCCGTTACAAACAAATCTGCATTGGCATTGGCATCATCGCGATTGCTTAGCTGCTTTTGAATTTTCGAGGGGTCGTTATCGAATAAATAAGCGCCAATGTAAATGGCATTGTCATCGTACAACACTTTTACAACCGTGCGTTGCGAGGCAGGCTTTCCGTATTCCGGCTGGCTTACAATAAAGTTGGAAACCTCCGAAGCCTTCTTCCAGCATTCATCATCCAGATGCCCGTCAATGCGCGGAGTGTATGCTGTTTTATAGGCTTCCATACTTTTTGCAGAAGTTGAAACCAATGTTGCTTCGGGCACCGGTGTGGGTTGTGTAGATGCCGATAAAACAGGCCAAGCCAGTAAAAGTGTAAACATAGTTGTTGATTTAAGTGAATGGTTGCAAGGGCAGGTAAGCCGGGAAACGAAGTCTGCGATAACCTTTGTTGCCCGATGGCATGTTGCGTATGAAGAAACACTACCGGGATGTTTCGCCAGCCACCGCCCCGCAACCGTATTTAAAAAACCACTTGTTTAAATCATCACCCTCAACCAAAAATCAATGAGTGCACCTATCCACGAAATTTTTGGTAACAGATAACTATGCCATGCTACTTCCGCGGAATCGCTTTGGCTTAACCGCGAAATCCACCAACACCATAAAGCCATTGATGATATTGCCACAACACCGAGGAAAACTGCTTTTAAATCCAACTTCATTTTTACGGTACACCGCTCGTAATTTTCATTCGGTTTTTCGTTCGATATGGTGAACCCCAAACGCTCATACAAACTCATGGCGCTGTTCAGTTTACGGCTGGTATCTAACTCAATGGTTTTGGCTTTTTTCTTTTTGGCGTAGGCTATGGCTTCTTGCGTTAGCATTCTGCCTACCCCGCGCGACTGGTATTCTTCGGTTACAGCCATTTTCAGCAGTTCGTAAGTACCCGGAGTATTTTGCCGAATGGCACAAGTGCCTATTATTTCATTGTCTGTTTTGGCAAAAAATATTTCTCCGTTGTGTGCAATAATTTCCGATGTGGGGTTATCGAGAATTTTCTCATCCGCTTTTTCAATCGTAAAATATTTTGTAAGCCACTCTTCGTTCAGTTTTTTGAATGCCTGCTTCAATTTAGGCGAATAAGTGATAATCTCTATCTGCTCGCGGAAAGAGGCATTCATCCGGTCTTTAATGCGCTGATACATGCTTCGCTTTTGCAGCAGATGTTCCATTTTTTCGATAGTTACCAGCACATTGCTGCCCGTTTCAAGCATCAGGTCGCGGTTGGCTAATTCAATCTCGCGCAGCACCGGTTCAATTCCCGCAAAGGTGGCTTTGCCTTTTTCGGTTAGTTGAATCAGTTTTTTGCGCGCATCGTTTTTATCGCGCACGGTGCTCACCAATTTTTTTCGCTGCATTTGCTCGGCAAACTGAATAATGGCAGGATGTGTTAAGCCTAACAGATTGGAAAGTTCAAGTACACTCATAGTACCGTTGTGGTGCAGGGCATACAGCATGGTAAACCACTTGGGTTCAAAATCAACATGCAACTCGCGGTAAATTTGCGCTACATCAGCTTGCAGCAATTCTGCCAAACGCTTTAATCGGGTAGCAAAAGCCAATTCGCCTAAATGCTTCACTAAGTCGGCTCCGGTTTTGGTCATACCGCTAAAGTAAAAGTATTTATGTAAGTGCTTACGTTTTTTTGAAATTTTAAAAACCACCAAAGGGAGCGCGTCATTGCGAGCGAACATCGCGGAGCAAAGCAATCCTCATGCGTTTAGGAGATTGCTTCGTCACTCGTACCTCGCTCCTCGCAATGGCGTACTTCTTTTCATCTGCCCCCCAGCCAAATGTTTTAACCGAAATTCTATCTTGCATTACATGCACCACCCGCAACGTCTGCCTTTTAAGGGGCTTGTTTATTACGGCTTCGGAATTTTCGGATGGAGCTTATCCATCAATCTCATTTCGGTTATGCTGCTGTATGTGTATCTGCCACCGCAAAATGCAGGCATGAGCAACTTAGTGCCGCAGGTAACGGTGTTTGTGGTGTTCAACATTATTGCATTAGTAACGGCAGCAGGAAGGCTGTTTGATGCTGTAATTGATCCGCTCATTGCCAATTTCAGCGACCGCAGCAATTTTCGTCTTGGCAGACGCATTCCGTTTATGCGTGTAGCTGCGGTCCCCATGGCGTTTTTTGCAATACTGATATTTATTCCGCCTCATACTACGGAGCATAACTTCAATATTTTTTGGCTGGCGTTGGTGCAGGTGGGGTATTACTTTTTCTTCGGCTTATATGTAATACCCTATAACGCCTTGTTGGCAGAACTCGGGCATTATCCGAACGGAAAAATGCAACTTTCCACCGCGCAAAGCGTGGGTTTTATACTCGGAGTGGTGTTCTCTACCATTGCTCCAGCCGTTGCAGATTTTATTCAAACACTTGCGCCCGGTATGGCGAGGTTAACTTCCATACAATATGCCATTGGCATTGTGAATGTGGTGGGCGCCATAGCTATGTTGATTCCGGCATTTACTATTGACGAGAAAAAGTATTGCAAACCTGCTTCGGCTTCTGAGCCGGTGTTAACCTCATTGCGTAACGCCTGGCGCAACCACAACTTTCGCGCCTTTGCTATGGCCGATGCGGCTTTCTTTTTTTCTACGGCAGTTATCACGGGCGGGCTTTTATACTATGTAAAAGTATTACTCAACCTGCCCGAAGCCTGGGGCACTCCGCTAATGGCTTGCATGGTTACGGTTACATTACTCATGTATCCGGTAGTGAATGTGTTGGAAAAGAAATACAGCAAAAAGAAAATGATGATAATGGCGTTTCTGGCGTTATCGCTTGTCTTCTTCGGTATTTTCAATTTGGGGCGATACCCCGTTTCGCCCGTGGCTCAGGTAGTAACGTTGATGGTGTTGTTCGGGCTGTTCGATTCTTTCCTCGGCATATTGCCTAATACGGTAGTGGCAGATATTGCCGAGATAGATACAAAACTAACCGGGCAAAATAAAGAGGGAATGTATTTTGGTATGCGTGCCCTGTTTCAAAAGCTGGGACAAACCATAGGCATAATGCTGTTTGCCATGCTCACCCTTTACGGTAAAGACCCCGGCAACGATTTAGGTTTGCGCTTAAGCGGAGTGGTAGGCGGGGGACTTTGTTTGTTTGCTGCGTTGGTTTACACGAAGTATAGGGAATGAAAACTTACACCACTTCTGCTTTCTGCTTTACAAACTGCATATCGTAAAGCCGTTTGTAATAACCGTTTAGCAACAACAATTCGGAGTGAGTGCCAAATTCTTTTAGTTCACCTTTATCGAGCACCATAATTTTATGCGCGTGCTTAATGGTTGAAAGCCGGTGGGCAATTACAATAGAAGTTCGCCCTTTCACCAGTTCTTCGATGGCGTGTTGTATCAAAGCTTCACTTTCACTGTCAATGGATGAAGTAGCTTCATCGAGAATTAAAATTTGCGGTTGATACACCAAGGCTCTAACAAATGAAATGAGTTGCCGCTGACCCATAGAGAGCGTAGCCCCGCGCTCCATTACGCGGTAGTTGTAACCGTTCGGAAGTTTTGAAATAAAACCGTGAGCGCCTACCAATTTTGCCGCCTGCTCAACCTGCTCTTTTGTAATGTTTGAATTACGAAGCGTAATGTTTTCGTACACTGTTCCGTCAAACAAAAAAACATCCTGTAACACCACGCTCATTTTAGACCGAAGAGCAGCAAGCGTGTAATCGCGAATGTTTACATCATCAATTTTTACGCTTCCTTTTTGTATATCGTAAAATCTGCCGAGGATAGAAATGGTAGAAGTTTTACCAGAACCGGTGGCGCCTACAATAGCAAGGGTTTCTCCGGCATTTAACTGAAACGAAACATTCTTTAAAACCCAATCTTCGTTATTGTAAGCAAACCAAACATTCTCGAAAGCTATTTTTCCTTTTACCGAAGCTGGGGCGTAAATGCCTGCATCGGGTATGGTTTCATCTTTATCCAACAGTTTAAAAACCCGTTCCGAAGCCACCAAGCCGCGTTGTATCACATTCACCTTATCAGCCACAAAGCGCAACGGACGAAACAGCATATTAATAAGCAACAGAAAGCCGGAAATAATTCCCACGCCTTTTACATCAAGCGGATTTTCGTTAAAGCCCCCACCGCTTAATAACTGGTTGCTTGCCATCCACACCATGCTGCCTATGGCAACTGCCAGACAAATTTCCACAGCCGGGAAAAACAAAGAGTAGTACCAAATACCGCGAATGTTGGCATCGCGCAAAGCGCTGTTTATCTCGTCAAACTTTTTCTTCTCTTTTTCTTCGGCATTAAAAATTTGAATAATCCGCATACCGGTTATGCGTTCTTGCAAAAATGAGTTGAGGCGGGCAATTTGTATGCGCTCTTCCTGAAACGCTTTTTTTACTCCTGTTTGAAACCAGCGGGTAAACCACAGCAGTAAAGGCAACACCGCCACGCTCGCCAGCGCCACCTTCCAGTTTATGTATAGCATGGCACTAAACACGGTGATGATAGTTAGCACATCGGCAACAATGCTGATAAGCCCTTCACTGAAAGTGTCGTTGATAGCTTCAATATCGGTAATGGTGCGTGTGGTGGAGGTGCCTATGGGAGTAGTGTCGAAATATTGAAGACGCGAACCGATGATATGGCTGTAAACCCGCACCCGCATATCCTTAACAATACTTTGCCCAAGCCAAGCAGTGGTATAGTTAAAAATGTAACGGAGGACGCCTTCAATAATCAGCAGTGCAATCATCCACAGCGTCATGGTTTTTAGCCCCTCATAATCGAAAATCTGTGCGGTAATGTAATGGTCGGTGGCGTAGATAATTATGAGCGGGCGACCGATGGAAAGAATCGCCAGCACTACTGACAATAGAATAGAGGCGTAAAAAACCACCTTGTAAGGGTTGGTTAAAAGCAATATCCGCTTAAGCAGGTTAAAGTCAATAAGCGGTTTTTTACCCCCTTCCATATACGAGGGCGCAAAGGTAACAACCCGCACGAATGCTTGTTTAAACAATCGTCAATTTTGCAAAACCAAGAAAGAGGTGCATCGCTTTTCGTTTTGGTAGCGTCTTTAACCGTGTTTATTTGGTGAGTAGTGCTCGGCTTGTGTTTTACGATTTACTTTTTAGTTTCACACGCTTTAACCTTGGACACACTACGTTTTAGTTTAAAACTTATACCCCAATGACAAAAAAATTTACCCTTAGTTGGGTAGGCGCGCTATTTGCTTTAATGGCAGCCGCCACTACCGAAAAAACCGCCAACGGCTGGACAGCCACCCTTGCCAACGACAAAGTTTTTATTGAAAACAAAGGACAGTTTGATGCGCGCTACAAAGCGCCCGATGGCAGAAAGATTTTATATGCTGTTCAGCAATCGTCTAAGCTGGTTTACTTTACCGATAAGGGAATTTCCTATCACTTCTACAGCATGGAAGCCAACCCCGACCGCGGAGATGACTGGCAGGAAGAACTGAAAGAAAAGCAGGAAGAATACTTTAAGCGTTTTGAACCCGGAGCCGACACGCGCAAAAAAGCCGAAAAACCACGCTACCTTATCAAGAACGATTATGTTGATTTTACCTGGGTGGGTGCCAATCCGAATGTGCAGGTTATTGCCGATGGTGTGGCACCCGACCATCATACTTACGCCATGTATGCCGCTGACGGAAAAACCATGTACGATTTGCGCGACATAAAAGGCTATAAAAAGCTGCTTTACAAAAATCTGTATCCGAAAATTGATGTGGAATACACCTTCCTTCCCGAGTCGGGCTACAAGTATTCGGTTATTCTTCATCCGGGCGCAAACCCTGCGTTGGTAAAAATGGCTTACGGCACAACTGAAAAATTGACGCTCACTAAGAACGGAGAATTACATATTGCCACCGATTTTGGCGATATAGTTGAACATGCTCCGCTTACATTTTATGAAGCAAACTCCGGCAATGTAATCGCCTCGAAGTTTTCGGTAAGCAATAACATTGTTTCGTTTAAGCTGAAGAATTACGACAAAACACAAACCGTGGTAATTGACCCTTGGGTGCAGTCGCCCAATTTCAGCGCTACGCAATGGGATTGTGTTTGGGAGTGCGATAAAGACGGAGCAGGCAATGTGTACCTCATTGGCGGAACATCGCCCATGCAATTGCAGAAATACACTCCGGCAGGTACCTTGCTGTGGACTTACAACACGCCTTATGACACCAGCTCTTGGCTCGGCACCTTTGCGGTTGATAATGCGGGTAACTCATACGTTACCTGTGGCTCTATAGCAGCTATTCAGAAAGTAAGCACTGCGGGTGGTTTGGTTTGGAACAACGGAAGTCCCGGAGGAATTTTTGCCTCAACCGAATTTTGGACAATCAGTTTCAATTGCGACCAAACTAAATTAGTAATTGGCGGGACAGGCAATACACTTCCTCCGCAACCTTACATTTATCAGGTGGACATGAATACCGGAAATGTTACCAGCAGTGTGTTGGTAACGGGCGGTGCGTTGTTCCCTACGCAGGAGGTGCGCTCTATTACTGCCAGCGGCAACGGAAGGTATTACTGGATGTCGCACGATTCGCTCGGGTTTATAAAGCAAAACTGGGGTGTTTGCCCCAATAACAATCAGGCAATACAAAAATCAAATCACGGCTATGCGCTTGGTTATAAATGCGAAAACTGGCGGTATAACAATACGGGGATGTCGGCAATACGAACCTACGGGGCTTTCCTCTTTACCCATCGCGGCAACTTAATTCACAAGCGCAATTTTGCAAACGGAAGCATCATCAGCAGTGCTCCTATAACCGGTGGCGGCTTTGCATCGAATCAGTTACAGAATGCCGGTATTGATATTGATGACTGCGGCAACATTTATGTGGGTTCAAAAAATCAGGTAATAAAATTCGACCAGAACCTTACTCAATTAGCTACTTACGCTACCAGTTCTAACTACAATGTTTACGACTTACATGTTTCTACCAATGGCGATATTGTTTTCTGCGGCTCAACAGGAACATCGAGTTCGGGCGCAAGAACCGGCTACATACAAGTGGTAAATGCAGCAGCTTGTGCACCCGTTGCTATTGTTTGCTGCGATGCCAACATTTGCCAACCTCCGCCTTTCTGTACCACTTCTCCGGCTACTACGCTTACCCCATCAGTTGCCGGTGGCACATGGAGCGGACCGGGTATTACCAATGCGTCAACCGGAGCATTTAACCCTTCGGTGGCAGGTGTGGGAACTCATACAATTATTTACACACTTCCCTGCGGTGCCGATTCGGTACAAATTGTTGTTAGCCCCTGTACTACGTTAAGCGCCTGTTTGGAACCGAATGGCAGCATTACTGTATCGAATGGGGTTGGACCTTACAATTGGCAGCAACAAACCACTACACAAGACTGCAGTGCATGTTTTCCGGCAGCGCCACCTATTATTCAGCCTTGCAGCGTGCCTCCTGGCTGTGCCGTAAATATTACTTCATGGACAACATTTGCCACAGGCACTACCCTTGCGGCTCCGGTTACTTATCCGGTACGCGTGCAAGATGCAGCCGGTACTACTTTAGTCATCAACAATGCCGCCCAACTTCAACCTTGCATTGCCTGCCCTACAATTACGGTAACAGTTAGTTCGCAAACAAACGTTACTTGCCCTAGCACCAACAATGGCTCGGCTACAGTTTCGGCAAGCGGTGGGGCAACTCCTTATACTTACACATGGAGCCCGAATGTGAGCACTACGGCTACCGCCACTAATCTTACCGCGGGAACATACACTGTTACTGCTACCGATGCGAATAACTGTACGGGAACGGTTTCTATTACCATTACTGCCCCCAACATGCCCAACATCGGTCCTGTTGCGGTTGCAGCCGAAGTTTGCGCGGGCGATAACAACGGAAGCATTTCTTCTGCCACAGCTACAGGCGGCACAGGAAGTTACACATGGACGTATGCTCCGGCTTCTAACCCGGGTAATACCACACCTATCAGTTCGTTCCCTGTAAACAATCTTGCCCCGGGCAATTACATTCTTACAGCAACATCGGGCGGATGTATTGATACGGCTCAAATAAACATTCCTGCCGGTCCGGTTTGTTGTAGTATCAGTTTATCATCTTCCACTACACAACCAACATGCGGGCAATCGGACGGCAGCATTACCATTACAGCTACTCCAGCGGCTACTTATACGTATGCCTGGAGCAATGGAGGAAATCAGGCAACGCTCAGCGGTGTTCCTGCGGGGCAATACACGGTAACTGTAACCAACAGCAATAATCCAACTTGCACAGCAACCACCACCGTTAACCTGAACAGCAGCAACGGACCAACGCTTACTTTCAGCAATCAGGTAAACCCAACCTGTGCTGGTAACAACGGCTCTGTAACCGTGAATCTTTCAGGCGGAACAGCACCTTATCAGGTAACTATTGATACGGGCGGCACTCCGCAAACTTTCCCGCTGCCGTTCCCTATTTCGCAAACGTTGAACAACCTTTCTGCCATAACCGTTACGGTTACGGTAGTTGATGCCAACAACTGTCAGGCTACTGCAACGGTAACGCTTACCGCACCGGCAAACTGTTGTGTGTTTACCTTCAGCGCATCGGCAGTTCAGCCTAATTGCGGTGCAACGGACGGAAGTATTTCGCTTACTGTAACCAATGGCTCGGGTAACTACAGTTACTTGTGGGGTGGCGGACAAACCACCTCTACTGTAAGCAACATAGGCGCAGGTTCTTACAGCGTAACCATTACCGATAATGCGTACGCCAATTGTTTCCGCGATACTACTTACACACTCAGCAATCCGAATGCACCTGTTATTAACGGAGTAACGGTAGTAAACGAAACCTGCCCGGGAACAGGCGATGGCTCGGCTACCATTAACGCCAGCGGAGGAACAGGAACACTCTCATACGTGTGGAGCAATACACAAACCGGAGCAACCGCTGCTAACCTTACCGCAGGCGCTTACAACTTTACGGTAACCGATGCCAACAACTGTCAGGCTACCGGAAGCGCTACGGTTGGTTCAGGCTCTTGCTGTTTGTTGCAAACAAGCGCCACCGTTACCAATGGCAGTTGCGGACTGAACAACGCTTCTATCACCGTAAATATTGATGTAGCAGGAACTGCTCCTTACAACTATAGTTTAAATGGAGGAACATCGCAATCATCTAACACCTTTTCCGGTTTGGCGGCAGGCACTTACGTGATTATTACCACCGATGCCGATTTGTGTAAAGACACAGTTACCGCTACCGTGCAGCCCAGCAGCAACAACTTAACCATTACTATTACTACTACACCAATTTCATGTAACGGTAATAACGATGCAACAGCCACTGCTACACCAAACGGAGGAACAACACCTATCAGTTATTTGTGGAGTACCAATCAAACTACGGCAACCATTACCAATCTTCCATCCGATGTGTACAGTGTAACGGCTACCGATGCCAACGGATGTTCGGGCACCGCTTCGGTGTCTATCACCGAGCCGACACCGCTTTCCATCAACATCGGAAACGATATAGCAGTTTGCGAAGGCACCAACGTAACCGTTGATGCTGGAAGCGGCTACGCCAGCTATGCGTGGAGCAGCACCGAAACCACACAGGTAATTAACCCTGTTGTGTCCGGTGTTTACACAGTAACTGTTGCCGATGCCAACGGCTGCACCGCCAGCGATGCCATTGTGGTAACCTTTACCCCAACTCCGGTAGTTGATTTGGGCGATGACAAAGTAGCTTACGAAGGCGAAAACGTTGGTTTGTTTGGCAACATTATTCCTACGCCAACAGGCGGCACTTATGTTTGGCAGCCCGATACGTTCTTAAGTTGCAACGATTGCCAAAACACAGTAGCCTTGGCGGTTGATACCATTACCTACACACTTACTTACACCGATGCAACAGGCTGCACCGCCAGCGATGCCATTACTATTTATGTATTGCCTCCGGGAACCATTTTCTGGCCCAATGCCTTTACTCCGAATGGCGATGGCAACAACGATATTTATTTGCCGGGAGGAAGCAACATTAAGCTGATTGTATGGCGCTTGTTTAACCGCTGGGGCGAAAAAGTTTTTGAAAGCAACAGCCAGTTTGTGGGTTGGGATGGCAAATACAAAGGTGTGCCGCAACCCCCTAATGTATATGTGTACTATGCCGAAGTTACCTTTATGAATAACACCACCCAGAAATTTAAAGGCAGTGTTACGCTCATAAGATAAACGCATCCTTCTTACATTCGCGAATGGCACGGTAGTTTTATCGTGCCATTCGTTTTTATGCTTCGGGTAGTCGGTTTCATTTTTCTGTTGGCTGTTGCCGTAGCGGCAAGTGTGCTGTTTTGGTTGTTTCAGCCATCTGCCAACCTCAATAACTTCAAAACACATTTTGCCGAACCGTACACTGCCGACAGCATTCCGCAGGGGAAAGTTGTCGCCACTTTTTTCGGCACTTCCACTATCCTGTTCGATGATGGCGAAACGCAATTGCTCATTGACGGCTTCTTTACCCGCTCACCGGCAATAGATGTGGTGTTGGGTAAAGTAAGTGCCGATAGCGCGTTGATTCACTCAGTTATTGAAAAGCACCGCATCAACCGCCTGAAGGGAATTTTTGTTTGCCATTCGCACTACGACCATGCTATGGACGCTCCGGTGGTTTCAAAAATTACGGGAGCAACATTATACGGCTCATTATCCACTTTAAACATTGGAAGAGGAGTGGGGTTGAGCGAAAATGCCATGCAGCAGTTTGAGCCTTTTAAAAAATTTGAAGTGGGAAAATTTACCGTAACCGTTATTCCTTCAAAGCAT
Organism: Chitinophagales bacterium; assembly: GCA_026129525.1. Taxonomy (GTDB): domain Bacteria; phylum Bacteroidota; class Bacteroidia; order Chitinophagales; family LD1; genus Bog-950. The sequence goes on along the minus strand of JAHCHW010000001.1, from coordinate 586,044 downwards.
ACACCCCCTGTAACTATTCTCGGCAAAACCAATGCTACCGATCCGGCACATCCTAACATTGATGAGCCGCTTATACAACCCGCCTCCATCGAAGAGTTTATTGAAGGCGGCACCTACGATTTTTATGTTCAGCATGGCGGGCATAGTGCGTTAATAAAAGCGAGTACGAATTACATTCCTCATGCGCTCGATAGTTTCCGTACCGATGTTTTTTTTCTCGGCTGTGCGCTCTTAAGTAAACAAACCGATGAATTCAGAAACAGTTACTTCAAACACACGGTTGTTGCATCGCACGCTAAAACGCTTGTCCCCGTTCATTGGGATAATTTTTCGAAACCCATTACCCAACCTTTGCAAGCGCTCCCGAAATTCAGCGATGATGTTTCTGAAAGTTTTTCTTTCCTGATAAACGAATCTCAAAAGCACCGTGTAAATTTTATGCTGCTGCGTGGCGGAGAACGTGTTTTGCTGTTTTAGCAACAGTTCATTGGCTTTGTTTCTATACAATCATTTACCCTGCGTACACAACCCATTTAACCTCTGCCCGCATAAATTTACTTTTGCCAAAACCCTCAGCGTATATGCAAAGTGAAATTGAAGACTTGCTGAAACAAAGCGAGCAGTATCTTGAACGAAAAGATACCGCAGGCTTACAGTTTGCCGAAAACGCCTACCGCCTTGCAAAACAAAGCAAGGATGTTCCACTGCTGGTAAAGGCATACCGGTTTTTAATGGGTTTTCATTACCGGCTTACTTCCAACTATGCGGAAGCCGCAAAACTCTGCAAAGAAATTCAGCAGTTGATTGTGCCCGATGAATACCCCGAGGTTTTTGCCCAGTCGTGCAACATACTCGGCATTTGCAACGATGTGCAGGGTAATTACTTTATTTCCCGCAACCACTATCTGCAAACCATTGACCTCTTAGAAAAACGCAGCGACCTTAGCAACGATGGCAAAATTGCACTCGGCAATGCGTATCACAATCTTTCCAAGTTGTATCAGCAAATAGAAATTGCCGATGAGCGTCTGGACTATTTGGATAAAGCCAAGGAAATTTTTGAATCAATCGGCAACAACGAGGGCTTGGCACGTGTGTGGAATTTAAAAGCATCGGTGCTGCCCGGCAACACACCCATTGAAGACCGCCTTGCTGTTTTCGAAAAAGCATTCGGGTATTACGAACACGGCAAAGACCAACACGGGCGCGCCATGTGCCTTGCCAACATCGGACTTTGCTACGCGCACATGGGGCGGCACGATGAAGGCATTGAGCGAATGCTGGCGGCACTCGAAATTATCAAGGAGTTGAACAGCGCACCCATGACCGGCTTTACGCTGTTCCAGATTGCCGAAGCCTATCGTTTAAAAGGCGACAATTATACTTCGTTGCGTTATTTAGAGGATGCCGAAAAAACCTTGCTTGATGGTAATGCCAGAGTTTTTTTGAATGTAGTATATCAGGAATGGGCAACCAATCTTGCCGCAGTAGGTCAGTATAAAGAGGCATACGAAAAAGCGCAGAAATACATTGAACAGGTGTCGGACCGAATGAAATTTGACCGCGAAGCAGCCGTGGCACAGGCTAAAATGAAATTCGATTTGGAGGAGAAAGAGCGCGAATCGGAATTGCTGAAAAAAAAGAACGAAGAAATAGAAATGTTTAACGAGCGCTTGCAACAAACCAATGCCGAACTAAACCAGTTTGCTTACGTGGCTTCGCACGATTTAAAAGAGCCGCTCCGCATGGTAAGCAACTACATGCAACTGCTCGAAAAAAGTTTCCCGAAAAATTTGCTCAGCAAAGACCAACACGATTACATGCGTTATGCCTCTGATGGCGCCAAGCGCATGTACTCACTCATTGATTCGCTTTTAGTGTTTTCGCGTGCTACAGTTGATGCCGCCTTCCGCGAAATTGATTTAAACGATGTGCTGGACGAAGTTACCCGCACAGTAGTATCAAGCAGCAGCAAGAATGTAAACATCATCAGCGATAAACTGCCAGAAGTGTTGGCTGACTATCATCAAATGGTGCAGGTGTTTCAAAACATTATAGCTAATGCTGTAAAATACAACGAGCACGATGCGGTAGAAGTGCGGGTAACGTATGACTTGCAGAACAACATGCACCGCATCGCTATTTCCGACAACGGTATTGGTATTGATGAAAAACACCGCGACAAAGTTTTTGAACTTTTTAAGCGTTTACACCACCGCGATAGTTACTCCGGCACTGGCATTGGTCTGGCTATTTGCAAAAAAATAATCTCGCAAATGCACGGCAAAATTTGGGTGGAAGAAAGCGAACTGGGCGGAACTGCTTTTGTGTTTACCATTCCTGTTCACAACAATTCGTAGGTGTTTGCAAAGTTCTCGTTACCGTAGAAAGTTTGAAATGTAGATTTCAAACCATTTTCGCAATACTCACTCATCGCTTTCACTAAGCGTATTGCCTGCTCCGTAAATAATTGCCCAAACCGGTTTAACATTATACACGTAGCGGTTGTATTTGTTGGAGAGAATAATAACCGCAGTAGTATCCTGAATATTTCTGGAGAACACCGTGTTGTTGCCGTGCCACCAGCCGTTGTGGTAAACCAAATAAGTGCTGTCGGGCTTTTGAATTAGCCGCCAGCCGTAACCGTAGTTTCTTATGCCGGGCTTTTCGAAACTGCGTGGCTTGTAGGCTTCTGCCATCATTTCCTGCGAAAGAATTTTGCCTTCGTAAAAAGCCTTGTCCCACAAAAACATGTCATGCACGGTGGAGTAAATGCCTTTATCGCCCGTTACACCGTCAAAACAATCATCGTATTGTATTTGCCATTTGCTGTTGTAGCTCACGGCAATTTTACTTTCCACGCTATCGCGGTAATCGTAAACAAAGGAGTGATGCATGCCCAGCGGAGTAAAAAACGTTTCCTGCATAAAATCTTTAAAACTTTTGCCGGTTACTTTTTCGGCAATGGAGGCAAGCAACAGATAATTGGTATTGCAGTACTCAAATTTTTTATTGGGCTTGGCAGCAACAGCCGGTTTTTCTTTAATCATTAGTTCAATTACATCGTTGTTGCTTAAGTATTGCCCTTTGTTGCATTTGCCCGAAGCGAAATACAAATAGTTAGGCAAGCCGGAACGATGGCAAAGCAGTTGCTGAATGGTAATGCCTTTATACGGCAGCTTCGGAAAAAACTTTTGAAGCGAATCGTTCAGCGAAAGCAAATCTTTTTCAATAAGGTAAAGAATAGCGGTTGCTGTAAATGTTTTGGAAACCGATGCTAATTGAAACGAAGCGGTATCGTGCATTAAATCTTTGTTGCGGTAGTTGCAGTAACCGAAACACTTTTCGTACACCGGCTCACCTTTTACCGAAACAAGCACACTTCCGCTGAAACCGTTTTCAATACTTCGGTTCGTAAAAAAAGTATCGAGCGAAAAAATCATCGCCTGTTTTTGCTGAATGGCGGCAGAATCAAATTTTTCCGGAACGATAGAAGCAGAGTAACCGGTGGGGCGCTGAAACTTCAGAAAATAAACAACAGCGAACGATACAATGGCGGCACCGGCATAAAGCAATATTTTTTTCACGCGGTGGAAAATAACAGGATTTGCTAACGGACGAAAATAGCCTACTGCATTTCGGCTACGTTCTCAAATGTTTTCAGTTGGTTGAGTATATCCCACACGGGTTGGGTCCAGTAGTTGTTTTGGTTGTACTTGTTACCGAGTACAATAATGGTATAGCCATCCTGCAAATTGCGGGCAAACACATTGTTACTGCCGTGCCAGAAACCGTTGTGATAAATAAGGTAGCTCTTATCGGGCTGTTTGGTCATGCGCCAGCCGTAACCGTAATTTTTCTCCTTCTCTTTTACAAACGAATAGCGGTCTAAGCTGCGCGGCTTGTAGGCTTCGTCCAATGCTTCTTTCGAAAGCAATAAGCCTGAGCGCAGGGCATTGTCCCACTTAAGCATATCTTCTGCCGAAGAAAAGATTCCTTTGTCGCCATACACGCCATCAAACATTCCGTATTTCCATTCCTTCCAGCGCGATTCGTAGTTAATGGTGCGGTAGCAGTAATCGGAATCTTCTACCGTAAATACATATGTGCTGCTCATGCCAAGCGGAGAAAAGAAAACATCGCGCATAAACTTTTTGTAGTTCATGCCGCTTACCTTTTCGATAATGGAGGCGAGCAATGCGTAATTGGTGTTGCAGTATAAAAACATTCTGTCGGGGCGGGTGCGAACGGCCGGTTTTTTAGTGGCGATAATTTCCAGCAACTTATCGTTGGTTAAATATGCCACATCCGAACCAATAAAACTCTTATCCCAATAAATGTAATCGGACAAACCGGAGCGGTGCGAAAGCAACATTTGTACTGTAATACCGCTGTACGGAAACTCCGGAAAAAATTTTTGAATGGAATCTTCTAATTGCAGCAAGCCTTCTTCGGCTAACAACAAAATGGCTGTTGCTGTAAATGTTTTTGAAACCGATGCCAACTGTATGGGCGATTGCAGCGTCAGCGTGTCCTTAGTGGCATAGTTGCCATAACCGAATGCACCCGAATAAATAGGCATTCCGTCTTTTGCCACCATTACGCATCCGTTAAAGCCGTCTAACTTTTTTCTTTTTTGGTAAAACGAATCAATCAGTTCACCGGCTTTGGCGGTGGCAATCTGCATTATCTGCGAAGGCTCATCGTAACACTCGTTTGCCATGCACGCCAACAGATTGTTGTTGCCCGGAACAGCAAACACAACCGGCATGCAAACCAGCGCAAGCGCTGCACCAAACATCCATTTTTTCGCTCGTAAAATCACTTTCGTTTTCGCTCTTATTTTTTACTGAATTTGCGAAGATATGTTTCAGGCTGAAACATACAATAGCCCGCCATCTATAGTTTTGTGTTGACAGGCACACTAAAAAGGACAGCAAAATAGTGCGAAACCGTGCCGCCCAGCACAAAACAATGCCAAATGGCGTGGTGGTATTTCCATCGTTTCCATACGTAAAAAACAATACCTAAGGTGTAAAACAATCCGCCCGCCAGTATCCACCAAAAAATTTCGAGCGGCATGGTTTGCAGCATGGGCTTAAGAATAAACACTGCCATCCAGCCCATGCCGAGGTAAAGCATCACCGAAAGAAATTCGAGCCTTCCGGTAAAAAACAGTTTTTTAATAATGCCCACCACTACTATGCCCCACATTATGCTCAAGAACAACAGTGCCGTATCGGGCTTAATAAACTTTACTACAAACGGAGTGTAACTGCCGGCAATCAGAAAAAAGATGCTGATGTGGTCCCACACGCGCAGCACACGCTTTAATTGTTCTTTCTCGGCAGCATGGTACAGTGTGGAAGAAAGATAAACCGTAAACATGCCGAAACCGAAAATGCAAACCGCCCACATGGTACCCGCTGTACCTTTTAAACCTGCGTACACTGTTAGTACGGGAATGGCTACCACACAAAAAACTATACCTGCGAGATGCGTAAGGTAGTTGGCTCTTTCCTGTTTGGCGGTTGTATGTTCCATGTTGTTGTGTGGGTAAAGTTGTTGAATTGCTGTTACACTAACAACGGAAGGGAGAACATGATTATTATAACCAACCCCGAAAGTGGTTTCAAACCGTTTCGGGGTTGGAGCGGCACATATTCAAAACTCCCGTTATTTTAGTCGCTGTTATTCAGGAAATCATCATGCTTGTAAAAACTTTCGGCAGTGCGGTTTATGGAGTTGATGCAGCTACTATTACGGTAGAAGTGAGCGTTGAAAACGGGCAGCATTTTTTTATGGTGGGCTTGCCCGATAATGCCGTTAAAGAATCGTGGCACCGCATGGAAACTGCTATTAAGCACAACGGTTTCGAAATGCCGCGCAGAAAAATTGTTATCAATCTTTCGCCTGCTGATATACGAAAAGAAGGAACCGCTTACGACTTGCCTATGGCAGTGGGCATATTAGCGGCATCGGGGCAAATTGACAGCACACTGCTTGATAAGTATGTTATAATGGGAGAGCTGTCATTAGATGGTACTATCCTTCCCATTAAAGGCGCCTTACCTATTGCCATTCAAGCAAGGAAAGAAAAATTTAAGGGGTTTATTTTGCCAAAGCAAAATGCGCGGGAAGCCGCCATCGTAAATCAAGTAGAGGTAATAGGCGTTGAAACTTTACAAGAGGTGGTAGATTTTCTGCAAGGCTTTAGCAACATACAACCTACGGTGGTAGATACCCGTGCGGAGTTCAGCGAAAATCTTCACCACAGCGAGTGCGATTTCAGCGATGTAAAAGGACAGGAAAATATTAAGCGTGCACTCGAAATTGCGGCAGCCGGTGGGCATAATGTTATTCTTATCGGTCCGCCCGGTGCCGGCAAAACCATGTTGGCAAAGCGTATGCCTACTATCCTTCCGCCACTTACTTTGCAGGAAGCACTCGAGACTACAAAAATTCATTCGGTAGCCGGAAAACTCGGCAAAAATTCATCGCTCATTTATCAGCGCCCGTTTCGTTCGCCACATCATACCGTAAGCGATGTGGCGCTTGTTGGCGGGGGCAGCAATCCGCAGCCCGGTGAAATTTCGTTGGCGCACAACGGAGTATTGTTTTTAGATGAACTGCCGGAGTTCAAGCGCACTGTGCTGGAAGTAATGCGCCAGCCTATGGAAGAACGAAAAGTTACCATATCGCGCTCTAAACTTTCGGTTACCTATCCGGCAAGCTTTGTATTGGTAGCAAGTATGAATCCCTGCCCCTGCGGCTATTTTAATCACCCTACCAAAGAATGTGTTTGTGCTCCTGGCGTAGTGCAAAAGTATTTAAACAAAGTATCGGGACCACTCCTCGACCGGATTGATTTACATGTTGAAGTAACGCCCGTTTCGTTCAACGAACTTTCAGGCGAGCGAAAAACAGAAAACAGCAATGCTATTCGCGAACGGGTAATAAAGGCACGTGAGGTGCAGGCGAAACGATTTGAAGGTAAACACAACCTGTATTGCAATGCACAAATGGAAGCGCAGTTGGTGCGGGAAATTTGTTCCATAAACGATGTGGGCAAAAACCTGCTGAATCGCGCTATGCAAAAGCTCAATTTATCGGCACGCGCTTACGACCGTATTATTAAAGTATCGCGCACCATTGCCGACCTTGCCGCTTCTGATGAAATAAAAACAGAACATCTTGCCGAGGCTATTCAGTTCCGCAGTTTGGATAGAGAGGATTGGGGAGCGTAGAAAATAAGAAGAGAAAGTAACGTGTTACAACTTAATCATGTTCACTTCATCTACATAATCTTTTCGCAGAGGATAACCTTCCCAGTCTTCGGTTAAAAACAAGCGCCTTAAGTCGGGGTGGTTTAAAAACTTTATTCCCAACAGGTCGTACACTTCCCGCTCGGTCAGTTCAGCTGTTTTCCAAATTTTACAAACACTCTGAATTTCAGGATTTGCCCGCTCGCATTTTGCTTTTACCACCACAATGTGTCCGTGTTTAATAGAGCGCAAGTGATAGACTACCGTAAAATGTGTTTTCCAGTCAACACCGGTTATCGAAAACAGAAACTCAAAATCCAATTCGGCATTGGCGCGCAGTTGCCAGGCAAGCGGCAGCCAGTCGTTGGCATCAATCCAAATGTTCAGCCACTCGCCCGTTTCATCGAAAGTAGCAGTTGGAAGGATTTCCGAAATTTTGGTTTTGAGTTCTTCGTTTGTCATTTCTTCAACTCCTCCATTATTATCTTTTCTCTCGGTGCTCCGCTCTTTATTTTTTCCTGCAAGGTAAGCAGTGCATGTATCAGCGCCTCAGGGCGGGGCGGGCAACCGGGTATGTAAACATCAACGGGTATTACATGGTCGGCTCCTTTTACCACGCTGTATGTGTTGTAGAAAAAAGGTCCGCCTGAAATAGAGCACGCGCCCATGGCTATCACATATTTCGGGTCGGCCATTTGGTCGTACAGTCGCTTGAGCACGGGCGCCATTTTGTTTACAATGGTGCCGGCAATAATAATTACATCAGCCTGGCGCGGGGTGGCACGGGCTACTTCAAAACCAAAACGGCTCCAGTCGTACTTGGCTGAAGCGGCACTCATCATTTCAATAGCACAACAACTGGTTCCGAAAACAAGGGGCCATAACGAATTAGAGCGCGCCCAGTTAAGCACATCGTCAAACTTTGAAACCAAAATTCCGCCACCGGGAACTTGGTGAACCTGTCCCGGAAACGGTGTTGGTGTTTTGTTTTCTTCCATTCGCTATTTTGTATTTTCTGGCAACTGACAACTAAGGACTGATTTTACTGCCACTTTAACGCCCCCTTTTTATGGGCATACAAAAATCCCATAAACAGCACAAACAAAAAGATGACAATCTCTACCAGAGCAATAAGCCCGATGTTTTTTACCACTACCGCCCACGGGTAAAGGAAAACCAGTTCCACGTCAAAAATCAGAAAGATGAGCGCAAACAAATAGTAGCCCACATTAAACTGAATCCAGCTTTGCCCTTTGGTTTCTACACCGCATTCGTAGGTTTCGCCTTTTTGAGCATTGGTTGACCCCGGGTTAATTACCCGCGAAAGCAACAGCGCCCCGCCCGCAAAAGCCAGTCCGCAAATAATAAGTAATATAAGCGATGCCGCTCCCATTTACGTTAATTTGGTTGGTGAATTTAATGCAAGCCCGTAATTATCCTAACTTTGTTTACTGATAAATAACAGTCGTTTGGTGTTTCTTTTTACAGCACTATTGCATTCTCAAAAGAATTCTATTTTAGACCATTATTTAAAACCTAAATTCTTTCTACATGGCAATTAAAATTACTGAAGCATGTATTAACTGCGGAGCCTGCGAGCCCGAGTGTCCGAACGGAGCTATTTACGCCAATGGCGATAGCTGGAAAATTGCAGATAAAACCAGTGTACACGGTTCGTACACCTTAATGTCGGGCGCATCTGTTGATGCCGATACATCGCAACAGGCTATTTCTGACGATGTGTACTACATTGTTCCCGATAAATGCACCGAGTGTAAAGGCTTTCACGATGAGCCGCAGTGCGCTTCGGTTTGCCCGGTTGACTGCTGTGTGGCTGATGAACTGATAGTAGAAACCGAAGAGCAGTTATTAGAAAAGAAGGCAAAACTCCACCTCTAAAATTTTCAGCATAATCATCCTATAATGGATACTACAACAGAAACAAAATCCACCCGCAAAACAGAAATTAAAGAAACCGAAAGCGTGGTGGTTCGCTTTAGTGGCGACTCCGGTGACGGTATGCAGTTAACCGGCATGCAATTCACCGATACTTCGGCATTACTTGGTAAAGATATTTCCACTTTCCCCGAATACCCTGCCGAAATTCGCGCTCCGGCCGGAACAGTAGCCGGTGTGTCGGGCTTTCAGGTGCATTTTGGCAGCAAGGAAATTTTCACCCCGGGTGATTTTTACGATGTGTTGGTAGCCATGAATTCGGCTGCGTTGAAAACCGATTTGCATCGCGTTCGCAAAGGCGGAACTGTGGTGGTAAACACTGCGGGGTTCGATTCTAAAAATCTGAAACTTGCCAACTATCCCGAAGGTGCTAACCCGCTCGAAGACGGAACACTGGATGGCTACACGGTTTACAAAATTGATGTTACCCGCCTTACCAAAGAAGCGCTGAAAGATTCCGGCTTGGGCATGAAAGAAATTGAGCGCAGCAAAAACATGTTTGTGCTGGGCATGCTTTTTTGGATGTTCGATAAAAGCATGGATTTCACCATCAAATCGCTCGAAGAAAAATTTGCCAAAAAGCCGGAGATACTGAATGCCAACATTACCGTGCTGAAAGCCGGATGGAACTATGGCGATACCACCGAAATTTTTACTACGCGCTACAAAATTTCTGCGGCAAAACTTCCTGCCGGTACCTATCGCAATATTTCGGGTAATCAGGCTGTAGCAATCGGTGCTGTAGCGGCTGCCGAAAAAGCAGGCTTACAGTTGTTCCTCGGTTCGTATCCTATTACTCCCGCTTCCGATATTTTGCACGAGCTTTCGAAATTCAAAGCCAACGGTGTAAAAACTTTTCAGGCAGAAGATGAAATTGCCGCTATCTGTTCAGCTATTGGTGCAACCTATACAGGCGCATTGGGTATGACCACCACTTCCGGTCCCGGTATGGCGCTGAAAACCGAAGCCATGGGGCTGGCAATGATTTTTGAAATTCCGTTGCTGATTGTAGATATACAACGCGGAGGGCCTTCCACCGGTTTGCCTACTAAAACAGAACAAGCCGATTTGCTGATGGCAATGTTCGGAAGACATGGTGAAGCACCGCTTCCGATAATTGCAGCTTCTACACCGGCTGATTGTTTTGATGCCGTGTACGAAGCAATAAAAATTTCGATTGAACACATGGTGCCGGTTGTGTTTTTAAGCGATGGTTACATTGCCAATGGTGCCGAGCCGTGGCGTTTCCCTACCGAAGACCAACTGCCACCCATCAACGTAAAATTTACTACCGAAAACAATAACCCGGGCGGCAACTTCCTTCCGTACAAGCGCGATGAAAACGGAGTGCGCCCATGGGTAATACCCGGCACAAAAGGATTAGAACATCGTATTGGCGGCTTGGAAAAACAGCACGAAACAGGCAACGTTTCGTACGATTCAAAGAACCACGAGTTGATGATTAAGTTGCGTGCGGAAAAGGTAGAGAAGATTGCCGATTTTATTCCGTTGGCAAAACCCGACAGCGGTAACACGAAAGGAAAAATGTGTGTGCTTGGTTGGGGATCTACCTATGGCGCCATCAAAACTGCTTTGATTGATTTACATGCCGAAGGCTATGATGTAGCACATGTTCATCTCCGCCACATGAATCCTTTCCCGAAAAACTTGGGCGAGTTGCTGCACAGCTACGAAAAAGTGTTGATACCCGAAATGAACTGCGGACAGTTGTTGCAGTTGATTCGCGCTAAGTATTTGGTGCCGGCTGTTGGTTACAACAAAGTGCAGGGCTTGCCATTTACTACCGAAGAAATTAAGGAGAAGATTAAAGAACTCTACAACGCATGAAACTCTTCCCGAAAGTTTCTGAAGTAAAACCATTGCCCGGATATAAAATATGGGTAAAGTATGCTGATGGGAAATCGGGCGAAGTGGATTTGAGTGACATGAAAGGGAAAGGAGTGTTTAAATTTTGGGATGATGCTGATAATTTCTACAAAGTTCATATAGATGAAATTACCGGAGCAATTGCATGGAGCAATCAGTTGGACATTTGTCCCGATTCGGTTTACTTACAACTGATTGGTAAAAATTTTGAAGAGTATGCCTCGCATTAGTGCGTTTTACGGAATACTGATTTATATGTATTATAAAGAACATAACCCACCGCATTTTCATGCTCACTATGGCGAGCACAAAGCGGAAATTGGCATTAACGACTTTGCCTTATTTAGAAGGCAATTTGCCGCCCAAAGCGCTTGCGCTAGTGGTAGAATGGGCAACAATTCATCAGGCAGAACTCAAGGAAAACTGGAGGAGGGTTGAGGAGCACGAGGTATTAAAAACAATTGAACCGTTAATCTGAAAAAAATCCAAATCATGGAAACAGAAACCTTAGAAAAAAATGCACCTGTAAAACTTACGGCTAAAGATTTTGTAAGCGATCAGGAAGTAAAATGGTGCCCGGGTTGTGGCGACTATTCGATATTAAAACAAGTGCAAACCGTGTTGCCTGACTTTGTAACCGAAAAAGAAAAAGTGGTGTTTGTATCAGGTATTGGTTGCTCATCGCGCTTTCCGTATTACATGGATACATACGGCATGCATAGCATTCACGGTCGCGCTACAGCAATTGCCACAGGCGTAAAAGTTGCCAACCCCGATTTGAATGTTTGGGTAATTGGTGGCGATGGCGATTTGATGAGTATAGGCGGCAACCACTTCATTCACATGCTTCGCAGAAATCCGAACATTAAACTCATAATGTTCAACAACCAGATTTACGGGTTAACGAAGGGACAATACTCACCTACTTCCGAAAAAGGAAAAGTGACCAAATCAACTCCTTATGGTTCGGTAGATGAGCCGTTTAATCCGGCTGAGTTAGCACTGGGCGCTAAAGCTTCTTTCCTTGCGCGCACGCTCGACCGCGACCCTAAACATCAGCAAACAATTTTTAAAAGAGCCAACGAACACAAGGGAACTGCTTTTGTAGAAGTGTATCAAAACTGTCCGGTATTTAACGATGGAGCGTTCTTTATTTACACCGAAAAAGAAACCAAGAAAGAAGAAGCGCTATTGTTGGAACAAGGCAAGCCGTTGGTTTTCGGGCAAAGCGAAAGCAAAGGAATTAGACTTGATGGCTTTACGCCAACTATTGTTGAGTTAACGGATGGTGTTTCGAAAGATGACTTGTGGATTCACGATGAAACGGATAAAGTAAAGGCTTCCATTTTGGCGCAGTTTGCCAATTATGATGATAAGCACCACATGCCGCGTCCGTTTGGTGTGCTTTACAAAGAAAACCGCTCTTGTTTTGACGAAGATGTAGCAGCGCAAATAAATGCAGCACAAAGCAAGAGGGGAAAAACACCGCTCAACAAAATTTTAAGTGGTGATAAAACCTGGGTGATTGCTTAATCTATTATGATTTTAATTTTCTAAAGCGGCTTTGTGCCGCTTTTTTATTTCTCACCTCCTGTTCCCCTAAACTGTTGTTCCTGATTTTTGAACAACACATTAAAAGTGGTTAGCGAGCCGTATATGCGGGTAATGTATTGTTGCAAATCTACTTTGTCTTCATCGGTAAACTTGGTATGGGCATTTATTTTTTGTTCCATTACACGAAGGCGGTCGCGCAGCATTACAATTTTGTGAAAAAAGTTTTCAATAGGAATTTCTTTGGATTGCAGCTGGGGGTCTTCGGGCTTTAAAATCAAAGTGCCGCGGTTCCATTTGCCGGCAAGTTCTACAACTTCCTGCCAGTCGCTGCGCTCTTCAATCAACTGTTGCACCGCTTTTTTAATGTCCTCTATACTTATTGGTGCAGTATCGCTGTCGGTTTTCTCCAGCACTTGCATGCCTTCAAAACTTCGCGTAATGCTTCGGGTGGCATCTTCTTCCTTAAACCAAATGTTGTAAAATTCTGCATCGGCATCTACCACTACTCCACGCCCGTATTTTGGGTGATGAATTCTTGAACCGATTCCGAGATTGCTATCAGCCATAATGTAAATTTTTGTGAGCGAATTTAATGATGTCGCTTTAGTGTGAAATAATCGTGCAAGCCGGAGGGGTTATTTGTTTGTGAACGATTGAGCCCGTTGGGCAACGTTATCGCGAATATCAAACCAAAACAAATTGTAGTCGGCAATGTGCAGATTGTTCATGGTGCCAACAATTGGCAAATGATTATCTACCCATAAAACATTGTTATGAATTTTTGTGCGGCAGGCATTGTCGTACTTTTTTCGGAAGCTCAACAGCAATGTGCCTTTGTTGTAGTTCCCGTCTGTGTCGGTTTGGTAACGGCTCCATGTAACAGGGTTAATACAAACATTTCCGGCTAATTGGTTTTTCTCTTCCGGCTGGTATCCGTCTTTATACGAAGCCCACGTAATGTAGCAGCCGGTTCCGGTAGCATCTTCGCAGGGTTTCAAGTTAGTAAACATGGTATCGTAAATAGCGTAGCCTATTACATAAGCGGCAACCATACGGTTACGCAGATCGGTTGTGTCAATCATTTCCTGCAATAATCTGCGTGCGTGATGTGTTCCCTGACTGTGCGAAGCAATAATGAAAGGACGACCGTTATTGTAGTGTTGCAGGTAGTATTTAAATGCATTTTTTACATCGTTGTAGGCAAATGCAAGCGATTTGGCACCGTTGCCGGTAGTATCGTAAAATACGTCTAAAATGGACTGCCGGTACCGCGGGGCATATACACGGCAACTTGCATTAAACACACTCGCCTGATAGCGCACGGGTTTGGTGTCAATACGTTTATTGAGTTTAGTGTTACTTAAATCGGCATTCCATGTTTTTCCTTTCAGATAGATGGTGGGGTAGATATAAAACACATCAACAGTTTTTGCCGAATCGCTTACCGGTGTTTCCCACGAAGGAATTTTATCGGCTTCATCTTTTCGGAACGGCAAAGCGCTCCAGTGTTCTGCCTTAGAATAATCGGGAGCAGGCGGTTGTTGTTGTGCATCAAATGCAGGTAGTTGCGCGTTAAGTACACATGTAACACATAAACAGAAAGTAAACAACCAACACCTCATGCTCGTTTTTTTATTTTAGCAACATGAACAAATATGCAGGAACACAGGCGTACGTAAAAGTATTTTTCGTTTCGTTGATTTTTTTTCTGGCGCAGTCGTGCGAGCGCAGAAGTTGTACTAACGTTGTTTGCCAACCTTATGAAACCTGTTTTCAGGGTAATTGTTATTGTGCTGATGGTTACGAAGGGGCAAATTGTGCAACCCTGAGTTATCAGAAGTTTATAGGCAATTATAACGTTACAGAAACCTGTAACAGTTCAACCCCCAACTTTTTCAATTACACCAGTTTTATTACACAAGGTAATTACACCAACCAGATTTACCTGAACAGTTTGTTCAATATGGGAGTGCAGGCGGCAGCTTACATTTACAACACTACCGGAGGAGCACAAGGTACATTTATAGAAATTCCCTATCAGCAACAAGGCGCTTTTGCCTTTTCGGGTCAAGGAACATTTGATGTGCTGAACAACCGCCTAACGGTTACCTTCAACTATACATTTAATGGTGGAAGCTATCAGTGCATTCACACTTTCTACAAACAGTAGAAGTTAATTCAGTTTGTCGGCTATTTTGTCAACAATGCCGTACTTAATAGCTTCTTCGGCATTTAACCAAAAATCGCGGTCGAAATCTTTCATTACCTGCTCAAACGTTTTGCCGCAGTTTTTGGCTAAGAGGTGAGCGCTCATTTCTTTTGTTTTCAAAATTTCTTTAGCGGTAATTTCAATATCGGTAGCCTGCCCGTACATGCCGCCCAGCGATGGCTGGTGAATCATTACCCTGCCGTGTTGCCAAATTTGGCGCGTGCCCTTTTTGCCCCCGCTTAAAAGTATAGAACCCATCGAAGCAGCCAAGCCCATACAAATAGTATGTACGGGCGAAGAAATCATTTGCATGGTATCGTACACCACCATGCCCGATGTAACTACACCACCGGGGCTGTTAATGTAAAAGTAGATGTCCTTACCCGGGTCAATGGCATCTAAGTAAAGCAGGCGATTAACCACTTTCTCCGATGAATCATCGGTAACCGGTCCCCACAAAAACACTCTTCGCTGTTCGAGAAATTTATTGTCGAACTTCATCATGCCTCCGGCAAATTTTTCAATCAGTTTATCCGGCTCGGCAGAAGGAGTTTCAGGTTCATCTTGCAATTTCAAATTCATAAACAAGTTTTAATAAAGCGAACCAAAAATAGAATAATTTGTATGCAGAGGTAGGCGCATAAAGAAGCAACCCTATTGTTGAAAAGTGGTTTTCCAGTACACCATTCTTCTGTTCATTTTAGCACCGTCAGTTTATGTCTCTTTCGCTGTTCGATGATCTTATTGCCGCACCAAAGCCCGAAGAAGTATCTCCGGAGCGTGAATACCGCATTGAGGTAAACGGGCAGAGTGTGCGGGTAAAAATTTTGTTTGAGCAACGATTGAACAGCCGCGTTTCGGTAAGTAAAAACGGTATTCTGCTGCGGGTAAGCAAATTGCAGGATAAAGACGAACAGCGCAAGAGCATTGACTCGCTGCTTCGCTGGGCGAAAGAAAAACTGGGCGATAAACCGGAATTGTTGGACAGCCTGCCCCAACGCAAATACATGAATGGCGAAGTGCTGAAGGTGGGTGAGCATGAGTTTATTATTTCCATTTTTTACCACGATGCCAACAAGTCAACTGCCAAAATTTTCAGAAACAATATTGTTATTTCGTTAGCCAGGGGATTGAATGCCGAAGCAGAAATGAATGCTTGCTCGTATTTGGTAGCCAAGTGCCTTTGCCGTTATTTTCATCCGGTTGTAACAGAGCGTCTGCACGAACTCAACAATCGGTTCTTTAAAAAGAAAATTGGCAACATTAAAATGAAATACGCCACCAGTTTTTGGGGACATTGCTCTACCAATACCGATATTGTTATTTCCGTCCGCCTCATGTTTGCCCCGCCCTCGGTTATTGATTATGTGTTTATTCACGAACTGGCGCATTTAGTGCATCACGACCATTCGCCTCGCTTTTGGAAATTAGTAGAAACGGTAATGCCCTCGTATCGCAATGCCGAAAAGCATTTAAAAGAACACCATCATCGCTACTATCTCTGACAAGAATCAGCGCAGCTAACACTTGTTTGTTTTAAAGAGAAAAGCTATTTTCGCTAACGATTGTTAGCACATGGGCGCTACTACATTAACTACTAAGGATAACATTCGCCAAACTGCCGAAAAACTTTTCCGGGAACGCGGCTATGCCGCCATCGGTATGCGCGAACTGGCGCGCGAAGTGGGCATTGAGGCTCCGAGCATTTACAATCACTACAAATCGAAAGACGATTTGCTGCGCGAAATCTGCTTTGATATTGCAGAGCAGTTTTTTGCCGCCTTCGACAAAGCAGTGGCTGGCGAAGACAAGCCCATGAAGAAACTACGGGCTGCCATCAGGGCGCACATTGGCGTTATTTCTGCCAACATCTATTCTTCCGAAGTGTTCTTTAACGAGTGGGTTTTTCTGGAGGAGCCGAACTTGTCTAAGTTCAAGAAAATGCGCTACGAATACGAAATGAAATTCCGCGACATTATTGACAGAGGGGTGAAGAAGGGGGATTTCAAAAAACTGAATACCAAGTTAGCTGCCTTCACCATTTTTTCGGCATTAAACGCTACCTACGATTTATACAAAAGCAGCGAGCGAATGAACACCGATGAAATAGCGGAAGAGATTTCGAATTTGTTGTTGAAAGGATTGAAAGCATAACAAAATCATATACCATGTACGGAAGCACCAACCTTACCGAAGAAGAAGCAAAACGGATGAATACTACGGTGGAAGACCCGGAGAAACTTCAACAGTTTGAAGACCGTATTGCCCGGGGCGAAAAAATTGAACCCGGAGACTGGATGCCTACCGAGTATCGCAAGCAGTTAATACGCATGATTGAGCAACACGCGCATTCCGAAATTGTAGGTGCATTGCCCGAAGGGACATGGATTACACGCGCTCCGAATTTCAGAAGGAAACTGGCGCTTATTGCCAAAGTACAGGACGAAGTAGGGCACGGACAACTGCTTTATTCGGCTGCCGAAACACTGGGCAAAACCCGCGAACAAATGCTGGATGATTTGCTGAACGGCAAAAGCAAATACTCTAATGTATTTAACTATCCTGCAAAAACATGGGCAGATATTGCCGTGATTGGTTTTCTGGTGGACGGTGCCGCCATTGTAAACCAAACCATCAACTCAAAGGGAAGCTATGGGCCTTATTGCCGTGCGTTGGAAAGAATTTGTTACGAAGAAAGTTTTCATCTTAAACAAGGGCACGACAATGTGGTTTACCTAGCTACCGGCACTAAACATCAGCGGGCAATTTTGCAGGATGCAATCAACCGTTGGTATCGCCCGCTCATACATTTTTTCGGCCCGCCCGACAAAATGAGCGCACACAGCGAAAAGCTGATGAAATGGAAAGTAAAGCTGGCAAGCAACGATGATATGCGAAATCAGTTTCTGGATATGTATGTGCCCAAAATTCTTGAACTGGACATCACTTTCCCTGACCCTAATTTGCGTAAAAACAGTGATGGCATTTGGGAGTTCAGCGACCCGGACTGGGATGAATTTAAACGTGTAATAAATGGCGATGGACCCTGCAACAAAGAAAGATTGGAGGTGAGAAGATATGCCGAAGAAGCCGGACGTTGGGTGAGGCAAGCGTTGATGAATCCGAGTGAAAAGTATAAAGTGCCGTTGGCATAGGTTGCTATTATATGAATGACCAATAACCAAGCTGCAATTTTCAAACAATGTTCAAATGATTAATGAACAAAACGGAAAGCGAGAATATGATTTAGAGGAAAGGACTTTCAAGTTTGCAATGGATGTTCGGAATTTTATCAGAAAACTACCTAAAACCATTACAAACAGAGAAGATGTTGGGCAATTGACGCGTTGTTCGGGTTCTGTAGCTGCTAATTACATAGAAGCCAATGAAGCGTTAAGCAGAAAAGATTTTTCGTACAGAATTAAAGTATGCCGAAAAGAAGCAAAAGAAAGCAGATTGTTTTTGCGGTTGGTTTTCGTTGGTGATAAAACTGAATTACTAGAAGAGCGGGAAAATTTATGTGATGAAGCAATGCAACTAGTTAAGATATTCAATAAGATAATTGGCACTACTAAATCAGTAACCATTAGTTAGATAATTGACATTTAGTAATTGTTAGAAAATTGATTATTGGTCATTGAAAATTAAAACCATGAGTTCATTGGATCCGAGAGTAAACCGTCTCGACAAAAAGAAAATTTCTGAAGGTGAAGTACACACCAACACCCATTTAATAACATGGGAGGTGTTTCATCAGGAAAAGCGCGGTAAACAACCTGTACATGTTGGTATTGTTCATGCCTCTACACCCGAAATGGCTTTGGTGTTGGCAAAAGAGCAGTATGCGCGCAGAGGTAAAACCACCAATTTGTGGGTAGCCAAAACAACCGATGTGTACACGTTTGCTACCGAAGACGAAGACATTTTTGAAACCACACCCGAAAAAACTTTCCGCGAGCCGGCTGCTTACAAAGTGCGAGACCGCATCGAAAAATTTCAGAACCAAAACAAAGTTGAAATATGAGTAATGCCGTAAAAGATTTACTGTTTAAAATGGCGGATGATGCGCTCATTATCGGTCACCGAAATTCGGAATGGACAGGCATTGGCCCTATGCTGGAGGAAGATTTGGCTTTCTCTTCGATGGCGCAGGATAAAATTGGTCATGCCCTTGCACTTTATACGATTCTGCACGAAGTATTGGGAGAAGCCGAACCTGACAAACTCGGCTTTATGCGAAGCGAGAACGACTTTAAATGCTGCCAGTTGGTAGAGCAACCAATTGGCGAGTACGACTTCAGCATTGTGCGCCAGTTTTTGTTTGACCATGCCGAGTTGCTGCGCTATGAAATGCTTACGCAAAGTTCGTTTCAGCCGTTGGCACAGTTAGCCAAAAAGGTGAAAGGCGAAATAAAGTATCACGTAATGCATGCCGATACATTTGTAAAACAACTGGGCAAAGGCACCGAAGAAAGCCACGCACGTATGCAATCGGCACTGAATAACACATGGCATTTGGCGCTCGGTATTTTTGAAAAGAGCGAGTGGGAAGAAGAACTCATCAGCGCAGGCGTTTTTGCCGGTGAAGAGGAATTAAAAAGGCGCTGGCTCGAAAAAATTACACCGATTATCGAAGCAAGCGGACTGCAACTTCCTGCCACCGATGAAAGCAAAATAGTTTATGGCGGCAGAAAAGGATACCACTCCGAGTTTCTGAAACCGCTGTTGGATGAAATGTGCGAAGTGGTTCGCACCGATATTGATGCTGAATGGTAAGCACATGATTTCAGAAGTCAAAAATCAGAAATCAGAAATTGTCTGGGCTTCGCTCGAAAATGTAAAAGACCCTGAAATTCCTGTTATATCGGTAGTAGATATGGGAATGATTTCGGGTGTTGAAATTGGCGATAATAATTCGGTAACCGTAAAACTGCTCCCCACCTTTGTTGGCTGTCCGGCTCTTGATATGATGAAGCAGGATATTCGCGGGCAACTTTTAAAAGCCGGCTTTGCCGAGGTAAGCGTAAACATTGACTACGAAACCCGCTGGAGCAGCGACCGCATGACTCCCGAAACAAAAATCAAACTCGAAAAATTCGGCTTGGCTCCTCCACCCGAATTGAAAGACGAAGAACTTTCGGAAGAAATTCTCAACCGGGTGCGTTGCCCTCACTGCGGCAGCACCGATACCACGTTGCGCTCTTCCTTCGGCTCCACCCTTTGCCGCGCTATCCGTTTTTGCTTTAATTGCAAACAGGGCTTTGAGCAGTTTAAGCCGGTGCAATGAAATTTCCTCTTTGTCTTTTTATTCTTTCGATTCAGTTTAGTGCTGCCTCGGCACAACCGGGCGTCAGCCGTTTTAATTGGTTAGAAGGAACATGGAAACGGCAGGGCAGCGATGCTTACGAACAATGGCAAGTAGTTTCCGATACTTTAATTGCCGGAGCGAGTTTTCACCGCGAGGAAAAAGATTACGTGCGCGATGAGGATATTGGTTTACTGATGAAAGAAGGGAAAATGTTTTACGTGCCTACGGTAAAAAATCAGAACAAAGGAAAACCTGTTTACTTCGAAATAACTGCTTATACCGATACTTCGTTTATAGCTGAAAATCCCGTTCACGACTTCCCGCAACGCATAGGATACGAATTGATTTCAGGCAAGTATTTGAAAGCGTTTATTGAGGGAAACCGGAACGGCAAACCCAAGCGAATTGCATTTGATTTCGAAAAAGAGTAAGACCAATTACTCCAACGCATTTTGCTTTTTCTGTTTAATCAAATTATCTTCCCCGAAAATTGATTTATGAGGATTTTCTGCATGGGGTTGCTTTTCTGCTACAGCACCCTTTTGTTTGCCCAATCAGTTACAGAGGCGCAAAAACTGATTACAAGTGCGGAAAACCAATTGAACGCCAAACCGAGAAAATCGCTGGAAGAAGCCGAGAAAGCACTTGCTGCATTTAAAGCGGAAAAGAATACATCCGGAACGGCAAAATCGTTAGCCATACTGGCGGTGGCATACTATAAAGTTGACCAGTACGATAAAGCACTCAAACACATTAACGAATCCATCAAACTAAGCAGGCAAATTGCCGATACGTCTATTTGGGCTTATGCCACCTATTGGAAAGGCAACGTTGAGTTACACAACGGCAATTATCCGCATGCGCTGGATTTGTATCAGGAATGTTACAATCTTTCGGAAGCTGCCGGAGACAATGAAAACCTCACCAGGGCTTTGGATGGCAAAGCCTCTATTTACGAAGCATTAAACGAAGTTCAGAAAGCAGAAGAGTATTATAAGGAAGCATTAAAAGTTGCCGAAAAGTCAGGCTTCAGCGAGTGGATACCTACTATCCTTTTTTCGCTTGCAAGTATTGAACATCAAAAGGGCAACACCGATGCTGCCATCGGTAAGTTTTTGGAAGCCATTAAATTGTCAGAAGAGATAAATAACCTCAACAACAAAGCGAACTGCCTACAGCAACTCGCTTACATAGCGTACGAAAAAGATGAGTTAAAAAAAGCGATGCAATATATTCAACAAGGGATGGACATTTTTAAGCAAACCGGCTCGCTTTCCTCGTACAGTTACAGCCAGTTGTTAATGAGTGCCATTTTGCTGAAAGAAAAGGACTGGGATTTGGCAATTGCATTAGCCACGCAATCGCTGGACGAAGGGAAAAGCAAGAAGGAAACCGGACTGCAACGCGATGCTGCCGAAATTTTGTATTACGCTTACCTGGGCAAACGGAACACTGCCCGCGCCTTAGACTATCATGTAATGTTTCACCAACTTTCTGAAAAAAAGCACAACGAAGAGTTAGCTAAAAAGTTGACGCAATTAGAGCTGCAATCGAACTTTGAAAAGGAACGCCAGTTGGCAGATGCCGAGCAGGCAAAAGAGAAAGCAGAAATGAATGTGCAGATACAACAACAACGCCTAATGCAAAAAGCGGCTGTGGTGGGGTTTCTTTTTATCGGAGTAATTGCAGGTGTGGCCATCTTTGCTTTTATGCAAAAGAGGAAGGACACTAAGTTGATAGCTGCCGAAAAACAAAAGAGTGATATGGTGCTCGCAGGCTTATTGCCCGATGAACTTTTCCGTGAAGTAAAGGGTGCCAAGAGCAGCAATGATTATACCGAGCATACGGTGATGTTTGTAGATGTAAAGAGTTTTGCAAAGGGCGATTCGGGTACAGCCCAAGAAGCGCGCACATGGTTTAACGAAACATTCCGTTCGCTGTTAGAAAAGCATGGGCTGCAAAAAATTGAAACGGATGGAGATACTTACCTGGCTATAAGTAAAAACGGAGTAGCCGAAAAATATATGGCGCAGAACACCATTCGGGCAGGTATAGAGCTATTGGAATCGGTAAAACAACGAAATGCAGAGAAAGCATCGGCTGTAGAAATTGGCGTAGGCATACATACCGGCTTGGTGATTGCTGGTGTTGTAGGACTGAAAACGGCTACGCACGAAGTGTGGGGCGATACCGTAAACGAAGCCGCCCGTATTGAGCAGCACGGTATGCACGGCAAAGTGAATATTTCATCCGAAACGCAGGCATTGGTGCAGGACGATTTTAAATGCGTGAATTACGGTAACCTCCCTTCACAAAACGGTGTAGAGTTAGGCATGTATTTCGTTGATATTTCCTGAAAAGGAACAGTTACAAAGTATTGTTTACTTTAACGCTACAATTACACCAAACCATGCACACATTTTTCAAACTCATTCTAACAGCCTTGCTTTTGCCGGCTGCGGTTTGCTTACAGGCACAAACCAGTAAGCAGCAGCAATTGGAGGACATAAAGAAGCAAATTCAGGAAGAGCAAAAAACTATTCAACAGCAGCAGGAGTGGAACAACCAGTCGGCACAACAAGAAATAAAAAAGCTGAGCCAGGAAAATCAGGCATCAAAGATTGAAGCCCAAACCGCCAAGCAGGAGGCGCAACGTATTAAGTTGGAGTTGCAACAAAAGCAAGCGGAGCTACGCACTACCCAGATAAAAATTGATTCTGCTAAAAAGTTGTTAGCCGAAACAGAAACTCTGTTGCAATCTGCAGAAATGATTAATAAGCGAATTACCGAAGAAAAGCAACGCCAGGAAGACAGCGTAAAAATATTGCTGAAGGAGCAGCAGTTGCAGGAAGCAGTGCTAAGCGCTAAGCAGGTGGAATTAGACGCGCAACGGGCGCGCAATAATCTGTACATCATTATTGCCGCCATATCGCTCAGTTTGCTTTCCATTATTGTGGTGTTGTTTATAGGGCGGCAAAAAACCCTGCGCGACCTTGCTGAAAAGAACAAGATAATTGAAGAAGAAAAACGAAAGAGCGATGAACTGTTGTTGAACATTTTGCCCGAAGAGGTGATGGTGGAGTTAAAAACACATGGGAAAACACAAGCTCGCAACTATGCCAAAGCATCGGTGCTGTTTGCGGATATTAAAAACTTTACCAACATAAGCGAGCGCCTAAGCCCCGATGAATTGATTGAGGGATTAGATGCCTATTTTGAACGTTTCGACAAGGTGATTGAAAAATACAACATCGAAAAAATTAAAACCATTGGCGATGCCTACGTTTGTGCGGGTGGAGTTCCCACCAAAAACGAGGACAACGCCTTTGATGTGGTGCAGGCAGCCCTTGATTTTAAAAAGGAGATTGACCGCCTGCGCGAAATACGCACTGCACAAGGCAAAATACCGTTCGAGTTTCGTATAGGCATACATACCGGGCAGTTAGTAGCCGGGGTTATTGGTTTGAAAAAATTTGCCTACGATATATGGGGCGATACCGTAAACATGGCTGCCCGTATGCAGGAAGCCGGTGAGCCGGGCAAAATCAATATATCGGGTGCCACGTATAACATTGTGAAAAGTCGCTTTGCCTGTGTGCACCGCGGTAAGCTGGAGGCGAAGAATAAAGGGGAAATAGACATGTATTACGTGGAAAGCTCATTAAACTGATTTTTTTCAAATTTTTATTTTCGCTCGCACTTGCATGAATACATACGCTGAGGTCGAAGAATATATTATCGGCAAATTAAAAAGGGAGCTTCCGAAAGACCTCTATTATCACGGGCTGCACCATACATTAGATGTGTTGCGCTCTGCCCAAATGATTGGTAAAGAAGAACAACTGAACGACAAGGAAATGCTGCTGCTGAAAGTGGCAGTGCTATACCACGATGCCGGGTTTACCAAGGTTTACAAAAACCACGAAGAGGTAGGCTGCCAAATGGCAAAAGAAGATTTGCCCCGCTTTGGCTTTTCTGCCGAAGATATTGATACCATTTGCGGTATGATTATGGCGACAAAAATTCCGCAAAGCCCCAAAACAAAGCTGGAAGAAATTATTGCTGATGCCGATTTGGAATATTTGGGCACCGACCAGTTTGAAAAAATAGGACGCACGCTTTACGAGGAAATTAAAATTTACCTGAACATAGAAAGCGAGCGGCAGTGGAACATTATCCAGATTAACTTTTTACAGAAGCACCACTATTTTACCAATTTCTGCAAGCAGCACCGCGAGCCTTTAAAGCAAGCCCACTTGGCTAAGGTGATTGAAATGGTGGAGGGAGAAGGGTAGGAATTAAACGGCATAATCTTAAAGCGACCCTTTGCTATTACTCTCAATGGCACTTATTTGGTTGAGTGCCCATCTATTGAAATCGAAGTAATCATGATAGCGCATTACATAGTTTATTTTTTCCTTTTCAGTTGCATTTGAACAATAGAGAGCAAATCTTTTAAGGGTAGTCAAGACTTTTTTTTCAACTACACCTTTCTTAAAACCTAAGAAAAGAGTGCATAGTTTTATTTCAAATTCAAACTCTGAACTGTTTGTTTTCTTCCGAAAGATATCTTTGATGCGATTAGCTTCGGAAAACAAAGAATCATTTTTTACTGTCAACTTTCCCTGTTTGAAGAACACCACCTCATCGAATTTTATAAAGAGTTCCAAGATGCGAAAAGAGGTATTGTAAGTTTCATTCCACTCAGGTGTGAAGTGAACACTTATGGCAAAGCTCATTAGGTTGGATCTGCATTCTTTGCTTAAGTTGAGAGAAATGAGCACTGCCTGTGCAATACAATCAAACTGTTGCCTCTCTGTCATAGGGCTAAAAGAGCGCTTCGATATTTTTAAAAATGCCTTGAAGTGATTTACAGCAGCCTCTAACTCTTTATTAGCAATACTTTGCCAACAACGATACAACTGAACTTTAAGTTGTAACATTTCATTCTTTGGGAAGGACCTTGCCGAATACTCGCAAAAGAGCGGAACGTATTCATTCACTAATGTTAGGTCTTTTGATAACAACGCATTTTGGCATTGGTATTCAAACATGAAAGTAAGCTCCTGTGAAGGACGATATGGAGGCTTACCGTGCCTGGTAGAAATAATTGTACCCATCTTATCTATAGCCTTTGCGAACTGTCTGGTTAAAACAAATGTACTAGACCAAGAAACAAGTATCAGCCATTTAACCAAAGGAGATTGTGATGGCATATCACGAGTAAGAAGAGGTGAGGCTATTAACTCTTCGAGGGTTTTCCTGCTCTCTTCCTCGCGTAGCCCGGGATCATGCATTGTCAAATCCATTACTCGGGCAATAAGAATTGAGTAAGGGCTTTCTTCCAGCTCAATTTTCAACCTTTTATCAATTTCCTCAAAAACCGTATGCAGGCCGCTGAAGCGCATTTGCTGATTGAAAATGATGCTCCACGATTTAATACCCAGTGCAACTATAGCATATTGATTGGCACCAAGTTTTGTAGCTAATTCCGCCAATTCATCCAGTATCTTCTCTCCTTCCCTTACAAACCTGCGTCTGAGTATCCCTTGTGCAATACTCATTTGCTCCAACAGTTGTTGGTTGTATACCCTTTCCTGATAACCGCTTGTTGTAAGAAGGTATGTTTTTAAATCGGACTTTATTTTATGGAATGACTTTTTTGTGTAGCCACTCTTTTTCAGCAGCGCTTCTTCATCTACATTTTCCATGGCTTCAGCCAATTCAACCAACTTAAGTTCGCTTGGATGCTCATCTATTTTAAGCATGAATTTCAGCTTAGCTAATTCCTTTTGATTAAGGGTTTTTAAATAGGCAAACACAAAATCAGACCCTTTTTTCATTACGTTGTTTTTTGATTAAAGATAGGCTCACTTTTTCCGTTTTATCAAGCCCTCTCTATCACCACCTTTGCTTTTAGTTCTTCAAACCGTAATGCTTAAGCAATAAGAACAGGTACCTGCCCGGCACGAAGAATCTGATTCAATAACCATTTAAAACAAAATGTTATGAAGACGATTCTTATCACATGCCTGCTTGGCGTAGCCATGCTGTTTAGTGAAACAGCAACTGCTGAAAAAGCAAAGAGTGCCCATCGTATTGTGGATGTAACTAAGGAGGGAATTATCCTTTACGTTGCCTCGCAGCCAGAAGATGGGCTTATTACCAAGGTGCAGATTTTCGACAGCAGCAATGAGCTGGTGTTCGAGAAAACCTATGCCAGCTATTCCGTAGAGGTGGACTTGATGGAGTTCAGAAACGGTAGCTACATGGCAAAGGTGTTTACGCAGTACGCTCCGGTGTATTCGGAGTATTTCAGCATTTAGTAGTTTGCCGGTGTGCAATGGCGCTTTCTGTAAGGGGAGCGCCATTTTTATTTATTCTTTGATGGTGGATGTGTTAGGCTGCAAATACAGGACAAGCGGAAGGAGGGTTTAAAGCCGCTATTAAACAGATTTTTTTCCTTTTATCATTCGTTCTACAGGCTGATTAATCTACCCGCAATGCAAGATAATTGGAAAATGTTTTTTTGAAAGCGGGCTTGCCTGCTGCAAGCAGGCTAAAGCCCCCTGCACCCTATCGCAGGTTTTAGCCTGCTTGCAATTTATTCTTTCCCTGTTAATTGCTTGCTATCTTCCTTTTATATAGTGCTTATCCGGTCTATCTTTTGCCTGTCTTTTTGCCGAGTTGTTGTGCCAGCCACGCCTTGCCCGGAAAGTGTTCCTGAGCATTGAGTTGGGTAAGTATTTTTAATGCTTTGGCGCGCGGTGGTTGGCGAACAAGCAGGTTAGCATAGTGTATAAACTGCTCGAAGCCGGGTTTTACATTGGTAAGTTTGGGGTGGTGGCGCTTGAGATATTGTTTAAACGAATCGAGCGTGTTGAGCAGCAGAGCGGGGTCGTAAAGTGCGGGGCAGGTGTCGCCTTCATCGTAGCGAGCCATAAATTCCCATTGGCGGGTGGCGGCATTTACCACATCATCATTTTTTATTTGGGCACTCATAAAACTGCGAATGGCTTCGGTGTATTTTTTTTCGGCATAGAAAGCCATGCCTTTGCCAAACAGGGCGTAGGGATGGCGGAGGTTTTCGGGAAGGTGGCTGTGGTAGGTTTCAACATAATGGTGTATCCAGCGGGAGGGTTGCCCAAGGTGGTAAGCAACAATTACAGTGTTCGTAAACTCGGTAGGCTGCATTACTTCATTTAGCAGTATAAGTCCGTGGTTCATTTTATAATCTATCCACCACAGGTATTCGGGCATTATTTCTTTGTACCCGCGGTTTATCCAGTGGCGGCACCAGCATTTGGCGTATTCGGTTATTTCCACCATGGTTTGTTGTAAGTTGTTGTGGTTACTGGTTTCTGCAAATTTTTTGAGACGGTTGTAAAAGGTAAGCCCCGCGGTGTAATCGGTTGCCTGTAACATTCGAAAAACGTTAGTAAACAGAAACATATAGGGTTCCTTTTTGGGCGAAGCACGGAGCAGCACGGGGCGCAGCAGTGTTTCATCAACCGCTGGCAGGGGAGTGCCAAAGGTGTAGTGGCGTTGGATGATTTCGCACAGGTAGCGTACTTTTTTAAGGGCGTGAAAATCATCAAGAGTATCAACAACAGGTTGCAGTTCCATGTCCTCATGTCGCTTTAAGCGGGCATCGAAGCCGGTGTATTGTAGCTCGGTAAGCAGGTGCCGATGCCAAAGGGTTTCGGCATTCTGTACAGCGCAAGCACTGTTATGTGCTCTGGCTTCGCTATGCAGTTGTTCGAAGGAGTAGAAGTAGTGTTGTTGTTTGTATTGGCGCAGGGCAGCAACAGGCAAGGCTCCGGGTGTTTGTTGCACATGCTCTATTGCCATAAATATATGAAGGTGTTGCAGCAACAAACTGGCATTGTTAGCTTGGGTTTTGGCAGTAGCTAATTTTTTACATGCGTTGGCTATGGCTTCGGGCGTAGTTTTAGCATCGGCAAACCGGGGGTGCAGCGGCAGCAGGTAGTCAAACAAATCAGCCGCAGCATCGGGCACTTTAAAGTAGGGCGACCGAAGGTAGAGTTGGAATTTTTTAAGTGTAGCCTTATCAAGTTGGGTTAAGGTTTTTTTGAGTTTGTAGAGATGGGCTGGCATGGTTCAGGGGCGTTCAGGCAAAAGGTTGATTAGACTTTTCGGAAAAGCAAGGTATAATTTTTTTGGCATGTGAAAATTTTCAGGGCTTATGGCAGCCAGATAAATCTGCCTGCAAGCGGAAGATAATCTGTTGCAAGCAGGCTAAAGCCTGCTGCGTGCAATCAATCCTTAAAATAATCCAAGCCTTCTATTTCTTTCTCAAACGATGTGTTGCGATGGTGTTCTTCCTGATTGCGGATGTAGTTCCGTATTCGCTCCACATCTTTCGGGCTTACCGATTCGGCATAGTAATCATCTTGCCATTCGAACCTTGGATTGGTTAGTTCCAATTCATTTATCCAATGCGATGATTCGCCTTTTATAAGTTGGGCAGCGTATGCAATACTCATTTGTGCCGGTAATTTGAACAAGCAATGGACATGGTCGTAATAGCCGTTTACAAAATCCATTTCTATTCCTTTTGCTTTGGCGTTTTTATGCATGTGTTGAAATACATCGCGCCTGATGGCACCGGTAAGAAAAGGCTGTCGGTTTTTAGTGGCGAACACTAAGTGTATCCAAATTTTTACAACAGACATAAGCAATAATTGTATTTCGAATATAGCGGCTTTCGTTGCATGTAATTAGCTCTATCCCTTTTGCAGCCCGATAAATCAGGCTGCCATACAGGATAAGCGGAAATGAATCTGTTAAACCAGGCTAAAGCCTGCTGCCCTTGTTGCAGGCTTTAGCCTGTTATCAGTTAGCGCTTTTCCATTTATCAGCATAGTGCAGTTAGCTTAAGCTGACTGCAAACAGTAGGATAAGCGGAAGAAGGTTTTGTTGAAAGCAGGCTAAAGCCCACTCGCTCATTGGCAGGCTTTAGCCTATTGGCTTGTGTGCCCTTTTCGGGAAAATACTTAATTGACCATTCCCACTGTTTTCCCCCTGTAAACAGCATTATACAATAATCCCTTACAAGCGCCAAAACTTCGGGAAAATGCAAAAATCTGTCTTTGCCCGCCCATGGGCTTCTTGCTACTCTCGCCTTGCGAAACCTGTCCGTGGCAGGGTAAGCGAAAAAGTTCTTTGATGAAAACTCTACCTGCAAGTGTTTAGAGCCGCGCAGCACATGTTTCTAACAACTTGGCACATGCGCCAAGAGATTCGGCACATGTGCCATAAAGCATGGTGCATGTTTTTTGCTACTAAGCACATGTGCCAATCATTACAGCACATGTTTCTAATAACTAAGCACATGTGCCAAAGTATTCAGCACATGTGCTTTAAAATACAGCACATGTCTTTTACAACTAAAAGCATGTGCCCGGGCACGCAGCACATGTATAGAGTTTTATCAAAAAACAATTCTATCACCTGAAAAACATAACAACATGGGAGAAAGAAGCAGAGTACCACACAAAGACAGCGACTTCAACACCTACATTAACAGCACCAACACTGCATTAAATACCGGTGCGCCTGTAGGAGCCGAAAGGCTGGGCTTAAGCCCCACCGAACACACCCAATGGGTTGACTACCTCAACAACTGGAACCTCCTTTACGCCCAATATAGTAACCCCGCTACTCGCACCCAACCCATTACCCAAGCCAAAAACCAGTTAAAGGCAGATTTTGCCGAGTTTACCCGCCCTCTGCTTAAACGTATTGAAGGCAGCCCTAACCTTACTTTAGACGACCGCGGCACCTTTAACCTGCCCGAACCCGATACCACCCCCACCGCACGCGGACCCATTTTAGAAATACCCAGTGGCAACTTTAAGATATTGGGAGGAGGCAGGTTAGAAGTGCGCGCCCGCAGAACCACCGATGCCACCCGCGCCAGCATTCACCCTTTAGCCGATGCCGTAGAACTTAAATACTTTATTGCAGACGAGCGCGGCACCGAACCCTCCCCTTCGGGCACCGAGTCTGACCCCGACACCTTTCCCCACAGCCAAATAAGCAGCAAAGCGTTGTTTGTGATCAATTTTTCGGCACCGCAACAAGGCAAACGCATTGTAGCTGCCATGCGCTGGCTTAACCTTACCAACCCTGCCAACAACAGCGGCTGGAGCGACTTGTTTAGTACCATAATTGCATAAACCCCTTGGCCAACTATGAATAATGAAACGCTACGATTATGCCATCCTCCTTTTTATAGCCTTACTCTTTACAGCCTTCTTTCTAATGAAGCGGGCAGGGGTGTGGTAGAAATAAACTCAGAAAACAAAAAAGCAATAACTCATGATAACTAAACTGAAAACACCTGCCCTGGCTTTGTTAATGTTGTTATACTCTACAGGAGCAATGCTGGCACAAGCAACAGACTGGCTTTGGGCAAAATCCTCAACAACATGTACAAGTGATGATGCTGCTTACAGCGTAACTACAGATGCACAGGGGAATGTTTATGTGGTGGGCTACTTTTTCGGTGATTCCATTCGGTTCAGTACAACTACACTACAAAAACCTAATGGACCATATGCCAGCAGCTTGTTTATACTAAAATACAATCAAACAGGCGATTTGGTTTGGGCAAAGTCTCCTCAAGGTTCCAACTCATTCACCGGATTAGATGGTATCAGCACTATTACTACTGACACAAATGGCAACCTATATATAGTGGGTTCATACATGTTTCAATTGATTTTAGGCACAGACACTTTAAATGCTAATAGCCAAAATATATTTATTTGCAAGTGCGATGCTAATGGCAATGTGCTGTGGGCAAAGCAAGCAGGCACAAACCAAGGAGACGATGCAGCCTATAATGTTACTACCGATGCCAATGGCAGTATTTATGTTTTAGGCGTATATCGAAGTGATAGCATAGTATTTGGCGCCACCATTTTGTATAACTCATTTAAATCTAACGGCAATAACGGTACCGAAGACATCTTCTTAGCTAAATACGATACAAATGGTAATGTAGTATGGGCTAAATCAATGGGTGGAAGTCAAAGAGATTATGGCTATGGAATTGCCTGCGATTTAAATGATAATATCATTATCACTGGTTACTTTTTTAGCACTACACTAACAATAGGCACATATTCATTTAATAACCCGGTGAAAGCAGGAGTTTTTATTGCCAAGTATGACAATAATGGAAATGTGATATGGGTAAAATCTCCAACCGGGTATACAGATAATATAGGCTCAGATGGATTGAGAAGCGATGTAGTTACAGACGGAGCAGGCAACATTTATTTGACAGGGAAATTTTCAAGCCCAACACTTAATATAGGTTCAATTAGCTTAGCTAATGTAGGTGAGGAGGATATTTTTCTCGCAAAATACGACCCGAATGGTAATGTGGTTTGGGCAAAAAGCTATGGGGGGGTGTATGAGGATTATATGGGCAATATAATCTTAGATAATGCTGGAAATCTTATAATCTCAGGCGCTTTCTATAGCCCTTTAATCCACTTTGATGCATATATTTTAGTTCAGGGGTTTGAAGGAACTACATTTTTAACAAAGATTGATACCAATGGCAATACTCTTTCGGCAATAGTTATACCGGGAAGTATTGGCGAAGGGAAGTTCATAGCAGCCAATAGCAATAATGACATCTATATTGCCGGGGGGTATTATGATAATTATATCTCTTTCGGAACCACAACACTGAATAGCTATGGAGGCTATGATATGTTTATTGCTAAGCTTAGTGGTTCGTTTACAACAGTTAACGAAGTTTTCAAGCAAGAATCATTATTGAGTCTGCTTCCCAACCCCGCTTCCCACCAACTCACCATTAACCTTGGCGGGTTACAGGCGCAGCAGATAAACATTTACAATACCAGCGGGCGGTTAATTGCCGAGTTTATACAACCTGCCAATAACACTATTGATGTTGCCGCAATTACCCCTGGCATTTACATAGCTGAGGCACAGGTAAACAGTTTGTTACAAAGGGTAAGGTGGGTAAAAATGTAATTGAAGTAGTTGCTTGTAAAACTGATAGTGGAAGCTCGTCAGAATAAATAATGTAAAACACACGGAATGAAAAAGTTTATTACAGTTTGCTGTGTAAACTATTTGTGCATTATCTGTTTTGCACAATGGATAACTTATCCGCTTCCTATTCCTAATGTTGATGTAAATGCAATCGCAATAGACGCGCAAGGCAATAAATGGTGTGCCACTTGGAAAGGTGTTGCAAAATTTAATGGTAGTTCTTGGACTTCTTTTGATACTTCGAACAGTAACTTGGCCAGCAATGTAGTAAACTCCGTAGCAGTAATTGGCTCAGAAATCTGGTTTGCAACTAGTAAAGGGGTTTCGATTTTTAATGGTATTAGCTGGACTACTTATAATACTGCAAATAGTGGGTTGATAAACGATGATGTAACTACAATAACGGCTGACAAGCATGGTAATAAATGGTTAGGTACTGGAAATGGGATATCGAAATTTAATGGGGTCAATTGGGTAACATATGACACCGCACTTACAGGGTTCCCTAACAGGCGGTCACGTCAATGGCAATAGACAGTCAAGATGTTGTCTGGTATGGAATCTTATAGCGGTTCTGTTTATGATGGAGTTACAAGGTTCGATGGTGTAACTTTTACTAGATATAGTAACACACTCATAAACGTTCCCAGGGTATTATCGGTTGCAATAGACTGGCAAGGTAATATTTGGGCGTGCGGAACTGCTGTGGGGGTCAGTGGTATTTCGAAGTATGATGGAAACAGTTGGACAAAATTTGACCATACAAATAGCAATTTGCCGTATTCCTTTAACCCAGTAGTAACATATGCAAATGGGCAGGATGTTTGGGTGGGCGGTATTGCGTTTGCTTTAGATAGTAACCTATACCAATTTACATCAGGTTCTTGGACAGGTTTCTTAGGAGAGCCTTCAATTAATTCAATTATTGCAGATAACAGTGGTAAGATATGGGTAGGGTCATGGTGTTCCATAATTACAAAAGACATCAAGACGAATCTTCCGGAAACAACTAAACTATGTAATGAGATGTCCATCTCCCCCAACCCCTCCAACGGCTCTTTCACTGTTTCCTTAGAAACTGAAAAGACTGAAACCATACAACTAAAAGTGTTTGACCTGCTAGGGCAATTAGTAAAACAAGAAAACCCTGTAACTATAAGCGGTAATTACACAAAACAACTAAACATTACACAGCTGCCTAAAGGCATTTACCTCCTGCAAATAATAGCAGATGGGCAAACGATTAGCAAACGAATTGAAATACAGTAACAATTAAACACAATGAGAAGGACACTTGCACTCGCAATGCTTACACTACTGGTTTCTACCGGTTACATGTATGCCCAAAACCACTCCATTCAATTTACCCAAGGCACCTGGAGCGAAATAAAACAACAAGCTGCCGGTCAATCCAAAATGATTTTTGTGGATGCCTATGCCACCTGGTGCGGTCCGTGCAAATGGATGGCAAAAACAGTTTTTACCAACGATACCGTGGCAGATTTTTACAATGCCAACTTTATCAACACACAAATGGATATGGAAAAAGGCGAAGCCATAGAACTGGCAAAGCTGTGGGCAATAAAAGCATATCCTACTCTTTTATTCTTTTCACCCGAAGGCGAACTGCTTCATCAAACTTGCGGAGCATTGCCTGTTGCTCCCTTTGTTGAACTCGGAAAAACAGCCCTGCAACCAAGCCAACAAATTGCTACCAAACTCAAAGCCTACCACAACGGCAAAACCGACCCCGACTTTACTGTCGAGCTAATCAATTTGCTGTTTAAGTCCTGCATGCCTTACGATACCATTTGCAAACAATACTTCCTTACACAAACCGATGCCGACCTGTCCAACAAACGAAACTGGGAACTCATTAAAAAAATAACAGGCAATATGGACTCCCGCGAGTTCAGGTATTTGGAAAACAACCCCGGCATTTTCGAAACACTTTACGACTCATCCGAAGTACGCAAAAAACTTCAGGACATATACACCGGGTTCTTGCTCTATGCCATTTATAAAGAAACCGAAGCCGACTATCAAAACAAGCGAAACACTATCCTCGGAAAAAAGACACCCGTTGCCGAAAAAGCCATAGCCGATGCCGATATAATTTTTTACGAAAAGCACAAAAAGTGGGATGAATACGTAACTGCTGCCGAGAGCTACTTCTCCAAATATGGCACCAACGACCCCTCGCAGTTAAACAACATCGCTTATGTTATTTACGAAAACACTAAAGATAAAACTGCCCTTCGCAAAGCCTTGGCTTGGGCAAAACAATCGGTAGCGCTAAACGAAACCTACTTCAACCTCGATACCTACGCCTGTTTGCTGTATGCCACCGGAAACAAATCGGCTGCCATAAAAACCGAAGAAAAAGCTATTGCTCTGGCAAAGGACGATAGCAACAAAGCAATGGTAACAGAACTAGAAACACAATTGAAAAAATTTAAAACCGGCAACTAAAAGCAGGCGTTAGCCTGCCAAAATCAACAGTAACTAACAATCCGCTTATCAAAAAAAAGCCGCTGGCTTTAGCCTGCGGAAAAAAAGAAAAAACAAATCACCGGCTTTAGCCTGCCTACCGAAGGCAGACCGGCAATCAAACAGAAACAAAAACCGATTATCAAAAAAATGCCGCTGACTTTAGTCTGCGGAACAGAAAAAACAAAAAATCCGCTTATCAAAAAAAATGCCGCTGGCTTTAGCCTGCGGAACAAAAAAAGAAGAACAAAAATAGCCATGGCACCAGCCTTCAACTACAACCTTCCGCGCCAACTCAACGAGCCTTTCCTGCTCATTGGCAACACCGAAGCCTGCTACCGCGTGCCCGTAACCGATATTATCTACTGCACAGCACACAACAGCAGCACTCAGTTTCAACTGGTAGGCAACCGCAAATTAGTAGCCGGCAACTCCATTGCTTATTACGAAGACCTGTTAGCCAACTACGGCTTTGTTCGCATACACCAAAGCCACCTTGTTAACAGCGCCTGCCTGTTTGCCATTGCCAAAGGCGATGAAAGCAACAGGGCAGTACTCATTACCGGAGAAAAACTCCCCATTGCCCGCGCCCGAAAAACAGAAGTAATACTGCAACTAAAGCAACTCAGCATTGAAAACATATCGGCACACCAACAACCGAATAACAACCTAACAATACCGAAAAACCACCATACACTACCGAATTCACAGAAAGCAAGCACAGAATAAAACCAATAAACATGTTGCAAACCAAAACCGCCAAAACAATGACATTCAGAACATCAGCTATTGTACTATTACTGTGGCTATGTGCTACCGGTACGGCATTGGCACAGAGAGAAGCAAGAGTAACAGTAAAAACTACCGACCCTGTTGAAACATGGATGCAGGCAGCGAAAGATGCCGGCAAAGAACTTAAATGGGGCAGTAAAGATGCTGACCCTGCCGCAGGAAAAATTACAATTTGGCGCAGTTACTATGCTCCCGGCAGCGAACTGCAAGTCATTATCACATCTGAGGTAAAAGATGGGAAATCTGTTCTAAACATGCGCCTGCCTAACCCTGCAAACTCCGTAGGCAGTTTTATTCCCGAGTTAAAAAAGTTTGTCAAACTACTCAAGCTAACAAATAAAGAGGTAGGAGAGTTTACGGATGGTGTTGAATGAGAAGGAGTATTAACGCTAACTATAAATAAAACCAAACAGAAATTATGAAAAATAACCTTTGCTTATTACTGAGCATGTTATTGTTGAACTATACCTCTGCTCAATTCTGCGGCTCATCAGGTAACTCCCAATGTTCTACCTCAGGAAACTTAACCTCACCGGGATTCTCACCGAACTCAGAAAACTTTGCCCCTTTCGTTAACGGTCAAACAACAACCCAAATTATACAATTCAAAAACTTCAACTTGCTTTATTTTGGTGGGCAGTCTGTAACCGTTCAAAGCTTACGAGTTGATAGCATTGAAAATCTACCTAGTGGATTGTGTTGGTCAACAAACAAGCCTAATAATACTTTTGCAAATTCCGAACAAGGTTGTATTAAAATAACAGGCACCGCTTGCTCCCAGCCTGGACAATACAAGCTAAGAATTATTATTACAGTTGATATTGGAGTGCCTATAAATACCGATGTCGATGCTTTAGGTTGGAAATATTACATACGGGTAAAAAACTATGGCAATAGTGATGTACAGGTTGATACAAATCAGACTGCACCTTTTCTACAACCTGTTGGTTATAGTTTAAGTGCTGTATGTAATGTCCCTTGTACATCTGGGCCTTCTGTATGTACACCAACAGGCGGACCTACTGGCGGTGGTTTTGAAAATTCCAGCAATATCCCATGTATTACTCAAAATACTTCTTATAGTCACCCGGTACAGTATAAAAATTACTCGACATTTAATTTCCAGGGTCAGCAAAGCGTTGATAGTATAGAATTCTTAAACATTGAAAATCTACCCTGCGGCTTGTGTTGGGCGTTCAATAAATCTACCAAACGCTATAACGCAAATGAAGATGGATGTTTAAGCATTTCCGGAACAACTACTGACGCTATTGGTCAATACAAATTAGCATTAACGCTAAAAGTATGGTTAAATGGAACTCCAGTAGGTGTAACCGTACCGCCAACTTTGGTTGACCAATTGGGTATTAAGTTGTTTGTGAGGGTAAAAGCCAATAGTGGTAGTTGTGCATCTTTGGATACGACCATTAACGCCAGTAACCTCATACCATGTGGGCAAAATTTATCCATTGCAATCGGTGGTAATCAAACGGTATGTAGCGGCACTTCTATTTCACTTACCCCAACTGTGTTGAACGGCTCACCTCCATATAATTTCTTTTGGAGTTCAACAGGCAACTCACTTAGTTGTACAAACTGTGAAAACCCCACTTCAATCATTACTCAGAATACTCTTTTTTCTGTTACGGTAACCGACCAAAACGGCAGTACTGCATCATCAACAGTTTCATATGTGGTTTCTGGCACCAATTACAATATAATACCACTAAGTTCAACCACATTCTGCTTTGGCGATAATGTTACGTTGGATGCAGGTGCAAATTTCATCAGCTACAATTGGAGCAATGGCAGCCAAAGCAGATATATATCGGTTTCACAAACCGGCAGTTATCAAGTTACTGTAACTAATTCAATAGGATGCTCTTTTACTGATAATGTAAGTGTAACAAGCAACGCTCCCGTCCTGTCAAATTATGAAATCAAACTGGTTCCCGGCTATTTGAATACTGGATGCGAAGGTGCAACTGTTCTGTTGGATGCTGGAACTGGATTTACTAACTATCAATGGAGCTGGGGGGGCGGAACTACTCAAGTACTGGGTGTATTTCTTGATGCCGGCTCTCAAGTTATTCAAGTACAGGCAGTGTATTTAGCAGATGGATGTA
The DNA here is from genome assembly GCA_026129525.1 of Chitinophagales bacterium. GTDB lineage: Bacteria > Bacteroidota > Bacteroidia > Chitinophagales > LD1 > Bog-950. The sequence goes on along the minus strand of JAHCHW010000001.1, from coordinate 548,397 downwards.
CATACTCCGATACAATCGAATTGTATGGTATTCCGATTGTTCAGCCACAAATCTACATCTCCGGTGATTCACTGATTGCTGATGTTGGTGGTGCATCAGGTACATTTCAGTGGTACTTTGATGGGAATATAGTCATAGGTCACAAAAGCAACTTTATAGTTCCTCACGCAACAGGTACATACTCAGTTTCCTTTACAGATACAACAACTGGTTACAACTGCACGCAGTATGCTGACATCACCGTAGTTGTTCAGGGGATACATCAGCCACTAATAAATCATAACATAATTCTTTCCCCCAACCCCTCCAACGGCTCTTTCACTGTTTCCTTAGAAACTGAAAAGGCTGAAACCATACAACTAAAAGTGTTTGACCTGCTAGGGCAATTAGTAAAACAAGAAAACCCTGTAACTATAAGTGGTAATTACACAAAACAACTAAACATTACACAGCTGCCTAAAGGCATTTACCTCCTGCAAGTAATAGCAGATGGGCAAACGATTAGCAAACGAATTGAAATACAGTAACCGCAAACCCAATGAAACAGCTTTTAGCCATAGCCTTTATACTTAATGCCTGCTGCTGCCTTGCGCAAAATGCCATAATAAAAGGCAGGGTAGTAACCGCCAAAGGCGATGCGCTAATCAGTGCCTGTGTTGTAATAGACGCAGCAAAAGGCTGGGCCGCAGTTACTGATTACAATGGCAACTACGAAATTCGAGTACCGGCCGGTAAGCACCGTGTAAGCTACAGATACAAGGGAAAGAATGAGTTAATACAGGAAGTAGCCGCAATAGAAGGCGATACCATTGTAGTAAACGCTTTACTGAACAATAAAGGAATGAAAGGCAAAGCAGAGGTAAATGCCCCGGACTTTAACGTACGCATTTTAACGCAGTTAAACGAAATGCGGGCTCAAATAAAACTCCTGCAAGCTGCCATACAGCAGTTATTGGAAAGCAACAAAGCCGTTAAAAACTAACCTAAGCATGAGGCAACTTTTTCTATTACTTATCCTTTTCGTACTACAACATTCAATATATGCTCAACAGCGGCAAGCCATGCAACCTCAACTGCTCAACACATGTTTGCTTACAACCGTAAAGCCTTCCGCTAACCTCAATGTCCGGCTTCCTCTTTCCAAAGAATTTAAAGAAGACGAAAAGAAAGCCAGAGCTCTGCTCATAGGCGGCTGTGTTTCCATAGGTATATGTGCCGGGCTGGTAATAGCAGGCACCACGTTAGCTACACAACCTATTGGAGCTTACACCGAAGGCATTGCCTTTATTGGAGCAGGTTTAGGAGCGGGCCTCGTATCCATTCCTTTGATAGTATTAAGTAAAAAGCACCAGCCATAGTCACTTATTCATTAACCATAAAACAACAAACCATGAAAAAAATGTTTTTACCCTTGGTAGCCGTTGCCTTTGTAATGTCTGCCTCCAGCTGTGCCCGTTGCTACGTATGCAAAGACAAAGACAGGGATAGCTTCACAAAAGTAGAGTATTGCGACAAAGACTTCGACAAGGGAGATGTAGATGCTGCTATCAAAAACGCTGAAGCTAACGGTGCAACCTGCCATGCTAAGATGAGAGCATTCTAAAATCCAAAGCACGGAGTATGGTCGCAGATAACCTTACTCCGTGCATTTTTAATAACCCAGCACCCAAATAACCTAATGAAAAGTAAAACCCTTATAGCGCTTGCCATACTGTTTAATACAACGGCACTAACCGCTCAGGAAATTCCCACACCCGATTACTCGGCACGCCCATATTACCTAAAATCCGACAACACACTCGAAAACTTAGAACGGGCCGATGCCGCCTCTGATGCCAAAGTAAAAGGAGCCGGTTTTGGAGGTGTGGAAATGTACTTCTCTGCCTTTGGGGCACGTTCCCCTCTCCGGTTTACGGCATCTTCCCTGCCGCGTATGTTTATCAAATTAGATTCCAACGTAGATCCTGCCGAGTCTATTACACTTGCTAAAGCTGAAGTAAAGAAAGACAGAAGACGCTTTTTACAGGGTAGCATGTCTGTTTCCGGTGCTGCCCGCAACACATCAGGACATGAAGTAAAACTGCAATTCAAAAAAATTAGAGAGGGCATTTTCGAAATAATTATCCCTCCTACCATTGAAGCCGGAGAGTATGCTTTTATGCCAATGGGGGATCAAAATATCAGCATCACTAGTGTCACCAATATTAAAATATCGTGCTTTGGTATAGATGGTGGAGCCACAGGAGGTAACACCGGCAACTCCACTCCGGTAGCTAGTTCCAACAGCACTGTGCCTTCAGGTAATACAGCATCTAATTCAACCCCTTCCACTACTCCACAACCTGATTTTGATAACGTTATCTATTACTTCAACCAAACAGAAAACACTTTGGTTGACTTGGAAAGAGCCATCAACACCAAATCCGAAAACACTTTCGGATTCCTTAACCTTAATAATGCAGTTTCTATTAAAGGAGTAAACTCTCCGGTAACTGTACCAGCTTCTTCCCAGGGGTTTGTAGTGCGCCTATCTGATGGAACAGACCCATATACATTAATAGAATTAATGCCTTGTGCACCGAACAGTGCCAAACAAACACGGGAGTATTCACCGGCAGCCAAAAAAGACCAGCCCGCTCAAACCACCATAGCCATAAAATTGAAGAGGCTATCAGGAAACACTTACATGATTACTCCTATACAACCACTTGCCTTAGGCGAATACTTTTTTGTAAACAAAGCACTAAAGGAGAAATCAATTTTTGCTTTCAAGGTGGAGTAGAATATTTGATAAAAAAGAAACAAGGACGCGAGAAAACTAAACTTAAATAGCATGAAATCTATACTTCAATTTCTTTTAGCAACAATAATGGCGCTTGTTTTTTCTTCTTGTAAAAAAGAAAGCGATTCAGGATCAAGCGAGTTAGTGTTACAAAAAAACACCATTGTGGCAAACCAAACCACAAACTCCAAACTTGTAGCGGTAGAACCATTTCAACTGATATTTGAAGGCTCCAGCATGCAGTTAAACAACATTACGGCAGGCGATATTATTGTGTCTGCCGCTACCGATTTGGCGCCCTACGGCTATTTACGAAAGGTTTTAAGCGTTTCTAAAAACGGAAACTTAACTGTGCTAAGCACTAGCAATGCCACCTTAGAAGATGCCATTAAAGAGTGCAACTATACCTACTCCCGTACCTTTGCGCCTGCCGATACCATGACAGGTAAAAAAGAATCGGTAGGGTTTGGTAGCGAAATAAACCTCATCCTGCACGATAAAGACGGCTTATCTTCCACTACTAACGACCGTATTACTCTCACCGGTTCGTATGAAATTACTCCTGACTTTCTCTTCGAGCTAAAAATGAAAAGTGCACAGGTAAATTTCCTCAAAATGGGCTTAGGGCTTACAGAAACAATAGACATACATCTAAAAGCAAACTTGTACACAACTACTTTACTTGAAAAAGAGATACTTCTAGCGAATTACCCGTTAGCCCCCATTGTAATGTGGGTCGGCCACTTTCCCATTGTGGTAAGACCGGTTATTAAATTTAAAGCTGGCCATGAAACGGGCATACAAGCTGATGTGAATGCCGGCTGGACAGGCGCACTTTATCAGGAAGCATATCTTGAATACTCTAAGGGTAACGGATGGAAAGTTTTATCCAACAAAACTATTACCCCCAATCTTGCAGAACACACCTTAACAGGCTCCGCTAATGCAGAAACATACATAAAAGCCGAAATGCAGTTTATCCTTTACGACTTTGAAGGAGTAACTGCTAGTCTGTTTGGCAAAAGTTATTTGCAGGCAGAAGGAACCTGTACAATTACCCCCTCGGGGTTTAACGATTGTAATTGGAACATCAAAGCAGGATTTAAAGCCGGAGGCGAAACCAAGGTTCAGGTATTCGGCTATAGTTTAATTGACTACTCGGCAACTATTTTTGATTACAGCACAGTAATTTATGAAACTACACCCCAAGCTAACGGAAAAATACCTATAACTATTAGCAATCTGAACGACTACTTCACGGATATAAACGGATGTTGGATGAGCGATATAAGCGAATATGGCTCATCGCACACCATGACTTTCGATATTGATGACCCGGTCTTCAACCCTTACAATTATTTTGAAATTCGCTCGGTAGGCCATTTCAATACAGGTGTAATGGATTACGATTATCTCAACTCGAACTCGCCAGGTGTTAAGGTTGTAGATTACAATACCATTAGCATTAACTGGTGCACCTACTTCGGCAATTCATCGTTTGTCGATCACGAAATTACCTTGCTTAACAACACCTACCAAAGCCAACCCCTCAGCCTGCGTATTTACAAGCCTTATGGGGCGAACAAAAACAACAACGATGCAATGCCGTCAATCCGCGCTATTCAGTAATTCTATAAATAATAAATACCCAAAACAACTACCATGAACTCCATCATTTCCAGAACAATCTTGGCGGCAGGATTAGTCTTTTTATCCTTCACCACCTTCTCCCAATCCATCATCAAACCCAAAAAAGGCGAAGAAATAAAAGCACAAATCATCAGCACCGAAGGTGCCTTGGTGGAATACAAACTCTACTATTTTCAGGAGGGGGCTTCGTTCACTATCGCCAAGTCAGAAATACAATACATCAAATATCCTGATGGTCGTATGGAAACATTCGACCCGCCCGCGCCATCTGCATCGCCATCTACTACCCCATCGTACACCGCTCCATCGGGCGATGTAACCAAAGCTTTAGACAAAGTTGCTCAGCAACTTAAAGAACTAAAAACCGGGCAGGACGGGCAAACCAAAACACTCAACGAAACACTCAACAGCCTCAACACTACCCTTACATCGCTTAAAACCACCATTGAGCAGGGCAACAAACAAACTGAAGAAACCAACACCAAACTAACCACGCTAAATAATGCTGTAAAAGAACTTAACGAAAAAAGCGATAGCAAAACAGCCGGTGAAAACAATGCCATTACACCGCGCAAATTTGGTATGGGGGTTAGCTTTATTACTAATTATTTGTTATCAAATTTCAGTGAACGAGGAGAGTCAGATAACCCGACAATAAACTCCAATGAAGTGTTTTATTCAGGGCTGTTAATGGGGGCTGGCTTCAACATGATTGTTTCTACCCGCATGGATAAAAAAGTCGGTTTTAGATATGAGCCTGAATTTAATGTGGCCTCCCGATTTTCTTCAAGAAAAGTCGGCAACGATAAGTCATCAATAAGACTCAGTCTGTTTAGTTTTGGTTCGCGTTTTCTTGGTGTAGCTCGTAGAAATCGGGTAAACATCTATGCCGGACCCTCCATCACCATATTAGCAATAGTTTTGCAAGCTGGAGAGAACGGCACTACAACAACTGGTTCGTATGTAGGTGCAGGTTTCGGTCTTCACTTTGGTGGGGAGTATTTAGTGCATTCCAACTTTGGTATAAACATGGAATCTGGCATGCAACTGTATGGCTTATTCCCTAAAGGTGGTTCTGCCGAAGGTATCTTTTCAACGTATGCTCGTTTAGGTGGTCGGTTCTACTTCTAATATGAGGGTACTGTTTGTTGCTTTACTACAGTTAATGGTATGTATATGTGTTGCACAACCGGAAGGTAAATGCCGCTATACTGCCCGTAGCGGCATATCGCAAAATCTACCTTACACCGAATCGAAAACCATAATAGATAGCACCGTTTATAAAACCGTTTACTATGTTTTCGACAACAACAAGCTTCCCTTCAAAGCAGTTACTGTAGCCAACAATACCGAGCAACAAAATATCGCCATCACTATAAACGAACTAAAATCAGGCACACAGGAAAAAATATATGTAGCTGCCTATAATCGTTTTTCAGGTCTTATCCTGAGTGAAGAAGGCGATTCGATGATTCAACTCTCCAAACCCTACGACTACCTGTATCTGTTGAGTTTTACCGGCCCCGAAAAAACCTATTTGCAATTGCACTACATATCGTCATTAGATGAGTATTCTCTGCTTATATCTACTATCACCGATTCCGTTTTATCCGCCAACCGAGAGTATCTGAAGCAATCTGCTTACTACAAACAATTCTTAACAGAACAGCAGCGCAAGGAAGCCGAACGCATTGCGCGCGAAAAGGAGATAGATTCCTTAGTAAACCTTAAACTCAACAACATTTTGTCGCAGGATAAAAAAACGGAACGGTTACCCAGTGAGCCTGAACAAAAAAATCATCCTAAATCAGATACTGTAACCCAATCAGGAATACAGGACATGATTTTTCAGTCAGCACAAGAATACATAGAGCGTTACAAAAAAGATTCGTTGGGCGTTTTGAGAATTCGTGAGATTATATTGGAACGATTAAGTAGGCTTGCCTATAACCCGTCAGACAATAAGTATAGTATTGATAACGATGGAAATATTTTTTATGGCGGCAATGCTCAGGCGCGCGAAGGAGATGGTATTTTAGTGAAGGATAATCAGTTGATATACTCCGGTGTTTTCTCAAAAGGGCAATTCGTTTCAGGGCAGGTTTATTTAAGATACAAGAAAGGTAACGCCTACACAGGTAATTTTGCTAATGCCCAACCTAAGGGGTTAGGCAAATGGGATTACCCTTCAGGCGAAATGGAGTTAGGCATTTTTGATGGCAATGTGTTGCAAAATGGCGTGGTGCGCAGAGTTGATTCTCTGGGGAATTCATACCGTGGTAACATCGAAGGGGAAAGGAGAAATGGCTTTGGAGTATTTACAACCAAAACAGGCAATGTTTATCTGGGCATATTTGAAAGCGATGTACTTAAGCACGGATATATTTCACAAACTGATGATTTTGCGCTTAAAAGCTACTTTACCGTAACAAACGGAGAAAAGAAACCAATCTCGGAAAAAGAATGGATGGATAGCACACGAATCTTATCTTTTTTTTAACCCTCTACTTCCCCATTGCCTTCAAATTCTGCTCCCTCAACCTCTTACACAACGTTTTAATTATCCCCTTCGCTACTTCAATGCGGCTTTCCATTATTTCGTAAAAGGGCTCCTGGTCTATTTTTAAAAGAAAAGCTTCGGTTTCGGCAGTAGCGCTGGCAGAGCGGGTTTCGGTGTCTAAGAGCGAAAGCTCTCCAAAAAAATCGTTCTCCTTTAAAATTGCCAGTGTGTGGTCACCTTTGTGAATACGCACCTGCCCTTTAAAAATAATATACATGCACTGCGCCATATCGCCATCGCTAAAAATGGGTTCATTCTTTTCAACGTTCACCTCTTCCAGAATTTCGGCTACTTCCGCCAACACGGTTTCGGGTGTTTCTTCAAACAAACTGAGCGATTTAAGCAGCAGCACTTTTTCAATCAACAATAAGCGGGTTTCGGAAGTTGAGTGGTGTTCCATATCAATTCATTTCGGCTAATATTTTATTGGCGGTTTCGTTCAGCAGCACATCGCTGTCAGTCTGCCATGCTTGCAGCCAGGAGCGCTTTTCGCTGCCTTTGTAAAAAATAAGCGAATGCAGTGCAGTGGCTTTGGTCCAACGATGAAAGTGATGCGTTCGGTTGTTTAATATATCATCAATAATATCCTCGTAGCTGAGCGTTTCTTTAAAATGTTGCTTTAACTCCTGACAGCGCACGGCAACATCTGCGGGTTCAAAGGCAGTAATAAACCGCAGAGAAATTTCCTTAGGCACCGAAACCTCAACCAACTCTAAAGCATTGGCAATACTTTCTTTCTTTTTAATCTGAAAAGCATTGCGGGCTTTTATCATTTTTTCTTTATCGTAAACAAATGAGAACAGCAACAACATAGAATCACGGATTTCATCCAACTCCAAATGCAGCGCATCAGCCAGCACATTAGCTGTTTTGGTAGGTGGCAGTTCGCGTATCATAAACAAAATGCGGATGGCAGCGTTCATGTAATCGTTCATCAACGTTACATGTTTTTGAAGGTCGCCCGGGGGCGACTGAAACTCGCTTATATGCAGCGAGTGAAAAATAAGCCTTCGCATGGCGGGCAGTTGCCATACTAATTCATCCAGCAGGCGAATGGCTTCATCGGTTCCTATACGTCCGCAAAGCAGAATCAGTTTCGATTGTTGCCTATGTGTGAGTTGTTGTTGCAGCAAGGTTTGCCTTACAATAGGCAATACTTTGTTGCCGCAGTGGTAGAGCGATTCGAGTGCCTGTTTATCGAAACGGTTAGCGGTAAAAAAGCGCATCAACTCACCGGCAAGCTTTTCGTTTTTCACTTTACCCGCTGCAATTAGTGCTGCCTGCACCACTTCATTGTTGTCATCGTTGAGCAAATGGAGCAATGGTTTGTAAAAAGAAGTAACCTCTAATTCACCAATTATTTCGGCAGCCAGTTTTCGTTCGTCTGCGGTTTCGGAAGAAATAAGTTGTAGCAACTTTTGCCCGGCTGTTACCACCGCGCTTATTCCTCCGCTGGTCATTAAGCCTACAATCGCGGCTTTTACAATGCGCTCATCGGTTTCTTTCAAATACTCCTCCATGTTTTCCATTTCATCAGTTTGCAACATGCACTTTGCTTTCACCGCTTCGGAAAGTAGCCGTGCATCATCTTTACTTACAATCAATTGTTCGATGTAAGGCAGTGCCGCATGTATTTTGCGGTGCTCTACTACTTTGAGCGCTTCCATTTTTACTTCGGGCGATGGGTGCTCAAGCGCTTTGAGAATAAACTCCTGCTTGTCATCGCTGTATTGCCGGTCGAACAAATTCAACACATAAATTGCTTCGCCCCGCTCGCCATGTTGTAGTTTTTCCTGCAACACTACTCTTGTGCGTTCGTCTTCGAGGTTAATTTCCTGCCCTACCGAATAGCGTTTATGCAAAGCTGTAACAAGTGTGCGTACGTATTCTCTGTCAACCATAAAAATCATCACTGCCCAAATAATGAGTAATGTAAAGAGCAGATAACTGAGCAGATACAAATCAACTTTGCCCGAAACTTTAAGAATGCCGTAAAGCATAAAGCCCGTGAAAGCGAGCGCAAACGGATCCATTACGCCTTTTACAATGGTATGCCCCTTTAAGCGCAAGCCCGATGAAAGCGGTTGCATAAGCGAAAGAAAAACAGGGTCCTGCAACGATGTTTTAAGCACTTCGGTAACAATGGCCATAATACCGAAAATGTAAAGCACTGTGTATTGCCCGTGCGGAAAAAGCGGCAACAGAATGATGGTGATTAAAAACACGAAAAGAATAATTGGGCTTACAAGCAGCGACCCTTTGGTGCCGATAATAGAAGTAATGCGCCCCGTAAAAATGAGGCGGATAAAAATGGCAAGTATTCTGCCACCGGCATAAAACATGGCTATGAAAGATGCCAGCCCTTCGTTGGCTTTTGCTTCGTGTTTTATTTCGGAATAAAATGCAAAGCTGATAACCGTTACACAGGTTACCACTACAAACGAAAGCCCTGCTACCATGGCAATCATACGATTGCCGAAAAATCCTTTAATGAGTTCGGTAAGGCTTTGCGTGGCGTGTTCCTCGTGATGGTGTTCGTGCTTAACATGGAGGTCTAACTTACCGGCACGTTTCAGCTTTACATAAAAGAAGAGCGAACAAAGAATGAGCAAGAAAGAAACAATAAGCAGGTTATAACTTCCTATGAACGGAATAAGCACCGGCACAGCCGAGTAGCCAATCAATTTCGCGGGAATATCGCCAGCGCCTATCATGCCGAACAGGCGCTTGCTTTGGCGTATATCAAACAGCAGTGCCGCTACTCCCCAAAATTCGAGATTGCTTAATAGGTAAATAACATAGTACCACGAAAACATGGCGAAAATGAAAAGCGGGCTATCGGTAAAAAGGAACTGTAAGCGAAATGCGAGAATGCTGAGCGCAACGGCAATAATTACTGCCGGCACTAATTTTTTAATACTTACGGCATGTTCGAATTTGCTGTATGCCCAACCGGTAAGCCAAAGCAGTACTGCCGAAAACAAATACACTTTAGGCAACTCATGTACATCGAATTGCTGGAGAAACAACGCAAAGGCTACAGTGTTAAACACCGCTACACCTGCGCCCTGAAAAAACTGCAACCAAAAAAGATTGGTAACTAACCAAGCCTCATCGGTACGGATGTTAAACAGCGAAAGTAAACGGTGGCGCATGCAATGGTGTTACGGGCTAAGATAGATTTTTACGGAGAACGAAAATTATGGAGATGTAACTTTCTTGTTCGGATAGGAAGTGCTGTGCTGCAAGTGTTAGAATACTACAAACCCGCTTTCCCCAAATGCTCTGCCATCAGTTTCCATTTTCCTCCTTCACAAACTATTACTGATGTTCCTTTGCCGCCACCGCTTGCCTTCTCACCGTTAATAATACCCTGCCAACTGAAATCGAAAAGATAAACAGCCACCGTTTCACTTTGCAATGCCCAATGGATATTACTCATTTGGTAATCCTCATTTTTAATGAGCGCGAAATTGCGCTCATAAGCGGCTTTTACTGCCTCTATGCCTTTATACACCGCTCCGTTCGAAAACGTAACACAGCAGTTTGCATGAATAAGCGGCTCTACATTTTGCCATTGCTGGGTGGCGAGGGCGGCTTTGTAATCTTTTACAAAAAGATCAGGAAACATAGCAGCTAATGTATGTAAAACTGCCGTACTCGCTTATCAACCGGAACGATAAACAAGTTGAAAACCCTACTTATGCTTGCCATGTTTGCCCCCTTTGTTGCCACCGGAACTTTTGTATGAACCACCTGAAGGAGAAGGCTTGTAAACTTCGCGTACAGAAGTGTGGTGGACTTTAGCCGGTACAGATGGAGCAACAACACTCTTTTTGCTTTGGCCGTAATGCGGATGATCTTTAATAACAAAATATTTGCTGTCGCGGCTATCGCGGATTACTACCTGCTTATGATTGCCGCCCTTATAGGAAGCGTATTTTACCTTATGAGTTTTAAATGATAAATAAGCTTTGGGTTGATTAACTACAACCTTGTAGCAGGTATAATAATTAATAGTGCCGAACCTTGGCGGCAGCGTGCTGGCAAATATCCAATTGCCACCATCCAAAAATACAAATCGTGCCGAAGGAACATGGTAATATATCTCATAGTCGGGTAAGTAATAGTATTCTACATAGTCATATCCCACAGGCCCCCAAACAGGCTGTAAATTGATGTTAACATGTACCCTTGCTTGTGCTTGTGCTGTTAGCGTAACCGCCATGCTTATAAGCAAAACAGTTACTAAGATTAACTTTCTCATAACTGTTGGTTTTATAAAAACACAACGGAGTTTTGAGGAAAATATTGGGTTGCTTTATTCGATTTTTTAATCCCGACTGACAGCTGATGAAGAAAATTAACATGTATTATCGGTGACAGATGTGCCAATCCTAAGATGGCGCTTTGTTGCTGAAGCGATGGATATTGCCCTTTTAACTCGTAACTAAGATGGAAACCCGTTATCTCTGAATATTCTTCCCCAATGAGGTGCTGATAAAACAAGGGAATCACGGCTTTTTAAAGCCGCAAGGTCTTTATTTTACCTCGACAACATCATACTCTTCTTCTTATACAAATCTCTAAACCACGGATCGTAGAGGTCTTTGATAAAGCGGATGGCTTCACCGGTTGATTTCATTTCGGGACCCAGCTCGCGGCTTACTCCGGGGAATTTATCAAAACTGAAAACGGGTTCTTTTACTGCGTAACCGATGAGGCGTTTGAAGTAGGTGAAGTCTTTAATTTTGTTTACGCCCAACATTACTTTGGTAGCGTAGTTGAGGTAAGGCACGCCATACGCTTTGCAAATGAACGGTGTGGTGCGTGATGCGCGCGGGTTAGCTTCTATCACATACACTTTCTCGTTCTTAATGGCAAACTGAATGTTGATGAGTCCACGGATATCGAGCGCTTTGGCAATTCTGCGGGTGTAGTCGCGCATATCGTGCTGCACTTTTTCGCTGAGGTTGTAGGGCGGCAACATGGCGTTGCTGTCGCCACTGTGTATGCCTGCGGGCTCCACGTGCTCCATTACGCCCATTATCTCTACCTGCTCACCATCATAAATGGCATCAATTTCTGCTTCTTCGGCACGGTCGAGAAAATGGTCAATCAAAATATTGTTGTCGGGGAAAAATTTCAGAATGCTAATCACGCTCTTCGTTAATTCTTCATCGTTAATCACAATACGCATGCGTTGCCCGCCTAACACATAACTTGGGCGAACCAGCACCGGATAACCCACGCGGTGCGCCACTTCCAATGCTTCTTCGGCATTTTTTGCTGCGCCATAATCGGGGTAAGGAATATCCAATTGCTTGAGCATATCGCTAAAGCGTTCGCGGTCTTCGGCTATGTCCATAGCATCGTAAGAAGAGCCGATGATTTTAATTCCACTCTCGTGCAAATTCTTGGATAGCTTCAAAGCTGTTTGTCCGCCCAACTGCACAATAACGCCTTCGGGTTTTTCGTGCTCAATCAACTCGCGCAGGTGTTCCCAAAACACCGGCTCGAAATAAAGTTTGTCGGCAATATCGGGGTCGGTAGAAACGGTTTCGGGGTTGCAGTTCATCATAATGGCTTCGTAGCCCGCTTCTTTAATGGCAAGCACTCCGTGAACACAGCAATAATCGAATTCAATTCCCTGACCAATTCTGTTTGGACCCGAACCAAGAACAATTACTTTTTTCTTATCAGAAACTTTGCTTTCGTTAGTTGCCAAAGACCTCACCCCCGACCCCTCTCCTTCAGAGAGGGGAGAAACAGCCACGCGTTTTTCAAAGCTGCTGTAATAGTACGGTGTCAATGCTTCGAACTCTGCCGCGCAGGTATCTACCAATTTGTAAATTCTGCGGATGCCGAGTTGCTTGGTGCGGTAGTTGTAAACTTCGTCTTCGGTAGTTTTAGTAAGGTACGCCAATTGCAAATCCGAATAACCTTTCTCTTTCAGCTCCTGCATTTCATCGGCAGTAATGCTGGTGAGTTCGCGCTTGCGATACGTGCGTTCAATTTCTACCAGTTCCATAATCTGGTTCAGGAACCAGGTATCTATTTTGGTAATGTCGTGAATGGTTTTTAAAGGCACACCGAGTTTAAGCGCATCATAGAGGCGGAAGATTCTATCCCACGAAGCATTTTTCAACCCTTGGAGCATGTCTTCCGGATTTTGCCATTGCTTGCCATCGCTGCCCAAACCAATTCGGTTATTCTCCAAACTCTGACATGCTTTCTGCAATGCTTCCTGAAAACTTCTTCCAATACCCATTACTTCGCCCACCGCTTTCATCTGCAAGCCAAGCGTATCATCGCATCCCTGAAACTTATCGAAATTCCAGCGAGGGATTTTTACAATCACATAATCTAAAGCCGGTTCAAAAAATGCCGAAGTAGTTTTAGTGATTTGATTTTTGAGTTCATCGAGCGTATAACCAATAGCCAGCTTTGCCGCAATTTTTGCAATGGGGTAACCGGTTGCTTTTGATGCAAGAGCCGATGAGCGCGACACGCGCGGATTCATTTCAATAGAGATAATATCTTCAGTAACCGGGTCAACACTGAACTGAATGTTACAGCCGCCTGCAAAGCCCGGCAGGTCGCAAATCATCGTCTTGGCATAATCGCGCATGCGCTGGTAAACCGTGTCACTCAAAGTCATTGCCGGTGCTACCGTAATGGAGTCACCGGTATGAATGCCCATGGGGTCGAAGTTCTCTACCGAGCAGATAACCACAAAGTTGCCGGCAATATCTTTCATTACCTCCAACTCAAATTCCTTCCAACCAAACACGGCTTTCTCCACCAACACTTCGTGAACGGGCGATGCTTCCAAACCTCGTTTTAGTTTTTCGTCAAATTCTTCTTTGGTGTGCACGAAAGAACCGCCAGTTCCACCTAAAGTGTACGAAGGGCGAATTACCAACGGAAAACCAATTTGCTGTGCCGCTTCTTTCCCTTCCAAAAATGAATTACAAGTAATGCCCTTACACACGCCAATACCCAACTCAATCATCCACTTGCGGTATTCTTCGCGGTCTTCGGTTTTTTGAATGGCTTTGTGGTCCGCTCCCAACACCTTTACATTATACTTCTCCCAAATCTTCAAATCATTCGCCTCCATGTAAAGGTTCAGTGCGGTTTGCCCGCCCATAGTAGGCAGCACAGAATCAATTACATGTCCGCGTTGTTTCTGTTCTTCCAGAATTTTTACAATGCTGTCAATAGAAATGGGTTCGAGGTAAACATTATCGGCAACCACCGGGTCGGTCATAATAGTGGCAGGATTGGAATTGAGCAGCGTAACTTCAATTCCTTCCTCGCGCAAACTACGTGCAGCTTGCGAGCCGGAATAGTCAAATTCGCATGCTTGTCCGATAATGATGGGTCCCGAGCCGATGATGAGCGTGTGCTTGATAGCAGGATTTTTTGGCATCCTATTGTTGAGTCAGATTTTACCTGTGTGCCTGACGGTCGGGGTGCGAATATAAGAATGCAGCGTGGAATGTGTAAACCGTTTACCTATATTTGTAAATATGGATGAATTGCTTTCTCGCATTACTTCAGAGCCGGGCAAACTTGGCGGAAAGCCGTGTGTGCGCGGTATGCGTATTCGTGTGGTAGATGTATTGGAGTTATTGGCTTCGGGAATGACCCAGCAACAAATACTGGAGGAGCACCCTGACTTGGAAGCCGAGGATATTAAAGCCTGCTTATTGTTTGCTGCCAAACGCAGCAACTATCCGTACCTTAAAGCTGCTTGATGGAACTTTGGTTGGACGCACAATTGTCTCCACTTTTAGCCAAATGGATTAGAGAAGAATTTTCCTTTGAATGTTATTCGCTCCGCGAATTAGGCTTACGAAATGCCGATGATGCAGCTATTTTTAAAGCAGCCAAGGCAAAAGCCAATGTTTGTATTCTTACTAAAGATGAGGATTTTGTTGAATTGCTTTTTCGGCTTCAGGCACCACCCAAAATTATATGGTTAACTATGGGCAATCGTTCGAATACCGACATGAAAACTATTTTGAGCTTGGAGTTACCCAAAGCTCTTGTAGTATTGCAGGAAAATGATTTAGTAGAAATTTCGGGATAGTTCAGCACGTAATTGAATGATTGTTTCTCCACTTCTTGCAGTTTCCATACTATTTGCCACCCTGTATTTACTGATGGTGCTGTATTTCTTTATCGGTTGGCTGCGATTGAAGAAGGGACAAGGGACAAGGGACAAGGAACACGCAGAACAGCCGTTTGTATCGGTTATTATACCCACTCGCAACGAAAGTGAAAACATAAAAGCCTGTCTTGAAAGCATTTTTAAACAGAACTATCCCAAACATCGTTTTGAAGTAATTGTAATTGACGATTACAGCACCGACCCCACCCTCCGTTTGGCGAGAGAATTTAACGAGGATAACCTGACTGTGCTCGACTTGCAACAATACCTCGGCAATCCGGGCGAGTATGTGCCCAATAAAAAGAAAGCCATAGCTCTTGGAATTAAAAATGCCAAGGGCGAACTGATTGTTACTACCGATGGAGACTGTGTGCGAGGCGAAAATTGGCTGAGCACAATGGTGAATTATTATTTACAGCACGATTACAAACTGCTCACCGGACCCGTAATGCTAAAGCCAGCCAAATGGCCGCTGCAAGTATTTCAGCAATTAGATGTAATGAATTTGTTGGGTATTACCGGTGCCACCATACGAAACGGAGCACCTGTAATGTGCAATGGCGCCAACCTACTTTATGCCAAAGAAACTTTTCAGGAAGTGGAAGGTTACAAGGGGAACAACGATATACCTACAGGCGATGACATTTTTTTGATGCAGAAGATAGAAGCGAAATATCCGGGCTCAGTAGGCTTTGTAAAAGATTTTGATGCCTGTGTTTTTCCGAAACCCGAAAAAGGATTTGCAAAATTTATTTCGCAACGCATTCGCTGGATTTCCAAAGCAACGGGTTTCAGCAACTGGCGCATTACCACTACGCTTTATTTTGCCTATTTATTTAATGCGCTTATTCCGGTTACGGTTGCGTTTACCTTTCCGGTAAGCGAGTGGAGTTGGCTGCCATTGGCAGTAGTTGGCGGCACTAAGTTGTTTGCCGATTTCCTGTTCAATATTCCGGTTACCATTTTCTTCCGTAAATGGTATTTGTTGTTTGTGTTGCCGATTGTCGAAGTTTTCCATGTGCTGTATGTGCTCCTTATTGGTCCTTTAAGTTTGCTGGGGAGTTACCGCTGGAAAGACCGCTTGGTGCGGTAACCGAATTTCACCATACCCCTTTCCAACGCGTAAATACGTTGCAATTTGTTTTTGCTGCCTGCCGTATTAGTTTTTACTTCGTCATTACAAAATTTCGAGCATGAGGAATGTTACTCTTATGGCGCTTTTATTCGGTTGCCTGCACATACAGGCGCAAACCTGTGCCACTATCGGTTATCAGTCAAATCCGAATTCTAACGCGGGCGACTTGTTTTATGCCGACAATTTTTTTGGCGATACAGCGAACACCATTTTTACATGGTCGTTTTGCAGCGGAGTTACCACCACGGGAATATCTGTTAATTATCCCATGCTTATCGGAGGAATGTTTCTGAATAACTGTGAGGTATGCCTTACGGTAACCGATTCCATAACTAACAATGTGCTTTGTATTGTTTGCGATACTATTAACGTAAGCGGCAACCCTACAGGTAACTGTGCGGCTTACGCCACCTATACGAACGTTGATTCGTTCTATACTTTTTTTGTTTCTACTACAGGCGGTTCGCCCGTTCAGTACGAGTGGTTTGTAAACAATGTATTGTATGATACTACCGCTTCGGTTTCGCTCGTGCTCGATTCGCTGAACTATGTAAATGCAGGAGCTTTGGTTTGTGTGTATGTGCTGGATGCCAGCGGTTGTATGGCCAGCGATTGTATAATACTGGATAGCGACAGCAGTAATCCATCGGGCTGGGGCAGTGTACCGTGTCAGGCTTACTTTGTTATTTACCCACCCGATACTACCAACGGCAGCAATACTGTAGGCGGATTGCCCGGCTACTACTGGGGCTATAATCTTTCATCGGGCAATTATGGTAACAATGTATTGTGGGATTTTGGCGATGGCACTACCTCTACCGACCCTTACCCAGCGCATACTTATGCCAACCCCGGCACTTACATTGTGTGTTTAACGGTGGGCGTAGTAGGCACTTCTTGTTATGATACCTACTGCGATTCATCGTTCTATGTATTTAAAACCGAAGGACAGCCTATGAGCCAACTGACCATACTTGCACCCACGGGTGTAAACGAATTAGCACCGGTTAAACTCATTGCAGTTTACCCCAACCCTGCCGAAACCGAGTTACAATGGACGCCTGACAACCGAGTTGAACAAGTAAAGGTTTTTAATGCCTTTGGCCAAAAAGCGATTGATGCAGTAAATGTTTCTGATAAGTTGAACATAAGCGGGCTTGCCTCCGGCATTTACATTATTAAGCTATGCGACCGCCACGGCAAAATTGTTGCCATGCAGCGTTTTGTGAAACAGTAAAGCAACTTAGCAAATAACTTTTGAAAGAGTTATCTAATTGCCTTTAACCACTCACTTCTGTCAAAGTAAACTTCGTTGCGGCTAATTTTTCCATCGCGTAGTTCTACAATGTCTAAACCAAACAGGGTAATAGTTTTATCGTTTATCGGGATGGCAGCTTTCCATTTTAACGTAAAGCCTTTTTCGGTTGGCATCACTTCTTCGGCTGTCCAAACCCAATTGGGGTTATGTTTTAAGAGTTTACCGAAGTAAGGCAACAACTGTGCATGTCCTTTCAATCCATTTGTGTTGGCGGGGTCAAGGTAAAAGGCATCATCAGTATAATAGGAGAGAAGTTGTTCGGGTTGGTTGCCCGTCCAACTGGCGAGCCATTCGTTTATCGGAAAACTCATACCTACAGATTATGGGAATAAAGAAATAAAAATCGAGCAGAGGCATGGAGAAACACTACACCAACTGTTCCTACATGTTCCGCGCTAACTGCATTACTCAAATAAATGCGAGAACAATCCATCGCGCAATTTCGGCTCAAACCAAGTTGACTTTGGCGGCATTACGTTGCCGCTGTCGGCAATGTCCATCAGTTGTTTTAACGAAACCGGGTAAAGCGCAAAAGCTACTTTCATTTCACCGTTGTCCACCCTGCGTTGCAGTTCTTTCAATCCGCGTATGCCGCCTATAAAATCTATCCGCTTATCGGTGCGCGGGTCATTAATGCCGAGCAAAGGCTGCAAAACATTTTCCTGCAAAATGGTTACATCCAAAATGCCAATCGGGTCAGCTTTAATTATTTCAGGCTTTGCTTTCAATTTATACCACCCTCCGTTTAAATACATGGCAAACTCATGTAGTTGTGCGGGCTTTGCAGTTTCAAACTCCGAATCTTGAATTTCGAATTTCAAACCAATACTTTGCAACAACTCCTCATTGCTTAATCCATTCAAATCCTTCACTACGCGGTTGTAATCCATAATCTGCAACTGGTCATCGGGGAAAAGAACGGAGAGAAAAAAGTTGTA
The DNA here is from genome assembly GCA_026129525.1 of Chitinophagales bacterium. GTDB lineage: Bacteria > Bacteroidota > Bacteroidia > Chitinophagales > LD1 > Bog-950. The sequence goes on along the minus strand of JAHCHW010000001.1, from coordinate 529,835 downwards.
TTCCTCTGTACCGTTATGGTCGGGGTTTTGCTCGCGCATCTTCTTTCCAACTTTTGCGGCAGATGCGGTGCGGTGGTGCCCATCGGCAATGTAGGTGTACGGAATCTGAGTTTTGAAAATCTCCACCAACTGCTCTATCTGCGCTCTGTCGCGTATTACCCAACAGCGATGGTGAACGCCATCGTTGGAAAGAATATTGTAAACAGGTTCGTTCTTTGTTATTACATCATCTACTATCGCATCAACCGAAACATTTTTAGGATAGGTGAGGAAAATAGGACCCACATGTGCCATTAGTGTTTCCATGTGGCGTATGCGGTCTTCTTCTTTTTCGGGGCGGGTAAACTCGTGCTTCTTTATTACATCATTAAAGTAATCGTCCACGCTGCTGCAAGCCACCAAGCCAATTTGGGTGCGCCCGTCCATGGTTTGTTCATATATATATAGGAACGGGTACGCATCCTGAAATAAAATACCCTGCTCAATCATGCCATAAAAATTATCGCGGGCTTTCTCGTAAACTGCTTGTGAGTGTTCATCTACCCCTTCGGGAAAATCAATCTCCGCACGGCTTACATGCAAAAACGATTTCGGATTGCCCTCTGCCATTGCGCGGGCTTCTTGGGTATTCATTACATCATATGGCAGCGATGAAACTTCCACTGCATATTCGGGTTTTGGGCGAACCGCCTCAAAAGGTTTTATGATAGCCATAGTCTGTCAGTTAACGGCAACAAACTTCACAAAACTTTCGGGAAACAAAACTCAGTCAACAAAAAGAGCAGCTGCAATTGCATCGGCAAAAAACTTTCCTTCATCGGTAAGCGTAAGTACTCCGTCCTTTAATACATAGTGCGAAGCATCAATTTGCTTCAGATTTTTTTCTATAGCATTGAAAATTGGTAATTGAAAGTTGGTAATTGACACTCCCCATTTCGTTCGTAGCCCGGTCATTATCTGTTCATTCACTTTCTGAGCGGGTGTGAGTAGTTCTTCTTCGTAACGAAGAATGTTGTTGTTTATGCTTTCAATGTAGTTGAGGTTATTGGCAACGTTCCACCTGCGGCTTATTGTATTATAGGAATGTGCCGATGGCCCCAAGCCCAGATATTTTTTCCCGAACCAGTAATTGGAATTATGAATGGCGTGCTTACCCGGCCTTGCAAAGTTGGAGATTTCGTATTGCTCGAAACCGTGTTCGCGCATCTCTTCCATTAGTATGCGAAACTGTGCGGCTGCCTGCGCCTCGTTAACCGGCAGCGCTTTCTTATTTCTGATTTTTCTTTCGAGGTTGGTTTTGGGTTCAACCGTAAGCGCATACGAAGAAATATGCGGAACATTCAACGCAAATGCCCTTGCCAGATTTTCGCGCCAGTGCTTATCGTTCATGGTGGGCGTTCCGTAAATTAAATCAATGGTTATGTTGGCGAATCCGGCATCCTGCACGCGTTTAACGGAAGCAAGCCCTTCTTCCGAGTTATGCGCGCGGTTCATATACTTCAGGTCTTCATCAAAAAACGATTGAATGCCTATGGAGAAACGGTTCAACCCGAATGCTTGCAGTTCTTTTAATGCGTTGACTTTTTTGGAAGTTAAGTCATCGGGGTTGGCTTCAACGGTAAATTCCTGAAGGGTGCTTAAATCATAAACCGATTGCAGCTTATCTATTATCAATCTGAAATCTTCGATAGTTAATAATGATGGTGTGCCTCCGCCAAAGTAGAGCGTTTCGATAGTTTCACCGGCTAAGTAATTTTTGGTCAACTCAATCTCTTTCAGCAGCGCGGCAACAAATTTTTCCTTATTGCCCGTTGATACCGAGAAATAGAAATTACAGTAATTGCACGCTTGCCGACAGAAAGGGATATGAATGTAAATGCCCGCCACAGCCGCGAAGGTAAAATTTGAAAGGGCGATTAGCGTTATGTTTATCTTCGTTTTATGCGCTTTGGCGGTTTGCTCTTGTTATTGTTTGTTGTAGTACTGGCACACAGCCAGAACAACTATTCATTTAAAATAACCCCTGCCGACAAAGCCCCGGAGTTTTTCACCAAAAAATTTGCCTATAAAACTTCCTTTAAGGATTCATCGCTGGCAAACAAGGAACTTGCTTTGGTTTTAAGAAGGCTGAAGGGGCAGGGATACCTTGCCGTTTCGGTAGATAGCACCGTTACCGACAGCACTTCTATACATGTATATATGTATGTAGGCGAGCCGGTGGATAAACTCATCGTTCAAAACGGCAACATCCCCGATAATATCCTTTCATCTGCCGGAGTTAAAAACTCGTTCGGTAAGCCGGCAAGCATTTCAGGTATTGACATGCTGAAAGAAAAACTCATCCGCGATTGCGAAAACCGCGGTTACCCGTTCGCCACAGTTTGGCTCGATAGTTTTTACCAAAGCGGCAATTACACAGCCGCCAAAGTGTATTTGCAAAAAAACGACCTCATAGTAATTGACACCATTCGCATATTGGGGCAAACCAAGGTAAAGCGCATGTTCCTGAAAAATTATCTGGGCTTAAAAACCGGAAAGCCTTACAATGAATCGAACGTGGCAAAAATTACACAGCGCCTGCGCGAGCTACAGTTTGCCGAACCCATTCAACCGCACACGGTGGAATTTAAAAGCGGCAAAGCGGCAATCAATCTTTATTTAAAAGATAGAAAGGCAAGCCAGTTTAACGGGCTTATCGGCTTTCTTCCCGGAAGTTCGGGACAAAAATTATTGGTAACAGGCGAAGCGCGCATTCATCTCTTTAGTCCGTTTGGTGTTGGCGAAGAACTTTACTTAGAATGGCAAAAGCTGCAACCCAAAACACAACGGCTCGATGTTCGTTTTGCGTATCCTTATTTGGTTGGATTGCCTTTGGGTATAAGCGCGCGTTTTGAATTGTATAAGCGCGATACTACTTATCTCGATTTGAATGGCGATTACGGTATTCAATACCAGATAATCGGCAGTAATTATTTAAAAGCATCGCTGCGGCAGCAAACCACCATTATGCTGAATGTGGATACAGCATTCATAAAAGCTGCCCGTAAACTTCCTGCCAATTTGGACATTAGCGCCAACGAATTTGCACTGGAATATTTTTTACAGAAGTTGGACTACCGTTTCAATCCTGTTTCGGGTTATGTATTAAAAGTAAACGCCTCAGCCGGTGTTAAGCAGATTAAAAAGAACAATGCGGTGGTGGGTTTGTACGATGAGCTCACTTCGCGCAGTTTTGAATTTTTATACGATACCGCCAAACTCAAAACCTTTCAATTCCGCGTAGGCTTATCTATTGATAAATACTGGAAACTGGCAGCACGGCATACCATTAAAACATCGTTTAGCGGGGCATACTTTTTCAGCCGCAATATTTTTGAAAACGAGAAATATCGCTTGGGCGGTGTAAGTTCTTTACGTGGTTTCGATGACCAGTCTATTTTTACTCCGTACTTTGCTATGGCAAATCTCGAATACCGTTTTCTGCTTTCTAAAAACTCGTACTTTCACACCTTCTTCAATTCGGCTATGGTAGAAGATACAAGAGCAGGCAAAGGCCCTTTCGATTTTCCGTTTGGTTTCGGAGCCGGTGCCGCCATCGAAACCAAAATTGGTTTGTTCGGCATTACTTATGCCATGGGCAGGCAACTGGAAAACAAACTTTCCTTTCGATCCGCCAAAATTCATTTCGGCTACGTAAACTATTTCTGATTGAAGGAACTTTTTCTCTGCTTGCTTTTTCTATCTGTTCTGTTTACAACATCGTTTGCTCAGGCGAACGATTCGCAGCAATTGCAACCTCCTGACAGTTCAATAGCGGCTTATGAATCTGACAGTGCGCTGTTACAATTAGCTGTTAAACTCTCAAACCACCAATCTGCTTTTTTTTCTACTACCGATAAACAAGTAGTGTACGATGTGCAGCAAACGGTAAAACCGAAAAGCAATGCCATTGTATTTGCGGTATTGGTGTTGTTGCTTATAATGATTGCCTATCTCAAGGCAGCGTTCGGAAAAGATTTGGAAGAGTTGTTGCAGTCATTTGCAAACCGCAACATTGCACTGCAGTTTTTTCGCACACAGCAAAGCGAACTTTCATTTTCATCATTGCTGTTGCACATCAATTTTATTTTGGTGATGAGTTTATACGTGCGCTTTTTTTTGATGTGGTACATGCAAGTAACATCGCTCGAAAATATTTCTGCAATACTTTTTCTTATCTTTTTATTCACATTTTTTTATCTCGCCAAAATAGTTGCAGTAAAGTTGTTGGGTATTGTGTTTGAAGTAAAAGATGTAAGCGATGAGTACATTTATTATTTTTCGATAGCGTGTAAAACAGTAGGATTGGCGCTGATTCCAGCCTTGTTTATTTTTTATGCAGCTCCACCAAAATTTTTCAATTTCATTTTTCTCGTTTCAAATTTTGTGTTGTTGGTGTTTGCAATAATGTTCATTATGCGAGGGTTATCCACAGGTTATAAATTGATGTACAGGAGCGTGTATCACTTTTTTATTTACGTTTGTGTAGTAGAAATATCACCGATATTTCTGTTATTAAAATTGTTAACCAAAACAGTTGTTTAACCATGGCAACAAAAAAGAAAGCAGCTAAGAAAGCGGCTAAGAAGCCTGCTAAGAAAGCAGCTAAGAAAGCGGCAAAAAAAAAGAAGTAGTCGGTAAGGTTACTTCTAAAAAGCCGGCTGCCGCTAAAAAAGTTTCAGCCAAAAAGTTGAAACAAAAAGGCAGCACAACATCCAACAGTAGCAGCGCTCTAAGCAAAAAGGCTGATGTGATATCACCTGATAAGAGCGCTGCTTCTTTTATTTCAGGCAAACCTGTTACCACCGCTACTGCCAAAGCTGCAATGATTATTCCTCCCAAGCCCGAAAAGAATTTTGCCGAACTTATTTCGCAGGAACCGAAAACTAAAATCAAGCATATACTGGTTGCCCAAACTCCGCCCGAAGGGGTAAAGTCGCCATACTTCGATTTAGAAGCCAAGTACAAAGTCAAATTTACGTTCGTTCCGTTTATAACTGTTGAAGGCGTGCCCGGAAAAGATTTCCGCAAACAGCGATTAGTGTTGAACGACTTTGGCGGTATTATTTTTACCAGCCGGAATGCTATTGACCATTTTTTTCGCGTTTGCGAAGAACTGCGCGTAAAAATGAGTCAGGAAACAAAATTCTTTTGCACTTCGGAAGCCATTGCACTCTATCTTCAAAAATACACCCAGTACCGCAAACGGAAAGTTTTCTTTGGCGACATGAATAACAATAAAGAGCTTCGTCTGTTACTGATGAAACACAAAGATGCTACACGGTTCCTGTATATATGTGCCGAAGTGCGGAAAGATGAAATCCCGTCTTTTATGCAGGCAAATGGCTTTAATTTTTCGGAAGGCGTAATGTATCGCACTGTTTCCAACAACCTGAAACATATTGATATGAGCAAGTACGATATGCTTGTATTGTTTAGCCCAACAGGGGTACATGCGCTGTACGATAATTTTCCGAAGTTTAAACAGGAGAATCTGAAAATTGCCGTTTACGGAAATACTACGGCATCTGCTGTGGTGGGCAAACATCTTCGTTTTCATGCCATGGCACCTCTCCCGCACACACCAACTATTATTACCGCGCTCGACAATTATCTTAAGCAATCGAACCGCTAAAGCTTTTTGGTGTTTCGCTTTTTGAGAGGATTGTTATTTTCAAATCATGATTCGTGTTGGCGGCACACTTGGTTGTCTGCTTGTTTTTCTTTTCGGTGTTAATAAGCTGTTTGCACAGGCAGAGCCGCAGTACACACAGTTTATGTATAACCGCTACTTGTTTAATCCGGCATATTCCGGTAGTAACAATGCGGTAGAATTTGCACTGTTGCACCGGAGTCAATATGTGGGGCTGTCAAGTACTTTCATTGCCACACAAGCTTTCAACTTCAGTTCGGCAATTCCTTCAGCTAATTCAGGTATTGGTTTAAACGTGGTGAACGATTTAATAGGTTATCAGCGCTCAACCGGAATTACCATTAACTATAACTATCGCCACAAATTTAAGTGGGGCAACATGGCAATAGGGCTTGGCGGAGGAATTATACAAACGGCTTTAGATGGCGGAAAACTTCGTACACCTCAAGGCAATTATACATCGGGAGTAAACCATCAGGACAATATATTGCCCGATGTGTTGCAAAACGGAGTAGCTCCCGATTTTTCATTTGGATTGTACTTTAACAATGAGAAGTATTTTGCCGGAGCGGCAATCAATCATATTATATTGTCAGAAGCCGGCATAACTTCTGCAAACGGGGGCAAAACAAAATTGATTTACAGTCGCAATCTGTTTTTTAGCGGTGGCTACAATTTCAAATTGAGCAACAAACTCGAACTAATGCCAAGTGCACTTGTTAAGACTGATTTAGTAAAAGTGCAAGCAGAGTTAGCTGCTACCTTTACTATTATTGACAATATCCTGACCGGAATTTCGTTTAGAGGATATACTAAAAAGACAGTAGATGCGTTAGCTTTGGTTTTGGGTGCGAGGTACAAAGGGTTTCAGGTAGTGTATTCCTACGATGCAAATCTTTCGTATCTTACAAAATTCAATACCGGTTCGCACGAAATAAGCGTGAGTTACAGGTATCCGATAAAAAAGAAAGAAATTCGCGGTTACTTTTACCATAATCCGCGATTTAACTAAGGAGAAAGTGGTGAGCGAAACAAAGAGGAGGCAAAATCGTATTAACACAAGCCTTCCAGAATTTTTTTCGATTTTTTTTGCAAAATCAAAAACTGATTATATTTACGCACTTTCTTAAAAACGGGGAAAACTATCAAAATCAAAAACATGAAAAACTTAAAAGGTCTTCTTTACAAATCTGCGTTTGTATTAACCCTCTTCATCGCAGGTTGCAAAGGCGGATACAATGGGCAACTTTTGGGCGAACTTGACCGACCTAAATGGAATCCTATAACTCCTTATGGTATGGTGTTTATTCCTTCGGGTGTTTTGCACATTGGCCCCAGCGATCAGGATGTAAATTATAGCTATCAGGCTCGTTCAAAACAGGTATCTATTGTAGGCTTCTATATGGATGATACCGAGATTACCAACAATGAGTATCGCCAGTTCATTAATTGGGTGCGCGATTCCGTTGCCCATAAAATGTTAGGCAATATAACTACCGATGACAATGGAAAAGAAGCCATTGATTGGAATAAGAAGATTGAGTGGAGTGGAAAGAATAAGAACGAAGCACTTGAAGACATTTTCCTTCCCGAAGACGAAAGAGTGTGGGGCAGAAGAGAACTTGACCACCGCAAAATGAAGTATGACTATGAGTGGTTTGACTACAAAGCAGCTTCTTTAACTAAAAACAGAGGAAAAGCAAGAACAAGTTTTATTCGCAAAGAGTCAGTAGATGTATATCCTGATACATTGGTATGGGTAAGAGACTTCTCTTATTCTTATAACGAGCCAATGACAAGAAACTATTTTTGGCATCCGGCATTTGACGATTATCCTGTAGTAGGTGTAACCTGGCATCAGGCAAATGCTTTCTGTTTTTGGAGAACCAGACTTTGGGAAGACTATAAAACTCCGCGCGGAGAACCTTTGATGGATATCTTCCGCTTACCTACAGAGCATGAGTGGGAATATGCTGCTCGCGGTGGCAAAAAGCAATCGCCCTATCCTTGGGGAGGCCCTTATGTAAGAAATACAAAAGGCTGTATTTTGGCAAACTTCAAGCCCGGCAGAGGAAATTATCCTGAAGATGGTGGTTTCTACACCGTTAGGGCTGATGCTTACTGGCCTAATGATTACGGTTTATACTGTATGGCCGGAAACGTTGCTGAGTGGACTTCATCAGCTTTCTACGAAAATGCATATTCCTTTATACATGATTTAAACCCGGACATCAGATATGATGCTGAAGAGTCCGAGCCTGAATCTATGAAGCGTAAAGTAATAAGAGGCGGTTCGTGGAAAGATATAGGCTTCTATATTGAAAACGGAACCCGTCATTGGGAGTACGGTGACTCTGCGAAGTCGTACGTAGGTTTCAGATGTATTACTACTTTCTTAGGAAGAGATATCACTGACCGTTAGTGTTAATCTTGTGCGGTATCTCTTAATCAAATTTTAATTGTCACCTTTTTATTTCAGACATAATAACTCTATTGTTTAAATCAAACCCTAAAACCTAAAAACAACAAAAACTATGGCAGCTAAGAATCACCCATTAATGACGCAAAAGGCAAGAGTAATTCTAAACTATGCTTATTCGTTTGGGGCAGCGGTGGTAATCGCAGGAGCTCTTTTCAAAATTATGCACTGGAAAGGTGCCGATATTATGCTTATTGCAGGTATGAGTACTGAGGTTCTCATCTTCATCATCTCCGGTTTTGAACCGCAGTTCGTTGAAAAGCACTACGAGTGGGAAAAAGTTTATCCTGAACTTAATCCGGATGTGCCTAAAGGAACAAAACCCTTAACACAGCAGTTGGATACTATGTTAAGCCAAGCAAAGGTTGGGCCTGAATTGATTAATAGTTTAGGTAAAGGATTTTCATCGTTAGGCGAAAGCGTAAGCAAGTTGAATGACCTTACAGAGGCTACTGTTGCTGCCAATGATTTTTCTAAGAGTGCTAAAAATGCAGCCGGTCAAATTTCCACATTTGCTCAAGCCGCTGCCACAGCTACAACAGCAGTAGGTCAAATTGGTGCCGGTGCCGAGCACACTAAAGTTTACCATGAGCAAGTACAGTCAATGGTTAAAAACCTTTCGCAACTCAATGCTATTTATGAATTGGAGCTTCAGGATTCAAACAATCACCTGAAAGCAATGAATAAATTCTTTGGCAATTTGAATGCCGCAGCTCAAGCATTGTCCGATACTGCAAACGATGCTACTAAATACAAGGAAGAGTTAAGCAAGTTGAATAAAAACTTGGCTTCATTAAATCAGGTTTACGGAAATATGCTTTCTGCTATGAAAGCCGTTTAGTGATTTGTGAAAAAATTGTTTTAACCCGAAAACTGAAAACTAAAAAATGGCTGGTGGAAAATTAACCCCAAGGCAGAAGATGATTAACATGATGTATCTCGTGTTAACCGCCCTTCTAGCTTTGAACGTATCTACAGAAGTATTGAATGCCTTCCGATTGGTGAACGAAGGTCTTCAGTCTTCCAACTCATCGTTAAATGGTAAAAACGATGGTATTTATAAAGCCTTCGAAAAGCAAATGGAGCAAGATGCCGGTAAGGCAAAGCCTCATTACGACAAGGCATTGTTAGCACAAAAAGTTTCCCGCGATTTGTATAACCTGTTACAACAATATAAGGACACCCTTATTGCAGAAGCAAAAGGGATAAATCCTGAAACAGGTGAGATTGAAGAGCGCGATAATATTGACATTGCTACTCGTATTTTGGTAGAGGAAAGAAGCAAAACCAAAGACGGCAAGCAGAAGGGAAAAGATTTGCAAGAGCGCATTCAGCAAACACGTAAACAATTGTTTGACCTGTTGGACGAAAAAGACAGAGCAAATTTCAAGTTGCCGTTGAATGCTGATGATATTAAAACAAAACCTGGCGAAGACAAAAAAACATGGGAGTTTGCTACGTTTAACCACGTTCCGGTAACAGCAGCCGTTACTATTCTTACTAAGTTTCAGAATGACGTTATCAGTTCGGAAGGTGCAGTGATTGAATATCTTATCAAGAAGATTGGTGAAACGGATTTCAAATTCGATGCGTTAGCTGCAAAAATTATTGCTCCGTCAAGTTATATTATGCAGGGGCAATCTTACAAAGCAGATATATTCTTGGCTGCTTTTAACTCAACACAACAACCGGAAGTTTTCTTAGGACCTTTGTCGGGCTTCACAAAAGCAAAAGATGGTTCTTACGAGAAGTTGGATTCTAATAACCCGCTTCCTGCCGGATATTCTGAAAGTGGAATGTTGAAAACCGAAGGTGGAATGGCGAAACTTGAGCAAGGTGGCGCTGCTGTAGGTGAGAAGAAATATACCGGTATTATTCGCGTAAAAAATCCTGCCGGTGGTTACACTTTCTATCCGTTTGAAGGAGGCTATCAGGTAGCAGCAAAAGCAGTGGTGGTTTCTCCTACCAAAATGAATGTGCTTTACATTGGTGTTGACAACCCTATGAAGATTTCAGTTCCCGGTGTTGGACAAAATGATGTTACCGCTAACTTAGATGGCGCAGGAACACTCACAAAAAATCCTGATGGTTCGTACACTGCAAAAGTTACGGCTGTAGGAAAATGTAAGATTGCTGTTGCTGCTAAAATTGATGGCAAGGTGCAATCAATGGGAGAAGAGGAGTTTCGTATTAAGCGTATTCCTGACCCGGTTCCGACTTTAGGAGGAAAACTTAGAGGAGGAAACACGCAGCCCGGCTCTATTAAGGCACAAAGTGGTGTGGTAGCTTTGTTGGAAAATTTCGACTTTGAAGCGCGTTTCGATGTGGTGAGTTTCCAAATGGTATTCTCTTCGAAAGGGGAAATCTTTAAAGCAGAAGCACAAGGTCCGCTGTTGAATGCTCAAATGAAAAGCTTTCTTGATCGTGCTAAACCAAAAGATATTATCTTTATTGACGAGATTAAAGTAGTAGGTCCCGATAAGCAACCTCGTAAACTTGGTCAAATTGCTTTTACCATCATATAAATTCTTGAATCATGAAGTCAGGTAAAATTGTTATTGCTGTTGCGCTGCTTTACGCAGGTGCAGTTTTTGCTCAGGAGCCATTGGATGGTGCCTGGCTGAAAACCACCACTAAGGAAAAAGAAGTTATTCCTTACGACTATATCCGCGAGGCTGATGTGTTTTGGGCAAAGCGTATTTGGAGAATGATAGATGTGCGCGAAAAAATGAACTTGGCATTCAAGTATCCTCAGGAGCCGCTCATTCAAATACTTCATACGGCAGCTAAAAACGGTGAGTTAACAGTATATGACCCGGCAGTAGTTGATGCCGACCAGTTTAAGCAGGTAATGAGCATTGATGATGTAAAAAAACTGGGAACCCGGGTTGATACAGTAATGCAGATTAACCCGATTACACTCGAAGAAGAGCAGGTTATTCAGAAGAATGATTTGACTTGGGATAAGATTGTAAAATACCGCGTTAAAGAAGACTGGTTCTTTGATGAAGAAACATCAACCATGATGGTTCGCATTATCGGTATTGCTCCCATTATGGAAGATTACGATGCTTCCGGCAACTATCGTGGAGATATGACTATGTATTGGGTGTACTATCCTGATTTAAGACCAATTATTGCCAAGTACGAAGTGTTTAATCCGCAAAACGATGCTGTTCGCTTTAGCTGGGAAGATTTGTTTGAAGCGCGTCTTTTCCAAAGCTACATTTACAAAGAGAGCAACGTTTACGATCGCAATATTCAGGAATATGCAACCGGTATGGATGCATTGTTGGAAAGCGATGAGATAAAATACAAGATGTTCAACTACGAACACGACTTGTGGAATTACTAGAAAGTTAATTCTACAGCGAAAGGGCAAGCTAAGCGGCTTGCCCTTTTTGTTTCCATAATGTTTGCGTAGAAATTGCCTATCTGATTAAAACGAAAAATGCTCTCTGTATATTTCGTAATTGTTCTTTAAAGTTCAGTGCAGTGAACTTGATTTCATTTGTTGCAATTTCTGAAAGTTTCGGTGCGTTCAAAAGGAAACTAAACCACTATGTCGAACGTCCGATTAACTCCGCGCCAGAAAATGATAAACATGCTTTATCTGGTGCTTACCGCCATTCTTGCGTTGAATGTTTCTAACGAAGTGCTGGATGCTTTTAAAAACGTGAACGACAGTATCAGTTCATCGAATAGCTCTGTAAAGCAGAAGAACGAAAACACGTTCAGCGACTTTGCCCGACAGTTTAGTATTGATTCTGCAAAAGCAAAAGATGCTTTTATGCGTGCCGGTAAGGCAAGGGTTCTTTCGCAACAGTTGTACAACTCGCTTGAAGCGTATAAGCAGTTGATGATAACTGATGCGGGTGGAATTAACAGCGAAACCGGAAAAATTGTTCGCGATGATAACATTGACATTCCTACGCGGCTGTTTGTAGAGCGCAATGGCGAAAGAGGAAAAGAACTAAGGCAGAAGATTATAGCTACGCGCCAACAATTGCTGCAATTGTTACCTGATTCTGCTGAACGAAAAATTGCAGCCGAAGCCTTGGCACTTAAATTAGAAGAACCCCGCAATGCGAGGAGTTGGGAATTTGCCACGTTTAATCATGTGCCGGTAGTAGCAGCTGTTACTACACTTACAAAATATCAGAATGATGTACTGAATGCTGAAGCGCATATTGTGGAATCGCTCTATAACTCAGTTTACAAAGAATCGGAAAAGGTGGATAGAATGATGGCAATGGTCAATGCCCCGTCATCGTTTGTATTGCAGGGCGAAGCATACAAAGCAGAAGTAATTGTGGCAGCTTCCAGTTCATCACTTGAGCCGGAGGTTTTTATCGGACCATTTACACCGGAAATAAGGAAGGATAGATACGGCACCTACATTCCTATTATATCCGACAACGAAAATCTCCCTTTAATAAATGCAACAAAGATTGCAACCGAGGGAGGATTGGGAAAACTGAATATTGGGGCAACAACAACCGGCAACAAAAAATACACCGGTGTGGTTCGTGTAAAAAGTGCCGATGGCAAATACAAGTTTTACCCCTTTGCCGGAGAATATCAGGTAGCCCCCAAAACCGCTGTGGTTTCGCCCAAAATGATGAACGTAATGTATGTAGGTTTGGATAACTACATAGATGTGAGTGTGCCCGGCTTTTCGCAAACCGATGTAACAGCAAGCATTAGCAGTGGAGTGTTGGAGCGAAACTCGGAAGGAGCATACAATGCCATTGTAACCGAAACGGGCAGAACAAAAGTTACCGTAAAGGCAAGGGTAAACGGCAGGGAAATGATAATGGGCGAGCAGGAGTTTAGAGTTAAAATGATTCCGAATCCGACCGCTACAGTTGATGGTTTGCAAAGCGGAATAAACTGCGGAGCGAGTTTTATAAAACCACGCAGAGGCATTGTAGCTAAAGTAGAAGGCTTTGATTACCCTGTTCAGTTTAAAGTGCTTTCGTTTACTGCCACACTACGCCAAAAGGACGGCAACATTGTTAAGAAAGACAATGAAGGTCCTGAGTTTAATGCAACGGTTAAAAGCTGGTTAACGAATATTCAGAAGGGCGAAGCGGTGTTTTTTGACGACATTATTGTAATGGGACCTGATAAAAAAAGGAGGAAGATAAACGCACTTGCATTTAATGTGGTGATGAATTAAGTGCCTGAAAATTTGTTTCATTTTCTAAAAACTGCATTGTAAATAAAAAGGATGATTATGAAACCGACCATCAGACTGATAACGGTAATGTTGATTTGTTGCTGTAACATGCTACCGGCACAACAAAAAGAAATTGAAGAAAATGTTTGGATACGACAGGACAGAAACAACATGCAGCCGTTGGAATACGAATACCAGCGCGAAGCGGATGTAATGTGGAGCAAAAATGTTTGGCGAATAATTGACGTGCGCCAAAAACTCAACTTGCCATTTGCTTATCCGCAGCAACCGCTTATACAAATTATACACCAAGCGGCAAAAAAGGGAGAGATAACCGTGTACGACCCCACCGTAGCTGATGCCGACAAATGCAAAAAGGCAATAACGCGCGAAGAAGTAGAGCGCCTTGGCGTGCGAAACGATACCGATTGGGTAATGAATGTATTTAACGCTGATATACAGGAGCAAGTGGTGATAAGCAATGAACTTACATGGGATAAAATTGTGAAATATCGCATTAAAGAGGTTTGGTTTTTTGATACCAAAACATCTACCATGAAAGTGCGGATAATTGCCATTGCTCCCGTTATGGAAGATTACGATGCTTCGGGAAACTACAGGGGCGATATGACCATGTATTGGATACCCTATGCATCGCTTCGAAACTTGTTTGCCAAGCACGAAGTGTTTGAAGCACACAACAACTCGCAACGCTACAGTTGGGACGATTTGTTTGAAATGCGAAAATTTCAGAGCTACATCTACAAAGAGAGCAATGTGTTCGACCGCAGCATACAGGAATACACAGCCGGAGTGGATGCACATTTAGAGAGTGAGCGTATTAAGCAACAAATTTTTGAAAAGGAGCACGATATGTGGAATTACTGAGATGCTGCTTACAATGTTGTGGCAAGCACGTACTCGCGGAGCGTATTTTCAACAATTGCAGTTTGTTTTTCGGGAGTTAGTTTAAGATAGTCTCCGAGCATTTCAGCCAGCAAAGGAATTTGCTTCTCCGATTGCGGTTTATCGAAAAATATTTTTCCGGTTCTGCGAATTAGGAAATCGTTTAACTCCATTACCATTTCGTGCTCAACAGCATACTTTACTTCTGCGGAATTGAAAAGTGTTTCAGGCTCTTTAATTGCCGAAGAAAGCGAAGCAACATTTTCAATAATTTTTTGAGTATTGCTGCCGTAACGGAAAAACCATTCATGCACTTTGCTTTCGGGTATCGAAGCCGGTTCGCCAAGCATTGTGGCATCCTTCAATGCTTTTTGAAAAGCTATATCATCTTCAAAAATTCCTCCGCACAGTAAATAGTTTTTGGTTTTGCATTTGCCGTAATGCTTGCCGAGAGTTTTTGCCGCAAGGTCAACGATTTTCTCAGCCATTAAACGGTAGCCCGTTAGTTTACCTCCGGCAATAGAAACAAGCCCCGATTCGGAAATCATTATTTCGTCTTTGCGCGAAAGTTCCGAAGGCGATTTGCCGTCTTCGTGAATAAGCGGGCGCAACCCCGCCCACGTTGATTCTATATCGCTTACTTGAAGGTTGACATTTACAAATGCACTGTTAACCGCATTTAGCAAATACTGTGCATCATCGCGCATGCATTTTGGTGCATCAATCTCCTGATTGTAAACTGTATCAGTAGTTCCAACGTACGTAATATTGTTGCGCGGTATGGCAAAAATCATTCTGCCATCGGCTGTATCGAAATAAGCGGCTTGTTGTAACGGCAACTTGCTATGTGGGAAAACAAGGTGCACTCCTTTGGTAAGCTGTAGGCGCTTGCCTCGCAGCGAATTGTCTTTTTTGCGGAGCAAATCAACCCAGGGGCCGCAAGCATTTACCACCACCTTTGCCCGAATATCAAACTCACCGCCTTCGGT
The DNA here is from genome assembly GCA_026129525.1 of Chitinophagales bacterium. GTDB lineage: Bacteria > Bacteroidota > Bacteroidia > Chitinophagales > LD1 > Bog-950. Next base: position 514,587 of record JAHCHW010000001.1, on the reverse strand, counting down.
TTTGTCTTCTATTTTGGCACCGCAAATTTTGCCGGAAGGGGTTTGCAGAAACCCTTTCAACTCGGCATAATTCAGAAACAGCGCTCCGTTAGCAAAGGCGCTTTTGGCAAGTTCTATGGTAAGGCGCGAATCATCGGTACGGTATTCAAAATATAATCCACCGCCTAAAAGATTAGCAGCGTTCAACAACGGTTCGGCTTTTAATGTGGCATGGCGGTCGAGCATTATTCTGCGCTCACCTTTTTTTACACCTGCCAACAGGTCGTATACCAGTAACCCGATGGAAGTAGAAAACTCATTCAGTGAGCCGCCTTTTATTATAGGCAGCAACATTTTTTCGGGGATAACCAAATGGCGTGCGTTGCGATGAACAACAGCGCGCTCGGTTCCCACATCGCGCACTAATTTGAATTCAAACTGTTTTAGATAACGCAGTCCGCCATGAATTAATTTGGTAGAGCGCGAACTGGTGCCCGATGCAAAATCGTTTTTTTCAACAAGCGCCACCTTCATACCACGCAGTGCAGCATCTAAAGCAATACCACAGCCGGTAATGCCACCGCCTACCACTAACAAGTCAAACTCCTGCGATGTTAGTTGCTGTATAAAAGATGCGCGGTGAAGATTAGAGAAGTTCATTAACGAACCGGTTATTTAGCGGGAGTATCTTTCTTTCTTTGAACATACCAGGGGATGCCCGACTGGCGGATGGAATCTATGCTTGCTGCCACCGCACGTACCCGCTGAAACCCTGTTCGCTTAAAAAGTGAGCCGGCAGCAAGGGCATCTTCGGGTGTGTTGCCATACACATAGTAGCTTTCGTTGGTGTCAAGGTCAATCAGAAAATTTTCGAGATCGTTGAGTGCAATATGTTCGGCATCTTCGGCATGTTCAGCATCAAACTCTGTTTTTGAGCGAACGTCAATCAGGTAAAACTCATCGAAACGGTAGTCGGCAGCAAACTCATCGGCTTCAATAGCAATTAGTACATCAACCGGCAAGCCGCTGTTTTGCCACGTTTCAAAACTTCCGTTTACAAAGCCTTTTATGTTACCAAAGCCCGATGATTTTAAAGTGCGAAATACATCAGCATATTCATCTTCGCTTACCACAAAAATCCATTCGCTGTCATCGCTTACTAAATCGTTCAGACGGTTAATAAACTGCTCGTTGAAAGGAATTGAAACGGCACCTTCAATAAAACCCATGCCAAACGATTCGGCATTTCGTGTATCCACTATACCGTAACCCTCCTGCAACAGTTTGGCTACGGTATCGCTTTCCAAAAAATTCATACAAAAAATTGAGGCGTGAATATACCTCAATTAGCAGTAAAGAAACGCTTTACGGCAGCCGTTACTTTTTCAATTTTTGGATAATTAAGGCTGTAATAAATAAACTTTCCATCGCGCCTGGTGGTAACCAGGTCGGCATCGCGCAGAATGCGAAGGTGTTGTGAGGCAATGGATTGCTCTAACTTTAGTTCTCCGTAAATACGGTTTACATTAATGTTACCGTTGCGGTGAATAAACTCAACAATGCGAAGGCGCAGCGGGTGAGCAATTGCCCGCATAACCGATTGTGCATGTTTTACTTCGGCACTTTGAACAAATTTTGCGATGCTTTCAGCCATTTCAATGGAGGTTGAATGAAATAATCTGCAATAAAAATTTATACAGTAAGGTTTGGTGAACCTTCTTTTTATACGCTAATCTGCTCAGCCATCGTTTTTACATCTAACAAACGCTGGCGGTTTACGCTGTAGAAAATAAATTTTCCGTTGCGTTCTGTTTGTAACAAACCGGCTTTACGCAGTATAGCCAAGTGCTGCGATACAATTGACTGCTCAACATTCAGGCGTTTTTGCAAATCAGTAACTATCAGTTTTTGGCTGCGCTCCAGCAAGTCAATAATCTTATGCCTTACCGGATGATTAACCGCCCGCAACACTAACAAGCCCTTACGCAATAGCGCGTAATCCAGAGCGGTTTCGTTCGTTCTGGCACTTACATTTATAATCTCTTGTGCGGACTTTGGAGACATTACACTTACAGAGAGGATGTTAAAAGTAGAAAAACTTAGAGAGGTGAACACATTTTTTAATCTCCCATAAGTAAACAGATAATGTGATCGCAAGCGCTTTCTTCAATCTGTTTACATTCGCTGTGTTTCTGTAGGTAAAAAAGCAACTATGAAAATTGGAATTGTATGCTACCCCACGTATGGCGGAAGCGGTGTAATAGCGACCGAATTAGGGAAAGCCCTGGCGCGCAAAGGGCACCATGTTCATTTTATTACTTATCAGGAACCGGTGCGGCTTGACTCTTATTACGAGAATATTTTTTACCACGAGGTTTCGGCACTTGATTATCCGCTGTTTCAGTACCAACCGTACGAAAGTGCGCTGGCAAGCAAAATTGTGGATGTGGCAAAATTTGAAAGCTTAGATATTCTGCATGTGCATTATGCCATTCCGCATGCGTCATCGGCATTAATTGCGAGGAGTATTCTGAAAGAGAACGGCTATAACCTTCCTTTTGTTACTACCCTGCATGGTACCGATATTACGCTTATAGGGAAAGACCCCGGCTATAAGCCTGTGGTGGAATATTCCATTAACCACAGCGATGGTATTACTTCGGTGTCGGAGTTTTTGAAAGAAGACACCTACCGCAATTTTAGCATAACACGCGACATAGAGGTAGTTCCGAACTTTATTGATTTTTCGCGATTTAAGAAAACCGATAAAGACCATTTTAAAAAAGCGATTGCTCCTAACGGAGAGAAAATTCTGATACACGTTTCGAACTTCCGGAAAGTAAAGCGGGTGGAAGATGTGGTAAGAATGTTTGATTTGGTGTTGAAAAAGCTGCCCGCCAAACTGCTGCTGGTGGGCGATGGTCCGGAGCGGATGAATATTGAAATACTTTGCCGCAAACTGGGCAACTGCGAGCATGTTCGCTTTTTAGGTAAGCAGGATGCCGTAGAAGATTTGCTGGCAATTTCGGATGTGTTTGTGTTGCCATCGGAAACAGAAAGTTTTGGTTTGGCGGCACTGGAAGCGATGGCGTGCGAAGTGCCGGTTATCTCCTCCAATGCAGGCGGCATACCCGAAATAAATGTGCAGGGTAAAACCGGATTTATGAGTAACGTGGGCGATTACGAAGATATGGCAAAGAATGCCGTGCTGATGTTGGGCGATGATGTGCGTCTGAAAACGTTTAAGCAGAATGCCTACATCCACGCCCAAACTTTTTCCATAGAAAACATACTGCCGCTGTACGAAAAGTATTACGAAAAAGTATTGCGGAGTAAGGTGGAGTTGGCTGTTTAGAAAAAACGAGACCTCGAAGTATTTAAGTCCTTTTTAGAGCCAGTCAATAATTGTCAGTATTCCCAATGCTTTGCAAAAAGAAATTACAGCAGGGCGGAAAATGACATTTCCATGACAATTGAATTTTATATGGGCTGTATCTTTGCCATAAACCTATACCTATGAAAAAGCTATTACTTATTGCATGGCTGTTTGCAAATGTTTACAGAATGCAAGCACAGTTAATTCCCAATTGCCAAATTATTGACATCAACAACATTTCGGCAAGTTTTGCTTCGGACGGCATGATTGCCCTCCGTATGTTGGATACTACTCAACAGTTTGAAGTGCCCAAAGGAAGCGGAGTACAAGCGCTGTTTGCGGGTACATTGTGGATGGGCGGATTGGATGCCGGTGAGAACCTTCACCTTGCGGCTAACCGTTATTATCAGAATGGGCGCGATTTTTTTCCCGGTCCGGTGGCAACTGTTTATAATGCCGCTTACGACCAAAAATATAACCGCGTTTGGAAAATAGATGCGGCTGCCATACAGTACCACATTCAGCACTACACTGATGGGGGCTACACGGTACCTGCGGAAATTGCCGATTGGCCCGCTCACGGAAATCAGAACAACGGAGAGGCGTTTTATCTAGCTCCGTTTGTAGATGTAAACAACAACCACTACTACGACCCTGCCAATGGCGACTACCCGTTTATTAAAGGCGATGAGGCGCTTTACTTAGTTTACAACGACCTCCGCGATTTACATACCGAAAGCAGCGGTATGCAGTTAGGAGTGGAAGTACACCAAATGATTTACGGATACACTAACCCCACGGTAAACAGTACTATTTTTATTAACACCAGAATTTTTAACCGTTCAGCCAATAACTATCACGATGTAGTGGTAGGCTCATGGAACGATTTTGATTTGGGATGTTTTAATGACGACCTTGTTGGCTGCGATACTGTAATGGATGCTTTTTTTTGTTACAATGGAGTTGGAGTTGATGCTCCCTGCATGGGAGCAAATAAAGACACTACTGTAATGCCAAGTATAGGGGTAACGTTTTTAAACACCGCGTTGCTCGACTTTGCCTATTTTACGAACGGAGCACCCGCCTCAATGACAGACCCTAGTAATGCTCCTGGCTATTGGAACTACATGAATTGTACGTGGATAAACGGAATGCCATTTACTCATGGTGGTACTGGTTACAATTCGGGAGCGGCAACCTGTTACTTGTTTTCCGGAAATCCATGCGACACAGCTGATTGGAGCGACCTTGTATATTCAGGGTTACCTCCCGGTGACCGTAGGGCGGTAGGCAACACCGGAAAGTTTAGCTTACCTGCCGGTTCAAACATTTGTTTCGATATGGCTTATGTGTATGCCGAAGGCGATGCCAACTCAGATTGCTTAGCCAACGGAGTAACTGCCCTAAAGCAAAGCATGCAGGATGTAAAACAGTTTTACCAAGAAAATCAGTTGGGCTGCTTTTCTTCTTATTTGGGGATAACGAAAGTTCAAGAAGTTGGGCAGCTAAACTGTTTCCCTAACCCGGCAAGTAATACGCTTACCATTGACCTCGGCAACATGCCTTCCGGAAATTTTTTGATAAGCATTATTGATATGCAAGGCACAGTTGTTTATACGCAACATAGTACCGTAACAGCACTTTTACATTTAGAGGTAAGCCCGTTTGCCAAAGGCATATACGCAGTGCACGCCAAAGGCAAACAAGGTGTTTATACACAGAAAGTTGTTATAGAATAATCACACTGTCCCCCGAAAGGGTTTAAAACCCTTTCGGGGGCAGCTTATGAATACTTGTTTTTGTTTCCCGCCCTTGAGTTCTATCTTTAACCAATCTTAAAGCCAGCGTTATGAAGAAACTCCTGACACTCGTTTCGTTCATCCCTCTTTTGTTTGTAAACACCGCTTCGGCACAAATTGCCGGAGATACGGCTGTATGTGCCGGTGAAAAAGTAACCTACTACGCGCCCTATGTGAGCGGTGCATCGTACTTCTGGAGTATAACGGGTGGAACTATTCTCGGCTCCCCCGTAACCGACAGTGCCGTGGTGCAATGGGGCGCGGCAGGCACCGGCACGCTCATTGTTTCGCAAACATCGCCCAGCGCCAACTACTTTCTGAACATTACCATTTATCCGAAACCCGCTCCGGAAATTACACACGCGCCTTACCCAAGCTGCCCCACCGCAGGCGGGCAGGGTTCTACCGGGCAATTACCCGACCATAAAAGCGATTGCGAAAAAGTGTGCAAGTATGCCACAGTAACATACTCCACCACGTTGAATGCCGGCAGCACTTACCAATGGTTTGCCACAGGCGATTTAAGTATTACCACTTCAACCAACACTGCCACCGTTACCTGGGACAGCACCGGCTACGGAACGCTGTTGGTAATTGAAACCAACCAATGGGGCTGCACCGATTCGGCAGAAATTTGTGTAGAGAAAATTGATTTGCCTGTTGCCAACTTTACGCACCAAAGTAGTGCCTGCAAGTTTTCATCGGTGCCGTTTACCAATCTTTCAACAGGAGCCAACACCTACCAATGGTATTTTGGCGATGGAGGAACTTCTTCGCTTACCAATCCTACCCATTCCTACAGCAGCGCGGGCACTTATACCATTACACTCATTGTGTTCAACAAATGTTTTTGCAGCGATACATTTTCGAGCATCATCACCATTGATTCGCTGCCGGGGCCCGAAATCACTTGTCCTTCTACGGTTTGTGCGTTTGATACGGCTACTTACTCTACAGCCGCCACAGCGGGTTGCACCTACAATTGGTTTGCCATTGGCGGAACCATTATTAGCGGTGCGGGAACACCGAGCGTAACCGTAGCATGGGGAGCAGGGCAGTTGGGCACTTTAGGTTTATACATTACCGGCTGCGGAGGCGTGTGCAGCGATACCACGCTTATCTATATTCCTATTGTGCCAAGCATAGCCACTATTAGTGGCGATACCGTGGTGTGCCCCGGTGATTGTAAAACGTACACGCTGCCGCTTTTCAGCGGAGCAACCTACACATGGAGTTTAAGCAGTAGCAACTGCGGTGTATTAAGCGATTCGGTTTGCTGCAACGAAGTGGAAATTTGCTGGGCACCAAATATGATGGTCTGCAACGATACACTCACTGTGCAGTTTTACGATTCGTTTTTACAATGCGGAGGAACAGCTTCTATTGTTATACGCGTTCGCCCCGAGTTGACTATTATGGGTCCCAACCCCGCCTGCTCCAATACTGTGTCCAACTACTTTGCCTTAATGGGGCTTCCGTGTTTTTGGAATGTTTATCCTGCGGGACCAATTCTTTCGGGAAGTCCATCGCCATCGGTAAGTGTAAACTGGCAGGGCTTAACCGGCAACTTTTTAATTACGGCTGTGCCGCTTAATCCGCTCAACACTTGTTCCGATTCGGCTGTGTTGGCGGTGAAAGTGCATGCGCCACCCGCAGCTCCAAGCATTACGGGCGATACGGTTGTGTGCCCCAACTCTTCTGCCATGTATTGCGCCAATCCTACTTCTAACACCGTTAACTGGATTATTACGGGAGGAACACCCACCTCTTCCATAGGAAGTTGTGTAACGGTTACCTGGGGCAGCACGCCTCCGTTTATTGTGCAGGCGTTTACACAAATGCCCAACTCTCCGTTCTGCAATTCCGATACTACCACGCAGAATGTTTATCCGGTAACACCCGCGCCACCGGCTATTGTAGCGGGCAGTCCGTTTTGTGCCAACTCTACCAACAGTTTTAGTTGCCCTACGTTGTACCCTGTAGGTACTACTTATACATGGAGCATTACGCCCTCCAATGCAGGCAGCGTGCTTTCGCTCGGAAGCGCATCTACTTTAATTGAATGGGGAAACAATGCTCCGCAAACGGTTACGGTTACGCTTACCGTAAATGTGTGCGGCAACAATTTGTCGAATTCTACTACGGTAACACTTAATCCCGCGCCCACACCTACTGTTGCACAGTTGGGAAGTTTATGCGCGGGCGGCAGCGCGCAGTTGCAGGCAACAGGCGGAGTGAGTTATATGTGGAGCGGACCAAGCGGCTATAATTCGGTAACAAATCCCACCACTATTTTCTTGGAAGGATTATATCAGGTAACCGCTACTAATGCGAGCGGCTGCACTGCGCTTTCGCAAATAAACGTGCAGTATGTAAGCGGGCCAACCGCCAGCATCAGCACGCTCAATTTTCTGACTTACTGCATAGGCACCGCATACAGCGTAAACATGTGCGCGTTGGGAAATGTAAACTACACCTACCTGTGGTCGAACGGAGCTACTACACAGTGCGCTTCGGTATCCACTCCGGGAAGTTACACCGTGGTGGTAACCGATGTAACCAACGGCTGCACCGCGCTTTCGAATGCGCTGGTAGTGCAGGAAGATTCGTGCAATGGCGGTAGCGGTGGTCCCGGAAGTTGTACGCCTAATGGCAGCGTAAGTTTTACGCATACCTCGTGCAATCCGGTTGCGTTTACCAATACCTCGGTTAATGCATTTAACTTCAGTTGGAATTTTGGCGATTTCAATTTTTCTAATCTCACCAATCCCACACACAGCTATTCGCAGGCGGGTTTTTATTTAGTGGTACTAAGCGGTTTAGTGCCGAGCACGAATGGGGTTGATACTTGTGTTTTGCAAGACACCGCACATATCGAAATTCCTTTGCTCGCCAAGTTTGATGTTGCCTCCGGCTGCTGGAACGATTCGGTTTGCTTTACCGATAAAAGCACATACACTGCGGGCAACAACATTACTTCGTGGAGTTGGAACTTTGGCGATGCGAATACTTCTTCGCTGCCTAACCCCTGCCATTTGTATGCAGCGCCCGGCACTTATATTGTTACGCTTACCGTAAGCAACGGTTTGTGTACCGATGTGTTTACCGATACCGTTATTGTTCCTGCCAAACCAACGGCTGCGTTCAGTTTCAGCAGTCCGAACTGCATTAACAACCCCGTGTTGTTTACCGATGCATCGTTCGCAAGCATCAATTACTGGAACTGGAATTTTGGCGATGCGGGAACTTCGCTCAATCAAAACCCTACGCACAGTTTTAACCCGGCAAACACATACACGGTTACACTGATAGTGCACGACATTTACGGTTGCTACGATACCACACAACAGAACATCACCATTGTAGCGCCTGCCCTAAGCGGAAATATTACTGCTTTTCCCGACACGGTGGTTTGTGCCGGAACCAATGTGTTGTTAGTAGCACCACCTTGCGGCATTTGCTCTTACTTGTGGAGTAACGGCTCTACCAACGATTCCATAACCGTAACCTCCACCGGCATTTACTCGGTAACCATGAATGACGGCAGCGGTTGCCCGTATTCTACCTTCATTAAAATTATTGTAAACACCGCACCTCCGGCAGTTATCACCAACACCGGCAACGATGAACTTTGCTTTGGCGAGTTTACCAATCTTACTACACCATATCACATCAACTGGCTGTATCAATGGATGAGTAATGATCCGAATGTGAATGGCGCTACATCAAATGCTGTTTCGGTATTCGGATTGCCGCCCGGCACCTACAACTATCAGGTAGTTATTACCGACACTACCACGGGTTGTTTTGATACTTCGCTGCCTTATATCGTCATTGTTCATCCGCTGCCTTTGCCACCGGTAATTGTGGCGTTGGGCAGTTCAACTGTTTGCGCGGGCGATACCGTAGTGCTCGTAGTTTCGCACCCCGACCCTACCGTTATTTTTCAGTGGAATACGGGCGAAGTAAACGACACCATTTTTGTAACAAAGAACGGCTGCTACTACGCCACTGCTATTGATACCAACGGCTGCAAGAACACCGCCAGCTATTGTGTAACCGTTAATCCCTTGCCGTATTTGTGTTCCTTCTATGAAGGCTGCTTTGATACCTGTGCGCCTTACACCATTTGCGCTCCTGCGGGCAGCAGTTGGCAATGGCTTAACAATGGTGTTCCCATTCCAAGCGCTACCAACCAATGCTACACTACAAGCATGAGCGGTATTTATTCGGTAATTGTTACCAATAGTTTCGGTTGTGTGGACACCACGGGCGAATTAGACCTTACGCTTTACCCCTGCCCTGACAGTTTATGTGCCGACCTGCGAATTGATTCGGTAGTATGCGACTCTACCGGAAAGTACGTGTTGCATTATCAGGTGTTCAATCAATCGCAGGTAACAGTTACGCAGGTAAATCTCGAAGTGCTGCCTCCGCATCTCAATATTGCTTTTTCACCGGTTATCAATTTTATTACCATCCCCAGCGGTGGAAGTTCGGGGCCTTTAACTGCTACCATCTTTAATGGCACTGCGGGCGATACGCTTTGCTTCCGTTCACACATTGCCGCCTTCGACAGCATGGGGCACGAACTTATTTGCTGCTACAGCGACACCGAATGTGTAGTACTGCCGCCCTGCCATGAGGTTGATACTACCTGCTGCTACTTCTATTATCTGAAAGACTCGGTGTGGTGTGTGCAAACGCCTGTTGGCTTGCAGTATCATTTCAATATGACTATACGCGGCTGCGGCACCTTGCAAATGCAAACAAGCGGCAATACTACTATTAACGGCAGCAATCCGGTAGTGATGAACGGCAACACCCTTGTTATTAGCGGCACTTATACGCCTACCGGTCCGGCTGATACCATTATGTGCATCACGTTTATGATGAACCAAGGCAATGTATTTTGTTCCGATACCACTATTTGCATCAACCTGCACTGCGGCACTCCGGCTCATCCATCGTGCCTGTTGGAATTTGACAAAAACATTTGCGTTGGACAAACTTCCACATTCACGTATGGTGGAAATCCATCGGGCTTAACCTTTACCTGGCAGTTCCCGAACGGAGTGCCGGCTACGGCTTCGGGTCCCGGCCCGCATACGGTTACTTACAACACTGCGGGTTGCCATCCGGTCATTCTTATCATCAATAATTTGCTGCCAGGCACTATTGATTGCGTGGACTCTATTTGTGTGCACGCTCCGCCTGTGGCTACCGTGCAGCAGGTAGGCAATTCATTGTTTGCTTATCCGGCAGGTATGAGTTACCAATGGTACAGCGTTAATCCTAACTGGACTATTATGAGCGGGCAAACCAACCAGTTTCTCAATCCTACTTTTTCTACCTTGTTCTGTGTAGTGGTTACCGACCAATACGGCTGCAAAGACACCGCCTGTATTGACCACCAAACAGGCATTGAAGAACTGAGTTACAGCGACTGGAGCATTTATCCGAATCCGAACGATGGCGCTTTTGCATTAAAACTGAATTCTGCAAAACCGGAGAATGTTGAACTGAAAGTAACCGACATGGTGGGCAACGTAATTGACCTGCGGGTGTTTGAAACACACAGCGGAGAAAATCACTTCTACATTGCCAACAAAAATTTTGCAGCGGGCGTTTACTTCATTCAACTGAAAACCGAGAAAGGAGTGGGGTTAAGGAGGATGGTGGTGAGGTAGGTATATTGTAACCCTGCTTTCCTTGTCATTATTACGGCTGTTTGTTTTTTCTATTTTCACGTCCGCTATGCAATACAAGCGTATTCTTCTGAAACTGAGCGGTGAATCACTAATGGGCAACAAGCAATTTGGTATTGATGCCGATATGGTGATGCAATATGCAGAAGAAATAAAACAGATAACCGACACCGGTGTGCAGGTGGCTGTAGTAATAGGCGGTGGAAATATTTTTCGCGGCATACAGGCAAGTGCCAATGGTATTGACCGTGTGCAAGGCGACTACATGGGAATGTTAGCTACGGTTATCAACAGCATGGCATTGCAAAGCGGCTTGGAAAAAATTGGTGTGTGGACGCGACTGCTATCTGCCATTGAAATGAAAGAAATTGCCGAGCCGTTTATAAAGCGAAGAGCCGTTCGCCATTTGGAAAAAGGACGCGTGGTAATTTTTGGTGCCGGTACCGGCAACCCGTATTTTACTACCGATACTGCCGCAGCGTTGCGCGCCACGGAGATAGAAGCCGATGTAATTTTGAAAGGCACTCGTGTTGACGGTATTTACGATGCCGACCCGGAAAAAAATCCGAACGCCAAAAAATTCGACCGTATTACTTTTTCGGAAGCGCTCAGTCGTAAACTGAATGTAATGGACTTAACTGCCTTTACACTATGCCAGGAAAATCATTTGCCCATTATTGTGTTTGATATGAACAGAAAAGGTAACCTGAAGAAAGTAGTTAACGGAGAGCAAATAGGAACATTGGTAAGCGATTAAACAATCAAACAACAAACAAATAAACCAACCAAACATTGAGTTATGACAGAAGGCGATGTAAAAAAAGTATTGGACGAAACCCGCGCTCACATGCAAAAAGCACTGGAGCATTTCGAATTCGAATTGTCGAAGATACGTGCCGGCAAAGCAAGCGCGGGAATGCTGGACGGTGTTCTTGTTGATGCGTATGGGGCTAAATCTCCTTTAATACAAGTGGGAAATGTTTCTACGCCCGATGCGCGCACTATTTCCATTCAGCCTTGGGACCCTTCCTTGTTGCAACCTATCGAAAAAGCGATACTGGCTGCCAACATTGGGCTTACTCCGCAAAACGATGGAAAAATTATCCGCCTCAACATCCCTCCTTTAACCGAGGAAAGAAGAAAAGAACTGGTAAAGCAAACCAAACACGAGGCCGAAAACTGTCGTATTTCTCTCCGCAACTTACGCAGAGATGCATTAGAGAGAATTAAAAAAATGCAGAAGGACGGCTTAACCGAAGATGCCGCCAAAAGTGCCGAAGGAAATGTGCAGGGCATTATTAACGACTACACCGCCAGAGTAGAAAAACACTTGGAGGTTAAGGAGAAAGAGATAATGACAGTTTAGTGCTACACGAAGAAAAGACTCCTTATTTTTCTTCGGTTTAAAATCTGCCGGTTTAATTTCCGTTTACTATATCAACTTGTTTTATGGGAAAGCGCATAAGTGCATTTACCGATGATGCCTTAGGAAAAATGGATGCAGTGGCATTGGCAGAAGCCATTGCACGTGGCAACGTATCGGTTGCAGAAGTTACCGAAGCAGCCATTGCGCGTGCCGAAAAAGTAAACTCCGAACTGAATGCCATTGTTGTAAAAACATACGATGATGCGCGCAACTATACTCCGGCAAAAGGGGGAATGTTTTACGGAGTGCCGGCATTTGTAAAAGATACCGATAACATTCGCGGTTATCCAACGCAATTAGGCACCGGTGCATTTAAAGCAAAAACTGCCAAGCGACACAGCAAGTTTGTACAGCAGTTTCTTTCAACCGGTATAAATAATTTGGGCAAAAGCACCATGCCCGAATTCGGTTTAATATGCAGCACCGAAAACGAAAAGTGGGGCATTACCCGCAACCCGTGGAATACTGATTACACAACCGGTGGATCTTCGTCCGGCTCGGCTGCATTGGTGGCAAGCGGAGTGGTGCCTATTGCTACCGCCAACGATGGAGCTGGCTCTATTCGCATTCCTGCTGCCTGTTGCGGCTTGGTGGGGCTGAAACCTTCGCGCTGGCGATTGGTTTCTATGGATGGTTCGCAGTTAATGCCCTTACAAATTGTTTACCAGGGAGTGCTTACGCGAAGTGTGCGCGATACTGCTGCCTTTTATGCTGCTGCTGAAAAGTTTTACAAAAATCCGCGTCTGCCCGAAATGGGGTATGTAAAACATCCTTCTCAACAACGCTTGCGAATTGCTTTTTTCTTCAATCCGGAAAAAGGAAAACTCGGACACCAGGACAAAGACACTTACCGCACACAACTAGAAACCGCCAAACTGTTAGAAACACTCGGACATACCGTTGAACAGATTCCGGTGCCAATTGACATTGATGCCATGAGCGAGCATTACCTGAATTACTACGGGTTTCTGGCATACATGCTCAGCCACATGGGCACTGTAACCATCAATGCCAAAGTTGACCATGGAGAATTAGAGCCTTTTACAATGGGCTTGAGCAAGCAGTTCAAAGCCAATGCACTTCAAATACCGCGCAGCATCAGACTGCTGCGTAAAACCGGACGCGATGCCGAAGCGCTGTTTGAGAAATATGATGTGATAATGACTCCGGTGGTATCGCACAACACACCACCAATCGGACACTTTTCTACATCACTTACGTACGAAGAAATTTCGCGCAGAGCTATTGAATATGCCAGCTATGCCGGTTTGCAAAACATTACCGGTGCACCTGCCATTTCGCTCCCGTTGGGCACTTCCGAAAACAGTATGCCTATTGGGGTTCACTTTACGGCTCCGTATGGTTTAGATAAACGGCTTTTGGAACTGGCGTATGAACTGGAACAAGCGAAGCAGTGGAGATTGGTGGGAGATGTTTTAAAAGGAACGAACTAAAATCTTGCTTCACACAACATTTTAAAACTGAACCTTGCGTTTTGTTAGTAGGTGTTGGAATGTCCTTTTAAATCTTTTGTAGTATTCCTGCTTTTACTGTTTGTTCTCCAGTTCAAAGATGGAAACCCTATTGAAATTGTTGCTAATGCGTGTAGGCAAGATTTAACCTCTACTAAAGTTTCTCTTTTCCCCTTCCCTCCCGTAAGTTCGCGCTTATATTTTTTTAAACTACTAATTACCAGCTACCAACTACTCATGTCTATCAGCCAATTCAACTTCCCCACCACCATCCGTTTCGGAGCAGGGGTTATTAAAGAACTACCCGATTATTTAAAGAAGAACAACATTGCCCGCCCGCTGGTAGTTACCGACCCCAATGTGGCGCAGCTCGGTTTTTTCAAAGCCGTTGTAGAAGATTTAAAAGCGAAGGGATTTGCTGCTGAAGTTTTCAGCAACATACATAAGAATCCGGTTAAGAGTGATGTATATGCGGGTACCGATGCCTACGATGCACACAAAGCCGATTGTATTGTGGGCATTGGCGGAGGAGCGGGATTAGATGTGGCGCGTGCCATTCTTCTTCGCATTAACCACCGCGAAGATTTGTTTAAATACGATGATTTAATTGGCGGTGATGTGTACGTAACTAACGATGTTCCGCATTTTGTAACAGTGCCCACCACAGCCGGAACCGGCAGCGAAGTTGGTCGCAGCGCCATTATTGCCGATGATGTAACTCATCAAAAGAAAATTCTTTTCTCGCCTAAGCTGCTCGCCAAAATTGTTTTTGCCGACCCAATGCTCACAATGGAACTTCCGGCTTTCATTACGGCTGCAACAGGTATGGATGCGCTTACACATAATATGGAAGCATTTCTTGCTAAAAATTATCATCCTATTTGCGATGGTATTGCTTTGGAAGGTATGCGCCTCATTTCACTTTCATTAGAAAAGGCAACCAAGAACCCCGATGTAGAAAGTCGCTCGCAAATGTTACTGGGCAGTATGATGGGGGCTATTGCATTTCAGAAAGGTTTAGGTGTTGTTCACTCGCTGGCGCATCCAATGTCGAGCTTGCTTGATACACATCACGGTTTAGCGAATGCAGTAAACATTCCCTATGGAATGAAATTCAACATTGCCGGCTTTGAAGATAGGTTCAGAAGAATGGCGCGTGCATTGGAATTGAAAGATGAAACAGGAGATGGTGTGGTGAATTATCTGTTCGATTTGAATTCGCGCATCGGCATTCCGCATAAACTGCGCGAGGTGGGAGTAAAAGAAGAACACTTGGAAACATTGGCTGACTTGGCGTTTGCCGATTTTGCCCATCCGAATAACCCTAAGCCGGTGAGCCGTGCGGATTTCAGAGCATTATATGGTGAAGCGTTGTAGATGATAACCACTAAGTCCACTAAGAGCATTAAGTTGTATTTCTAAATGAACTTTATGTCCTTAGTGGTTAAATACGAGTTATGAAAATTGGTTTGACATACACAGAATCGCGATGGGAGAATTACCCCAAGTGGATTAAAAACAATGACGACAATATTGAAATTGTTGAATTGCATTGGGAAAAACACGACAAAGAGGAAGTATGGGATTTGGTAGAAGACTGCGATGGCATTGTGTTAACCGGAGGAGTGGATATGCACCCGAAGTATTACGATAATCCGCGTTTAGATTTTCCGAATGGCGATGGCGTGTTCAACGAAGAGCGTGATGAGTTTGAAATGCACGTGTTTGAAACTGCCATGAATTTTAATGTTCCGGTGCTGGCTATCTGCCGCGGACATCAGTTGGTAAACGTGGCGCTGGGCGGCAAACTGATGCAAGACCTGGAAGAAGGTGGCAACAAAGACCACCGCAGACATGGCGATGTGGATGGCGAACACGAGATAAACATCACCGACAAATCATTGCTTGCACAAATTGCAGGAGTAACCAACGGAACAGTCAACAGTGCTCATCATCAGGGCATCAGCGTAATGGCAGATGAATTGATGGCAAGCGCCTACTCGCCCGATAATGTAATTGAAGCTGCAGAATGGCGAGACAAAACCGGTAAGCCATGGTTATTATGCGTGCAATGGCATCCCGAAAGAATGAAAGACAAAGACAGTAATCCTCTTTCAAAAAACATAAGAGAAGAATTTTTAAACCAAACCAAAAACAACAAGTAAACGGATGATACGGATTGGACAGATTCAACAGATGTAAAATCCGTAGAATCGGTTTTATCCGTTTACTTGAATTTAAAACATGAAAATCATCAATCCCGCCAACGGGCAAGTGCTCGCTAACCTAAAAGAAGACAACAAAGCATCGTTAAAGAAAAAACTGGAAGTGCTTCGCAAAGGGCAACAGAAATGGAATGCTGTGCCATTAAAAAAACGGGTAGCTATTCTTCAAAAGTTTGCGGATTTATTGAAAGAAAATATCGAAGAATGCGCTCGTGTGCTTACCAGCGAAGTGGGCAAACCCATGCAACAAAGCCGCAATGAGGTAAACGGAGCGCGTAACCGTATTGCATGGCTCACTGCCAATGCCGAAAAATATTTGAACGATGAAATAATGGGTGATGATGGCAATACCAAAGAAGTAATTCGCTACGAGCCATTGGGTGTAGTGTGCAACATCAGCGCATGGAACTATCCGTATTTGGTTGGAACAAATGTTTTTGTGCCGGCTTTACTTGCAGGCAATTCTGTTCTGTACAAACCATCGGAGTTTTCTACCCTTACCGGTTTTCAAATTGAAAAGTTTTTAAAGAAAGCCGGAGTGCCCGATGATGCTTTTCAGGTAGCTGTGGGCGCGCGTGAAGTGGGCGCTGCATTGCTCGATATGAATTTTGACGGTTACTTCTTTACCGGTTCGTATGCTACTGGAAAATTCATTTACGAAAAGGTTGCCCCCAAAATGGTTCCATGCGGGTTGGAACTTGGAGGCAAAGACCCTTTGTATGTAGCGGCTGATGTAAAAGACATTAAAAGTGTTGCTGCAGGAACTGCCGATGGCGCATTCTACAACAACGGACAAAGTTGTTGCAGTGTAGAGCGCATATACGTACACGAAAAAGTTTACAACAAATACGTGGAGGAGTTTGTGAAGGAAGTGAAGAGCTACAAAGTTGGCGACCCAACCGAAGACGGTGTTTACATTGGTGCCCTTACCCGCGAAGCGCAATTGCGCGTAGTAGATGCACAGGTAAAAGATGCCGTGAAAAAGGGCGCTAAAGTTTTAACGGGCGGTAAAAAAATAAACAGTAAAGGAAATTTTTATGAGCCGACTGTGCTAGTAAACGTGAACCACAAAATGAAAGTAATGCGCGATGAAAGTTTTGGTCCGGTTATCGGCATACAGAAAGTGAAGAGCGATGAAGAAGCCCTGCAGTTGATGAACGATACGGAGTACGGATTAACGGCTGCCGTGTATTCATCTTCTGAAGCGCGTGCAAAAAAACTGCTGGCACAAACTAATAGTGGTTCGGGTTATTGGAATTGTTGCGACCGTGTAAGTCCCGCATTACCCTGGAGCGGACGCAAGCATTCGGGTTTTGGTTCTACGCTTTCGCACATAGGATTACGGGCGTTTACCAAGCCTAAGGGGTTGCATTTGAGAGGGTAACCCGGTCTGACCTTGGTCAGACTATGATAAAACTTCCGGCAGCATATCATTTCAGCAACTTCTTAATGCAGTATGAGTTTTCATTTTCCAAACGGATAAAATATACTCCTGAAGGAAGATTAACTATATCCAGCTTGTCTCCGTTGTTTACAGAAGTCCTTCGCAAAACGCTTCTACCGTTTACATCCAGCATTTGTAAATCCACTGCATCAAAATCTCCGGTTAACTCAAAATAATTTTGGGCGGGATTAGGAACAATGTTTACGTTTTCGAGTTGCAACTTGGGCACACTGTTGTATGCTTCGGCATTGATATTGATGTCATCAATAAAGAAAGCGTTGGTGTAAAAACTGATGTAATCAATCCGAAACATAAAACTACTTGACAACTGATTACTCAGTAAACTAAAAGAGTAAGTTTTCCATTGTGTTGAATCTGTCGGAGTCCAATCGGGATTGGTTTGCGGAGAAGTAACCGTGCGTAAGTTTGCGCCCAATCTTTTCCCTTTACTTATCCAAGTTTTTCCGCAGTCGGTTGAAGTAAATACTTCCAACACATCATCATTGTTCTGTTTCTTCTGACTGCAAGCGTACCGTAAACTGAATTGGGTGGCACCGAGCGCACTCAGGTCAATAGACGGAGAGTGAAGTACCGTGCGGCCGCTGTAAGTGGCAGTGGTATCGTTCATTCTTATCACCGCAGCTTTGTTGCTGTTGTATCCCGAATTGTTTCCCGCTGCTGTAAACAAAAGCGAATCGTTATCGCTTTCGTTCAGCAGCCCCCATGCGGTCATAGTTCCGCTTTCGAAACCTTCCACAAAGTAAGGCATGGCGGGATGAGCGTTTACACGAATTTGTATGGTGTCGCTTGTTACCGCACTTCCTCCTTTTGATGCGGTGAGGGTTACATAGTACGTGCCGGGCCAATAGTACATATACTGCGGGTGCTGTGCGGTGGATGTTTCTCCATCACCGAAATTCCAAAGCCATGTATCGGGTGTTGCAACACTTTTGTCAGTAAATATCACTGTATCTCCCGGGCAAATATTTTTTCGGCTAACCGTAAACGATGCCTTGCAAACCGTATTCAAATTCACTCCGGTGGCAGCAAGGTTTCCCGCAGTAATCAGGTTGTTTCTGTTGGCAACAGGTGAGTTGAGTGCCGCCCGCATACGTTGGCGTTGCCCTTGTGTAAACATCCAGTTGCAGTAACTGTAGTCCATGGCATTTTGCACATTGTCCACCGCATTATCGCACGAGGCGTTGCTTAAATTACAATTACTCCAACCAATCGTTTCGGGTGTATCTTGCACATCATCGCCAATTAAACAATTTGCTGTTTGCCCAACCGGTTGATAGAAATAGCCGGGCACATTGTTGCCGCCCCAAATATGAAAGAGGTTTAGGTAATGCCCTGCTTCGTGCGCCATTACCACCGAGCGCGCTTCGTTGGCGGTACCGGTATTGCCCATATACGTGTGGTCAATCACAATGCCGTCCCATTCTGGTTTGGCATCAGCTTGGTCGGGCATGAGGCAATGTCCCGCAAGATTGGCAATTGACCTTACCACATATACATTCAAATACTTTGACGGATTCCAGTGAATAAGATTTTTTACGCTGTGGTCGCCAATTTTGGTAAGCGTACTCGCTATGCGGTTAATGCCGTTGGTGCAGTTTCCGTTCGGGTCAATTTTTGCCAACTTAAATTCAATATCGCAGTTGGCGGCTATGGGTTTAAAAGCCGAAACAATGTTTGCTGTGTCGGGATGTTGCAAGGCAAAATTGCGATTGAGCACATACAAGCCGCTCATGATTTGTTCATCGCTGATGTTTTCGTTACCGTAAGCATGTATTACATGAAATACCACCGGAATGGTGTAAAGCGAATCGTTGCTACGGTTTTGCTGTTCAGCTACAAACTGCTCGGTAAATTTTTTCAGATAGATACGATTGTGTTCCATCGCTTGTTGCAACTGCGGATTATCGGCATACAGTTGATAGGAAATTTCATCGGTGCCGCAGTGTTTAAACGATTGTTGAGCAAATGAATTGCTGGCAAATGATAAGCAGAGCGATAACAGCGTTGTTTTGAAACCGAAAAAAAGGCGGTGTGTTTGTAACGTTTTCATTTTAGAGCGAATTCTGAAAAAAACAAAAATCAAGATTAGCAAAACAGATTGTGGAAGGAAATCGTACTTATTTGGAAATCAAAATAAACTCGCTGCCGGGTTCATCATCGCCAAAGCCACCCATAATCGGCTCCGAATCCAATCCTTCCACAAAAGAAAACAAACGGCTTTTGGTTAGTATGCCCGACTTGCCTCCTTTGGTTCGCAGCGCTTCCAAAAACCGGATAGCAAAAGGTGAATGCTCTCCGCTATAACCATCGGGAACGGTATTCTTGTTGCCCGATGAAATGTAAACACGGGTATGGTGCTCCAATTTTTTATTGATGTAATCTTCTTTGGTGTTGCCCGTTTTCAGTTCGTTCACTTTGTAGGACCGCTTCGAAACTTTTTCATCAAAGGTTCCGCCATAGCAAACATCGAACACCACTAAAATTTGACGGGAGGGAAGATTGTTGATGATGCGCTGCAATGCCGAATGCTGTATGTACGTTTTGCGGTAAGGATCATTTTTGGTGGAGGCAGAATTTTTCATCACCAAAAAGCCGTCATTAAAAAACTGCTCGTCAAAATCACCATGTCCCGCAAAGTAAATGAGCAGTTGGTCGGTAGAATCCATACGCTGCGAGTAGCTTTGTATAACACTGTAAACCGTATCGAGCAGCGGGTTTCGGAGCAGGAGCACATCAAAACCGAAACCGTTTTCCAATTCGTTAGCAATGGCTTCTGCATCTTTAACAGCATTATTCAGGTTGGTCCATTCTTTATACTCATTGGTGCCTATAATGAGTGCATATTTTTTACCGATGGTCAGTTTGGCTTTATCTATGGCGGTATTAAAAACGGCTGCTCCACGCTGATTTTGTTTTTCTTCCTGCCGGGTAAAAAAGTATTTCAGGTCGTCCACCAGTTCTTTTTCAAAAAAGAAAGTGGTGTAAGGTTTTTGCGGCAGGTTGCAGGCATGCTCCTGGTGCATTACATCGTGTACCAACTGGTTGCGGCTTGTTTTGTTGCCGAAGAGTTCGAAAATGCTGCGGGAGGAGGAGATGTTCCGCAAAAAATAACTGATAGGAGCGCCTTGTATGCTCTGCGACTTGCAGTTGAAGTAATCTAACCCAAACTTATCGGGCACAATAAACACGCGATTTTTACTGCTTATGGAAGCAATATCGGGCGAACTTTCAATTAAGCCTTTCACAAACATTTTACCAAAATCTTCGCTGTTGCCCGCCTCGGAAACAAACAGTTGATGATTGGCTTGCACCAACTGCAATAACCCGCGCAGTTGACTTAAAGAGATTGATTTTGATTTTACCTCTTCGGTATCGCAAATGTTTTGCAAACCAAAAGGGACAAAGTAAATTTCTTTATCACCATTTGCCCCGGTAAGCATGTCGGTTCTTCCGGCAAAATTGAAAATGAAGTAGTCTTCGGGCTTTGTTTTTTCAATTACCAAATTCAGGTAAGAAAGTATACTGTCTTTTGCCGCACTTCGGTTCAGTAGCAGATAATGATTTACCTTTCCTTTTAAGGTGTTAACCGATTGCTGTGTAAAAAAACTGTCCAACAATTTGGCATCGCTCAGGCAGTTGCCGAACGCCATCTTAGGACAATTAGAATAACTGTATTGACTTATGCCGATTGAAATGATATATGCAGAGCTGTTTTTGTTGATGGTGGTATCGGTGCTTTCTTTCGCATAAGCAAATTTATCCTCTACATCCTCCGTTACTTTTCTTGGAACAAACACCTGCTCGTTTACATCACCGGCAATTACAGGATGTTGGCGTGGGGCTTTTTGCTGCATCCAATCTACTATCGCATAGAATAGGTGGTTGAAATTGGTAAACCGAATTCCCTTTTCACTGGCATTTTTAATGCATTTGTAAAAACAGAATGACAATGCGCCCACAGCTAAACTGTCGTCATCCCAAGTTTCATAATTAAACTCTTTTGGTCTACTGCCCGCCATAAAAACAAAGGGCGATAAATTGCCCCCTGCTTTTGCGGCCAATGCTTCTATCTCGGCATAAAAACTCTCCCCGCGCGTAACAATCAACTGGCCTTTTGGTGGGTTTACAGATTCTGCCGGCATATAACTGTCATCTGAGGAAAAATGATCAACATCCGAAAACAACACCACCTGTCCTCCTTTACCGGCTTTAGAACGAATGTTGTTTAGCAGTTCAATTACTAAATCATCGCGCAGGTAACTATCAAAATGTGCCTTTGATGTATCTCGGGGAGAATATCGTGCTCCGTACGGCACTATTGCTTCATCCAGCCCGTCAGCCTCATCTCCATTATCATCTTTAATCTGTTCTCCGTGCGATGAAATGGAAACAAATACCACATCACCTGCTTTGGTGCGTTGGTGTAAATCCTCTAATGCTTTGATGATTCCTTGTTTGGTGGCTTGACTATCTTGCAACAAAGCAATTTGCCGGAAGCCCATTATGTCTAACGACTTTTTTATGTACGGTACATCGTTGGCACAACTGATTTTCGCCCACCCGTATTCTTTAGGATTAGGATAATCGCCTATGGCTATTATTAAAGCATGTTTGTTTACAGAGCCTCCTGCTCCGGCATAGAGGGCTTGCCAATAAGTAATGCAGCACAAACAAACAAGCAACAGGCGGGCAGCAATCATACTTCGGGTAAACAATTCCATTTTTAAATATAGAAATGCCTTTGCAATGAAAAGTTCATAATTGCAAAGGTATTTTCTGTATGGCATTCAACTTTAAGTTGAACCTTGTATAGAAGCAGGAGCAAAACTCCTCGCTGTTCCCGTGTAATCAATTTTTACCGCCCAGCATCAAAATTTCGTTGGCTATAATTTCGGTTACATAGCGCTTGTTGCCGTCCTTATCGGTGTAGCTTTTGTTTGTGAGTTTACCTTCAATGGCTACCTCGCTTCCCTTTTGCAAATACTTTTCGGCTATGCCTGCCAGCTTGCCCCATGCCACAATATTGTGCCAGTAGGTTTCGGTTACCTTTTCTCCCTTTTCGTTTTTGTAGGTTTCGTTGGTAGCCATGCTGAATTTTGCCAGCTTTTTGCTGTCGGCAATGGTTTTTACTTCGGGCGCGTTGCCCAGGTTGCCCATCAGGCGAACACTGTTTTTTAAGTTGCTCATAACTTTAGTTTTTAAACCTCTGCGTGCTAATCGGTAAACACAAAGGCGGTTAACGAATAATGATGCAAAGGTGTGGCGGGGCGCAAACCGGAGCCGTATTTTAAGCGCTTTCTATCGGAAGTAACCGATTGCAGTCGTTTGTAAACGGATTTATTAACTTGCACTAAAACCCGTTTGCCATGCCTGAAACCAAAACCTGCCTCAGTTGCGGAGCCACCCTGAAGGGCCGAGCCGATAAAAAGTTTTGTGACGACCAGTGCCGCAACACTTACAACAATTCGCTGAACAGCGATGCCAATAATTACGTGCGGAACATAAACAACATCCTTCGCAAAAACCGAAGGATTTTAGAAGAACTGAATACTGAGCCGGGCGGTATTACCAGTGTACCCAAAGCCAAGCTGTTGCAAAAGGGTTTTATGTTCGATTATCTTACACATATACTGCATACCAAAGCCGGCAAAACCTACCACTTTTGCTATGAGCACGGCTACCAGCTAAACGATGGCGATTGGGTAAAGCTGGTTATAAGGAGTGAGGAGAAAAGAGAAAACTAAAACGGCAAATCATCAGCCGATTCAATGCTCGGGAAATCGGGCGGTGCGCTTTCAGTAGAAGTCGCAGTATTGCTGCTATTGTTCACTTTGTTTCCCCCCGAAACTTTCCATGCTTTAACATCGGTGTACCAACGCCCGTTGTATTCGCGGCTGCTAATGTCAAAACTTACCTGCAAATCGCTGCCTATGGCGGTGTTCTCTATTTGGTCGCTCAGTTCGTTCCAAGCGCTGATGCAAATTTTCTTGGGGTATTTGTCGGATGTTTCGATAACGAAATCGCACTTTTTCCATGCACCGTTTTTACCGGTTCCTGTTTGTGCCGGCAGAATATGAATGAGTCGTCCGCTTGCTTCCATAGCTGATTATTTTTTGTGCGAATATAAAACACGGGGCGAAAGTAGAAGGTCTGTGGGGTAGAATGTGTAAGCGCTTCCGTTCTTGTTTTAGTGAAGATGGTTTTGCAACCACGTATTCATTTCATTGTAAACTTTCTGCTTGTTTACACTCTTTGTGCCAAATACATCGTGCCCTGCGTTATCGAACATTAATGTGTCGGCTATTATTCCATGAATGGTAAGTGTATCGAACATTCGCACACCTTGCTGCGGAGGCACGAGGTCGTCTAAGATTCCGTGAATGAACAAACTGGGAACATTGCTGTAGTTGAAAATAGGGCTGGCATCTCTGTACACCTGCGGGTTGACATCGAAAGTGGCTCCGAGAAAAAGCGGGAACACAAAGCCGATGTTGTAGTTGTTGGCGTACTGATGGAAAACCGAGTCGGTCATATCGGTTGGCCCAACTAACGAAATAGCTGCCTTTACCTGATGCGCGCTGTCGAACGCATGCGCGTAAAGCAGGCTCAGGTGCCCACCTGCACTTCCGCCAATGAGCGCAAACTTACCCACAGCAGTTTTCCATTCGCTTGCTCTTGTGTTGAGATGTTCCAAGGCCATACGTACATCATTCATCTGATTGTGAAAATCGCCATTGGCATAACGGTAATTGATAGCGGCAACCGCATAACCTTTCTTCGTAAAGTTGTTTATAAAATCAGAACCCCAATTTGTTTTATCACCGGCCACCCAACCTCCTCCGTGAATAAGCACTACCGTTGCCGTGTTGCTGTCGCTTTTATTCGGCACGTACACGTCCATTTTATTTCTTGCATCGTTTCCGTATGCCTCGTCCTTATACCTTTTAACGCCTGCCACTGCCGGATCGCGGTAACACGAGTTTACTGAAAGAATTAGAAGCGAAATGATGACGACAGATAATTTCATCGGATATGGTGATGTGTGAACGTGCCGGTAAAGCTACTTTTTGTTTTGTTTCTCCTGCTTCTTAAAATATGCTTAAACAAAAAATTATGTTTCAGCGCTTCCATCAGTGCCGGAAGTTTCCGTGCGCTGGAATCAATGTTCACCAAACTGCGCTTTAAATTATTGGCGGAAGCGGTATCGTTTATCAGTGTGGAGATGGTGCCGCTGCCGGTGTGTACTTTGTTCGGTATTATTTTCAACTCACCGGCAAAAGTGTAGGGTGGGACACCTACCGATAAGTAAACATCTATCACACTCAAATTTCTTTTCTTCGCCCGCATAAATATTTCAAGTATGAAAAAAGCACTCTCGCTCCTGTATGTATTGCTGTTTGTTATGCTGCTTACCTCCTGCGGAGGCGGCAATAAAAAGTCCGATGCCGAAAAACGCGAAGCCAAAGGAGGAGTGAAATACGGTGGAGTGTTCCGCTTTAACGAAACCGAGTTTTACAAAAGCCTGTACCCGCATGGCATTACCGAAGTGGTGGGGCATCGCATTACCAACCAGATTTACGAAGGGTTGGTGCGCTTTAATCAGAAAGACTTAACTATTGAACCTTGCCTTGCCAAAAGTTGGGAGGTTGACCCTACCGCCACCGTTTATACTTTTCATTTGCAGCGCGGAGTGTTTTTTCATGATGATGAATGTTTCTCCGGTGGCAAGGGGCGCGAAATGACGGCTCACGATTTTGAATACTGTTTTAATTTACTCTGCACGCCCGATCCTAAGAACAACGGTTTCACTTTCTACCGCGATGTTATTAAGGGTGCCGCTGCGCTTTACACCGCCCGCGAAAAAAGGCAACACGATGCCGATGAGCGCGATAACCTGGGGGTAAAAGCACTGGATGATTCTACTCTGCAAATTACTTTAACTAAGCCTTCGGCAGATTTGTTGAATCGCCTGGCGCTTCCGTTTGCAACCGTGTTTCCAAAAGAAGCTGTTGAAAAATACAAAGGCGAAATACTTAATCGCACGGTAGGCACGGGTCCCTTTGTTATTAAGGCGGTAAAAGCCGATGAAGCAGTGGTAATGGCCCGCAACGAAAAATATTGGGGTACGGATGAATTCGGAAATCAGTTGCCTTATCTCGATGGCATTAAGGTTTCGTTTATTAAAGAAGACAAAACCGAAATGATGGAACTGGCTAAGGGCAATCTGGATATGAAATACCGCCTGCCTTTTTCGATGATTGACGACATACTGGACGAAAACAAACAACTGAAAGGCGACTACAAAAAATTTCAGTTGCAAATTACACCTGAGTATGCCATACAGTTTTACGGCTTCCTTGTTCCCGACCCAATTTTTAAAAATAAAAATGTGCGCCTTGCCTTCAACTACGCTATCGATCGCGCAAAAATTGCCGACTACACCGCCAAGGGTGAAGGCGTTCCGGCATTCAATGGTTTTGTACCGCTCGGCATTCCCGGTTACGACAATGCTTTGGTAAACGGACACACCTTTGATGTAACAAAGGCGAAGGAATACCTCACCAAAGCAGGTTACCCCAATGGCAAAGGCTTTCCTAAAATTACTTTGGAAATAAACAGCGGTGGCGGAAGAAATTTAGATGTTGCCGAAGCCATTAAAAGCATGTTGGCGCAAAACCTGAATATACAGGTTGACCTTTCGCAAGTAGTATGGGCGCAGCACACCAGCAATGTAGAGCACGGTAAAACAAATTTCTGGCGCTTTGGTTGGGTAGCTGATTACCCCGACCCCAACAACTTCCTCAATCTCTTTTACGGAAAAAACGTTCCGGCTACTATGGAAGAAGCCGCTTACACCAATCCATCCCGCTACAAAAATCCGGCTTTCGATGCGCTGTACGAAAAAGCACTGATTACTACCGATGAAGCCGAGCGCAACAAACTATACGCTCAACTCGACCAAATGATAGTGGATGATGCGCCTGTGTTGCTCATTTACTATTCCATGAACCGCAGATTGTTGCAACCCTACGTGCAAAATTTCCCGAACAACGGTATGGAGTACCGCAATTTCAGGGATGTGTGGTTGGATAAATAACTTCTGTATTTTCCTAAAAATCTCTACCAACAACAAACGCTTTCGCGAATCGTTTTATCATTGCATAAATACATCTGTTAAAAGGAGGGTTCTCCGCTTATGGAAAAGGTGTGTTTGCGTTATCTTCGGTAAGCCATGCGGGTTAGCTCAACATCGTATCAATCTCTGCTCGAAAAACTCGATGCTTTTATTCGTAAATACTACACGAATCAACTTATTCGTGGGGCTATTTTTTCGGGCGTGTATGTGCTGGCCTTTTTCTTAGCCATCAACCTGCTGGAGTATTACCTCTACCTGTCGCCCGCACTTCGCAAAATTCTGTTCTTCGGTTTTATTATTTCCTCGGCTGCGTTTATTGCCCGCTTTGTGGCAGTGCCTTTTATGCACTACTACAAACTCGGAAAAATTATTTCGTACGAACAGGCAGCACAAATTGTAGGAACCCACTTTACCGAAGTAAAAGACAAACTGCTCAACATCCTTCAACTGAAACATGCGGCTGAAACTTCTGACAACACTTTGCTGTTTGCCGCCATTGACCAAAAAGCAGTAGAGTTAAAGCCTATTGATTTTTCTTTTGCCATTGACCTCGGCAAAAACAAAAAATACCTCCGCTACCTTGCACCGCCTTTGTTGCTTTTTCTTTTCATCATCATCGCAGCACCTAATGTAATTAAGGAAGGAACCAAGCGCTTGTACCACAACGATACTTTCTTCGAGAAAGAAGCGCCTTTTCAGTTTGTGGTTCAGAACAAAGAATTGAAAGCATTGCAGTTCGGCAGTTTTAATCTGGAAGTAAAAATTGAAGGCGATGCGCTGCCATCGGAAGTGTACCTGCAATCGGACAAAGGCATGGTAAAACTGAAAAAGAAAGACAAAGATTTGTTTACGCACGAATTTGAAAATCTTCAGAAATCCACTTCGTTTCGTTTTACCGCTAATGGTTTTCGTTCAAAGGAATATATGCTGGATGTAGTCGCCAAGCCGGTGGTTACCTCCTTCGAAGTTATTTGCGATTACCCTGCTTACACCGGCAAAAAAGATGAAACGCTCCACAATATGGGCGACTTGGTTGTGCCTGCCGGAACCAAACTTACATGGCGCTTCAACACACAAAATACCGAGGCGGTAACATTTGTACTGGGCGATTCGGCTTACCGCATTCAGCGCAGCGGCAATAACGAATTTCTTTTCAGCAAAATGTTTTTGCAAGGCGCGCAGTACAGCGTAAAAGTTTCCAACCAAAATGTAAAAGATGCCGACTCGGCTTCGTATTCGCTCAATGTTACACCTGACCTGTATCCCGTAATTGCCGTTGACGAAAAACGCGACTCTGCTGCACAAAAATATTTCTACTACATCGGTGAAATTTCGGACGATTACGGTTTACGCAAACTCACCTTCAACTATCAAATTACCCGTGCCGATTCGGCTTCAACTACAACCATAAAAACTTTGGATGTTCCTTTTGTACCCGGCACTGCATCGCGCTTTACCTACTACTGGCAGTTGAGCGATTTCGCTATTAAGCCGGGCGATAAAATGACCTACTATTTTGAAGTGTGGGATAATGACGGCATACAAGGCAGCAAGAGTACACGCAGCGGAACCCTGCTTTTCGAGATGCCAACCCTTGGCGAGTTGAACAAAGAAATTGCGAAGGAGAATAAGGAGTTGAAAGAGCAACTGAAAGAAAGCATGAAAGATGCAAAGGAGATGAAAGACCAGTTGCAGAACATGAAGGACAAGCTGATGGAGAAACAAAACCTGAACTGGGAAGACAAGAAAAATCTTCAGGAAAATATTGACAAACAAAAACAACTACAGGAGCAACTCAAGCAAATTCAGGAAAAGCTGTCGCAGAATTTCGAGAAGCAGAATGAGTTGAAGGAAGTGCCCGAAAACATAAAAGAGAAGCAAAAGAACCTGCAGGAAATAATGGAAAAAGTGCTGGATGATGAAATGAAAAAACTGATGGAGAAGCTGGAGAAAATGTTGGAGCAGTTGCAAAAGAAAGACGCGCTCGACAAAATGGACGACATGCAAATGAGCAACGAGAATTTAGAGAAAGAACTCGACCGCATGTTGGAACTATTCAAAAAATTGGAGTTTGACCAAAAACTACAGGAAACTGCCGATAAGTTAGAGAAGCTGGCAGAGAAACAGGAAGCGCTGGCGAAAGAGCAAGAGAAAAACCCTGACGGGAAAGATGCCAAAGATGCACAGCAACTGAAAGAGCAACAGGAAAAACTGAAAGAAGAACTGAAGGAAGCCAAACAAGATTTGCAAGACCTGAAAAAGCTTAACGAAGAAACCAAGAGCGAGCAGGACTTTAAAGACATAGAGAAAAGTTTGGAAACTGCCGAAAAGCAAATGGAAGACGCGAAGCAAAATCAGGAGCAAAAACAAAACAGCAAAGCCTCGCAAAACCAGAAGAACGCAGCTAACAACATGAAAAACGCTTCGCAGAAACTGAGCGAAATGAAGGCGCAAATGGAGCAGGAGGAAAATGCCGAAGACATGCAGGCAACCAGGCAGTTGCTCGAAAACATTGTAAAACTTTCGTTTGACCAAGAGAAATTGATGACCGAAGTAAAAGCCACCAACATTAACAACCCCAAGTATGTGCAATTAATGAAAGAACAACAGCGCATCCGCGAAAACTCGAAAATGGTAGAAGACAGTTTGTATGCGTTGGCAAAGCGGCAGGAGCAGATTAAATCGTTTATAACAAAAGAGATTGTGAGCGTTAATAAATATCTCGCCAAAGCCATTGACGATTTGGAAGAACGCAACGTGGTGAAGGTGCTCGCCAACCAGCAGTTTGTTATGACCGGCTACAACAACCTGGCGCTAATGCTGAGCGAGGCATTGCAACAAATGCAACAGCAAATGAGCGAAAGCCAGCAACAGCAAAGCGGCTCGCCCAAAAACTGTATGAAATGTAAAAAGCCCGGCAGCGGTTTGCCCAATCTTTCCAAAATGCAAAAGCAACTGAATGATAAAATTTCGCAGTTGTCCGAAATGATGAAACGCGAAGGGCAGGGCGAAAAATCGGGACAAAAAGGAATGAGTAAAGAATTTGCCGAGTTGGCAGAAATGCAACAAAGAATCCGTAAAGAGTTGGAGAAGATTAGCCGGCAGGAAGGAAAAGACGGCAAGGGACAATTGGGCAATTTGGGCGAAGCCATTAAACAAATGGAAGAAACTGAAAAGAATTTGGTGAACAAGCAACTGACCACCGAAATGCTTAAGCGCCAGAATGAGATAATGTCGAAACTGTTAGAGGCGGAAAACGCTCAACGCCAGCGCGAAGAGCAGCCGGAACGCGAATCGAATACGGGGAAAGAAAAAGACCGCAAAATGCCGCCTTCGCTCGAAGAATATCTTAAAGCGCGAGAAAGCGAAACCGATTTTTACAAAACGGTTCCTCCGGCTTTAAAGCCTTACTACAAAAGCAAGGCTGAAAAATATTTCCGGAGTATAACCATTCAGTAGTTCTTTACGTATAGAGAATTATTATTTTTAGCCCGCCCTCCGGTTAAATAGCAGTTATTTTTTCATCATTTATTTTATTTTAGCCGAAATGTTAACCGACACCTTGAAATCAATCAAAATCAAATCAAAGCCTGAAAACGTTGCGGTAGTCGAAAAATTTGTGGACGACCTTAAAAACGAATTCAACATCGGAGACGATGTTTACGGAAATATTCTGATAACCCTTACCGAAGCCGCCAACAATGCCATTATACACGGCAACAAATGCGATGAAAGTAAAACGGTAGAAATATTGTATGGTATAGATGACCGCGGAAAAAATCTCACCATTATTATGAAGGATGAAGGCCCCGGATTCGACTACAACAACCTGCCCGATCCTACCGATCCCGCCAATTTGGAAAAAACCAGCGGACGCGGAGTGTTCCTCATAATGCAGTTAGCCGATATGGTGGTGTTCAGCGATGAAGGCGCTACCGTTGAAATGCAGTTCCGTCTGTAAAATTTAAAAACAACTTTATACCCAAAAGCCCCATCATTGTGGGGCTTTTTGATTTTATGGATAAAACACCGGATTTTCTATTCTGCAACCTTATCGCCCCGCAATATTCTGAAGCGTTTGCGGGCTTCAATTACCAACAACGATGAATTGTAATCGGTAATAATGGTTTGATACAGTTCCATTGCTTTCTCTTTATTGTTTAAATGCTCCTCGTTTATTTTTGCTAACAGAAATGTAGCATCATCGCCTTTCAAATCGGTTTTGTAATGGGCAATAATATCTTCAAGAAAAGGAACCGCTTTCTCAAACTCTTTTCGTTTAACGTGAATTTCCGCTTTGGCGTATTCAATATCATCGTATAACGCGTGCCCGGGGAACAAGCGGTTAATTGTATCAAGCAACCCCAACGCTTCTATGTCTTTATTTTGAAAGAGCAACAACTCTGCTTTTGAAAACAACTGCATTGCCTCATCGGTGGTGTCCATTCCTAAATTGTCAATAATAAAAACCGAAAGGCTGATGGCATCGTTACTGATAAGCTCACTGGTAGAACTTTTGAGTGCTTCGAGTTGGGTTTGCGCCCATTCAAAATCGCCACGGTAGTAGGCAAGTTTGGCATTGCGGAACCGCGCTTCTTCGCCCAAAGGCGAATCCTTTTCATCTTTATCAACCTGCGAATACAACAAGGTGCTCTCCCAAATATCGCCATCTATCAAATAAAAATCGCCCAGCGAAAGTTTGGTTTGGTTTTTCAGTTGTTGGTTAACACCGGGCAAGGCAATTATTTCGTTGCAAAGCTGAATGGCTGCGGTAATGTCGTGCAGATAAAAACCTTCCAAATCTGCTAACTCTTTCATGCTTTGTGCCGTTCGAAAACCTTTTCCGTTATCGTTAATAAACGAGAGATAATCGTTTTTTAAACCCAGCAAATCTGCTTGTGTATAATTTAGGTTTTTCGAAATTTTTTCTCTGCGGCAGTTAAGCAATTCGGTACGAGCCTGAAAGTAGAGCGAACCCTCTTTGCCTTTTGAAACAACATATTCATAACCTGAAATAGCATCGGTATAATATCCTTCCGTTTGTGCCATGCGGGCAATGGTAAGCACACGGTAACCGTTTTCATTTTTCCGCCTGTCAATGGCTTTCATTTGCACTAGCGCCCCTTCAAAATCTTTGTTTTGAATGTACACCCACGTAAGCAGGTCAATATAATCTTCGTTGCCGGGCGCACGTTGTACCTTGGCGTATAACTGTGTTTCCATTTCGGCAAGCAGTTGTTCGCTTATGGCTGCTGTTTGAAGAATATTTTTTACTCGCTGCACGCCCTCGGGGAACTGTTCGAGATAGGTAAGAAAATTTCGGACAGATGAAGCCGCATCGCCTTTATACATAAAAGCATTTGCCAGTTCAAAACTGAAGTACGAGTTGCCGGGAATAACTTTGTTTCCTTTTTCGTAAACAGCAATTACGTAATCGTACAAGCGATAGGTTTCAAAAGCCGCTGCTACGTTTCGGATGGCAAGTTCG
This sequence comes from Chitinophagales bacterium, assembly GCA_026129525.1. Classification (GTDB taxonomy): domain Bacteria; phylum Bacteroidota; class Bacteroidia; order Chitinophagales; family LD1; genus Bog-950. The sequence goes on along the minus strand of JAHCHW010000001.1, from coordinate 482,513 downwards.
TTGGGCTTCATTTCCTTTAGCACCTTATCGAATTGTTCTTTCGATTTTGCAGGGTCGGGAATTTGGGAGTACATATAGCCGAGGTCAACCACATACTGCACCTGCCCTTCAAACTTTTTTATTTGCCGCTTAACGGTTTTTTCCAGTTCATCGTACTTCTTGAGTGTAAGCAAACACTTGAAAAGCGGAGTGTAGTATTTGCTGTCGTTATTGTTTTTCTCCCAAAGCGATTGATAAAGCTCGGCCGCTTTTTCGAACTCACCATTTTGCATGTAATTTTTAGCGAGCGTTTCATCGCGCCCGAGCTGGGCGAAAGCGACTGCCGAGAGCAAAACCAAAACCAAAATAGAAGCTACCGATTTCATGACAAGTGAAAATAACCGAACTGCCGAAAACAGGATGCGATTATCGGAATAGTTTCACACTAATTAGTGAACCGGCTATTCCGCCTGCTGCATTGGCAACCGCATCCAGCAATTCAAAGTGTCTGTCAACTGTAAGGAACTCCTGCAGAATTTCTACCGCAAAACCGTAGCTGAAAGTGCTGAGCATAATTTTTACAAGCACCTGCCGATGTAAAAACGGAAATGCCGTTTGCTTTTTCCATCCCCAAAACAGCAATATTGCCAACACAACATACACTCCGAAATGCACTAATTTATCGAACTCCCAAATGCTTACACTGGGCAATTCTTTACCGGGAATAAGGCATACCCCCAAAATAAAAACCGCCCACAGAATGGACGGCAGGTTGTATTTCAAAAAGTTACGAAGAGCAGGCGATGGGTTCTGCATCTGTGTGTATAGTTTTGCCGCAAAAGGCAAGCACATTATTTACTGACCTACGTGCTGCTTGTATGCCTCGGCATCCATCAGTTCGTTTAGTTCGGCAGGATTGGTAAGTTCTATTTTTACCATCCAACCGGCACCGTACGGATCGTTATTCACCGCTTCGGGAGTATCGTTCAGTGCTTCGTTTTTGCCGGTAATTTTTGCGCTAACGGGCATAAACAAATCGCTAACGGTTTTAACGGCTTCCACTGTTCCGAAAACAGCGTCTTTCGAAACGGTTTCACCTACGGTTTCAATTTCAACATACACTATGTCGCCTAATTCTTTCTGGGCAAAATCAGTAATGCCTACGGTGGCGGTGTTGCCTTCAACGCGCACCCATTCGTGCTCTTTGCTGTACTTTAAGTCTGACGGAAAATTCATTGTTGTGATTTTGAGAGGCGAAAGTAATTTTTCGCACGTCATTCCGCAACCGAAGATTTAGGTTGTTTTTGCAGATAGGGGATAAGTTGCGCTGCTATACACTGTGCCATCATCCGGTAGCCCGTGGCGTTATGATGCCCGTCAATTTCCCAATAAAAATCTTTTGGTTTTGCTTTTCCTTCCTTCACGTTATCCATGTAACATGGAAGTAAGCTGACCCCGCTTACATTTTTCAATGAATTGGCATACCGCATTGCTTCTGAAAAGTCAAAATAGTACCCGCTGCTGTAAAACTCGTACTTGGTAGGATAAAACACAATAATGGTTTTGAAATTATTTTCTGAGGCTAACCTATTATACCTATCAAAGATTTCTTTCAACAACATATTGCGTTTAGCTGCAATGGCAGGATTATCTGGCTTGCCGCAGGGCTGTTTCATGTCGTATCCGAAAGCATGGAAGAATATGCGTGCTGTGTAACTAAGTACATAAAACGGCTCCCACGTAGGCGGTGGATTGTATTTTACCACACTATCATTCACGTATCTTTCAAAACCTCCCCGAATACAAAAATCGTACAGCACATCATTTTCCGAAACCATTTGAATAACTATATCGGGTTGATATGGTGCTAACCTTTCTTTCAGATTTTTAAAGCCGCTCACAGGGTCGCTTCCACTTACGCCTGCGTTCAAAACTTCAGTTGCAAAATCGGCTTCAAGCATTTGTTGAAGCAATACCGGAAACGAAGAATCCTGGGGGGCACCATCGCCTTCGGTAAACGAATCCCCCAGTGTCATTATTCTTACTTTTCCGGAAGGTTTTTCTGTTGCCCATTCTTGCCCAGGGTACCCTAATGAGTTAATGGATATTTCGTATGTAAACTCGGAAGCCCCGTTTTCAATTTTTTCACCTTTGTGATATACGTGATAGTAGTTCATGGAGTCGTACAAAAATGGAGACTGATAGTAACCAAACCGTTTTTCCGTATACTCCTTTTTCCAGCCTGTAAGTATCAAAAACGATTCAAGCAGTAAAAAAGTAAACCAAACAGATGAAGCGATGGTGAGTAATTTTTCCGAGCGAACAGAATTGCGCGAGCGATGAAACAACCAAACCGGCAAGCACAAAACTCCGCCCATAATTCCTGTTGCAACCAAATGTGTGTGCCACTTAATAAAATAAAGCCCAATTTTTTTGTACCAGTAAATTTCCCATCCGATGTACCCAACAAACACCAAACAAAGTAGTACTGCGAGCAATTGCCGCAATGTAAATTCAAGATGAATGGTGATGGTTTGAGAAAGTTGATCCTGCATTGTTCATTGTGAACATACTAAAATGAACACATACTATAGCTTTAAACAATTGCACAGCAATTACTCTGCCAGCGAGAACCGGAACGTAATTCCGCCCCTTGTGTTGGTGGTGGGAAAACCCGTTGAAATTTTAGGAATGTTGCGCGTTTGCTCAAAGAAAATACGAACGGTTAACCGCTTGCTCACTATGTAATCAATAACCGGGTTTACGAAAATAGTGCGCGTGCCCTGCGTAATTTGTGGTTGCGATTCATCAATGCGATGGTTAACGGTTATGTTGTCGCGGTAGCTGAAATCAAAACGGAAACTTAGGTCGTTATCTAACCGAACGTTTCTTCCTTTGATTTTAATAGGCAGTTTGAGTCCTTTTATTTTGTAACCAACGCCAATAGTAAACTGTTCCGATTTATTTTCTATCATCTGAAAATCGGCAAAGTTCATGGTAAGCGTTCTGCTTTTCTTGTAATCAAACTTAGCGGTAACGTTGTTTTTAAATGTCATGTCCACACCAATGAGCGGTGAAAGTTGCTCGTTGAGCACAATGCTTGGCATGTTGTAAAGCGGATAGTAGTTGCCATTAAGCGTATCAATACGGTTGGCAGAAACCGGTGTGCCATCGCCACGGTAATCTAAGTTAGTTTGAAAACTATTTACTGTGAGTGTTGAACTATATCCGTGTGTAATAGTAAAGTTGGTAAACACTTTTTGTGCCCACTTAAACTTGGTTATTCCATTGTACGAAATACGCCAGTTAGGCAGTGGGAACGCTTTGAAAGGATTCAGATTTATTTTGTTGGGGTCGGTTTTGGTGTAAGCCGCAAGGAATGCCGGAATAAGCACATCCTGCGATTTAGGTCCATAGCCCCGCACATAAGCAGGGTTAACGGTTGTATCGCTCGGGTTATAGTAAGGAACATTAGCATCGCCATAGGGGTTTTCTATTCCTAAACGTTTCGAAATTATAGGACGATTGTTTTCGAACGCGGTATAGGTTTCCGAAAATCCTCTCTTATCAATTTTCTTGAACAGCGTGTTAATGGGCAAATACGAAATACTGTACGAACCCATGTCCATCGGGTTAAGATGCATGTAAGTAAAGTTATTATTGAGCGTATCCCACACGTACTTGAAAAACTGCTGGTGGTTCGATGTTTTATCCTGAAACAGGTTAATGTCAATTTTTAAATCGGTCCAGGGCTCAATAGTGGCTGTTACATCTAAACGCTGCGAGCGTGTTTGAACAAATTTTTGGTTCAGCAGGGTATCGGTTGAAATCCAGCCTCTGGCGGCTGCATTATCTAACCATCGGTCGCGGGCGGCAGCATCGGTGCCGTTCCAGAACCTGTCACCGGGTTGCCCGCCAAAACTAAAATCGAAACCGGGAGCATTTCTGAAATCTCTGTGTTTGGTAAAGGCATTTGTGTGTACCTGATTACCGAGTATTTGTGAGTAGCCTTCAAAGCCCGGCAGCGTGGTTGATTTATTTTCTTTATACTCAACAGAAACACGCTTTAAGGCTAACAACGGACGAAGCACAGCCGAAATACCCGGATTTGGCGGAGCTTGCTTGTTGGCATACTCTTCTTTCTTCTTCTTAATGTTCTGTTTGTTTGTTTTCAGTTCTTTCTTAAGGCGCACCACATCGGCATCCTGTTTCGATTTTTTCAGGGCTTCGGTAAGTGCATCAATCTTTTTATCCAACGCTTTTATTTCATCCTGTAATTTTTTCTTTGCGTCTTTGTCTTTGGCAGGTGCTTTCTCTTTTTTCTTCTCTGCCAAATCGGCTTTGCCTTTTACCAAATCGGCTTTTGCTTTTTCAATGCCCGTTTTCTTTTTGGCGTGATATACGGTATCGGTACGTGCTTGTTCCTTTGCTTTCACCAACTGCTCTTTCAGTTGTGCGCGTTTTTCTTTCAGCTTATCAAGGTCGCCCTGAATTTTTTCGCGGGCTTTTTTCATTGACTCGCGTTTTTTGTCGTTGGTTTCTTTATCGCCTGCGTTCGGATTAGGGGCGTTGTATGTTCGCAGGAAAGGAACCTTATCGTACAATTTTTTAAAGTTCAAATCAACTTTAGCCCGGTCGTTTTGCGTGTTGTTAATGATATTGCCCAAGGTGTTTTGCCTGAATTTTCCGGTTGCCGTGTCTAACTGCCACGGAACGGCTGTCCAGGTGTACGAAGAATTGAAACCAACATTTGCCGTAACAAAATCTAAAATGGGAAGTTTGTTAATGGGAATATTGTAGTTAACGCCCAAACTTTGGTTGTAAGTTGTATTACGTCCGCCTTGCTTTATGTTATCCCACACTTCATTCTTTTTCTCTTTAGTATCTAACCTGCCATCGGGTTCATCAATACGGGCGGTATTCATGGCGGTGTAATCAATACTTAGCGAGCGGAACGGATTATACTTAAAGGTGTAGTTACGCACCCACCGGAAGTTTTTACTGTAGGTAGTCGGAATCTGGAAATCCACTTCGCCCAATGGTCTCAGTGTTATTTCGGTCATATCGCGGTTCCACTCTGAGGTAAATGCCAATGTAGAAGGCAGCGGATTAAAATTAAAGTCGCGAATAAAATCTAACCACTTCGATTTTGATTTAATAGCTTTTTTGAACGGAGTAAGCTCCTTGGTTTGCGGGGCAAAACTCCAGCCGATTAATCCGAGCCAGTTTTTGCGTGAATTTTTTTGGATAAACGGATCGCTGAAAAGTATTTCGTTGTATGAATAAGTGAAGTTGAAATTGCCGGGGTCGTATATCTGCGGTTTTTTCTGTTTGGTTTGCGGCACCACGCGCACGTTCGAAAAGTTGTAACCTCTTCGCGTATTGATGGTTTGCACCTGTTGGCGATAAACGCGTGCCGAATCGCCTCCCATATTTTCGCGCAAATTTCTAATCATTTCGCGGGTAGGAATATCAAACTGGTAAGGGTCAAATTCGGGCGTGCTGAATTGTTGCGAGTAAGCACCGTAAAACGGAATACGGATGCCGGCCTTTTCAGGCAAAAATCTTCCTACTTCAATATTGGTAGAAAAGTCGTACTGATACATGTTGTCTTTAAAGCGCTGGTCAATTTTTTGCTCCACCTGCCCAAACCCGCGTGTGTGCATTCCGGCTCCAAGGTTTATGTTTCCTAAATCGGCCAGTTTAATATTTACACTGCCTATGGCTGCCGTTCCGCCAAACTCTTCGAAACCTGTTGCGCGCAACTCGTTAAACCAAACCTCAATACACTTTGGCAAACCATCATCGTCTGAAAGCGGATTGTTCGGGTCAAATTTTGAAGGGTTTTTAATGCCGAGCATGACTGTTTTCACCGCGCCTATGTCGGGGTTTCCAACAATGGTAAGTGTACGTCCTTTACTGTCTTTGCGCGAATACGGAACGGTGCGCGGATAGCCTTCGTTGGCATTGCGCTCCAGTTTTAGATCAATGAAATCGCGCAGCACTATTTCCATGTTATTTGCTACGGGCCATACTTCTTCCTGCTCGGAGGTTACATTATTGTCGTATGTTCCATCAGGCGTAATCTTCAGCGGAATTTCGTACTGGTAGTAGTTGTCTTTAAAATCGGAACCCACGCGGATAATGGCAATTACTTCATCGTCTTTTACAGGTAAAGCACCATCCACACGGTTGGCATGAATAAACATCCGCAGCGTTTTGTACCTGCGAAGGTCAAGGTTCATGTTTTTAAACAGCGCTTTGGTTTTGCAGTCTTTCAGGTTGCAGATGGTCATCGAAAGCGCCTGCTCGTTCTGCTGTACAAACTGGTTGGTTTGCTGTCCCAATGCCTGCTCGCGCAAAATGTTGGGAGGCAATACATAGTTCACCGGTTTTTTGGCGCTGTTTTCTTCAATACTTACCGAAGCAACATTCAAAAACGGAGGGTCGTTTTCTCCTGCCAGTTCTTCGCAAGGGTCATCTAATGAAAGATTGTAAGTGCGCCATTGGTTACGCACTAACTCTAAGGTTCCGAAGCGCAACACCACATCATCCTGCCAGCCGGTTAAAAACATTCGCATAAACTGAATGGATTTAAAGTCGGGAATGTTGCCGATTTTATTCGTCCACTGCCTTATGGGAATACGGAACTGCAACCATCTGCCGGGTACATTGTTGTGGTCGGCTCCGGTGCCTTCTACCTTCGAAACAATGTAGGGGTTGTTGCCTACATCCATGCCGGGGAACAGGTTCACTTCGTACTGGAAATATTCTTCGTTTTCGTTGAGCGTGTTATCGCGGTTCAAATCTTCTTTATCGGGCAGGTTGGTTTGTGCGGTGGTTTGTACCGCATCGGTTTGTGTAGGCGAGTTGCCCTCGCTGTTGCTAAACTCTTTATAGCGCGCTAAAATGCTTCCTTCGTTGCCGTACACATTTTCATCTTTAAAAAACGCGTAGTTATCGCTTGAAGGGTCGTTGGTGAGTTTATCAATAGCCGCCTGATTCATCCACTGAATATTATTCAGGAAAGTTTCTTTGCGAACGCGCTCTTCAGCATCGTTCAATGCGTCAAAACCGACATCTTGTGTTGGTCGCAGGTTAGGGTCGTTATCAAATCCATCTACCAGCGGAGGTAGTTTAGGAACGCGCCCCCATGCGGTGTTGTCCAACACACCGGGCTGTTCGTAAATACCGTTTTCGTAACTCATGCGCGAATCGCGCAAAACATCTTCCGAAATATTGCCAAGATTGAAATAGAGTTTACCGCCCTGCGAAGTGGTGTTGTACAAGAACGGGTCAAGCATCCAAAATTCAATAAACTCTACGTTGGTGGCTTCAAAATCATTGTTGTCAATACCACGCATTACACCTGCCCAGCGCTTTTGCGGATTAAAAAGTTTGCCATCGGCATCTACTTCGCCCTGACGATACTCGTAGTTATATGGTCCGCGGTCGCGCGGGTAAAATGCCAAATCGAAGGTGTACAGGTTTTGGTCGAGTGTTTGGTTGGGGCGGTTCGGAAAAACTTCCTGCATACGAATTAGGCGCACATAATGGTTTTGCCAGTTAGCTTTATTGTCGTACACCACCTTGGGTGAAGTAAGTTGATTGAAGAATGAATTATCAATACGGTACCATGCCAGTTTTGCGCGGTTGTAACCGTAGCGCTCATCGTTTACCAAATTGGCTTCGGGGAATAAAATTTTTCCATCGCTGCCTGTGGCACCGCGAGGTGTTGAAGCTAACTTCCATGTTAGGGCAGGTTGCCGTAAGTCGTAACCGTTGCTGGTCCCTTCAAAATCGTCCACATAAACTTGCCCTTCTTTATCCTGATTTTTGATGGCGCGCGAATGCCCCGGTTTTAAGTAAGCCACCTCGCCATAAGCAGCAAGTGTTGACATTTCTTTAGTGGCATAAAACGGCAAGCGGTCAAGCGCTTTGGTCAACCACGGCAGGTTGGTTTCGTACTTCACATCCAAACCCATAATCGTATTGCGGATGGGGTCATCGCCAATGTTTACTTTTTGGGTAAAGGGGCGCTCGCTCAACTGCATAATGGTACCGCCTATGTTGAACTTACTGTTTACGCGATAATCTAATCGCGTACCAAACATGGTTCGCACCTGTGTGGCAAACAAGTTGTTATTTTCAAAGTCTACTTTTATCTGCTGCCCGCCATTCAGAATACCTGCATCAATAATATTGATACGACCGAGGTTGTAATCAACGGTGTAATGTGTTCCTTCTACCAACCGTTGCCCACCGGCAGTTACCACCACCGAGCCTTTAGGAATGTTTCCGGCACCGAGCGAAATTTCCTGATTGTTGGCACCCTTGTATTGCCCTTTAATTACAAAACGGTTGTATTCGGGAAACTGCTGCGCCAACCATTTGGTAGAATCGTACAATTGCTGATAAACATATTGGTCGGCAATGTTGCCGCTGCCACAGGCTTCGTAAGCTGCTTTAAGGTTAGAGCCGAACGGCTCTTTAACCGGAAAGATGAGTCGCCCGTTTTGTGTAATAATGGTAGTGCCCGGCACAAAGTCGAACAATCCGTCCGGCTGCGGGTCGCCATTCATGTTCAGATTATCCATGTTCAGCAACCTAATTAACTGCTTGCCTTCAATACAGCCTTTAGGCATGTAGCGCTTTAAGCCACCGCCCGGATCGTTGTAGTACAGGTCTAAGCGAAACTCATCGTTGCTGATGTTGTAAGCGCCAAGCGAGTAAATGTTTTTCATCATCAAATCCCATATTGGTAAATTGGGACGGATGGACATGCCGCGCAGCATTTTCAGGTAGAGCACTTTCGAGGTAGCGTTGGAATCGGGCGGCACCTGATTGCCGAATTCACCTACCTGAAAAACATTTCCGTTGTATTCGTACTGGAACGCCACTGCCAGCACTTCATTCGGGTACAACATGGAGTTGAGAGAGATATATCCCAACTGACGGTTTACCGTGTATTCGGTTTCGTTCAGTTTGCGCGCATACGTTTTATCGAAATCCTGTCCTTGCAATAAATTGAAATTCGGACCTACCGCAGTTGCCACTACGTTATCCAGAAAACGATAGTTAGGGTTCGATGTAAACTTGGAATAAAGATTATTCGCTTCGTTGCGCGGGCGCATATCGCCTGCTGCCAACGAAGTAACTTGATTAGAATACGGATTCGGTTCGCCTAAATCCATCAATGCCATAACATCGCGCACGTTTTGTGTAGAGCCGTTTCGGTTGGTAACCCACACTTCGATACGCGTAATGTTTACCACAGTTTTTATGTTGGGCAAACCTGAGAGCGCGTAATCGTACTGGTCGCGGAAAAACTGCGATAGGAAAAAGTGGCGGTTTTCATCGTATTGGTCGGCACGCACTTCAAAGTTCTGGCGCTGTGCACCGCTTTCAATCATTACGGTTTCTTTCTTGGCTTTTTGCTGGGAGATTACGCTGGTCCAGGTGAGGCGACCGAATTGCAGTTGCGTTTTTAAACCGAAGAGGGTTTGACTGCCGGTTATGAGGCGGGTTTGCAAAGGAAGGTTTACGTTTCCGGCTTCTATCACCTTAATAATGTCGTCTTCATCGCCTGTGTAACCAAGTTTTATTTGGTTGTCGAAATCGAAACCGCTTTGCGTGTTGTACTTAACGCCCAACTGCAACTTGTCGCCAATTTTTCCGATTACATTGATGTTGATGTTCATGTCGAAATCGAAACCACCGGTTCTGCGGTTGCGAATGGGAATGTTGGGGTTGGCGGTGCGCTGCACGTTGGCACCGAGTGTCATTTCTACATTTCCCTGCGGGCGAATTTCAATTTTGCTGCCTCCGAAAAGTTTATCGAAAAACTGTTTCTTAATCTGAATGGGCGGAATCAGGTTTTTGTCTTCTACCAAATTCACCGCGTTTTGGCGGTCTTTCCAGTACTGCTTGCGCTCCTGTTTTTCAGTGTATTCCAGAAACTCTTCAAAGGTCATGTACTGTGGCGGACGCACATGTTGCCCTGCTACTTTTTCGGTAACCACATACATGCCTGTTTCGGGGTCGTACTCTACTTTTTCCTCAATGGCGGGAGGGTCTTTCAGGTAAAAAGGGTCGTTGGGCTGGTCGGTAACAAAATCGCCTTCGCGCTCTTTGAGCGGATACTTCAAATTAATTTTCGGAGAATCTTCTGCAGCGGGCAAAAGAGGAAATTCTTCCACGAAATAACGCAGCGAACGGAAGCGCGCATGGTTGCTACCGGTAAATGCCGCAAACAACACGCCCGCGCACGATACCGCCAAAATTCCCGCAAATAGTTTCCTGCCGCCTCTCACTTTCTTTCTACAAATATTTTAATGCTGCTTTTATCAATGCCTCTACCGTCCAGTCGCTTCTGTCCTGCATGGTTTTCAACAACGCTTTATCGGCTGCCTGTTTGTTGAAGCCGAGTGCAACGAGTGCAAATAACGCTTCCTCCTTTATGGTATTGTTTGCTGCTACGGGTAAAATTTGCCCGGCTGCCGCTTTTCCCACTTTATCTTTCAGTTCCAGAATAATGCGCTTGGCTGATTTCGGACCAATTCCTTTAATGCTTTGAATCAGCGTTTCGTTCTCGGTGAGTATTGCCTGCTTTATTTCTTCGGGTTTGAAAGAAGAAAGCATCATGCGTGCCGTAGCCGCTCCCACACCCGATACTGAAATCAGCTTTTCGAACAATTCTTTTTCCGATTCTTCGAAAAAGCCGTAAAGGTCGAAGCCTGCCAGATTTTGTCCATCGTTTTTTACCACTAATGAAGTATGCAGCACACAGTTTTGCAAGTCCTGAACTGCCGTGTAGGTGTTCAGGCTTATTTTTACCATATAGCCTATACCGCCTGTTTCAACAAAAACATGCGTAGGACTTTTAAATGTCAGCTTCCCGCTCAGGTATGCAATCATGCCTTTAATGCCGTTGTTATTGCGAGGAAATTCAAAAGTTATTTGCGAAGTAACTCCCATTGTTCGGAAGATTGCTTCGCTCCACTTCGTTTCGCTCGCAATGAGGTTCTGTGTTGTTAAATACTAATGTGTAGAATTGGGCAATAGGCGGGTGTGTTTTGGTGGTTTACTTATTCAGCGGGTGTTGTTAGGGTGTCTTTTTTAACGGAAGCAATTTGCATCAGTTTCTCCGAAAAGGCAAACAGTTTAGCTTCTTCAAATTTTCCTGCCAGCAGTTGAATGCCTATGGGCAAGCCTTGCTTATCTTCTGCCAACGGCAGCGAAATAGCCGGAATGCCGGTAAGGTTTGCCAACACGGTGTAAATATCAGCCAGGTACATCTCTACGGGGTTTTCGGTTTTCTCTCCGAATTTAAACGCCACGGTAGGGCTGGTGGGCATCAGTATAAAATCGTATTGGTTAAGTATAGAAAGAATTTCGTTGGTTAAAATTCTACGCACTTTTTGCGCACGCGAATAGTAGGCATCGTAATAACCCGAACTCAATACAAAAGTGCCGAGCATGATGCGGTTTTTTACTTCCTTCCCGAAACCTTCGGTGCGCGATTTTTTGTAAACGGTTTCCATTTCCGAAGCATTGGGCGAACGGTAGCCGTAGTGCACCCCGTCAAACCGCGCTAAGTTGGACGATGCTTCGGCAGTAGTAAGCACATAGTATGTGGCAATCAGGTAATCAAGCAGTTCAAACTTTACTTCCTCTACTGTATGTCCATCAGCCTTTAACTCATCCAACAAATTTTGTGTAGCGGTTTTTACTTCCTCATTTAAACCATCGCTGTTAAGGGTAGAAGGAAAAACGGCAATGCGCGCCTTACGGTCGAAATTCAGTTGTTGGGTGTAAGCAGGCACTTCTTTGGATGAAGAAGTGGAGTCGTAGCTATCCTTGCCGGAAATTACTTCGGTAATCAGCGCGGCATCTTCAATGGAATGGGTAAATGGGCCAATTTGGTCGAACGAAGATGCATAGGCAATTAAGCCCCAACGCGAAATGCGACCATAGGTGGGTTTCAAACCAACAATGCCGCAAAACGAAGCAGGCTGACGAATAGAGCCGCCTGTATCGGAACCCAGCGAAGCATGGCACAAACCCGCTTGCACCGCTACAGCCGAGCCGCCCGATGAGCCTCCGGGTACGCGGCTGTTGTCCTGTGCATTCAGTACATTTCCGTATGCCGAATTTTCGTTGCTGGAACCCATGGCAAACTCATCGCAGTTGGTGCGACCGATGATGATGGCATCTTCTGCCAGCAATCGTTCCACTACAGTAGAGTTGTAGAGCGAAGTGAATCCCTCCAGAATTTTTGAACCGGCTGAAACTTTATGTTGCTTGTAGCAAATGTTATCCTTAATGGCTATCACCGCCCCGAACAGTTTGCCGAGCGGCTCTCCGTTCTTCACTTTTTCATCTACCCTTTTTGCCTGTGCAAGCGCATCATCGGCAAATACTTCAAGGAAAACATTGAGGTGGCGGTTCGCCTCAACTTTTTGAAGAAATCCCGAAACGATTTGCGCGGCAGTTGTTGAACCTGCCTTTAATTCGGTTTGTATGTCAATAATTGTTTGGTGCGCCACTACTGCCACTTAACTTCAATAGTAAGAAACGTTGTTACTTCTTTTCTTCAGAAGAGGTTTCTTCTTTTTTAACCGGTTTGTCTTTCATGCCCTCTTCAATTTCCTGCTTTATGTTGGCTTTGGCAGAATTGAATTCGCGAACACCCTGACCGATTCCGCGCATCAGTTCAGGAATTTTTTTTCCTCCGAACAACAGCAACAGGGCTGCTACAATAAGAATGGTTTCTGAGGTTCCTAAACCGAATATGGCGTATTGCACTTCCATGAGTTAAAATTTGGGACGCCAAAGGTAAGCTAAAATGCTGAACAGGCAAGCGTTTGGCGAAAGCCGGTAAATGTAAGAGGGGGGAGTTTAGTCTTTAAACTCTTCGGTGTAATCGTGCCAATAGCCGGCTTTGTACGGGTAGCGGGCTATGTAGGCTTTTTTTACTTTTTCGAAAAGTAATTGCCTGAGTTCGGCAGTGTTGCGGTTTTGAATGGCTGAAACAAAAATGCAGTTGTCGTGGGTTCGTGCCATCCAACTGTCTTTTAATTCTTTGAGCAGGCTGCTTTTTATTTCGGCAGGCAGGTATTCGTCAAACTTTTTTTGCTCGTACAAATCCATTTTGTTGAATACAACAATAACCGGTTTGTCTTCGCATTTCAGTTCTTTGAGAATTTCGTTTACCACGCGCATTTGGTCTTCAAAGGCTGGGTGAGAAATGTCCACCACATGCAGCAGTATGTCGGCTTCAATGGCTTCGTCTAGGGTGGATTTGAAACTTTCGATTAGGTGATGGGGCAGCTTGCGGATAAAGCCTACCGTATCGCTCAGTAAAAAAGGAACAGCATTGAAAGTTACTTTACGCACGGTGGTATCGAGCGTAGCAAAGAGTTTGTTTTCGGCAAACACATTTTCCTTAGCCAGCAGGTTCATTAATGTTGATTTGCCTACGTTGGTGTAACCCACCAAGGCTACGCGGATCATTTCGCCACGGTTTTTTCTGCGAACTACGTTCTGCTTGTCAATTTCCTTTAGCTTGCCTTTGAGAATGGAGATTTTCTTTTCTGCCATTCTGCGGTCAGTTTCAATTTCCTTTTCACCGGCACCGCCCCGTGTACCTGTGCCTCCGCGCTGGCGCTCTAAGTGCGTCCACAAACCTTTTAGGCGGGGCAGCATGTATTGCAGTTGTGCCAACTCTACCTGTGTGCGTGCCTGCACGGTGCGTGCGCGTTGGGCAAAAATGTCGAGTATGAGCATGCTGCGGTCGAGCACTTTTATTTTCAGTTCTTTTTCGATGTTGCGTTGCTGGGAAGGGGAAATTTCATCGTCAATAATTACCAGGTCCACTTCCTTGCCTTCTATGTATTGTTTTATCTCTTCTAATTTGCCTTTGCCTACATAGCTGCGGGTATCGGGGTGGGGAAGTTTTTGGGTAAAGCGTTTGAGTGTGGTTATACCATCGGTGGTGGCGAGAAACTCCAACTCGTCTAAATACTCATTTGCCTGTTCTTCGCTTTCGTCTTTTTGAATAACCGCCACGAGCACAGCAGTTTCGGTTTTTACTTTGCTGTGGTCGACCTGAAATTTTACGTCTTTGTGTAAACTCATTGTACTTGAAACAAAAAATTAAACATGTTAGAAAATATACCGGCACCACATAGGCACATAAGAAAACATAGCCTCTTATGTTATGTTGTTTAAGTGCCTGTTTGGTTCAAAAAATAATGCTGTAATGCAATAAAAAATCCCGCCTGTTACAGCGGGGCTGGCAAAAGTAGAAGATTTGAGGAGAGTGGGTTTTAGGGTGTGAAATATAAATTTGGAGATGTGCGAAATTGCTTAGGATATAGTTAATGTTGCAATAATGGAGCAACCTAAACCGGTAAAAGTTATTACTCCCGACCCGCTAACCGTACGTGAGTATTGGGGCGAATTGAAAAAATACCGCAGTTTAATTTGGGTTTTTGCCTGGCAAGAAATTAAAACCCAATACGCCCAAACATATTTCGGTATTGCATGGGCAGTGTTGCGTCCGCTGATTATCCTTTCCATTTTTACTGTTTTGTTTAATTATTTACTGAAGATACAGACCACTTCGCCTTATTACCTGTTTGCCTTTAGCGGTATGATAGCATGGAACTTTTTTCAGCAAATTGCCATAAATGCCTCCGGAGCTATTGCACAGCGCCAAAGCCTGATACGAAAGATGTACTTTCCGAAGTTGATTTTGCCTTTATCGAAGGTGTTAACTGCCGGAGTTGAAACATTAGTATCTCTAATTATCATTTTTGCAATGATGCTGTTGGAGTGGTTTCCGGTTACATGGAAATTTGCAATGTTTCCCTTCTTTCTGTTGTTAAATATTTGCTGCGGTTTAGCAGTCGCATTTTGGATGAATGCCCTTAACATTCGCTACCGCGATTTGAGCCAAATTGTAATGCCGCTTATCAGCATTGGCATTTGGTTTACTCCGGTTTTTTTCCCTACCACTATTATACCGCAGCAGTATTACTTTTTGATGTATTTGAATCCGATGGCAGGGATTATTGAAGGTTTCCGCTTTGCTTTGTTAGGTGAAGCATTTCCGAATAGCTGGTATTTTGTTTCCATAGGTATAATGTTGTTTTTATTTTTTACAGGGGCGTGGTATTTAACAAGGGTGGAAGATGAAATAGTGGATTATGGATAATGAACGAAACCAACGTTGAAAATTTCATTAAATGATAAAGGTAGCCCAATCAACAAAGGGCTACGTTTTTACAAAGGAATCAGTTTAAGATTGTTATTTATAACTGCCGTTAGGCGTTGGGCAGCGTTCGCGCATAATGGTGTAGGAAATGGTAATGCCGCCCATCAGGTAGTCATCAAACTTTGGCGATTGTCCGCGCTGATAACCGGGCTTTCCTATTTTTTCGCCTCCCTTTTCTGCAGAGCGATCGCTTAAAGCGGCAGCTAAGCCGGTAGAGCCGCCCGGCAAAGAAGCATAGCTTGGATACTTGCCGCTTACATCATCTAAATAATCGGTAAATGTTTTTCGAACTCCTGCTTCAATTGCAATATTCCAGTTGCGCTTAATGGAAAATTTGAATCCGCCTGTAATTGGAATGGCAAAACTGAATAGGCGATACTTTTTTACACCCGAATAACTTGGGTCGTTTTGCCCTTCGGTGCCAAGGGGTTGCAGGTAGTACCACTTACCTTTGTATTCGGCTTTCGGGTTAAAGAAGAACAGTGTTAGCCCGGTACCGAGGTAAGGGGTAAACCAGTGCTTTTTGCTGTTTTTATCATACTTCAAAAAGTTGAACTCAATTACGGAGGTAACGTCAAAAATATCTGTCTTAAAGGATAAGTTTCGCTGGCAGTTCCAATCAATATTGGTTTTTGCATCGTCAAATTCGGCAACACCCCAGTTAATGGAACTTTTCCATGCACCGCGGTATTTAATGTTGTAGCGGTAAAATGCACCTGCCCCGGGTCGGGCAAATTTGAAAGAGGTTTGTGTGTTAAGGTCGCCAAAGTAATTGGTCATACCACCCCAAACACCAAATTCATGGATTTGCGAAAACCCCTGAAAGATGCCGGTAGGCATCAACAAAACAAATAGTATGTATTTGAAAGTTCTCACTAAAAGCCCGCGAAGTAAAGCCTTAACGCGGTAATATGCAAAATGTTGTTGCGACTAAAGGGATACCGCGCTGTTATGTTGAAAACAGAAACTCCCGGAACAACACTTTTACTGTTGCTGCCGGGAGCCGGTTTCCTTCTAAATCTGCTTCCAATTCCTCGTTAGTGTGTGTATAGCTATTCGGTAGTAGTGGTTCTGCATACGATGCAGCTACACCGGGCATACACTGATGCAAGTAACATTAACATGGCTCATAGTTTCTGTCTTTGTCGGCTTACATCGCATTTTCAGGATTATTTTGTGCTTATGTAAATAAGGTAGGGGCACAGTAAAAGAATGTCAATAGCTAAAGGCAATTTTTTTCGAAAAAAGTGAAACAAAGGCGAAACCGATGCGTAGCGGAGTAGCTTTTAGCGCATAGTTTCATAACGCTGAGTATCTAACCGCAGAAAAATGAACAACAAAATAGTAAACGAAAGCAACGATGAGCCTCCGTAGCTGATAAACGGAAGCGGAATACCGATTACCGGAGCAACCCCTATTGCCATTCCTACATTGATTAAAAAATGGAAAAACAAAATGGACGTAACACAATAACCGTACATGCGGCTGTACTTGGAGCGCTGTCGCTCTGCCAAATACAGCAGCCGGAAAAACAAACCCAAAAACAAACCTATGATTACTAAACTGCCTATGAATCCGAATTCTTCGCCAATAGAACTGAAAATAAAATCGGTGCTTTGTTCAGGAACGAACTTGAGTTTGGTTTGTGTGCCTTGTAAGTAGCCTTTGCCCGTTGCACCGCCAGAGCCGATGGCAATAATAGATTGGCGGATGTTCCAATCGCGCCCCTTCTCTACTTCTTTACCCAATAAAACATTTATACGGTCGCGTTGGTGCGGCTTTAATACTTTGTTGAAAGCATAATCAACCGAAAAGGCGTACAGTGAAGCGGCTAACCAAATGCCCGCTATTGCCATTACCAGCTTGGTGTTGCGTCTGGCAAAGTACATCACCATTAACGCAAGTCCGAACAATATTCCTACCAGTAAAAATTTTTCGACCACTAAACTCAACACCGAAAGCACAATAACCGATGCGCCTATAACAAGAAAGTACGACTCTAAGCCATCCCTGAACAAGACCAATGCAAACGACACAAATACAATAGCCGAACCGGCATCGCCCTGCACTGCCACAATAAGTATGGGCACGGCAATAAGTGCAAAGGCTTTCCACTTATCGCGCCATTTGCGTATGTCCACATTTAATCCGGCAAGGTACTTCGACACTGCTAATGCCACGGCAAATTTTGCCAACTCCGAAGGCTGCATTTGAAAACCTCCAATACGAATCCAGTTACGTTGCCCTTTTACTTCGGTTCCTATTACCATTACCGACAACACTAACAAAAGAATAAAGACGTAAATCGGATAAGAGAAAGTGATGTAAAAACGTGAGTCAACTATGAGCAGTACAAAAGCCACGATTACCGAAGCTACCATCCACTGAAACTGCCGCCCGCTGTTTAGCGATGAGCTGAAAATGTTTCGCTCCTCATCATCGTACACGGCAGAGTAAATAGCCAGCCAGCCTATTAACACCAATAGTGCATACAGGAGTATGGTGAGCCAGTCTAATTTTCCGGTTATGGAATCTTTGCGTGCCATACTTTAATCTTCTTCCTCTATTTTCATTTCAGCGCTTTTGTTAGTGCTTACTCCGTATTTACTCAACAGGTTTGCTTCCATCATTCGTTTTTCTAAAGGCAAGCGTTTTGTCTGAATGGTATCGTTCAAATATTTTTCAACCATCAACGTGGCAATGGGTGCAGCGTAGGCTGAGCCGTAGCCCCCATTTTCTACTACAACCGCAATAGCAATTTTGGGGTCTTCTTTTGGGGCAAAGGCGGCAAACATAGAGTGGTTATCGCCATGCGGGTTTTGTGCGGTGCCGGTTTTACCGCAAAGCGAAATGCCTTCCACCCGTGCACTGCGGGCAGTGCCGGCTTCCACCACCATGTGCAACCCTTCAATAACGGGGTCGAAAAATTCTTTGGCAATAAGCGATTCGTGTTTTTCATAAGGATGTGTTACATCTTTATTGGTAACCGGGTCAGTAATTTTTTTGACCACATGCGGGGTTATCCAATATCCTTTGTTAGCTATACAGGCAAATATGTTTGCCATTTGCAAAGGTGTAGTGAGCACTTCGCCCTGCCCTATACCAAGCGATATAATGGTGGAAGAATGCCAACCTGTTTTTCCATAAACTTTATCGAAGTACTTAAGCGAAGGAATATTGCCCGATGATTCGTAAGGCAAATCAATACCTGTTTTAATGCCTAATCCAAAGCTGTTGCAGTACGCCACCCACTTACCGTATATGTCGTGTATATCTTTATACTTTCTGTTCTCAATTGTATTTCGAAACGACTGCCAGAAATACGGATTGCACGATTGTGCCAACGCATATTGTATGTTGCCTGCCGATGGGTGACGATGCGAGCAATGCAGCGTTAATCCTGCAAAAAAGTAAACGCCAGAACATGGAACAAGGTAATCAACACCTTGCACACCTTCGGTAAGTGCTATTAAGCCAACTACCGGCTTGAACGATGACCCGGGTGGATAAGTGGCAAGCGTTGGGCGCGAATACAAAGGCAAAAGTGTGTCGCGCAATAGTTGTTTGAAATTGTTTCCGCGAACGGCACCGCAAAGCAGGTTGGGGTCGTAGCCCGGGCTGCTTACCATGGCCAGTATCTCGCCTGTTTTAGGTTCAATGGCAACAATGCTTCCTTTTTTGTTTTGCATCAGTTGTTCACCGTACTCCTGCAACAGAATATCCAAGGTAGAAATCACATTGTCGCCTGCAATTGCCAGCGTGTCGTACTCGCCATCGCGAAAGCGTCCCATCTCGCGGTTGTGCACATCAACGTACACAAATTTTTTTCCGCGTCTTCCGCCTAACTCTTTTTCATAAACTTTTTCAATTCCGCTTTTGCCAACGTAATCGCCCGGTTTGTAGTAACCGCCCGAAGCATCAATTTGCTTATCGTCCACTTCGCCTATATCGCCAAGTATAGTTGCAGCAACACGGTGCGGGTACTTGCGAACGGTGCGCACCTGTCCGTAAAATCCGGGAAAGAGATAAAGGTACTCCTGCAAGCGCGAGTAATCTTTCAACGAAAGTTGCTTTACAAATACATTCGGTTTGTAAGTAGAATAGCCGCGCTGCTTTTTCATTTCTTCAAAGCGCTTCAAAAAATCTTCCTTGGTAATGTTGAGCAACTCACAAAGTTTTGTCGTATCGGCATTTTTTGCCTGCCGCGGAATAACCATTAAATCGTAAATGGCTTCGTTGTAAACTATCAGTTCACCGTTGCGGTCGTACACCAACCCGCGGGTGGGGTAAATGTCCACTTCCTTAATGGCATTGTTTTTGGCCATAGCATCGTACTTACGATCAATTACCTGCAAATACAACAGGCGCAGCAAAAACACCAGCGCAAAGGCTGATATGATAATTTGAATAACCCGATATCGGTTTTTAAATAGGTCTTTGCTGCTCACTGTAAAAAAGGAGAATTACCCCGCTATGCAAATCTGCGTTTCTTCCGTGCGGAAAACAAGAAAAGAAAAATAATCATGAACATAACCGACATGGCAGTGCTCAGAATAATCTTCAGCAACAACAAAAAGAAATTAAGAAAGGTAGCGGCTTCAACCAAAAAATAAAACGTAAGGTAAATGAGCATGGTTATGCCCGTGTACGAAATAAACCACGGAAGCCCCTGTGCGTAAATATTAGGGCTAATTTCAAAGTCGGTGCCTTTGGGAGTAATGATGTTTATAAGAAACGGACGCATATAACCCACCAGCAAACACGCAGCTGCGTGCATACCCATTGAACCCAAAAAAATATCGAGCACCAACCCTGATAACATGCCGGCAAGCATCAGCATCCAGCGGGGAGTTTCGAAAGGCAACAGCAAAATAAAAAGCGGAAACACATACGGGTTGATAAACGAACTGAAGTTGATGTTGCTGAATATGAGAATCTGCGCCAGCAACAACAAAATAAATCGCAAAAGGTTATGTGGAATTTCGTTAATCATTTTTTATGCTTCCGGCTAAGCTGTCTAATTGAACCAATTCTCGTTTCCGCAGGTTTTTAGTTACATACACATACCCCAAATTTCCGAAGTCGGTGGTAAGCGTTACGCCAATTTCCAAAAATGTTTTTTCGGGGTACGACTTTACTTTATTCACCACACCCACCATTACATTGCGCGGAAACAACTGCGAGTAGCCCGAAGTAACTACTGTATCGCCTACTTGTACGGGCACATGTTTTGGAATTTCCTGTAACGAAGCGGATGTGGAATTGATACCGTCCCACTGTAAATTTCCGAAGTATTCATTCTTTCTGAACTTAACACTCACTTTAAAGTCTTTGCTGAGTACACTCATTACGGCTGCATAGTTGTCGGTAACGGTGATTACCTGCCCCACAATTCCGTTGGGTGCAATTACGCCCATTTGCTTATCTACTCCGTGCAACTTCCCTTTATCCAAATAAATAAGGTTGGTGGCGCGGTTAACCGAATTGCGAATTACGCGAGCGGTGATGTACGTATAATTCTGCACATAGCGTTTTGACGAATCGCTTAACGTGCCCGTATCAATGCGGTTATCGAACTTCGAATCCAGTAACTGTTCGCGCAAGAAAGCATTTTCGAGTGCGAGGCTATCGTTGTATCTTCTTAAATAAAAGTAATCAACCCCGCTGCGGTAGGTGTTGTACACTTTTCCGCTAATGCCGTTTGCTACATTTACATAAGCCGCCTGATTGTATTTGTTGTTGCGGTAAATAAGAAAAAAACAAACCACCTCCAACGATAAAAACAGTATGAACAAATGATAGCGGAGAAAAAAACGAAGGAGATTATACACGCAAAAAAGTTAATGGTTAGCCGTTAATGGTTAATGGTTACAACCGAGCGCTTCCGATTAACTATTAACCATTCACAGTTTTCTTTTAATCATCCATCAGGAAAGTAAACTTATCAATATTCTTGAGCGCAATGCCGGTGCCCCGTACTACCGCACGCAACGGGTCTTCAGCAACATGTACGGGCAGTTTTGTTTTTTGACTGATGCGTTTATCTAAACCGCGCAGCAATGCCCCGCCTCCGGTTAAGTACAATCCTGTTTTAAAAATATCAGCCGCTAATTCGGGCGGAGTAGTTTCAAGCGCTTTCAAAATCGCTTCTTCAATTTTTGAAATGGATTTGTCAATAGCATGCGCTATCTCCGAGTACGAAACCACAATCTGCTTGGGAATGCCGGTCATTAAATCGCGTCCGTTTACAGGGTAATCATCGGGCGGAGAATCTAAATCGGTTAATGCTGCGCCCACATGAATTTTTATCATTTCGGCTGTGCGCTCGCCAATAAGCATATTGTGTTGCCTGCGCATGTAGTCCACAATATCTAAGGTAAACTCATCGCCCGCTACCCGAATACTTTGGTCGCACACGATACCCGAAAGCGCAATCACCGCAATTTCGGTGGTACCTCCGCCAATATCAATTATCATGTTGCCGTTAGGTTCCTCCACATCAATACCTATACCAATGGCAGCTGCCATCGGCTCGTGAATCATTTTTACTTCTTGCCCACCGGCTTGTTCGGCACTGTCTTTCACTGCGCGTTTTTCCACTTCGGTAATGCCCGATGGAATACAGATAACCATTCGGTAACGTGGCGGAAAGAGCGGTTTCTTTTGCCCGTAAATCATGTTTATCATTTCGCGAATCATGCTTTCGGCAGCGCGAAAATCGGCTATCACTCCATCCTTAAGCGGTCGAACGGTTTTAATATTCTCGTGTGTTTTTTCGTGCATTTGCATGGCACGATGCCCTACGGCAATCACCTTATCGGTTCTGCGGTCAATAGCAACTATCGAAGGTTCGTCAACAACTACTTTATCGTTATGAATAATAAGGGTATTGGCGGTGCCAAGGTCAATGGCAATCTCTTGCGTAAGAAAACTGAATAAAGCCATGCGAAGACTTTGTGTCTAAAGGGTTTTGAATTGCGGGCAAAATAGATAAAAACTTAACAGATGAACGGAAGTTTCTCCACAAAATTGCGAATGAATTTTTGTTGCGTTGAACTTGGATGTAATGCAGATAGCAAAAGAGAATTGAAACATGTACTTACTTCCCTCCCCAACCCATGGTAAGCTGTACGGCTTTTTTCCATCCATCGTACAACTTTATACGGTCGGCAGGTTTCATTACAGACTTAAATTGCTTGTCCACTTTCCATTGCTTAAGGATGTTCGGTTTTTTGTAATAACCCACAGCCAAACCCGCTAAGTAGGCGGCACCTAAAGCAGTGGTTTCGGTAACAGTTGGTCTGTCAACAGGTACGCCCAATAAGTCCGACTGAAACTGCATCAGAAAATTATTGGCACTTGCGCCACCATCTACGCGCAGCGACTTCAGTTTTATGCCCGAATCCTGCTCCATGGCGCCCAATACATCTTTGGTTTGGTATGCCAGCGATTCCAGCGTGGCACGTATAAAGTGTGATTTCGATGTTCCGCGTGTTAGCCCGAAAATGGCACCACGTGCATCCATGTTCCAGTATGGTGCCCCTAATCCTGCAAAAGCAGGAACAACATAAACGCCTTCGGAACTTTGCACAGCATTGGCATGATACTCCGAATCGGCAGCGGTATCAAGCACTTTCAATCCATCGCGCAGCCATTGCACTGCAGCTCCTGCAATAAACACGCTTCCTTCCAATGCATACTCTACTTTGCCGCCAATACCCCATGCAATAGTGGTAAGCAATCCGTGTTTCGATTTTACCAACTTATTGCCTGTGTTCATCAGCAAAAAGCAACCGGTGCCATAGGTATTTTTTGCCATACCCGGGTTAAAACATGTTTGCCCGAACAATGCCGCCTGTTGGTCGCCCGCAATTCCTGCAATTGGAATTTCTACATCAAAAATGCCGCGGTGCGTAAAACCGTAAATGCGGCTCGAGTCAACCACGTATGGCAACATGAGCGATGGAATATCCAAAGCCGCCAACAGTTTTGGATCCCACTTCAGTGTTTTAATGTTGAACAGCATAGTGCGCGATGCATTGCTGTAATCGGTAAGGTGCAAACTGCCATCCGTCAGTTTCCAAACTAACCACGAATCTATTGTGCCGAAAAGCAACTCCCCATTCTCGGCTCTTTTACGTGCGCCTTTTACGTTATCGAGTATCCATTTAATTTTTGTTCCGCTGAAATACGCATCAACCACCAAACCTGTGTTTTCGCGCACATATTTTTCAAAATCTTTTTTGCGTTTAAGGGTATTACAGATGTCGGCAGTTCTGCGATCCTGCCACACTATGGCATTGCAAATAGGCGTTCCGGTTCGCTTATCCCACACTACAGTGGTTTCGCGCTGGTTGGTTATACCAATCGAAGCAATTTGCCCTGCACTAATTCCTGCATGGCGTATGGCTTCCTTAGCTGTGTAAAGTTGTGCGTTCCAAATCTCTTCCGGGTCGTGCTCTACCCATCCGGGTTGCGGAAAAATTTGGCTGAATTCTTTCTGCGACATGGAAACTATGTTCCCGTATTCATCAAAAATTATTGAGCGCGAACTTGTGGTGCCCTGGTCGAGCGCAAGGATGTATTTTCGGTTATCTGCCATGGGTTTGGTGATTAGCGGATAATGAATATTTTAGCAACTAATATAGAAAGAACTCTATCCCATACACTAAAAGGCAGGCTTTTTTTTACTTCCTTAGTTTGTTCTGCCTCGTTTTAGCCCGTTAACAGTCGCGGTTTTTTAAAAAATGGGGTAATTATTTGATTGAAATACAATAGTTTATGAAGAAGGTGAAGCAAATAAGGCTTATCGAAGTAAAAAGCGAAGTGGGTGCCGGCACCCGGGGGGCAAGTTTGGGGATAGATGCTATAAAAATTGCTGCTTTGGACTTCCGAAGCAACTTTTTTAAAACCCACCGCAGCATTAACATACCGGACGATAACTCCGCATTGTACGGTGTAATTGAAAGCCGCTACGCCAAGCGCATTCGCAGCGTGTTAAAAATGTACGAACGCGTTGCTGCCGCCACCCGCGATTCACTGAAAGACGGAAAGTTTCCATTGGTAATCTCAGGCGACCACTCCAGCGCAGGCGGAACCATTGCAGGCATTAAAATGGCTTATCCCGATTCGCGTTTGGGTGTTATTTGGATTGATGCCCATGCAGACCTCCACTCGCCTTATACCACCCCATCGGGCAATTTGCACGGCATGCCTTTGGCAACTGCTTTAGCTGAGGATAATATTGAAAACAAAGTGAACGATTTAGATTATGAAACCATTGAGTTGTGGGAACGCCTTAAAAACGTGGGGGATATTTCGCCAAAGGTAGAATACCGCGACCTGCTTTACATGACCTTGCGCGATTTTGAAGAGCAGGAAGGCTACCTGCTTAAACAAAACAAAGTCAAGAATTTTACTACCTCCGAGATTCGCAAAACCGGTGTTACAAAAGTTTGCCGCGAAGCCCTCAAACACCTTTCTCAATGCGAAAAAATTTACATCACGTTCGATGCTGATGCCCTCGATCCTTCCATATCGCGTGGCACCGGAACACCCGTAAAAGGCGGCATCAACGAACGCGAAGCTGCCGACATAATTCTTGAACTCGTACAAAACGAGCGTGTTTGCTGTTTAGAGTTTACTGAAGTAAACCCAACACTTGATAGCGAAAACGTAATGGCAGAAACCATTTTTGAAATTCTCTCTAAAGTGGCAAGGCAGGTAGAGATTATTTAAGTAAAGA
Source organism: Chitinophagales bacterium (assembly GCA_026129525.1). GTDB lineage: Bacteria > Bacteroidota > Bacteroidia > Chitinophagales > LD1 > Bog-950. The sequence continues at coordinate 457,509 of JAHCHW010000001.1, read as the reverse complement.
AGCAGGCTCTTTTCTTACATTCTCATTTCACCGTGTAATTTCTCCCTTTCACCACCTATCTTCGCGCCCGCATTTATGATAGCGGTAAGTAACATACAACTCAGCTTTGGCGGTCGCATAATGTTCGACAGCATTTCGTTCCTCATCAACGACAACGATAAAATAGGTTTAACCGGACGCAACGGTGCCGGTAAATCCACCCTGCTCAAAGTACTCAAAGGCATTCAGCAAATTGATGGGGGCGATATTATGTACCCCAAAGGTACCATCATTGGTTATCTGCCGCAGGAACTGCACTCGCAAAGCTCCCTTACTGTGATGCAGGAAACCAAAAAGGCTTTCGACCTCGCCATGAAATACATGGAAGAGAAAGAAAAGATAATGCACGAAATGGAAACCCGCACCGACTACGAAAGCGATGGCTACATGCAACTGATTGAGCGCCTCGGTGAAGTGGAACACCAAATTGAAATACACGATGGCTATAGTGTGGACGAACAAACCGAGCGCGTACTCAAAGGGCTTGGTTTCGAGCCGGGCGATTTTGAAAAAGAAATGAAAAGCCTGAGCGGTGGTTGGCAAATGCGCGTGGAACTGGCAAAAATTCTTCTGCAAAAACCCGACTTAATTTTGTTGGATGAACCCACCAACCACCTCGATATTGAATCGGTGCTGTGGCTCGAAAAGTTTTTGAAAGAATACCCGGGTGCTATCATCATGGTTTCGCACGACCGTAGTTTTCTCGACAACATCACCAACCGCACCATCGAAGTGATAAGCGGCAACATTGACGACTACCCTGCTCCTTACACTCGCTACGTAGAGTTGCGTAAAGAAAGAAGAGAACAAATCATCAACGCGCAAAAAAACCAGCAGCGCGAAATAGCTCAAATAGAGCGCAACATCGAGCGCTTTCGTGCCAAAGCCAGCAAAGCCACCTTTGCACAGAGTTTAATTAAAAAACTCGACAAGATGGATATTATTGAAGTGGAGGAAGAAAATATTGCCGCCATGAACCTCCGCTTCCCCGCAGCACAGCCTTCGGGCAAAGTGGTGATGACCGCCAAGAACGTTACCAAGAAGTATGGCGACAAAACCGTTATCAATAACCAAAGCATTCAAATTGATCGTGGCGATAAAATTGCTTTTGTAGGAAAAAACGGCATGGGCAAAACCACCTTCAGCCGTATGCTGGTAGGCGATTTGAAATTCGACAGCGGTGAAATTGAACCGGGCTACAATGTTACTATCGGCTACTACGCCCAGCACGCAGCCGACAGCATGGATGGTAAAGACAGCGTCCTGGATGTAGTGGACCGTGTAGCCGTTGGCGACATCCGCACTAAACTCCGCGATTTGCTCGGCTGCTTTTTGTTTAAAGGCGATGATGTTTTCAAGAAAGTAAAAGTGTTGAGCGGAGGAGAAAAAGGTCGCCTTGCGTTGTGTAAAATGATTTTAGAGCCGCGCAACTTTCTGGTAATGGACGAGCCTACCAACCACCTCGACATGCTTTCGAAAGAAATTTTGAAAAAAGCGCTCAACCAGTTTGAAGGCACCGTCATCATTGTTTCACACGACCGCGATTTTCTGCACGGGCTTACCAACAAAACATTTGAGTTTACCAAAGAAGGAATCAAAGAACACTTAGGCGACATCAACGATTTTCTGGAGAAGAAACAGATGGAGGATATGCGTTTGCTGGCAAAGAAAGATGATGAGAAGAAACCGGAAAACAAGGTTCAGAAAACAGAAAGCAAACCTGCCGATAACAACAACCGCGAAAAGGAGTTGAAGAAGATTAAATCGGACATCGAAAAATGCGAGAAGAAAATTGAGGAGTTGGAAAGCACCATTAAATCGCTCGATGAAAAACTACAAGATGCGGAGCAGTTTCAGCAAATAACCAAAGACCCCGAGTTTTTTAATAACTACGAAAAACTGAAAAAGCAACTCGAAGCCGAAATGGGAAAGTGGGAGGAGTTAAGCTCGAAAGTATAACAACAAAAAAATCCGTCACATTGGACGGATTTTTTTATTTCAGTTCTGATTGTTGCCTAAAGTTATTCCACTACCGGCTCGGGTTTCACCACTTCTACCCCCTGCATCACCTTTGTTTTTATTTTACCTTCCAGTTCGGCAGCCAGTTCAGGATTGTCTTCCAGCATTTGCTTCACGCTGTCGCGCCCCTGCCCCAGTTTGGTGCCTTCGTAGCTGAACCACGAACCGCTCTTCTGCACAATACCCAGTTCGGTTCCGAGGTCAATAATCTCTCCCGATTTTGAAACACCTTGCCCGTACATAATGTCGAACTCGGTCATTTTAAACGGTGGCGCTACTTTGTTCTTCACCACTTTAACGCGGGTGCGGTTGCCCACCACATTATCGCCATCTTTTATTTGCCCTATTCTACGAATATCCAAACGCACCGAGGCATAAAACTTGAGCGCATTTCCACCGGTAGTGGTTTCGGGGTTGCCGAACATCACTCCTATTTTTTCGCGCAACTGGTTAATGAAAATACAGCAACAGCCGGTTTTGTTAATGGTGCCTGTGAGTTTACGCAATGCCTGACTCATCAATCTTGCCTGCAAGCCCATTTTCGATTCGCCCATTTCGCCCTCCAGTTCACCGCGCGGCACTAACGCTGCTACCGAGTCAATTACACAAATATCAATAGCGCCCGAACGGATTAAGTGCTCGGTAATATCGAGGGCTTGTTCGCCATCATCAGGCTGCGAAATGAGCAGGTTGTTTACATCTACCCCCAATTTTTCGGCATAGCTTTTATCGAAAGCATGTTCCGCATCAATAAATGCCGCAATACCGCCTGCCTTTTGGCAGTTAGCTATTGCCTGAATAGCCAGCGTAGTTTTACCGGACGATTCAGGTCCGTAAATCTCCACTACTCTGCCCTTTGGCAATCCACCAATACCCAACGCTATATCCAACCCAAGTGAGCCGGTTGAAATAGATTCAATGCCCATCACTTTCGAATCGCCCAGTTTCATTACTGTTCCTTTGCCATAGGCTTTATCGAGCTTATCAACCGTTAGTTGAAGCGCTTTCAGTTTCTCTTTTTTCTCGTCACTCATTTTGTTCATTTTTTGAGTTTTAAAATAGTTTTATGATGTAAACCTAAAAATATTTGCCGCAATAGCTAAATATTTTAGTTTTTATTTTTCAATCTAACACCGCTACGATGACGCCCTCCGATTGCGATTTCAGATTTCTTACATGCAAAGTTCGTCCGTTAAAACGCAATGGAATTGCGCTGGGGGTCGAAGTTTGAAAAAACATATCGCGGGCGCTCAGAAACTGATTCAGGAAACCAAACGCAGCCGGTTTGGTGAGGTCGGTTTGTTGATTGTTGTTGTCATCGTACAAAAACATGGCAATTACCGTTGCTGAGGCAGGGGTAATTTGCTGGGTGGAGAGTTCTACATTGTCAACAAAAAGCGAATCGCGCCCGGCTACGGTTGCCTGATTGGAGGTAAACACCGCCAACACACTCTGATTATCGTTCGAAGGAAGTGAGGAAAGTAAAACGCCCGCTAACGATGTAGGCGAAGGAAGGGTTCGCAAATACACTAATGGGTTATGATGGATAAACCCCTCGCGGAAGTAGTAGATTTTTCTGTCGGTTGAACTGTTGGGGTTGGTTACTTCAAACTCGTAGTAGGCTCTTTTCTTCACATTTACCGGACCCCAAAAGCCGTTCTTATCGGCAGTTAAAGTATGTGCAGGGGTTGAGCCTACTCTTTCGGCATTGGCTGCATTTACTTCATACACTTTTACAATGGCACCATTAAGCGGAGTATTTTCACCCAGCGCCAATACTTTTCCGCTAATCTTAATTTCTGTGTTCAGTTCCTTAATAGTTGCTGTATTGGCACTCTTCCCATCGTTGAAAAATTTATACATCTCCAAAAACGCCTCGGCACAGGTGGCTACCTGATAGTGGTCGGTGCCGTAAAGAGTTATGTTGGTGGCTCCGGTAATAGTGGTGTTTCCGGCAGTTTTATCATCGGGCGAAGAAATGCAGAGCGTAGGCACTTCGTCATTTACCCCCGCAGGGCTGCTTTGCGAACTGCTGCCTATGTGCACATAGTGAGCTACTTTAGCCGCACGGGCTGAATCTTCGCAAAAGCCATAGCCCAAACCGCCCCCCGCAGAATGCCCCACTAAATCAACTTGTGTGGCTCCGGTTACATTCAGCACCGAATCAATAAAAGCATTGAGCAAAGCATTGTTGTTGCCCTGGCTGAGCGTATTCCAGTCGAAGGCAAAAAGCAGGTTTTCGCAGTAGCCGTTGGTAGTAAAACGCATTACCTGATTAGCCCAGGTATCGCCCGAAGCCAAAAAACCGTGCATAAACACAACAGGTCGGTGGTTGCTTTCGCAGGTTGTGGGGTTCTTATCATCGCATTTTTTGCAAGAATCAAATACGAAGGGGAAGAGAAGAAGGAGGTAAAAAAGTTTCCGCATGGCTTGGTGTTTACTTTATCAATAAAAATAGAAGAAAAAAGTTCAGCGGGTGAAAACAAAAAAGCGGAAAACTATACCGCTTTCCGCTTAAAAAAGATGTTGATGAGTGGATTAAATCTCCTGTAAATACTCTGTTTTATTGCTGTGCTCCATAATAATACGGATGGAACTTTCGCTGGGGCTCAACAACTTTCTGTTTAACTCCCGTTTGGCTCTTACTAACTCCATCAACTCTTCGTGAAGGCTTTCGTTGGTAGCCATTTCGCGGGCTAATTGTTGTTTTTGGCTTTCGGTAGTTTCACCGTAGGCGTGGAGCACTAAAAGGTTTTGTGTAGATGTCTGTATCATGATGTTTGTTTTTTTGTTTTGTTTCTATAAAACGCATTGCCGGATAGTTATTGTACGGAAGGTTGAAAAAAATGTAAAAAATTTTACGCTGCCTAAGCACATACCGAAAGGCAATTAGCCCCTTACACAGCTAACATTTAGATTATGATTGATCCATCGGGCATCTCTTTCCCGAACAAAAAACCTTGGCAGTTGTTAAAAGGCAGTGAAAAATTTTGACAAAACTGCCATAGTTATTGGCTCAGGTGTTGGCGGATTAGCTACAGCAGTGCGCTTAGCGCGAAAAGGCTACGCAGTAAAAGTTTTTGAAGCCAACGAAAGCTATGGCGGTAAAGCCACCAAAATTGAAAAGGACGGATTTTTTTGGGGCTTTGGACCTTCGCTATTCACTTTTCCTGAATTGTTGGATGAGCTTTTTAAAACCTGCGGGAGAAATCCGCGGCACTACTATAAGTATCATCGCATAGACCCCATCTGCAATTATTTTTATCCTGATGGTACGCGGTTAAGCGCTTTTGCCGATAAAGAAAAATTTGCTGCTGAAATTGAAACCAAAACCGGTGAGCCGCGCCAGCATGTTCTTCAACATTTAAAACGGATTGGGAAAGTGTACGAACTAACCAAAGATATTTTTTTGTTCAACTCCGTTCACAAACTCAAAACATACCTCACAAAAAAATCGCTGACAGCATTGTTTCAACTTCCGTTAATTGGAATTGATAAAAACATGAACCGCGCCAATGAGCAACAGTTCTGCGATAAGCGTGTTGTGCACCTCTTCAACCGTTATGCCACCTACAACGGCAGCGATCCATATCTGGCGCCATCAACACTCAACGTTATTGCACATCCCGAATACAACCGGGGTGGATATTTTTTAGATGGAGGCATGCCCGATTTATCGCGAGCACTTTACCAACTGGCAACTGAGTTGGGAGTAGAGTTTCACTTCAACTCTTTTGTAGAAAAAATAATTGTAGAGAATGGAGAAGCAAAAGGTGTGATGGTTCATGGAATTGAGCACAAAGTTGATGTAGTAGTGTCGAACATGGATGTGGTTTACAGCTACCGCAAACTAATGCCCGAGCAGGATGCGCCATTAAGAATTATTGAACACCCAAAGTCAACCTCAGCGCTTATTTTTTACTGGGGTATTAAGCGTGAATTCCCCGAGTTGGATTTGCACAACATTTTTTTCAGTGCTAACTACAAAGAAGAATTTAACCATCTCACCCATCTTAAAACTATTTACCACGATCCAACGGTTTATGTGTTTATCAGCAAGAAATATCAGCCGCGCCATGCGCCTGATGGCTGTGAAAACTGGTTTACACTCATTAATGTGCCGCACGATGCAGGACAGAACTGGGATAAACTGATTGCCGAAGCCAGAAAGAATATCATTGTAAAACTAAGCACCGAATTAGGTGTGGATGTTGAATCGCTTATTGTTTCGGAAACGCTTAACTCGCCCAAAACCATTGAAGCTAAAACGCTTTCTTACCTCGGTGCTTTGTACGGAAACGCATCCAACGATAAGTATTCGGCTTTTCTCCGCCATCCTAATTTCTCCTCTAAAATCAAGAACCTATACTTTTGCGGAGGAAGCGTGCACCCGGGTGGCGGTGTGCCATTATGTTTGCTTTCAGCCAAAATAATTGATGAACTTATTGTATAGCGTGAAGATTTTTTTTGAACGATGGTCGGCTGTTATTGCCATTGTTTTTCTTGCCGGCAATCACCTGATTGGCGCAGTGGGTATAAACTCCGAGCAACGCTTATTGTTTGAAAAAGTATCGTGGATTAATCTGCTGTTGAGTTTGTTGGTGGTTATTGCTTTTCAAAAGCCGTTAAACAGAAACGTTTTGTTCTTTGCCGCCTTTGCTTTTGCGCTTGGTATGTTGGTTGAAATACTTGGTGTAAACACCGGCTTTCCGTTTGGCATTTATTACTATACCGAAAAATTTGGAGCACAACTATTCGGTGTGCCGCTAATTATTGGTGCAAACTGGGTGCTGCTCAGTTACTGCTGCGGCATGCTGGTGCAGCCTCACTTTGGTAATGATGTTGTAAAAATAGTAGCCGCCTCCGCACTAATGCTCGTTTTAGATTTGCTGTTGGAGCCATTCGCTATCCGCCACTCGTTTTGGGTATGGGAAAGCGGAACACCACCGATGCAAAATTTTCTTTCATGGTTTGTAGTGTCGCTGCCTATTCAATGGGTGTTTTGTAAGCAAATGAAAGCAAGTACCAATAAAATAAGTATAGTTTATTTGTTTGTCCTCGTTGCCTTTCTCATAGCCGACCTTTTAGCATCGAAATAGCGAACTTTTGTAAAGCAGATTTGTTTAATCTGCATGTTCATTCATCTCATTGCACTCGTTGCAGGTTTTACAGGCATGGAAGTCGTGGCACATTTCATGCACAAGTATGTAATGCACGGCTTTTTGTGGTCGCTGCACAAGTCGCATCATCAAAAAAGTAGAGGATTTTTTGAGAAGAACGATTTCTACTTCCTCATTTTCGCTACACCCGGTATTGCGCTTATTGTAACCGGTGTAAATGCCGTATTCGACTGGAAGTTCTTCCTCGGCATTGGCATTGCGCTTTACGGCTTCACCTATCTTCTGGTTCACGATATTATTATTCACCAGCGCGTAAAGTGGTTTACCAAGTTAGATAACCCCTACATAAAAGCCTTACGCAAGGCGCACAAAGCCCACCATGCCGATGTAAGTAAAGATGCTGCTGTTAGCTACGGCATGTTGTGGGTGGATAGAAAATACTTTGAAACATCGGACATACCGCCTGTTTGGCGCGGACAAAATGTTTTGTTCTGAAAGCACAAAAAATATGACCAGAAAGAAAGTAATTGTAATAGGTAGCGGATTTGCCGGACTAAGTGCCGCAGCGTTGTTGGCAAAGCAAGGTCACGATGTAACCCTACTGGAAAAGAACGACCAACCGGGCGGACGTGCCCGTGTGTGGGAGAAGGATGGTTTTGTATTTGATATGGGTCCCAGTTGGTATTGGATGCCCGAGGTATTTGAAAACTACTATCGGCTATTCGGCAAAACAACATCAGACTTTTATGAGTTGAAGCGCCTTGACCCAAGCTACCGCATTTACTATACCGGCAAAGAAAAGATAGATGTTCCCGCATCGCGCACTGAGTTAATAAAACTGTTTGAAAAGAAAGAAACAGGCAGCGGAAAAAAGCTGGAAAGCTTTTTAGCCGATGCAGAATACAAATACAACACAGCCATGAGCGATTACGTGCATCGCGTGTCGGATTCTGTTTCGGAGTTTATGGATTTGAAACTGATTGTAAAAAGTTTTCAGTTGCAGATTTTTCAGTCCCTACGAAATGAGGTACGAAGCAAATTCACTAACCCAGCCTTAGTGAGTTTGCTGGAATTTCCGGTGTTGTTTCTTGGTTCTACCCCCGATAAAACGCCTGCGATGTACAGCATGATGAATTATGCCGATTTGGTTTTAGGCACCTGGTACCCTATGGGCGGTATGCACCAAATTGTAAAGGCGTTTGTGCGAATTGCCCAAGAGTATGGAGTAAAAATTTTACTTAATCACGAAGTGCAGAAAATTGAAGTGCATAAAGCAAAAGCCAAAACTGTTCATGCAGCAGGTAAAGTTTTTGAAGCCGACCTGATAGTTGCCGGAAGTGATTACAACCACACCGAACAATTCCTGCTTAACGAAAAACACCGCGCTTACGATGCTACTTATTGGGAAAACAGAACCATGTCGCCATCATCGCTCTTGTTTTACATAGGCGTGGATAAGCAACTCCCCAACTTGCTGCACCACAACTTGTTTTTCGATGCCGATTTTGAATTGCACGCCAAAGAAATTTACAAGAACCCGAAGTGGCCTACATCGCCATTATTCTACGCTTGCGTACCTTCTAAAACCGATTGTGCGGTTGCTCCGCAAGGAAAAGAAAACCTGTTTCTGCTCATGCCCCTTGCCCCCGGCATTGAAGATACCCATGAATTGCGCGAAAAATATTTCGACATCATGATTAACCGCTTGGAAAGGCGCATAGGCGAACCATTCCGTAGCAACATTGTTGTAAAGCGAAGCTATTGCGTGAAAGATTTTGAAAGCGATTATCATTCCTATAAAGGCAATGCATACGGACTGGCGAACACATTGTCGCAAACAGCGGTATTTAAACCAAAAATGATTTCGCCAAAAGTGAAGAACCTGTTCTATACCGGTCAGTTAACGGTACCGGGCCCGGGTGTTCCGCCATCTATTATTTCAGGGCAAATAGTTGCGCGCGAGGTGGAGAAACGAATTACACAGCACCAACTTTAAAACGAAAACCATGTTTCAACTATTCGAGAAAACATCAGCCGCTTGCAGTAAGTTAATTACACAGGAATACAGCACCTCATTTTCGTTGGGCATTAAAACGCTCGATAAAAAATTTCATGAACCTATCTACGGAATTTACGGCATGGTGCGCTATGCCGATGAAATTGTGGATACCTTTCATGATTTTGACAAAAAGTATTTGCTGGGAAAATTTAAGCGCGATACGTACGAAGCAATAGAGCAAAGAATCTCTTTAAACCCTGTGTTGCATTCTTTTCAAAAAGCTGTAAACGATTACAATATTCCCCTGCATTTAGTAGAGGCTTTCTTTAAAAGCATGGAAATGGATTTGTATGAAACTGCTTATGGAGAGAGCGGATATCAGGAATACATTTATGGTTCGGCAGAAGTGGTTGGACTGATGTGTCTTAAAGTTTTTGCTGATGGCGATGTTGTGCTTTACAACAAGCTGAAAGCTCCGGCTCGTGCATTAGGCGCAGCATTTCAAAAGGTAAACTTCTTGCGCGACATGAAGAGCGACTATCAGGAGCGCGGGCGCGTTTATTTTCCGGGAATTGATTTTGAAAATTTTGAAAGGCAAGCGAAACTCAAAATTGAAACAGAGATTGCCAACGACTTTGCCGAAGCCTACAAAGGTATAATGGCATTGCCTGTTGAAGCTCGAGGGGGCGTGTTGCTTGCCTATAAATACTACATCAAGCTGTTTGAGAAAATAAAGCAAGTGCCGGTGCATAAAATTAAAGAGGCGCGTATTCGTGTGCCTGATTTTCAGAAAATATCTATACTGCTTGAAACACTGTTGAATCAACATATGGCTACTACCCTATCTGCATTGAATTAAATCTCTGTTTATGAGATTTACGTACCTGCTGCTGAACGCATTTACCATTTCCATTCCGTTGTTTCGTTCCTTCGAGCCACGAATCAATTTTTTCTCGAAGTGGAAATATTTTGTTCCTGCCAACATTATTACCTCCATCTTCTTTTTGGTATGGGATTACTTTAAAACCGCTTATGGTGTTTGGCAGTTTAACGACCAATACATAATTGGCATTAAGTTTTTCGGTTTGCCCATAGAGGAATTTCTGTTCTTTATTACTGTGCCGTATGCCTGCACATTTATCTATGAAACTATCTTGCTTTTTGTCAAAAGGCGCTTGCTGGCTGATAGCGTGAAGGGAACATTTACCATCATCAGCATTATTGGTTTTATTCTTTCCTTCTTTCTTTTTGAAAAAGCTTACACTTTTTCGGTACTATTTATTGGAGGGGCAATGTTTTTGGTTGCATCGTTACTTTTGAGTGCCGAAAGGTTTGAGAAGTTTTTAATTACTTACAGCATCAGTATTATTCCCATGTTGTTTGTAAATGGTTTGCTTACAGGTTTGCCGGTGGTTATTTACAACAACGCGGAAAATATCGGCTTTCGCATAGGCACTATTCCTGTGGAGGATTTTTTATATGGTGCTATGTTGTTGCTCATGAACATCGGGCTTTACGAATGGCAGAAAAACAAAGCGGGGATTTCCGTTCAGAAAATCCCCGCATAACTCGGTCTGACCTTGGTCAGACGGTTTGTATTAGAAACAATATCCGTTTTCTGCAATCAGTTTATCGGCAATTCTTCTGCGTGCCGCAATAGTGTTGTAAGCATCATACTTGGTAAAGCGTTTTAAACCCATAAGCATAATCCGCAGTGTGTCTCCATCGTTAAAAGCTGCAATAGCATGTTTGCCGGAAAGGTTAATTCTTTCCATCGCATCACTAATGTATGTTCTGGTCATATCAATTTGCAACGAACTTGCTTCTTCGCCTTTCACACTAATCAGTTTTTCGGTGCGAAGCAGAACCGACTCGCAAGCAAAAAGCTCAATAAGCATGTCGGCAATGTTCATCATTATCTCTTGCTCCTTCTCTAAATTCTGCATGAATTTTTGAACGGCTGCACCGGCTGTCATCAGTATAGCCTTCTTCGCATTTTGCAATGCTTTCTTTTCAGCTGCAAAAAAATCTTCCGCATCACCGGTGCTGAAATCGGGCACACTCATCAGTTCTTTTTGAACTGCCATGGCAGGAGTAAACAAATCTACTTCGCCTTTCATGGCTTTTTTAACCAGCATTCCTACGGCAAGCAAGCGGTTGATTTCGTTCGTTCCTTCAAAAATGCGGTTGATGCGTGAATCGCGGTAAGCGCGCGCCACCGGATATTCTTCGCTAAAGCCTGTTCCGCCAAACACCTGAACGGCTTCGTCCACCACAAAATCAAGAACCTCAGAGCCGAAAACTTTTAAGATGGCACATTCGATGGCATATTCTTCAGCCGCCTGTAATTTTGCCTGCACTTTATCAACTCCCTTTGCTGCCAGTTCGTTGATTTTATCTTCAATTAAACCCGAAGTACGATAGTTGGCTGATTCGCACGCGTACACTTTCACTGCCATTTCAGCCAGTTTATGTTTAATGGCTCCGAAACTTGAAATGGGAACATTGAATTGAATGCGTTCGTTAGCATACTTAACAGAAGTACTGATAACTTTTTTGGCTCCTCCCAACGATAGCACACACAATTTGTAACGACCGATGTTCAATACATTGAAAGCAATTTTGTGCCCTTTGCCAATTTCGCCCAACACATTTTCTACAGGCACTTTTACATTATTGAAAAAAACCTGACGGGTTGAAGAGCCTTTTATTCCAAGTTTATCTTCTTCGGCACCAAGCGACACGCCTTCACTTTTTGCATCTACAATAAATCCGGTGAATTTTTCTCCATCAATTTTTGCAAACACGGTAAGAATATCAGCAAAGCCGGCATTGGTAATCCACATTTTTTGTCCGTTCAAAATATAGTGCTTGCCATCTTCGGTAAGCACTGCTTTGGTCTTAGCTCCTAATGCATCGCTGCCGCTTCCGGGTTCGGTTAAGCAGTATGATGCTTTAATGGTTCCGTTCGATAAACCGGGCAGATATTTTTGTTTCTGTTCTTCGGTGCCATAATAAAGAATAGGAAGCGTGCCAATTCCTGTATGCGCGGCAAACGCAGCCGTGAAAGAATGTCCGCCTCCCATTTCTTCGTTAATGAACGAATCGGTATTGAAGTCAACACCCATTCCTCCATATTCTTCGGGAACTGATGCTCCAAGCAATCCGAGTTCAGCAGATTCGAGCAATAGTTTCACCACTAACCCCGGCTCTTGTTTTTCAATTTGCTTAGAAACAGGATGAACTTTATTCTCAATAAAGTCTGCTGCGGTTTGGGCAAACATTTTTTGCTCCTCGGTTATTTCCTCTTTAGTAAAAACATTTTCGAAAGGAGTTTCCTTTACTAAAAATTCTCCGCCTTTTAATACTGTTTTTGTTTCAGTGGTTGTGTTCATTATTGTTTGTGTTGAATAGTGTTTAAAAATTAAAGACGCTCAAAAATTCCGGCAATACCTTGTCCGCCACCAATACAAGCCGATACCATTCCATACTTGTTGTTTCTGCGTTGCATTTCGCCAATCAGTTTTTGGAATAAGTATGTGCCCGATGCACCCAGCGGGTGACCAAGAGCAACCGCACCACCGTTTACGTTAATGATGTCGGTATTCAATTTTGCTTCTTTAATAACAGCCAATGATTGTGCCGCAAATGCTTCGTTCAATTCAATTAACTCAATATCATCTAACTTCAAACCGGCTTGTTTTAATGCTTTTGGAATGGCAGCAACAGGACCAATGCCCATGATAGTGGGGTCAACACCTACGCTGGCAGTTGTTACCATACGTGCAATGGGTTGAAGGTTTAATTCTTTCACCACTCTTTCGCTTACTACTAAAACAAATGCAGCCGCATCGGAAGTTTGCGATGAGTTACCGGCAGTTACTTGTCCGCCATTTTTGAAAGCGGGTTTTAGTTTGGCTAAACCTTCTAACGAAGTATCAGCACGCGGACCTTCATCTTGCGATACAGTAAACTTGCGTGTTTTCTTTTTGCCGTCTTCGAAATATGTTTCCTCTACTTCCACAGGCACAATATCAGCGGCAAACTTGCCGGCTTCAATAGCAGCTATGGCTTTTTTGTGACTGTTCAGTGAAAACTCATCAGCTTCTTCGCGGGTAATGCCGTATTTGGTTGCTACATTCTCGGCAGTTAATCCCATGCCGATGTAATACTCCGGATGGTCTTTCGCGATTTCGTAGTTCGGTACCGTTTTGTATCCCACTGTTGGAACAAGCGACATGCTTTCAGTTCCTCCGGCAATAATTACATCGGCCATGCCGGCTTTAATTTTTGCAGTAGCGAGACCAATTACTTCTACACCGCTTCCACAGTAGCGGTTCACGGTCATTCCCGGAACTTCAACAGGTAGCGAGCGCACAGCTACCCAACGAGCCATTTGTAGGCCCTGCTCTGCTTCGGGAACAGCATTGCCCACAATCAAATCATCTACGCGCGATGGGTCGAGTTGCGGAACCTTCTTTAATAAATCTTTGATGGCGTAGTAAGCCATGTCAACGGGTGTCATAAAGCGGAAACCTCCGCGCTTTGCTTTGCCTATGGCAGTGCGACTGCCTGCGATAATGTATGCTTCCATATCTTTTTATTTTGTGTTTTATTCAGGTAAACAGATGAAACTGATTTTGCTGATTTGAACTGATTCTTATCAGAATAATCCATGAAATCCGTTGAGTCCGTTTACAAGGTTTATTAGTTTCTCAATGGTTTTCCGGTTGTCAAAATGCTTTGAATTCTCTCTAAAGTTTTCTTCTCACCACACAGCGATAAGAATGCTTCACGTTCCAAATCCAACAAATATTGTTCGGTAACTTTTGATTCGGTAGATAGATCTCCACCGCAAAGCACGTAAGCAATTTTTTGTGCTATTTTGAAATCGTGCTCGCTGGCATAAGCGCCTACTTTGAAAGCAGCCGCACCGGCATACAATGCAGCCAATCCGGCTTTGCCTAACACGGTAATATCATCGCGCTGAGGTTTTTGTACATAACCGTTGTTGTAAAGTTCCAGCACTTTGTCTTTTGCTTCAGCCAACAAACGCGATTGATTCACTACTACAGAATCTTTCTTTTTATCCAACACACCTACACTGAATCCTTCGTAAGCGGAAGTGGCTACTTTGGCTGTAGCAATAGCGGTAAAGCGTTCTGCCAATTGTGGAATCATAGGGTCGCCATTGTAGTAAGCATCGCTGGCACGCAGCGCCATTTCTTTGGTTCCGCCACCGCCCGGTATAAGACCTACACCAACTTCCACCAATCCAATGTATGTCTCGGCACTTGCCACAGCAGCATCGCTATGCATAGTAAACTCGCAACCTCCACCCAGCGTTAAGCCGTGTGGTGCAGCAACTACCGGAATAGAAGAATAACGGCAACGCATTGTTGCACCCTGAAATGCGCGAATAGCAAAATCCAATTCATCGTATTCCTGCTCTAAAGCAAACATGAAAATCATTGCCAGGTTAGCACCTGCACTAAAGTTCGGGTAGTCGTGGCCTAACACAACTCCTTTCCAACCTTGTTGCTCGGCAATGTCAATTCCTTTATTGATGGCTTCAATTACTTCGCCACCTAATGAATTCATTTTTGTGCTCCACGATACATTCAATACGCCATCGCCAATATCATCAATACGCGCAAACGCATTTTTCCAAACAGGTTTTTGGTCTTTGTAGTTATCGAGAATAATAAACGCCTCGCGCCCCGGAATGGCTTTGTAGGTTTTTGAAGGGATGTCGTAATACTTCTGCACGCCATTTTCTACTTTGTAGAAAGTTTTATTGCCACCGGCAAGCATTTCATCTACCCAGCCGTTTACTTTAAATCCGGCTTCTTTCATTCCGGCAACTAACTTCTCTACGCCAATAGCATCCCACTGTTCAAACGGACCAATTTCCCAACCAAAGCCCGCACGCATAGCATCGTCAATTCTGTAAAGCTCATCGCTTATTTCAGGTATGCGGTTGCTTACGTAAGATGAAACATAGTAAGTGAGCTTACGCAGAAACTCTCCGTGTTTGTCGGTTTGCTTGGCAATAGCCGGCAAACGTTTTTTCAAATCTTCAATGCTCTTTAATTCTGTGGTAGCAGATTTAGTTTTAGCTGAAGGTTTGTATTCCAGTGTTTTCCAATCGAGCGTAGCGAATGATTTTTTGCCACTTGCATCTTTTGTTTTCTTAAAGAAACCTTGTCCGCTTTTATCACCCCACCATTTGTTGGCGTCCATTTGCATTATCCAATCGGGTACTTGCAGCACATCGCGGTATTCATCGTTGGGCAGGTTATCGTGTGCGCCTTTCATTACTTTAATCATGGTGTCCAAACCAACTACATCAGTTGTTCTGAATGTTGCCGACTTCGGTTTGCCGATTAAAGTTCCGGTGAGTGCATCTACTTCATCAATGGTCAAGTCCATTTCCTGCATCAACTTAATCACCGCTGCAATGCTGAACACACCTACGCGGTTGGCGATAAACGCAGGAGTATCTTTACACAATACGGTTTGCTTGCCGAGATACAAATCGCCATAGCTCATCAAAAAGTCAATTACTTCAGGGTGAGTTTCAGCTGTTGGAATAATTTCTAACAAACGCAGATAGCGCGGAGGGTTGAAATAGTGCGTGCCGCAGAAGTGTGCACGGAAATCATCGCTTCTTCCTTCAGCCATCAGGTGAATAGGAATGCCCGAAGTGTTAGAAGTAATAAGAGTACCGGGCTTGCGGAACTGCTCTACTTTTTCAAACACTTGCTTTTTGATGTCCAAGCGCTCCACCACTACTTCAATAATCCAGTCGGCATTTTTGATAAGGTTTAAGTTGTCGTCAAAGTTTCCCGTAGTTATACGGGATGCGAATGCTTTGTCGTAAACCGGATTCGGATTGCTTTTTAAAGCAAATGCCAAAGCATCGTTTACCAGTTTGTTTCGCATGGCCGGTTTCTTTGCATCGGCTTCGCTCAAGTTAGGCGTAACGATGTCGAGCAAATAAACTTTCAGACCGATGTTGGCATAGTGCAATGCGATACGCGAACCCATTACACCCGAGCCTAACACGGCAACGGTTTTAATTTTTCTGGCTTTTGCGGGAGTTACGTTTACCGCTTTTTTTTCTTGTGCTGTTGCGCTCATTGTTATTGATTATTTATAAATGATTATTGATTATTAGTTTTTTTCCTGCGGAGGTGGTATGTTAACCGCGTAACATCTGATAGTGGTGAAAGTAGGGTTTCTGTTACCTGATACACATCCCAACCAAGTCCTGAAAGGGTGTTCAATCTACGCATTGTGCCCCTGAAAGCATTTTCACTTGTGTCTAGGCGAAAGACTTGTACCTTTTCCTGTGTGAACATCACCAACTTATCTTCAAATGTTAGTGTGGCATATTCATACTTATCCTGCGCCCAAAGCCCGCTCACCACAAAAAGTGAGAGGAAAGTTGTAAGGATGATGTGTTTGAATTTCATGCTTTTACTCTTGTTTAACAGGGCAACGAAACTATAGCTTATTCCAAATTGACCAAACGTTTGGTAAAGCGCTTTATTTTGCTTTTTGCGCTTTCACTGTTCCGTTGGTTTTCGGTGCCTCTGCCGGTTTTTCTTCAATGCGTTTTAAAATTCTTTTTGTCGTATTCTTTAAATAGCTGTGGTCGTTAAACACACGGCTAAACATCAAACTGCCTTCAATTTCCGCCACGCTTCTTTCCGCCAACTCATTGGCAATCTTCTCTCCGTATTTATCCATGTAAATGGTTTTAACGGCATGAAAAAAATCTAAAAAGAAACGCTGCACTAATGTGTTGAACTCCGGTGCCATTAGCGAGGTTTCCACACCCATGTTGCCCAGCAGATTTCCTTTCTCTTCATCCAGAAAAATTTTCTCTGCTGCCTGAAACAGATTCTCCAAGCGCTTTTGCGGAGGAATGCTTTTATCGTAAGCATGGCTGAACACATTCGTTTTAAAAAACTCGTGCACCATTTTTATAACCCGCTTCATTAAATCTTCTTTGCTGGGGAAATAATGATAAAGCGAGCCTTTCTGTAATCCGCAGGCATCAGCAATATCACTCATCGAAGTATTGAAGTAACTTTTCTTGCGGAAAAGTTTCAGCGCTTCGATGATGATGGTTTGTTCGTCAGCTTTTTGTTTAGGCATATTGTATCCGAAGCCAGATCCGCCTTACAGCACCGTCTCCAATACGGAGAAGAAAAAGGAAGTGGATTTGTTTCGGACAACGAAGCTACAAAGACTTTTTAATTTACCAAACGGTCGGTCGGGAAATTTATTCGCCCGGTCTGTAAATACGTTCGGCATGTTTATATGCCCAATCTTTACTAAGACTTTGCTCTTTGGTTTGTTGGTTTACATACAACTGCATTTGGTCGGTGTAGTGTTTGGCACCGGGAGTGTTACTGCTGCCGTAACACATTATGCTTCGCAACTCGGGCAAACTTCCGTCCTTCTTAAATTTTGTAAGCAGTATGTAGCTTTCACCGGCAGTTATTCTTCGTTTCCCGTTTTGATAGTTATCTCCGTATTTGGCGTTCCACATATCGGGACCTCCGCTGGTGGGCAAGTCAACATCGCCTCGCTGGTGGCGCTGATACTCCCCCAACGGAACACAAAGCGTTCCGAAATCGCGGAGCATTTCGGCTTTTGCTTTTCGTACACCTTCGGCAAAGTATTCAATTTTATAGGCAGGGCTGTCAATGAACTTTTTCTCAATGGCATCATCAATCGAAAAATAAGTTCCGTAAATCCACTTGTAAACTAATGTAGCGTTCGTGTCGGCAATATCGCCTCTGCGGTTTACGCCCCATGCTTTCATTACTGCAATAGCATCGGCAATGTCGGGGTATTTTTCTTCGTCTAAATGAAACGCTTCTTCCAAATCGAAATTTTTGAAAGGAGCTACTACTTTCTTAGGGTAGTGAGCATCATATTTAATTTCCAAAAAATCTTCCCAAGTCAGTTTTCTGCCTTGCTTTTGCTCCATCATTTCATAAAACCGCATACTTCGGTTGGTTTCATTTACAGCAAAGCAAACATTGCTGTGGCAGATTTTGCCAACGGGGTTTTCATCTTTCGAAGTCATGGTATACGAAGTGTTGTTCACTTCAAAAACATAACCGCATTTCGGGTTTAAAACATAAGGGAGCGAATCGTGGGGGAGAAATTCAGTCCATAAAGTTTTCATGGTATTGCCCGGAACGGTGTGCTCCCAATCGTACCCCTCCGCTCGTATGGGCATTGCTCCGTTGCTTACGCAGTAAATGGTGTCAAAGCGGTCGGCATAAGTTACGTATTGGTTAATGATGCCCTTCATTTCAAGTGCCTGTTTGAACTCGGTAAAGTTTTTGGCTTTGTTCATTTTGTACCACTCTTCTACACTCATTAAAGTCATGTTACTTGCTAAACGAATGGCAAACATGCCTTTCTTGTTTTTATAGGTGGCTCCGTACATGCTCCACCATTTTTTCTTCCCTATGGTAAGGATAAATTTCTTCTCTAATGGCTTTTTTGACAGGTTAACTGAAAGCTTTGCGCGGCTTGTTTCCAGTTTGTAACTTTTGCCATCCACCAAATAATGATTCTTCTTTTTAGGGTCGGGTTCCAGTTGGTAAATATCAATAGCATCGAAATAATTGGTTGTGTGTGCCCAACCTAAATTTTCATTAGTACCGTGAAAAATAGAAACCGCACCATGGAATGTTGCGCCAAGAATGTTTAAGCCTTCTTCGCTTTGCAGGTGTGCTTCGTACCAACTCATAGGTCCTTCCAATGGTTGATGAGCATTGCAATCAAGATAAACACTTCCGTCAGCGGTAATGTTTGAATTCATGGCTAAGGCATTGCTGCCGCGTGCATTCCGGTTGTATTCAATAGTAGGAACCGTTTCGCCCACCACACTCTTTATTGCGCCATCAACACCGGTCATTAGCGCCATACTGAGCATATAACCAGCAATAAAATCGGAGGGACGAATAGGCAGCAAATTTTTGAATTGAATCTTGTCGGGGTTGTTCTTTACCCAATCGTTACCTGCTGCCGCTCCGGCAATCAGTAGTTTTTTTGTTTCGGGCGACAAATCGGTTTCGTAATGCTTCTCAATAAAATCGGGCACACCCAATAACTGAACAGCATAATCAATTTTAGCGCCTTCAATGCCGAGCATTAAACCCAGCTTACCACGGGCAAGCAATAAACCCCACATCACTGTTTTGTAATCATCTTCCAATGCACAATAAACTAATCCGTAAGAACAATCGGCATCGGTTTTTCCGAAAATATGCGGCACGCCAAAACTGTCGCGTACAACAGTTACGTTGTAATTAGGGTTTACCTGAGCATTAGTTTGAAAGAAAAGAAGGAGTGCGAAAAAGGTGAGATGGAGTTTCTGTTTCATGCGGATATTTATGCTTGCATTATTGCATGCAAAGTTGACAATTACCGTTAGACACAAAAGCCGCTTCGGATTAAGGGTGGTGGTGTATTCACCCGCACGAGTAAACCAATGACGAAGTCCGTGTATGTTTGAGCCGCCTTGGTGTGCAATTTAGAACGCACAGGCAATCCATCAGCGAATTTCTTTGGCAAGGTTTTTATGCAACCTCACAGCAATGTTGTGTTTTATTGCAACCTACAGCTATGAATTTTCTTGTTCTATACGTTTTTACAATGCTCAACACCTTTGCCACAGCACAGGTTGACAGTATTGCTTATCCTCCGCAGGATTATTTCCGTGCTCCGTTGGAGATACCGCTTACGCTGGCGGGAAACTTTGGAGAGCCGCGCAAAGCACATTTTCATACCGGGCTTGATTTTCGGACCAATCAGCAGGAAGGATTGAAAGTTTATGCTGTTGCTGATGGCTACATTTCCCGCATTAATGTTTCGGGAGCCGGCTATGGAAATGCTTTGTATATCCGCCACCCGAACGGCTGGGTGAGTGTGTATGCCCATCTGAAAGAATTTTCGACTCCCATTGCGGAAAAATTGCGGAAGGAGCAATATGCCCGCGAGTCGTTTGCCGTTGACTTTAATTTGAGCGAAAAAGAATTGCCTGTAAAGAAAGGAGAGGTAATTGCATTAAGCGGCAATACAGGCGGCAGCGGTGGGCCGCACTTGCATTTTGAAATTCGCGATACGCTGGATAATACTTACAACCCCATGCTGTTCGGCTATAAATTGAAAGACGATCTGAAACCGATTGTGGGCTTTCTCAAATTTTATCCGCTCGACAGTCTTAAACACCGCAGCGATGGTTACCGCATTCGCCCGGTATTGCAAAACGGGGTTTATGAATTTACCGGTGGTACAATTAGAATGAACGCAAAGCGTGTTGGCTTTTCGGTAAATGCGTACGATGTAATGAATGCCACAGAAGCGCACATGGGTATCTACAACCTCACAGTTTTTGACGACAACAAAATGATATACAGCGCGGGGTTCAACAAACTTAGTTTTCCTGAAAGGCGCTTTGTGATTTCGCATGTAGATTATCCGGTGTTTATGAACGAAGGCAGAAAGAGTTACCACAAATGTTTTACCGAGCCGGGCAATAGTTGCGGTATCTATTCTGATATCATCAATGCCGGTGAAATTGATTTGAGCGATGGCAAGGAGCATTCTGTTCATATAGAGATAACTGACTTTAACGGCAATGTTTCGCAGGTGCGTATGAAGTTGAAGCACGATGCAGCCGCCACGACTTTTAAAGCGAAAGAATTTAACTACACCACCCGCTTCGATTATGACCATGCAAACGAGTTCGGCACATCAGATTTTAAAGTGGAGATACCTAAAGGCTGCCTGTTCGATGATTTGTATGTTTCCTATTCGGAAACACCACCGAACAATGCGAAAATCTATTCAAAAGTCCATCAGTTAAGCAATAGCGATGTGCACCTGTTTGATTGGTTCATTGTATGGGTAAAGGCCGATAGCTTACCGGCAGAACTGAAAGACAAAGCAGTGGTAATGCATAAAGATAAAGCCGGAGCAACAGCGTGTAAAGGCGGAAAGTTTGAGAACGGTTTTATAGCCGCCAAAGCCCGCGAGTTCGGGCAGTTTTATGTAATGGCAGATACTACAGCCCCCAAAATTGTTCCAATAAACATTACTGCCGGAAAGAACATGCGGAGCTACCGGAAAATTATGCTGAAAATTTCGGACGACCTTTCGGGCGTTGCTGATTTTGATACCTACATAGACGGTAAATGGGTGGTTACTGAATACGATGCCAAAAGCGCTACGCTAACGCACTATATTTCGTCCGAGTTAAAAAGCGGTGAACATATTTTTAAAACGGTTGTTACCGATGAACGAAAAAACACAGCCGAGCATTCAATAAAATTCAATTGGTAAACTATGGCAACTACGCTTAACGAAGGCGACAAAGCGCCTGCATTCAAAGCAAAAGACGAGAATGGGAAATCTATTTCGCTGAAAGATTTTGCCGGTAAGAAACTCATTCTTTATTTCTATCCGCAGGATGACACGCCTACCTGTACGCAGGAAGCATGCAACTTTCGCGATAACTTCTCGCTCCTTACAAAGCAAGGTTATGTGGTGTTGGGCGTAAGCCCCGACTCTCCCGAATCGCACAAAAAGTTTATTGCCAAGTTCAAACTGCCTTTCAGTTTGCTGGCAGATGAAGACATGAAAGTTATAAACGCATACGGAGTATGGGGTCCGAAACAACTTTACGGCAGGCATTATGAAGGCATACATCGCACTACTTTTGTAATTGATGAAAAAGGCAACATAGAAAAAATTGTGCGGAGGGTATTATCCAAAAAAGCAACCGAACAAGTACTTAAGCCTTAAGAGCAATTGTAAATTTCTGCCCAATTATTGAAAACCTTGTTGCAACTACTTAAAATTACTTTCTTTGATTTAAACACAACACAACAATGAACAAAAAACTTTTACTCCTTGGTTCTGCTTTGGTAATGGCAGCCATCCTTTTCAACACCACTACCGTAAATTCCGAAATATCCAAGCCCCCTGCGGGAAGCGCTGGCGACCCCATTACCGGAAAATCGTGTGCACAAAGCGGTTGTCATCCCTCACCGGCACTAACGCCTTCTTCGAACGATCTTACCATTAATATTGGTACAGGCACACCTACTACTCCGCTCAATTCATCTTTCAGTTACGATGGCGGTACAGCATACAATATCGCTTTCCTGCCTACTGCTTTTACCGGACGATATGGCTTTCAGATTATTGCTTTAGACGCTGCTAACAACATGGCAGGCACATTTACTGTAACTAATGCTGCAACTACTGCAATTAAAACAGCCGGTAACTATAAATACATGGGGCATCTGAACGCCAGCAGTTTTAAGCAATGGGTATTTAAGTGGACTGCACCACCTGCTTCAACCGGTGATGTAACTTTCTACTACGCCTATAACACTGCCGATAATGACGGATCAGCTTTAGGAGATGTGATTTACAAAGGTTCTGTTACTATAAGCGCCAATCCTTCTTCAATAAATGATTTGTCAACTAAAGTTGCCGATTTAACTGTTTTTCCTAATCCTGTATCAGGCGAATTTGGTTTGTCGTTTAACGCTACTGAAACTATGGATGCCACTGCCGGACTTTACAATTTGAACGGAGAATTGGTAAACAACATGTTTGACGAAACTATCAACGAAGGCTTTTACACCCGCACATTTAAGGTAAGCAATCTGGCGGCAGGTGTTTATATGGTAAAAATTTCATCGGGCAATGCTTCAACCGTGAAGAAAATATTTAAGCTGTAAATGATTCGCAAATTCATTGTCCCCTCTTTAATGCTGGTCTTGGCAACAGTCGTTCATTCATGTGCGAAGGATAAAGCACAACCACCTGCTGATATTGACTGCACAACTATTGACCAGTCTGCAAACACCTACAACCTAAAGGTTAAAGCCATATTAGACAACAGTTGCGCTGCCATTGCCTGCCACGACCCCATTTTCGGTTATAATGGAATAAATCTGGCAACATACGATGGCGCAAAAAATGCCTTTCAAACAAAAGATGTGTTATGCACTGTTAAACACAGGCAGGGTTGCACTCCCATGCCGCAGGGCGCACCAAAACTGGCAGACAGTTTGATTGCTTACTTACATTGCTGGGCGGAAAATAATTACCCGCAATAGCGTTAAGTAATAAAGGGGAGGTGTTATGAAAACTATTGTTGCTATTGTTTGTGCGGTTATGGTTGCAGCAAGTGTTGTGGCACAAACTGATAAATATGCCAATACCTACTCCTGCTCTAACGGCAGCATTAGTTTCTTTTCTACTACACCAATCGAAAACATTGAAGCCGAATCGAGTAAAGCAGTGTGTGTGTTGAACACGCAAACAAAAAAGGTGTACGCCAAGGTTGCCATGACCACCTTTTCGTTTACCAAAAAGCTGATGCAAGAGCACTTTAACGAGAACTACATGGAAAGTGAAAAATATCCGTACGGAATTTTAGATGCGGTGATTGCGGAAGATTTAGATTTTACAGCTGATGGAACGTACGATGTTACTTTGAAAGGAACTTTTGAAGTACACGGGGTAAAACAGGAGCGAGATATAAAGGGCAAACTCACCATTAAAAACGGGCAGCCTTATCAGGCGGTTTCATCGTTCGTTGTAAAACTTTCTGACCATAAAATAAAAATACCTAAGGCAGTAGTGCTCAGTTTAGCCGAAGAAATTAAAGTGAACGTTGATTTTATTTTTCAGAAGTACGTAAAGAATTAACCCGGCACCTTCCTTAGCGGGCAAAAAGTAAAGGCGATTCATTAAAATCGCCTTTTGTTATTTCAGGCAAAACTCAATTTTGTACCCATGAAAAAATTTACCCTACTCCCTGTTGCGTTGCTTTCTGTTTGTAGTTTGTTTGCCCAAACCGATGTGTTGGATGAACTGTTGGATGAACAGAAACCAAAACGCGAATACATCGCCTATACGTTTAAAACCACGCGTGTTATCAGTGCTCATTCCATCGAAACAGTAAAAAAGTACGCGCTTGATTTTCGCATAAGCCACCGTTTTGGCGATATGGCGGCTTCGAATAACGACCATGTGCATTCCATGTTTGGTTTCGACCAGGCAGCTGATATTCTTTTTGCTTTTGAATATGGTGCCACCGATGATTTAACCATCGGTATAGGAAGAGCCAAAGGCGCGGGTCCCCTGCGCGAATTGTGGAACGGCAACATTAAGTACCGCGTGCTGAAACAAACCAAAGACTTCAAAATTCCGGTTACCATTACGCTGTTTGCCAATGCGTCTATTTCAAGCATGAAAAACTCAAACAACCCTGCATCGCTTAACTATTTCCCCAAAAACAGCTACAATGGTTTTGCCGACCGTATGTCGTACACAATGCAAGCGTTAGTTGCCTGTAAAGCCACCAAGTGGTTATCGCTACAACTATCGCCCACGTTTGTTTGGCGCAATCGCGTGCCGCACAACGATAAAAACGGCATGTTCTTTCTCGGCTTTTCGGGCAGGGCAAAATTCACGCAGCGCGCAGGGTTCATTTTCGAATATTTTCTTCCCATCATAAAACCCGGTGTGGGCGGCAGGGAGTATTTTCCGATGGTGCGGGGATTAAAAAATGCCCCGTATTACCCGGCAGTTAACTTGGGTTTTGAGTTTGAAACAGGCGGACATGTTTTCCATATCAACTTAACCAATACCCGCGGCATGTTAGAGCAGGATTTTTTGCCGTACAACAATGCCAACTGGCTGCAGGGTGCTTTCCGTTTGGGCTTTACCATTTCCCGAACTTTTCAGTTGAACGAGCGCGGAGCAAAATACTGGAAGAAAGGCAGTGTGGAAGATTCCAAATCAACCAAGTAAACAACACAGTGTTGTTGCATGAAAAAGAAAAAGCCGGTTAACATACTTAAAGCATCGGGCAACTTAGTTCCGTTTAACGAAAGCAAACTGAAGCGTTCGCTGCTGCGAGCCGGTGCCGAAGATTTTTTAGCCGAAAAAATTCTGCGCGAAATTTCGGGTGAGTTGTACGAAGGCATTTCGACCGGAGAAATTTACCGCAAGGCGTTTGATATGTTGCGCTCATATTCGCGCCCTTTGGCAGCCAAGTATCGCTTAAAGAATGCGATTATGGATTTGGGCCCCAGTGGCTTTCCGTTCGAAAAATACGTGTCGGAACTTTTCCGCAGTCAGGGTTTTGAAACCGTTACCAACCGGTTTGTGCAAGGCAAATGTGTAACGCACGAGGTAGATGTGCTGGCAACCGCCAACGGCACAGTGCATTTTATGGAATGCAAGTTTCATAACCAGCGCGGCTACGTGTGCGATGTAAAAGTTCCGCTTTACATACAATCGCGTTTTCTGGACTTAAAGGAGCAACAATCAACCCTGCGCGAAAACGCGGATAAACAATTTAAAGGCTGGGTGGTAACCAACACTAAGTTTTCGGACGATGCGGTGAAATACGGATTGTGTTGCGGACTGGAATTAGTAGGCTGGGATTTTCCGCTTGGGCGAAGCCTTCGCGAAATGATTGACATTACGGGTTTGCATCCCATTACCTGCATTACTTCGCTTACGCAGCGCGAAAAGCAAACCCTGTTAGACAAAGGGATTGTGCTTTGCCGCGACATTCAATTGAATACGGCTTTGCTGGACGAAGCAGGTGTAAAAGCCGGAAGAAAGCACATGGTGTTAATAGAAGTGAGAAATCTTTGTGTAGTGTGATTGTTTTTACCTTCGCCATGTTTTAGGATAAACACCTAACCATGTCCATGCAAATTGAGTTAAGGCTTTTGCCCGAAGCCGCAGCAGATACAGATGCTATAAAAGCGGAAGCTGCCCGCCAGCTTCAAATTCCTGTTCAGAAAATAAGTGAGATAAAAATCATCCGCAAATCGTTGGATGCGCGCAAGCAGCCCGTTGTGTTTTTGCTGAAGGCAGAAGTGTATCTGCATCCTGAAAAGGCCGAAAAGGATTTACGCACCTTCTCTTTTCAAAAAGTTTCGGAAGCAAACACCTGCCATATTATAGGTATGGGGCCTGCCGGAATTTATGCCGCCCTGCAATTATTGGAGCGCGGCATAAAACCCATTATACTGGAGCGCGGCAAACCGGCACGCGAGCGCATAAAAGATTTATCGCTTATACACCGTAATTTGTACATCAACCCCGAAAGCAATTACTGCTTTGGCGAAGGTGGAGCGGGAACTTACAGCGATGGAAAATTGTACACCCGCAGCACCAAAAGAGGCGACATCAAAAAAGTGCTGGATGTGTTTATTGAACACGGAGCCGATGAGCGAATAGGTTATGAAGCGCATCCGCACATAGGCACCAACAAGTTGCCGCGCATTATTGAAAACATGCGGCAAACCATTATTGAGCACGGAGGCGAAGTGCACTTTAATACCAAGTTGACAGATGTGGTTATTGATAACGGCACCATTAAAAGGCTGATTGCTGGCGATGGAAAAACATTTGCCGTGCAACAAGTGATTTTGGCAACCGGCCATTCGGCACGCGATATTTTTGAACTGCTGCACCGCCACCATATTACTATCGAGGCAAAACCTTTTGCACTGGGTGTACGTGTAGAACATCCTCAGGAGTTAATTGATACCATTCAATACAAGTGCGAGCGAGGAAAATTTTTACCGGCTGCTTCGTACAGTTTGGTTACGCAGGCATTCGGGCGCGGGGTGTTTTCGTTTTGCATGTGCCCGGGCGGGGTTATTTGCCCGGCTGCTACCAATGCCGGTGAAACCGTGGTAAACGGTTGGAGCAGCAGCCAGCGCAACGGACCTTTTGCCAACAGCGGATTAGTAGTTGCGGTAAACCCCGAAAACTGGAAACACCTTTCCGCACATGGCGTTTTAGCAGCTTTGGAATTTCAGAAACAGGTAGAGCAAAAAACATTTGCCGCTACAGGCAGCATTGTTGCTCCGACACAGCGCATGGAAGATTACATTCAGCAGAAACACTCTACGCAACTGCCCCGCACTTCGTACCAACCGGGCCTTACTTCGTACAACTTATCTGAAATTCTCCCTGCGTTTATTGACGAAAGTTTGCGTGCAGCACTGATTGACTTTGGAAAGAAAATGCCGAAGTACCGCACCAACGAAGCAATACTGGTGGGTGTAGAAAGCCGTACTTCCAGCCCGGTGCGTATTCCGCGCAGCAAGGAAACACTGCGCCATCCAGAAATTAAAAATCTGTTGCCTTGCGGTGAAGGTGCCGGTTATGCAGGCGGCATTGTAAGTGCTGCCATGGA
This sequence comes from Chitinophagales bacterium, assembly GCA_026129525.1. Taxonomy (GTDB): domain Bacteria; phylum Bacteroidota; class Bacteroidia; order Chitinophagales; family LD1; genus Bog-950. Next base: position 430,049 of record JAHCHW010000001.1, on the reverse strand, counting down.
TGGTATGGCTTGCGCCAATGCGGTGTAGTTTATTGCTGCAATTGCTTTACTGCGCTCAACAATTCATTGAGGTTGTGTTTGTTTATTGCATTGAAATCGGTGAGCATGGCTTTTTTGTCTTCGGGAGTTGGGGCAAAGTGCGCGCCTGCTTTCAGCAACAGTTTATCGAGCCAACTCAACTCGCTGAATATTGATTTGCCTTGCAGATAAAAGCAACTGCTTTGTTGCAGCAAGTCAGCTGGTATGTTATCGGAAAAATATTGGCGGGTTTTTTCTGTTTGTTCAGGTGGAGCAGCGCCAACTATAAACAGGAAAATCTTTTTGTTTTTCAATAAGCCGGTATTCTTCGTCAGCCAGTCTTTCAACATAATTTTCCCCATGTAAATAGAACTGCCGGCTATGATGTAATTGCAGTGGCGCAGGGCAGTTTCATCTGCTTCTTTTTCGGTTAATGCCGGAATGTTTAATGCCTCTGCCAACCACAATGCATATTGCTTTGCGGCTCCGTAACGGCTTTTGTAAACTACAACACCTTGCATAAAAATGTTTTGTGCAAAAAACCGAAACAATACACCGGCAGCGGAATGAATTTTATCATGCCATTTGGTAATGCTTCATTAACCTCGGCATAAGGCTGAAAACGATAATGAGCAAACCGGCAAGCGCCACTATGGGTTGCGCGATAAAATACTGGGTGAGAAATTGCTGTGCAATAATCCACGCTATGCAAATAATGCCGCTGTAGAGCGAAAATGTCCATGCCCAATGGCAGTTGTTGTACACGTTAAGCCGGTTTAATATTTCCCACTTGGGTCGAAACAGCAATCCGATAAGCGCTAACAAAGGGAGCAAGCCGTTCATTACAAACAAGATGATTCCGGGAATGAGATAATTAGGGAAGGGTATTTCATTTAGCCAGGGTTCCATTTGCAGCAAAGAGCCATCGGGTTTTAAAATGAGTGCACCGCCACCGTAAAAAGCCGAAAGCGAAAGCAGCAACAACAGCAGGCAGAGGAGATATACTTCGAAAGGTTTGTGGAACATGGTGTGAAGGTAGAAAACACGGAAAGGGTAGCGAAACGTTTCGGAATACTTCTATTCCCCTATGGCAAACTTGCCTTAAAAGCATTGTAAGCAGCCACATCTTCGTTCGCTGAAATGTTGTTGTTAACTGCACAGTTTTGCGAAGTGGCATTGCTTTGAATATTGGCTACGCGGTTATCGGGGCACGGGTGCGTGCTGAAGAACGCTTCCAAACTGCTGCACGAAACGCCTCCGGCTTCTAACTTCTGAAAAAAATACGATGCGCCTTCGGCTTTGTACTTGGTGGGGCACAGGTACTTTACTGAGTGTTCATCGGCATCTTTTTCGTGGTCGCGGCTAAAAGCGAGCGAGGTAAGCCCCGCGGCTATTTCGGCTAATTGCCCGGCATTGGTAGTGCCTGCCACTACCGCCACTAACAGCGACAAACCATATTGTTTGGTGAGTTGTTGTGTAGAATGGCGCTGGTCGGCATGCGCCATTTCGTGCCCCAACACACCTGCCAGCGAGGAAGCGTTATCCAGATATTTAATCAACCCTGTGTAGATGTAAATGTAACCGCCCGGAGTGCAGAAAGCGTTGAGGGTGGCATCGTCCTGTATGATGTAAAGTTTCCATTGAAATTCGTTGGCGTACTTCAGTTGCCCAGAAGCTAAAATGGTTTGTTTCATGCTTTCGAGGTAATTGTAAGCAGAAGCATACTGTGTTTTGCTGAGCAGCGGAAACTGCGAAGGATTAGATGCTATCTCTGCTTCCATTTGCAAACCGAAGTTTTTATCGTCCTGAATAGTAAAAACATTCAATCCGCCTTTTTTGCAGCCGGGTATAACGCTCATAGCTGCCAGTACAAACAATGCAGGAATTATCTTTTTCATGGTGCTTCTTTTTAGTAGAACGGTGAATTGATTTTTAAGTATTAAGCATTTACTTCTTCCTGTTGCAGTTTCATTTTAATAATCGCCACCATCATATCCACCGCTACTTCGTTTTCGCCTCCCTGCGGAATAATAATATCGGCAAAGCGCTTGGTGGGTTCAATAAACTGAATATGCATGTTTTTTACAACCTGATAGCGGTCGAGCACATCCTGCACGGTGCGCCCGCGCTCTTTAATATCGCGCTCAATAATGCGTATAACCCGCTCATCCGGCTCGGCATCTACAAACACTTTTATGTTGCACAAATCGCGTATGCGCTTATCGCTGAAAAGCAAAATGCCTTCTACAATAATTACATGCTTGGGTTCAATGTGAACGGTTTCGGTTTTGCGGGTGCTGGTAATAAAATCGTAAATGGGTTCTTCCACTGCTTTGCCTTCCATTAAACTGCGGATATGGCTGTAGAGCAACTCAAATTCAAATGCATCGGGATGGTCGAAATTGATGTTGGCGCGTTCATCGTGCGGCAGGTGGCTGTTATCTTTATAGTAACTGTCTAAATGCAGCACTGCTACTTTCTCTAATGAAAAATGCCGTAGTATTTTTTTTACCACGGTAGTTTTCCCCGAGCCGGAGCCGCCTGTAATTCCTATCACCAGCATGTGCCGAATTTTGCGGCAAGATAATAAATGAATGTGCGAATTCGTTATCCTAAATGCATCATCGTTTGAATGTTAGGTTGTAAGAAGAACAACTGTTGCATGATTATGTACTAATGCAAAAGCAAACAAAAAATGATGCAGAAAAAATTTATGGAGTTGTTCCGTTTGGCACATCACAGAGTTATACAAAAACAAACAAGCGTATGAAAGCGGGAATAGTGGTTACCATAATGGCGCTGTTGGTTGCAAACAGCCGGGCTGCCGAGGTTAGTTACAAACTTTCGGAAGCCGTGCAGAAAAAATTGGTGAATGTGAAGATGAACGGAGCAAAGTCCGACACTTCGGGTTTGTATGTTTCATCGCATGTGGGTCCGTGTATGGCTATGGAAATTGCGAATACTTCTACCGATGATTTATTGCTGAACTTAGAATACGGCTACAAATTAGAGCCTGCCGACAGCAGCATTCAAACCATGATGGTTACGCAAACGCTTATGGTGAAACTGGCTCCTAAACAAAAGAAGAACTATCGCATTTATGCTATGTGTACCGAAGCGCATGACGGAAGCCCATCGGAAAAACAAACATTCAATTTGGGCAAACGCTTTAGTGGAAATATATTAAGCCTTGCCGAACTCATTAGCCGCAAACGCTACCAAACCGATGCTGCACAAAAAGCCTTGTGGTGCCTTACCGATGGCTACGAACTTTCGAGCATTTACAGCGATGACACCACACAGATGTACGACCTCCGCAGGTTTGTAGCAAAAGTGAAGGGAATATCGCTTACCGATATCTATAAAGGTAATAACGGAAGCAGTTACAGTGAACCGCAACGGGTAGTAAGAACAAGAACGGTTTATTCGGGAAGTTTAAGCTACAGCGTTAGCCGCACCGCCAAAGTGCTCATAGCGCTGTTCGATGAAAACAACCGCATGAAAAAGGTGTATGTAAACAACGAAATGCAGCGCGAAGGGCAATACACCTATGACTACAATTTGAGCAGCGATGAAATGGAAAACAAGAAACACTATCTCCGCATGTTCCGCGATGGCAGGCTGGAAGAGGAGATAGCCATATTACCTCGCGAGTAAAGTCCGGGAAGGATTGGGTTGGTTACTATAGGGGCAGCGTATTTTGCTGTCCCTATATTTTTATGGTGTAGCTGTAGCCGGTGCTTTTCTTTTGGGCAGGGGCGGGTGTGGTGTGGTAGGTAATTTTTATTTCCTGCTGCCGTGGCAGCACAAAAGGAATTTTCATGGTTTGGGTGTGTTTTATTTTTAGCCCGCGCTCGGTGGTATCTTCAAAACGCATGAGCAGGCAAAGTCTTTCTGCTTCTTCGTCCAACCCATAGCCGAGTTTATGGATGCTTTCCGCTTTCAGCACTTTTCCGCGGTCGTTTATTTCGCACTTTACATGAGCGGTTCCCTGAATGTTGTTTTGCAATGCTTCGGCAGGATAAACAAGGTTCTTCTCCAAAAATTCATGGAAAGCCTTTTTGCCTCCGAGAAAATTAGGCTTACGGATGGAGTGGTAGGGTTTGTCCTTCTTCACCCTGTAAATATAATCTGCTTAAAACGTAACCCCTACACTCGCCACCATACGCTGGTAGGTGCGCTTAATTGTGTAATAGGTGCCCTCGTTCCATTGGGTGTACCACCATTTGGTTTCGCTCATGTTCATGCGGTAAGCGGCACTAAGCATTACCGAAGCGCGGCTGCGGGTAAAAATGCGTATTCCGCCTCCGGCAGAAGTATAAGCACCTCCTTTGCTGCGGAAAGTCTGATAATCGTTGGAAGGTTGTTTCCACATTACCGCATAGCCGGCATCAACAAACACAAAGGGCGTTACTTTGCGTTTCAGAAACTCGCTGGCAACGCGTACATAAAATGGAGAGAAGGTTTGGCGGTAGGAAATAAAGCGGTCAATACCCACTCCTGCCCCTACAAACAAATAGGACCAAAAACGGTAGCCGTTAATGGTGTGAATGGAAATGCCGATATCGTCCCGGTTGTTGTTATAGTAGTAATCGGTATAGTTGTCGTTGTTTTTTAAAGCCACTCCGTAAATAATACCCACCTGGCTGATGTTCTGAAAGCCGCGGTCTTTGCGGTAGTAGTCGGTCTTCAGGCGGTTTAGTTTCGCTTTGCGGATGTTTTCCTTTTTGATGCTGTCAATTTCGCTTTCGCGGAAAACAAATACGCTGCCGCCCAGCAGTTCAATTTTCAGGCTTTCGCCAAATTTTTGCTCGGTTATTTTGCCGCGGATAACACTTCCGTTTTTCAGGTACACCACATCTTCAATTTCAGACTGGGCGAATGCCATGGACGCAGTTAGCAGTAAGACATAAATGGCAGAGTATTTCATTTGTCGGTTTTTTTGTCTGACCAAGGTCAGACCATGTTTAAAAAGTTTCATTGCCGAGGCAACGCTTTCACTATCCCAAACGTTTCAATCCCGAAAACCGTTGCTTTCATTATTCCACAAAAACAAAAACACTATGAAATCCGCATCGCTGAAACCCTTCGCATCGCTTATGCTGTTAAGCCTTTTCTTTCTGACTTCGTGCAAAAAAGACAAGTGCGTGCAAACCATTACCTACAAAACCTACGAACCGGTTTATATGAGCTACGATGAACTTCGCAGCGCGGTAAAATCGGAACCCGCCAAGCCGCTGAAAAAGCCCGGCAAAATTTACCTTAAGGGGAACTATATTTTTGTGAGCGAAGTGAACAAAGGCATTCACATCATTAACAACAGCAACCCTTCGGCTCCGCAAAACATCGGCTTTATCAATATTCCCGGCAATGTGGATATAGCAGCCACCGGCAATGTGTTGTATGCCGACAGTTATATTGATTTACTGGCGTTGGATATTACAAACCCGCAAAGCATTACCGTGCTTAAAAGAATAGAAAACGCCCTCCCTCAGCGAACCTTTACCGGAGGCTACCATGCCGACCCCGAAAAAGGCGTAGTGGTTGATTGGAAAGAAGTGGAGAAAACAGAAAAAGTGAATGCCGACTGTGGTGGCGGAGGCGGAGGCTGGTGGGGAGGTGGTCCATGGATGGAAGGCGATGTGGTAATGAACGCTACCAACACTTCGGGTACTGCGGTAAACTACAACCCAAACACCCCGGGCATTGGCGGTTCTATGGCACGCTTTACCATCAGCAACAATAGGTTGTATGTAGTAGATAGCCGGAATCTGAATCGCTTTAACATCAGCGTGCCTTCCAATCCGGTGGCAAGCGGCACTTCGAGCGTTGGCTTCAACATTGAAACCATTTTTCCGTACAACAACCGCCTGTTTATTGGTTCTAACACAGGCATGTTTATTTACGATGTAAGCAATCCGGATAATCCGGTGTTTGTTTCCAATTACACACACGCCACTGCCTGCGATCCGGTAATTGTAGATGGCGACTATGCGTATGTAACCCTGCGCGATGGAACACCCTGCAACACTTTTACCAATCAGTTAGAGGTAGTAAATATTCAGAACATTGCTAACCCCACTTTGGTGCACACCGTGCCAATGACCAACCCGCATGGTTTGGGTAAAGATGGAAACGCCCTGTTTATTTGCGATGGCGCTGCGGGGCTGAAAGTGATGGATGCTGCCAACCCGGTGGCAATACCCGCTACCCCTGTGGTGCATGTAAGCAACATACAGGCTACTGATGTAATTCCGTTCAACAACAAATTGCTGATGATTGGCGATGATGGTTTGTATCAGTACGATTATACCAACGTGCAAAATATTACGCTGCTGAGTAGAATTCCGGTGGAGAAGTAAAATTGGTTAATCGTTCAGCATGAATGGTTAATGGGAGGCGAAACAGTTGCACGGTTAACCATTCACGCTTAACTAATACCTTTATCAATGGAAATCGCTTTCAGCGTGATAGAAGAAGAACTGATACAAGGCTGCATTAAAAACGAGCGCCTTGCCCAAAAGCGGCTGTATGAACGCTACTACGGCAAGATGTTCGGGGTATGCATGCGGTATTCTTCGCACCGCGAGCAGGCAACCGAAATATTGAACATGGCGTTCTTTAAAGTTTTTAAAACCATCGAAAGCTTTGCAGCCAAAGGCGGCAACCTCGAAGCGTGGATTTACCGCATTATGGTAAACACCGCCCTCGATTACCTGCGTGCCGAGCTTCGCCACCAGCACAGCGATATTGAAAAAACGGTGTACGTGGAAGATACTTCGGATGTTATTTCGGATATGAGTGCGGAAGATATTATGCGTCTTGTAAACAGGCTCACTCCTGCTTACCGCACGGTGTTTAACCTGTATGTGGTGGAGGGCTACAACCACAAAGAAATTGGCGATTTGCTGGGAATTTCCGAAGGCACTTCGAAATCGAACCTGGCAAAAGCACGTGCCAAACTACAGGATATGATTATTGAACAGAATAAAGTAAAAGTGAGTGTTTATGGAAAGTAATGCCGATAAACAATTGCGCGAAAAACTGAAAGGAGTGGAATATCCTTTCGACCCGCAGGCATGGGAGCAAATGGAAGCCATGCTCGATGAAAAGAAAAAACGCAGAGGTTTCCTTTGGTGGTGGTTTGGCGGTATAGCAGCCGGACTGTTGCTGTTTGCCGTACTCGGGTACGAAGCGGGCAAGATGGTAGGCAGCAGGCAGTTGGCAGAGAAGATAGAAAGAACAAACGGGATATGGGAGATGGGAAACGGGAAAGGTGAGATGGGAGATGGGAAAGATGAAACGGGGGACGGGAAACGGGAGATGGTGGAGGGGAAACGGGAAAAGTCAAACGTGAAAAGTAAAATGTCAAATGGGGAGAGTGAGAGTGGAGATAGGAGATGGGAAACATCAAATATGAAACGTGAAACGTCAAATACGGAAAAGCAGATGGTGGAAGTAACTACGGGAAAAGGTTCCGGCAACCGAAAAACCGTAGCAAAACGAGATAAGAAAGAGGCTCAACAGTTAAGCGATGAAAAAAGTGTGGCTGCTGAAAAGGGAAGTTTGCAAACCGAAGTTCCGGTAACCTCTGCACAAACCCAACAGGAAGTAACCGCACTCAACACCATGTTTGCCCTGCTGAATACAAAAGAGGAGGAGTGGAATGCAGAAAAGAAAGAAGAGAATTTGCTTCCGAAGAAAAAGAGGAAAATTTTCACCTACTCTATTGGTCCCATGGCAAATGTTACGGGAACTATACTGAGCAATCCGTTTGCCGATGATACCGTTCGCCAAAGAAAACCGTTTTCGCGGGGTGCTTCTTTTATGGTGGGCTTTCAGCAGGAGTTTTTATTTGTTGACCGCTTTGCGTTTACTACGTCTTTGTTGTATTCGCAAACCACATTCGATGTACACAAAACCAATTTGGATAACAACTATGCCCGTGCGCCATTGAGTTATTCCTGTTACCTGAACGAGATGAACATAACTACCGGCATTAAAGCCAATTTAATTGCACAGCCTAATTTGCGGTGGTATGTGCATGCAGGGTTTATACATCACATCAGGCTGAAAGAACTATTCACTTACCGGTATCCGAAGGATACCATCCCCATGAACATTGTCGCAAACGGTGTAGTGAACAACACCAGCGGATTTCCCACCCAAACCCAGTTTGGCGGCAACACCGGATACGAAGCAGTGCAGTTTGATGCGCTATCAAACAGCACAAAAAGCACTACGGTAAACACCGAAAACTTTTCCATTAACCATGCTAAGCGATACTATACTTCGTTTTATGCGGCAACCGGTGTTGAGTATATCGTTAACGGCAAATGGGTGTTCTTTACCGAGCCTATGTTTTTTATGGGCTTACAGCGCATAGGCATTCAGGAAAGAAGAAAATACAACGTTGGGGTATCGGGCGGGTTCAGGTATCAGTTTTAAAAGTGCCTGTTGAAAAACAAAACCTCCTTCGGCATTAGCCAAAGGAGGTTTTTAGTATTTAAATCCTCTAAAAAAGAGATTACTTCAAATTCGGCTCGCGGGCAACAAAAAAGAAAATCATTCCAATAGAAAGCAGGAACAAACCAATCACAAACGGCACCATGTGCCCTGTTTGAAACAAACTCATGTGCAACTTGGGATCGTTATACTCCAATGCCCACGAAGTATTGGCTAAAACAAAACTGAAATAGAGGGTCATTAAACCGCCTACGATGGTGAAAATGCCTGCAATTACTTTGCTCATATTTTCTTGAATTTTGCAGTGCGAATGTAAGCCAAAATGGGAAACGGCAAAATGATTTTTTGCCCTTTCGGCATACTAAATATGCCTGCTTTCTGTTGTATCATTGCAGCCTTGCCAATTGTATGAAAAAGCCTTATGGTATTGAGGAAATTGTGAAAGCTACGGGGGGCAAGCCTGCCCATCCGGTGCATAAAGAGCATGCCATACAGGAACTGCTGCTTGATTCGCGCAAACTTATACATCCCGAACAAACCCTGTTTTTTGCACTGCCCGGACAAAAATTAGACGGGCATACCTACATTTCTGAGTTGTACCTGAAAGGTGTGCGGAGTTTTGTGGTTTCTAAACCACCGCTGCAAGAAGATTTCCCCGAAGCCGATTTTATAGTGGTTAAAGATGCATTGGCTGCTTTGCAAAAGTTAGCCGGTTATCACCGCAGTAAATTTAATATGCCTGTTATTGGCATTACCGGCAGCAATGGGAAGACGGTAGTAAAAGAGTGGCTGTATCAGTTGTTGCACGAAGACTACAATATTGTCCGCAGCCCTAAAAGCTATAATTCGCAGGTTGGTGTTCCGTTGTCGCTTTGGTTGATGAACGAAGAAAATAACCTTGCCATTTTTGAAGCGGGAATTTCAGAGCCGGACGAAATGCTGCGACTCGAAAAAATAATACGCCCTACCATTGGTATTTTCACCAACATAGGCGAAGCGCACAGTGAGGGCTTTTTGAACATACGCCATAAAACGAAGGAAAAACTGAAACTGTTTGTAAACAGCGATGTGCTTATTTACTGCAAAGATTACCCCGACATAAACCAAAGCATTGCCGAAATAAACTCCTTATCGAAAGGCAGCGATGACACCGAAAACAAAATCAAGACTTTTACATGGAGTTTTTCGAACGAAGCCGACCTGTATGTTGCCAGTGTGCTGCAAAAAGAGAATCAATCGTTTGTTCACTGCATTTACAAAGGGAAGGAAATAGACTTTGAAATTCCGTTCAGCGACCGCGCCAGTGTAGAAAATGCCATCCACTGCGTTTGTGTAATGCTTTATTTGCAAATGGAGCCTGCGGTGATTGCCGAACGGCTGAAACATCTTGCGCGCATTGCCATGCGTTTAGAAATGAAAGATGCCATCAACAACTGTTCGCTGATAAACGACTCATACAACTCCGACCTCAACTCGCTTCGTATTGCCATTGATTTTTTGAAACAACAGCATCAACACCCTAAAAAAACAGTCATTCTTTCCGATATTCTGCAAAGCGGGAAAGGCGAGTTGGAATTGTATGCTGAAGTTGCAGAGCTGTTGAAGCAGAACAATATTCAGCGCTTAATAGGAATAGGCACTGCGCTCAACCGACAAAGGAAATTGTTTGAAAAGAATGAAGCATTGCAGTGCGAAATATATCCCTCTACCGATGAGTATCTGCAACACATGGATTCGTCTTCGTTTCAGAACGAAGTAATCCTGCTTAAAGGGGCACGCAAGTTCCGTTTCGAAGTAATCGGCAAATTTTTGGAGAAGAAAGCGCACGAAACGGTATTGGAGATAAACCTGAATGCCGTTGCCAATAATCTGAAAGTATATCAATCGCTGCTGAAACCCGAAACCAAAATTATGGCAATGGTTAAGGCATTCAGCTACGGCAGCGGAAGTTTTGAAATTGCCAATGTGTTGCAGTTTAACCGTTGTGATTATTTGGCAGTGGCGTATGCCGATGAAGGTGTGGAATTGCGAAAGAGCGGCATTACGTTGCCCATTATGGTAATGAATCCTGAACAGCGCAGTTTCGAAGCTATGATTCAGTATCGGTTGGAGCCGGATATTTACAGTTTAAATCTGCTCGATAAGTTTTCGGAAACATTGTTACTGCTGCGCGGCAACAACGGAAGCGAGAAGTACAAAATTCATGTTGAGTTGGAAACAGGCATGAATCGGCTTGGCTTTGCCGAAAATGAATTAGACGAACTTATTGGACGGCTGCAGCAAAATCATTTACTTGAAGTGGCTTCAGTGTTTTCGCATTTAGCGGCAAGCGAGGATAAAGCCTACGACAGTTTTACTAAAGCACAAATAAGCCTGTTCGAAACCATGAGCAGTAAAATTTGCTCATCGTTCAACTACAAAATTCTACGTCATATACTAAACAGTGCCGGAATAGCGCGACACACGAAAGCACAGTTTGATATGGTGCGGTTGGGCATAGGCTTGTACGGCATTGATTCTTCCGAAAAAGTGCAGGGTAAACTGGTGAATGTGTCAACACTTAAAACAACTATTTCGCAGATTAAGCATGTGAAAAAGGGCGATACAGTTGGTTATGGAAGAGTTGGGAAAGTTTCAAAAGATAAAACTATTGCTACCGTTGGAATAGGTTATGCCGATGGGTTAAGCCGTAAGCTTTCGAACAAAGCAGGCAGAATGCTGGTGAACGGAAAACTGGTTCCCATAATAGGCAACATTTGTATGGATATGACCATGCTGGACATAACGGGAATTGATGCGAAAGAGGGTGATGAAGTAATTGTGTTTGGCGATAACCCTACGGTGGAAGAAGTAGCTGAAGCGGCTGAAACGATTCCTTATGAAATTCTAACAGGAATTTCTTCGCGGGTAAAGCGGGTGTATTTTCAGGAGTAAGCCGGTGAAGGTTAAACTTCTCTCAACAGTGTTCTGAAAGCCTGAAACTTTCCGGGAAACATGTCCAAGCCTTCCTTTTGCAAACGCGCAGCATGATTTTCCTTATACTCAAAGTAATCGGTCATATTTTTGGCAAAGTATTGCATGGCGTAACTGATGCCATCGCGCGTATCTTCTTCCAGTATGCGAAACATTTTTGCATCGGTAAAACAGCCGGTTTCCAATACACGGGGCAAGTGTTCCTCCTTCATCCATTTCAGCCAAAGGTCGTGTACGTCTAATTCAACTTTTACGGTTACGTTGTAAACTATCATAGTGCAATGTTAGGGAGAAAAGTGTGGTTAAATTTAGCTGAGGGCTTGTAAGTTTTTATTAAGTGTTGCAAGGTCAACCAATACGTCAACTTCATAAATATCTTCCGGTATTGGAGTTTTCAGTTGGCAAAACTGTATAAGGAATTTTGCATTTACGGTATTGGCAAGCCGCCAAAAGGAAATTCTGAATTTTTTAGGGTCGGTAATGGCAGGTGATAGCTCAAGGATGCTACCTTCTTTTTGCATAAACATTGAATTAGCTAAACCTGCGCCATGAAGACCAACTACTGCTTTTGCATTTCGCATTATACTCAATTGCTCTAAAAACGAAAACTCTTCCATACACACACTTGTAAAACCGTAATTCTTGATTAGTTGTTCTACTTCATCGTTATTAACCGGTTTTCTGCGTGCCGCTTTGTTGCGGCTTATGTAAATTTTCTCGCCCAAATTAGTTGCTATGCCTTGTTTGTCTAATTCGGTAAAAACAAACTCGCGCGTTAGTTCTACTTCGCGCGGGTCAATGGCATTGCTCCATCGCCTGGTTTCGGGCAGCATTAGTTTGGCAACCTGCATGTGCACTCCTTTCGGAATAACTTGGTATTTTAAATTGGGGAAGAGTTGAAGCGTGTCATTTACAAAGGCAATGTTCTTCCAGTTTTCAGGATAAATGAGTTTTACCTGACGGTGAAATTTTAGGGTGCGTATTAACTTAGGCAGGCAGTCAGTTAGCCAAAAAAAATAGCCGAACCATTTAGTGTGTATGTGCAAATACTCAGCATCATTTAACTCAATTTTCTTCAAACTTTTTCCGTAAGAGGAAACTAAATACTGCTCTATCGCCAGTTTCCAAAACGGAAAATAGAAGGTTGAATCATCAGAGCCGCATAAATTAAAATGTGAACACGGAACTAACAGGAAATTTTTCAGGCAAAGACCTTCGTGTGTTACAAATACGTTGTTCAGGTTTCGAATTTCCGTAGTTGCAACGCTATAGTTGGTTTTTCCGCTGAACAAAGTATAATGCTCGGCAGCCAAGTTATACGGCAAAGGTGTAGTTATCAGCATTACAGCTTATTTGCGGATGATGGATTTAATCAGAAATTTTTTGCTTTCCGCAATGGAAGATGCGTAGTATTTGCGGAGTTTGCTTTCTCTGTGTACTTTAAATGTCCACCACCCTAAATGCGTATTATTTATGCAAAGGTTGTCCCAAAGCATTCCAATGGCTGCGTTGAACTTTTCCGGTGGAAGGTAACGGGAGTTTAGATTGCCTTCTATCATTCGTAAAAAAAGCTGTTCAAGTAAAACAACATCTTTTTTACAAGTGGGATACTGATGGTAATTTACGTTGGCATAAAGGTCAATTTCTATATCGGAAAGCTCCACGCGCACTTTGCTGAAAAATGTCCTTCTGATTTTCAAAATATTATCGCGCTGAATGCCCGACTGAATGCGGGTTAAGTTGCTTTCTACCTGATGATAATTCATAAGCACTTTCGGAATATTGGCAAACCTTGTTACATCTACTAAGCGTGAATACAATTCGTAATCCTGATTTTTACGAAACTCAGGATTGTAATACATGTTGTTTTTATCCAGCACCTCTTTTCGGATAATCAACGAAGGATGAAGCAACGGACAGTCGTACAGCAATTTGAATTTTATTGAGAAATCGTCAAGCGGCACAGTGCTAATGTTGGTGAGGTAGCCAAAATTTTGGTAATAGCTGCCGCACACTCCCACTTCAGGGTTTTGCTCCATAAAATCGAATTGCACTTTTAATCTTTCAGGCAGGGCAACATCATCGGAATCTATCCGTGCAATATATTTGCTGTTAGCCGCATGTATGCCCCTGTTGAGCGAAGCAGCCAACCCGAAATTTTTATCATTCTCAATCAGGATAATCCGCGAGTCATTAAAAGATTGGATGATATTTAGGGAGTTATCGGTTGAACAATCATCAACCACAATGAGCTCGAAATCTGAAAAGGTTTGTTGCAATATACTGCCAATAGTTGCCGCTACGTGTTCGGCATCATTGTAAACTGACATTACCACACTAATGGCAGGCATATTTTGCATTCCGCTAATGAGTTTTTAAATACCAGTCTCTGAACGCTTCCAATCCTTTCAGGAAATTAGTTTTAGGGTTATAGCTGAGCAGCTGACTGGCTTTTGAAATATCGGCAAAGGTGCGTGGCACATCTCCCGGCTGCTCTTCCATAAATTTTTTGCGGGCAGTTTTGCCAAAAACTTTTTCAAGCCCTTCTACCATTTCAAGTAATGTTACGGTATTGCTGTTGCCAAGGTTGAATACTTCAAAATTTGATTGCGTATAGTTTAACGCAGCTGTGTAACCATCCACTATGTCGGCAACAAAGGTGTAATCGCGGCTGGTGCTGCCATCGCCAAACAATGTAATTTCTTCATCATTAACAATCTGTTTTGCAAACTTGTGAATGGCTAAATCGGGTCGTTGCCTTGGTCCGAAAACAGTAAACAGGCGAAGCGCAATAAAACGAATGCCATACAAATGGCTGTACACATGCCCTATGTGTTCGCCCGATAATTTTGTAGCTGCATAGGGGCTGATTACCTGATACAGGTTCAGGTCTTCTTTCCACGGCACATTGGGGTTAACTCCATATACGCTGCTCGAAGAGGTAAACACGAAGTGCTTAATAGAATTTTTGCGGGCAAATTCCAAAAGATTAAGTGTGCCGTTCATATTCACATCTTCGTACAATTCCGGCTGCTGAATGCTGGGGCGAACACCTGCCTTTGCCGCAAGATGGATAATAGCATCAAACTTTGTTGTTGATAAACGCGTGTAAACAGTTTTATCGCGTATGTCAGCTTCAATCAGGCGGTAACTTTTGTTTTCCAATAGCCCGGCAATGTTGGTGCGCTTTACAACTTCAGGATAAAAATCATCAAAGTTGTCAATCACCGTAAGGTTGTATCCAAATGAAAGCAATTTCTCGCTTAAATGACTTCCAATAAATCCGGCACCACCGGTTAATAGTATGTTAGGCATGTCTTTTCAGTTATCTGATTAGCATTACACAAAAAAGCATTTATCTATTAGTTGCTGCTATTGCTTCCAAATAAAAGTCAGCCAACTGTTTCACTACAATTTCTGGCTTAAGCCGCTCTACTGTTTTTTTTGCAGCATTTTGCATTGATAGTTTTTCTTCAGCCGAAAGCTTCATTAAGTTATCTACAGCCCTTTCTATAGAAACTGGGTTCTTTATCTCGCACAAATAACCATTTTCGCCATGATTAATCAACTGGTCGAAACTTGCGCCCCTGGTACCTATCAATATTTTCCCCCTTGCCATGGTTTCAATAGCGGCATTTGACAAATTTTCACTTCTGCTTGGAAGTATTACAGCAAAAGCGGCATCTATCACCGGCATCAACATACTGTGTTCAACATTCGGGTGTATAAAAAAGCGCCCTTCATATCCATGCAATTTTTCGAAAATGTATTTTGCCATCGGTTGCCCTTTGTACCCTTTATCTTTTCCTACAAATACAAACTTAATATCGGGGTACTGCTTAAAAACATTGGGCAATGCCGCTACTATATCGGTTACTCCTTTAAATGCTCCCATTCGTCCGTAGAACAACAGATATGGGTTCCCCTTTGTGAACTCAAGTACCTTTTCAAGTAAATCGGTTTTGAATTGCTCCTCGCTGTTAAACCAAAACGGAGTTTCGATAACCTTAACAGGCTTGTTGTAAATTTTAGTAAGGTAGTTTGCCAATAAAAACGATGGCGCATAAATATGTTTAGCCGCTTTATAGCAAAGGTGTTGCAAAAACTCTACCTGTCGTTCTCTTACTGTGTTAGAGAAGGTTTCGTCAGCCTCTCTTATCAATCTGGTGGAGCCGGAGGCAATAAGTACGAAAGGTATTTTTCTGGCATGGAAAAGAGAAGAACCCACTTGAGAGGAATAATGCTGAACATCAATTCTCTTGATTTTATGTAACTCCAAAATTTTTTTCCGGTATGTCCAGCTTCGCAAAAGATGTGTAAGTGCAACACCAAAATATTTTCCTAACAATTTGAATGCAAATTTGAAGAGCAAGCCGGGTTGAGGGTGAACCCTGTGTACTTCTATACCCGAATGCTGAAATACTTCGTTTGTTTTCGACAAAACCACAACAATGGGTTCGTGTCCGAGTTGCTTAAGTCCCTTGGCAATTTTATGCCAATGCACTGCCATGCCTCCATCGTATGAGTTAGGCTCGGTAACGTATTCGGTAGCAACAATTGCTATTCTCAATCAGAAAATATTTTCCGGGTAAAATAAATAAGGTCGCGATAAAGTTGCAGATTTAGCGGACTTAGTTTTAATGCCTGCCCAATTTCTTTAATCGCTTCTTTGTCATTCTTTTCTGCACTTAATTTTGCTGCCAGTTTTCGCAACATCAGTATTGTAAACTCCTGTTGTTTACCGGACTGTAGCATATCGGTTCCGGTTGCTTTTCGTTGTGCAGCAAGTTCAAACAATGCGCGATGGCTCAAAAATGATTTTCTGTCGTTTCGCAGGGTTTGCGATACCGACTCGGGGTTTATTCTTCTGTAATAAACCGCCTCGCTAAGATTTCGGACAGGATACTTTTCGGCAATAAGCATAGTCCAGTAGTAATCTTCAAATCCCTTTCGGTCAAAATATTCATTATAGCCACCTATTACGCTCAAAACTTCTTTCCGGATCATAAAGGTTCCTGCACAAAAATGAAAGGAGGACTGTTTAAGGTTTTCATTTACATTTTCGCCCCATGCTGATGTTTCGATATAGTTGCCGGATTGATCAATAGTAACCATGTTGGTGCCTACTGCACCGGTTTCGGGATACATGGCAAAGTATTTTAATTGCTTTTCAATTTTAGTTGAATCGGAGTAGTCATCGGCATCCTGAAAGGTTACAAAATCGCCCGAAGCTATAGCAAACAACTTATTGCAGGTTTTCAGATAACCGAGATTGGAGGGGTTATGAAAGGTTCTAACCCTTGCATCGGTGTAACTGTCTATAATTGTCTTTGTGTTGTCCTTTGAGCCGTCATCGGCTATGAGCAGTTCAATATGCGTATGCGTTTGCGATAAAATACTTTCAATTGCCTGCCTGATATATTTTTCACAGTTGTATGCTGGCATTAATACCGAAACCATTGGCAACTTCATTTTATCCCCTTCTTTTTCTTGAACTCTTCAATGGCATAAATAATTCTTTCTACAGGTTGTTTTATAACATACTCGTCAAACCATGCTTGCCCTTTTTCGCCCATTTCTTTTGCCATGGCTTTGTTTTCAATTAGCAGTTTTAACCCCTGTTTCACCTGTTCGGGTGTGCGGGCATCAATAGTTGGGTAAAGTTCTTTATAATGATTTTTATAAAGTTCTGCATTGCAATGGTGAATAGTTGGTTTGCCCATTGCTAAAAATTCGCAAATAGAACCGTAGGTGAGCGCACTTATCTTTAACTGCCCTACTCCTATATCGCACATACTAATGCCAACCATAATATCTTTACGGTACATTTTAGGCAGCCAGCGTACATTGTTTTCAATGCCAAGTTCGGTTATCAGCTTTTTGCTTTCGTTTACATCTATTCCATATTCAAGCATTACGAGACAAATGTCTGTATTGCTTGTTTCGCGAATATATTCTGCAAAACCTTTAATGAGAATATCGTTGCCCTTGTCAAAGTCGGGATAGCTTTTAAACATTTGTCGGCTTTGGTGAAAAATAACCGTGCCAAAACTGTCGCGTATCTTTTTGAAAGCATTGTAGTAAGCCGATTGTTGAACGATGCTTTTCCATTCGGGTGCCCGGTATTGTGGGGTATAAATAAAAGGCATTGAAATTTTTACCCGGTTAATGTGCAAGGAGGCAAACCTATTCTCCCATTCCGGATTTGTAGCTTCCCAATGAACATAATCGCTTTTTTCAATAGCTTTCCGTTGTGCCCAAAACTGAGAGCTTCTTCTAATCCACCAAATAACATTGTAGTACATTTTAAGCGGATTGAAAGAGTAATAGATATTACCTTTCTTGAAGGGGTATTCGTAAAGGTCGGTGCCGTGCGGGATAAAGATGTTTACTTTTCTACCTCCTTTTTCGATGTAAGCAGGGGCGTAGTCGCAGGCAATTAAAAAGTCATAGGGGGCAAGTGTATTGCGAATTTCCTCCTTGTCAACCTCCCAAAAAGGCTTTTCCGACCAATGCAGTATAGTAGTGTACGCCTTAAAGTCATCGGTATAACTATCGGCCGAAGGAAGAAAGTGGTCGTATTCATTCAACAGAAATAAATGAGCATCGTACCCGCGGTCGCGTAAATACCTCGCAGTACAAAAGAAATTGTTGTTCATGTTACCCAACAGCGCTATTCTCATTGCTTTCAGTTGTTTTCTAAGCGGGGGTTCATGCTACAAGGGTGCTGATGTTTTTAACTCCCCAAATAGTAAAATCGATTAAATAGCCTACAATGTACCGGGCTTTGAAATGTACAGTATTACAGTATTGAAGGTATTTTCTTTCCATGTCCAGAAGCGCTTAGTTGGTTTTGGGAAAAAATAAAAGAAAGGGAACAGCAGTTTAAGTAATCTTGATGGGGAAGTATTGGTATAAAAACGGGCTTGCAATTTATTTTTTTTACACGATGATTCTATTTCCGATATGCTTCGGTAAAAAGTTTGGTTTATGGAATAATTATAAACGAAAGCGATGCGTTCTTTCTTACTTAAATTTTCAAACTCTATCCAATAAGGCAATTTATTGTAGCTAAGCCACAAATACCAATAGCGCAACCAGTTTTTAGGCAGCCAATGTATAAAGCGAAGCCCCAAATGAGGTTCACGAGGGTTCCATTTGGCAATAAATGAATGGAAGCTTTTGCCCTGCGGTATCATTATGCGATGATACTCTTTAAGCATGGTATCTAAATTTTCCACGTGTTCCAGTACATCTCTTGTAATAATCAGGTGGAAAAAGTTGTCGGGGAAAGGAGTGTCGTTGCCGGGTGTTATTTTTATTAAATGCTTATCGGGGTCGGCATGTAATTGTTTTAAGGCATCGCGCCCTTTTGATAATACATATTCCTCTATATCAACTCCATAAGCTTCGTACCCCAAAGCCAAAAATTTGGCTGTGAGTAACCCCCTGCCGCAGCCGAAATCCAATACACGAATTTTGCTCTTCTCTATGTTAAATTCAGTGGCGATTTCATCAAGTAAACGAGTGAGATAATGTGAAAGCCGGTACTGCTCTATTTCGTCAAGTGTTAGGGTCTTATGCTTGTTTGCCATCAGGAATTCAGCGAATCTTGTTTAGATAGTTTGTTGCTTATCTGTATTAGTTTTTCTGAGTTGGTATTTGTAGTGTGTTATTTGCGATATCAATATCCCACAAAATAATTTTTTTATTGTTTATTATGGTATAAGCACCGGGGTAGGGTTTGGTTTGTGCCCGCACAAAATTTTTAATTCTTTCTGGGTCCCAGTTCCAGTCAATCTCGCCATCCTCAGGCTTACGTTGGGGGTAAACTTCAATTTTTGATTTGTCTTGAGGGGTAAAAGTTACGTTGTTGATATTGGTAAGCGCTTGTTTCAATAGTAGCTTAGAATGTTCGGTGGCTTTTGCATAAACCTCTTTGATGGTATCTTCCTTTTCAATTGGGAACGCTTGCTGACAAATAATGTCTCCATCATCCACTCCGTTATCCAATTTAAATAATGTTACTCCGGTTTGCGTTTCGCCATTGATAATTGCCCATACCAGTGGTGCCCCACCGGCATACTTTGGAAGTAATGAAGCATGAATGCCCCATGCTCCTGCCTTTGCAATGTTCCGGACGGATTTAGGAACCATATAATACCAGCCCAATACCAACATAACATCAGGTGCAAGTTCTTGTAGTTGGCTGGTATAGTCAGTAAGTTTTTTGCCGGGCACGGAATCTACCTCAAAAAAAGGGATGCCTCTCTGTTCCGCAATTGTTTGCAAGTCGGCATAATTGGTATTTACTACCGGCTCTTTGCTGTACGATATGCTGAAGGTTTTCGGAATTGAAAAAATGGCGCTTACTTCCACTTGTGGTATATCGAACAAAGTTGCCAGCAACTCTTCACTGAATTTTGTGCACCCTAAAAATACTATTCGTGTTTTTCCGCTCACTTTTGTAAAAATGTTTTACACCAAACTTCAAAATTCATAAAACTCCAAATCAATAACCGGTGGTTAATTTTTTTGTCAATATGCTCCGAAACAACTTCATTGATGTAAGCAGACTGTATAAACTCGGAACTTGCCAATTTTTTTGACAGCAAAAGCTCCTTTACGTAATCAGCATTTTCCCCACGGTACCAACTTTCATCGGGGGCGGAAAATCCTTGCTTTTTTCTATTGATTATTTTTTCGGGAATAAATTGGCGCATTGCCTTCCGCAATACGTTTTTTCCATCATCGTACTCCCTATATACCTTTTTCTTTTGTGGAGTGTTTTCATCAATACGCCTCATTTCATTTTGCAAATTCCCCAGTTTATGCCGCACCGGAATTTTTTGTGCAAATGCCACAAGATCATTATCCATAAATGGAAATCTTTCCTCCAAGCCATTTGCCATCGAAAGCTTATCGCCAACAACAAACAAGCCGGGCAGAAAAGTTTTTATTTCGAAATAGAGTGAATTGTTGATGTGGTCTTCCGGAGTATCGTATCTGAGCTTATCATTGAACAAAAACACCCGCTCAAAGATTTTTCTCGGGCTTGAGATATCAATGTGTTTATATGCTTCAGAAGAAAACAAATCCTGTTTCCTGTTGTCGGGAACTAACCGTTGCCAAAAACTATAATATTGTTCAAAATACTGTTGACGGTTAATTGAATCAAAAACGTGGTAATAACGCCAAGGATACCCACCATACAGTTCATCGCCTCCCGTACCTTGCAAGCAAACCTTTACAAATTTTGATGCAAGGCGCGATATGTAGTAGTTGGGGTACGACATGCCTACCCGTAAATCCTCTAAATGATAAACAACTTTAGGTAACGACCAGCGCAAATCGCCCGCGTTTATTACCTGCTCATAATGCTCGGTCTTATAAAAACTGGCCAACAACTCAGCATCTCTTCGCTCATCGTAGTTTGCTTCAACTCCGGTAACCTCGCTCATATCAAAGCCGCAGGTAAATGTGGAAAGGCGCGGTAAATGAGACGATGCAACAGCGGTGATAGAACCGGAATCCATTCCGCCCGATAAGTAAGCGCCAACCGGCACATCGGCAATCATTTGCCGCGATACTGCTTGTTGAAACAAGCGAAGTGTTTCCGCTTGTGCATCTTCAAAAGTCATTTTCTCATCGGGCGATGTAAAGTCGTAATCCCACCAGGAGTGATGCTTTACAAATGATGAACTGCTGTCAACTCGTACCGTGTTGGCAGGAGGTAACATGTGCACCCCTTTAAACAGCGTTTGAAACGAAAAAAGATTTTGGAAAGTGAAATACTCATTCAATGCAGCAAGGTCAACATCAACCTTGTAATCGGGGTGTGCAAGAATTGCCTTTATCTCGGAAGCAAAAACAAGTGTATTGCCTGAAAACCAATAATAGAGAGGTTTTACTCCAAACCGGTCGCGGCTCAGGTAAACAGTTTTTTCTTCGGTTTGCCATGCGCCAACCGCAAACATACCGTTTAGGCGTTCAAAGAATGAAGTTCCGTACCGAGCCAGTCCTTCGGCAATAACTTCGGTATCGGTAGTGGAAACAAACTCGTGCCCTAGTGCTTGCAATTCTTGTTTCAACTCCATGAAGTTGTAAATGCAGCCGTTAAAAACAATTACCCATTTGCCGTCTTTAGAAGACATTGGTTGATTGCCTTTTGGAGAGGTATCTAAAATTGCAAGTCGCTTATGTGCCAATGCAATGTTTTCGCTTACATAGTAGCCTTCGCCATCGGGTCCGCGATGGGCAATAGCTTGTGCCATCCGTTTAAGATTTTGCATCGAAAACGAATTTCCGTTTAGGTTAAAAACACCAACTATGCCGCACATGTTGTAATCTACAGAGACTTTATTGTGGTTACTACATACTCGTAATCTTCATCGGTCATTCTGTTATGCAGGGGTATTGCCATCGAAAAATCGTTGGCATGTTTTGCATTCGGAAAATCATCGGCTTTGATACCGTAAAGGTTTTTGTAGAAGTTAAGCATGTGTACCGCATGTGTGCCCGGGCGGGTAGAAATTCCGGCATCCTGTAAGCGTTTCATAATTTCATTACGGGGTGCAGGCGAAACTTTTTCGTTAACTACTGTAACAAACGATTGCCAACCATGCTTATAACCTTCTGTTACCTGCGGCAACTTCAGCCAACTTACTGAAGCCAGCTCGCGGAAATAGTAATCGGCCCATTTTTGGCGTTCACCAATAAACTTGTCTAATTTTTTAAGTTGCACTACCCCAACAGCACCTTGCAAATCGGTCATGCGGTAGTTGTAACCCATCATGTTAAAGTCGGGAAGAATATAGGGCTGTGCGCCATGGTGACGTTGCTCTTCGCTGATGCTGGCACCGTGGTTTCGAAGCATGGAAATTTTATCGGCAAGCAAATCGTTGTTAGTAGTTACCATGCCGCCCTCACCAGTGGTAACCGATTTGCGCGGGTGAAAAGAAAAGCAGCCGATATCGCCCAAAGAGCCGGCAGGTTTATCAAAATAACCTGCTCCTGCTGCACAAGCAGCATCTTCAATAATAGGAATGTTGCCCGCCACTTTCTTCAGCGCACCCATATCGGCACACAAACCAAAAAGATGAACAGCGATGATAGCTTTGGTTTTAGGGGTTATTTTTCGTTTTACATCATCTACATCAATATTGAATGTATTGATGTCGATATCCGCAAAAACAACTTTGGCTCTTTGATATAGTGCACAGTTGGCAGTAGATACCCAAGTAAAGGCAGGAACGATTACTTCATCGCCTTCGTTAACATTGAGCGCATCAACAGCCAAATGCAAAGCAGTGGTGCAGTTTGAAACAGCAATGGCGTGTTTTACCTGATGGCGAGTTGCAAATAGCTGCTCAAACTCCCGCACAAAAGGTCCCGAGGTTAGCCAGCCCGTCATTAATGGTTGCTTGACTGCCTGCCATTCTTCTTCACCGGTAACAGGTAATGATATGGGTATGTTACGTTTTGCTGTCGGCATAATCATTTCTTTTTGTCAATCCCTTTTTCAATTCTCCAGTTAATCAATTTTTGTAAGCCCTCCTCTAAACTGTACTTGTAAACAAATCCGAGATCTTTTTCTGCTTTTTCTTTTGAGCCTATGCGGTTTTGTACTAACTGGCGGGCATCGTCTGCATCGTAAGGTTTGTAAGTTACCTGTAAAGAAGATTTTTTCAAATGCAGAATGGTATCGCACAGATGTTTGATACTGGTTTGCACTTCGGTACCAACGTTGTAAAACCCGAAATTGGTATCCGATGCTAAAGCGGCAATGTTGGCTCGGGCAACATCTTCTACATAAATAAAGTCGTAAGCCTGCGAGCCATCACCATTAATAACGGGGGTTTCGTTCGCTTCAATTTTATTAAGCATAATGGGTACAACGCCCGAATAAACCGCATGTTGGTCTTGCCCGGGACCATACACATTCATATAGCGCAGCCCGATAACATTTAAACCGTAGCGGTCGTTAAACGCAGTGCACATAGCTTCTCCGGCAATTTTGGTAGAGCCGTAAAAATTGCGGTTGTTGAAAGGATGTGTTTCGGTCATCGGCACTTCAACCGCATCGCCATACACCGAAGCAGAAGAAGAGTATACCAGTTTCTTTATTTTGTGTTTTGCGCAAGCCTCCAGCACATTAAACGTGCCTGCAATATTTACTTCAAAGGCTGTGCGAGGAAAATCTTTGCAATGCAGCAACCACATGGCGGCTAAATGAAAAACATAATCTTTTCCCTCTACCGCTTTATCTAAAATATCAATGTCGCGCACATCGCCCCCGTAAGGGTAAACGCTGCACCGCTTGTCTTTTAGGCTTTCGCTGATGTTGTCATAATTTCCTCGGGTAAAGTTGTCGTAAATTACCACTTCGGCAACATCGTGCTTAAGCAGTTCACTTACTACAAAGCCGCCTATAAAGCCACCGCCACCAATAACCAACACCTTCGAGTTTTTTAGTTTCATTTCCAAATTTCTTTAACTGATTTTATCAATTGATAGATTTTGAGCAGAGCCATAAACGTTGCCATGGCTTATGTTCCAACGATAATGATGGCTGCCCTCTGTAGCGTCTTTTGTTACTTCAAATTTGTAAACGTTTTCAAGGTAATCAATACTCTCGCCAGACGATTTCATTACATTGGGGCTGATATAATATGTGCCCGGATTCATCTGAACCGGAATCACAAATTTAATTCTATGCCGGCCTGGTTGCAGCATTATATGCTTAAAAGAATTTTCGGGAAACTCGGTAAAAACTATTTTGTCGTTGTTTGAATTGAGAATACTGAAAGCAAAAATTGCATCGCTGATTTCCTTCTCTACATGAATTTCGGCAAGAATTTGCACCGTGCTTTTGAAACCCATAATTGATACTGGTTCGTTAGCTTTATCTATCACCTGCACTTTTTCAAAAAATGCTTCTCCGGTTTGATGAATTCGTTGAGCATTGCGAGCAATAATTCCATTTTCAGAAAAATTGTTGTTGATGTGGATGTACTCATCAATCAAATGCGAAGTATCGCCTTCTTTAAAGATAGTTCCGTTGTTCATGAGAATGGCGCGCGTACATAAAGTTTTTACAGCAGCCATGTTATGGCTTACGAACAATACTGTTCTTCCACCTTCGCTTACATCTTTCATTTTCCCTAAGCACTTCTTTTGGAATTCAATATCTCCAACGGCAAGCACTTCATCAATTATCATTATCTCTGGGTCAAGGTGTGCAGCAACCGCAAATGCAAGGCGAACATACATACCGGAAGAGTAGCGTTTTACGGGCGTATCAATGTATTTTCCTATGCCGCTAAATGCCACTATCTCATCAAACTTGCGATTGATTTCCACCTTGGTCATACCAAGTATGGCGCCATTCAGAAAAACATTCTCTCTGCCTGTTAATTCTTTATGAAACCCCGTGCCTACTTCGAGTAAACTGGCAACTCTGCCATTCACTTTTATACTGCCCTTTGTGGGGGAAGTAACTTTGGAAAGTAGTTTGAGCAATGTTGATTTTCCAGCACCATTTTTACCTATAATACCAAGCACTTCCCCCTGCTTAACTTCAAAATTGATGTTCTGTAAAGCCCATACATATTCCGACTCATCACCATCGGTACGATTGTTTAAGGTGGTAATCTTTTCGTAAGGATCTTCTAATCCGCGCATTTGGTGCCACCACCGGTTTATATCGTGTGCAAGCGTGCCTGTACTTACTTGGCCTAAGCGATACTGCTTGTATAAATTTTCAACTTTTATTACTGTTCTGCTCATTTTATACAGTATCCATAAAACTTCTATCAACCTGATTGAAGATGATTATACCAAAGAAGAGTGTAACGAACGTGAAACCCAAACAATAAAGCAATAGCATAGGGTCAAATACCCCTTGCCCAAATAACGAGTAACGAAATGTTTCCAAAATACCGGTAAGCGGATTTAGAGTAAGAGCGGTTCGCAATTTACCCCCCGTTGAACTAAGTGGGTAAATAACAGGTGTAGAATACATCAGCAGTTGAATGCCAAACTGAATAAGGAACGCCAAATCGCGGTACTTGGTGGTTAAAGAAGAGAAAATAATTCCCATCCCTAAGCCAAGTAATGCCATAAGGCAAATCAAAAAAGGCAACAACACTAATGTCCAATTAGGATAGACCGACAATTTCCCCGAAGAATAAAACCCTATCATAAAAATCAGTAACAACGTAAGCTGAATCAATAGCTTGAGTAGATTCGACATTACAATTGATAGCGGTGTGGCTAAACGTGGAAAATAAACCTTACCAAAAATGTGTGCGTTCGAAACAAACACATTCGATGTTTTTACGAAGCAATCGGAAAAGTATGTCCACATGGTAATGCCGGACATATAAAATAAAATGGGAGGAATACCATCGGTGGGAAGCCGTGCTACCTTGGTAAAAACAAAAAAGAAAACCAGCGATGTAAAAATAGGCTGCAAAAACAGCCATAAGGGACCCAAAACAGTCTGTTTGTAAATGGCTACAAAATCTCGTTTAATGAAAATGGCTATCAAATCGCGATAACGCCAAAGCTCTTCCAGTTTAATATCAAACAGCCCTCTTCGTGGGGTTATCACTTCCGTCCACTTATCTTCTTCCTTCACCTTATGGGTATTGTTTCTGATTTACAAGTGCCAAACTTATAGTATTGAGAGGGAAATACATAACGGGCGAATTAGGTCGTGTGCAATAATGTTCTAATCCGACCAAATGCCTTATTCTTATAGATTTACTGGAAATTACGCGAATGAAAGTTGATTTTATGATAATAGGCGCACAAAAATGCGCCACCACTACCTTGACACAGATTTTGAAATCCCACCCCTCAGTTTCGTTTTGTAAGGAAGACGAACCCCATTTCTTTTCGAAAAACAGCAACTGGAAAGAACACCTTGCAGAGTACAATAAACTATTTGAAACAAAAAATAATGTTTTGTATGGAGAAGGATCTACTTCTTATACATTTTATAAGAATGACGACTTTAAAGTTTGGGAACATTTGCATGAGTACAATCCTGACCTGAAATTTATTTACCTTGTTCGAAATCCGATTGATAGAATCATATCTGCATATATGCATGCCTTTTCGCGTGGATACACGAGTAAGGATATTGAAACTGAAGTTTTGCAAAACCAGTTTTACATAAATGTCTCAAAGTACTTTTTTCAAATTAGCCCCTTCATAGAATTGTTTGGAAGAGATAAAGTTCTTTTAATAGATTTTGATGATTTTAATAAAAACCGTGCAGCCCAACTTGAGCATGTGGCTGCATTTTTAGGAATAGACAAATCCCTTTTCAAAAATTTCGAAAACGTAAAAGCGAACGAATCAATAGGAGGAAGTAAGGTTCATCACAAATGGGATAACTACTTCAGGATGATTAAAAGTGCAGGCAAGCTGTTTCCGCATCCTTTGCGCCAACTTGTTTTTGATGTTTTTTTTCGTTCTCGTCAATTTGATGAGAAACCTATTTTGAGTGAAAAAGCAAAACAAAAGATAATACAGGATCTGTTACCTGATATTCGGAATCTTGAGCTTTTAATGAATCGCAGTTATGAACACTGGATGAAGATTTAGTATTGCATACGCTAAAAAATCTCATTCCCCGAAGTAAGTATTAGCTTTAGCTGCCCAGCATTCTGCCAATAGGTGCCAACACT
Source organism: Chitinophagales bacterium (assembly GCA_026129525.1). Taxonomy (GTDB): domain Bacteria; phylum Bacteroidota; class Bacteroidia; order Chitinophagales; family LD1; genus Bog-950. The sequence goes on along the minus strand of JAHCHW010000001.1, from coordinate 402,894 downwards.
GTTGCCATAGCATTTTGAATGCCTACCGGAATTCCCGCCAAGTAAGTCTTGGCTTTATATTTTTTGAGCCACACCATTACTTCGAGCAGGGGCGGTTCCCCGTTTTTAATCTTTCCGGTGTTATTCAGTTCTATTAAGCGGGCAAGGATGTCTTCAAAGTCGAGCGCGGGCGAAACGGTTTGTACGACTACGCAATTTTCCGGCTCGTCATTGTAGTGAGTATGAGCAACGCCTTTGGGTAAATCAATCGACTGCCCAACGGTTATTTTTTTCTTTTCTCCGTTCATTTCATAGGTATAGGTTCCTGAAAGTACTTCAAAGTTTTCGTCCTGCATTTGGTGAATATGCATTACGGGTTTCAGGCTGCCCGGTTTTAAATCGAACTTTACCTTGCAGTGTTTACCATTACTGCTTTCGGCTGTTTCTAAAAAAGTGTATTGCTCTCCGGTTGCTTGTACGGTAAGGGTAGTGCCTTGCTTAATCATGGTGTTTGGATTTGGTGAGGGTAAGGTAGGAAGTTTTTTGCTTATCGGATGGCAATTGTTACGCTGTTTGATTTGCCCTCAACCACTATATTCGCCCCTTCATTTCACCCCGCAGATTTTCTCTGCGGGGCTAAACTTTTTTACAAACAGACCTCGAAGGTTTTCGAAACTTCCGAGGTCTTGATGTGCATTTATGACTATGGAAGAAATACTACAACGCTACGCTGAAACCCCTCAGATAAAACAACTAATCTCTTTATTGAAAGGCGAAATAAATGCCTCCCCTTCGGGGAGGTTGGAGGGGCTAATCGGCTCGCAAGATGCATTTGTGGCAGCTGCCGTTTTTAAGCAAACCAATTTCAATCATCTGTTTATACTGAGCGATAAAGAAGAAGCTGCGTATTTCCACAACAACTTAACCAATCTGCTGAAGACGGCTGTTTCTCCCCTCTCTATGGGAGAGGGGTTGGGGGTGAGGCATGGCAACAAGGACGTTTTTTTCTTTCCCGATTCCTTCAAACGCCCCCAGGATTTTAGCGAACTGAACAACAACAACGTACTGCTACGTACCGAGAGCGTAAACCGGCTGAGCAATTCCACTACAAACAAAGAGTTGGTGGTGAGTTATCCCGAAGCGCTTTTGGAAAAAGTAGTAAAAGCCGAAGCGCTGAACGAGCAAACACTTCGCTTGCAGGTAAACGAAAAACTCGACATTGATTTTATGATTGACCTGCTGGTGGAATTTGAATTTGAGCGGGTTGATTTTGTGTACGAGCCGGGGCAGTTCAGCATACGTGGCGATATTGTGGATGTGTATTCGTTCGGCAATGAATTTCCGTACCGGGTAGAGTTGTTCGGCAACGAAATTGAAAGCATCCGCACCTTCGACCCGCTTACGCAGTTAAGCCAAAAGAGAATTGCGAGCGTAACCATTGTTCCCAACATTCAAACCCACTTCGGTAACGAGAAAAAAACTTCGGTGTTGGATGTGTTGCCCGCCAACACGGTTATATGGATAAAAGATGAACAACTGCTAAAAGAAATTTTTGAGCAGGCAATTGATAAAGCAAAAAAGATTCAACCCGAAATCCGCAAACACAAAATTGAACATCCTAACCATCCGTTAATTGAAGCCGATGCAGAAGATGTGTTTGTAAAGTTTGAAGAGTTTGAAAAGCAACTTTCAAAATTCAAAGTAGTTCATTTTGGAAGAAAGCCGGCTGTTAACTCCCTCTCCTTTGGAGAGGGTTGGGGAGAGGTAGTATTCCACTCCCGCCCACAACCTTCCTTCAACAAAAACTTTGACCTGCTACTGAAAAACCTGCACGACAACACAGAAGCTGGCTACACCAATTTAATCTTCGCAGAAAATCCAAAACAGATTGAACGCTTCTATGCTATTTTCGAAGACCTCGAAAAAAAGTCAACTTCAAGTAAAATCTCAAATCCGGCTGTTAATCCTTCTCCTTTAGGAGAAGGTGTCCGCCATGGGCGGACGGATGAGGTAACTGTTCCTCCCCTCTCCGAAGGAGAGGGGTCGGGGGTGAGGTGGAGTCCCGTTCACACCGGCATTCACCACGGCTTTATTGACGATGATTTAAAAATCTGCTTCTACACCGACCACCAGATTTTTAACCGTTATCACAAATACAATTTGCGGCAGGGATTCAGCAAGGATAAAGCCATGCTGATGAAAACCCTGCGCGAACTGAAGCCCGGTGATTATGTAACGCACATTGACCACGGGGTGGGCGTGTTCAGCGGCTTGGAAAAAATAGAAGTGGCAGGACAAATGCAGGAAACCGTGCGCCTTATTTATGCGGGCAACGATATTCTGTATGTGGGCATTCAGTCGCTGCATAAAATTTCGAAGTATGTAGGTAAGGAAGGCGAAAGCCCGCGCGTAAATAAACTCGGCACTGATACATGGAACAACCTCAAGAAGAAAACCAAGAAGCGGATTAAGGAGCTTGCGTTCGATTTGATTCAGTTGTATGCCAAGCGTAAAGCGGCAAAGGGTTTTCAGTTTTCGCCCGATGGCTATTTGCAGAACGAGTTGGATGCATCGTTTATGTACGAAGACACTCCCGACCAGGCAAAAGCCACCGAAGATGTGAAGCGCGATATGGAAGCCACTTCGCCTATGGATAGGTTGGTGTGCGGTGATGTGGGTTTCGGAAAAACCGAAGTAGCGATTCGCGCAGCATTTAAAGCCGCTACCGATGGAAAGCAAGTAGCCGTGCTGGCGCCCACAACTATTCTGGTAATGCAACACGCCAAAACATTTAAAGAGCGTTTGGCTGATTTTCCGGTAGAGATTGAATACATCAACCGTTTTAAAACCGCAAAGGAGAAAAAAGAAATTCTGCAAAAATTAGCCGAGGGCAAAATCAACATCATCATCGGCACTCATGCACTGCTCGCTAAAAATGTAAAGTTTAAAGACCTTGGGTTGATGATTGTGGATGAAGAGCAAAAATTCGGAGTAGGCGCCAAAGAAACTTTGAAAACCATTCGCGCCAATGTAGATACACTCACACTCACCGCTACACCTATTCCGCGTACGCTTTCGTTCTCGCTGATGGGTGCGCGCGATTTGAGTATCATCAACACGCCACCGCCCAACCGTCAGCCCATTACTACCGAAGTTCATCCGCTTGACCCTGATTTGATTAAGGAAGCCATTGAGTATGAAGTATATCGCGGTGGGCAAGTGTTTTTTGTGCACAACCGCGTGCGCGATATTGGCGAAGTGAAAGAGATGCTGATGAAGTTAGTGCCGAGCATTGATATTGGCGTGGCGCACGGGCAAATGGAGGGCGAACATCTGGAAGAAGTGATTACCAAATTTATTAACCGCGAATACGATGTGCTGCTTTGCACCAACATTATTGAAAGCGGAATTGATATTCCGAATGCGAATACCATTATCATCAACAACGCGCATCAGTTTGGCTTGAGCGATTTGCACCAATTGCGCGGGCGCGTGGGGCGCAGCAACAAACATGCGTTCTGTTATTTGTTTGCCCCACCGCTCAGCACACTTACCAACGAAAGCCGCCAACGGCTAAAAACCATCGAAGAGTTTTCCGATTTGGGAAGCGGTTTCAACATTGCCATGCGCGATATGGATATACGCGGGGCGGGCAACATGTTGGGTGCCGAGCAAAGCGGCTTTATTGCTGAAATAGGTTACGATGTATATCAGAAAATTCTGGATGAAGCCATCCGCGAGTTGAAAGACAGCGAGTTTAAAGAGTTGTATAAAGAAGAACTGGAACGCACGCACGATTACGTGCGAGACTGTGCCATTGAAACCGATTTGGAAATGCTGATACCGAACGAATACGTAAGCAACACCACCGAGCGCATGTTGCTCTACCGCGACCTTAACGAAATAAAAGATGAAGAAGGGCTGAAGAAATTTGAAGAACAACTGCACGACCGCTTTGGCGAAGTGCCCGCACCGGTGTTCGAATTGTTCGATGCCATGCGCTTAAAATGGATTGCCACCGGCTTAGGCATGGAGCAAATCATTTTGAAAGGCAAAACCATGCGCTGCTATTTTGTGGCAAATAAAGAATCGGCTTTCTATTCATCTTCTACTTTCGGGAAAATTTTACAGTATGTGCAGCAGCACCGAGCAGGAGTTTACCTGCGCGAAACCGAAAAGTATTTGGTGTTGACGTTTGAGAATGTGAAAACAATGAAAGAGGCGGAGGAGAGGTTGGAGGAGGTTGGGAGGTTTGGGAACGAAAAATGATAATTCACTTAGTGCCGAAATGTTCTAATAGGAGCCTCTCTATAAATGCTATCATGCTACTTACTTCCTCTGTTTGAAATTTATCCCATTCTGCATGTAGTGCTTTATTTCTAATAAAAATGTACTTGTCCAACAGCTTTGACGATGAACCTTTAAGCAACTTTTTACCAACCAATATGCCAACAACCTTCTCAATTGTTTTAGTTCTTACATCCAAACCATTTAACGCACCAATTTTTTTCAATACATCCTCTAATGCAGCACTAGCAAGTACTGCCGAAAATTCTTTATTCCCTTCATCTAACGCATGCGCTGCAGATAAAAGAAAGTTTCCAAAAATTTCAGAACTTATCTGAGACTCCAGGTCGCCTATTAAATCATTGTCAATGTCATTCAAAATTCCCTTAAGCTTTCCATGACAGACAGGAAGTAGTAAGTCAGGGGCAAAAAATCTATCATCATCTGGCACTAATAGGGTGTTATATCTTTCTTTCAACTTATGTGCCCGATGGTCATGCTTATCATACAGCGATTGCAACAAAGAGATGGTAGAACTGTATACTTCATGGCAAAAACTTTCTGATTCAACTATTGGGGTTTTAACAATGGACTTTAAAACGATTGATTCATTTGAACTACTATTCCAAACAGTTCTTTCTATTCTGTCAATCAATTCAGAAACATAAGTTCTCAATTTAATTTTTCTTGACTTCATTGCCATAGTTTTGCGTCAAAAGTAAAAACTAAACATCCTCAAACTGATATAAGAATGCAGCATCGGTTATAGCAGAACGTTCTTTTGCCAAACCAAAATATCCGAATCATATCTCGCACTCGCTCCTGATGCCGAAGGCATCACAGGTTTATAGAAGGAATGCGAAGGAGAGAAGTCCGACCCCGAAGGGGTCGCACACAACTACAACCACGCATAACACAAACGACTATACATGTACGATACCTTCGGCATCGGACAACATTAAAACGTTGTTTCTATAAACCTGTTACCCCTTCGGGGTAAATGCAAATTTTATTGGTATGCTCGAACGTCATTTCGCATTTGTTTTTGATGCCGAAAGCATCACAGCTTTATAGAAAGAATGCGAAAGAGAAGTCCGACCCCGAAGGGGTCGAACAAAAAACACAAATCTTCTGCGCTTGTGCGATACCTTCGGCATCGTGAAATTTTCACGCGTTGCCTTTTCTATAAACGTTACATCCCTTCGGGATGAAATACAAATTCTATCTTCATTCAACTAAAACAATTTCTATGGCTGGCACCTATTCCCAAATTTATATTCAAATTGTTTTTGCCGTAAAAAATCGCGATGCGCTTATTCATCAATCGTGGGAAGAGCGCCTATACCAATACATCACCGGTATTGTTCAAAATAAAGAACAAAAAATGCTTGCCATCAACGGCATGCCCAATCATATTCATTTTCTAATCGGCATGAAACCATCCTGTTGCCTTTCCGATTTGGTGCGCGAAATCAAAAAATCTTCTGCCGAATTCATTACTGAAAACAAACTCTGCAAATTCAAATTCAATTGGCAGGAAGGATATGGTGCATTTTCCTATGGCCACTCGCAATTAGATGATGTAATTGCTTACATCCGAAATCAAAAAGAACATCACATCAAGAAAACCTTCAAGGATGAATACACCGGCTTTCTCAAAAAATTCAATATTGAATACGAGGAGAGGTTTTTATTTGATTGGATTGAATGAATTCTTTCGCAATTCATGTTTCGAAAACTTGCATGCTTTTCAATAGCTATTGGGCAAATGCTTATACCAATTCAAACCAACAAACTCTGATATATCTGAATTGCCAAAACGCTTTTCGGCAACATATCCGGGTATGTGGTTATAGCAGCGCTCATCATGCCGGTAGTGCTCAAAAACCCGGCATGAAAATTTGAAAATATAATCAAGTCCGTTGGCGGTTACCAGCATGGTTTTTATTGACGGACCCAACCTATGTGCATCATAGGTATAGGAAAGGGAAACTACTTCGCCCGGCATTATCGGCTTTCTTGGAACGGTAGGGTAATCGCACCCGCAACAGGTAGTGGCTCGACTGATTACCACAGGATAACCGGAAACATTTTTGGCATAAAACACAACGCTTATCCTTTCGTAATTGGCAACCTCTCCAAAATTGAAACTATTGCTGTCAAGCGAAAAAATGAGTTCTCCTATTCCTGTTTGCGTTGTATCTGCATTTTTTGTTTGGGAAACAGCTTCGCTTTTTATTGTGGCACTATCAAACGAGTAAGATAAAGCTGCGCCAAAAACAATGCCGGTGAGTAGAATTCCCTTCACAAGAAATCTTTTACCGAATTTCTTTAAAGGTAACCGTACATTGCTAATGGTTTAAAAGGTTTTAACCGAAGCATTAACACAAGTTTTGAAATTGTTCGACCCATACGGGGTAACTGCAAATTTTATTGGTATGCTCGAACCTCATTTCGCATTTGTTTTTGATGACGAAGGCATCACAGGTTTATAAAAAAATACGAAGGAGAGAAGTCCGACCCCGAAGGGGTCGAACAAACAAACGCATGTTTTCTTTTAATCATCAAACCCGGGGCGTTTAAATTTTCGCGCGTCCGGAAATTCTTCTTCGCCTACTCTTCTCAATTTATCGAGCAAGCCGAGCATGGTTAAAACTTCGTCTTCCCGTTCGGGGAAAAACTCGCTGATTTTTGCCCATGCTGCCATGGAGCGGTCAATACCAATCAGCGCTACTTTCGCAGAGCCGTCACTGTCTTTCGGAAAATCATTTTCCTCAAACCACTTATCATCTTCTTCTTTGCCCGAAAGCGCCCGCGCAAACTTTACAGAAATTTGAAACGAATACCAGTTAACAACTTCCAAACATTCTTGTAAGGTATTTATCTCTTTCAGCGCCTCTTTTTCACTCTTAATTCCCAGTTCCACAAGCCGGGTAATTTCTCCTCCTTTTTGTTTTAAGCTATCTTGCTTGCCCAGCCACTCGTGTACAAGGTCAGCATATCTTGTCCCTCCTGTAAACAGAAAATGATTCTTCTGCCTTTCTCGCTTATTGGCTCGTTTCTTCCCAAATTCTTCATCATCCTCTTTTGCAATTTCGTTGATGTCAATACCATAATGCTTTGCTGCCTTTTCCAAAAGTTTAAACGTTTTCTCAAAACTTTTCGAAAGAGTATCCCAAAACTCCTTGTTATTGATGTCGCGCTGCTTATCGGTAAGTTTTAAATCTTCTATCCCCACTGCACACCGCTGTACAAACGCGCAGCGCTCGCACCAACGGTCGCAGTAGTTATGAATGCCCGGAATCAGTTTTGCCATTGTGTATTTGTGTTACTACCTATACATAGATAGTGAATAAATTTACTGGCTAAAAGCGTACGCTGATTTCAGAAAGTAGTAGCCCATGAAAAACCCCGACAAAAAATATTGGGTAGGTATTTGCCCGCCAACTGAAGCCGAAGATTCGGTGGCTAAACTCAAAGAAGAATTAAAGCAAAGCATCGGCTGGTACCACAGCGTAAACTCAAAAGCGCACATTACCTTTTGCGAGTTTTTTGACGGAATGGGAAAACTTGCAGCAATGGAAAAGTATCTTATTGAATTTTGCAGCGGTTTGGAAAGGTTTAAAGTAACCCTAACCCGTGCCGGCCGCCTGCACAAAGCATACTGCCTTTACCCCGATGAATCATCAAAAGACACCCTCATTACGTTGATGAGAAATTTTCATAGCAACAAACCCTTTTCCACCGAAACCAAATCCATTCACCCGCATGTTTCTATAGGCAGACAACTTGATGAAGGAAAGCTGGCAATAGCCGAATCACTTTTCGGCAACAGAAATTTCAACATTGAATTTGTATGCAGCCGACTCACTATCCGCAAATTCAATCCTGCCAAAGGGCAGTATGATGTTTACAAGCAGTTTGAGTTTGGGAAGCCCATTGCAAATACTGAATAAAAAAAGCAACCCGACTGTTTCCGGTCGGGTTGCTTTTAAAATCTTGTTGTTATTTTTTTCCTACTCTACAATAAACCGCTTGGTAATTCTGTCAGCAGGTTTGTTTACATCGGTAATGGTGGCAAAGTAAATACCGCTGCCAAAGCGCTCGGTATTGATGAGAATGTTATCGTCAAACCGTCCGGTAAATACTCTTCTTCCTGCTACATCGGTAATAACCACTTCATGGTCGCCCGGTTTGTTCACAAAAATCTGTGTATTATCCGAAGCGGGGTTCGGAAATACCGAAGCATCAAACGAAGGCTCGTAAGCCACCGGTTCTACAGTATTGTAGGTGTGTTGGGTATTAAACGTAGGGAAGTTGATGCTGCTGGGGTGGTCGGGCGAAAAATGAACACGTTGCACTGCAGAGCGCGGAAACATTTGCTGACCTTGGAAATAATAAAACTGACCATCGCCCGGCTTTCTGCGGAAAAACTCACCATCATTCAAAGGAACACTCGGGTTCACCTGATAGCGGGTGTAGTTTGAAGATGAAATCAGCACTCTGATTCGGTGACCAGGCGCCCATGAATAAGCAATAGGCCACATCTTAAATACATACTCGTATATCTGTCCGGTTTCAATGTTAGTGAAAGGAATTTCGGTATCTGCCTTTTCCTCTACACCATTGCCGTAAGTAGCTGCTCCGGGCACTCCCATTTCGTCAACCAATGCTCTGGCATAGTCGCGTCCGCGTGCTCCCACACAGCCGTCCTGCACAAAATATACACGTCCATCGGGCCATACATCGCAAAGCCTTACGTGGAACTCGGCATCGGTTGGTCCGCTGGTAACACCGGCAGGGTTCGATTTAGCATAGAGCGTACAAACCGGAAAACCAACAATGGTAAACGAATCGCCTACGGCAATCGGGTCGCTGTTGAATTGTATTACCCCTTCTCTGTCCATGGTGTATGGTGCATTGGTGGGGTCGGTAATTTCCATTTGGCTTTGCGAATTGCGTGTGCCATCGGGCGAGCGAACAATCATGTTGGCACCACCTACGGTTAAAATAGGATCGTCCGGATCGTGTACATACATTTTGTAGCCTTCGTCTTGAGCAGGTGCGGAGTAATTTAATGAGCCGTTTTGGTGCATGTACATTTTCTTCCATTCCATGTGTTCGGTAGCGGGGAATGTTTCGGTACCTAACCAAAAGTTTCCTACCTTATGATTGTCGGGGTAACCTGCCAGCGCATCGGCAGCAGAATCACAGCCCGGCACATAAAATCTGAAAGCAGGCACATCTGTTTCATAGTTAACACGTGGTATTTCGCTTAAAGGCTCACCTCCGAAGTTCGGAAGAATAGTGCCTACATTCGGAACCGCCTGTGTAGTTTCAAACTGCCCAAACACATTGTTCTTTACTTCAATTTTCAAACCGCTCAAGCCCCCTTTGCCGCCCAAAAAGTTAATCATATCAGCATATGGAACAATAAAATCTTGCGATGGAATACGCACCAAAATGTCTCCGAAAATAGTAGCGTTCTTATTCAGCTTCTGCCAGTTTTGGCTTTCGCGTATAATAAACTTAGGCTCGCCCAATACATGCCCTGGCTGGTAATTGAGATTATAGCGGAACCAGGTAACCAAATCAGATTTTACCACATCGTTGAGCGGTATATCCTGAATGTCGAAATCGGCAAGATCAAACTTGGTTACTTCAGTTACGTTTTTAGGATAAATACGGTCACCGCTTTTGCGTGAAGCAATGGTTTGGTGTGCCCATGGGCCAATTACACTCTTCTGTAAACTTTTGTTTTTGCCGGTAAGTGCATCAACGGTAAAGTTGTGTGTGTTTATTTGCCCTTCAGTAAAAATATCCCACCAGCCGGTTATATGCATTACCGGCACGTCTAAGTTCGTATAACGGCTGTAAGTAAGATTCGGCAGCGGAAGTTGCGTAACCGGGTCAACCGATTCTCCATCCTGATTCACATACGCCACTTTGGCATCCATGCCCGGGCGACCAACCGAGTTTGGATAAAATCCTGCGGGGCTTAAATCGCCATTAGGGAAGTTATACCGCATAGCGGTAAAGTGGTCAATTGAAATATTAGCTGCTTCAAATTTGTTTTGCTGATATTCTCTGGTAATGCCGTTAAGGGTAATGGTTTTGGGCAGGTCGTAATCAAACGAAGTGTGAATAGAATTCTGTTTGTCATTATCAATCGGAATCAAATCATCTTCCGTGTCAAAAATTTGTCCTTTAAGCCAACCGGTTACAATTCTGTCGCGGAAAACACCATTGTTATATCCGGTTGAAATATAGTGTTCAATAGTAGCCACAATGGGCATTAAGCATTTTAATCCGGGAATCGAATCAGGAATGCGGTGAGCCGCACCCAACTGTAATTGGGTATTTCCCAAAGCCGATGCTCCAAACATGCCTATGTGCTCACTAACTTTTGTATTGGTATGCGGCAGTCCTTTGTAGTATTCCGCTAACTCATTTGAACCAACCATGGCACCATAAGCCGAATCAAGCTGTAAGAGAATTTTTACAGACTCATAGCCATCTTCGTGTTTATTAGAATGTTTCGGGTCGGTTGGCGGCAAATAATCCAACACATGCCCTTGCCCGGGATGGTAGGCATTCTTATTCCAACTGTCGGAGTACATCGGAAAATAAACCCCTTCCGAAGAATAACGCCCCCTCATATCCTGCATTATGTAGTTGTAACCGAGTATAGGAAAAATTGAGCCGCCCTCATTCCAACTTCCTTTGTCGTACGGAGTTCTGGTAAAAACAGAAGGCAACTGATACGGGTTCGGATTAGGCTGTCCGTTCAACGAATCGTAAAACAATAACTGCTCGCCATACGGAATAAATGTCAGCGTGTCGGTTTCAATAGTGGCAATTCCCAGGTTTAGTGTCCCTAACGAAACGCGCAGCGAATCGCGGGTACGTGGTACATATACATCCGTCATCAGTTTTACGCCATCGGGCATTACCAACGGCACCGTAATCTTGGTGCTAAACTCCTTAATGTCGTCTAACTGACCATTGGGAACTTGAGCAGATGCCAGTGAAAACGACAGGCAAAAGATAACAGCAAGTGTGTAGATTTTGTTCATAAAGAATGCTTTGAAAAATTTAGGGATAATGGTTGTTGTTCAATAGTGGTTTGCAAAAAAAGCGAGTAATGTTAGCGAATAGTTTTTGAATAGTGAAACGAACTTTACTGCGAAAAAAAACTGCTCCTTTTTTTGCACTTGCAACCGAATACACGATTTTGGCAATCAATTATACCTTAGCATCACCAATTTGTGTTCAATTATGAAGAAACTATACTCCTGCCTTTGTATCGCTCTTGCACTTTTTTCCGTAGGCGACCCTGTGTTTGCCCAAACCTATACCGATGGCCCCATTCAACTTCAGGTTCGTTTTAAAGATATGATGGTCGGCTTTAACGAAACCGATGTTTCCGTATTGGGTGTAGGTTTCGGACCCGATGAGGTAGTAATGAAAGTATGGGCACAAGACAACCAAAATGTAAGTGGTTTGGGTTGGCAAGGCGGCACCTGCCACGTATTTAACATGGGGACAGGCGGTCCCGTAGGCTTACCCGGTCCTACTCCGCTTATCAACGAAACCATTTTTAATTATTCCTATCCTACACCAACGGTACCCCAGTATTTTAATTTAAGGGTAGAAGCATTTGAAGACGATAACTCCTCCGACCAACTCTGTATAGGCATAATTGGTGCCTGCTTTTGCAACAGTGGTCAGGTTTGCACCTACGATGCCCCTACCTGCTGCGGATTTGGACTTTTTGGGGCTTGCATCGGGCTTACAGAAGGCGATGATAAGCAATGCAATTCCACTTCATTCAAAACCCAAATGAATTACCGCTTGGGTCCTCCTTGCCAATGGTACTCTCACGGCTATGTAACAGGAACCTGCGGCACCGACTGGCGCCCGGGAATTGAATCGTACTGGCGCTACACTAAAGGAACATCCTGCTCCGACCCCATTGATTTGGGAACCATAAACACCGGTGGAACACTTACTCACTTCAACAGCAACGAATGTTATTCCAACACTCATGCTGCATCGCCCGGAAACGATGTGTGGTACAAATTCCACGCCAACGGACCTATTGGTATTACCGCTTCGCTTTGCGGAGTAACCGGTGCTCAGTTCGACAGCTATCTTTACTTGTATTCCTCATGCGGTGTCACCGTTGCCGATACTGCCAACGATGACGGCTGCGGAACTCAATCTACCTTAGCTTACTCTATTTGTCAGGCGGGCGATTACTATTTGGTGGTAGATGGAAAAACTGCCGGTGAAATGGGAACCTTCACTCTTTCGGTTACCGATAACCCCAACTTTGTTTTTTCTGCTACGCTTAACGCGCAAGATGTTTCATGCTTTGGCGGAAGCGATGGGCAAATTACCGTAAACGTACAGGGTGGATTACCTCCTTATACGTATGCATGGAGCAATGGGGCCTCCGGCAACTCTCTATCAGGGCTTAGCGGTGGAACCTACACCGTTTCAGTTACCGATGCCAAAGGGTGTCAGGCAACAGCTTCGGTACAAATAAATGTTCCTTCGCAGTTAACGGCTTCCGCCACCGGCAACCCTGTTACCTGCGGTGGTGCCTGCGATGGCTCCGCTACCGTAACCGCACAGGGCGGAACAACACCTTATTCTTACGCATGGAATTCACTTCCTCCCCAACAACTGCAAAACGCCACCTTCCTTTGTGCAGGAAACTACATTGTAACCGTTACCGATGCCAAAAGCTGTACGGTTACTGCCAATGCCATTGTTCCAAACACCACTACCGTAATTATTACGGTTGATAGCCTCAAAAATGTGCAGTGCTTCGGTGCAGCTAACGGTGGTGTTTACTTATCGGCAACCGGTGGGCAAACACCTTACACCTATGCATGGAGCAACAGCGTAAACACGCTCGATAACCCCAACCTTGCTCCCGGAACATACAGTCTTACCCTAACCGATAACATAGGCTGTACAGTGGGCGACAGCTACACCATCACCGAGCCTTCGCTACTTACCTCCGCGGTGTCGTTTACCTTCGACCCTCGTTGCAATGGTTCAAGCACCGGTATTGTAAACATTACGGTTAATGGTGGCGTGCAGCCTTACTCCTATTTGTGGTCGGCTCCAACTAACGCCACTACACAAAACCTGAATAATGTAGTTGCCGGAACACATACCGTTACCGTTTCCGATGCCAACAACTGCACGGTTACCTCTACCGCTACGCTTAATCAACCAACCCCTTTTAATGTTACATTAACCAGCACCAACCTCAGTTGCTACGGTGCTACCAACGGTGCCGCTTCGGTAACGGTTAGCGGAGCCACTGCTCCTTACACCTATTTCTGGAGTAACTTCAACACTACTCCCTCCACCACCGGTTTACATGGCGGACCATTTACCGTAATTATTGACGATGCTAACGGCTGCGATACTATTCTTACAGGCACCATCACCGAACCTGCCAAAATCAATATCGCATTAACTGCCAGCGAGCCTCTTTGTGCCGACCAGGGCAACGGCTCTATTGCCACCACCGTTACAGGCGGCACAGCTCCGTTTGCTTACAACTGGAGCGGAACAGGCGGCTTTACTTCTACCCAACAAAACCCAACAGTAGGCAGTGGCAGCTATACCGTTACCGTTACCGATGCCAACAACTGCACCGAAACCGGCTCCATTGGCGTAAATGCCGCAGAGCCTTTTGTGGTTACACCCATTGGCATTAATCCGAATTGTATTGGCGATGCCACCGGAGCAGTAGCTGCAAGTACTACAGGCGGGCAGTCGCCATTTACCTATGCGTGGAGCAACGGCAACTCCGGCTCGGCAGCATTTATTGAACAATTGGAAAAAGGCGTTTACAGCGTAACCGTTACCGATGCCAACGGCTGTACCACTGCAGGGCAGGCTACCCTCTCCGACCCGCTCGTTGACCCCGAAACCTGCACCTCCGATAAATTTGTGGTACTCGTGCCAACCGCCTTTACCCCCAATGGCGATAACATTAACGACCGCCTTGTAGCCATTATGCGTAACGTGCAAAAGCTCGAATTTTTCGTTTACAACCGCTGGGGCGAACTCGTTTACAGCAACACCAACATGCTCCCAGGCGATGGTTGGGATGGCGTGTACAAAGGCATTCAGCAACCCATGGGCACCTATGTATATGTGTACAACGTAACATACCTCAACGGAGTTAAAGCCACCGAGCGCGGAGCCGCAACACTTATCCGATAGCAAACCGTAATATGCTTCTTCGGAAATTGTTCCACTTGTCTCCCTTTGGAGAGAGATTCAGAGGGAGGCAATTAGAAACGGTACAATTTCCAAAGAGTTCCAATCTTATACCTTATCAATCCCACTGTAACAGGCGGGATTTTTTTTGGCGTCATCCTGCCTAGCCCTGCTCCTAACCTTTCTGCCACGCGCGTGCCTGCGTACAAGCGATTCAGAAAAATCTGCTTAACGCACTCTCTCTCCTTCAAACTTTAAGTTTGCCAACTAATTAGTCAACATCTCTACTTAATGTGCTTAATGCCCTTAGTGGTTAGTTAATTCCACTTCTTAATACGCTCAGTGTCGAACTAACTAACAACCCTGCCTGTCAACAATAAAATACAAGTAACTGAAACCTAACCGATTTATATGCGTAAACAACCGCTGTGCGGGCACATTGTGTCCGTACATTTGGAATCGTTAGTGAACCAAGGTTTTTAAAACGCCCATAAGCGTAGAAGGAAAAAACACCAACCATGAAACTTAAAAATGCACTTGCCCTTTTAATGCTGTACCCCTGTTGCATGTATGCACAAGATGTATTGTATAACCGTGGCGGAGAGCTGTATCTGCAAAAGCATGCAATGTTAATGGTGCAGGGAAATATTATAAACGATAACACCACCTCTTCCGGAGCCGTTTACAATGACGGAACCATTGAACTTACAGGCAATATTGAAAACAAAGAAGGAGCAAAGTTTAAAGTACACACCGATGTTGCTTCAAAAGAAAGAGCCGTAAAATTTGTAGGAGTAGGTAAACAATTGATAAAAGGCAATTTCTCTACCGCAGGCGAATCAAGTTTTTTCAATTTGGTGATTGATAAAATAAACGCATCCGATACCGTTGAAATGCAAACCGAAGTAGTGGTAGAAGGCTCCCTGTCATTCGGTTCGGCATCCGTTACTACCACCTATAATCCTGAAGATTTTTTTACCAACCACAATCAAAAGGGCTTGCTCAAAACTTTCGATACGGACGGCAATGAACACTTGCTTAATGTAACAAACGGCAGCCCCGATGCCATAGCCGGTTATCCTGTTTTAGAGATTGAAGGTGGTCCTTCCACAGGTTTCATTCTAACAAAAGGCACACGCGGAAGTTCCGAAGGTGGCTTGCAACGCAACATTACTTCTGCTACCAGCTATGTTTTTCCCGTAGGCACTTCCGATAAAGGATTCAATGCCGTTATGCTCAACTTTTCGGCAGTACCCGGCAACGGAAGCGTTAAAACAAAATTCTGCAACGGAACTTCTAACCCCAATGGGTCGGTAGGTACAATTTCCTATTTCTGTGAAGACTGTTCCGGTAAAGCGGATAATAACGGCTACAACCGTTTCTTCCCATCCAACCCTTGCAACGGTGGCGAGCAGCAGTGGTTGTTGTTCGACCACACTGCTTCCAACCATGGCTACTGGAGTTTCGAATCAAGCAACGAAGGCTACCAGTACGATATGGAAGTTTTTCCCAATTCTTTTGGCGAAGAAGCCAACCGCAACAGCGCATGGCGTGTACTTAAACACGAAGCCGAATATGGCGATGACCCCTCGCTGGAAACTGTTGACTGGATGCCCGAAATTGAACGTAACGTTTCCGATGTAAACGACCTGCTCACCTTTACCAAAAACATGGGTTGTTACAACGGTAACGGTGTGCCCGGAGGAACTTATACCGACTTTTCACATTTTGCGATGGGCTTTTCGCAATCGGGCGGAGCGCTACCAGTAAAACTGTTATATGTACGAGCCGACCCTATGGGTAAACACCGCATTCGAGTTTCATGGGCAACAGCTATCGAAATAAATAATGCCGGTTTCGATGTAGAGCGAAGTATTGATGGGATAAACTTTACCAAAATAGGTTGGGTTGACGGGCATAACAATTCTACCGAAACAAAACTGTACTCTTTCGAAGATCGTGCACCTGCAGGTTACGGAATCTTCTACTATCGCCTAAAGCAAATTGACTACGATGAGAAATACGAATACTCATACATAGTGCAGGCAAAAATTGGCGAAGGTGGCGGCAGTTTTGAGTTGTATCCTAACCCCACTTCAAGCACCGTATTTATCAATGTAAAAAATCCGCAGTCCGAAATTACCGTTCGCTTATACGACTTAAAAGGCGCTCAGGTATTCGAAAACATATTTCCGGTTGAAACAGATGGAGTTGACCAGACAGTCGCCATAAAACTTTCTGCCATATTACCACCGGGCACTTACCTGCTTACTGCAGGCACAAACGGTGCCAGTGTTAACAACAAAGTCGTATTGCAATAAAGACGTTTGCTCAGCAACATGTTAACTGCAAGCAACCTTTCAACCTGTTTGCTTTTACTTTTGCTTAAACCGTAACCGATTTTTAAACTATAACCCCGAAACAATAAACACCTAAAACCATCACAATTATGAAACAATTCTTTTGTAGTCTGCTCCTTTGCATTGCCGCCACTTTGTTTTTAAATGCACAATCAACACAACATGGTAAGGCAGCCAAAACGGTGGTTAAAGAGAACAAACCGCTTGATGCAAAAACAAAAGCCATTCTTCAGGAAATTGAAGAGCGCATGGTGCTTATCGAAGGCGGAACATTTACAATGGGTTGTGTAAACCCACAAGATACTGACTGTTACTATTGGGAAAAACCCCGCCATACCGTAATGGTTGATACTTTTTACATGGGTAAGTATCCTGTAACTCAAAAACAATGGAAAACTATCATGGGCTCCGACCCATCTAAAAAAGAATGTCAGGATTGTCCGGTTATCTACGTTAGCTGGCACGATGCTCAAATGTTCATCAGCAAACTCAATCAACTCTCTCACCAAAACTATCGCCTACCAACAGAGGCCGAATGGGAATATGCCGCAAAAGGTGGAAACAAAAGCCACGGCTATAAGTATGCGGGCAGTAACGTGGCTATGGAAGTTGCATGGTTTGATACGCTTATTGCACACCATACCCATCCGGTAGGCACCAAAAAACCCAACGAATTGGGACTGTATGATATGAGCGGAAACGTATGGCAATGGTGTTCCGATTGGTTCGATGAAAAGTACTACAGCAAAAGCCCTTCAAGCAACCCCAAAGGTCCCGAAACCGGTAATGGCAACCGTGTATTGCGCGGTGGTTCGTGGTGGGGGCCTATGAAGGACTGCCGTGTTGCTAACCGCGACATGTATCCACCCGATGCCAAAGACGATGATGTTGGCTTTCGTTTAGCAAAAGACTAATTGATGCATACTACATCCATTATCAGTTAATTGACTGATTTACAACAAATTTAGAGGGGTTTTTAGTGAGCGGTTTATTGCCGCAATTATGCTCGAAAAGAAAATTCAAAATTTTTTCTCGCAATTCATTTCACTTCTTCAATAAGCCTTCTATATTTGCACTCCCTTTTCAAAATAAGAAAACGTTCTTTGTTAAGCGAAAAGGATTTTGAAGTCAAAAAAGCGTAGCGATTACGCTTCCAACCATAAACAAAGCGTTCCGATTTTTCGGAGCCCACCGTCAAGGTACATATCGCAACAAACAGGTATTCAAGAGCTTATGCCACCTGGGCGATTCAACCGGCAAAATTACAGTCGGTAAACTCTGTAAATAATGTCAAACAACTATTGCTCCTCAAAAGCGGGCTTAGGAAATTGTCGCCCTTACAGAAGTCGGTTCAAACAAATTCAAAAATATTTTTGACGCGAAGTTTGGAAATACGAAATTGAAAAACATATATTTGCGTCCCGTTTTGAAAAACGTTCTTCGAAACAATTAGTTGAGGCTCCCATAACAGGGTGGTAATCAAAAAGATACAAAGGCTTAACTGCCTTCTCAACAGCAACTTTCAAAACTTCGGTTTTGAGTAAAGTTCTTTGAAATATTGGAAAGAAACATAGTAGCATCTAAGACAGGTAAATATGTCTAACAATAATTGTCTCGAAGCAATTCGAGAATTTCTTTTTTGAATTTTGAGAAAAAGGAATCAACTCTTTTACAATGGAGAGTTTGATCCTGGCTCAGGATGAACGCTAGCGGGAGGCCTAATACATGCAAGTCGAACGGTAACAGGGTAGCAATACCGCTGACGAGTGGCGCACGGGTGAGTAACACGTACACAACCTGCCGAATACTGGAGCATAGCCTCGGGAAACTGAGATTAATTCTCCATAATGTTACGGAGCGGCATCGCTCTGTATCTAAAACTCCGGTGGTATTCGATGGGTGTGCGTCTGATTAGCTAGTTGGCGGGGTAACGGCCCACCAAGGCAACGATCAGTAACTGGTCTGAGAGGATGATCAGTCACACGGGCACTGAGACACGGGCCCGACTCCTACGGGAGGCAGCAGTAGGGAATATTGGACAATGGGCGCAAGCCTGATCCAGCCATCCCGCGTGAAGGATTAAGGCCCTCTGGGTTGTAAACTTCTTTTCTCTGGGAATAAAAACCGGTATTCATACTGGCTTGAAGGTACCAGAGGAATAAGCACCGGCTAACTCCGTGCCAGCAGCCGCGGTAATACGGAGGGTGCAAGCGTTATCCGGATTCACTGGGTTTAAAGGGTGCGTAGGTGGCTTTGTAAGTCAGTGGTGAAAGCCCGGAGCTTAACTCCGGAACTGCCATTGATACTGCTTAGCTTGAATCAACTTGAGGTGGATGGAATATTACATGTAGCGGTGAAATGCTTAGATATGTAATAGAACACCGATTGCGAAGGCAGTTCACTAAGGTTGTATTGACACTGAGGCACGAAAGCGTGGGGATCAAACAGGATTAGATACCCTGGTAGTCCACGCCTTAAACGATGTAAACTCGACATTAGCGATATACTGTTAGTGTCCAAGCGAAAGCGTTAAGTTTACCACCTGGGAAGTACGTCCGCAAGGATGAAACTCAAAGGAATTGGCGGGGGTCCGCACAAGCGGTGGAGCATGTGGTTTAATTCGATGATACGCGAGGAACCTTACCTGGGCTAGAATGTGACTTGACCGATCCTGAAAGGGGTCTTTATAGCAATATACAGGTTACAAGGTGCTGCATGGTTGTCGTCAGCTCGTGCCGTGAGGTGTTGGGTTAAGTCCCGCAACGAGCGCAACCCCTGTTTTTAGTTGCCAGCGGATAATGCCGGGGACTCTAAAAAGACTGCCTGCGTAAGCAGAGAGGAAGGAGGGGATGACGTCAAATCATCATGGCCTTTATGCCCAGGGCTACACACGTGCTACAATGGCGGGTACAGAGGGCAGCAAGCAGGCAACTGTGAGCGAATCCCAAAAAGCCCGTCTCAGTTCGGATTGGAGTCTGCAACTCGACTTCATGAAGCTGGAATCGCTAGTAATCGCAAATCAGCAATGTTGCGGTGAATACGTTCCCGGACCTTGCACACACCGCCCGTCAAGCCATGGAAGTGGGGTGTACCTTAAGACGATAACCGCAAGGAGTTGTCCAAGGTAAAACTCGTAACTGGGGCTAAGTCGTAACAAGGTAGCCGTACCGGAAGGTGCGGCTGGAATACCTCCTTTTTAGAGCTATTACCTGCGCTCTATGTTTCTTCCTTTATTTCAAAATTATTGCAAACGTTCTTTAGTAAAACAGCTTTAGTCTCGTAGCTCAGGTGGTTAGAGCGTTACACTGATAATGTAAAGGTCCCCAGTTCGAGTCTGGGCGGGACTACATTATCAAACCTGATTAACGGGGGTGTAGCTCAGCTGGCTAGAGCACCTGCTTTGCAAGCAGGGGGTCATCGGTTCGATTCCGTTCACCTCCACATTTCCAACAGTACGTCCAGTAGGGTTTATCCCCCGAAAAACTATCGGCTGATGGACAAAGTTCTTTGACATATTGGAAGTTAATGAAGTCAAAACTTCAATTTTATTGAAAATTTTAAAGTTACTAAGGGCATACGGTGGATGCCTTGGGTCTGAGAGGCGATGAAGGACGTGATAAGCTGCGATAAGCTTCGGGTATTGGCACATACGATTTGATCCGAAGATTTCCGAATGGGGCAACCCATCCCGTTGAAGACGGGATATTCTGGCAACAGAAAGCTAACGGGGAGAACTGAAACATCTAAGTACCCCCAGGAAGAGAAAACAATCTAGTGATTTCCCGAGTAGTGGCGAGCGAAACGGAAACAGCCCAAACCCTAAAGCATGCTTTAGGGGGTTGTAGGACTACAATATGGACTGATAATTCAAAGCAGAAGCATCTGGAAAGTTGCACAATACAGGGTGATAGTCCCGTAAGCATAAGAATTATCTACCTAGTAGTATCCTGAGTACCGCGGGGTCGGAGACGCCCTGTGGGAATCTGCCAGCACCATCTGGTAAGGCTAAATACTCCTCAGACACCGATAGCGCACTAGTACTGTGAAGGAAAGGTGAAAAGAACCGCGAACAGCGGAGTGAAATAGAACCTGAAACCGTATGCTTACAAGCGGTCAGAGCTCCTTCGTGGAGTGATGACGTGCCTTTTGCATAATGATCCTACGAGTTGCTCGTCATTGGCAAGATTAATTCCGTCAACGGAAGAAGTCGCAGCGAAAGCAAGTCTGAATAGGGCGATAGTCAATGGCGGCAGACGCGAAACCTTGTGATCTACCCATGGCCAGGGTGAAGTGATGGTAACACATCATGGAGGCCCGAACTAATTAGCGTTGAAAAGCTACTGGATGAGCTGTGGGTAGGGGTGAAAGGCCAATCAAACTGGGAGATAGCTCGTACTCCCCGAAATGCTTTTAGGAGCAGCGTCAAGCTTAGTCATATAGAGGTAAAGCTACCGATTGGGCTAGGGGGCTTCACCGCCTACCAAACCCTGACGAACTCTGAATGCTATATGATATACTTGGCAGTGAGGCAGCCGATGATAAGGTCTGTTGCCGAGAGGGAAACAACCCAGACCATCGTCTAAGGTCCCTAAATCTATGTTAAGTCACACAAACGATGTTCGATTGCTATAACAGCCAGGATGTTTGCTTGGAAGCAGCAATCATTTAAAGAGTGCGTAACAGCTCACTGGTCGAGTGATCGGGCGCGGAAGAATAACCGGGTGTCAAACATAGTACCGAAGATGTGGCAACGTAAGTTGGGTAGGGGAGCATTCCAGCGACAGCAAAGGCGTAGCGCGAGCTATGTTGGAGTTTCTGGAAAAGCAAATGTAGGAATGAGTAACGATAAAATAGGTGAAAAACCTATTCGCCATAAGCCTAAGGGTTCCTGATCAACGTTAATCGGATCAGGGTTAGTCGGATCCTAAGGACCACCCGAAAGGGGACCTCCGATGGAAAAGCAGTTAATATTCTGCTACTTGCTTATATTTCGATGGGGTGACGGAGAAGTGAAAGCCACGCGTACTTACGGATTAGTACGTTAAAGTGTTTAGGTATATCCGCTGTAGGAAAATCCGCAGTGGATGCTGAGACACAACAGTACCTTGAACCTTCGGGGGATAGGATAGTTGGCCTAATCATACTCCCAAGAAAAACCTCTAAGGCTAGGTATAAGCAATCCGTACCGTAAATCGACACAGATAGGCGAGGAGAGAATCCTCAGGCGCTCGGGTGAGCCGCGGCTAAGGAATTCGGCAAAATGGTTCCGTAACTTCGGGAGAAGGAACACCCTCGTAAGAGGGTCGCAGTGAATAGGCCCAGGCGACTGTTTAACAAAAACACAGGGCTCTGCTAAATCGAAAGATGATGTATAGGGCCTGACACCTGCCCGGTGCTGGAAGGTTAAGGAAGTGGGTCAGCGCAAGTAAAGCTCACGACTGAAGCCCCAGTAAACGGCGGCCGTAACTATAACGGTCCTAAGGTAGCGAAATTCCTTGTCGGGTAAGTTCCGACCTGCACGAATGGTGTAACGATCTGGGCACTGTCTCAGCCGCGAGCCCGGTGAAATTGAAGTATCGGTGAAGATGCCGATTACCCGCAACGGGACGGAAAGACCCCATGCACCTTCACTACAACTTCGCACTGAATTTGATTAAATATTGTGTAGGATAGGTGGGAGACTTTGAAGCGGTGGCGCCAGCCATCGTGGAGTCAACCTTGAAATACCACCCTATGTTTGATTAGATTCTAACTTTGGAAAAAAAGGACAATGCGTGGTGGGTAGTTTGACTGGGGTGGTCGCCTCCCAAAATGTAACGGAGGCTTCCAAAGGTACACTCAGTACGCTTAGTAACCGTACGCAGAGTGCATTGGCACAAGTGTGCTTGACTGCAAGACAAACAAGTCGAGCAGGGACGAAAGTCGGGCAAAGTGATCCGGTGGTTCCATATGGAAGGGCCATCGCTCATAGGATAAAAGGTACGCTGGGGATAACAGGCTGATCTCCCCCAAGAGCTCACATCGACGGGGAGGTTTGGCACCTCGATGTCGGCTCGTCACATCCTGGGGCTGGAGAAGGTCCCAAGGGTTGAGCTGTTCGCTCATTAAAGTGGCACGCGAGCTGGGTTCAGAACGTCGCAAGACAGTTCGGTCCCTATCTGTTGCGGGCGTTAGAAATTTGAGAGGAGCTGACTCTAGTACGAGAGGACCGTGTCGGACGAACCTCTGGTGTACCTGTTGTGGCGCCAGCTGCACCGCAGGGTAGCTATGTTCGGAAGGGATAAGCGCTGAAAGCATCTAAGTGCGAAGCCCACCTCAAGATGAGATTTCTTTTAAGGGTCGTAGAAGATTACTACGTTGATAGGTCACAGGTGTAAAGGTGGTAACATCAAAGCCGAGTGATACTAATTGCCCGTTTACTTTTCTTTTTTTAATACTTGAAGATTAGACTTCATTAACCCCAATTGTCAAAAGTTATTGCCTCTGTGGTGTTCGGCCAGAGGGTTCAAACTTAAGGGTGACTATAGCGAGGGGGATCACCTCTTCCCATTCCGAACAGAGAAGTTAAGCCCCTCCACGCTGATGGTACTGGATTAAACCTCCGGGAGAGTAAGTAGTCGCCTCCTTATTTTAAAAGCCTTGCAGAAATGCAGGGCTTTTTTATTTAATAGTGTTCAATGTTTAATTGTCCGCAAGTGCTACATTAGTAGGTATGAATACTGAACTTAAAAATCATTTGATTGAAAAATACCGCGAGTCCATTAAAGTTCGTTATGATTACGATGCCGTAAAAATGGACAAGCGGTTTCCGAAAAAGTTTACGCGTGAAACAGTTGATGAACTACGAACTTTTTTTCTTGAAAATCTTTATTCGCCACCTGCCCACCGCGAAAAATTAGATGCCGCATTTAAGCAATTGGAAACTTATGTAGCACATCCATCAAAAATTTGGGGACTGTTGGGTAATCTGGCGACTGCGGTGTTTAAGTTTGGTTTTCATTTCCCGGCTGCATTACGTACAGGTATGGTGGCTTTACAAACACACACTACTGCCCGCCATTTTGAGGATATGCTTTTGCAGAATGCCTCCGACCGTGATTTTCAACCACCGCTTACCGATGCACAGTTTAACGAGTGTCTTGCTGCGCTTGACGGAGAAATGCTCATAAAGTTTATAGGGGAACTTACCGAACTTTTCGTTTCGATTTCGGATACTGAACTGATGGAAAAAACCATAAGCATATTGAAAGATGTGCTAACGCGGATGAAAGACCGAAAAGACATTTATGGCCCCGAAGACCACGATGCCATACAGTTAGGTATTGATATTTTGGAAAAGGGCTATGTTCTACTTAGTAAATACGATGATGAAACCAAAAGGGCAATTGTGGAGTTTGTTACTTACAGCGAAACAGGATTTATTGAGAGCCTGAAGCCCAAAAAGGGAAAGAAGTCTGTTGTGAAAAGTTAACCGTTAAAACAACAACCGGTACTGCGGCAGAATAAAAATGCCCTGTTGGTATTCGTTGTTGAGCGAGTTGGTGCGCGGGTTGTACACCTTGCGGAAAATGTTTTTGATGTTCACCACATTCTGAAAATCGGTGCTGAACTCCTGCGTTACGCGTTTCATACTAATGCGGTAACTTATTTTCAAATCCCAACGGAAGTAGTCGGGATATTTTAAAGTGTACGCCAAACTGTCAACCCGCACTTCGCGGTTTTGTGCATCGCTGGCGGTAAGGTCAATGGGGGTGTAATACCTGCCACCCGCTCCGGTCAGCTTGGTATCAATAGCTACGGTATGGCGCTTGTTAGCTTTATCTTTCTTTCCGCTGAAACGGTATTCGTAACCGCCCAAGGCATTTACCACATACAAACCGTTAAAGGCAGTGTTACGCCATACATTGTCGCTGCCTTTATAGCGCGATTGAAACAACGAGCCGGTAACCAAAAAGTAATAACCCTTCGAAAAGAATTTCTCTAAAGTCATTTCCAAGCCGTAGTTCAACCCAACACCTTTGTTTACAAGGTTGATGTTGTTGGGTGTAGCAAAATCGGCCCCTGCGTTCAACATACTAAACGAACTGCGTTGTTGCTCCACCGGCACGCGGTCAAGGTATTGCACATAGGCTTCGGTTTTAAGCCGGAAGTTTTGCGCGAAACTTAAATCGTACCCCAACACCAAATGCTGGCTGCGGGTAAAGTCCATCTTTAAATTTGTAGCGGTGCGCTTGCCGTTGTTTGTAGCCTCGTAGTTGTAGTAGGTAGGCAGCGGTTGTATTTGGCAGTGCATACCATAGCCTATGCTAATGGATTGATTTTCGCGAAACTGGTAACGGAAACCAATACGAGGCTCGGGAGTAAAACTTCCGCTCAACGAAAAATACTGCGCGTGCATGCCGGCATTCAGCGAAAGTTGCTCGGTGAATTTGTGTTTCCACATTACATAAGCTTCTACTAAAGTGCTCATGCCTTTGCCGTCTTTCACCGGCACAAAAGTGTTCAGGTATAGCACGCTGTCGGCAAAGCGGAGGTCGTACACATTTACCATTACGCCTTGGGTAACGGTGTTGCGCGCATCAATTTTAGTGTTGCCCATCAGGTGCACGCTGTATTTATTCTGGCGCAGTTTTACTTTGTTGGTGCGGATAATTTCGCTGCGGTTGTCCGGGTTAATGGAATCAATATCGGCAAGCTGTGTTTGGTGCGAAGCAGCCGCCATTAGTTTGTAATACGTTTTATTAGTGAGGAAGAACGTATGCGAAAAGCCGAACATGCCTGTTTGCACTTTGTTGTAGAGGTCAATGTTTTCGTTGCCGTACATGTTCTTTTGTGGTTTCGACAAATCAATCTTGCTGCCGAGCAAATCAATTTTGCTCAGCCCACCCAATCCCCAAAAGCGGAATACTCCTGCTTTTTTGGTGGGCACATCTACTTTAAAAGTTAAGTCCTGATATTCGGGAATGGCGGTTCCTGTTCCGAAATCGGCTTTCAGGTATTTGAACAGTTGCAGGGTTGAATAGCGGTAGTTAAACAAAAACGAAGCATCGCTTTTCTTTTTGGCAAATGGACCTTCGGCACCGGCTTCAATGCCGTTAAACCCCATCTGCACCATAAACTCGTATTTGTCTTTGTTACCGCTTCGCAGGCCGAGGTCGAACACGCCCGAAAGCGCATTGCCGTATTCAGCGGGAAAGGCCGAGGTCATAAAATCGCCCCGCGAAAGCGTGTTATTGTTGAGCATGCTTACCGGACCGCCCGTGCTGCCGAATGCGGCAAAGTGGTTGGGGCTGGGAATGTCAATACCTTCTAATCGCCACAGCATACCCATAGGCGAGTTGCCGCGGATGATGATGTCGTTGCGGGCATCGTTGGCACCGCTTACACCGGCAAAGTTGGAAGCCATGCGCGAGGGGTCGTTGCGGTTGCCGCTAAAGCGGCTGGTTTGTTCCACATCGAAGGAACGGGCGCTGATGATGGCAAACTCGTTCTTTGCCTGTCCGTCTTTTTTGCCCGATACTACTACTTCGGTCAGCTCGCTTACTTTTTCTTCCAACTCAATGGTCAGTTGTGTTTCCTTGCCGGCTAAAGCGAGTACATCGTTTACACCACCATCTTTGTAACCGATGTAGGTAACTCTGAGTGATACTCTGCCGATGGGAACGGTGAGTTTGAAGTAGCCCTTATCATCGGTAATGTCGCCTATCACAGGGTTGCTGCCGGGCACCACCACACTGGCGCCCACAATGGGGTAACGCGAATCTTTATCGAGTACCTGCCCGCGGATAACCGCGCCATCGGCTGCAAATACCGTGTTGAAGAAGAGAAGTAAGAGTGAAAGTAAAACCGTAAACCGCATGTTGTAACAACAGCGCAAATATAGAAGTGGTTTGTAGTTGATTGATGTAGGATGAAGAAAGATTGCCCCACCTCTCTGCCTGCAGCATTTCTCCCACGCCTAAGGTGGGGGGAAGAACCTTGTGAGAGAAGCAGTAATTAAAAGCAGTCATGCCAACTTTTCAACCCATTTATAACCTTTTTCCGGTGCTTCCGTAAAAACAGGAAAACATCGGACATGAGGAACCTGTACGATGAAGGAAAAGGCGGCTGCTTTACTAAGGTAAAAGGTCTCAAAAAGCAATTGAGGAGTTGCTTTATCCTTCTAACAACACTTACCGCCACGCAATTTGCGGCAGCCCAATTGGTTGTTACGCAAAATGCCAGTGCTCAAAGTTTAGCACAAACGCTAGCAGGACAGGGGGTTACTATTTCCAACGCTACCCGTACAGGCAACATTAATTCATCAGGAACATTTATTGCAACAGGAACAAATCTGGGCTTATCATCAGGGGTTATTTTATCAACCGGTAATGTGGCGCATTTGCCACAAGCGGCTAACGCTTTTGCTTCTACTTCATACAGCGGCAATGGCGATGCCCAGTTGCAGCAACTTACCGGAGGTAACATTTACGATAAAACAGTTTTGGAATTTGATGTGGTACCGCAAGGCAACTTGCTCATGTTTAACTACGTTTTTGCTTCGGAAGAATATCCGGAATGGGTTTGTACACAGTTTAATGATGTATTTGGCTTTTTTATTTCGGGGCCTAAGCCTAACGGAGGCAACTACGCAAGCCAGAATATTGCGCTTATACCCGGCACTAATCTTCCGGTGGCTATCAATACCATCAACAGAGGTTTATCGGGTGTTTACGGAAATCCTGCCAACTGCCAATCGTTGGCATATTCATCGTTGCATATCAATAACTTGTTAGCTCCGGTAAATCCGCACATAGTTTACGATGGAATGACCGTAGTGCTTACTGCAGTAGCCGTTGTGTCTCCATGCGAAACTTATCATCTAAAATTAGCCGTAGCCGATGTGTCGGACAGAATTTATGATTCGGGTGTTTTTCTTCAGGAAAACTCCGTGGTATCTGTTCCGGTTACCATTACCTCTTCTACCGAACTGGATTATGCGGGATACAATTCATCTTACGAAGGCTGTGTGGGCGGCAAATTCACTTTCTCGGTACCTACACCACAACCTGCCGATGTGCATGTGAATATTCAAATAACAGGCAGTGCCATTAACGGGGTGGATTACAATTCTATTCCTTCGGTTGTTACCATACCGGCAGGTATGTTGAGTACCGACATAAATATTATGCCTATTGAAGACGGAATTGCCGAAGGCGAAGAAGACATTATTATCTCAACCGTTAATCCTTGCACCGGCTTACCCTTGTCAAG
This sequence comes from Chitinophagales bacterium, assembly GCA_026129525.1. Classification (GTDB taxonomy): domain Bacteria; phylum Bacteroidota; class Bacteroidia; order Chitinophagales; family LD1; genus Bog-950. The sequence goes on along the minus strand of JAHCHW010000001.1, from coordinate 374,764 downwards.
TGCCATGATGACGATTCGCGATAATCCGCCCGCCAACATCACGACTAATCAAAATATTATTTGCAACGGGCAAAATGCACAGATGTTTGCCAGCGGGGGTTTAGGTTACACCTGGACTCCGGCAACAGGTTTGAACGATGCCAACATTGCCGACCCTATTGCCGCACCACCTGTTACCACAACTTACACGGTTACCATGAACTGGGGTTCGTGTACCAAAACAGCCACCAAAACAATTATTGTAGGCGGCTCTAACATCAGCTTAATTGCCGACCCTTCGCTTACTTCGTGCAATGGCGGTCCGGTGCAGTTAAGTGTAAACGGAGCAGGCAACTATAACTGGAGCAACGGCTCTTCCGCTTCAACAATAAATATTACATCAACCGGAAACTATGTTGTTACTGCTACCGATGCTGCCGGATGCACCGCCAGCGCCTCAGCTAATGTGGTTATATCGAATCTTAACATCAGCAACCCGCTTGTATCGCCTTCGTGCGGTGGAGCCAACAACGGAAGTATCGGAATCACCGTAACCGGCATGGGAACACCTTTCACGTATCAGTGGAGCAATGCGGCTACTTCACAAAACATCAGCAATCTCGCTGCGGGCAGCTACGATGTAACTGTCTCTAATACCGATGGATGTTCGGTAACTCAATCATATATGGTTGCACTGGCAAATGGAAGCATCAATATTCAGCCAAGTGTAACCAATGTAAGTTGCAACGGTGGAAACAATGGCAGTATTAACCTGAATGTATCGGGCGGCAATGCGCCTTACAGCTTTGTTTGGAATAACGGTAATCAAACACAAAACCTTGCCGGACTAAACGCTGGCACCTACGATGTAATTGTAAGCGATGCTATCGGCTGCATGGCTTCGCAAAGCATTTTAGTTTCGGAGAATTTTGGTATTAACATAAACACTTCTAAAACCGATGTAACCTGCAATGGCGGCAACAACGGTACTATTGCTGTAAGTGTAACTGGAGGAGACGGTAACTATATCTTTGTATGGAATGATGGCAACAACAATGCTAACAGAACTAACCTTACAGCAGGTAACTACATTTTAACTGTTACTGATGGAAACGGTTGCTTTGCTGTCAGCTCAACTGCTATTGCTCAACCTGCGGCTATCAGCATTACCATGAACACAACCGGAACCGATTGTGCTTCGCCTACCGGTGCCGTTAGTACTACAGTTCACAATGGAACCATTCCTTACAGTTTTAACTGGTCGCACGATGAGTCCGTTCACACTTCGGCAGTTAACGGTTTAGCTCCCGGAAACATTTCGGTGAGTGTTAGCGATGCCAACGGATGCACCGCCTCGCAAAGTGCGGTTGTAGGCGTAGCCGCCAATAACATGAATGCCGACTTTACTTATTCGGGCAATTACTGCGAAGCCAATGCAACGGTGAATTTTACACACAACGGCTCAACAGGAAACATTAATCATTACTGGAGTTTCGGTGGAAACAATGCTGCTGTATCAGCTAATCCATCTTTCACTTTTGCAACAGCAGGTAACTACAATGTAGTGCACATTGTAACAGCCGATTATTGTTCGGATACAGTTGTGAAAGCTATAAGTATATCCCCAAATCCTTCAGTAACCGCAGCCGTTAACAATGTTACCTGCAACCAAACCAACAACGGTTCTATTCAACTAAATGTAACAACAGGAACTGCCCCTTTTCAGTACAATTGGAACGATGGTGCAACTTCTGCCAACAGAGCAAATCTTATTGCCGGAAATTATTCGGTTGTAGTAACCGACCAAAACTCATGCAGCACTTCGTTTGCCGCAGTAGTAGCTCAAACAGCAGGATTAAATCTTACAAGCAATCACAGCAATGTTAGTTGCTACGGCAGTGCTGATGCCAACATTAACCTAACAGTTGGCGGAGGAACTGCTCCTTATACTTTTAACTGGAGTAATGGGGTTTCCACTCAAAATCTTACAAACCTTGGCGGAGGAACATACACTGTGAATGTGCTTGATGTCAATAACTGTTCCGCTTCAAAAACAATTGTTATAACTGAGCCTTCTGCAATTGTTATAAATGCAGTAAAGAACGATGTTACATGCTACGGACAAAACACCGGAAGCATTGCGGTAACTGTAAGCGGAGGAACGGGTAACTATCAGTTTAACTGGAGCAACAGTGCTGCTTCGCAGAATGTTTCATCGCTGCCTGCGGGTTACTACTCACTTACCGTAACCGATGGCAACCTGTGCAACAGCATTTCCAACTTTACCATTGACCAACCTGTAGCTATTACTACAAACATTACTAAGCATGCACCGCTGTGCAACGGCATTAACGATGGAAGCATTGATGTAACCGCATCGGGCGGAACACAACCTTACCAGTTTGCATGGAGTAACGGTGGAACAACTTCAGCTATAAGCAATCTTGCTCCGGGCACTTATGTGGCAACCATTACCGACAATGCCGGTTGCAGTATACAAACCTCGGTTTCGTTGGCACAAACTTCTGCCCTAGTAATTCTGCAATCGCAAACTACTATCGGCTGCGGAAACAATACTAATGTCTTGTCCTAAAATACGTTGACCATTTTTTGTTAGAAAATGGAAATGGGTTTTCTTAGTTTTTTCTTGCACAAAAAATGAAATGGTTAAGATGAGTGGGGGCAGTGCCCCCTACTTCATTTTCCGTGATTCATGATTTTGGCACTATTCAGGTTGCTCCCCAGCAGAGCCTGCTTCTTTCCTCACATGAACATTTCAAATATAGTTAATCAGGCGGCAGATTTTTCATAGCTCTTGTATTTTTCTGTGTTGTAATTAATGTGAACCTGTTGCGGGGTTTGCAGATTGAGGCTCCAGTGTAATCGTTCATTGTTGTAAATGGCTACAGCTTGCTTCATCATTTTTCTTGCTACCTCAACGTTGGGTAATGTTTTGCGCAGTCCGAATTCATATTTGAGAATGCCGTTGATGCGCTCAGCCACTGCGTTTTCATAAGGGTCATACTTTTGGGTAGTGCTCATGACAAACCCTTTCTTGGTGGCAAATTCGGTATAATCAGGGCAACAGTATTGAATGCCACGATCGCTGTGATGAATGATGCTTTGATGTTCATGAATACAATTGCACAGTGCCATTTTCAGGGCGTCTTTCACCATAGATACTTTCATATTGTTTTCTAAACTCCAGCCCATGATTTTCTTGGAATAGGCATCGGTAACAATGGCTGCGTATGCATGGCATTTATCGGTTTTGATATAGGTGATGTCGCAGACAAACGCCTGCTCGGCATGAGTAATTTCAAGTTCTTTCAATAGGTTAGGGGCAGTGTAAAAGAAATGCTTGGAATCGGTAGTAACATGATAACGCTTGGTTTTACGAATGAGTAATCCTTTGTTTCTCAGCAGCGAAAACAGGGCGTCTCTGCCCATTTTGATGCCCTGCTGAGGCAACACCGGCTTGAGATGCTCATAGAGTTTCCGGGTTCCGGTTTGGATCATTTTTGTTCTGATTTTAGCTACTTCTTTCAATACAATATCGTGTTCCATTGCTTTCTTTTTTTCTCGTTGAATGCGTTGATAATAGGCTTGTTTGGACACCCCGAACACTTGATACAGCCACTTTATTTTGTAAGCCTTTTTTTCTTGCGCTGTATCTCGTTTGCTATGTGCTCGGGTAAATACTTTTTTGAGAGTTCCTGCCCCGTAACTCTTTCAAATTCAATAATGATGTCTTGCTGGAAGTCTTTGATGAACTTCAGCATCTCGTTTTCCTCTCGGAGTTTTTTGAGTTCTGCGTCTTTGCTCATGTTCTTAGATTGAGCACGGAAGTTACTGAGTTTCTGTTGCCAGTAGGCAATGGTGCTTCGGGAAATGTTATACTTTTTGGAAGCATAATTGGCAGAAATCTGCCCGTTGTTGATTTCGTCAATGACGGAAATTTTGAAGTCAAAACTGACTTCTTTGCCGTTTCTTTTTCGGCAGGTTTGTTTTTTCTGAGAGTCCATGTTGACCAGTGGTTGTTTAATTTTTGGTCAACCTATTTTAGGACGAGGCATAAAGGTTCTATTAATGTAACGGTTAGCGGAGGGCTTCCATCTTACCTATATCAATGGAATACCGGAGATGTAACTTCTTCTGTTAATAATTTATCAGCCGGTAATTACTCGGTAACCGTAACCGATGCCAACGGATGTAAGGCAGAGTCGGGCAATATTGTAATTGCACAAAATCCGCCTATAACTATTACCACACAAGTAACCGATGTTGCCTGTGCCGGAATGAACAACGGCAAAGTAATTGCAACCGTTAGCGGAGGAAACGCTCCTTACATTTTCCATTGGAACAACGGCAGCACAGCGCCAAGTCTTTCTAACCTTACTGCGGGTAACTATTCTGTTTCCGTAATTGATTCGAAAGGATGTAACGCAAACGCAAGTGCGGCTGTTCAGCAAGGAAGTTCACTGCAAGTAACCGCTGCTATTACTCAACCAATTTGTTCCGCACCAAAAGGCGCCATTGATTTAACAGTGCAAAACGGAACAGCACCGTTTACTTTCCAGTGGAGCAACGGAGCAACAAGCGAAGATTTGAACCACCTGAGTGCGGGAATTTATACAGTGGTAGTACGCGATGCCAATCAATGTCCGTTCGATACGGTTATTGAAATTCTGAATCCGGCAACTTTCAGTATAACTGCAAGCGGCAGCACCGAAATTCAGTTAGGCGAAAGTGCTCAACTGCATGTTAGCGCCACAGCAAATGATGTTATTTACAACTGGCTGCCTTCATCAGGTATATCGTGTGCTTCATGTGCCAATGTAACAGTTGCTCCAACACAAACCACTGAATACACAGTGGTTGGAACCGATGCCAACGGCTGCACCGCACAGGATAAAGTAACCGTAGAAGTTTCTGCCGAAACCAACATTTTTCTGCCGAACGCATTTAGCCCGAATGGCGATGGAAACAATGATGTACTGGAACTTTACGGTAATTTAAACGGCATCAAATATTTTCAATTGTTGGTGTTCGACCGTTGGGGCGAAAAAGTATTTGAAACCAACGACCAGTATTTTAACTGGGACGGCACTTACCGTGGTGCAAGGCAAGATGCAGCCGTTTACATTTATGTAATGAAGATTGTTTACCTGAACGGAAAAACCGACCGCACCTACAAGGGAAGCATAACCATATTGCAATAAAGATTCCTCATGTCCACGAAACCCGGCTATTGCTTTGTCAATATGCCGGGTTTATTTTTTACAACCCGTTAAACGAAATGCCAATGGCAAATTCGTTGGCGTTGGGTCCGCGGTCTTTTTTGAAAACACCCAACACGCTGTAAAACGCGGTAATGTTAAAGCTGCTGTAGCCAATACGCAGCGTAGGTCCAATGCGGAACAAACTGAAATCGGGGAAACGTCTTTCAACGTACACTTTGGTAGAGTTACCTTCTTTAATTTTGGTTTTGGTGTGGGCATCTACTCTTATACCGGCTTTAAAACCTACCACAAATTTCCATACCTGGTCTAACTTATCGGGGTTGGTTTTAATACGGAACTCCAAAGGAATTTCGAGATACTGCAACGCAATTTTGTTCACCTTATAGTTATCGGGGGTTTCAAGTGCGCGTAGTGTAATGCCGGTAGAATCTTCGGTTAACCCGTGGCGGCTGTAAATGTTCGAGCAACTGTAGCCGATACCGGGCGCAAAACTGAAACGCGATTTTTTAATGCGGAAGTCGTAGTAAAATGTAATGTTAATGCCGCGCGAATACCATTTGGGTTTAAGATTATTAGGCACTCCGTTTACATCAACAATGCGCGGGTCGGTTTTGCTGTAAATCCAGTTACTGCCCAAAAGGTCAATGGCAAAACGGTCTTTCGAAAACTTCGAAAACTTCTTTTCGGCAGCAGCGCGTTTATCTATCTGCTCCTGAGTAAGTTCTTTTTTCTTTTTGGTTTTAACGGAATCTTGCTGGGCAGAAACAACTAAAACTGAAAGCATCAGCAATGGAAAAAGGAAATAGCGCATAGGTAACAAATTGGCTCTTTAAACGAGCGGCTAAAGTAATTATTTTGGGTTGCCAACTGCTTGCCATGCAAAAGCTAACTATCGGGCAGTAAGTAACTGATGAATCTGCCTATTGATTGCGCCCATCCACAGTTTTAATAAAACTGATAATCCCCGGATAATACTCTTCCTGTGCATCCCACATACTCAGGTGCCCTCCGGTTGAGCAATAAAGGTACGAGCTGTTCTGCACCAGTTTGCTCATCTCCTCCATTTCTTCGGGGTTCATAGTATCGTAGCGGGAGCCTATCATCAATGTAGGAATTGAAATATTTTTTAAACGGCTCCAGCATTCCCAACCCACTAACCTGCCACCCGGCACAAACTCGCTTGGTCCTTGCAAAATTTCATATACCGGTTGATTGATGTGTTTGAAAGAACGAAGTACCGGCTCGGGCCATTCATTGGCAGGCTTACGGAGAATGTGTTGGCAGTAGTACTCATCGAAAACTAACTGCTGATAAACCGGATTCATGTAATCATTCTTCTTCTCAAAACTTTCGAGCGAGTCCACTAAACTCGTACGCATTTGTGCACGGAGTTTTGCATTGTAACTACCATACCTGGCAAAATCGGCTGTCATGTTCGAAACAATGAGCGCTTTCATATTTTGCTGATACTTGAGTGCATACTCCATTCCTAAAATTCCGCCCCACGAATTGCCCAACAGGTAAAAATTATCCTTATTCAATCCGAGCGCCACACGCACTTGCTCTAATTCTTCCACAAATCTTTCCAATGTCCATAGCGAAGAATCGGTGGGTTGGTCGCTGTAGTACGAGCCGAGTTGATCGTAATGAATAAGCTCATAACCTTCTTTTGGTAAAAATGTTTCAAAGCATTCCATGTATTCGTGTGTAAGTGCAGGCCCACCATGCAACAACAGCACTTTAACTCGCGGGTTATTGCCTATTTTTTTTGTCCATACCTTAAATGTGCCAACCGGTGTTTGCACCGGAATCATTTTTACCCCTGCGTTTTGTTGCTCTTCTGAAGTGTAGTTGAAATAGTCAGCGACAGAAGACTTGTTGTCGGTGTTGTTGCAACCAATGAATGGTACGAAAACAGGAAATAGAAAGAAGAATATACGCATAAACTGTGGTTGAGTTGATGATGCGTAAAGTTAGTCCGTTACTATTTATAAACCCACATCAGCATAGGTTGCTGAACCTGATCAATAAGCGCAGCCGTTTTTTTAAGCACATTGGGCGACACCATGGGGCAGCCGTGGCTAAGGCACAGCGGTTCACCTTCTTCATCGGGCACACAACTGAGAGAATGAAACACCACGGCACGCTCAAAGGCTTTGCTGTTGGTAGAGTCTAACCCATGCAGGCGGTACGACATACCAAATGCCCCGTAATACTTCGCACCAATTTTGTAGCGCCCCTCCGAGGAAAGCAGGCTGCCGGGTTCGTTACTGAAAATTACTGTTTCGCCATTGTATTGCTTGCCGCTGCCATGGGCACATAAGCCTGCAATTACCACCGAATCGGCTTGCAGGTTTACTACAAATAATCGGTTCTGCGAACTTGGTTTGCTCATGTCAATAAGAATACCGTAGGTGCAACAAGCGTTTTGTGTTTCGGCAAATTGTTTAAGCGCTTTTATGCGTTGACTAAAGCGGGCGGCTTCCAGCCTTTCGGATGTATTATCTTTTACCTCGTGCGACAAACACGATGGCAACACCAACAATAAGGCAAGCAGCGGAAACATAGGTAGCGATGTTGCATACATGAACTGTAACGCAATCCACTACCCAAAAAGTATGTGCCGTTTCTTAAGAAATGTAAAAGGCGTTCAGAGTTTCTTCAAAAACTCCTGTAGGCGCGAAAGCATCACCACCTCCGATTTGTTTTTACCTGCAAAGGCAGAAGCAATGGCTTCGGCAGTTTGCAGTAGTTTGATTTTTACCGCGGGAGTAAACATGGTTTTATTCTCGGTGGCATATTGGCAAAAGGTGTTGTATGCTTCTTCGGCTGTTACAAAACTTTCAATCTGCCAATCGAAAACCGATTCGGCAGCATACACCGCATCGGTGCCGAATTCATCGGTACTGTCTTCCAGTTCTTTCCAATGTTGTTCAATTACTTCCACAAACCGTTCGGTTTCCGCTTTGGTAATTTTTTTATCAGCCGAAGCCACGGCATAGCACAAAATGCCCAAGTGCTTGTAGAAATTTTCCCAGTTGCTGTTTGCCATAGTTAGTTGTTTAGATGTTGCAATAATATACACAGCTTGTTTTAGCCGGGCATGATTACCATCATTCATGGTGCTCGCTCACATAAAAGCGAAACAAAAAATACACAGCGAGCGCATCGAGCAAATGCCAAATGGCGTGACCTTGTATAAGCGAGTGCGGGTTGCAAAAAGCATCTACCCGTCTTTCTAAATTCCAGATTAGAAAAGCAATCAACAACGAACCCAAGCTGAATATGCCCCACTTTATATCGTGGTCGTATTTCCGCACAAAAGAGTTGAACGATTCAAACACAATGGTAACAGCGATAAAGCAGCCAAACAAAAAACTGCCGAAGAAGCCCACCAAAGGAGGTTTGTACGGAAGATGCTGGGCAAACACACAAAACAGCACGATAGCGGAGAACACCACCGTGAAAACCGTAGAGGAATATTTAAAGAAACGCTGCATGGCATAGGAGGCGGTAAAAGCAGCAATCAAATACATAGAAAGCATATCCAAAAAACCACCCAGCCTTGTTTCGGTAGCGTGCATAGCCATAGAAGCCGGGCCGAGAAACACCGCCATGCACGAAAAGAAAGTGCCGGTAAAAAAACTTTGGTTAAACACATTTTTTGTTTGAGCGAAACGATTGCGCGATAGCTGCCACGCAACCGCAAGCCCGGCTATAACAAAGCCAATATTGCTGATAGTATTTGCCGGTTGCTTTACTATGCCGGGGCGCGAGGCTTCGCAAAAATCATCACCGGTGTGGCTCCACTCGCCCAGCCAGCCATTGAAAAGCGCTAATAAAAAAAGAGCCATTAATGCCAGTGCAAAAGCAAGCGTGATAGTAAAAATGTGTTTTCGGTTTTCCATTAATCAACCTTCAATTTGCAATAAACAGGGCAGTGGTCGCTGTGTTTTACTTGTTGAAACATTTGCGCTTCCACTAAATTCTTCTCTAAATTTTTGGTAGCGGCTATGTAATCAATACGCCAGCCTTTGTTGTTGGCGCGGGCATTAGCGCGAAAACTCCACCAACTGTACTGGTGTGGCTCGGGGTGGAAATGGCGGAACGTATCAATAAAGCCCGAGTTAAAATACTTTTCCATCCATGCGCGCTCTTCGGGTTTAAAGCCGGAGGTGTCCTTGTTGGTGATGGGGTTGTGAATATCAATTTCGCGGTGGCAGATGTTGAAATCGCCACATACTAAAAGTTTGGGGCGCTTTTTTTTCAGTTCGTTTACATAATCGAAAAAGAAATCGAGGTAAGCCATTTTTACACTTTGGCGCTCATCGCCTGTGGTGCCGCTGGGGAAGTAAGCGCTCATAATGCTCAGGTCGCCAATATCCATGCGTATGTTTCTTCCTTCTTTATCGTATTCATGCTTTTCGGTGCCTTCTATAATGTTGTCGGCTTTGTGTTTGCTGAAAATGGCTACTCCGCTATAGCCCGGTTTAACTGCAGGAAAAATGTAGGTGTTGTAGCCGATGGCTTCAAAGGGTTTGGGGTCGAAATCTTTACGGGCAATTTTAATTTCCTGCAAACAAATTACATCGGGTGATGCATCATTAAGCCAATTGACAAAACCTTTGGTAATAGCCGAACGAATGCCGTTTACATTATAGGAAATAACTTTGAGTTCGCTCATAAAAACAAATTGAAACTGCAATTAAACATAAAAGTAAAGACCCTCAAAGAAGGGTAAAGACCCACCATTAGATAGGTGTAGGTTTTTTCCTGTGTACACTTCCTTATTGATAGCAATGGTTCGACCCCGTTAGGGTCGTAGGTTTATAGGTAATCATCTTGCTATAAACATACGACTCCGAAGGAATCGAACAGCTGTGCTTTTGCGCTCACTATACGGAGAATTTTGGAACTAAAACTTTACCAACTTTTTAGTAGCAGCTGATTTACCGTTAGTGATATGCAGAAAATAAATTCCCGCCTGCAAATCGGAGATGTCGAGTTCAGTTTCTTTTTCCGGCAGCAGTAGTTGTTGTTGCTTTATCACTTTTCCCTCAATGTTAGTAATAGAAACAACCGCATCTTCAGCCATAGAGCGCCATAACACAAAACTGCCGCTGTTCGGATTGGGGTAAATACGGTAACGGGTATCTTCTTTCTCTTCTTCAATACTTAACCATCGCTTGTATTCGGTTACAACTTCGTTGGTAAAAATCGGCTCGTTAAAATCGAAATAGATAGCAGCTTGGTTCAACACTACATCGCCCAACTGTATCCCTTGCTTTGGTTTTATGCTGTATTTAATAAAGCCGTGGCTGAGGGGCTCGTTGGTGTTGCTGTCGGGCAACAATATGTTTTTAAACACCCATTCAATTCCGCGGCTGCCGGTTATGTTCATTTCATAATCATGGCTGGCGGTAAGCATGGTAAAAGTTTCAAAATCCAAGAGTGTGCTGATGGTGTCGCGCACTACTACACGAAAGGCAGTATCGGTACCGGTGTTCTGAAAATTGATTTGATAGGTAAGTTCCTGAAATGGCGAAGTAAAAGCATTGTGCTCGCGCACCATTAACGGATAAACAATTTTGTCGTTAGGGTCGTAGGAGCCGGTAACAATATCGGTAAGTGTATCGGTTAGCAGTGTAGTGCCTTGTATGCAGCCGTTGGTGAGGTAGGCGGTGTGCGTGTAAGTAGCGTTTAACGGTAATTGCACTCCCGCTACTACTTTTATTTCACCGGTTTCAAACAAGTTTAAGTTACCGTAATGCCAAAAGTAGGTGTTGCCCGAAACCGAATCAGCCGGAGGAATGGCACTGATGTAACTGATGCCATTAGCCAAAGTAAGCGCCACATCGCCTTGCCATACCGGAGAGCTTACATTGGCATAATGTAAACTGATGTTTTGCTGAAAGCCCGGCCGCGCCCTTGATGCCCCTATAGACAAAACTCCCTGGCAAACGGGGCTTGGTGTAAGCACAAAATCATTTTCGGCAGTAGGCGATGCACTGCTTAATGAAAAGTTAAGTTGGCTATCGCACGAAGTCTGCAAATAATCGGGCGGTAACACTTGTATGCTATAGTTGCCAAAAGCCGATTCGGAAAAACGGTAGTTGCCTTTGCTATTGGTAAACGCATAGCTTCCGGTTGGGTTTAGCTTTAGCATAATGCCGGGCACGGGTGGTTCCAGTGTGTCGTTCAGGCAATTGGCAAGCGTATCAAGCGCCACATTGCCCAGCATACTGTGGCGGCAACCTTTGCAGTATTTGGCTACGAACCACATGCCGTATTTCATTTGTTGGATGAGCGGGTCAGAAACAGGAATGTAGCGGGCTTGCGGGTTAATAAACTTGTAAGCCAGCAGTAGATTTTCATTTTTGTCAAGGGCTATCCTGCTTAAATCATAACCGCCTGCTCCCACAGGTAAAAAGAGGGTATCGGCATAGGAAAGTTTCAGTGTGCCCGTAGTATCGTATTTAAAAATGCGTAGAAGTTCTTTCTTTGAAACCCCGTAAACCGAATACAATGGCAGCGATGAAAAATCTGCCAGGATGGTTTCGTACTTTTCGTTCACATGAAATAAAAGCGAATTGAAGTTTATCCAATTGGGAGCAGGCTTATTAAAAACCTCTATACCATTCGAATTCAGGTGTATTAGACGATACCAATTAGCAAAAGGCCCTTGTAAAAGTACAAACACATCACCATTATTGAACACTTTAAGGAATGTGGGATAGTTTCCGTTGGTATTGTAACTCCAAAGTAACTGCCGGTCGGTGTCAAATTTGTGTAAACTTACCGAGTCGAACGCATAAAAATTTCCTGCCGAATCAACCTGAAGTAAAGAACACGTACTTGAAGAAGCATTAAAGAGCGTATCCCATGCAATAGAACCATTGGGAGCGAATTTTACTAAATGCACATCGAGCAAATTTGTCCCCTGTACGTTTTTCAGATATGTACAATATACGTTGCCGGAAGCATCCGCTTGCGTAAAATCATGATTACACCAACTAAGTGTATTCGGCAGTGATACCTTTTTTACATATTGGTCGTTTACATCTACTTCAAAAACATTATTAGGATGAAAATAGCTGTGACTTTGACAAGCTATGTAGATGTGATTATTAGCGGCAACACTAATGGATAGCTCATAATTTGCAACAGAGGCATTATTACCCATAAATCCTCTAAATATAATCGAAGCACTTCCTAAAGTATCCACTCGGTAGAGTTTTACACTGTCGTTTTCGAGCGTAACTGTATAAACATATCCGCCCCGATATAGCATAAACTTGTTTGTATTAACCTGTGGCACATAACCTGTTCCTAAAAACAATCGCCAAGACTCTTGCCCATTTGCGCTAATTTTAACCAAGTGCACTTTGGATGAACCGGTTGGTTGGGCGATATAATCATACGTACGCACATAAAAATTTCCTGCATCATCGGTTACCGCATCATCTGGAAAAAACTCTCGCCCGTTTTCAACATGAGGTACATTTACCCAGTCCAACTGATATTGCGCCTGTAACCGCAAGGCGATAAACATCAAAATAAAAGGCAAGGTGCGTTTCATGTGTCAGGTTTATGCTACCAAATGTAGCCAATACCTAAGGGAGAATTGTCATAGAATTGTAAAAGTTCGCTATGCGCTTAATGCGGCAACTTTTCCCGCAATAAACCGTACGCATACGTACCTGCCACTGCCGAAAGTATTGCCACAACAAAAACGGCAAAGCCGCTGCCAAGCAAACCATACAATGGTCCCGGACATGCACCGGTAAGCGCCCAACCGAAACCGAAGAGCAAGCCGCCAATAATGTTGCCTTTATCCAAGGGGCGCTCGCTGAAAATGACCTCTTCGCCCTGTATGGTTTTAATTTTAAACTTCTTAATCAGGAAAGTGGAAATAGTTGCCACCACCACTGCTGTTCCTATTACTCCATACATGTGAAAGGAGGCGAGGCGGAACATTTCCTGTATGCGAAACCACGAAACAATTTCAGCCTTTACGAACACAATGCCGAAAAATATTCCCGCCAGTATGTATTTAATGTTGCCCGAAAAATTTTCGGTTTGCTGTTGGTGGTTGGTTCCTTCTTCTTCGCGAATGCTTTGCATAATTTCCGGATTTAGAGTTTAAGAATAAAAGGAAGCAACAGCCAGGTCATAATAAATCCGCCTGTCATAAAACAAACAGTGGCAATAAGTGAGGAGAGTTGCAGATTGGAAATACCGGTAATAGAATGCCCCGAAGTGCAACCGCCTGCATAGCGGGTACCAAAGCCAACCAGAAATCCGCCCACAACAATCATAACAAAACCGCGAACCGTAAAAAGCCCCTTCCAGCTAAAAACATCGGCAGGTACTATTTCCGTAAAGTCGGTTACTCCTTGTGCTGCTAACTGTTGTTGCACACCGGCATCAATTTTTATGGCTTCGGGATTAGCGAGCACGAAAGTGCCTATGGCACCGCCCAGCGCTATACCAAACACAAAAAACAGGTTCCATGTTTCACGCTTCCAATCGTAATTAAAGTAGTTGGCGTTGTTGGGTAAACACGCAGCACACACATGCCTAAAGGAAGAAGAAATACCAAAAGGCTTATTGCCTATAAGGTAAAGAAACGGAACGGTGAGCCCTATTAAAACTCCGGCTACGCTCCAGTGCCAGGGTTGTTTCAGTAAATCGAGCATACATCAATTTTCAACCAAAATAGTGTATTGCATTGAAAGTTGATTCGCACTAAAAACCGGAAGAGTAAGCTTTTAGTGTTTTAAGCTACTGCCGAGTTTACCACCTCCATGCCTTTCAGTTTTGCCTGCAACTCTTTGCGGGCAAAGTGTATCCGGCTTTTTACGGTTCCTACAGGCAAGTTAAGCGTTTCTGCTATTTCCTGATACTTAAACCCGTTGTAGTGCATCAGAAAAGGCTCGGTAAAATCGGTGCTTACGGCTGCCAAAGCAATTGAAATATCTTCGGCAAGGAACGAGCGCTCTGAGTCGTTCTTTTCTACCCGCTTCGTACTGTTGAGCAGGTATTGATTTTCAGAAACATCTACGGTAACCCCTCCCCGCTTACGCTTGCGATAGTTGTTTATAAAAATGTTACGCATAATGGTAAACAGCCAAGCCTTTACATTGGTACCCTCGCTGAATTTGTCAATGTTGGCAATAGCCCTGTAAAAAGTGTCCTGAATCAGGTCTTCGGTTTCCTCCTTACTTCTGGTCAGATTAAAGGCAAAGGAACGCAAAATAGCTTCGTAGCTTTGTATTTCTTTCCCAAATTCGATAGTAGCTTGCATGTTATTTTGTTTAAGTTTGTCAATTAAATATTAAACAATGATAGGGGCACTTTTGGAGATTGTCAAATTTTTTGTTTAATTTTTGTGTTAAAAAATTAAACATAATAGATTGGGCAACTCTATCTGTCTGACAAACAAGCGATAAGGCTGTTGTAAACTACTGCCGTATAGCGTCCAAAAGCGCTTCTGCCGATTGTACTGCTATGCAGTTGTCGGGAAGTTTAACATGGCTGAGTGCCAGTTGCGAACCGCCTACAATAATTTTTGAACGCGGAATGAGAGTACTTACTTTTTTAAGGTAGTTGGCAAGTGTTCCTTTCTCGAGCGGAATGGTAAGGTAAGTTACCAAATAGTCGGGTTTAAAGTGTTGCGCTATAAACTCCAGTTCGTTCAAAGGAAGAGAGCACCCCAAATAAACAACATGATGATTGTGCTTGCGTAACAAATACTCGGTATAAAGCAGCAACAACTCATGGTTTTCGGTATCAGGCAAAAACAAAATGAATTTTTTGCTTCGGTTACTTTCTTCTACATAAACTCCATCAATAGCTGCCGATATTTTTCTTCGGATGAGGTTCGAAATAAAATGCTCCTGCACTACCCTTACGCTGCCTGCCTGCCACATTACACCGGTGCGTATTAAAAACGGAAAAACCAATTTGGTGAACGTATCTTCAAAGCCAAGCTTAACAATGGCTGATGAGAGCGTTTTCTCAAAGCGATGCTCATCAAAATCGAGCATCGAATGAATAAGCGAGTCGAGCAAAAAATCGGGCTCGCTGCTGGCATTCTGCACACGCAGCACTTCTTCTTTCATTTGCTCGGGGTGCATTTCGGCAATGCGCGAAATTTTAAAGCCGCTGCGGTTTAGTGTGCCTATATTCAGTATTAAGCGCAGTTGCTCATCGTTATAATAACGAATGTTGGTGTCTGTTCGTTTGGGTCGCAGAAAATCGTACCGCTGTTCCCAAATACGAAGGGTATGCGCCTTTATGCCCGAAAGCGTTTCAACTTCCTTTATGGAATATTGCCCCATATCAATGTCAAAGATATTTTCCGAAATCTTAAACATGAGATTATTTTTCAAAAACAGCTGTAGAAAAAATTAAATGAGGGCTTCGGAGGAAGTTTAGCATAACCTGTATTGCAATCGTTATCACCTATCTGCTTATTCAAAAAAATGCGCCATAGTTTTCAATCGCCCCTTCCCAACAACATAGGGCAATAACAATCGGAATTTCAAAAGGTTCACTAAGCTATTTCCTACACATATCGCAACAGAATAAGTTTAGTGAAAATTACGCTGCACTTTTCCTCTATAAATAACCCTGCACGGCATTCAAAAAATTCTACATTCGCCCGTCACCTAACTAATCAATTTGGGCAAACCAAAAAATATTATCCTCGTAGTTGCCGATAGTCTTCGCTACGATTCTGTTTATAAAGAGGGAAGCCCCGGTGTTCCTTATCTGGAACAAAATGCCATTCAATTCAGCAATGCCCGCTCTTCGGGGTGCTGGACCTTGCCTGCCACTTCATCGTTATTTACCGGGCTGCTGCCACACCAGCATGGTGCCACCTCGCAAAGCCGCTGGTTAGACGATAAAATTCCTTCGCTGCCCGAAAAACTGAAAACCGCAGGGTATAAACCTATTCAGGTTTCAGCCAATATTGTTACCACTGATGTGTTTAACGTAAGCAAAGGGTTTGATGAAGTGCATAAAACATGGCAGTTTGTTGAAACCCGCCACCGCTGGTTATTGCGTTTTGTGCTTTCCATGAATCGCCCGCGCATTCGCAGAATGGTGATGAAGCCCAAAGATGTAGTGTTCGATAAATTAAGCGAAGACCTTCGCCAGGGAATTATATGGGCACAGAAAACAGCCCACGATTCGTTTGCCAAAGCCAAACAACTGATTGAAGAAAACAATGCAAAGGGGCAAGGAGTTTTCATGTTTATCAATCTGATGGAAACGCATTACCCCTATCATATTGCCGATACGTTTACCCTAATGAATAAATCGTTGCTGGGTAAAATTCATGAATGGCAGGTGCTGTATCACTACATTTCGCAAACATTCATGAAAAAGGATAACAGTTTTATTAAGCAAACTGATTTGGAATTACTGCGCGAAAAGCAAAAACTTTCATGGAACCTTATTCGCGATAATGTAGATGGCTTTTGCCGCGAAATGCACCAAGGCACCGATAACTTGGTAGTGTTTTGCAGCGACCATGGCGATAATTTTGGAGAGCAGGGCTGGCAATATCATTTCAGCAATGTTACCGATGGGGGTAATCGTGTTCCGGTTTTTTGGCTGGGCAACGAAGACCAAAAAGCCGAAACTAAAACGCACAATGTAAGTTCGCGGCATTTGCACCATGATATACTTCGCTCAGCCGGATTGAGCGATGAAGGCTATACCCTGTTTGAAGAGCGCGAAAACAACCTGCCCATGTTGCAGAGTTATTGGTACGATAACGAAGGGCAAACTATGGACAAATACAAATACAATCAGGCGGCTTTTATTGATGGCGATAAGCGTTTTGTACTGCGTGCCGGCAAATGGATGTACGCGCCTGTTGCCAATAACGGAGCAGAACCAACTTTTGAATTTGTAGAGCAAGGCTTTAACCCCTTAGAAGAGCTGCAACTTCCCGCTTTACGAAAAAAATATCTCGAAGAAAACTTCAAAAACTTCGCTGCTTTTTCCGAAAAAATAATGAACAAAGGAAAGTAAGTATGAACATTGAGGAAGTGCGCGAATACTGCCTGCAAAAAAGTGGCGTAACCGAACATTTTCCGTTTGACGAAGACACGCTGGCATTTAAAGTAGCGGGTAAAATATTTTTACTAACTAGTTTATCGGCACAGCCCTTTACCTGCAACTTAAAAATGGATGCGGGGTTGGTACCCGAATACCGCGAAAAATATACTTCTGTTGCTCCGGGTTACCACATGAACAAAAAGTATTGGAATACTGTTAACTTTGCTGACGGAAACATCCCCCGTAAAGAATTACTCTGGTTGATTGACCATTCATACGCAGAAGTAGTAAAGGGGCTTCCGAAAAAAGTAAAAGAAGAACTAAACCGTTTGTAATGATAGATATTGTTCTGGTGTTGATTTTCTGTTATCAGTTGCATCGCATGGCGCACGAGCGCGGTTTGCCTGCAATGCCTTACATACTGAATTACCTTGCAGGATTTTTCCTGATTGCCGTACTTATTGGCTATACCGCTATGACTCTTTTCGGTAAAGATTTACTGCAAAACGAAGAAGCCATGCGAAACGCGCTTATGCTTGAACCATTTGCTATTTTGTTTGAAGTAATCCTGTTCATTTACCTACGCAACAAAATACGCAAAGCAAAAGTTGAGTTGGACGATGACGACAACTACGAACCACCAACCACAGGCGAAAAGAAAGATCTTTCGTATTTCAGATAAACGCGCTGCCCCTCTCCCATTTAACCTTTCCGCATATTTACACCCGTGTTCGATTTTATTATAGTCGGTCAGGGTATAGCAGGCTCGCTGTTAGCTTGGTTTTTACACCAAGCCGGTAAAAGTTTTTTAGTGATGGATGATAGCGCAGCTATTTCTCCATCGCGTATTACTTCGGGCATTGTAAACCCCGTAACCGGCAGGCGCCTGGTAAAAACATGGTTGGCAGATGAACTACTCACATTTGCCGACTCAACCTACGCTGCTATTGAAAAAGAACTGAACACCCCATTGTATGAGCCGCTGAAAATTGTGCGCCTGTTCGATTCGGTAAAATCGCAAAACGACTGGAGTGTGCGCTGCTCATCGGATGAATACTCTCCTTATCTCGACAACAACACGGTAGTGCATCTCAACCCAAAAACAATAAACAACCCCTTTGGTGGTTTTGAGATAAAGGGTGCATCAAGGCTGCACACCTCGCTGTTTCTTGAAAAACTTAAAAACTATTTAAGAAGCAACCAACAGTTTACAGAGGGAAAATTTGCTTACGCAGAATTGGAAGTAACCGATAGTTCGGTTTCATATAAAGGAGTAAAAGCAAGGCATATAATTTTTGCTGAAGGAACACAGGCGTTGCAGAATCCTTACTTCAGCAACCTTCCTTTTCAACCGGCTAAAGGAGAATGTTTGCTTGTGCACATTCCGGACTTCCCGCATTCTTTCATGATTAAAAGCGAAGTAACCATTCTGCCGTTTTACGAAAAAGATATTTACTACGTTGGTGCCACGCACGATGCATTTTTTGAAAATCCTTTCCCGAGCGAGAAAGGCAAAAGCGAATTGCTGCAAGGTTTGCAGGCTGTATTAAAATGTACGTTTAAAGTGCTCGACCATTGGGCAGCCGTGCGCCCCGCTGTTAAAGGCAGGCGCCCGTTAATAGGTACACATCCGCAGTTTAAAAACGTGAGCATCTTCAATGGACTGGGCACAAAGGGCGTTTCGCTGGCTCCGTTTTTTGCCAACCATTTTACACAACACTTACTGCACGGCACACCGCTTATGCCCGAAGTTGATATAAAGCGGTTTCTTTCTTAGACTTGTGCCTTATGATTAAAGCAACCGTTAACGGCAACAAAGAATTTACCGTAGAGGGCAAAAACCTTAACGGGCAACCGGTGGAGTGGGATTTGATTGAGGTACGCGAAAACTCGTTCCATATTATCCGCAACAACAAAGGCTACAACGCAACGATAGTAAACTTTAACCGCGAGGAAAAAACACTGGTGGTGAATGTGAATGGAAATGATTATGAAATTTCGGTAAAAGATAAATACGACTTGTTGTTGCAGCAGTTAGGCATAAACTCTAAAACATCATCGGCTACTCAAAATCTGAAAGCTCCTATGCCGGGGTTAATTATACAGGTTGCGGTACAAGAAGGCGATGAGGTTAAAAAAGGTGATGCGCTGTTGATCCTTGAAGCCATGAAAATGGAAAACGTGCTCAAATCACCTCGCGATGGAAAAGTAAAAAAGGTGAACGTGGCATTAAAACAGGCAGTGGAAAAAAATCAGGTGCTGTTGGAGTTTGAGTAAAATCGTCCGCCTTTCATTTGCCATTGTTTCTTAATTACACGCTTATATTTGCGCGCCTTTTGGCTTTTATTCATTCTTTATAAACCCGCTATGAGTCTTTTAACTGTTGGAACCGTTGCTTTTGATGCTATTGAAACCCCTTTCGGCAAAACCGATAAAATAGTAGGCGGTGCCGCCACTTACATAGGTTGGAGTGCTTCCTATTTTTCCGATAAAGTGAACATTGTTTCAGTAATAGGCGATGACTTTGATATGAACGAACTCGCCCTCCTTCAAAAACGCGGAGTAGATACCGAAGGCATTGAAGTAAAAGCTGGAAAAAAATCGTTTTTCTGGAGCGGCAAATATCATTTGGATATGAACAGCCGCGACACGCTGGTTACCGACCTGAATGTACTGTTGGAGTTCAACCCTGTTATTCCTGAAAGCTATAAAGACAGCGACATTTTGCTGCTCGGCAATATTGACCCAAACCTGCAAATGAAAGTAATTGAACAGTTGCCCGAGCGCCCCAAATTAGTGGTAATGGACACCATGAATTTCTGGATGACCGATGCGTTTATCGGAAAGCTTAAAGAAGTAATCCAAAAGGTAGATGTGCTGGCTATTAACGATGCCGAAGCACGCCAACTTTCGGGCGAATATTCGTTAGTGAAAGCCGCCAAAAAAATTCTGAGCATGGGTCCTGAATACCTGATTATTAAAAAAGGCGAACACGGGGCGCTGCTGTTTCACGATAACGAAGTATTTTTTGCACCGGCTCTCCCGCTCGAAGAAGTTTTCGACCCCACCGGTGCCGGTGATACCTTTGCCGGAGGCTTTTGTGGATACCTCGACAAAACCCGCGACATCAGTTTCGACAATATGAAACGCGCCATTATTTACGGCTCGGCTATGGCTTCGTTTTGTGTAGAAAAATTCGGTACCGAGCGGCTGAAAGAATTAAACAAAGAAGATATCGAAAACCGTGTGCGTGCGTTTATTGACTTAGTGCAGTTTGATATTCTGATTGAGGAGTAGTTAGAACATAAAAATGGGCTAAGGGGCTCTCAAAACTTTTACACAGCCACAAGTAACACCGTCAATTTTTCTTACCCGCACTTTGTTCTTTGAAACAGTAATAAAGTAAGGCGTTTCATGGTCGCTGTATTTCTCTATGGTTTCCAACACAGCATTTTCAATTTGCGAGTAACCGGCTGGTCGTAACGTAGAAACACAACCGTAAGTTTGGGAATGCCGTAGGCAAAAATCAATTCGCCAAAATCTTTATCCTCTGTAATCAAAATTCCTTTATGCTTTAGGGCTAACTCGGCTACTTCATGGTCGGTTATTTGGGGAAACGACTCTGCTATTGACAAGACCGTATATTGCTTTTCTCGCAACAATTCAATCCAATATCTTTCCAGAATTTCATCGGCAATTATCATGCAGCCTCATTCAATTCTTCGTTTGCTATCACATCGGCTGCATACTCAAATGCGGCATTTATTTGTTCAGGTTTAAGTTGCGGATAGGCATCAAGCAATTGCTGTAAGTTATAGCCGCCAGCAAACTTTCGCATAATCAGTTCAACCGTAATACGGGTACCCGCTATCACAGGCTTCCCCATCATTATCTGCGGGTTGCGCTCTATGTATGTGTTGTATGTTTTCATCTGTATAAATTTCATTTCTAAAGGTCAGATGGAATGCCCATGAAACATTCATCCGTTTCTGATTGGTGTGGATTTGTTATCACGGGCATTTCATGTATGCAATATAGCTCATTTTGATTTTTCTACAGTAGGCGTATTTTCATCATCTTTGACGGATACTGTAAAATCATGTTGCTATGAGCACCCACTCCATTCCTATTGTTGACCTCTCCGAATTTTTAGCCGGTGGCGAGAAAAAACAAAAGTTTGTTCACGAACTCGGCAAAGCCTTCGAAGAAATCGGATTTGTATCGGTTCGCAACCACGGAGTGCCGCAGCAACTTATTGATGCCTACTACGAAGCCGTTAAAAAATTCTTTGCGCTGCCTGCCGATGTAAAAAAGAAGTATGAAAATCCGGCTTTAGCAGGGCAACGCGGCTATACTTCGTTTGGTAAAGAAACCGCCAAAGGCTACGATGCTCCCGACCTGAAAGAGTTTTGGCAAATGGGGCAAATAGTAGAAGGCGAAGAAATGCCTAAGACAGATTACCCCGACAACATGTTGGTAGAAGAGATACCGGAGTTTAACGAGTTGAGCGTTCAGCTTTTTAAAGCATTCGAAAATTCCGCCCGCGAACTGCTGCGCGCCATTGCCA
This sequence comes from Chitinophagales bacterium, assembly GCA_026129525.1. Lineage (GTDB taxonomy): Bacteria > Bacteroidota > Bacteroidia > Chitinophagales > LD1 > Bog-950. The sequence continues at coordinate 352,900 of JAHCHW010000001.1, read as the reverse complement.
TTCACTTGGGCATTGGCGAATATTATTTCGATAAGCACATCCACAATGGCAACTCCATATTGCGTGCCATACATTATCCGCCTATTACACACGAACCCAAAAGTGCCGTGCGTGCCGAACAGCACGAAGACATAAACCTTATAACGCTGCTGGTTGGTGCCAGTGCCGAAGGCTTGCAATTGCTTAATCGCAACAACGAATGGTTAAATATTACCGCGCCCGAAGGCTGCTTAGTTATTAACGTGGGCGATATGCTGCAACGCCTTACCAATAACAAACTTAAAAGCACCACCCACCGCGTAGTAAACCCTCCGCGCGAAAAATGGCATACCCAACGCTTCTCCATTCCGTTTTTTACCCACCCCCGCAGCGAAATGCGCTTAGATTGCCTGCCCGGTTGTGTGGATGAACAACACCCGTTGCAATACGCGCCAATTTCTGCCGGAGAATATCTCAACGAGCGATTAGTGGAAATAGGGTTGAAAAAGTAGCAAACGCCTGTGGATCTCATCTAATTTCAATAGGCACTTAACCGAGAAGAAACCGTGGAACTCCTCGACAGCAGCACAAGTTTACTACGGACAACGAACCGGCTCTAACACTCCAAACCTGCTTTGCATTTCTTCACGAAAGAAATAGTGCCGATTACTTTTCTTCGCCCATTATTGTATGATTCGGAAATCAGTTGCATTATTTATACTGCTTACCTGCCTGCGTGCTTTGCAGGTTGGCGCACAAAATGCGGCTTACCATCATCAAAAATTTTGCACCACACTCAATAAAGTTTTCGAAAGCGGGCGAGTAGAAAATTTCGAATCGCTGGTGGGCATGAACAGCAAACAAAGTCCCTTTCTGCAAGTGCCCGGCCCCAATGTAAAACTTGAGCCATTTCCTGTGTTGTATATTGATAAAGACAACCGTTTTGTTGGCAAAACCAACGAAAATTTCGATTCGCTTTCGGCAATAAAAAAGCTAGAGGAGTTAAAGGATTATATCAGCGTTTGCCTTGATTCCACCCAATGGTTTTGGGTTGATTTTAAAGGCGATGATTCAACCACTGTTTTTTTTACCGAAGATTATGTATGGCAAGCTATAAGCCGCGAACTTACCCTCACGCTTGCATCGGTAAAAGTTTCGGAGAAAGTGTACACCGCTAACTTGTACATCCGCAGAAACAAAAAATAATCAGTTGCACAGTTGTGCCGCTTTCAATTTTGCATCGGGTTGCCCCATTGCTGCGGCTTTTTGTAAATCGTTGCAGCCTTCAAACTTTTTGCCCGAAAAAATGTATGCCTGCCCGCGGTAGAAATAACCCACCGCATCATCAGGTCGCAGATTTACATAACGGTCGTAGTCTGCCAAAGCCTTGTTGAACAAGCCCATGTTTCCGTAAATGTTTCCGCGAGAAGATAAGGCTTCGGCATAATTGGGCGAGAGGCGAATGGCTTCACTCAAATCTCGCAAAGCATCTTCGGGTCTGTTAAGCGATTGAAATACCACCGAGCGATTAAAATACGTTTCAGGTTTATCGGGTTTCAAATTAACTGCTGCATTAAACATTACAAGCGCACTGTCGAAATTTACTTCGGAATAGTAAATGCCTTTAAACACAAACGCCTCGTATTGGCGGTCGGGGAAAGTGGCTAATTGTTGTGCAACGGCAAACATGCTGTCCTTTTGCTGCATTGCAAAAAAACTTCCTGCCTTTTCGTTCAAAAAAACGGATGAATCGGGAAAAGCTGCAATGCCTTTGTTTAAAACTTCGATTGACTTCTGATAATCCTTTTCTTTTTGCCGAAGAAGTATGCCGTAGTTAAGCGCAGCCAAAGCCGATTTAGGGTTGGTAGTTAACCCATTTGTATAATAGTGGTGATAATCGCGGTAGGCTTCCTGATAAGTGAAAGAAAAAACTGCCTCAACCGCACACAATCCTATTATTACTCGTTGCAGCAAAACAGTGTATTGCCGAAACGAAGCAAGCGCACTTCCCATAAAAATAAGCAAACCCACACCTGCAAAAAGCATACGGTGGTCTAAATAATCGTATGCGAAACCGCTGAAGTTTGGTTTGTAGAATAACGATGGCGACAACACCATTAAAAAGAAAATAAAGCCTGCTGCCATCAGGTTGCGGTTATCTGTTTTAAACCGAAGTGTAAACACCACCGCCATCAGCAAAATAATAACTAACCCGGCAAGGGTAAGCGTTGTGTTATAGCCGGGCAATACACAAAAAACCAACGGCACAAAAAACTTAAACACCGATTCAGGAATAACCGGAAGATTGTAAATGCCACCATCGAAATTTACATACGGATTTGGCGCTATGCTTTGGCTACGCAACAGAAAGTACACCGCAACCGGAACAACAGAAACCAACATCCACCAACCTGCAATTTTATTCCATTGTTTAAAGTCGAACTTTAATTCTACCCAACGCAACAGTACTGCAACGGGCAAAGCAACAATGGCAGTTTCTTTTGCCAGCAATGCCGCAAAAAATAAACCGTTAGCGAGAAAAAGTATTCTTTGCGATGGCTGCCGCAGGTAACTCAAAAACAGATGGCACGCAGAAATCCCAAAAAACGTTAGGTACAAATCACCGCGGGCAGGTACCCAACTAACAGTATGGGCAAAAAGATAATGGCAACTGTAAAACAGCGTAAGCGTAAAACCCCATGACGCACTAAAGCCAATCGTTATCAAAAAATAATACAGCACCACTAAAGCAGCAGTAAACACAATAATGTTGTGCAAATGATACCCGAATGGATTAACGCCCCACAACTTGTAATCAACTACGTACGTTAAACTCTGCCACGGGCGATACAATTCAATTTCCTTCGGACGAAACCATGCATCTGTCAGAAAAATAGTTTTAAGTGTGGCATTTTCGAGCGTAGCAGTGTTCATGGTTATCATGGTATCATCATCGTGATACACAAAATCGAATCCGAGCGTTTTGGCATATAGCGCAAATGCTACAACGGCAATTACCGCAGGCTGCCAATAGTTCTTCCAATTGAAAGAATGTTGCGATGCGGTAGTTTTTTTGCTTTCCCTTTTCTTCTTGCTCACCTGTATTGTTTTATCGGTTTCGATTTAATTTTCGAGAACAAGCGATAACGGGTAAATTTAATCAACCGAATGACAAACCAGTTTACCACTTATCTTACTACTCCTGTTGGGCCCTTGCGGATAACCGGCACCACTTTGTCTATCACTTCCGTCCATTTTACAGAGGAAGTTGAAAAGCATTCGGAAATAATACCCGATGTGTTGGTGCAATGCAAAAAAGAATTGGAAGAGTACTTTTCGGGAACGCGCAAGTTATTTACAGTTCCATTGTTAGCAACAGGCACCGCCTTTGAGCAAGAGGTTTGGAAACAGTTACAACAAATAGCTTTTGGCAAAACACTTTCGTACGGAGAAATTGCTAAGCGAATGAACAAAAGCGCAGGTTCATCTCGGGCAGTAGGGCATGCCAATGCAAAAAATCCGATTGCCATTGTTATTCCCTGCCACCGTGTAATAGGCGAAACCGGAAAACTGACCGGCTATGCGGGCGGGTTGTGGCGCAAAGATTGGCTACTGCAACACGAGGCTAAAATTTCAGGGAAAGAGTTATCGCTGTTTTGAGAAAAGCAAAAGCCGCTGCAGCATTCTGCAACGGCTTACCAAATCGAACAACAAATTTTTAATGCCCTCTTACCTTTTCGTTCTCAGGAATATCAACCAGTTCTACCTGAATATTTTTTAAAGCAGCAGAATGATTTTTGAATTCGTAGATGGCTTCTGCCACATCATAGTCAATATTTACCGAGTTGGAGCCATCAATAATTACTCTTGAATCTTCGGGCAGGTTGTGCAGTGTTTGTAATATACTTCCCTTATTAAGAAACGTAACTTCTTCCGATAACACTAAACGAATAGCTTCACCTTCGGAGTGTGTTTCTTTGTTGTAATGGTAGGAGTGCTTGTAGTTTTTACGCAGTATGAAGAATATAGCAAAGAACATACCTATCAAAATTCCGCGTAACAGGTCGGTGGCTATAATGGCAATGATAGTTGCCGCAAAGGGAATAAACTGTTCCCAACCGAGGCGGAACATACTAACGAGCAACGGTACTCTTGCAAGTTTATAGCCCACCAACAGCAGAATAGCCGCCAGCGATGCCATAGGAATATAGTTGAGATATTTTGGAATGATAATGGCGGAAAGCAGGAGAATGATTCCGTGTACAATGGTAGAAAGTTTTGTTCTTCCGCCCGAGTTAATGTTGGCAGAACTGCGAACAATAACTTGTGTAACAGGCAAGCCGCCCAACAAACCCGAAACAATGTTTCCCATACCCTGTGCTTTTAACTCGCGATTGGTAGGCGTGTTGCGCTTGTAAGGGTCTAACTTATCGGTGGCTTCAACACTTAGTAATGATTCCAAACTCGCCACAATGGCAAGTGTAACGGCAATTTCGTACACCTTTAAATTGGTGAATTGCGAAAAATCGGGAAAAGTGAAAAACTTGAGAAACTCCGAGGGGCTTTCTGCTACGGGCAATTGCACTAAGTGGTCGCCACTTAAAGCGAGGTGAGGTGCCGAAGCCATAAAAGCAAGGTTGATAAGTATACCAAGGATAACCACGATTAACGAACCGGGAAGGAACGTGAAGAGCGCAATCCGTTTCATGAAAGGCATGTCGAATACCAACAACAGCGCCAAAGAAACTACAGAAATAATAATAGCTCCGGTGCTGTTGTATTTAAGCGCATAATACAATTCTGAAAAAGTATTGTGCCCGTCTTTTTGAGCAAAGTCCATGTCGCCCATTAAATCTTTATCGTAGCCGAGCGCATGCGGCAGTTGTTTCAGAATTAGAATTATACCGATAGCTGCCAACATACCCTTAATAACTGATGAAGGAAAGTAATGACCGATGATGCCTGCCTTAAGATAGCCTGCTATTACTTGCAACACACCCGCCAACACCACCGCAAGCAGAAACGCTTCGAAACTTCCGGCTGCGGTAATTCCGGCTGATACTATGGTTACCAACCCCGCTGCCGGACCGGAAACACCCAACTGCGAGCCACTGAAAATACCCACAACAATACCACCGGCTATACCGGCAATAATGCCGGAAAAAAGCAAGTCGGGCCTGCCGGTTGAAGCAGCCGCAATTCCCAAACACAATGGCAGTGCCACCAAATATACCACTAAGCCCGCAGGCAGGTCGGCTTTCCACTCGGCAAAAAATCCTTTCTTTTCCATGCTTATTGAATGTCAAATTTGTAAACAGTGTCTATTTCGCTGTTGTCGCCTACGGTAACGTTCAAGTCTTTCAACAACCCGTTGGCTATGTCGTACACCAAACCATGTACCTGCAAAAATCTTCCTCTGCCCCATGCATTTTGAATAATGGATGTTTTCGTAAGATCGAACACCTGCTCCTGCACGTTCAACTCAACCATACGCCTTTGCTTGCTTGGTAAATCGGGCAGGGCATCAATTTCTTCTTTATGCAAGCGATAAACATCTTTAATGTGGCGCAGCCAGTTATCAATTAAGCCAACCTGTTTGTTATCGAGCGCGGCATTTACACCACCGCAGCCGTAATGTCCGCAAACAATTACGTGTGTTACTTCCAACACATTTACAGCGTAGTCCAACACACTCAGCATACTCATATCGGTATGCACTACCATGTTGGCTATGTTGCGGTGTACGAATATCTCGCCCGGCTGAGTGCCGGTAATTTCGTTTGCCGGAACACGGCTGTCGGAGCAGCCAATCCATAAAATAGGTGGCTTTTGTCCCTTGGCAAGTTTTACAAAATACTCCGGGTCTTCATTTAGTTTTTTCTGTACCCAATCCTGATTGTTGTTAAAAATATCCTGAAAGATTTTCGGCATTTGATTTCTGTTTAAAGTGATTGAAATAAAAAAAGAGCAGCCGCTATATGTATAATATATAGCAGCAAAAACACCCTGAATGTGGGTTTACATTTTAAACGAAATCGGGAGGCGGGGTAGAAAGGTCAGAAACAAACTGGGGGAGTATTCTTTCATGAAGGGCGATATAGGTTGAAATGGTATACCGTGGCAGATTTGATGGCGGGGTGAATTTTTCTTGTACCCCACAATACTCTGTTTCTGTCTCGGTCGTATTGGTGTCTTTCTCCTTCTTTGTTTCTTCTTCGGTCATAGCCATCATTCTAACAAAAGAAGATTTATCGGCAGCGCGGGCAGAAATCCACTGCGTTGCTCCCAAACAATGCAAAGCAAGCAGCAGGGCAACAAAATGAAAGAGTGTTGATTTTGCCATAGCGGAGCGCTAAAATAGTGTTATGCAGCAAACGGTATTTAAAAAAATCTTAAGCCTTTGTATTCTTTAGTGGCATAGTTGCCGAATCGCCTCGGCAAGATGCGGATATTGCTGCAATAACTGATTCTTGTCAGCCATTTCAAAATCGGCAAAATCGAACCCCGGAGCAACGGTACAGCCCACCAGCGAAAAACCGTTTTTATGGGCAGGCTTGGAGGCAAACCAACAGCCTGCTTTGACTACTGCCTGAAACACTTCACCCTTTTCGGCATTGTTGCCAAGTTTAATTATTTGCAACTCGCCTGTTTGGTCAATTACATAAACATGGAGTGGTGTACCATAGTAAAAGTGCCACAATTCATCGCTTTTAATGCGGTGAAAGGCAGAGAACTGTTTCCCCTCAAGCAAAAAATAAATGGCAGTTGAAAAACTGCGCGCATCACCAAAACGATTAGGCAAGTGTTCGCCCAAAACCACTTCATCGCTACGGTACGTTTCTTTAAACCAGCCGCCTTCTGGGTGCAGTTGCATTTTAAACTTCTCAACAAAAAACTGCGGAGTCATTTTATACAGCCGATTCAAACTGCTTTAAAAACCGTATATCGTTTTCGAAAAACAGCCGAAGGTCGTTTATCTGAAATTTGAGCATGGTAATACGTTCAATACCCATACCAAAAGCAAAGCCGGTGTATTTTCTGGTATCAATCTTACAGTTTTCCATTACGGCAGGGTCCACCATGCCGCAGCCGCCTATTTCAACCCAGCCGCTGTGTTTGCAAACGGGGCAACCTTTGCCGCTGCATACAAAGCACGAAATGTCCACTTCGGCACTCGGCTCGGTAAACGGAAAAAACGAAGGGCGAAAGCGCACCTCCACATTTCTGCCAAACATTTCCTGTGCGAAGTAGAGCATGGTTTGCTTGAGGTCGGCAAACGAAACGTTCTCGTCAATGTATAAACCTTCTACCTGATGAAATGTACAGTGTGCGCGGGCAGAAATAGTTTCGTTGCGATAAACGCGCCCGGGAAAAATGTATTTCATGGGCGGTTTCTCGCTTTCCATTTTGCGGATTTGCACGCTCGAAGTATGTGTTCGCAACATCCATTGCTTGTCATCAGTTAAAAAGAAAGTATCCTGCATATCGCGGGCAGGATGGTCGGCAGGAGTATTAAGAGCGGTAAAATTGTGCCAGTCGTCTTCAATTTCCGGACCTTCGGCTACCGTAAAACCAATGCGGCTGAAAATTTCAATCATCCGGTTTTTAATAATGGAAAGCGGATGACGCGTTCCCAATGGAAACTGATAAGCCGGTGCGGTTAAATCTGGAATTTCTTTGTTGGAAATACTTCCGTTTTCAAAAGCAGTTTTCAGTTCTTCCAGTTTGGCTTCGGCAGCGGCTTTCAGCGTGTTCATCAACTGCCCGTATTCTTTTTTGCGCTCGTTGGGCAGTTGCCCCATAAACCCAAAGAGTTCTTTCAGTAAACCTTTACTGCCAAGGTATTTAATGCGGAATTGTTCCACCTCTTCGGCAGTGGCAGGAGTTGCGCCTTTTATTTCTTCATGTATGGTATTCGCCTTGTCGAAAATTTCTTGCATAAGATTATTCGGTGTTAATCGGCTACTTCAATTCAGCGGCATTTACAATCACTACTTTGTTGTCCTTCAGAATAGCCATTCTGTAATTTCTTTCCCGAGCCTCCTTCCACATGCGCTCAAATGCCACAGGCAAGCCCGTTGTAATTTTTTCTTTGATAGATTTTAAAAGTTGTCTTTCTTTCTCAGACATGTGATTTCATTTTATCGAATGCTTCGCTATCGGTAACAGCAGGTTCTTCGCCTTTTACACCATCGGCAATTCGGGTTAGCAGTGTAGTGCTGTTATCAAACAACAACCATTCGTCAACTATGGGCAAATATAGGTTGAAAAGATTTTTAAGTCCTAAACCGTACCTGCGAACAATAGTTTCAGGTGGAATACTGTGACCGCCTTGCTCTACACGCATGCTTACTCTACGTTGTGCAAGTTCGGGATTTCGCAACCACAGAAAAAGTAAAACAACCGAATATCCCTTGCTTTGCGCCTCTGTTACCAGCGAAACATAACTACGGGTTGCCAGGGTGGTTTCAATAGCAAAGTCAACTTTTGCCTCTAACAATTCATCTATTCGTTCCAGCATCAGCCTCCCGGATTTAAACGAAACGCTTTCTGGATTGAAAGGCGATAAGCCGCGGGCAATTCATCGGCATTTACAAACTCACGACATTCCAGAATTTCGGGGAGTATAGTTTTGGAAGCGGTAGTTTTGCCAGCTCCATTACAACCTGATATAATGTAAAGAACGGGCATTTACTTTCTCGAATAATTAGGTGCCTCCTTCGTAATCGTTACATCGTGCGGGTGCGACTCGGCAACTCCGGCAGAGGTGATTCGCACAAACTGCGCCTGCTGCAAGGCTTTAATGTTTTTTGCTCCGCAATAACCCATACCTGCGCGCAAGCCTCCAATGTATTGGTAAATTACTTCTTGCACACTTCCTTTAAACGGCACACGACCAACAATTCCTTCAGGCACTAATTTTTTAATGTCGTCTTCCACATCCTGAAAATAGCGGTCTTTACTGCCTTCCTGCATGGCTTCCACACTTCCCATGCCGCGATACGATTTGAATTTTCTTCCCTCGTAAATAATGGTTTCACCGGGACTTTCGTCTGTTCCTGCAAAAATGCTGCCCGCCATTACTGCATCGGCTCCGGCTGCAATGGCTTTTACAATATCGCCCGTAAAGCGAATACCTCCATCGGCAATAAGCGGCACACCTGCTTTTTTACCCGCCTTCGATGCTTCGTAAATAGCAGTTAGTTGCGGCACGCCCACGCCTGCCACTACGCGAGTTGTACAAATAGAACCGGGACCTACGCCTACTTTTATGGCATCTACGCCTGCCTCAATCAGCGCGTTGGCACCCGCCTGTGTGGCTATATTTCCCGCAATTAACTCCAACTTTTTGAACGATTGTTTCGCCCTCTTTACTGCGTTCAGCACTCCCCGCGAATGACCGTGTGCGGTATCAACCGAAACTACATCCACCCCTACGCCAAGCAGTGCTTCAATGCGCTCTGCCATATCGCCCGTAACACCCACTGCTGCTCCGCAAAGCAATCTGCCCAGGCGGTCTTTCGATGAGTTGGGGTTATCCTTCACTTTCAGAATATCCTTGTAGGTAATCAATCCTACCAATACACCGTTTCGGTCCACTACCGGCAGCTTTTCAATTTTATATTTCTCAAGAATTTTTTCGGCACTTTTCAGGTCGGCACCTTTGGGAGCGGTAATCAGGTTCTCTTTGGTCATTATCTCCGTTACCTTGCGCTTCATATTTTTTTCGAAACGCAAATCGCGGTTGGTAAGAATGCCCACTAATTTTTTTCCTGCCGAAACTATAGGAATACCGCCAATGCGAAATTCGCTCATCAGCCGATGTGCTTGCCCAACGGTAGCATTTTCATCGAGCGTAACGGGGTCAATTATCATTCCCGAATCAGCGCGCTTTACTTTGCGAACCATTTCCGCCTGCCGGTCAATACTCATGTTTTTGTGAATAATGCCTATACCACCTTCGCGGGCAATGGCAATAGCCATCGCACTTTCGGTTACGGTGTCCATAGCAGCTGAAACCAGCGGAACGTTGATTTCGATATTGCGTGTAAGTTTGGTGCGAATGTTTACTTCGCGGGGGAGAACTTCGGAATAAGCAGGAACCAACAGCACATCATCGAATGTGATTCCTTCAAAGCCAAATTTGTTGTCGGGAAATTTTTTAGTTGCCATGTGCAAATATAGAAAGGCAGGCTTTTCATCAAAATCAATCCATTACTTTCGCCCGAAATTTTACGAATGAAGAAACTACTGATAGCCCTGTTTTTACTAGTTGCATTGCTGGTATTGGCACCGCTGGGTTATTTTATGCTGCGTCCCAGTTTGATTATTCCGAAGGAAACAGCAAAGGCGGAGCTTTCATCGCCCCATTCGCATTTTTTAAACTGGCGCGGTGCGGAACTACATTACACCGATGAGGGCAGCGGGTTTCCGGTGCTCATGATTCACGGTTTTGGCGGCTCGTACACCAACTTCAGCAAATTGGCGGAGTTGATGAAGAACGACTACCGCGTTATCCGTATTGACCTGCCGGGGTTCGGGCTTTCCGATTTTCCGGAGGTGAAAGAAAACCACGATTTTTTGCAGGAATACCGCGACTATCTTTCCTTCATTCTTGACACGCTTCATCTCGATTCGGTGTATGTAATCGGCAATTCGATGGGCGGAGCAATGGCTTGGGCGTGTGCGGCTGACCATCCCGATAAGGTGCAGAAAATTGTATTGCTGGATGCAGCCGGATACGATACCGAAAAAGCAGCCGCAAAACTTTTGATGTTTAAGTTTAAATCGGTAGGTAAAATTTTTGAGAAAGGAATGCCGCTGTTTATGAGTTGGCAGGGTTTACAAAAAGCCTATTTCCGCGATGATGAACTGCTGGAAGAAAACGTAGTACGCAACAACAAATTTACCAACCGCGAAGGCAATTTGCAGCACATGCTTAATTTGGCAAAAGCTGCTCAGTTTCCCGATACCGCATGGATACAACAAGTGCAGTGCCCCGCTTTAATTGTTTGGGGCGTGGAAGATGAAATTATTCCGGTGGAACATGCACAGCGTTTTAAACGCGACATCAAAAACAGTGAAGTGGTTTTGTTTGACCGGTGCGGGCATTGCCCCATGATGGAAGAAGCTGAAAAAACAAAAGAGGCGGCAGTGCATTTTTTTACTACCCGCTAAAAGCTACCCGGCTTTTACTATCCGTTTATAAATCAACTCACCACCGCAGTTTATCCGTACTGTGTAAGTTCCGCTGCTTAAACACGGGTTGCTGAAATCAATGATTTCGCGGTAATTACCGGGTTGGCTGTTGACTGCGCTTACATAGGAAACTACTTGCCCGTGTATGTTCAATACCTCTATACTCACCTTACCGGCTGTTGTAACACTGTAAGTAATTTCTGTATTCCCTGATGTTGGATTTGGATAGATATGAATATTGCGGGCGGCAACATTGTCTTCGCCCAAACTGCTCCATGTTTGTTTTAAAATAGTGAAGTAATCGTACACCGAATCGGTTGAGGTAAGATAATAGCCGTCAAGTCGGTCGCCCTGTACATCAAACACAAATGAACCAAAACAGGTGTCGCAGGCTTGCCCGTAATAAATAGCCGGATGATTGAACGGACTATACGCGTTAGACCCACTCGAATTACCTGCTACAACATAAACCGTTCCTTTTCCGGCTAAAGGCCCGTTTACATATTTTACATAAGGTTCTCCTAAATCTTCTTTTCCGCTGCTGCCGTTTATCATCATAGATGATGTAAACGATGACTTGCCTCCGTAGTGTCCGTTAATGAGATAGCTGCGCTGAAAGTTGTGGTCGTGCCCGGTGAGTACCAAATCGGCTCCATACTGTTCAATAATAGGATTAAAGTGATGGCGGGTAGCAACGCAGAAAATTTGTACGCTGTTTTCTTCGGTAAAATTATCCTGAGCGCTGTATGGGCATTGATGCCATATTACCACTTTCCACTTTTTGGTAGTGGCTTGCAAATCTGCTTTCAACCAGTCAAGCATGGGAGAGGTAAAGCTGCTGCTGTTGTTTAACACCCCTGTCCAATTATACGCGTTGTTGTAAGAGCCAAGTTCTGAATTCAAGAAAACAAAATGTATATCGCCATAATCCATAGAGTAGAAAATTTTTCTGCCCGAGGCTACTCCTCCTAATTCTCCTTGTGTGGGCGGGTCAATTAAACTGAGGTAAGGACCTGTATGATTGTTAGGGTTTATGTTACACAACACCGGCAGCCCGTTTGCGTCTTGCCAGGGGCATATACTGTTATAATCGTGATTGCCCGATGTGGATGCAAAGGGCAAATACGGAAAAAGATTCCCATAGCCGTACACCGTATCAAATACTTTGCTTTGATATTCGGCATCGGTGCCGTCCTGATATACATTATCTCCCAGCCATAACTGCAAATCGGCCGGTTTGGTTTTTTGTGCATAGCGCAGGTACGACTCTCTCACATCTGCCTGTGCCTGATTACCATGCCCGAAATCGCCAATAGCCCAAAAGCGAACCGGTACATGTGAATTGGAATCGGGTGCAGTTTTAAAGTATAGCAATGAATCGTTTCCTCTTAAAATTTGAGATGAACTGCCTATACTGTAATAATATTTTGTAAGAGGTGTTAACCCGGTAAGCAATACGCGATGCTCTGTGGTAAGCGTTGTGCTGTCTTTAAAAAACGTAGTGGCACCAAGCGTATCGCCATAATAAACACGGCTATCGGTAAGCGAATCGGTGCGCCATCGAATAATAATGCTGTTGGGTCCCTGGCTTTGCAGGTATGGTCCGCGGGTTACGGACTGTGCCGGTAAGCTTCGATGAATTGTTATAGAAAAGAGGAAAACAAGTAAGCACGCAGGGTAACAGTTTCTCATGCAATGGTTTTTACTTACTAAACCTAAAAAGAAAAACAAAAGGAAGAAAAAATAAGCGTGGTTTACTTCACCAACAACACCATTCCCTTGCGCTCTACTTTTACGCCATCGTTGGCATAAAACTGAATAAGGTAAGCATAGCCTCCGGTTTGTGCGGGTTTGCCGTGGTCGGTGCCATCCCAACCTATGTTGGGGTCGTTGCTGGTAAAAATTTCGGTACCCCAACGGTTATAGATGCTCATGGTATAAGCACGCGGCTCACCATAAATAATGGTGGGTTTAAAAATGTTGTTTACCCCATTTGGGGCAAATGCATTGGGGATGTAAATAATAGGGCGATGAATAATACACTGCACATTCGAAAAACTGCTGAGCGAAGCAGTGTAGCCGTTGGGCAAACTCAAATTATATTCCGCTTCTACTTTGTAACAGAAAATTCCCCGCTCACTTAAAAATTGCTGCAACGAATCGGAATATTCTTTTACGCTCGGGCCAAACGAAGTAATCAACTGATACCCGTTCCCGAAATCGCGATACAAGTTTTGTCCGGTTACAGTGGCGTACGGAAGTTCAAAACTATTCCATGTTAAATGGGCGATATAATAATCGAACAACTCGCCTTGCAGACTGATAGTTTTAACCGAATCGGAAACAAAAATGTGCTGGCAGCTGTCAAAGGCGGTAATACGGTACCAATACGGATTTTTTTCGGGGAACACTCCTGCCGAATCAATGTAAGTTTCGAACCAGTTAAGCGGGTTGGGAACATTTAACTGAGCTACCGGATTAAAAGTTACAGCGTTTACACTGTTATCTACTTTGTAATAAATCAACTCGGCAATGGTATCAATCATCCAAGTTACACTTATGTGATTATCGGCATCAACCGTAGCATTGGTAATATGCAAGTACGAAGGAATTTGCACGACTGTAGCTCGTAAGCAAAGCCGGTTGCTGTTCGATACAACATTTGTATCAGCCGCACTTACCGCACGCACGGTTATACAAAGCGAATCGCCATCGGTAAAGCCCGAGTAGCTGTAATTAACCGTGCCGCTGTCCACTACCGCTGCCAGCACTTCGGCACCATTGTTTGTGCTCACCCAAATCTGGTATTCCTTCACTCCTTGCGGCCAGTTAATGTACCGGTTCCAATCCATGCTTACGCGATTGTCGCAGGTGGCAATATCGCCCGTTAAATAAATGGTGTTATGGTGTGTGGTGAACGAACTGAACTTTTGACAACTGTCGAACGCGGCAACCGTGTAATTAATAACCTGATTGGTAGGTGTAACCACATCGGTGTAAGTAGTTGTGGTTAAACCGTAAACCGTATCGAACGGAATGGCGTTCTGATTACTTGGCAGGTAGTAATAAATTACATAGCCGTGTGTTTGTGGCGAAGCGCTTTGGCTCCATGTAATAACCACATTGCCTGCGGGTGTTACACTTACACTTACAATTTGCGGAATTGCCGGATTGAGATTGTTTACCGTATCGCCACTTAACTGCACTGCTCCCGGACAATTGGCATCGGTAACCATATAGTAGTACCAAGTATTTGGCAGTGCACCATTGTGTACGTAGCTCGTTTGTGTCTGATTGGTTATTTGTGCCAACTGGTTAAACGGGCCGGTTGGGCTTTGCGAAGCATAAATGGTATAGTTGATAAACGCACCGCAAGTGTTGTTGGGCACTGTCCAATACAGAGTTACATTACTATTTACGTTGTCATTAACCACACACTGCAAATCGGGAGGATAAATAAATTGCCCTAAAGCACTTTTGCCAAACACAAACAGAATTACAAAAAAGAATACGAAACGATTTTTCACCTGCGGAATTATAAACGTTGTTCTGCGCGTTGTATTATGCCGTTCACTTTTCAGTGAGCGGCTGCAATAATAAAGATTATGCGGGGATTGAAGTGGTTGCCTGCAACACGGCACATTTGTAAAAAGATTCGGTTAAAACCCAAGTGCGAACCCTATTTGCCCGCCCGAAAGAAAACCCACTTCGGCTTCCATTCGCTTTTTCCTGCGTTTAAATTCTACTTTATTTTTTACTCCGAAGGCGGTAAGAATAACACCACCTGCAATACCTACGCCTGCCGCCACTAAGTAAATGGTGCCTTGCTTTTTGTTTTGTTCTCGTTGAGCATCGCCAGAGGGGGTTCCGATATTGTTGGGTATGGTACGATAAACCGAAATTCCCTGATAGGTTAAATAACCGCCTGCCGCACATAAACCCACTCCGGCAGCAATCATCAGGTTGCCGCTTGAATTTAGTTTAGCCAAATAAACCGAATCGCGGTGAGTGCGGGTTGTTGTGGCTTGTGGCTCTGTTTGTGCATTTGCGTTACTCAGGCACAACAACAAAAAAAACGAAAGAAAAAAAAGAAAGCACTTCATGGTTCAAACTTAAAAATGATAAAATGATGCTCAGTTTTTTTGTTGCTCTTTAATAAAATCAGCCCAGCCTTTGGTTTTAAAAACATCGTTACCATAGTAAGTAGTAATGTCTTTCAACACTTTCGGATTAAGGTAAAAAGGAATGGCATCAAGCAAATTCATGTTCTCATCTAAAATAGCCAATGTGGGCAGCACAAAATTGTTGCGGCTTAGTGCTAATGCCAATTGATGAAAGGGAGCCTGCGGTGAACGGGCATTTACAAAAGTTTGCCCCTTAAAGGTAATGCTGTCGGTTATTTCGGGATTGAAGTTCACAATGTCAAACCTTTCTTCAATCAGCTTGCGGGTAAGCGTATCGGTAAACGAAGTGCGGCTCATTACACGGCAGGCATTACACCAGTCGGTATGTATAAACACCAGCGTTTTCTTTTTCGAAGTTTCGCGATTGTGCAGGGCTTCTTTGGGTGTTTTCCACTTTAGCTGTTTCAGTTTTTCTTCGGTAGTGGTATCGAAAAAAGCTTTGTCGAACTCCACCTTAAAATCTTCGTATTCCGAATTGCGGAAAACATTTTCCAGTGTAAAAATGAGTATAGGTTCCAGTTTGTTACTCTCTAAGTACCCGTTTGCCAAAATGCTGAACGTAAAGTCGTTCTTAGCCTTATCGAAATTGTTCATGAACAGCGTGGTGGGGTACATCATTTTCCCTTGTAGCAATTTGGCTGCAAGCGGGTGTGTGGTACGCGGAGCATCGCTGGTGGGGAAATACTTTTGCCCCAAGTAGTTGATGGTATCTTTTCCTTCTGCGTTAAATTTTACCGGGTAGAAATTGGTGTTAATATACTGTGCCAATCCGGGGTTGGCATAAGTGGTTTGCATCATTCGTTTACACCATCCGCACCAGTCGGTGTAAAAATCTA
This sequence comes from Chitinophagales bacterium, assembly GCA_026129525.1. Lineage (GTDB taxonomy): Bacteria > Bacteroidota > Bacteroidia > Chitinophagales > LD1 > Bog-950. Next base: position 336,702 of record JAHCHW010000001.1, on the reverse strand, counting down.
TGAGCACCGGCTTCGATTGTGTTTTTACTTTTTCCAATGCTTCTTCCAGCTTCATCCATTTTACCAAACTACCCTCGGCATCGGGCTGTAACTGTTGCGCCTGCGTTGAATGCCAGCTACATAAAAGCACAACACCGGCAACTATCCATTGTTTAAAAACTTTCATCTTGCTAAAAAAGAGTTGGTGAAATTAAGCAGATATACGAATGTGTTCGTTAATAAAACTTAGCGGCTGCACTCAAGCATAAATTTGCCGCAGCGCGGCTAAAAGCTATTTTTAACCCGATGACCTCTGCCCATAAAATTTATTTCGCATCAGACCTGCACCTCGGTACGCCCGATGAACACAGCAGTGCCGAGCGCGAAAAAAGATTTGTGCAATGGTTAGATGCTGCCCAAAAAGACGCTGCGGAGGTTTTCATTATTGGCGACCTGTTCGACTTTTGGCATGAATACAAAACCGTAATACCAAAAGGTTTTGTTCGCCTGCAAGGGAAAATTGCCGAATTGTGCGATGCGGGCATTCCCGTTCACATTTTTACCGGCAATCACGATTTGTGGATGTTCGGCTATTTTGAAAAAGAACTCGGTGCCAAAGTGTATAAACACCCAATTCAGCGCGAGTTCAACGGCAAAAAATTTTTTATCGGGCATGGCGATGGGCTGGGACCCGGAGACCACGGCTACAAATTCATAAAGAAAGTTTTCTCGAATCCGCTTTGTCAGTTTTTGTTTCGTTGGCTGCACCCCGATATTGGCGCACGTATTGCTGTTTATTTTTCGTACGAAAGCCGCTTTGGAAACGATGGTAAACGCAAAGCAGCCGAAGCTTATGTAAACGAAGAAAAAGAATGGTTAGTGCAGTTTTGCCGCGAAACGCTAAAGAAGGAACACTTCGATTATTTTGTTTTCGGACACCGGCATTTGCCCTTAAATATTCAACTGAACGATAAGAGCCGATACATAAATACTGGTGATTGGTTGGAATACGATAGCTATGCAGTTTTTGACGGTGAAAATTTAGAACTGAAGTATTTTAAAAATGAAACGGTTTAGTGGGTATCTGAAACACGATTTTGCGAAAACGGCATTTGCTGTTTTTGCCGCAGTGTTGCTGTGTGCGCTTTACAGTGTTAACTCCGCAAAATTCCGTCTAATCAATACTTATAAAGTAAAAGCCAATTCTGTTTCGGCAGATAAATTCGGAAACTTTTACACCGCTTCCAACAACAAAATTCTGAAGTTTGGTTCCGATGGAAAGTATCTTTTTCCGTACGAGGAATTTCGCTACGGAAAAATTGGAATGCTAGATGTAACCAACCCGATGAAGTTGTTGGTTTTTTACCCCGATTTTTTGACAGTGGTTTCGTTAGACAGGTTTCTTTCGCCACTGAGCACCTACAATTTTTTCAGCCTCGGATATCAAAACATAGCTGCTATTGCATCCTCTGTTGACGGGCGGCTTTGGTTTTACGACAATGTTGATTTTAAACTGAAAAAGATTGACGAAACCGGAATCATTTTCCGCGAAAGCCAGCCGTTGAATGTGTTGCTGGGGCAGGCACCCAATCCGAATTTTATTATTGAGCGCGATAATCAGGTATATGTAAACGACTCAGCCTTGGGTATTCTTGTTTTCGACTTTTTCGGCAGCTACAACAAAACCATTCCGCTGCGCGGTCTTACTAAATTTCAGTTAGTACAACAGCAAATTGTTTATCAGGAACACAATCGCCTGAAATCGTACAACCCCGTATCGTTTGAATGGAAAGAGGTGCAACTGCCCGATACTGCCGATTTGGTGCAGGCTGTTCTCGAAAAAGAAAGCCTTGCCATTCTTAAAAAAGAGCAGGTAGATTTTTACCGTTATTAACCCGCCACCTTTCGCAGTGGCAGATTTTTATTTTTGCCGCGCGTTAATACAAACCATGTTTACCCAGTTAGAAAATTTGAAAGGAAAATTTGTTGAAGTAGGCAAAATGCTGAGCGACCCTGCTACCATGGCGGATATGAAGCGTTTTACACAACTAAACAAAGAGTACCGCGAACTGGAAAAAATTGTAAAGGTGTATGACGATTATAAACTCATTCTTTCCAACATTGACAACAACAAGCAGATTCTTGAAACTGAAAAGGATGAAGAGTTCCGCGAAATGGCAAAAGGCGAGTTGGCGGAATTAGAGGTAAGGAAAGATAAAGTTGAAGAGGAACTGAAACAGCTGCTGGTTCCCAAAGAACCCGAAGACGAGCGCGATGTACTGATTGAAATACGTGCCGGCACCGGTGGCGATGAAGCCAGCCTGTTTGCAGGCGATTTGGCGCGCATGTACACCCGCTATTGCGAATTGCTCGGTTGGAAAGTAACCATTGTGAATGCCAACGAAGGAACCGTAGGCGGCTTTAAAGAAATTGTGTTGGAAGTAACTGGCGAGAATGTGTACGGCAAACTGAAGTTTGAGAGTGGCGTGCATCGTGTGCAACGCATTCCCGAAACCGAAGCCAAAGGAAGAGTGCATACATCGGCAGTAACAGTAGCAGTGCTGCCCGAAGCCGATGAAGTGGAAGTGTACATCAATCCTGCCGATATAAAACTAGATGTGTTTCGCGCCAGCGGTGCGGGCGGACAGCACGTAAACCGAACTGAAAGTGCCGTGCGTTTAACACACATTCCTACGGGAACGGTAGTGGAATGCCAGGCAGAGCGCTCGCAACACAAAAACCGCGAGCAGGCAATGAAAATGCTGAAAACAAAAATTTACGAAGAGGCGGTTCGCAAACATGAAAATGAAATTGCCGCCCGCAGAAAAACACTCGTAAGCACAGGCGACCGCTCCGCAAAAATACGCACCTACAATTACCCGCAAGGGCGCATAACCGACCATCGCATTAACATGAGCATGTATAACCTTGATGCATTTATGAATGGCGAGATTGGCGAAATGATTGATGCCCTTGCCGTAGCCGAACAAACCGAAAAACTGAAGGAAGGGAATGTGGTGTTTTAGTTGGTTACAGGCTCGGCAACCAACGCTTTATACTTAACTCCAAGAATTAACGCAGCCGCAAAACAAATAGCTGCCAACACCGCAACTGCGTAAAGAATGTTTGTGCCTTCGTGAAAAAATGGAATCGTGAACAAGGCGATTAGGCATACCCTGAAAAATACATTGAGCATAAAGAACACGCTGCCCGTGCGCCCAATAACTTTATTGGGTATGTGATGAAACATATACGTTATCCGCTGAATACGCACCGATGCATTGCAGGCTCCAATAACAAACTGTGCTAAAAAGAACACCGTTAATATGGCGCTTGCCATCATTACCGCGTACATCAACCCTGCCAGTGCCGAAAGCATAATAATGCCGCGCACGGCTGTTTTATCGCCAAAAATTTTGGTGGTAACAAAGCCGGCAAGCAGTGCACCAAACGAAAAAGCCATATCGCCAATGGCATATACATCGCCACCCTTCTTCAAAAACTTATCTACATATACCGGCATTACATACAAGCCGAAAACCAGAATGGTAAGAAACAACAGCAGCGAAGCGTTGCCAAAATGAAAAATGAGCGGATGTTGTTTCAGAAAACGAATGCCTGTTTTTAGTCGTTCGCGCAGAGGCGATACATCAATATGCCGGTCAACCACCGGCAGCGAATGAATGCGATGAATAATCAGAAACGCTATGATGTAGGTAACCGCATCAATGGCAAATATTTCGTGAATTAACAGCGGACGTATGCTGAATGGCAGCACTACCTCATGCCCGAAAAAATTAAAACTGCCTTCAATACCTTTCAGCAAAATGGCAGCACAGGCGCCCGCCAGTGTAAACGTTAGCTGCCCCTGTATCTCGAGCAGCGATGTAACCCTGCCGTAATCTTCTTTTGGTGTAATTTCCTGTGCGTAAGCATACAAATTGGGGAAGTGAATGTTGTACACAAACATGGTAGTGGCAAACACCAGCGCTACAGCCTGCCAGGGAATACTTCCTATAGCAAACCCCGATGCGGTAACCGAACCTGTAACCAGCAAACCTGCAAGGTTGATTGCCAGAAAAATCTTTTTGCGGTCGTACCGGTCAATAAGCGTACCGGCATACAGCCCCCAAAACATGGAAACAACGGTAGCGGCAAAAAATATTTTTCCGTAAAGGGTTTCGCTGTGTATTACGCCCGTAAAGTACCACGGAATTGCCAGCATGGAAATACCCTGTGCCACTCCGCTTATGGAATTAGCCAGCAACAACAACCAAACCGCACGCGCGTTTCTCATAATTTAGGGCGAGCGAAACTATAAGAAAATGATTGACCCTTTAGTGTACGAAAAGTTGACAGCTTACTGCGCTTACCGCGAGCGTTGCATTAGCGAAGTAAAGCAAAAACTGAAACGGCTTACACAGGCAGAGACTGATGCAATTACTTACATCAATAAACTACAGCAGGAAAATTATTTGAACGAAGAGCGCTATGTAAAAGCATTCGTAAGTGGGCACATCCGTAAAAAATGGGGAAAGACGAAAATAACAGCCGCGCTGCGGCAAAAAGGAATCAATGCGGCACTCATCCAAATACACTTAACGCCTATTGATGAAACCGACTACCGAGAGCAACTACTGAAGGCAGCGGCTCAAAAACTTAAATCACTTAAAACCGGAACCGGTTATGAGAAGAAGATTAAACTCGTGCGGTTTCTGCTAGGGAAAGGATATGAAAGCAGTATGGTAGATAGTGTGGCAAAGGAATTAATGAGTAAGCAATAGAGAACCCTACTTACGCGATGAATTTAAAACGCCCGTTTCATTCACTAAGTATTCCCCATATTTCATTTGTTTCTATTTTTCGCCCGTTTACATGATCAACACAGCAGGCATTACTTCTTATGTATCGTTGCGGAGCAATCGCTTACAACTAAACGAGCAAAGCATTTTCGAAAAAGACGAGATGAGCATGGCAGATTTTCTACCTGCCGCTTACGAGGCGCTGCAAATCAACTATCCCAAGTTTTACAAAATGGACAACCTGTGTAAAACAGGTTTTCTTGGAGCGGAATTGTTGCTGAAAAATGCAGCCTTGAAAGAAAAATACAAGCCGGAAGAAGTAGGAATAGTTATATCCTGCGCTAACGCCAGTTTAGACACCGACTTGCGCTACGAAGCTACCCCCGGTCCGGCCCTTTTTGTTTACACCCTGCCCAATATTCTCATTGGCGAAATAGCCATCCGAAATGGCATTAAAGGCGAATCAGCCTGTTTCGTTTTTGATATATTTGACGCGCCCTTCCAAACAAATTATATCAATAACTTGTTTGAAACGGGGAAGATAAAAGCCTGTATTTCGGGATGGGCTGATTTTTTAAACGATAAAGCCGAAGCATTTTTTTATCTGACAGAAACAAACCAAACCAACAATAACCCTGCACACGATTCCGACAGCGTGTCAAAAATTTTTACCGAAGCATGGAAGAGTTAATGAAAACCCTGAAACAACAAATTGTAGAGCAACTGAATTTGCAGCACATTAAACCCGAAGATATTGGCGATGACCAACCTTTATTTGTGGAAGGATTGGGGTTGGATTCTATTGATGCGCTCGAACTGATTGTATTGCTGCAACAGAAATATGGAGTAAAACTTGCCAACCCTGCTGACGGACCAAAAATTTTTCACTCCGTTCGCACTTTTGCCGAATACATTTCTCAGCACCGAACCAAATAATTCCACCACGGTATGCAGGTGTATGTGGCGGGTAAAGGAATAATTACGGCTATCGGAAACAATGTTGCCGAAACGTTGCAATCTTTTCGCAAAAGCAAATCGGGCATCTCTCACATCACTATACTCCCCACAGTTCATGCGGGCACCTTACCTGCGGGGGAAGTAAAATTTACCAACGAACAACTTGCCGAACTCGCCCAACTTCCGGCATCGGTTTCGCGCACGGGTTTGTTCAGCCTCATTGCCGCCCGCGAAGCAATAAACGATGCTAACATACCCCACCTCAACAAATGGCGGGTAGGATTTATTTCCGCCAATACTGTAGGCGGTATGGATCACACCGAAAATATTTTCAAGGCTTTTCATGAAGACCATACCAAAGCCGATTTGAGCGATGTAGAACAACACGATAGCGGAGCGGTTACCGGAATTGTGGCGGAGAAACTCGGCATAAAAGATTTTGTTACCACTATCAGCACCGCCTGCTCTTCTTCTGCCAATAGTATTATGTATGGTGCGCGGTTAATTAAGAATAATCTTGCCGATGTGATAATTGCGGGCGGAACCGATGCACTATGCCGCTTTACATTGAATGGTTTTAACTCGCTGATGATTTTGGACGACCGCCCCTGTACACCTTACGATGAAAACCGCAAAGGTTTGAATTTGGGCGAAGGTGCAGGATATGTTGTTTTGGTATCGGAGAAAGTGGCAGAAACATTACCGAAAAAACCATCAGCCAAATTAGTAGGCTACGCCAACGCCAACGATGCTTTTCATCAAACCGCTTCCTCGCCCGAAGGCAAAGGAAATTTTCTGGCAATGACGGGCGCACTTGCCATGAGCGGCTTACCGCACGAAGCCATTGACTACATTAACCTGCACGGAACAGGAACGCTGAACAACGATGTATCGGAAAGTATTGCCATACAAAGAGTGTTTGGCATGAACGTGCCGAAAATGAGTTCCACTAAAGCATTTACCGGGCACACCTTGGGCGCTTGTGCCGGAGTAGAAGCGGTGTTCTCCATTATAGCAATGGAGGAAGGAATGATTTTTCCGAACCTACGCTGGCAAACACAAATGAAAGAAGTGCCTTTTAAACCGGTTACAGAGTTAATGACAGGCGTGGAAGTAAATCATGTAATGTCCAACTCGTTTGGCTTTGGAGGGAACTGTTCTTCGCTCATTTTTTCAAAAATAAAATGATGCCAGTAAAAAATATTGAACCACATAAGGCACAAAGAAATCATAAGCACAAACTATGTGTTCTATGTTTCTACGTGGTAAAAAATAGTTGCTGAATAGTTTCAATAGTTATTAAGGTATGCTTTACATAAACGGAACAGTTTGCATTTCACCACAAAACACTTCAGACAACTCGGTGTTTCTGCCGGAAGTAAAACCATACACCGGCAATAAAATATATTGCGTTGATGTGGACTACACCAAATTCTTCGATCCGGGTTCTATTCGCAGAATGGGGCGGCTCATAAAATTCGGAACGGCTGCCGGAATGCTAACGCTGAAAGATGCAGGGGTTGAAACTCCCGGAGCTATTTCTACCGGAACCGGCTATGGTTTAATGGATGTGTCGCAAAAATTTCTGCACAACGTAATTGATTCGAACGAAACCAGTGTGAGTCCTACTTCCTTTATTCAATCAACGCATAATACAGTTAGCTCCAACATCGCGCTCATGTCGGGCTGCCATGCACACAACAACACCTTCGCTCACCGCGGGTTTTCGTTCGAAAGTTCGCTCCTCGATGCTTTTTTGCTGGCAAAAGAAGGATACGACAATATATTGGTGGGCGCCTACGATGAAGTGAGCGACCACAGTTATCGCTCTATGAAAAGATTGGGATTGTTACGCGAAGAGCCTTGCACCAACACCGAACTTTTTACTGCCGAACAAAAAGGAACCATTGCCGGTGAGGCGGCAGCTTTCTTTTTACTATCGAAAGAAAAAAATGAAAACACCTACGGAGCCTTTGCCGGTTGCAAAACTTTTTCGGCTCCTGCCAATGCCGATGAATTAAAGAGCATAACCACTGCTTTTCTTTCAGCCAATAACCTATCGGCAAATGAGTTGGATGTAGTAGTAAGCGGGCATTGTGGTGATAGCCGTTTAGATGCTTTAAATGAAGCGCTGATTGATTCGCTTTTTACCCAACAAACCATTTTAGTTTACAAACAGCTCTGTGGCGAATACATGACCTCCTCCGCTTTTGCCGCATGGTTGGCTGCGCGGATAATGAAGTTGCAAAGCATTCCCGAAACGCTCATAAAAGTAAACCGCCAGCGCCAACCCAAGAATATCTTACTTTACAACTCGCATCGCGGCAACCACGCCCTGCTATTGTTTAAGCATGTTTAATCACGTAAGCGCACGAATAGTTTTTGCTCTGCTGCTGGCAGTGTTTGTTTTTACCTGTTGGAAATATGGCATTACCCGATGGCAGATAAGCGCGATTGGCATGTTGTTGGTTAGCTATGTAGTGCTGCTTGTTTACGGCTCGTATTTCATTCAATCCAATTTTTTTGTGAAATCGCTTTGCAAAGGCGACACCGGTAAAAAGCAAATCGCTATCACTTTCGATGACGGACCCATGAAAGACTTTACCCCGAAAGTGTTGGATATTCTAAAAACGGAAAAAGTGCCTGCTGCTTTTTTTCTTATCGGAAGAAATATTCAGGGAAACGAAGAACTTGTAAAGCGAATGATTGCCGAAGGACATGTAATCGGAAACCACAGTTTTGAGCATGGGTTTTGGTTTTCGCTGCAATCGAAAAGCAAAATGATAAGCGATGCTGAAAAATGCGATACAGCTATAAAAGAAGTAACCGGCTTACAACCCAAACTTTTTCGCCCGCCTTACGGGGTAACAAATCCTATGGTAGCACAGTTGATTAAACAACGCAACTACCATAGCATAGGCTGGAGTGTGCGAACGTATGACACCAATGCCAAATCAGCCGAAGGCTTACTGCAAAAAACGCTTAAAAACCTTTGTGCAGGCGATGTAATTTTGTTTCACGACTGGGGGCAGCATACTATTGGCATGCTTTCTGAGTTTATCAGCCAAGCCCGCAAACGTGGTTTTGAATTTGTAAGGGTTGATGAACTGCTGAACATAAAGGCATATTACTGAAATGAATCCCGTAAAAAGTTTCTTCTTATTGTTCTTCCTTCTACTATTCGGCATAAGTCATGCTCAAACTTTTACCGCGGTTAAAGATGCGGCATCTGTTCAAAAACAAATTACCGAAGCATCAAAAGCCATCAGCACCATTCAGTGTGATTTTACGCAGGAAAAAAGCATGAGCATGTTGGCGGAGAAAGCGCAATCAAAAGGCAAGTTTTATTTTATGCGCGAAAACAAAGTGCGGTTGGAATATCAGCATCCGGTAAAAAACCTGGTGGTAATGAACAACGGAAAAATGCTGATAAGCGATGAAAAGAAAACCACCCAAACCGATACACACCGCAGCAAAGTTTTTCAGCAGTTAAACAACATCATCATCGGCTCTATTAACGGCAGTTTATTCAACGGTAGTGATTTTGCACCTTCTTTTTATGAAAACGGCACTCAACTGAAAGTGGAGTTAAAGCCTGTTTCCAAAATGCTGAAAAACTTTTTGAGCACAGTAGTGATTGTTTTAGAGAAGAAAGACTTTACGGCTTCGCGCATTGAAATGCACGAGCCTTCGGGCGATAATACCATCCTTCATTTTTCTGCCAAGCAAATAAACGGCAAAGTGGCAGAAGAGTTGTTTACGGTGAAGTAGTTATCTATTGCTCTGCCCTTTTCTTCAATGCATCGTTCATGGCTATAAAACCTTTGCGGGTTTCCTCGCCAATCATTTTCATCAGCAAACCTGCCAACAAACCACTGAACTGTTCGTTATGGATAAACTTCACTTGGTTGTCGGAAATTGTTTCGATGTGGAACTTATGCTGCCCGTTAAACAATCCCGGAACCGGCAAACTGCCGAGCCATTCAAACGTTCTGTTTTGCTCAGACACCAACACTTTTGGGGCAAATACCGATGTGCCCTTGCCGTTTTTTAAAACCACTTTTAATTGAGCCCCCACTTCCTTTTTACCCTCAATAGAAAGTATAAATGGGTTCCACTCGCTGAATTTTCCAAAGTCGGTAAGAATGCTCCATACTTTTTCGGCAGGTGCGTTAATAATAATTTCTGTTTCAAGTTTTTTCATGATGTAGTAAAGACGCAGGTCGGTCGAATAGATTTTGAATGCGGAGTGCTTTTTACGTTTATATTGGTGTCAGTATTTGTTTATCATCAAAACTACACCCATGTTTAAAAATACGATGACACTGTACACCACCATTGCACTGGCAATAGTGGTGCTGTGTAATTTGCCCGCGCTGAGGAAACTGCAATTTCATGCGGCAACAACTTCCAATGCCCCCGCAGTTGACCCTTCTGGTTATTCCAAAATTACAACCATAACTACCGAAGAGGCAAACAAGAAAAAGGACAGCAGCTTTTCTTCAGTTTTTGATTTTTTCGGCTTTCCTGCTTTACTGTTGTGCGCGGGAGTTTGGTATGCTAATCGAAAAGCCGGTCGCCATATCGGACTTATCAAAGCTGTCATCTTTTTCGGAGTTAGTTTTTTCATTTACGAAGTGCTGGCTTACACCATGATGATAGGAAGTGTTGTAACCTTTGGTTTTGGCACGTTCATTTTGCCGGTGCTGGCAGCAGTTAACATGGGGCTTTTTCTCTTATTGTCAAGAATAATTTTTCAGTGGAAGAAAAATCCGGCTTTGGTATGGAGTGCAGTAGGCGCATCGTTGGTAGCGGGTGCTTTACCTGTTTGGTATTTTTTTGTTACTACCGATACTTCGAACCTTTTTTCGCTCTCAGTAATACTATGGCAGGTAGTAGCGATTGTTGCGTTAAGCCGTTTTTGGAAATTGAATGTAATAGAAGCAGAGCCTATAGTTGCGTAAATCATTAGTTGAGCAATGCACCCGCGCGAAATTCACATCAACGATTACACTTACACTTTACCCGATGATAAAATTGCCCGCTACCCTTTAGAAGATCGCGATGCAAGTAAGTTGCTCGTGTACCAAAGCGGCACAATAACCGAAAGCATTTACAGAAACATAACCGATTCCCTTCCCGAAAATGCTCTCTTGGTTTTCAATAACACCAAAGTAATTCACGCGCGTTTGTTTTTTGAAAACGCCAATGGTGGAAAGGTGGAAGTTTTTTGTTTGGAGCCTTCGGAAGTCAATGCGGAGATGGCGAGTGTAATGAGCCGTGCAAAAACAATACGCTGGAAATGCTTAATAGGGAGGGCGAGTAAATGGAAGGAAAAAGTGCTGCGAAAAAAAACCGATGATTTTGAACTGACAGCCGAAATGGTTGACCGCACCAGCGATACATTTGTAGTGGAATTTAACTGGCAACCGGAGCAATTAACCTTTGCAGAAATATTGGACAAAGCCGGCATGATGCCTATTCCACCGTATCTGCATCGCAGCTCCGATAAAGTGGACTTAACGCGTTACCAAACCGTTTATGCCAAACACAAAGGCTCGGTAGCAGCACCTACTGCCGGCTTGCATTTTACTGAAGGCGTTTTTGAATCGTTGAAGAAAAAGCACATTGAAACAACGGAAGTAACCCTGCATGTAGGCGCAGGAACTTTTAAGCCTGTAAAAAGCGAAACCATGGCGGGGCACGAAATGCACGCTGAGTGGATAGATGTAAAAAAAGAATTTCTCGAAAAATTGATTGAAGCTACCGGGCACCAACGCCCTATAATAGCGGTCGGCACTACTTCTATGCGAACACTCGAAAGTTTATATTGGATGGGCATAAAATCCAAAGCAAATCCAGCTGCTTCTGTTGGTGAGTTAGAGATAAAACAATGGGATGCCTATGAGCAGATGTCCCACTTTTCCGAAAAGTGGAACCTATCCGAAGTGCTTTCTGCGTTGTTAGAATGGATGAACCGAAACAACATGGAGAGAATTTTATGCAGAACGCAAATTATGATTACGCCACCGTACAAGCCCCAAATAATAAATGCGCTTGTTACAAACTTTCACCAACCCCATTCAACGCTGCTATTGTTAGTGGCGGCTGTAGTGGGAGAAGACTGGCGAAAAATTTATGACTATGCACTTTCTCACAATTTTCGTTTCCTCAGTTACGGAGACGGGTGCTTGCTGTTTGTGAAATAATACGTTTATTCAGCGCCTGATTATTGTTGTATGAGTTTGTATCGCTGGCTTCGCCTACCACCCAAATACCGCTTTATTGAAAAATACATCGGGCAGAAGGATTTTCGCCTTCTCGATATTGGTGCGGGTAACCATTCGGCTTCTAAAACTAAATCGCACTACCCCAATTGCGAGTATCACGGTGTTGATCTCGACAAAAATTACAACAACGACAGCAACGACTTTGCTGCCATGCACGCTTTTTACGAGATGAATTTAGAGAAGTTGAAGTTTGATGCCATCCCCGACAATTACTTCGACTTTATTATGATGGCGCATGTAATTGAACACTTAAAAAATGGCGATGACGTAGTAGAGAAACTATTGCCCAAGTTGCGCCCGGGCGGATTGATTTATGTGGAGTTCCCGGGCTATCGTTCCACACAACTGCCTCGCATGGATGGCACACTTAATTTTTATGACGACCCTACGCACGTTCGCCTCTACTCCGTGCCCGAACTCATGAACTTGCTGATGAAAGAAAAGATGGAAGTAGTGGCGGGTGGTTACCGCAGGCATGTTCCCACCATGCTGTTAATGCCCTTCAAGATAATTCATAACTTGTTGGTGTACAAAAAAATTATCCCGAGTATCTTTTGGGATTACTTCGGCTTTGCCGAGTATGTGCTGGCGCGCAGAAAAAACTGATTACAAAAACGGAGTTTTTACCACTGTTGCTTTAATGGATTGGTGGCGGATATCAATAAATATTTCGGAACCGATGGCGGAAAATTCTGTTTTTACATAACCCAAACCAATGGCTTTTCCTAAAGTAGGCGACTGTGTTCCCGAGGTTACTACACCTATTTCGTTGCCAGCGGCATCTTTAATAATAAAATGCTGGCGCGGTATTTTCCCTTTCTCGGTTATCTCAAAGCCCACCAACTTTTTCTTCGGACCATTATCCTTAATGGCTTTGTGGTAATCGCTGTTTACAAACTTTTTGGTGAATTTGGTAATCCAGCCCAAACCCGCTTCAATGGGCGAGGTAGTATCATCAATATCGTGTCCGTAAAGGCAGAAAGCTTTTTCCAAGCGCAGGGTATCGCGGCAACCTAAACCCGCAGGCACAATACCAAATTCCGCACCTGCTTCAAACACGGCATCCCACAGCTTGCGGGCATCGGCATTCATTACATACAACTCAAACCCGCCTGCACCGGTATAACCTGTGTTGCTGATAATTACTCCTTCAATACCGCCCAATGTTCCCACTGTAAAAGCATAGTAAGGAATGGAACTCAAATCTACACTCGTTATTTTTTGCAGCGCCTTTACCGCGTTGGGGCCCTGCACCGCCAGCAGGCTCATGTCATCGCTCATGTTCTGTATTTCCACGCCAAACGTGTTGTGCTGCTTTATCCAGTTCCAGTCTTTTTCAATGTTGGATGCATTTACTACTAAATAGTATTCATCCGCCTTGTAACGGTACACTAACAAATCATCAACAATACCGCCATCGTTATTCGGCAGGCACGAATACTGCACTTTTCCATCGGTTAGTTTCGATGCATCGTTGGTAGTAATCCATTGTATAAGATCGAGCGCCTTTTCGCCTTTTAAGCGAAACTCGCCCATGTGGCTTACATCAAAAACACCCACACTGTTCCGCACGGCTTTGTGCTCTTCGTTAATGCTGCTGTAAACTATGGGCATGTTGTAGCCGGCAAACTCAGCCATTTTAGCACCGAGCGAAATATGCAGTTGGGTAAGCGCTGTTTCCTTCATTTGTTTCTTTTAAGTTCGCGAAGCTAATCATCGTGTATGAAATTCAAAGAGCCTGTTACTGCCCGGCAAATTTCCGAATGGATAAATGCGGAAATTATAGGAGACAAGAATGCTTTGGTAACGGGACTCAACGAAATTCATAATGTAGAACAAGGCGACATTACTTTTGTTGACCACGAAAAGTATTACGATTTTACACTGAAATCTGCCGCTGCGTTTATCATTATCAATAAAAAAGTAGAAGCTCCGGAGGGAAAAGTGTTGTTGTTTCACCCGAATCCTTTTGAGGCGTATAATTTATTGGCGAAAAAATTTCAGCCGGAAGTGCGCTCCGCTACTAATGTGGCCGCATCTGCCAACATTGGCGAAGGCACATTTATCTATCCCACCGCTTTTGTTGGCGAGCAGGTTACCATTGGGAAAAACTGTGTTATTCACCCAAACGCCACTATTTATGCTTACACCCAAATTGGCGATAACGTAATTATACATGCCAACACAACTATTGGTTCCGATGCATTTTACTACAAACGCCAAAGCGATAAGCATTACGATAAAATGCACACAGCCGGAAGAGTGGTAATTGCGAATGATGTGGAGATAGGCGCGGGCTGCACGATTGATGCCGGAGTTTCGAGCGATACATTTATCGGGCGCGGAACAAAAATTGATGACCAGGTGCATGTAGGACACGATGTAAAAATTGGGGAAGACTGCATACTGGCGGGGCAAGTGGGCATTGCGGGCAACACCAAAATAGGCAACCGCGTAACGCTCTACGGAAAAGTAGCAGTAAATAAAAACATTGAAATTGGCGATGATGCCGTGGTGATGGCAACCTCGGCAGTGCCGAACAATTTGGAGGGCGGCAAAACCTACATCGGCTACCCGGCTGTAGAAGCGCGTGCCTTTGCACGTCAGGTAGCTGTTATTAAGCGCCTGCCCGAACTTTGGGAAAAACTGAAAAACCTGTAATACTTCTCTGGAATTTCCTGTCTGTATCCGCACTTTCCATTTGCCCCATTCTTCTAACTTCGCTACCGCAATTTACACACGGTTTAGCTATGAGTTTACAACTGAAACATAAAGTAAGAATTGTTACTGCCGCCTCCCTTTTTGACGGGCACGATGCTGCCATCAACATTATGCGGAGAATTATGCAGGCGAAAGGTGCGGAGGTGATTCACCTGGGGCACAACCGCAGCGCGCAGGAAATTGTGGAATGCGCCATTCAGGAAGATGCACAGGGAATTGCAGTAACGAGCTACCAGGGCGGGCACATTGAGTTCTTCAAATACATGTACGATTTGCTGAAAGAGCGCGGCTGCGGACACATCAAAATTTTTGGCGGTGGCGGTGGAACTATTCTTCCAGCAGAAATTGAAGAGTTGCATCAATACGGCATTGCCAGAATTTATTCGCCCGATGATGGAAGAAAAATGGGACTGGAGGGGATGATTGAAGATGTGCTGAAGCAATGTGATTTCGAAACTGTGAAAATGTCCGAAGTCCGAAGTCCGAAGTCCGAAGTGAATACAAATGATTGGAAACAGATTGCTCAACTTATTACCCTTGCTGAAAATGGGAAACCTTCATCGAACATCGGACACCCGACATCCAGCATTCCTGTTCTCGGTATTACCGGTACCGGTGGCGCAGGAAAAAGTTCTGTTACCGATGAAATAGTGCGTAGGTTTTTGAAGAACTATAAAGACAAAACCATTGCCGTAATTTCGGTTGACCCGAGCAAAAAGAAAACCGGTGGCGCGTTGTTGGGCGATAGAATACGGATGAACTCCATTTACAATCCGCGCGCTTATATGCGCTCACTCGCCACCCGCGAAAGCGACAAGGCATTGAGCGTTCACGTGCAGGAAGCCATTGATGTCTGCAAAGCAGCAGGGTTTGATTTTATTATTTTAGAAAGTGCCGGCACGGGACAAAGCGATGCTTCGATTCTCGATTACTGCAACGTTTCGCTACTCGTAATGACTCCTGAATACGGAGCGGCAACGCAGCTTGAAAAAATAAACATGCTCGACTATGCAGATGCCATTGCCATCAACAAATTTGATAAGGCGGGAGCGCTCGATGCATTAGCTGATGTGCGCAAACAATACAAACGCAACCACCAAATGTTTACCGCCAAAGACGAAGAACTGCCTATTGTAGGAACCATCGCCTCGCAGTTTAACGATGTGGGCGTAAATCATTTGTTTGAAGTGCTAATGCACAAGGTGAGTGAAAAAACAGGTGTTGATTTTAAAGTTAAACATACGTCAGCGAAAAATACCGTTACCAAATCGCAGATTATTCCGCCTGCGCGCGTGCGTTATCTTTCTGAAATTGCTGAAACTATTGAGCGATATGATGAATGGGTAAATGAGCAGTGTGCAATCGCCACCAAGTTGTATCAACTGAACGGAGTGAAGGATGAGTTGAAAAATAACGAGGAAGTGAAAGTGCTTCTGGCTACCTACCAAACAAAACTTGCTCCCGAAAATTGGAAGCTGATTGCAGAGTGGAATGAGAAGGTGAAAAAATACAGCGGTGAAACGTTTGCATTTCAGGTGCGCGATAAAACCGTGCAGTTGCCTTTTACTTACAAATCGCTGAGCGGAACAAGCATTCGCAAAGTATATCTGCCTCGTTACAACGATTGGGGCGATATTCTCCAGTGGCAGTTGCAGGAAAATGTGCCCGGTGAGTTTCCTTACACAGCCGGTGTGTTTCCGCTGAAGCGTGAAGGCGAAGACCCTACACGCATGTTTGCCGGAGAAGGTGGACCTGAACGAACGAACAAGCGTTTCCATTATGTATCGCTTGGGCAGCCGGCTATTCGTTTGTCAACTGCTTTTGATTCGGTTACACTTTATGGCGAAGACCCAGACCATCGCCCTGATATTTACGGCAAGGTAGGCAACAGCGGTGTGAGCATTGCTACGGTTGATGATGCCAAAAAACTTTACAGCGGTTTCGATTTATGCAGCCCGAAAACTTCGGTGAGCATGACCATCAACGGACCGGCTCCCATTATTCTCGCCTTTTTTATGAATGCAGCCATTGATCAGGAGTGTGAGCGTTACATGCAAGAACATGGTATTAAAATTTCGGATTTCGGATTTCGGATTTCGGATTTACCGAAATACAATGGCGAGTTGCCCGAAGGAAATACCGGATTAGGATTGAAGTTACTTGGTCTTTCAGGCAGCGATGTCCTTCCACCGGATGTGTATGAAAAGCTAAAAGCAAAAGCGCTGTCTGCTGTGCGCGGAACAGTGCAGGCAGATATTTTGAAAGAAGACCAGGCGCAGAATACTTGTATTTTCTCTACCGAGTTTTCGCTGAAACTGATGGGCGATGTGCAGGA
Source organism: Chitinophagales bacterium (assembly GCA_026129525.1). Taxonomy (GTDB): domain Bacteria; phylum Bacteroidota; class Bacteroidia; order Chitinophagales; family LD1; genus Bog-950. The sequence continues at coordinate 319,618 of JAHCHW010000001.1, read as the reverse complement.
GTATTTTATTCATCACAACGTGCGTAATTTTTATTCGGTGAGCATTAGCGGTTATCATATTGCCGAAGCGGGCGCCAACCCGATTACACAATTGGCTTTTACACTCGCCAATGGTTTTACTTATGTAGAATATTATTTGAGTCGTGGAATGAAGATTGACGACTTTGCTCCTAACCTCTCATTCTTTTTCAGCAACGGCATGGACCCCGAGTATTCAGTGATTGGACGCGTAGCACGCAGAATTTGGGCGAAGGCAATGAAGAACAAATACAAAGCTAACGAGCGCTCGCAAAAACTGAAATATCATATACAAACCAGCGGAAGAAGTTTGCACGCACAGGAAATTGATTTCAATGATATACGCACCACACTACAGGCGCTCTATGCTATTTACGATAACTGCAACTCGCTGCACACCAATGCTTACGATGAAGCTATCACCACTCCAACTGAAGAAAGCGTGCGCAGAGCCATGGCAATTCAACTCATCATCAACCGCGAACTCGGCACTGCGAAAAATGAAAATCCTAATCAAGGTTCGTTCTTAATTGAAGAGCTGACCGACTTAGTGGAAGAAGCCGTGCTCACCGAGTTTAAGCGCATTACCGATCGGGGTGGCGTGCTGGGCGCTATGGAGCGCATGTATCAGCGCAACAAAATACAAGAAGAGAGTTTACACTACGAGCACCTGAAACACACCGGTGAATATCCCATTGTAGGCGTAAATACATTCCTGAGTAAAAACGGCTCACCTACCATTATACCGCAGGAGGTTATCCGAAGCACTACCGATGAAAAGGAATTTCAGATTAACGCGTTGAATGCCTTTAAAAAGCGCCACAAAGACAAAAGCGCAGAGGCATTAAAACGTTTACAACAAGCAGCCATTAACAACGAAAACCTTTTTGCCGAGTTGATGGAAACCGTTAAGCATTGCTCGCTCGGGCAGATAACTCATGCGCTGTTTGAGGTGGGTGGGCAGTACAGAAGAAGTATGTAGTGTCCAGAAATCCCGAACTTCCCGAAATAAATTCGGGACGAGTTGTTTCGGAATGGAAGGGCAGAAACATGTGGTGTAGAATAATGAATAACTAACATCTAATGATAGATGCCGGATTACCCACACATTTACAACTTGATATTCACTTTAAGGTGAGCGGACAACAAAGAATGATCGTAGTGCGGGAAACTCGTAAAATCTCATCATTATACAGACATCAAAAAAGCCCCGCACTTGCGAGGCTCTTTATTTAATCTTCGGTTGTTTCTGCTTTCTTCTTCGGAGTTTTCAGCGAAATCTTTAACTCTTCCGCATCTTTGTTTAACTCCACAGTAAAAACATCGCCCGGCTTGGCATTGGCTTTCAGAATCTCTTCAGCCAGCGGGTCTTCCACATATTTTTGAATGGCACGATGCAACGGACGAGCGCCAAACTGCGGGTCGTAACCCTTTTCGACAAGAAACTCTTTTGCATCATCTGTCAACTTTATTTCAAAGCCGAGTTCCTTAATACGCTTTACTACATCTTTCAGCGTTATGTCAATTATCTTAAAGATGGCTTCTTTTTCCAGCGAATTAAAGATGATAACATCGTCAATCCGGTTCAGAAACTCAGGAGAGAAAGTACGCTTCAATGCTTTGGTAATTACATTGCGCGAAATTTCATCGCTTTGCGATGTTTTGGCAGATGTGGCAAACCCAACACCTGTTCCAAAGTCTTTCAAATCGCGGGCACCGATGTTCGAGGTCATAATAATGAGGGTATTCTTAAAGTCCACTCTGCGTCCTAAACTGTCGGTCAGTATGCCGTCATCAAACACCTGCAAAAGAATATTGAAAACATCGGGGTGCGCTTTTTCAATTTCATCGAGCAATACTACACTGTAAGGTTTGCGTCTGACTTTTTCGGTTAATTGTCCGCCTTCTTCGTAGCCCACGTAACCCGGAGGCGCACCTACCAAACGGCTCACGCTGAACTTCTCCATGTATTCGCTCATGTCAATCCGTATTAGCGAATCTTCCGAATCGAAAAGATAGCGGGCAATGGCTTTTGCCAATTCGGTTTTTCCAACGCCCGTTGGTCCAAGGAAAATAAACGTGCCGATAGGTTTTTTAGGATCTTTCAACCCGACACGGTTTCGCTGAATGGCTTTTACTACTTTTTGCACCGCATCATCCTGACCAATTACCGCCCCTTTAATTTCACCGCTCATGTTCACCAGCTTATTGCTTTCGGTTTGAGCAATTTTATTTACCGGAATGCCGGTCATCATAGCCACTACTTCGGCAATATCTTCATCGTTTACGGGGTAGCGCTTGCTCTTCGATTCTTCGTCCCACATGGCTTTCGCCTTATCCAAATCTTCGAGCAATTTCTTCTCTGTATCGCGCAGGCGGGCAGCCTCTTCGTATTTCTGGCTTTTTACCACCTGGTTTTTCTCTACTTTAATTTCCTCTACCTTCTTTTCTAATTCCACAATATTTTTTGGAACGTGAATGTTTTTAAGATGAACGCGCGCTCCTACTTCGTCCATTACATCAATGGCTTTGTCGGGCAGAAAACGATCGGTAATGTAACGTGTTGAAAGTTTAACACAGGCTTCCACTGCTTCTTTACTGTATTCAACATTGTGATACTCTTCGTACTTAGGGCGAATATTGTTGAGTATCTGAATGGTTTCTTCAGGCGAAGGCGGATCAACAATAACCTGCTGAAATCTGCGCGCCAGCGCTCCGTCTTTTTCAATATACTGCCGGTATTCATCCAAAGTAGATGCACCTATACATTGTAACTCGCCCCTTGCCAATGCCGGTTTAAAAATGTTCGAAGCATCTAACGAACCGGTAGCACCACCTGCGCCAACTATGGTATGTATTTCATCAATAAACAAAATTACATCGCGGTTCTTTTCCAACTCGTTCATGATGGCTTTCATGCGCTCTTCGAACTGACCGCGGTATTTTGTGCCGGCAACCAATGCGGCTAAATCCAACATTACAATGCGCTTATTGAACAGAACGCGGGAAACTTTCTTCTGCACAATACGCAGCGCCAATCCTTCTACAATGGCAGTTTTACCAACACCCGGTTCGCCTATTAAAATGGGGTTGTTCTTTTTTCTGCGCGAAAGAATTTGCGACACGCGCTCTATCTCATTTTCTCTTCCTACAATGGGGTCTAACGAGCCTTCTTCAGCCAAATGCGTTACATCTCTGCCAAAGTTATCGAGCACCGGAGTTTTTGATTTGGTACTGCCCGGCTTTTTAGCCGACTGTGAATAGCTTTTTGATTTTTCTTCTTCAAACGGGTCATCTTCCGAAGGCTCGTTGGGTAACTCTGCCTTAATATCGTTTTGTACTATTTCCAGTTCCTGACGGAATACATCATAGTCCACATCAAACTGGTTAAGCAGTTGGGTAACTATGTTGTCCTTGTTTTTCAGAATAGAAAGCATGAGGTGTTCGGTTCCAATTACATCGCTTTTGAGTACTTTGGCCTCCAGCACCGTAATTTTTAAAACTTTCTCTGCCTGCTTAGTAAGCGGTAAGTTGTTGGGGTTAAAACTGCCTTTTGCAGCTTTATCTTTTACCGAATCTTCAATCCGCTTGCGGATAATTACCGGGTCAACATCTAAACTTTTGAGTGTTTTTATTGCCAAACCTTCTCCCTCGCGTATCAAGCCAAGGGCAAGGTGTTCAATACCAATAAAATCGTGGCTGAGGCGTAATGCCTCTTCGCGGCTGTAGGAGATAACCTCCTTTACTTTGGGTGAAAACTTTGCTTCCATTCAAACATTTTGTCAAAAATCGAACCAACATTCGGGGAGGTCATAATGTCGGTTACTGCCCTATGCCGAAAAGGCATTTTGGCGATTCTTGTCAAACCTACGGCAATTCTTCTGAAACAACAACAATTACCTGCCCCTGCGGGAACATATTCTTAACACAATTTCCTTAAAAGAATCCTTTTGCATACATTCGCCCATATTTGTTATTCTAAACAGCATTGCACAAATTTCGCCTGACAAAAAAATATTGAGACCATGAAGTTCCAGGTAGATAAAAGAGACCGACTTGTAATTGTAAAACTGAACGAGGAGAAGTTGTTGAGCAATCTTGCCCCGCAGTTAAAGTCGGAGTTGGTGATTTTGAACAACGAAGGTTTCCGGAACATTGTGCTCGATTTAGCCGATGTTCAATATGTTGACTCATCGGGCTTAAGCGCCCTGCTGGTGGGCAACCGCCTGTGTAAAGAGGCGAACGGCATTTTTGTACTTACCGGATTGAACGCCCACATACAAAAGCTCATTAAAATATCGCAGTTAGAGCCAATTCTGAACATTGTTCCATCGCTTAACGAATCGGTGGACTATGTAATGATGGAAGAATTAGACCGCGACCTGAAGAGCTAAAGGCACACTTTGATGCAATTTGAAGTAACCATTTTGGGAAGCAACAGCGCTATCCCTGCTTTTAACCGTTACCCTTCTGCCCAAATTCTGAATTATCACGGCAATCATTTTTTAATTGATTGTGGCGAAGGCACACAGTTCCGCATGAACACCTTCGGAGTTAAGCGCGGCAGGCTCGACAACATTTTTATTTCACACCTGCATGGCGACCATTACTTCGGGTTAATAGGTTTGCTCACCTCTTTTAATCTTAACTGGCGCGAACATTTGCTGAATATTTACGGCCCGCCCGAACTGGAAGACATCATCAATGTTCATTTCCGGCATTCGCAAACAAAACTTCGTTACGCCATTCATTTTCATCCGTTACATGCCGATGAGCCGAGAATAGTATATGATGATGGCATGCTAAGTGTTGAAACCATTATACTGGAACATCGCCTGCCTACCACCGGTTTCCTTTTCAGAGAGAAAAAAAATTTGCGAAAAATTATTCCCGAAAAAATTACCGAACACAACATTCCGTACGAAGCTATTAACGGTATTAAACGAGGAGGAGATTTTACAACCGCTGCCGGCACTATAATACCCAACAGCGAGTTAACGCTTAGCCCGCCTAAGCCTTCATCGTATGCCTATTGCAGCGACACCATTTACACCGAATCGTACCTGGAACAAATTAAAGGAGTTGATTTGCTGTATCACGAAGCTACGTTTATTGAAGAGCACGCTTTTCGCGCTGCGGAAACCTTCCATTGCACTACAAAAGAAGCAGCACGTATTGCTCAGAAGGCCGGAGCGGCAAAATTGCTCATCGGGCATTTTTCGGCTCGGTACGAAGACCTTGATTTTTTGCTGAACGAATCGCGCGAGGTTTTCAGCGAAACATACATTGCCGAAGAGGGCAAAACATTCAGTGTTGACCACCATGCGGGAGTGGTTTCCAAACACCCCGTACAGCACTAACGTTTACATTCCTATTTTCGCTGAACACCCATGATACCCTTTTTCAGAACAACAGTTACCGGTAACGAGGGCAGGTATGTAAACCGCGTACTCGAAAATGCCGATGCATTTGCTGCCAAGGAATTTACCCAAAAATGCGAGCAATGGTTTAATGAGCATCACGGCATAGCGCATTTCTTTCTTACCAAATCGTGCACCGCTTCGTTAGAGTTAGCTGCCTTAACTTTAAATATACAGCCGGGTGATGAAGTAATTATGCCTTCGTTTGCTTTTGTTTCGTGCGCTAATGCATTTGCGTTGCGAGGAGCAGTTTGCGTATTTGTGGACGTTTCTCCAACCAATATGAATTTAGATGCGGAGAAAGTAGAAGCGGCCATTACATCAAAAACGAAAGCTATTGTAACTGTCAATTATGCTTCGGTTGCCTGTAATTATACTGCGCTGAGAAGAATTACACAGCGGCACAACCTCTTTATAGTGGAAGATAACGCCCACGGAACAGGCGCAAAACACAACAACGATTTTTTAGGAACATTCGGTGATATTGCCACTTTTAGTTTTGACCATCTGAAAAATATTACCTGCGGACAAGGCGGTGGTATAGCCATTAACAACAAAAATTTATTAGAGCGCTTTTACGTAGCGTATGAATTCGGCACTAACCGAAGGAGCTTTTTCAACGGACAGACAGACCGGTATGAGTGGAAAGGCTTAGGCTCTAATTTTCCTTTGTCGGAGTTGAATGCTGCTATGCTTTTTTCACAGTTGGAAGAATGCAATACAATCAATACGCGTTTTGTACAATTATGGAATAAATATTTTGAGGAGTTATCACCGCTTGCCGTAAAAGGGAAAATTTTACTTCCACAGATTGCAGAACAAAGTCAACACAATGGGCACTGCTTTTATCTGAAAACAACAACAGCTGGCGAGCGCAACAAGTTGATTGCTTTTTTGCAGGACAGGCACATTAACGCACAGTTCCACTATACTACATTACACGGAAGTGCCTTCGGAAAAACCGTTGGTCGCTTTGTGGGTAATGATGATTTAACTGCACATCACAGCGCTGCCTTAGTTCGCCTTCCTTTGTTTTATTCTCTGAAAGATGAAGATGTAGTAACGGTGGTTGACGTAATTACCGATTTTTACGCACACTAATTCCTGCCGCTTTGAAAGCAAAACGTATAGTTGGTGTAGTTGCCAAAATTGCCTTGGGGTTGCTGGTGGCGGCACATGCTTTCCTATTGTATTTCTGCATAGCAAACACCGTCACAACTATCATTGTTTACGGGCTGTTGTATGTTATACTGGCTTCAGTTATCCGGAAATATTTAGTTGCCTCCACTCCTGAAAAGCGACAAAATGTATTGCTGCTTTGCACGGCAGTTATCGCAAGTTTGCTACTCTCGGAGTTGTTGCTGAAATACGTTTACAGGCAAGACCTTAACTACAAAGAACGAAACGGTGGTGTGCTGTACATTTCCTCTTACCAGCGTTACAAGTTTGAAAACATTGCTCGGCAATTTATTAAGAAAGAAACGAATCTTCAGTTGTACAGGCATCAGCCGGGAACGGTGCTTCAACGTAACAAAACCGAATACGCTTATGCTGCCAATATTAATTCGCTTGGCTTTCGCGGCAAGGAGCCGCAGCCTTGCGACAGTTGTGTTACCGTACTCGCTTTAGGCGATTCTTTTACAGAGGGTGTCGGTTCTCCCGATGACTCAACATGGGTAACGCTGTTAGAGGAGATGTATGCGGGCGATAGTGTTCGCAACAATGTGCGCCTGATAAATGCAGGAGTAAGCGGCAGCGATTTGTTTTATGAGTATAAAATTTTGGAACACCTTTTCCACGCTTTCCAACCGCAAGCTGTTATTCTTTCGGTTAACGCATCGGATATTGATGACTACATAGTTAGAGGAGGATTTGAAAGATTCAACAACCCGCAAACCGTAGTTTACAGAAAAGGCCCTTGGTGGGAATACATCTATTCCTTCTCGTTTATTTTTAGGCGAATAGTGCATGGTGTATGGGGGCTTAACCGGAATTTCCTTACGGAGCAACAAGAAACAATACTCCGCGAAGAAGCAAAAGGCGCAATTTGTAATGCCATTACTAAAGCGTATAGCAGTTTCACTGCCGCCAAAAATCTCAAACTGATTGTTGTATTTCAGCCAATGCTTGAAGAACTGAACAAGAACAAGTTTGAGTTAAGCCATTGTATGAAAACACTACAGGCAAATGAAGTATATGTGATCGATTTATTTCCCGCATTTAAAAGTGAGATTGAAAAGCTAAACGGAAACACTACAATACTCTTTTGGCAAAATGATTTGCACTATACACCAACCGGCAATGTGTTGGTGGCTTCCGAAATTTTTAGCGGCTGTAAAAAAAGCATTGACGCACTACGCGCCAATTAAAATTTCGATTTCAGAAAGCTATACCCGCTAAGTAACGGTTTCGAAATGTTGAGTAGATAAACCAGCACAAGTAACACAAACACCGGAATAACAATTCCGATTAATAGAAGCATACCAAGGTGCAAAGCCAGCAACGCCCATCCGTATCTCTTTGCGGCTGTTTTGCTGAAACAGGCAACGAATGCAAACAATTCAACCGTCAGCGCTGCTGCAAAAAACAGATGCGTTACGTGGGGGTGAGCCAAGAGTAAACCGGTAATCCATTGTGTATGGCTGCTGATGTCTAACTGCAATTCAATCAATATCTGTTCCGAAATTTTGGTTATCTGCACCACAAAATTCTGCGACTGCCAAATCCAGTCAAATCCGCTGGTTAACAGTTTAGAAATTGCCGACATTACATACGCAGCCGCTATCATTTGAATACTGTAAAACATAGCTGTGTTGTGTGCTGTTGTTGCTTTTGTAAAGAATCTCTCTTTAGCATACGCTGCCAACTGAACCAACAATATAAGCGATAGCAATTCGCTTCGGCTTTTTACAGAGTTGGAACGTTCGAGCGTAAACACTGCTAAACTGATAAGCGAAAGAAGCAACAACGCTGCAAGCATTCGCTTTTCAGCTACATACATTATTACACCGGCAACTGCGATAACCACAAGTATGTATTTAACAGGAGAGATGCCAATAAATGACAAATCGGCAAGGCGGAAAATACCCTCGGGGTACGGAGCAGTTGTATAGTTGTTCAACAACAACACACGGCATATTTCAAGCAACCAAATAATGCCGGTAAACAATTTAATCAGCCGCCATTCCTCATTGGTGTATTCAAAACTGCGTGCGCTAATCATGGTGTAAATTAAGAGTAGCAATTACATCGCTTTTGCCGTTCACTTTCCCTGCTTGTAACTCCAGTGTTCGCTTTACCAACGAAATGCTGGTGTAAGTTTTTGCTCCCTGCTTTACATAATCTTCTTCAACTGCCTGCAACACGCTTACAGCGGCTGCGGCTTCTGCGGCTTCGTTGCCGCGCATGTAGGCGTTCATCATATCCTTAATGCGAAACACCGAGAACGAAAATTCTTTCATTCCTGAAATACTGTTGTTGTTTTCATCGGCAAGAAAGTAGTAAGTGGCTTTGGTCGGAAAACTGGCATACATATCAAAGCGGCTGAACGGATGTTCTTCGCCAAGCAGCAACGACAACAGTATAAAAAGCAGAAAAGGCGAAAAGGTTTTAAGGGTTTTCATTTTGAAGATTCTGCTTGCTTAGAAAATAACCCGGAATGTTTGCCATAAACAACGCCACACTCCAAATAAAAACCAACAACTTTACAAACAACAGTAAAAACATGCCAAGGTGAAGAAACAGCAGTAAAACTCCGTAACGTTGTGCTGTTTTTCGACTAAAGCAGGCAGCAAAAGCGCCTAACTCTACTACCAGCGCAAATGCAAAAAGCAACTGAACAGCAAAAGGAAACTTCAACATAAGGGCGGCAACAAAATTTCCGTATGGTATTAAAAACTCCAAGCCGGTATCAACGCTCTTATGCTCGAAGCTCTGCAAAGTTTGCAGCGCAGCATAAGGCGATTGTGTTATCCATGCAAACCCCGACCCGTTAATTTTGGCAATGCCTGCCAACACATACGCTCCTGCAATTACACTTACCGAATAGAAAACAGCTACATTTCGAAGCGGCACTTCCTGTTTGTACTCGCCCGAAGAAAAATACCAGCGAAGGCAGGCAATAAATTGTACCGTGAAAATGAGTGAGAATAATTCTTCGCGGTGATAAATTCCATTGGAGCGCTCGAAAGAAAAAACTATGATGCTGATAACTGCTAACAAAAAAGTTGCCACCGGCATAAACCGCCCGGCAACATAAAAAACAGCGCTTGCCAATGCAGTGAGCAACACAATATAGATAGCCGGTTTTGTTGCAACAAAAGCACAATTGATGTATTGGCAAATGCCCTCAGGAAAGGGCTGTGCGTGGTGTTTATACAACACCATTGTAATCCATACAAGCCATAAAGGCACAAACAGGACTTTCATCCAAAACCACTCTTTGGCTGAATACCGGAACTGTTTGAGTACGGCTATTTCACGCTGCATGAGGCTAAAATTTTATCTTCTTTATGCACCGTGCCCTCTTTTATGTAAAACATGCGATGGCACAACTTCAACTCTCCATATTTTTCCAGTTCGGCATTGTTTTTATTTAAGCGAATTACTTCCTGCAATACTTCTGTTGCCATTGTGGCGGTGTGTAAAGAGTCATCGCTTGCACCGTAAGCTGCTTCGCGTACCTGCATCATATCCGTTAGTTCCGAAGAGTAAATTTTGAGCTTATATAAGCGGAAAATGGGTTCATCCTTTTCATCAGTCAAATACAAGTAATCGCCTCTGTTGCCAAATGCCGAAAACATGGGAAAACGCGAAAAGGGATGGAACTCGCCTATTAGCAGCGAGAAAGCAACAAAGCTAATTAATACACCAAATCGTGCCGAAATGTCTCGGAAAAGCGAAAACATGTTTCTACATTAAACTCCTGCCGAATGTATGGCAAAGCAAATGATTCAAGCAGAAAAGAATTTAGCAATGACATACATCAGCAGGCATTTAGCTTTTTGCTGCATTTAACTTAGTGTACGCTTCCGCAAAGAGTGCAGCGGTAAATGCAGGCGATCCTACCAAAAAGTTTCGGTTCTTGCTGCAGAAATATGGTAAGCATTGCCACTTATCAGGATACATGGAGCCTAGCGCAACGTAATCAATAAGTTTGCCGGCTAACGAAACAGCCGTTTTAAAATCAAGCAAAATATTTGCAGCCATCAAATACAACAGTGTATCGTTTTCGTTTAAGTTTCCGGTAAATCTTTTTAGCAAACGCTCTGCAATAGTGTCTTTCAATTCTATGAATGATGTTATGCCACCCGCGTAAGCGCGGGCAATGTGGTAGTACAACATTATCGCATCAGGATAGAATTGCAACGGCTCGTTTCCATTTTTTATCTCATCAATAATCCGGCTGATACATTCTTTGTTTTCCGCTTCGCCCAAGTATAGCAGTACATTGGCAGCTACAGCTGGCTCATGGTCCGAAAAATCGAAATCGCCCATGTTTACGGTAACCTGAGTGGCATAGTAATTATGCAATAGCTTTAGGTTTAGCAAAGGCGATTTAAACAGCAGTTGCCAATTTGGTTTAAGCCATGTTTCAAAATAGGCTGAGTCGTTCTTGTTGCTCAAAAGAATTTCGCGGTTGTTCAACGTATAGCCTGCTTTGGTAAGCACATACGAAGCAACAGCGGTATCATCTAAATCTATTGGAACAGGATGTTGTTTGCTGTGCAAAGGCCAAAAGCGCCAGTATCCGCCATACTCCATTAATGCAGAAAGGTAGGTTGTACCTTTTCGAATTATTTGCTGTGCCTTTTCGTTATTTACTTGTAACAGACTGCACAAAATGTTTGCTGTAATAAAGGGGGAATCGTCCGGTATTACCGACCAATCCTCATCGGGCTTAACAACCGGATAAAGCTCGTACGATGGAAATCCCCCTCGTTCATTTTGTTGCTTTGCTATAAATGCCAATACTAGACTTATATCCAACTCCATACTAAACGAGTAAACTACAAATGCACCACCGTGCTTTCAATATGTGGTTTAAGAATTCCGGCAAAATAGCTTTTCGATTCCTCATCGGCTATCAATTCCTCATCGGCAATTTTAATGGTAAGAAAATTTTCGATGGTAGCTATTAGCGCTGCATTTTGGTTATCAGCCAGCATTACATCCATGGTGTAAATACGTTCGTTGAACAGGTTTTCAGGCATTCTGAATTCAACCCGGTATTTCCCCTTTTTATCTAATGCATTTGCTGAAGTAACGTTCGAGCACATAAACGCTAATATGCCGGTACTGTCGTACACCCGCAAAACAACTGCCAACGGAAAATTCTTCCGTAACTCCAGTTCAAAATGCACTGTAAAGCTTTGTGCATTGCTTATGCCCCTCTCAATTGTTTTGTAACCTTCAACTCCGTTTTTAAGAATCTCCACACTATCATTCTTCCGCATCAACGCACTTACATTCGCTACATCTATAAATCCTTTTTCCTCCAACTCGCTGAAAACAGTTACGGAATGATTAAGGTATTGTTGTATCAAATCTTGCCCGCCTATCTGCTTCACTTCTCCTTTTTCCATCAGCACAATTCTGTTGCAAAGCACCATCAACTCGTTCATATTGTGGCTGGCAAGCACAATGGTTTTGCCCGAAGCAACTAATTGCTGAAAGCGGGCTTTACACTTACTTTGAAAATTAGCATCACCTACGTTTATCACTTCATCTATCAAGTACACATCAGCATTCAAATGGGCAAGTATGGAAAATGCCAAACGCAAATACATCCCCGAGCTGTAGTTTTTTACCGGCTCATCAATAAAATCAGCAACACCGCTAAAAGCGATAATCTCATGCAGTTTTACTTCTGTTTCAGCACGGGTGAATTTATACAGCGATGATGTAAGAAAAATATTTTCCCTGCCTGTTAACTCCGGGTGAAATCCTGCCCCTATTTCTAAAATAGAAACGGCTTTACCGTAGAAATCAATTTCCCCTTCATCGGGCTGGCTTATGCCGCTTAGTATTTTCAGTAAAGTTGATTTACCGGCTCCGTTTTCGCCAATAATGCCTAACACTTCACCGCTGTAAACATTGAAAGAAACATTTCTGAGTGCAGAAAAAACTGTGCCTGCCGTCCGCTTGCTTTGCAATAAACCCGATACCAACTGTTTAAAGCTCCCTCCCGAATTTTGCGCTAACACAAAACTCTTTGAAACATTTCTAATTGCAAGAACAACTTCGGTTTCCATGCGATTACAGATAATCTGCCATAAATTTTTCGCTTCTTATAAAATACAATAAGCCGGTAACAAGCAGGCAGACACTTACTACTACCGAACTAAAAACTTGCCATACATTGATAGGAAAGTCGAGAAAAATCCATCGATAAAGTGCAATTATGCTTGCAGGCGGATGCAAGTAATAAATCCAGTTCAATGCTTGCGGCACAATAGTATCGGGATAAAAAACCGGTGTAAGCCAAATTCCGAAACCAACAAGATAAGGGATAATATGGTGCAGGTCGCGGAAGCGAACGGTAAGAGCGCTTAGCCAAACACCGACCGACAAGCCAACCACAACATTTACCAATATTGCCAGCGGAAACAATAACAACTTCCAAGAAAAGTCGCAACCGGTTAATGTCATTAACAGCAAAAGCAGAGCTGATGAAATAAGAAACTCTACCAACCCTGTAATTACCTTCGACAACGGGAGAACTAATCGGGGGAAGTGAATTTTCTTTACCAGATGCTGATTGTGCATGAGCGATGTGCCTGCTTGCCCAACCAATGAGGTAAAGTAAAACCAGCCCGTAATTCCGGTAAATGCAAATACAGCATAAGGAGCATTAACATCAATATGAATAAGCCGCTGAAAGAAGAAATAAAAAATGACCAAACCGGTAAGCGGTTGTATTACCGACCACAGCAAGCCTAAATAAGTTTGTGCATATTGTATTCGCAAGTCACGAACGGCAAAGGTTAGTACCAAAGCGCGAGAACTCCACACCTGCCGCAGGTATTCTGCTGCTGAAATCGGTTTGCTGCTTATTGTTTTTACGGGAGTTCTCACTTTGTTAGTGTTACTTATTTTCTTAGTGTGGCATTTAGATTACTTACCTTGTAAGCAAATACGGTATTGTTAACTGTTGCTTCTTTTGCAAAATCAAACCGCTCCCAATGCAGAAGCAGTTTACCTAAAAACATTTGTGCAAGATAAGCGGAAAGATACTCGCCTACACACTTATGCCGCCCCATGCCAAAAGCTATGTGCTTTGCTGTTCTGCCGGGCATAAAAACATCGGGTTGCTCAAAAATTGCAGGATCGCGATTGGCAGCGCCTATTGCTATTGCCACAACCGAGCCGGCAGGAATTTTTTGTTTTCCAACTACTGCTTCTTTTTCAGTGTATCGGAATGTAAACTGTGCCGGTGCGTACAATCGCAGTGTTTCGTTCAAAAAATCAGTTACATAGCCGCTGTGGTTGCGTAAGCGCTCCACATCATTGCTTCGCTGCGTTAAAAGATAAATGGATGAAGCAATAAGGCTGGCAGTAGTTTCGGCACCTGCCATAATAAACAACCTTACAAAGCGCGATAACTCTTCAGGGCTGTACCAGCCTTCGCTGTTAATCAACTGTAGCAATCGTTTCAGCTTCTCGCGTAAGTGTTCCTCTTTCAGGTTGTGGGCCACCAAATCGTTTAAAAGATTCCAATCAGAAAAAACCTCAGCAATTGCCTCCGATTTGGTTTTAAGGGTTGTTTTATCCGAAAACACATTCCATTCCTCAGGCACTTGGTGTATTCCCAATTCGTGAAAAATAAGAGTTAAGGTTAGCGGGTTAACTAACTTGTCAACAATATTAACGGAGCTATCTACAGATAGCGAACTCCACAACTTTTCGAAAACAGAATGAAAAAAATCGTTGGTGGTATGTAATTGTTCCCTGTTCAACGAAACAATGTTTTGCAAAACCACTTTCTTGTTTCGTAAGTGTTTTTTGCCATCGGCACCCAATAAAACCGCATCTACTGTTTTTAGGTGCGAGGACGAAAAAGTTTCGTGATTATTCAGAACCGTTCGCGCACTCTCGTACCTGAACACCGCGTAGCAATTCGATTTTTCCAGAAACACAACATCGCCCAAATCGTAAAATGCGGGATAATGTTTGTAGAAGTTTTGTTGAAATTCCTTCGAATAGATATCGGCATCCGCTACTTTGTAAATAGGGCGTTCAGTGCTTTTCTTTTTAAAAATGGAGAATAACATTTTGGCGCTTATTCGTTCATGCCTATCGTAACAAATACTTTACCGCCTGTGAGGCAATAGTGAAAGCAAACACATAGACCATAAACGATCCAAGTAGCAGCCATCTTCGGTCTATAATTTGCCGTTTTACAAGGTTGTAAAATATGAGCAACATAAATGTGCAGCCGGTTACGCTATAGGTAGCCATGGCGGTGGGGTATGAATAATTACTCTTTACATAATAAAAGATACCAAGCAGCCACTGATAATAAAGCACGTACGAAATAGTGTTGGCAATGGCGATAATGAAAAACGCCTTCACCCAATTCAAACCGGAAAAACGCACCAGATGCCGTGTCAAAAACAGCAGCATAATGGGCACAACAAAAATCATTCCTGTAGGAAGAAAGTTGTTCTCTACCAAAAAGGTAGGTATGTATTTGAATACCTCTATTCGCAGTTTGTAGGTTGAGTTGGTTATTAAGGTAATAACCGGAACAAACGGGAAAATGAAAATCCAATACTTAACACACGATAAATAGTACGCAACCTTATCAGCAATATCAATCTTAAAAATTTGTTTAGAAAGGAACTCCATTGAAAACAAAATGGAGAAGTGCAGTATAAGCAGGTAATACATGTCGAACAACACAGCGCCTATTGTCCATCCGAACAGAAAGTATTGAAAAATACCTCTCGGAATAATGGAAAGCAGTGCCCAGAAAATAAAATCTCTTTCGGGTGCCGAAAAATTTTTAAGGTATTTGTCCTGCATTACGATAGCTGTTTAATGATAAGGAGTATGCCGTAAAATAAACTCCCGCAAATAATTGCCCCTGCAATAATACTTCGGTAAAGCAATTGGAGGGGGAACTTTAATACAATAAATACCGCGCACAACATAGCTGCCAGAAACCCCATACCGAAAATCAGGTAAGCATTCAAACCGTTCAACAGCAAAAGTGCAACAATGGCAAGTGTAGCATTCAGTAAAGCGGAAATAGCAGTTAAGCGCTTTGCCCCCAAAGCCGCAGCCCAGTTTTGGCTGTTAAAAAGCACATCACCTTTTTCATCTTCAATATCTTTTAACGGCACAGTAAATAAACAAAACACCAGAAAAAAAAGTGCGGTACAATAGTGCACGGAGGTAGTGCTTTGTAACACCTTTAGTCCAATAAACATAGGCAACACCAATACAAGTGCAGTAACCGGAGCGGCTAAATACATTTTCTTCTTAAACGGAAACCAAGGGTTGGAATACAGAATACCCAACACCGGTAGCACCCATATCAGCGCAATGGTAATTGCATCAACTTTGATGAAGAACGGATACACGATTGCAAAAATCAACAAAACAGCAACGTAAGCCATTGCGTTTTGCCGGCTAAGTTTATTTGCAGCCAACGGCCGGTCAGGTTTGTTTACAGCATCTATTTCGCTGTCGAAAACCGAGTTAACCGAATAAATAAAATTGACCGAGATGAGCGAAACAGCAAGTCCAATTGTTATAAATGTAAATGCCGGCTGCACTCCAGCCAAATAGGTGGCAAACAGAAAAGAAAAGAAGGTTACTAACGCTGCATCAGGGCGGTACAACTTCACGTAACACAAAACATTTTCGAACAAATTCAAGCGGTAAAGCGAGTTTAAAAACAGCCAACAACACTGCTCTTGTACAGCACGGACGAAAGTATAAAAACAACCCAACTTACTTTACAATGCAAATCTTTAGCTAATAGTGAGTTACGGCTTGCGGGTAACACCGGCATGTAACATTTTTAGCCCTCGCCTCGTTTAATGCCATCAGGAACCCTTATAGTGAACCAAATTTTGTTTAATAAAAACCAAACGAAGTGAAACCTACATTAAACCGTTATGTAACTCTTGCGGCAGGATTATTTATCCTGTCGGGAGCAATTTCTTCCTGCAAAAAGGAAACTGTTACCAACCCTGTTACCAAAATGAGTATGGTAAAAACAGGGCAGGAAAAAGCGCAAATGACTACTATTACGTACAAGTCTGTAAACATTCTTTACGGCATTTTTACGGGTAATTTGGATTCGTATAAAACCGAAAGCGCCAACAGCATACTATCATGTGCCGTTGTAGTGCACGATACTACCGAAATACCTTACAAAGTTTCAGCTGATTTCGGATCCGGATGTACGCTCGAAGACGGATCGGTTGTTACAGGAAAAATTACAGCTACCTACAACAACAAAAAGTTTACCGAGCCCGGCAGCCATGCTACTGCAAACCTCGATAGCTTTTATGTAAATGGAGATAAAATTGTTGGTACGGTTGATATTATCAACAACGGCATGAACGGCAACAATAACCTTGTGTTTGGCATAGTTATAACTGGCGGAAAACTTGTTTACGGCAGCGATGGTCGTTTTATTAAGCAAGATGTTCACTGGGAACTGGAGTTTATGAGAAATGATCCGGAAACCAGCGATGACGATGTGTTGAGTGTTACGGGAAATTCCAATGGAGTAACTTCCGACAACTTTGCTTACAACGAAGCCATCACCATTCCATTAACTGCAAGCCGCCATCCTTTGTGTGTGCGCGAGTTTGTAAAAGGCACCACACTCATTCAAATTTCCGGTCAATCCGATATTACGCTTGATTATGGTGACGGCACCTGCGATGAATTTGCGACTGTTACACAAGAAGGTATCAGCGAAACTATTACACTTAAAAAATACTAATCTTTTCTTACTCCCCTCGAAGAAGTTCAGAAATCCCGAGAATCACACTCTCGGGATTTTTTGTTTTCGGCAGGCGATTACTTTATAAAAGTCGCTGAAAAATGTAGAGGTTTGGCAGGTAATGTATAACCTGCTGAATCACTTTAGAGTTACTATTTGGTGGCATGCCCTTGCCCCGCAGGTTTTCGGTTGGGTGTATTTTTGTCTGTTGGTACAGCCCGTTCCTGACTTGCCGGTTATGCGCTTTGTTCAGTTTTCGGTTGCCTTAATCGGCATTTCGGCATTCGGTTATTTGTTTAACGATTGGTGCGATGTTGAAACCGACCGCCTTTCCGGAAAGAACAATGTGCTGGCAAACAAGCCTGCGGTGCTGCGTGCAATACTTGTTTTTGCTCCATTGGCTGCGGGAATGTATTCGTGGAAACTGCTCAATGCCGGTGCATGGGCAAATCTGTTTATGGGCTTGCAAATACTTGCCCTTACGGCTTACAGCCTTCCGCCTGCTCGTTTAAAAGCCCGAAGCGTTTGGGGCGCTTTAGCCGATGCTTTTTACGGGCACATCAATCCGGTGCTTATTACTCTTTCTGTGTTTTTACAACAACCCATAGAGTGGAATTTGTTTGCTATACTTTTTCTCATCGTATTGCTCAGTTGCCTTGCACTAAAAGGCTTTCGCAACATACTTACGCACCAAATTGAAGATCGCAAAAAAGACCGTAAAGCGCACATCAACACATTTGTCAATTCAATTGGAGCGCTTAACTCATTAGATTTAGTAAACCTGCTGCTTTGGGTCGAAAATGTTTTTACCATCGCGCTGGGTGTATTACTGATTGTTCTCTTTCCTCCGCTAATTACCGCATGGTTGCTGTTCCCAGCCGTTACCTATCTAAAATTCAGCGGGTGGAAACTGTCCTATCTCCCCAAGCGGCAACTGCGGTTTAAGTTTCTGTTTTACCTCAACGATTTTTACGAAGCATGGCTACCCCTTTTTTTATTGATTGTTTTAGTGGTAAAACAACCGGTATTTTATCCGTTACTCATTTTTCATGTAGTATTATTCCCGCGTTTTATAACCGGTTTAATAATGGATGTAAAAACCATTGCAGAAAATTTTAAAACAGAAGAAGATTACTAATGTGCGGCATTGCGGGGCAAATAAAGTTTAACGGAAAAGTAGAGGAGCGTTGTATTAACGCCATGAACAATGCACAAAAACACCGCGGTCCCGATGGCGAAGGAGTGTACATCAACCCACCACAAACGGTGGGATTGGGGCACAGGCGGCTGTCGTTTCTTGATTTATCCGAAGCGGGCAAACAACCCATGTGCACTGCCGACAAAGCCTTATGGATAACCTACAACGGTGAAATTTACAATTACATTGAACTGCGGCAAGAACTCGAAAACTTGGGGCACCGCTTTCAATCATATACCGATACCGAAGTAATTCTGCTCGGCTACCGTGCATGGGGAGTTGCTGTGCTGCAAAAACTGAAAGGTATGTTTGCCTTCGCAATATGGAACGAAACCAACCGCGAACTTTTTCTTGCCCGCGACAGGTTTGGCATTAAGCCCTTGTATTACTATACCGATGGCAACTGCTTTGCTTTTGCTTCGGAAATTAAAGGCATTAAAGCCAATGAAGACATAAACACAACACTCAACTATTCTTCGCTTGCCGATTTTTTTGTTTACCGCTACGTGCCTTCTCCAAAAACAATTTGGAAAGAGGTAAAAAAACTTCCCGCAGCCCATTACCTTTTTCTTAAAAGCAACAACACAACAGAAATTAAACGCTACTGGGATATTACCTACTCCGAAAAAGTTATTTCCGATAAAGAAGCAGTCGAGCGTTTTGATGAGTTGCTCTTTAATTCTGTAAAAACACATATCCGCAGCGATGTACCGGTTGGTTCTTTTTTAAGTGGCGGCTACGATAGCTCTGCTTTGGTTTACTACCTGCATCGCATCGGATACAAGCCTTCCACCTTTGCTATTGGTTTCGAAGGGTGGGATGTAAGCGAACACCTCTTTGCTGATATGGTGGCAAAGCAATACAACACCAAGCATCATTCGCTTATTCTCCAATCGCAAAGTTTAGATGAGCTGGAACAGTTGGTTTGGGTGTACGATGAACCCAATGCCGATATCTCCATCATTCCCACCTACCTCATTTGCCGCGAAGCCTCCAAGCATGTAAAAGCAGTGCTGGGTGGCGAAGGCAGCGATGAAATGCTCGTGGGCTACCAGTGGCAAAAAGAGTATAAACTACAGCAACAAGGTTGGTGGCAGCAACTTCTGTCGTTGTTTCAAGCATCCTCTAAACCCTATTTGTTGAATTACTATGCTGAGGCAATGGCAATGGGGCGGTTTGATAATGCCGAACTTCGCAAACTGCTGCATCCCGACCTGCATCAACATTTGAACGATGATGCCGAATGGCACTATCAATCGCTTTACAATCCTTCGCTGCCCGATTTAAAAGCCATTCAAACGTTAGACATAAAACATTTTATGGGCGAACTGGTACTGGCTAAGGTTGACCGGGCAAGCATGGCAAATTCGCTCGAAGTGCGTGTGCCTTTTCTCGACCACGAAATTTGCGAGTTTGTTTTCCAATTGAATTCGCAAGTGTATTACTATCCCAACGAAACCAAACACCTGTTGTACCAAAACATAAAAAACCATTTGCCTCCCGAAATTCTCGCCCGCAAAAAGCAAGGCTTTGTGGGTCCCGACAAGTACTACATGAACATGGATTGGTACGAGTCGAAGTTAGCAGACAGCCGTTTAGCAAAAGATGGAATCGTTAATGCTGCTTACATCCGCCAACTCCTTACAGGCAACGACCACTGGCGCCTTTGGAAGCTGGCGGTAATGGAACTTTGGTACCGTAAGTGGTGCTAAGAAATATGCCTTTCAGACCGAAAACCCGCTTGCGGTTGCACAAATTCCATCGCTGTATTTCCGTGTAGTTAAGTGGGCTTTTTATCCTAAACTTCTGTTTGCTACATTTGGCATATTGCGAATTTCTCCTTTTGCCCACTAATGCCAAGAGCGATTAACATGTCTGTTCCATTTGATACTCAATGTTTTGCTTTATCACCTTACATATCTAGTCGGGTGGCGGGCTGCTTTCAAAGTTACTTATGGTTTCTTTGGCAGTCGTTTAACTATTTATTTTGCATGTAGCTCTAAAACTTTCTGAACAGAGGTATAATTAAACGCAAAGGGCGAATCAAATGTCCGCCCCTTGCTATTCATTAAAATTCGGAAAACGAATTTCTAAATCCGCAATTTAACTGCAACCCATACTGTTGCCGCAGTTCAAGCACTTGTAACAAGTACCGCTGCGGAGGGTAATGTTGCCACATACATTGCAAGGTGGCGCATCGCCCATCATATCACCGGCTATTTTGTTGAAAGCACTCATTGAACTGGTGGCAAGGGTTATTTTCTTTTCAACCCGCACTTCGGTTACTTCTTTTTTGGTTACCGGCTTAGGCGTTTCCTTCATTTCCGGATGAGTAGAAGTAGTGGTATTCATTGTGCGGTTATCATCTTCCGAAGCATCATCGGCAATATCGGTGGTTAAATCCTGTGTGCTCTTTTCGCGCATTGAAAGTTCGGAAGGAGTAACGTGTACCAAATCGGTTCTTCCTAAATATTCAAATGCCAGCAAACGGAAAATGTAATCTACTACCGAAGATGCGTTCTTGATGTTCGGGTGGTTTACCATACCGCTCGGCTCAAAGCGGGTAAATGTGAATTTGTTGACGAACTCATCTAACGGCACACCGTACTGCAAACCGATGGAAACCGAAATGGCGAAACAGTTCATAAGCGAGCGGAACGAAGCTCCTTCTTTGTGCATATCCACAAAAATTTCACCGAGTGTTCCGTCATCGTATTCCCCGGTGCGAACAAATACGGTTTGCCCGCCAATTTTTGCTTTTTGTGTAAAGCCTCTGCGCTTATGCGGTAGTTTTTTGCGCTCCACAATACGCGATAACTCGCGCATGAAATTGGTGTCGGTTGATTCCTGCATTAAAAGCCTTGCCGCTTCCAATACTTGTTCGGGTGTTAATTTGCTGAACACATCGCTCGGCTCCTGCTGCACTGCCGGAGCAGCTTCGGCAACAGTGGGTTCTTTCTTTTCTTCTTTTTCCTCGTCTTTCTTGTTCGAAAGCGGTTGCGAAAGTTTGCATCCGTCACGGTAAAGGGCGTTGGCTTTTAAGCCAAGTTTCCACGAAAGTTCGTAGCAGCCTTTAATATCATTTACCGTAGCTTCATTAGGCAGGTTAATGGTTTTCGAAATAGCTCCGCTGATAAACGGCTGCACAGAAGCCATCATGCGGATATGCCCGTGCGGATGTATAAAGCGAACGCCTTTGGTGCCGCACTTGTTGGCGCAATCAAACACCGGCAGGTGCTCATCCTTTAAATACGGAGCGCCTTCCACCGTCATGGTTCCGCATACGTATTCGTTGGCAGCTTCAATTTCTTCTTTAGTAAAACCAAGTTCGCGCAGCAGATTAAACTTCGGATGGTTGTATTGTTCCGGCTTAAATCCTAACCGCTGTAAACAATCTTCGCCCAACGACCATACGTTGAAGGCAAAAGTGATGTCGAATGCCGCAGGCAGTTGTGCTTCTATTTTTGCCACATCGGTTTCGGTAAATCCTTTTACATGCAGCGATTCGGGGTTAATGTTCGGGCAACCAAAAAGGGTGGCATGTCCTTTAGCATACTTCACAATGGCATCAATGGCGCTTTCGCTGTAGCCGAGGTTTTCCAATGCCAGCGGCACCGACTCGTTTACAATTTTGAAATAACCGCCACCGGAAAGTTTTTTGAATTTTACGAGCGCAAAATCAGGCTCTACACCGGTAGTGTCGCAATCCATCAATAAGCCGATGGTGCCTGTTGGAGCAATAACAGTGGTTTGCGCGTTGCGGTAGCCGAATTTTTCGCCCAGTTGCAATGCTTCATCCCATGCAGTAGTGGCTGCTTCCAATAAATAACTGGGGCAGAATTTAGGATCAATACCTACAGGTTTTACCTCCAACCCTTCGTACGAATTGGCATCGGCATTGTAAGCGGCTAAGCGGTGGTTACGCATTACACGCAGCATGTGTTTTTTGTTCCTCTCGTAGCCGGGGAATGGTCCAAGAATGGCAGCCATTTCAGCCGAAGTTTTATAAGCCACACCGGTCATAATAGCGGTAATGGCGCCACCAATGGCACGGGCTTTATCGCTATCGTACGGAATGCCGCTTACCATCAGCACCGAGCCGAGGTTGGCATAGCCTAAGCCAAGTGTTCTGAATTCATACGAAAGACGGGCAACATCTTCCGAAGGGAACTGCGCCATCAGTACCGAAATTTCGAGCACTACTGTCCAAATGCGACTCATGTGTTCAAAGCCTTCTACATTAAACTCCAGTGTTTTTTCGTTGAAGAATTTGCGAAGGTTGAACGAAGCAAGGTTACATGCCGTGTTATCCAAAAACATGTATTCGCTGCAAGGGTTCGAAGCGCGGATGGCTCCATCTTCAGGGCAGGTATGCCATTCGTTAATAGTAGTATCGAACTGCACACCCGGGTCGGCACAGCGCCATGCAGCCATGGCAATTTTATCCCACAACTCGCGCGATGGAATACTCTTCATCGGTTTGCGGTGCGTTCTGGAAAGCAGATGCCAGTCTTCGCCTTTTTCCAATGCATGGAAGAAGGAATTAGGAACACGAACCGAGTTGTTGGAGTTTTGTCCGCTTACAGTGCGGTAAGCTTCGCCTTCGTAGTGCGAATCGTAGCCGGCAGCAATCAGTGCCGCTACTTTATCTTCTTCCTTCATTTTCCATTCAATGAAGTCCACTATTTCCGGATGGTCTAAATCAAGGCACACCATTTTAGCGGCACGTCTGGTGGTTCCTCCGCTTTTAATAGCGCCTGCAGCCGCATCGCCAATTTTCAGAAAGCTCATTAAGCCCGATGAAGTGCCACCGCCCGAAAGTTTTTCGCCTTCGCCACGTATGTTGCTGAAGTTGGTTCCCACACCGGAGCCGTATTTGAAAATACGTGCTTCGCGGGTCCACAAATCCATAATGCCGCCTCCGTTCACTAAATCATCATCCACCGATAAAATGAAACAAGCATGCGGCTGCGGGCGTTCGTAAGCCGAAGTTGATTTTTCTAATTCGCCTGTGTCGGGATTTACAAAAAAGTGCCCCTGCGGTTTTCCGGTAATGCCATAGGCGGTGTGCAAACCGGTGTTGAACCACTGCGGTGAGTTGGGCGCTGCCATTTGGTCGAGCAAGGAATACACCAGTTCATCGTAAAATACCTGAGCATCTTGCTTGCTTGCAAAGTAGCCGTAGCGTTCGCCCCAGCTTTTCCAGCAATCAGCCAAACGGTGTGTTACTTGTTTAATAGAGCGCTCGCCACCCAGCGAACCGTCAGGCTGCGGCACACCCGCTTTGCGGAAATACTTTTGGGCAAGGATGTCGGTTGCCACCTGGCTCCAACCTTTCGGTACTTCCACGTTGTGCATTTCAAACACGGCATCGCCTGCCGGATTGCGGATTACACTGGAACGCAGTTCGTATTCGAACAGGTCAAATGGTGATACACCTTCTTTGGTGTAGAGCCGAGTCACCTTTAGTCCTTTTTTCTCGTTCTTTCTTGCCATACTGTTATGTTTGTAGAGTTATGAATCGCTGGTGTTTACTTTTGTTTTTTTGGAAAACGTGAACGAATTTATTTTTCGTAAAAAGATTTTCGAGGCTCACTTATTAACACAAAATGTGCAAACGGATTTGGAACAAATTCAAACGCTGTATTGGCGCGAGTCTCTCTTGTGGAAAAACTTTTTTCCGATTTTTTCGGTCAAAAAATTTGGATTTTTCGTGTACGTTTTTTTAGTCGCGGTTTATTGTCAATGAATTTACGGTTATTTTTTGATTAAGAATTTCGCCACCAATGATTTATGAAAAAATAGCAGAAAAAACGCTCCCGAAACTGGCGGTTTTGATTGACCCCGATAAACAATCGGTGGATAATCTGATGACCTTAATTAAACTGGCGGTGCGCTGCAAAACCGATTTCTTTTTTGTGGGCGGAAGTCTGCTTTTGGAAAATCGCTTTGAGGAAACCATTACTACTATCAAGCAACAGTGTAGTATTCCCATAATCATTTTCCCGGGCAACAACTATCAGGTAAGCAAACAGGCAGATGCTATTTTATTTCTCAGCCTCATAAGCGGGCGCAATGCCGAATTTCTCATTGGGCAACAAGTAGTAGCGGCTCCGTTAATAAAAGAAGCCGGGCTGGAAGTAATACCCACCGGATATATGCTGATATATGGGGGAAGAATTTCTACCACATCGTACATGACACAAACTATTCCGCTGCCCAACGATAAACCCGACATTGCCGCAGCCACCGCTCTTGCCGGTGAAATGCTGGGCATGAAAACCATTTATTTGGAAGCCGGAAGCGGAGCGGAAAATTGTGTAAGCGCTTCTATTATTAAAGCGGTAAAACAAACTATTCGCATTCCACTGATAGTTGGCGGAGGCATAAGAAGCGGAGAACAGGCGGAGGAAATTGCCAAAGCCGGAGCCGATGTAATTGTGGTGGGAAATGTGTTGGAAAAAGAGCCGGAGTTGCTGATGGAGATTTCGTTGGGGGTGCATGGCACCAATAAAATAAATGAATGAAAGGTGTAGTTATAAAGTCAACCGGCAGTTGGTACGATGTACGAATTATCCCCTTTGAGGATGGAATAAAAGGAGATGTTATTAAATGCCGCCTTAAAGGAGTATTCCGCTTAGATGAAAGCAAGGAGAAGGACAGCAACCCAGTAGCTGTGGGCGATAAGGTAACACTCGAAAAAGGTGATGCTGACGATACATGGACGATTGCAGAAATTGAAGCACGCGAAAACTACATTGTGCGCTCTTCGCCAAAGCACAAAGGTGCCCGGCAAATAATTGCTGCCAACTTAGATCAGGTGCTATTAATAGTAACTATGGCCAACCCGCGCACATCAACCGGCTTTATTGACCGCTTTCTGCTGACTGCCGAAGCCTATCACATTCCGGTGGTTATCATTTTTAATAAGCAGGATTTGTTGGATGCCAAAACAAAAGCCAAGCAGGATTATGTGGCGGGTATTTACCAGAGCATAGGTTACAAAACAGTTTTTGTTTCGGCACTTAAAGCCGAACATTTGGAGGAGGTGAAAGAACTGATGAAGGATAAAACTTCGCTGATAGCAGGGCATTCGGGTGTTGGAAAATCAACGTTAATGAACGCCATTCAACCACAGTTGAATTTGCGAACGGAAAATATTTCGCGCATAACCGGAAAAGGAATGCATACCACCACCTTTGCCGAAATGCACCCGCTCGATTTTGGCGGCAATGTGATTGATACCCCCGGCATTCGTGAGTTTGGCATTATGGATTTTAAGCCCGAAGAAATTTCGCATTACTATGTAGAAATGCGCGAGGTGCTCAACAATTGCAAGTTCAACAACTGCCTGCACGAGAATGAACCGGATTGTGCGGTAAAGCAGGCTTATTTGGAAGGAAAAGTTTCGGAAGAGCGATACAGCAATTACCTGAACATTATGCTTGATTATAAAGCGAATTACAAGCATTGGGAGTGAAAAAATACACGCTTATGGCGCTGATTGTTATGATAATAGCAGACTTTATCTGTGTATATCAGTTTCATCTGTGTAATCGGTGTGCTAATGTAGTTGTATTATGAGAGTTACCATTCAACGAGTTTCTTCTGCATCTGTTACCATTTCGGGCAGCATCAAATCAACTATTGAAAAAGGATTGTTGGTGCTGGCGGGATTTGAAGAAGCTGACACTACCGAAGATTTAGAGTGGACTGCTGCCAAAGTGGTGAACCTCCGAATTTTTAACGATGAAAATGGTTTGATGAATCTTTCGGTGAAAGATGTGCAGGGCAACATTATTGTTGTATCGCAATTTACCTTACACGCTATGACCAAGAAGGGTAACCGCCCATCGTTTATAAAAGCGGCTAAGCCCGATGTTGCCATTCCGCTTTATGAGCAGTTTGTAAAACTGGTTGAACGAGAATTAGACAAATCTGTAGGTACAGGAGAATTTGGTGCTGATATGAAAGTGGCTTTAGTAAATGACGGGCCGGTTACTATTAATATTGATTCGAAGAGCCGAGAGTGAGTTTTTTGTTTACACTAACTGCTCTTTCGAATAAAACCACATAGTTTCTACATCGCGGGTAATAGCTTCATCTTGTTCAGCCACAAACGAAAGATCGTGGTTAGTTGCTTCATTCAACGACATGGTGTACGGATTTACTTTTAAGTCGTAGGGAGTACCATGCACTTGTGCGCTTACATGTCTGAAAATTTCGGCTGCAAATTTTTCGAGCAAGCTCACATTCTCAGCAATTTTACCGAGCAACTTTTCGCCATGTTGAACTTCAATGTTCGCCTGAAAGTCGCGCAACAGGTGAAGATCGAATGGGTCAATGTAGCGGTTCTCAAAAATTTGATTTTCATAAGGAAGCCAGTCGAGAAACAACTGCTGCATGCGCTCATGAAGTTTGCCGAATTTTTGCCCAAGGCTATCGGGCGCAGCAAACAACTGTTTCAGCATTCGCAAATCGGTAAAGGCATTGTTGGTAAACAGCAATGCCGGAACGGACCAATACAGCGCCCAATCCCAAAAAATTTTCATTACCATTATTTGGGCGTTGCCCATCAGGTTGTACTTGTTGCGGTAAATGGGAATCCAGCGCTCTACCAAAGTGAGATAGGTGCGCTCATAAATTTCGGCACGGAACTGTACATCTTCTCCGTTCAATTCGCGTAAAATCAAATCGCTTAAAAAGGTATTGCTTAATGAAATAAAATCGGTACCGGGCGAATAGAACGGATCCAGAAAAGCGCCTGCTTCTCCGGTTACTCCCCAGCGGTCGGTGCCATCGTAAGCTCTCCCCGAATCATGCGCGAAATGTTTCAGGATTTTAAAATCCATTTTGTTGGGCGTTTCCGGTTCCAACATTTTATAGCAAAGCGGTTCGTTTACTTTCAACCATTCCATTGATTTTTCATAAGTATCAATAGTATCAAACGGATGAATTGCAGGGTCAGCCACAATACCAATACTGGTATTTTTTGAACCCAAAGGAATCACCCATACCCAATAACCTTTGTCGAGAAAGTGAACAGTGCTTAAGTAGCGTAATCCCGAAACAAGATAGGTTTGCCACTCTTTATTATTGCTCCATTTGTCAATATCAATTACACCTTTTAACCGCCACCATACGGCATTTACATGGTGGTCCATTGGCTTTTGAAAACCGAGTTTACGTTTGAGCAAACTGTTGCGGCTGGTGGCATCAGCCACCCAACGTGCAGTTGCTGTTTTTTCTTCGCCTTGATGGATGTAGGTAACTGTATGAAAATCGTTTCCGAACTGAACATCTTTCACATTTGCATCAAGCAGAACTTCGGTGCCCTGTGAGCGGGTGTGTTCCACCAGATAGTTTTCCAAAGTTCCTCTGTCCAACTGATGGCTTGGTGTTGGCAGCCATGCACGCGGGCCTAACTCTACGCGCGAAGTAATATCTGCCTTGTTATGCGATTTGAAAAAGAAACGCAAGCCATGTTTAGGTAGTTCGTGTTCTTCCAAATAACTTTTTAGCCCGAGCACCTCGCGCAAATAGTAGCTGCCTAATTCTACGGTACTTTCTCCTACTTTATGTGCTGCTGTGGGTGCCACACTTTTTCGTCTTTCAAGAATCAGAATTTTAATGTCGGGACTATGCTTTTTGAGTTGAAGCGAAAGGGTAAGCCCCGCCAATCCTCCACCGGGAATAATTACATCGTAATGGTTACTCATAATTGCTCAATTGCTGTTAAATGTAAACTGTTCTTTACTCAACGCCTGCATAGTGTGCCATTCTGCGTTTTATATTACCAATCAAAAACCAACGAAACAAAAGAAAGTTCAATAGCAACACTATAGGAGCGACAATAAACAAGGCAAACAACAAGTAGTATTTAAAAACTACGAGCCAACCTTTGCGATTCTTCCTCTTGAAGATAAAATTTGCCCATATAGAGAACAGGCGTGGCGCCCGCTCTTCCACAAACATCAAATCTTCTTTTACATCAACTGCTCCGTTGGTAACCAGCTCATGTTGCATTCCGCTCCAATTTCCCTCCTGCAAATACCTGCAAACTATTTTTCCGAAGTTTTCAGAATTACGGATGTCCTCATCCGACACTCCCGGCTTTGGAAACACTCCAAGATACTTGTCTTTCTTGCCTGTGAGCATCCAGTACAAAATGGTAACTACGCTAATTAGGTTATGGTGCCTGTCAACCAAAGCAATGTTGCCAACCAATTTGGCCCCTGCTTCGCGGAGTTTTTGCTTGGCTTGCTCCTGTGCATGCAACCACATATTGCGGGCGGCAATGAGCGTAACCACCGGAGTGTTTTTCAGAATTTCCTTTACTGCCGGCTCATGTAAAGCAGAATTAGCCGGAATGCTTAATGATAAGTACCATGGCTGATAAGCAAACACCACTAAATCGTATTTCTGCTCTTGCAGGTTAACTGGTTGCAGTGCTGTGGTAATGCCAAGCACGGTTTCGGGCATGGTATCAAAAAAACGTTCCGAAGTCCAAGGGAAAGCATAATCGTTGATTGGTTTTATGCTGATTGTTTCTACCGAAACTCCTGCTGCGGCAAAAGGTTTTGAAAAACGGGTAACCACTTCGCCCAATTGCCCTGACTGGGTGTAATACAGCACTAGAATTTTCTTCGGATTCATAAACTCCAACGCGATAATACGAATTAGACAACCTTGTATTACACACGAAAGTAAGTTTTGCCGGATAACGGATTTTTTATCTTCGCAGTCCTTTCAACAGGTCCCTTAGTTCAATGGATAGAACGGAAGTTTCCTAAACTTTAAATACAGGTTCGATTCCTGTAGGGACCACTAAAAAAGTTGTTGAAGCTACAACTTAGCCTAATCTTCCAACTGCCCAAACTTACCGTTGTTGAGGTCTTCATAGGCTTGTATAATTTCTTGCTTAGTGTTCATCAAAAACGGACCGTAGGCAACTACAGGTTCATTAATAGGTTCACCGCTTAGCACTAACAATTTTGCGCCATCGCCTGTTTCAATATGAATTTCGGTTCCGCTGTTTTTGAAAAGAGCGAAGTGGTCTTGTGTTACGGTTTTATCATTCAACACAGCTTCACCTTCAAGCACTAAGATTCCGGTGTTGAAGTTTTCCGGCAATTCAAAGTCAAGTTTAGCTCCTCCCTTTAAGTACAGGTTGTAAACGTGAATGGGCGTAAATGTAGAGGCTGCTCCCTTTACATCTTTAAAAGTACCTGCTACTACATCTATTTGTCCTTTACCATCGGGTAATGCGTATTTACCCATTTGAGCAGAAGTAATTGCCTGATATTTCGGTTGGCTCATTTTATCTTTTGCCGGAAGGTTTACCCACAATTGCACCATTTGAAAAGAACCGCCTTTGCGGGCAAATTCTTTTTCGTGGTACTCTTTGTGCAACACGCCCGAAGCGGCAGTCATCCACTGCACATCGCCTTCGCCTATTATGCCACTGTTGCCGGCACTGTCATGATGCGCCACTTTGCCATGGTAAGCCAATGTAACCGTTTCAAAACCGCGGTGTGGATGCACACCAACCCCGCGCTGATGTTCGGAAGGCGGAAATTCAATTTTAGCATTGTAGTCCATCATAAAGAACGGACTCATGCGCTTTAGTTCGCCATACGGCCCCGGAAAAAAATTGTGTACCCTAAAACCATCGCCTACCATGTGTGGTGCGGGCGGAGCTATTACTTTTTCAATTGATTTTTTCATCTCTATACGTTTGATTGC
This sequence comes from Chitinophagales bacterium, assembly GCA_026129525.1. GTDB lineage: Bacteria > Bacteroidota > Bacteroidia > Chitinophagales > LD1 > Bog-950. The sequence continues at coordinate 289,272 of JAHCHW010000001.1, read as the reverse complement.
TCAACAAAAGTAAGCACAATATTTGTAGATACAACTATTTAAGCAAAAATTTTAACTTCTTAACTTATCGAGTATTCGGTTAAGTTCCTGTGCTTCGGTTTTGGTTATGGTTTTTAGAGCGTTGTGCCATTCGTCAGTCTCGTTATCTATTTTGGTAAGCAACGAAAGCCCTTTTTCGGTAATTACAATATCTACCTGTCTGCGGTTGGTAGGGCAGAGGTCGCGCTTTACATATCCTTTCAGCCGCAGTTTTTCTACAAGCCTTGTGGCATTGCTGCTCTTATCAAGCATTCGGCAAGTGATTTCACTCAACATCATCGGTTTTGGATAGGTGCCCCGGAGAATTCGAAGCACATTGTATTGCTCGGGAGTAATATCGTGCTTTTTAAAACGTGCAGCGTTAAGATTGTACAGCCAACCGCTGGTAAAAAGAATGTTTACAGCCGCCTTCTCGTACTCGCTGCTAAATTTTTTTTGTTGCTTAATTTCTTCTTCAATACTTGCCACGGGCGTAAATGTAAATGAAATATTTGTTTATACAACTTTTGCGGTTGTTTAAAACAGTTAAACAATTGCAATACATTCACCGTTCATCTAAAACGGAACCCACACATGGAATCAAAGTTTTTAACGGTAAACAGTGTAAGACTGCATTACATTGAAGAAGGAGCGGGAGAGTTAGTGATATTGCTGCATGGCTTTCCGGAGTTTTGGTACGGCTGGCGGAAACAGATTCCGGTTTTGTCGAAAAGTTATAGAGTAGTGGCACCGGATATGCGGGGCTATAACCTGAGTGATAAACCCGAAAAAGTGAGTGATTACAAAATGCAAGTGCTTGCTAAAGATATTGCTGAACTGATAAAAGCGTTGGGAGAGGAGAATGCAATAGTAGTAGGGCACGACTGGGGTGCCGCAGTGGCATGGGCTGTGGCTTCGCTCTATCCGGAAGTCGTCAAAAAGCTGGCAATTCTGAATGTGCCGCATCCGAACGAAATGCGAAGGGCATTTATGAGTTTTAATCTTTCGCAATGGAAAAAGAGTTGGTATATCTTCTTCTTTCAACTGCCGTTTTTCCCCGAAAAAATAGTTGGTACAGAAAAATTTTTCCGCCAAACATTTTCCGCTATGAGTATGCAGTCCAAAAGGCTAAGTGCTGAAGATTTGCAAAAATACGTTGATGCCTACGCACCCCCCGGAGCCATAAAAGCAACCATAGCCTACTACCGTGCAGCTTTCCGGGAAATTTTTTCACCTTCCGGAATCCGCTATCCGAAAATAAAGGCACCGGTGCTGATGCTTTGGGGTGAGCACGATAAAGCATTGGGCAAAGAACTAACGTACCGCACAAAAGAATACTGCGAAAATATCTGCGAAATTTTGTACGATTCAACCAGCGGGCATTTTGTGCAGCACGATAACCCCGAATGGGTAAATGAAAAACTGCTCAGTTTTTTTGCTCAGGCATAGTCCAAATCCACCGAAAATTTTTCGGGATGTTTGCCTTGTATGGGTTTGTAAAAATCCATGATGCGTTTCATGTCCTGTTTCATATCGCCTGTCGGAATAAACACATCACCCACTCCTGCAATTTTGTTTTTGTAATCTAAGTAACCCAAGGCAATAGGCACTTTGGCGCCTACTGCTACATGGTAAAATCCGGTTTTCCATTTTGTGCGGAGCGAACGGGTGCCTTCGGGAGTAACCATTACCACCAGTTCATCGCGCCCGTTAAACAAATCAATCATGGCTTCGGTCATGCTCGGTCGTTCTTCGCCAGCTTTTTTTGGTGTGCGGTCAATGCCTATGGCGCCCAGTGCTTTCATAATTCCTCCAAACGGAAACCGCAGCCATTCTTTCTTTACGGTAAAACGAATGGGAATATTCATTTGCGAAAAAGCGGCACGGGCAAAAACCAAATCCCAATTGCTGGTGTGCGGCACTGCCAGCATTACACATTTTCTAAAATCCGCTTTCAGGTGGTCATCTAATTTCCAGCCGAAAAACCAAAAGATAAATTTTGCGAGCAGTTTTCCCATATCGGGGGCGAATATAGATTGCCGCGGTTACATCCGGCAGAAAATATGTTATGAAGCAAACTCCATCTCACTTTCTTATTTTGCAGCGCAAACTTTAGTGCATGAGTACAGAAAAGAAATACAAGACCTTTTGGAGTTTTTATCCGTACTACCTTACAGAACACGCTCGTCCGCTTAACCGCTGGCTGCATTTTACGGGCACATCGCTGGTAATAGCCTGTTTTGTTTTAGGCTTGTGGTGGGGTAACCTGCTAATGTGGATAGCCATGCCGCTTTTCGGCTACGGATTTGCATGGGTGGGGCATTTTATTTTCGAGAAAAACCGCCCTGCCACATTTACTTATCCGCTCTATTCGCTTGGTTCCGATTTTGTGATGTTCTGGCATATACTCACCGGGCAGATAAACCAAAAGGTAGAAGAAGCACACCGCACAATTGGTGTACAAAACAAGTGGAAGTAATTCAACTTATTTTTCCTGATTGTAGAAGCTCAACAGAGTTTACTCTGTTTTACGGTGCTTCCTTTTTGCCTCTTATACTATAGTTATAACTCTTGCTGCTCTTTTGTATATCGTTCAGTTCGTACGAACTTTTCTGTTCAACGCTTTTCAGTTCATTATTGTATTTCACAATTACGGAATCCTGCATCTTAATTTCTTTGGTAGGAGTTAGTTTGCTTGCGTTTCCTGAAAGATATACTTGAGTGGAAGTACCCAAACTGCGCGCTTTATCGTAGTTGCGCTCATCCACTGCCTTCATGGTTTTTTCAAGCAGGTCGTTCGATTCAAACATGGTGCATTGCTGCATAACACGCTCGCTGAAATTACTCATATACAGTTTGCGGTCGGTAACGGGTTTTATTACGTTCAGGTTTTCAATGCTTTTGCGCTGATTGTTTTGTGTAGCATCTTCAAATTCCAAGCGTGTTACAACCGGTAACTCGGTTGCTGCCTCGGGCTTAATGCGAAATTTTACCAGAACCCCTTTTGTTTCTTTTGCAAAAATGTCTTTCATGTTTACTGTCATCACATTGCGGTCCATTTCGTAGTTGCCGCCATACACACGCGTAATGGTTACCTGTTGCGGAAGAATGAACTTGAGCGTGGTTTGCTTGGCTACCAAAGACAGTAGTCCGTTTACTTCCTTTTCGAAAATTCCCGGAATTTGCTCAGGCTCTTTAATGTAGTAGTAATTGCCGCCTCCGTTTTCGGCTAAGGCTGTCATAAGGTTTTCGTTGTAATCGCTGCCAACGCCAAACGTGCTAATGCTAATGCTTTCGCTGTTAAACCAATTTTTGGCAGTGTTTTGCAGCACAGTAGGGTCGCTTATACCAACGTTGGCAAGTCCGTCACTCAACAAAAGCACACGGTTAACATAACCGCTTTTGTAGCTATTCTTTACCTGATTAAAACCTTCCAGCATTCCACCGCCCAAGTTAGTACCGCCTGCCGCAGCAATAGATGCGATAATTTCATGCAGATATTTTTTATCGGTAACGGGTACCGACTTTTGCAGCACACCTACGTGAGATTCGTAAACAACTATGGAAAGAATGTCCTTGTCGTTCAGTTTATCAATCAGAAAATCAGCTGCCTTTTTTACGTAAGCCAATTTTGCACCGCTCATGGAGCCGCTGCGGTCAATTACCAACGAAATGTTGAGCGGAGCGCGGGTTTTATCGGCAGGCGTATAATCACCGGCTTTTATTTCGGCATACAAAAAACCGGTGTTGTTCATCGTGTCGCGAACTATGTAATAGTTATGTCCTAACTCGGTAGAGAGCGAAAGCAATCCGGCTGTGTTCAACATGGGTTTGCCGTTAAACGCCACGCTGTCGGGAATTTTGTAATACTCATCAGGCAGTGTTATTGTGAGCGGTTCCGGTGGTTCGACAATCCTTATTGCCGGTGAAGCAATCGGGCGAAAGGAGTAGAAAGCGAATACAGTAAGAATGGAGAATACGGAAAAAGCAATGAGCAACGGGTTGTTGGTTTTTGGTGTCATAACGTTGGATTTAGTTTCATAACGATGCAGAGCACGGCATTATTACATACGCCCGCTTCCGTTAACACTTCTTGTATTTTACTTTACCGAACAGCGGACGATATCAAAACCGTATTTTGCCTTGTAAATACCAATGGCTATGGACTTAAAAAAGTTAGAAGAAAAAACAAACGCTGCGGTTGATTATTGGATTGGCGAAATAAGCCGATACAGTTACGAGCAACTTGTTCAAAAGCCTTCAGAAAATTCGTGGAGTTTGGGGCAGGTGGGTATTCATTTATGGATGAGCGCCAAAGGTTTCTTTTTTAAAAATGCCGAGCGCTGTTTGAGTAAGGATAAAGTGGAAGCCGGTAAAGGAAAAAATATGTACGGCTGGATAGTTTTTACCTTAGGTATGATGCCGCCCGTAAAGGTAAAAATGCCCGAAAAAGTAGCAGTAGAACCTAAACAGCCCGAATCGAAAGAGCAGTTGATTGCCAGGTTGGAAGAAATAAAAAGGTTATCGGCTGCATACATACAACGCATTCCGCAGAGCAACCCTGCGCTTAAAACCCGCCACCCGTTTTTGGGGTGGTTAAATACCGAGGAGTGGATTACACTTTGCAACTTGCATTTCAAACATCATTTGGCGCAGAAGAAGCGTATTGAGGAAAGTTTTGGATGGAAGCGATAGCGCTTACTTTTTCAGCAAACGCTTCAACCACTTTATAAGTCGCTTTAACCGATAAATTGTTCAGCTAATACACTTCGGTTTCACAGCTTGCCGTATTGCTACTTCTTTTGTATCGCCAAATTTCAGTCATGAACAAAAAATACCTTCTCCTTATTCCGGTTGTGGCCATAGTAATTGTGTTATTGGTTTTCAAAAAGAACAAAACCGAAACTGTAAAACCCGAGCGCAAAGCCATTACCGAAGCCGTATATGCCAGTGGTTTTCTGATGCCGAAAAACGAATACAAGGTTTTTGCTCTGAGCGATGGATACATTGTTGCAAAGAATAAAGAAGGAGGCGATGAGGTAAAGCGCGGGGAAGAAATTTACCGTGTGCAGAACGATGCCGTGGCAGCCAAACTCGGAGCCAGTTCATCGGCTTTGGAATTAGCTCGCTTGAATGCCTCCGAAAACTCACCGGTGCTGCTCGATTTAAAAAGCAAAATAAAAAGTGCCGAGGCGAAGTTCAAGAACGATTCGCTTAACTATGTGCGTTACAAAAACATGTTCGATGCACAAGCTGTTACTAAAGCACAGTACGACCAGGCGGCATTGGCTTATGAAGTATCGCAGAACGATTTGAAATCGGCTCTCGAAAATTTTAAGCGCACCAAAGACCAGTTGCAAGTAGAGCTAAAAAATGCTGAAAGCATGGTAGCGGCTTCCAATCTCGATTACGGTAATTATTCCATTCGCAGTGTAATGGATGGTATGGTTTACGATACTTACAAAGACGCAGGCGAAGCGGTTCGCAGAACAGAATTGGTTGCAATTGTTGGAGAGAAAGGTGCTAAAATTTTACAATTGAGCGTTGACCAGCAGGACATTGACAAAGTAAAACTTGGGCAGGAAGTGGTGGTGAAGTTGGATGTAACAGGCAGCAAAATTTACAAGGCAAAGGTTACTAAAATTTATCCTGCCATGAATCAGCAAGACCAGAGTTTTAAAGTAGAAGCCGAGTTTACCGAAAACTACGAAATGAATTTTGTGCATACATCAGTAGAAGCCAACATCATTATTGCACAAAAAGATAACGCGCTGATAATTCCCAAAAATTTAATTCAAGCGGGCGATGAAGTGGAAGTGAAAGGAATGGGCTTGAACAAAAAGGTGAAAATCACGCGTGGTTTGGAGAATTTGGAATTTGTGGAGATAACAAAGGGCGTAAGCGATTCGGATGAGATTGTAATACCTAAAATGAAATAGCAGTCCCTCAAAGGGAAGCAAAAGCCAAATACAACATGCAAACAACTACAAACAACCACACTTGGCTAAATAGAAGCGAATATCCTTTTCGCGATAATTACATTTCGCTGAACGGTGTGCAAATGCACTATGTGGATGAAGGTAAAGGCGATGCGATAGTTTTTGTACATGGCACACCTTCATGGACGTTTGATTTCAGAAACCAGATAAAGGAGTTGTCGAAAACGCATCGCTGCATTGCAGCTGACCATATTGGTTTTGGTTTAAGTGATAAACCGGAGCATTACAATTACTCTGTTCAGCAACATTCAAACAATTTGGCAAAACTGATTGAGCATTTACAACTGGATTCATTCACATTAGTCGTTCACGATTTTGGCGGACCTATTGGCTTGAATTATGCCATTCAACATCCCGATAAAATTCAACGCCTTGTTATTCTCAACACATGGCTTTGGTCAACGCGCAACGAGCCGGAGTTTAAGAAAGCGGAACCGATTTTAAAATCACCGTTACTCCCTGTTCTTTACAAGTATTTCAATTTCTCTGCCCGGTTTATGGTTAAGCAAAGCTGGGGCAATAAAAAAACATTGACATCAGAAATTCACCGGCATTACAAAGAACCTTTCAGCAAGCCATCGGAACGTATGGGAACAATTGCCTTTGCAAAAGCGCTGTTGAACGAACAGGATTTTTTTGAGTCGTTGTGGAACAAGGTGGATGTGCTAAGTAATAAACCAACGTTGATTTTATGGGGAGAATTAGATGAATTTGTTCCGGTTCGCTTTGCCGAAAAATTTATGAGCAAATTCCACCATGCCCGGTTTCAGAAGTTTAATGCCGGACACTTTTTGCAGGATGAATCGCAACGTGATGTAACATCTGCAGTAAAAACCTTTTTACTCGACACTTCAACTACTTTTCAAAACACAAATGGCCGGTCAATGGTAAACGTATGAATGTAAATTTCGAAATAGCCAAAACCCACTTGCTTGCCAAACCGCGGCAAACACTCATTGCCATGCTCGGTGTTACGTTTGGTATTGGCATGTATATACTCATGATAAGCTTTATGCAGGGCTTCAACGAGTTTTTGCAGGATACTTTGTTATCATCCACCCCTGACATAAAAATTTACAATGACATTAAAACCGATTTTTCTCATTCCATTCTCGATGAAATTTACGACACCTCGAAAACCATGAATGTGGTGCACCACCCAAAACCAAAGGACATTACACCCAACATAAAAAGTTCGGCACGCATCATTGAAGATTTAAAAAGCGATGAAAGAGTATTGGCGGTAAGTCCTGTTCTTTCTACACAAGTTTTTTATGTAAGCGGTCCGGTGCAGATTAACGGCACGCTGAGCGGAGTAAATATTCTGGAAGAAGCGCAGCTAACCGGATTGGTGAGCAAAATGAAAACCGGAAAAATTGAAAACCTGCTGACGATTGACAACGGAATTTTAATGGGGCACAGTTTGGCAAACAAACTGAATGTGCGCACGGGCGACATAGTTACACTGGCAACACCCAACGGAACTTCTATGCGTTTTCGTGTGGTGGGCACTTTTCAGTTCGGAGTAGGTACGCTCGACAATGTAAAATGCTACGTCAATCTTTCGAAAGTGCAGCAATTGGTAGGTAAGGATAATCAGTACGTAACCGACATAGGAATTAAATTGAAGAACTATGAACTCGCCACAGAAATTGCTGCCGAGTTTGCCAACCGCTATGGCTACAAAGCCGATGACTGGAAAACCACCAACGCCAGCGCTATGGTTTCTATTCTTATTCGGAATGTGATGACCATTGTGGTTTCATTCACCCTGCTTGCGGTGGCGGGTTTTGGTATTTACAACATCATGAGTATGACTATTCAAAATAAACTGAAAGACATTGCCATTCTGAAAGCAGAAGGATTTTCAAGCGGAGACATCAGAACTATTTTCTTAACCGAAAGTGTAACTATTGGTGTGCTTGGCGCACTAACCGGTTTATTGCTCGGCTTTGCTATGAGCAGCGGTGTTTACAGTCTGCCCTTCCCGAAAAATGATTTTATCAGCATCACGCATTTTCCGGTGGTGTTTCATACCAAGCATTATTTGTTCGGGTTGGCGTTTGGAATAATCACCACTTTTCTGGCAGGGCTTATGCCGAGTATACGTGCGGGGAAAGTGGACCCGGTGGCAATTTTAAGAGGATAAAAAGCCCCCTAACCCCCAAAGGGGAACAAAGACAAAAACATAAATGCAAAAAGAGAACAATAAAATTTCTGACGAAACTAAAGCCTCACCTTCGGGGAGGTTTGGAGGGGCTGCTGTATTAAAGGCTGTTAGCTTAAACAAGTTTTTCTATGAACCCGAAGAGTTTCACGTACTAAAGAATGTATCGTTTGAAGTGAAAAAGGGCGAGTTTGTTTCAATTGTTGGCAAAAGTGGTTGTGGGAAATCAACACTGTTGTATTTGCTTTCTACTATGGATACCGATTACACCGGTGAAGTTTTTGTAAATGATGTTTTGCTTACCGGTAAAACACAAAACGAATTGGCAAAATTCCGCAACGAGCATATTGGGTTTGTATTTCAATTCCACTTTTTGTTACCCGAATTTAGCGCGCTGAAAAACGTAATGATTCCAATTCAAAAGCTGGGAAAATATTCCACCAGCGAATGCGAAGATCGCGCTTATGAAAAACTAAAGTGGCTCGATATGCAAAATTTCGCCACCAAACTTTCTTCAAAACTTTCGGGGGGGCAGCAACAGCGGGTAGCTATTGCAAGAGCTTTGGTAAACGACCCTACCATCATTATGGGCGATGAACCCACAGGCAATCTCGATTCAACCAACACAAAAATCGTTTTCGAAATTTTGAAAGATATTTCCAAGAACAAAGGGCAAACCATTATTGCTGTTACGCACGATTTGGAGTTTGCCGAAAACACCGATAGAATTATTGAAATGAAGGATGGGGAAATAATACGCCAATGAAACTCAAAGACGAAACCAAAATTGCATTGGGTATAATAGGAATCATCTTTGTGATGTTCACTATCGTAAAGAGTTTGTTTTTTATTGAGCAAAGTGCGCTTTGGCATTTTTACACCAGCCTGATGGGACTGATAGCCATTGGCATTTTCGGCTTTATTGTGCGTGCAATAGATATTTATCTTGATAAAATTTACCCCTTCGAAAAAAATGTTTTTAAGCGCATAGCCATACAGTTTTTTATTACGCTGGTGGTAATTTTTATTATCCGTCTTATTCCTTACATACTCTTTCGCGACAGAATCCCCTTTCATCCGTCTCGCGAAATATGGATCGCCACTTTTGCGATCAACGTGTTTATGGTACTCAGTGTTATCCTTTCCATTTTTGGTTATCATTTTTTTAAACGATGGAAAGAGCAAACCGTTGCTGCCGCTGAATTGGAAAAAGAAAAAGCCATGGTGCAGTATGATAATCTTAAGAACCAACTCAATCCACACTTTTTATTTAACTCGCTATCATCGCTCAACTCGCTCATTTTCGAAAACCCGCAACTTGCCTCCGATTTTTTGCAGCAACTTTCAAAAGTGTACCGGTATGTTTTGGAAAACAAAGAGAAAAACTTAGTGAGCGTACAAACCGAAGTAAATTTTGTAAACCACTATGTGCACTTACTTAAAACACGTTTCGATGGCTCGTTGGATGTAACGTTCAACATCAGTGAGGAGGCAAGCGAAAAAAGGATAGTGCCCGTAACGCTACAGGTGCTGCTGGAGAATGCTGTTAAACACAACATCACTTCGAAAACTTCTCCGCTGCTTGTTGAAGTGGTTGCTTCGGGCAATTACCTCACTGTAAAAAACAATTTGCAAAAGAAAGCAGTAATTGAAACATCGAACGGACAGGGGTTGGAGAATCTGAAGAATTTGTACCGTTATTTAAGCGAAAATGAAGTGCAGGTAAATGAAGAGCCGAATTCCTTTATTGTAAGAGTTCCTTTAATATAACAAAGTCCGCGCAAGGTTTTAAAACCTGCGGAGTGCAAAAAAATATGAAAGCGTTAATCATAGAAGACGAAATACTGATCGCTAAAAATCTTTCGCGTTTGCTTAAGCAAATAGAACCCGCCATTGAGATTATTACCGTTCTTGATTCTGTTTCTGCCTCGGTAAAATGGCTGAAAGAAAATCCTGCTCCGGATTTAATCTTTATGGATATTCAATTGAGTGATGGTGTCAGCTTCGATATTTTTAATCAAGTTAAAATCGAAAGTCCGGTAATTTTTACAACCGCCTATAACGAATACGCCATACGCGCCTTTAAAGTGAACAGCGTTGATTATTTGCTGAAACCTATTGACAAAGACCAACTGCAAAAGGCACTCGATAAATTCAAAAAATATTTTGGTGTAAAAAACGAAGTAGCCGAAAGTCAACTGAAACTGTTGCTTGATAACTTACAACACAAAAATACTCCACGCTATAAAGAGCGTTTTTTAGCGCATTATAAAGGAGGCATAGTGCCTATTGCCGAAAATAGGGCAGCCTATTTTGTAAAAGATACACTCATATATTTAGTAACCACCGACAATGAAAAGTTAGTAACCGATTACGCTACTATTGATGAACTGGAAGAGGTGGTTAATCCGGAAAAATTTTTCCGCGCCAACCGGCAAACCATGATAGCCGTTGAACAGGTTGATGCTTACAAGAAGCACGACACCGGAAAAATTGAAGTGCACCTGAAGTGCGATAAAAATTTGCGGATAGATGTAAGCCGCGAAAAGGCACATACTTTTATTGATTGGATTGACAAATAAACTCGGTCTGACCTTGGTCAGACATTTTAAAAATGACACCTGACGAAACAATTGCTGTTTTTAAAACTGTAAGCGGTGAAGTGCAAAAACACTTTGGTGGGTTAACTGTAGCGCAACTTAATTGGAAGCCTACCCCTGAAAAATGGAGCATCGCTCAATGTCTGCATCACTTGATTGTTTCCAACTCTACCTATTATCCGCAATTACAACGAGTAATTGAAGGAAAGCATAAGAACTCATTTTATCAGAACATACGGTTTGTTTCAAAATTTTTCGGCAACTATCTTATAAAAGAAACCGGACCTGTGGTTAATAAACCTATGCAGAACCCTTCTGCATTTGCACCATCGCAGAGCAATCTTCCGGATAGTATTGTTACCGATTTCATAAAGCACCAACAGGAATTTTCATTATTCATCCGGCAATTAGAAAAAGCTGATTTGGAAAACACAGTCATCAGTTCGCCAGCGCTTTCTATCATTACGTACAGCTTAACTGATTTGTTAACCATACTTGCCGGGCATGAGCAAAGGCATTTGCAGCAGGCTGTAAGAGTTCGGAATTCAATTCCATAGCGGTTTGGCTACGCCCACACTTTAGTGCCCTCGCTGCAATTGGTGCAAATATCAATTTCCTTCCTGCTTTTAAGGATTCGCGAACGAAACGATTGATACAATCCGCTTTCCCAAATTTCTGCGAATGATTTTGTGTGCAGGTCGCCTAACTGATGTTGTGCATCTTTATCAAAGCAGCACGGCACCACTTTGCCATCCCAAGTAATTACAGTACTGTGCCACAGTTTCCAGCAATGGTTGTGCATTTCGTTTTTGATTTTGTATTTGCCGTTTGCCTGTTTCCGGTAGCGGGAGTATTTATCAAGGGTTGGAATCAACTTGTTCCCGTTTTCAAAATCATAAACCTGAGCGGTTTTTAGTTTTACTTCATCTACTCCAATTTCTTGGGCAAGTTGCTTTACTTCTTCAATTTGATGTTCATTGGGCTTTACCACCAAAAACTGAAAAACAATGTGCGGAGTTTTTGAGCGCAACTCTCTTTTTGCGCGCACCAAATTTTTAGCTCCTTCTAACACTTTCTCCAAACTTCCGCCAACGCGATACTGTTCGTAGGTTTTCTGCGTTGTTCCGTCAATAGAAATAAGAATACGATCTAAACCGCTTTCAACGGTTTCTCTTGCTTTGCGCTCGGTAAGAAAGTGAGCATTGGTAGATGTAACCGTATAAATTTTCTTTTCTGAAGCATACTTCACCAAATCTAAAAACTTAGGGTGTAAATAAGGCTCTCCCTGAAAGTAGAAGTAAAGATAAATCAACCTGTTGCCAAGTTCATCTACCGTTTTCTTGTAAAAATCTATTTCAAGATTACCGGTTGGTCTTGTAAAACTTTTTAACCCGCTTGGGCATTCGGGGCAACCCAGGTTGCAATTCGTGGTAGGTTCAATGGAAATGTTAAAGGGCATACCCCATTGGGTGGGGAGCCTTGTCCATTTGGAAAAATAAAATGAAGCAACAACAGAAAGTGCATTGGCAATTTTTGTTGTATTAAGTTTCGAAAGAAGGTTAAAGGTGTCTTGAACTCGCACTTGGCGAAAATAAAATTAGCTAACCGGCACTTTGGCTAATTAGCTAATTAAAATGGTGCCCGGGAAGGGACTCGAACCCCCACACCTTGCGGCTCTCGCACCTGAAACGAGCGCGTCTACCAATTTCGCCACCCGGGCTTTTAGACACAACCCCGCTACAGCGGGGTCAACTCTTTTTTCAGAGGACTGCAAACTTAAACGCTTTTGCGGTATTAAAAAGAATACCGCTGCCGCCAAACAATATATGTTGCAGCTATCTACTTGTGCAAATTTTCTTTCTTTGTCCGCATCAATCTTATTGTTGAAAGCAACTTTTCGAAATCACTTTTTTGCCCTTTAAATTTTAAAGCATGTTTAACTCCGATGTAGAAGCGCTTGATGCCTTCGCTGCCAAGTATAAAGAACTGAAAAACGAGGTGGCGCGTGTAATTGTAGGGCAGGACGAAGTCGTAAAAAATATTCTCATCTCCGTTTTTTGCGATGGACACAGCTTGCTGATTGGCGTGCCGGGCTTGGCAAAAACACTGATGGTACACACCATTGCCGATGTGCTCGATTTAAGTTTCAACCGCATTCAGTTTACGCCCGATTTAATGCCAAGCGATATAATAGGCTCTGAAATTTTGGATGAAAGCCGCAACTTTCGTTTTAACCGCGGTCCGGTATTTGCCAATATTATTCTTGCCGATGAAATAAACCGTACCCCTCCAAAAACACAGTCGGCATTGCTGGAAGCCATGCAAGAAAGAAGTGTAACTGTGTCGGGCAAGAAACATCAGCTCGACCTGCCGTTTTTTGTTTTGGCAACGCAAAACCCGATTGAACAGGAAGGAACCTACCCGTTGCCCGAAGCCCAGCTAGACCGCTTTATGTTCTCCATTAATCTTGACTATCCAAGTTATGACGAAGAAATTTCGGTGGTAAAAAACACCACCACCGGCAGTAAAGCTACTTTGAGTAAAAAAATGCACGCTCAGGAAATTCTGTACTTTCAACAACTTATTCGCAGAATTCCCATTGCCGATAATGTGTTGGAATATGCAGTCAAGTTGGTAAATAACACCCGTCCAGGTCGCCCCGATTCATTGGCTTCTGTAAATAACTATGTGAGTTGGGGGGCGGGTCCCAGAGCATCACAATATTTGGTGTTGGGTGCTAAATGCCACGCAGCCATCAGGGGCAAATACTCCCCCGATATTGAAGATGTACAGGCAATTGCCCTGCCGGTTCTTCGCCATCGTGTGTTTAAAAACTATAAGGCAGAAGCAGAAGGCTTAAGCATAGATAAGATTGTGAGTGATTTGCTCTAAGCATAAAAAATACAAAGGTATTTTAAGGAATAGCTTCCGTTTAATGCCAACTCTTATATTTGTGTCCTCTTTATGAGCGACCCTATAAAACACGAGTGCGGCATAGCCCTCATTCGTTTACTTAAGCCTCTCGATTACTACATAGAAAAATACCGCACCGTGTCTTATGCCCTCAACAAACTGTATTTGTTGATGGAAAAGCAGCACAACCGAGGGCAGGATGGTGCCGGTGCTGCAGTCATTAAGTTAGACCCGCACCCGGGCAGTCACTTCATAAATCGTGCTCGCAGTGTAAATCAGCAGCCTATTGTTGATGTTTTCAGCCAGATATTTTCCACTTTTTCTAAAGAACGCAAACCTTTGGAAAATCCTGTTGCAGAGGCAGAATGGCACAAGCAACACAGCCCGTTTGTTGGAGAATTGTTATTGGGGCATTTGCGTTACGGCACTTACGGTAAAAATACCGATAGCTCCTGTCATCCGTTTATTCGCGAAAACAACTGGATGACGCGAAATTTGGTATTAGCGGGCAACTTCAATATGACCAATGTAGATGAGCAGTTCAAGCTATTGATTCATCTCGGTCAGCACCCGCGCGAGTTAAGCGATACCATTACCGTAATGGAGAAAATCGGACATTTTCTGGATGATGAAGTACAAACCATTTTCGATAAGTACAAAGACCGCGGTTACAGCAATAAAGAAATTACCGATTTTATTGTAAAAGAGTTGAGCGTTCGCAGAATTTTATCGCGCTCGGCTAAGGATTTTGATGGCGGCTATGCCATGGCAGGCATGTTTGGGCATGGCGATGCATTTGTACTGCGCGATCCTAACGGCATTCGTCCGGCATATTATTACTACGATGATGAAGTAGTGGTGGTAGCTTCGGAGCGCCCTGCCATACAAACCACCTTCAACGTGCCTTTTGAGAAAATAAAAGAAGTAGAACCGGGGCATGCGCTGGTGATTAAGAAAGACGGAAGAGTAAAACATGATTTGGTGCGCGACCCGGGCGAGAAAAAATCGTGCAGTTTCGAGCGAATTTATTTCAGCCGTGGAACAGACAAAGAAATTTACAACGAGCGAAAACAACTAGGCTACAATCTGACTAACGCTGTACTGAAAGCCATAGATTACGATTTAGAAAACACCGTGTTTTCGTTTATCCCCAATACAGCAGAAGTAGCGTTTTATGGTTTAATGAAAGGAATAGAAGACTACCTGAATGAATATAAAAAAGACCAGATAGTCCGCTCTAAAAAATTGACCGATGAGCAGGTGCTGAACATTCTGAACATGCGCGTACGTTGGGAAAAAATTGCCGTAAAAGATGTAAAAGCCCGCACGTTTATTACTGATGATACTTCGCGCGATGAAATGGTTAGCCATGTGTACGACATTACTTACGGTTCGGTTAAAGCCAATACAGATACACTGGTGGTGATTGACGATTCCATTGTGCGCGGCACTACACTTCAGAAAAGCATTCTTTCTATACTTGACAGGTTAAGCCCTAAAAAAATTATTATCGTTTCGTCAGCTCCTCAAATCCGCTATCCCGATTGTTATGGAATTGATATGAGCCGCATGTACGATTTTGTTGCTTTTCGTGCTTTAATTGAGTTACTGAAAGACAGAGGGCTTTCCGACAAGTTGACTGAAGTTTACGAAAAGTGTAAAGCAGCATTACGAGAGCCCGAAAACGATGTAAAAAACCACGTAAAGGAATTGTACGACCTTTTTACTCCCGAAGAGATATCCGGAAAAATTTCCGAAATAGTACGCCCAAAGCACATTTTTGCCGATGTTCAGGTAATTTACCAAACCATTGAAGACCTGCATACAGCTTGCCCCAATAACCTTGGCGATTGGTATTTTACGGGTAATTACCCTACTCCGGGGGGCAATAAAGTGGCAAATCGGGCTTTTATGAATTACATAGATGGCAAAAATGACAGGGCATATTAACTTCCAAATTTCTGAACACCTAATTTTTTGAGAAATCGGGTTTTGCCTCCTCACTACTTTACTTTTTACCAACTCGCTTTTTTTACTTTAATTTGTTGCCCTCTGTAAGGCATCGCATAGTTTACGGTGTTTTATAGTATTTGAGGAACGCTTGACAAAGTGAAACTAAGAGTATGAGAAACTTTACAAAATTCGGAACGCTTGTTATCCTGCTGCTGTTAAGCACTTGGGTAATAGCGCAGGATTCGGGCAAAAACAAAAAGAAAACCAAAGCCGCTAAGGAAGAATCCGTAGTAGAAGAGGTAAAAGACCCGCAAGAAGTTCAGCAGCAATCGGAAGGTGAGGGAAAAAAAGGTAAATCTCTGAAAGGAGACTCTATCAAAGATGCCCAAAACCAAACACAGTTTATGCAGCCCGATATGGAGTCTGATAGGTACAACTTTTATCAAAGGCGAGGAATTTCTACTCCTTTGATGATGCGTTACGACCAGGAGGGGGCGCCTTACCAAAAGGGTAAGAAGAAGGAAAAACAACAACAGGCATATCTTAGCAATCAATATTATTTCCCATCCAAACCAAAAGATATGTGGGAGTTGGGTATCAACTTTGGTTCAGCTTTTGTGAGCGGTGACGTTAAACCCTACGTGAACATTAAAGGATTAATACAAAACATTGGAGTAGGGGCTACCATTAGAAAGTCAATTGGTTATTTTGCTTCGCTTCGTTTTGGATACAATTATATGATGACTACCGGAAGAAACTGGGAAGCTGATGAAAACCTACAGTTTAATCCGGCACTTACCGGCAGGTACGATCCTAATGTAAATTACTGGAACAATCCGCGCCTTAATAAACCCAACACTACCGATAACATTAACATGAACAAGGTGTTCTTTTACAACTACCGAACCTATGTTCATGAGGCCCATTTAGCTGCGGTAATCAATATCGGCAACATACGGTTCCACAAAGAAAGGAATGTTGTAAACTTCTACTTATTGGCCGGTGTAAGTGCCGCAATGACCACCACTTATGTGGATGCATTAAATGAGAACAACGATGTGTATGATTTTTCAAATGTGTACTCACTCTATATTAATTCGTCCGGAAACCCCAATTATGTAAACGACAGATTAGACAGACGAAAGGAAGCGCTTAAACGACTTGACAAAATTTTAGATGGTAAGTATGAAACTTTAGCTGAGCATGAGAACAACGTACCGGGTATAAAAAATTGGCAGTTTTTACCTGCCGGAACTGTTGGTGCAGGGGTGCAGTTTCATGTATCTAAATGGGTAACCTTAGGCTTAGAACAACGGTTAATTTTTACCGGAAGCGATTTGCTTGACGGCTATCGTTGGCAGCAGGACGCCCATGCCGGATTCACTCGTAATTTGGACAACCTTTCTTATACATCTATCGGTATTTTCTTCCATTTAGGTAATCCTAAAAAGAGAACCGAGCCAATGTTTTGGCTCAATCCGGTTTATCACCCGTACAAGAAATTGGGAGATGTTGATCCGAAAGCAGTTAAGGATGATATTTTGAAAGATGATGATGATGATGGTGTAATCAACCAACTAGATAAAGAGCCTAACACTAAACCAGGCTGCCCTGTTGATACAAAGGGTGTTTCGTTAGACAGTGATAAAGATGGAATTATAGATTGTGAGGATGCAGAGCCGTTTTCGCCTCCGGGCTATCCTGTTGATTCTGCCGGAAAAGCAATTATTCCGCCCAATCCTTGTTGCGATACAACCGGCTTTAGCGAAGATGGAGCTTTTGGCCCTGATGGTCCCGGTGGACCTGGTGGTCCAGGTGGTATAAATAAAGGAAAGAAGGGTTCCGGTGGATATGACTGTGCTAAAATTGAGTTACCTTCTGTAGTTTTTGATGAAGACAAATACTACTTAGACCCACAATACTTTGGCAACCTGCATCAGATAGCGGAGCGTATGCAAATGTGCCCCGATATGCGGTTGGTAGTAACAGGCTACGATGAGTCGCGCAATGACCAGAAGTATAATGAACAGTTGAGTTGGAACCGTGCGAATGCTGCGGTGGACTATTTGGTAGAGAAGTATGGTATTTCACGCGATAGATTTATTGTAAAATACGTGGGAGGCAAGAAAGCTGCTTCGGGAACAGCTTATGAGAAGAAGATGAAGAATAAAGTTGAGTTCCGCTATGCTAACGATGGTGAAGCAGGCAGTAGTAATCCACCGGCTCCACATCCGGGATTAAAAGCAGGATCTAACAAGTAGTAGATTTCATAACCACTTAGCAAAAAGGCTGTTCTCAAATTTTGGAACAGCCTTTTGTTTGTGGGGTGTTAGCCGTTTAAGGCTGCAAAAATATGTGGTTAATACTCGATAGATATTTTAACATGACGAACTGTGCTCGTATTGGTGCTTTACCAAATGAAGAACAGTTGAAGATAAACAGGGGAAACAATTTCGAATTTACAAAGCAATGATGTGTTTAGGTTTAAATGTTACGGCTTTGCTGCAATTTGCTGTAAAAGCAAACTAAATGTTTCACTCTCCGGCTCCAATGCAGACGCTTTTAGATAACACCTTCTCGCATTTTCGTACAATCCTTTCTCCTCAAAAAACTTCCCTATTACAGCTTCTTTCATAGCTCCGGTAAACTCAGTGCTTGCTTGCAACTTTCTAAGGTCAGCTTTTGCCTTCCTCTCCAAATCTTTCGAAAGTATAGTAAAGGAGAATGTTTCGCAGGGGCGTATGGCAGGAGATGTTATTGTCCAATAGTAAGTTTTACCATGCTCCAAACGATGAGTGAAGCGGTTAAGCATAAAAAAAGTATCCTTTACCGTTTCGCTTATCTTTACAGAAGTTTTTTCCTCATCATCGTAAATGAGTAAAGTATAGTTATCGCTGCTCACATTCTTCCACAGGAACGCAATTTCTGAATCAATCACAGCAGTAGTATTTACAGGGCCCAACAAACATACCCCTGCATGTGCTCTTGAAACCCCACCCTTATTCTTTAACTGCTCTTTGTAATTTTTCTCGGGGTTGGTTTCAGTATGAGTTATCTGATGAGCAATGTAATTCATATAATAAGCTGAAAGCGATACCTTGGCTTTGGAGGTAATATACTTAGGAAAATCAACCACCGGATAGGTGCCGGGTTTGGAGAGATAGATGGTTTGCTTTTGAGCATCGGTAAAAATAGCTTCCGACTTATCTCCAACTTTTATGGTTTGACTTTTTGATACAACCGTGCTAATGTTTTTTAGCGGCTCCCATACAGTGCCATTTAATACCTCTACATGCCCTTTAAAGTAAGCCAAAGTATAACTCTGCGAACTACCGTCCACTACTATAAGTACCAAAAGCAGTGTAAAGATTTTTTTCATCGAAAGATGTTAATGTCCGTGCATAAAGTAAGTGCTGTAGCCAAATCGTTTATGCAGCCATTTAACAAAGGCATCGTAAAAGTACAATAGGTCAACCAACAGCACTATGGGCACTAAAACAATTTTATCCGAAAGGCTAATTTGCCATTTGTTAAGTAGCATAACTTCTATATAAACAAAAAAACCAAAAAAGGCAAACTGCACAATCTTAGCCATGAGATGATACCAGATGTGTTTCTCCACAAAGTAGTACACATAAAAAACAGTGGTTATGTAGGTAAACAGCACCGAAAAAACAAACATCACCCAATCGGGAATTTTAGTGATGTAACTCCCGCTCAAAATCATTTCTACAATATTGGCATGTATAAATACCCCAGGCATATCGGGCTTTGACCTGCCCGCCATACGTTGGTTCATGGGCGTAAAGTGCAGATCGTTGAGGTTGCTGCTGTCAATGGCGCCAAGAATCACAATTTTATCTTTCAGAAAATCTAAGGGAACGCTTCCGTCAGTTACTTCACCGGCAGCTATAACCGGAATGTATTGTGAGGGAGAGTGCGAAAAATTTATTCGCTCTACTCCCTTACCACGCTGTATAAGTTGTTGATACTTGGTGCTGTCGAACAAGCGCACAATTTCTGCAGCAAAGGAGTTAACCGGTTCTCCGTTTGCCTGTAACGTTGGGCTGAAATAACGAATGGTTTTACTTTCCTCACCTACAAAATTGATAAACCCGCTGTGGCAAATACTGTCAAGGGCGATAAAGTTTTTTATAACAACTAATTCTTCAGAGTTTATTGCATTTTCAATAAAACAACCAACCACCAAATTGTTTGCCTTGCTAAAAGTTGCCAGTAATATGCTGTCGGTTCGTACGCTGTCGCTCGGACTAAGAAAATAAGCATCTACCGCAATTACTTTGGGCGTATGGGCATTGATTGCTTCTACCTGAGCAGCAATTTCTTCCCGTGTATTTCCTATTTCTACAATTACTATGGGATTATTGATATCGGCAACTTTATTGTCGCGCTTATGTTGGTAAACAATGTCCGAAATTTCAAAATCTTCAAAGGCGGCATGAATGGGGTCTAATTGAGGAATGTGTAAAAAAGAAAGTTTCAGCAATCCTATAAATGCAAAAACAAAAATGGTGGAGAAGAATATATCCTTGTCCCGGAACAGACTTTTTTTCATGTTGTTTGCCTCAATAACATTCTGTGAATATGGGAAATTGCCTTGTATGTCAAAAGAAAGTGTTTTTGAAGAGTTCATTTCAAAAAAACTTTGTGTATTTGCGGTAACGAGAAATTGAAAGGGAATGAATATTACCATAGTATCGAGCAGTCCGCGGCAGCAAAGTGTAACGGTGCGTGTAGCAAAATTTTTGCAGCAGTATTTGAGCGAAAAATATCCGCAACATCAATACACCATTCTTAAACTGAGCGAACACCCGCTGCCTTTTGTGGAAGATGTTTGGAGCACACCCGCCCATGCTCCTGAGCAATACCGCAATTTGGCCTCGCTCGTTTTTGCGACCGATGCATTTGTGATTGTAACCCCCGAATACAACGGTGGCTATTCGGTAGCCATGAAAAACCTGTTCGACCATTTTCCGAAACAAACGCACAAAACCTTTGGCATTGTTACTGCCTCCGATGGTGCGCTGGGAGGCATGCGTGCCGCCCAACAAATGCAGAACATGATTTGCGGCTTGTTCGGCATTCCCTGCCCCAACATGCTAATTGTGCCTGCTATGACCAAAAAGTTTGATGCCGAAGGAAAACTGATCGAAGAAAGTTTTACCAACGCCATTCATACCTTTGCTCACGAGTTTTTATGGCTGGCAGAAGCGGTTTACACTAAAAAGGTGAAATAGGCAGAAGCAAACGGCTACTGACTCCTGCATTTTCAAAAGTATTCGGCTTTCTTTGCACTAAAACTGCCTGACTATGCTAAAGCAACTTTTTTCTTCGGTCATTCTTTTCTTTTTCATGTTTCCGGCTTTTGCTCAAGGCAGCATTATGCTGTTGCCTTTTGTTGGTAAGGATAAGTCGGAAGTGGTAATGGTATACGACACTAAAACCGGAAAATCGGTAGAGTGGTATTACGATGAAGCGGAGAAGAAAATGAAAAAAGCCGGTGCCGGCTTTCAATTGCCTGCCAACCCCGGGGTTACGGGCAATGTAATGATGAAAGCCTACATAGGTGCCGATGGTTCGGAAGTAATTTTGGTTTGGAATACCACAACCGGACAGTCGGTTTCGTGGTATTATGACGAAGCAGAAAAGAAAATGCTGAAGAATACCGATAACTACCAGCTGCCGCAGAGCATCGGTTTAACAGGTAACATTATGATGTTTCCGTACATTGGCAGCGATGGCAGCGAAGTAGTACTTTGTTGGGAAACTGCCACCGGTAAATCGGTTTCGTTTTACTATGATAATGCCGAGAAGAAATTTTTGAAATCAACTGCACAGTATCAACTGCCTGCTGCTACGGGTGTAAGCGGAAAAGTAATGATGCACCCTTACATTGGTAAGGACGGAAGCGAAGTTGTATTGGTTTGGGATGCCAACTCCGGCAGGTCAGTTTCATGGTATTACGGTAATGCAGAGAAAAGATTCCTGAAGGCAACCGAGAATTATCAATTGCCATCATCGCCCGGGGTTTCGGGCAGTGTAATGATGTATCCGTACATAGGCAGCGATAAAAGCGAGGTGGTATTGGTTTGGAGCATCATCAATGGTGCGTCTATGATGTGGTATTTCGATGAGTTGGAAAAGCGATTTATTAAAGCAAAATCGGATTTTCAGCTACCTACCAACACAGGTATTTCGCAAAATGTAATGATGGTTCCTTTTGTAGAAAAAAATCATGATGAAGTGGTGTACATCTGGAACTCCGAAGCGGGCAATTCGGTTAACTTTTATTTTGATGATAAGGATCGCAAATACATAAAATCGAAACCGGAATTTCAATTGCCTGCTAATCCGCTACAGTAATCAGCAACCTTTTCTGCGCTTCAATTCTTTTTTGATAAGCGACAACTCGCGCCCGGTTTGTCCGGCAACTGAAGTATTTTCCTGTGCGCGCCTTATAAGGTAAGGTATTACTTCTTTTACTGGTCCGTAGGGCAAATACTTGGTGGCATTAAATCCCAGTTTTGCCTGGTTAAACGTAATGTTATCGCCCATGCCGTACAACTGCGAAAACACCACCCGCTTGTTACCCGGCTCCATGTTTTTTTCTTCCATCATTTGCATGGCATTCAAATTGCTTTGCTCGCTTTGCGAAGCAATGCACACATACACTGCATTTATATTCTCCAAACAAAGTGCTACTGCTTTGTCGAAATCTTCATCAACACCTTGCTTGTTGGCATGTATGGGCGATTTGTAATTTTTTTCAGTTGCCCGCTCACGCTCTTTTTCCATGTAAGCACCGCGTACTAATTTTGCGCCAAGTAAGTAACCATCCGTTTTTGCTTTATCAATTTGCTTTTGCAGATATGCCAGCCTGTCCCAACGGTACAGTTGAAAAGTGTTGAATACCACACAGCTTTCGCGATTGTATCGGCTCATCAATTCTTCCACCATTGCATCCAGTGTATCTTGTATCCAGCTTTCTTCGGCATCAATATAAAGCGCTGTGTTTTTTGAAGCAGCATAACTGCACAATTCGTCAAAGCGCTCTTTCACCCGTTCGAATTCTTTCTGCTCGGCTTTGGTGAGTTTTGTGCCTTGCTGTATTTTTTCGAACAGCGCTAACCTTCCGTAGCTTGTAGGTTTTACGCATACGGCTTTTACGGCTTTATTGCCCGAAGCAAATTCAACCGCCTCTTTGTTTTGCGCCAATGCCTTATCGAAATCTTCGTCTGTTTCTTTTAACTCTACTCCGTAATTGAGCAAAACGCCTGTGTTACTTTCTTCTAATTGGCGGATTACTTTTTTGCATTCTTCAAACGTTTCTCCACCGCAAAAATGATTATACACCGTCCACCGAAAGAGCGGAGCCACCGGTAAGTGAAACTGCAAGGCTGAAATTGCCAGCGAACTGCCCAGTTCAACCAAGCGATTGTTTGCCATTAAAGTAAAGAGAACTTTAGCTTGCTGTAAATCGCCATCTGTTTTAGCGGCAAAAGCCACTTTCGTATTCTCAAAAACCTGGGGCGAAATGCTCATACAACAAACGGGGCGAAATTGGAAAAATATCGGTACATAACAACTGATGTCTGTTATGCTGCGGCAAGCAGCCTGCGGTGGTAATTTATTTGCCCTAAGTGGTACGACAAATGGGTGGTTAGATGCAAAAGGAAAAAGCCAGTGAGGTATTTTTTGCCCGCTAACTCAAGCGGAAATTCTTTCTGCAGTTCTTCATCTGTTACCTGTTGCATGGTGTTCTTTACTATTGCAAGGGTGTTGTCAATTTCTTTCAACAAGGTTTCGCGCGGAACGTATTTGGTTTCAAACTCGGCAGGGCGGTTGCGAACATAACCGGTACCGCCAAGCGTTGCCCCTATAAAGTGATTGAGGTTGCCAATTAAGTGCAAGCACAAGTTTCCGGCTGAGTTACTGATACCTTTTGCTGTATGCCATACAACTTCCTCATTTGTGTATAGCAACAATTCTTCTTTCAGTTTAAGTAAATCGCGCTCTATAATTTGTGCAACAGCCTGTTGAACCATAGTTAAAATTTTAGGTGAAAGTAAACAGTAGAATGAAAACGTCCATTAAGTGCTTTCGTGTTACTGAACTTCACATTTTATATCTTTAAGCCGTAAACAGTTTAATATATGCAACGCCTGACCACGTTTCTTTTCATCATTTTTACCGCATCAACGCTTTACGCACAAAATTTTGCCGAACTGGTTGGCAAAGATGAAAGCAGCGAAGAGTTTAAAAATTTTGTAAGTGCTTACAAGCTGGAACAGTCCACCGCGGCCCGCTACCAATCGGGCGAAGGAATAGAAGTAATACTTAAGGATGGAAAAGTGTTTGAAATACACCTGCACAAGGAAAGTTCTATTTACGGCAATTACACGGGGGCACTGCCATCTAAACTCAACTTTGCCATGAACACCAATGAGGTAAAGCAAGTATTGGGCAAACCAACCACTGCTTACACTTCATCGGGCTACAATGAGTATGTGTACGATACGCATATACTTTCGTGCTGGTTCGAAAACGGTATATTGAGTCAGGTGGTGGTATCGGCTAAGTAGTGTGGTGTACCTTCAATTCCCAAACTCCTTCACCTTTTCGGTTAGAGTGGCTTCATCAGTTAAGCCCATTTGCCGCCATACTTCTTTGCCGTTTTTGTAAAGCAGTAACAAAGGAATTGCTTTCACATTCATGGCGTTTGCC
The DNA here is from genome assembly GCA_026129525.1 of Chitinophagales bacterium. Taxonomy (GTDB): domain Bacteria; phylum Bacteroidota; class Bacteroidia; order Chitinophagales; family LD1; genus Bog-950. The sequence goes on along the minus strand of JAHCHW010000001.1, from coordinate 264,877 downwards.
ACATCGGGGTTTTTGTCCACATCAATATCGAACAACTGCACCTTGCTTGCATTTTTCTTTACCACTTTCTCTACAATAGGCTTAAGTATTTTACACGGACCGCACCAAGTAGCATTAAAATCTACCAGCACTAATTTGTCGGACTTTACATGCTTGAGGTAGTCGTCAAAGCTCATTCCTGTGGCAACACTTCCGCCACCCGGAACTTCCACCGGTTTTTTAGCGCCTATCCATGCGGTAATTCCTCCTTCCAAATTATACACTTCTTTAAATCCGTTTTTTACCGCCCAGTTTGCCGCGGTAGCACTGCGGCTGCCTGCCAAACAGTAGAAGTAGGTTGGTTTATTCTTATCCAAACTGCCCATCTGCTTTTCGAAATCGGATCCGTTAACATTAATGTTTGTGGAATTAAGAATTCGCTTTTCGGAATATTCTTCAGGCGTACGAACATCTACCAGTTGAATTTTATCGCTGCTTATACCTTTCTCAAAAGCATCGGCATTAAGATTTTTTACCGGCTGCCCTGTTGAGTTGCACGATGTGAGGGTAAATACCGTAACAAATAATAACCAAAGTTTGTTGGCTGATTGAATCATAGTTTAGTTGGAATATTGTTTTAGAATTTGTTCGAGTGTATTGGCAGGTACTACACCGCTTTGCCGCCATTTAATTTCTCCTTTCTGAAACACCATTAGTGTAGGCACACCGCTAATTTGATAAGCCGATGCTAACTGCGGGTTTTTGTCCACATCAATTTTAATGATGCGTGCCGAATCGCCCACGCGGGCAGAAAGGTCTTTTAAAATTGGCGCCATCATTTTGCAAGGTCCGCACCATTCTGCGCTAAAGTCAATCAACACCGGTTTGTCGGAGTTAATTATGTCCTGAAATTTTCCTTCCATAATTCAATGTTTTACAAAGTTGATAAACAGTTCGGAACCCTTCCGCTTCGGATGCGAGTTGCGGCACTCTTCAAATGTTTTAAACCTGAAGTAGGGTGCAAAGAGCATTTCGTATTCCTGTGCGGTTCCTCCAAAAGGCGGGCCCTCCTGTTCAAATTGTTTATTGAAAAGCAAACCTACCAGTTTACCGCCCGGCTTTAAAAGGCTGTGCATTTTCATAACATACTTTAACCGCAGTTTGGGTGAGAGCGCGCAGAAAAATGTTTGTTCCAGAATTAAATCGAACGCGTTATTCAGTTCAAAAAAATCGCCACAAACAATGTGAATGGTTCTTCCGACTGCTTCACCGAATTTTTGTTGAAGTGCCGCGGTAAGCGTGGGCGAAATATCTATTACCGTTACATTTGTAAATCCGTTTTGCAATAAATATTCCGCCTCGTATGTATTGCCACAGCCGGGAATAAGAATGGCTATATCTTTTGCGTCCAGTTGATCAATGTATTCTTTAAGCGGAGGCGATACCGCGCCCATGTCCCAACCGGTTTGGTTGTCGCGCCAATGTTTATCCCAAAATTCGCGGTCTAGGTTTTGCTCCGAATCGTTTGTGCAGCAAATGTCCATTACTACTCGCTTAGTTTATTTTGCACTGCTCAATACAGCGAACAACCTCAGTTATTTTTTCCTCTTTTATAGAGTAAAAAATGTTTTGCCCTTTGCGCTCGCTTTTAAGCAGACCGGTGCTTCGCATATTAGCCAAATGGTGCGAAAGTAGCGATTGTTCGCAGTTGGTAATTGCCATAAGTTCGTTTACACTCATTTGCCCGTTCTTATCTAACAGTTCGAGTACTGCCAACCGCGTGGGGTGTGCAATCGTTCTAAAAACAGCCGATACTTTTTCCAGTTTGCCCGTATCGAGGGTTTTGTTGTTTCCGTTCATGGTTCAATGTTTAAGGGTTAACAAAAAGTTTATGGTTTATGTGTTTTGCATTTTTCTGAATTCTTCGGGTGTGTGCCCGGTGTATTTTTTAAAGAAGCGACTGAAATAGGCATTGTCTTCAAACTGTAAATAGTATGCTACTTCAGCAATGGTCATAGCGCTGTTTGCCAGTAAACGTTTTGCTTCGAGCAACACGCGGTCGCGTATCATTTCGCCTGCCGATTTTCCAACAGTTGATTTACAAAGTGCATTCAAATGGTTGGGCGTTATAAAAAGCAAGGCAGCATATTCTTTAGGTAATTTTTTGCTGCGGAAGTTTTGTTCAATCAAGTTTTCGAAGTTGCGGATAAGCACATAGTTATAGCGGGCAGCCGGAGTTTTAGTATCGGGTTTGCAGTGTCGCGCCAGCGTAATAAGCAATTGCAAAAGCAAGGCGCGCAAACTATCGTTTCGGTAATCTTGCTCTCCGCGAAATTCACTCATCATGCTATTCATTAAATTTGTTACCTGAGGCTGCGCGTCCTTTTTCAGTTCCAGTACCGAGCGGTTGGTAATGGAGTTGAAAAAGGGGAATTCGTTTAAGAAGTGCGGGTTGTGGCAAACTGATGTAATGAAACTTCCATCGAAGTTTATGATGTAGCCATCGGCATCGGGTGAAAACTTCCAATTATGAATTTGCCCGGGCGCCAAAAAATGTACCTGCATGGGTTTTACCGTGTGTGTTTCAAAATCAATACGGTGTTTCCCTTTTCCCTTTGTGATAAACAGGATTTGATAAAAAGAATGACGGTGCGGAAAAATTAAATCGGGCGATTCGGCAAGGAATGAACGCAGGTTTAACACCAATAAGTCGGTAAGGCACCGGTCGGTACCCAGCAAGTTGCAAATACTGTAAACAGGAATGCCGCTTCGTGCCATCAACTTGTGTATTATGCCAACGATTTTTCGTGTGCCACCAACACAGTGGGAATCATGGTAATTTTTGATTTTATGGAATTGGAGATAAGGCAAGCGGCTTCGCTTTTTTGGAGAATGCGTCCGGCTCTTTCGGTATCTTTTCCATGAGCAATGGTGAGTACCGGCTCCAGTATAACTTCTGTCATCAAATATTTTCCTTCTGCCACCTCCAATTTTCCTTTGCTTTTTACATCAAACGAAGTGAACTCCAGTTTCGAATTTTCGGCTATTGCCAAAAAAGTGGTCATAAGGCAACTGCTTACCGCAGCAGTAAACAAATGTTCGGGCGACCATACACCCGCTTCGCCTTTCGGGAATTGTGGAGGGGTGGCTACTTCAATAGTTGTGTTCAGTTCGGGGGAGTTCATTGTTCCTCTCCGGTTTTCTTTCCAATTAACATTCACTTCATAAAAATGCGCTTCCATTTTCAATTATTTTAATGATACGAAGTTCATGTAAAGCAGGTATAAGAATGCTGACGTTACTCATTCATTCAGATGATTTCTGTTCGTTTTTCCGGAACAGGTCGAAGGCTAAGCCGCCCAGCATGGCTCCGTAAAGTGTGCTGTTGAGCGGGTTGGAGGTAATGGCGCAAGTGCCCGATGAGCAGCCCACAAACTTCCAATAAAGGAAACCTGCCAAGGCACCAAAAACGATTCCGGCAAAAATTAAACGGTATTTCATTACAAAGTTCATGCTTCGTGTTTTGCCGATGGTAGATGTAAATGTGTATTGATGATGTTTTCTAATTTTTCAGCGGTATGAAAGCCGCAGTCCTTCCATTTTACTTCCTGCTTTTCGAACAACATAAGTGTAGGCACCTGTTGAACTTTACAGGCAGTTGTGGCTATGGGATGTTCATCAATATCCAACTTCACAACATTTACATGTTCCTTCATTCTTTCTTTTAGTTGCGCTAACACCGGTTCCAGCATTTTGCATGGTCCGCACCATGCGGCTGAAAAAACCAGCAGTACTGGCTTTTCCGATTGGAGTATTTGATTGAAAGTTTTCATTGCGGAGTTCCGATTGGAGCCGCTTCCGGCTTCGCTTCGCTTAACTTCTTCTCGTTTTCTTCGTTCTCTTTCCTCCAGTTGGGGTTGTAGTGTACCACCATGTTAATCCACGCAGAGCGGGCAAGGCGGGCGTTGTAAGTAAAACCAATTAAAGCTGTTATTCCCACCGCAGTAAACACAGCAGGCAATTCCCATTTAAGCACCAACAGCGTTACCAGCATTACAATAAGCAAAGCTCCCGAACTGAAAGTGTACGCCACATACATAGCGCCCCACCAAAAACCCACTTCGCGCTCATATTTTAAGCCGCACACAGGACAGCTTTCGTGCATGTCGTACAACTTAAGTTTGTAAAACGGACTGCGCCAAAGGGGACCTTCGTGGCAGCGAGGGCATTTCATGCCTACTATGCTGTATAATTTGCTTCCTTTTCCGAACATGTTTCAGGATTTAATTTCCTCGAAAGTTACGCTTTCTGCTTTCGCATTTGCGCGTTGATGGTATTTGTCAGCCTGCGAAGCGCAGGATGCGTTGTACGCACAGCCTACATTTATAACTGCCATAAACGAATACAAGCCGCCTACGGCAGCTATTGCCCAATCGCCTTTATCTAACGCGAAAGCTACTATCGCCAATCCTGCTATTACGCGCAAGACGCGAAAAAAATTCCAACCTGTGAGTATCTGTTGCATATTACACTGCAAAGATGCCCCATAGCAGACTATTTGTTTAGGACACGGCTGCGTGTTGACAGGATTTTTTACTGATTGATGGTTGAGTAACCTCGAAAGGGTTTTAAACCCTTTCGGGGTAAGGTTAGTTCTTCCTTATCACCGCACCCAACTCCGATTCGTATTTGCTCATCAGGCGGCTCATCAGTTTTTCAATTTCATGGTCGGTAAGGGTTTTGTCGGGGTGCTGAAAAACAAAACTGATGGCATACGATTTTTTCCCCTTCTCGATTTTATCGCCTTTGTACACATCAAACAACGAAACTTCCTGCAACAGTTTTTTGGTTTCGGCAAAGGCAATTTTTTCGATGGCTTCAAACTGCAAGGTATCGGCAACTACCATTGCCAAATCGCGTTTAACAGTAGGGAATTTCGGTAATTCGCTGAAGGAAACTTTGTTGAATTGCGATTTTTCCAACAGGTAATTCCAGTTTAAGCACGCAAAGAAAACCTCGTGCTTTACATCAAACTGCTGTAACACTTTTTTGCTTATGCTGCCCAACCGTGCAACTTCTACGCCTTCGTTTTTCAAAATCAATCCAAAGTTAAACGGAACGGTTTCAATATATTCCTTTTCAAAGTGCCGATGCCCTAACCGTTGTAAAAGGCGCAACGTAACATCTTTTAAGTGATAAAAATTATATGGCTCGCTTTTGCCAACCCAGTTGTCGTCAAAAGTTTTTCCGGTAAACCACAAGGCAAGATGTTGTTGCTGCTTAAACTCTTCGGAAGTTTTGTGATACGTAGAGCCAAATTCGAACAAGCGCAAATCGGCATGTTTGCGGTTTTGGTTGTAGGCAATTACTTCCAAGCCCGAATACAGCATGGAAGTACGCAACGAATCCAACTCGGCAGTTTGACTGTTAAGCAACTTTACCTGCTGTTGTTGTAAGGTTTTATCCTGTTCAAATTTTGATTGGGTAACCGAGTTGGTCCAAATTTCGTTTATGCCTGCTCCGCTCAGCATATCGGCAACTACGTTTTGCAGTTTAACTGTGTTTATCGCAGGCGTAAACGACAAGTTGGCTTTTACCTGTTTGGGCAAAGTGAAACTGTTGTAGCCGTAAATGCGAAGAATTTCTTCCACCACATCGGCTTCGCGGGTTACTTCGGTTTTAAACGAGGGGATAAGCAGTTGCAGCATATCGCCTTCTTCTTTCTCAACTTTTATTTCGAGATGCTGTAGGATGTTGCGAATGGTTTCCTTTTCGATAGTAAAACCCATTAAGCGCAACATACTGTTGTATGAAACTTCTACTTTAGTATCACCAACAGGATTAGGATAAATATCTATTATTTTCGATGCCACCTCTCCTCCGGCAATTTCCTGAATAAGTAAAGCCGCACGTTTAAGTGCTTCAACCGTAATGTTGGGGTCGCAGCCTTTTTCGAAGTGTGTGGCAGCATCGGTACGCAGGTGTAAGCGCGAAGAAGTTTTGCGAATGCCTGCGGGCGAAAAATAGGCGCTTTCGAGAAACACATTTTTGGTGGAAGCGGTTACTCCGCTTTGGGCACCTCCATACACACCGGCAATACACATAGCCCCTTCGGCATTGCAAATCAGCAAATCATCGGCATTGAGTTGATACTCCAATCCGTCTAATGCTTTAAACTTTGCGTTGCTGCCTTTTTGCACTATCACTTTTCCTCCGGTAATTTTATCGGCATCGAAAGCATGTAAGGGTTGCCCATATTCGTGCAGTACATAGTTGGTTACATCCACCACATTATTTACACACTTTACACCTATGGCGGTAAGTTTATTTTTAAGCCATTCGGGGGAATCGGCTACGGTAACATTTGCGATTACTACACCTGAGTAGCGCGGGCAGGCATCGGTGTCATTTACCTGAACAGAAATATTTTTTGTTGTTTCTGCTACTTTGAATGCACTTGTATCAGGTTTCTGAAAAGTAACTTTCGATTTATAGGCAACATTCAAAGCCGCAGCTAAATCGCGGGCTACGCCAATATGCGAGTTGGCATCGCTTCGGTTGGGCGTTAACCCAATTTCGAGAGTGTAATCTTTTTCCACTTTAAAATAATCGGCTGCTTTGGAGCCGGTAATAACATGGGCAGGTAACACCATAATACCATCGTGGTTGGCGCTAAGCCCCAATTCATCTTCGGCACAAATCATTCCGTAGCTTTCTACTCCGCGTATCTTGGCTTTTTTGATAGTCAGCTTTTCGCCACCGGCAGGATATAACGTTGAACCCACCAGCGCCACTACTACTTTTTGCCCTGCTGCCACATTGGGCGCACCGCATACAATCTGTAACAATTCACCGGTGCCCACATCTACCTTGGTAACCGAAAGTTTATCGGCATCGGGGTGTTTGGCACATTCTTTAACTTCTCCAATTACCACACCTTCCAGTCCGCCTTGTATGGTTTCAAAAAGGGTAACATCTTCTACTTCAAGCCCGGTTCCGGTGAGCACTTCGGCAAGGTCGGTGGGACTTAGCACAAAATCAACATACTGCTTAAGCCAGTTATAACTAATCTTCATAGAGGCGCAAATATAGAAGCGCAGGCGGATAGTTTGAAGGGAAACCCGAAAGGTGTTTTATTAAGCAATAAGCACAACTTGAAACAAGCGTAATTTTCACTCGAAAAAATTATTCTCAATAAACGCAAAAGAAAGCAGTGTTACAGCGTTATGGTGAATGCGAATGCTTACTTTCGCCATCCTAAATTTTGGTTCCATGAAACACTTCACTGCATTTTGTTTTTTGCTTATTGCGCTGAGTAATTCGTTCGCTTCGTTCAACCTGCCCGACAGTTACCTTATAAGTTATGAGTTAAAATATTCGTACACACAAGATTCGCTCGACCGCTTTTGGAAAAGCCGCAATATTCCGCAAATAGTTTTGCCTGTTCGTAATGCAGTGGATATGTACGAAGTTACCTACAAGGGTTTGTGGCTCGACAGCACTTTTATTACTGCAAAGGGAGTGTTGTATGTTCCTAAAACCGAAACGGCTTCGGCAGAAATGGTGTACTGCCACGGCACCCGTATTTCGTTAGGGCAAGGCTACGGTATTCAGGATTTGGAGCAGGTGGTTTGTATGATGCATGCCGTAGATAACTACATTGGTATTTTTCCTTTTTACTACGGATTGGGCGGAGGTGATAAAGAGCACATTTACCACGATGCATGGACCGAAGCCATGAGCACTATTTACATGGTAAAAGCCTGCCGCGAAATTTATCCGAAGTTGGGAAAAAGCACAACAGGCCAGTTGTTTGTTACCGGCTATTCGCAGGGCGGGCACGCAGCCTTAGCCACACACAAAGTATTGGAAAGCGGTATGTTTCCCGAAGTGCCCATTACGGCTTCATCGCCTATGTCGGGCGCGTACGATATGGCAGGTGTGCAATCGGCTACTATGTTTCGCAAATACGACCGTCCGCATTATTTGCCTTACCTAATACTTTCGTATCAGTACGCTTACAATTTGTGGCCCGGCAATGTGTACGATGTATTTAAGTCGCCCTACAAAGAAGTAATACAGGATGTTTTTGCCCAACCTCGCAATAAGGATTACGGCTATGTTGATTCAATACTGCCGAAAATACCGGGCGAAATGGTGCAGGATAGTTTAATGGAGTTGTTTAAAACCGATGTCAACTTTCCGTTTACCTGCAAATTACGCGAAAACTGTTTAACCAATTGGGTGCCCAAAGCACCGGTGCAGCTATGTGCCTGCTATGGCGATAACGAAGTAATGTACCAAAACACCGAAGTAGCATACGAAAGCATGAGGCAGCATACCGACAAAGTGCATAAGCGCGTTTTTGGCAAGCATCTTTCGCATAACCCGTGTGCCCCTTTTGCAATTCTGTATTCCAAGTTTTTCTTCGATAATTTCCGCAAAGGCAAAAAACATCCGGAGCGAATCAGAGGCGGAAAAGCGTTTATATTAAAGTTGGGAATAAGCATTGCCAACAATCAGGCAAAGAAAACGCTTAAGCGAACCGGCAAGGTAGAAGAAGATGCATTAGCCAGCAGAAGAAGAAAGTAACTTTAGGTATCGCGGTAATTTTTTCCGGTAAGATTCAAAAAGAGTGTTTCTAACCCGCCCGGTTCCGATTGTAATAAATTGGGCAGGATGTCTTCCACCATTATTTTTCCATTGTCCAGCAAGGCTACGCGAGTGCAAAGTGTTTCGGCTTCGCTTAGCAGGTGCGAGGTGTAAACCAAGGTAGTTCCGGCTTTGTTTAAGTCTTTCAGATATTGAATAACCGCATGGCGGCTTTGCACATCAACCCCGGTGGTAGGCTCATCTAAAAACAAAATTTGTGGTTTATGAATAACGCCTATGGCAAGGTTTACACGGCTTTTCATACCGCCCGAAAATTTTGAAACAGGTTTATTGCCTACGGTGGTTAAGCCCAGCACGTTCAGTAATTCTTCTGTTCGTTGTTTTATGGCAGTGCGGTTCATTCCTGCCCATGCGCCAAAAAAATCGAGGTTTTCAACGGGGCTTAAGTCCGGATAAAACGAATGATGTTGGGGCACAAAACCAAACAAACGCTTTGCTTCGGTGCTTTGGGTACTAATGTTTTTTTCGAAAATGTTGATGCTGCCCTTTTGCGCCTGCAACACACCGGTTATTAAATTTATAAGCGTGGTTTTGCCGGCACCATTGGGCCCCAACAAACCAAAGCGTTCACCAGCGGCAATGGTAAGGTTGAAGTTTTCGAAAACCACGCCTGCGGTTTCTGAATATTGAAATGTAAGATTGCGGGCTTCGATTGCGGGCGCAGAAATTATCGGGCTACTCATTTTAAATTTCTGATTCGGAGTTTGGAGCGGTCGAGTACCGAAAAGGAATGTTGCAATGCGAGAAAATGTTGTTGAACAGCAGTACCCACCAAGCCGGATTTTTCGGTTGAAGGAATTCCTGCCAATCGAACCAACCGTATGCCATAATGCTGTTTACGAAGCCTTACCACCAGTTCCCCGAAATCTTTGTCTTCGGTTATCCGTAAAGCGGCATGTGTAGTGGCGACCGAAAGCACGTTGTCGTCTGAAACGGAAGGTTGTTTTTCTGACATGGAGTAAACGTCAAATCCGCCTTTTCGCAAACCTTCAATAATAGCAGCATCAACGCTTTCATCGGCAACCATCCTAATAGAAGAACCACTCATGCTGCTTTATGAACTATGATGTTTTTAAGGTTATCGGCAGCATACAGTAAACAAGCCTGTATCATTTCATGGAAAATAGAAGGATATGCTTTAAGCAGTTGCTCGAAAGTTTCTCCGGCTGCCAGTTTCTCTAAAATTAAATCAACCGGAATGCGTGTACCTTTAATAACCGGCTTTCCGAAAAGAATGTCGGGGTCGGTAGTAATGTAGTCGGCTGTATTCATGCAGCTAAGTTAAAATGAAATTTTGTTAACCGTTTTTCCGATATGTTTCAACGCTACTTCCATTTAATCTTCAACAGCGCTTTAAACGCTTCTTTTTCTTTATCGGCAATGTGCAGCAGCATATCGCTCATGGTATCAAAATCTTTTTGTTCGGTAAGCCTGCCTTTGTAAACAGCCGAAGCCTGCACCGAAGAAGCCCGCCATAAATCGCCAATTTCGGTAAAGCGGTCGGCAATTGCCGGCAAGTTATCGTTGGGGATATACTTATGCGCTTGCTGTAAAAAGGCGGCATATACAAAGCGGAAACCCGCACCGCCCGTTCCTATTTCTTCGCCCATGCGTACTAATTGAGCAAGGTATAATCCTGCTCTGCGAACTCCGAGGCTTTCGCGCCATGTTCTTATTCTTCCTGCTGTAAAACGAATACCGGCAACACCCAAAATAGGCACAGGAGTTTCGGTCATAAACCATGCCGCGTGTTTTATGCCTTTAATAATGGCATTGCGGATTTGTTCATTGGTTACTTGCTTTACCTGCTTGGGATAATAGATTTGCCCTTCGGGGGCAAGGGCGCCTTTGGCAAAGCGTACGCGCTCCAAATCGGCAGCGCTAAGGTGTGTAACAGTTTCCATTACCGGGTCGCTTATCAGGTAGCGGTCGCCTTCTTTGCCATACACCACCAAATTATGTGCATTAAAGTGAAAGCGAAACTCTTCGGGAAAATAGGTGAGATAGTAAACCCCTACCTGACAACCCGCAGGCTGATTGTTTGCCAAACACGCATCTAAAAACTGCTGTGCTTTTTCTTTGGAAGAGAATTTTTTCCGAACTACTTCTACTCCCAGCGCTTTGCAGGTGCGGCTAAAAATATAGCCGGGCATGGTGCGAAACGAAATTGCCGGTCCGCCATTTACTTTCATAAATGGTATGTGGATGTAAAAAATACCCGCACCTATGCCAAACGCCAGCGGCTCGGTAAGTTGTGTTACACCGGCATGGTAAAGCAGGTTTGTCGTAACTCCGTTTTCGCAGTGTGCCGACTGTATGTGTTTAAAATTGATTTGCATGACGAACGGAGAGCAATATAGCAGAAGCAGCGCTATTCGAAATTTCTCAGTTCATTTACTGACACCTTAAACACTTCGGCATACTTCTGTAATTTTTTATCGGAAAGATTTTTGAATACCTGCGGTTTTAAATGGCGCTTAACCGTCCATTGCCAAAAGCCGGTGTAAGCGGCAACCATAGGCACATCCATCATATTGGCTTCTATAAAAAACAGCAACACACTTACTTCGCCTGCGGCAATTTTTTTGCGAGCATCTTCCACCCGCTGTTGTACATCGTTGAGCGTAATACCCAGTGCATCGGCTTTTACCTGCCAGCCTCGGCTTAAGCCGGTTTCATACTCACCGTTCTCGTTTACGGCATAGCATACTTCGCGGGTAAACTTATCGAGCGGACTGGGATCCTGCGGTATGTCGGTTTTCTTCATAAATCAGAAATAGACGCAGGATAAAAGTAAAAATTCGGGAGGGCAATAAAACAATGAGTAATTGCAAATTGAATCTTAGCAAACTGTCAACAGCGCATACACATAAGCAAAGCGGGCGCTTTCGGGAATCATGAGCAACATCTTTTGCCCTTTTTGCAAGCGATTGCCGCGCAACAGTTCGTCAATCATCAGGTAGGTAGAGCCGGCACCTACATTGCCCACTTCGGTAAGGTTGGTAAACCATTTTTCGGGTGGTATGCCCATCCCGTTTTGGTTTAATGTTTCAGCAATTTTTTTACGGAAAAACTCGCTTGATAAATGCGGAAGGAAATAGTCAATCTCCGCTACGCTGAAATTCTTTTTATCGCAAATACTTTTGAGTGTTTCGTACCCCAGCGCCACAATGTACTTATCGAGCAGGCGCACATCCTGTTTCATGCTCAACACTGACTGCTCCATAATTTCGTGCGGAGTAAAATCCATGTAGCTTTTCAATTTGCCATCGGGGGTTTTATCGGCAGCCATATACATGCAAGGTTCTGCCAAATGCGCGTACGAGGCGCTTTCAATCCAGTCAATACGTAGGCTTAAGCCCTCTTCGTTCTTTTTATCGCTCACCAAAAAGGCGCCTGCTCCGTCCGACAACATCCAGCGCAAAAATTCTTTTTCAAAAGCAAGGATGGGGTTCTCTTCCAACTCCGCTAATCTTTTGGCTTCTTCCTCAAAACTTTCGGCATACAATGCGCGCGACAAACGCTCGGAGCCGGTAGTTACCGCTTTGCTTACTTCGCCAGTGCGTATTGCCATGTAGGCGTATTTTAAGGCTTGCATGCCCGCGCAACAATTCCCGGAGGGAGTAAATACTTCAACGGCTCCAGTTTCGGGCAGCCAGCCGTGCACCATTACCCCGTGCGATGGCATCAATTGGTCGGGCGATGAAGTGCCGCAGCACAGCAGTTTTATCTCTTTTAATTCATCGGCATTTTTTTCGAAAAGATTGCGAACCGCCAGCGATGTCAGTTGGGCATTGGTATGGGTAGGCACACCGCCCTTCTGTAAAGCATAATACCTGCGTTTAATACCGTTGTTACGCAACACTATTGCTTTTGCTCGGCTGGGCTTTCCGTTTATTAAACCCAAATAACTTTCCATTTCATTGTTCGAAACCGGCTCGTTAGGAAAAAAAACTGCGCTGCGTGTAATAAAAACGTCCTTCAATGGCATGCTTACTGGTTACTTCAATTTTATTCTTCTGTTTGTAGCGTATTTTCTGCTAAAGCGGTGCTAATATAGAATGCTGCCGCAATTCCCGAAAAAGTAAACATCTGCAAAGTGTAGTTGTTCGCATTGTTTTGATAAATACTTACCCAACAGCATACCTTTGCAGTTTTACCATTTGCCAACAAACGCAAAAAAAAAATCTGCCTCATGTAACCTTTCCCGAATCTGCGCGTTAAAGGAGGTATCATAGTGCTTAAGTTTAGTAAAGAGTCGGGAGGTCAGGGGCCCGGCTCTTTTTTTATGCAATAATTCCAAGCTTCTCCGTTTTAAGGCTGCTTAAACCCATAAAGCCTAAAAATCTATATTTGCCAGCCTTTTTATGACGCATCCTTCTGTTTTCAGATTTTCCAACATTATAATTTTCCCGGTTGTAAGCCTGTTGTTGTTTGTAACCGGCTGCGAAACCCCCGAAAAAGTTTTAAAAAGCACCGACCTCGAATACAAAAAGAAGAAAGCCATCTATTGGTACAACAAAAAGGAGTACGTAAAGTGTATTCCGGTTTTTGAAGAGTTAATTGGTTTAATGAAAGGGCGAGAAAGCATTGAGGAGTTGTACTACATGTATTGCATGGCAAACTATAAGCAAGGCGACTATCTTATTTCTGCTTACCATTTCAAAAACTTTTACGACCAATACCCCAACAGTACCCATGCCGAAGAATGTTTGTACATGTATGCCAAAAGCAACGAGCAACAAAGCCCCAAGGCGGATTTAGATCAAACCTTTACCTACAAAGCCATTGATGCCTACCAGTTTTTCCTGAACATGTTTCCGGTAAGCAATTATGTAAACGAAAGCAACGCAGCTATTACCAAACTCCGCAAAAAATTAGAAAAGAAGGCTTTGAATAATGCCGAGTTGTATTACCGCACTCAAAACTACAAAGCTGCAGCTACCACTTATGAGAACCTCCTCCGCGATTTTCCGGATATTGACGAAAATGAAAAAATCAGCTTTATGATTGTAAAGGCAAATTTCATGTTTGCCGAAAATTCAGTAACGCAAAAGAAAAGCGAACGCTACAAGCATGTGCTTGAAAGCTACAACGATTTTAAATACCGCTTCCCCGAAAGCAAATATTTGGATGAAGCCACGCGGTTCGAAACAAAAGCGCATTACCAGGCAGTAAAATCAGCTTTTGAATGGGCTGAGATTTCACCTCTTAACGAGCGCGAGCGACACTTTAAAACCGCTTTTGCCGAAGCGGACATACAAAAAACCTTTATAAAAGACCCCAACCAATTGAACGACATTGCCGAGTGGACGGAAAAAGGCTATTTCCTGATTGTAAAAGCTTATTTTATGCTTAGCGAAGAAAGGCGCGAAAGCCAAAAAGTGGGCGCATTAGAGCAAACTGTCAAAAGTTATTATACCTTTGTCGACCTTTTTCCGAAAAGCCGCTTCATAAAAGAGGCCGAAAGGATATACAACAATTCGACCGAACAAATAAAAAAGCTCAAAAACAATGGATAAGCTGAAGAAAATTAAACTGACCCAAATTAACCCGGTTCTTGAAACGCAAAATCTTGAAGAAATGGGCGAAAAAACAGGAAACGTTTACCGTGCCATTTATGTAATGTCGCGCAGAGCGAACCAAATTTCGAAAGAAATTAAGGAAGAACTGCATGCTAAACTGGAAGACTTTGCTTCACATACCGATAGCTTGGAAGAAATTCACGAAAACCGCGAGCAAATTGAAATTTCGAAGTTTTACGAAAAACTTCCTCATCCGACCATTATAGCTACTAAGGAGTTTTTGAACAACGAACTGTCGTACCGCCAACAGGAGGAAGTAGCAGCCGAAGCCAACTAAAAACCGATGAGCAACCTGAAGAATAAGAAGGTGATTATCGGAATGTGCGGCTCCATAGCTGCCTACAAAACCGCCTTCCTTGTCAGATTGCTTGTAAAAAACGGAGCCGAAGTAAAAGTTATTATGACTGCTTCGGCTTCGCAGTTTATAACCCCGCTTACTTTAAGCACTCTCAGCCGCAACAACGTTTTCAGTGACCTTACCGATGACGGGACTAATTGGAACAACCATGTGGAATTAGGCTTATGGGGCGATGCCATGGTTATAGCGCCTGCTTCAGCCAATACTATCGGCAAAATGGCAAACGGAATTTGCGATAACATGCTGCTAGCAACCTACCTTTCGGCAAAGTGCCCCGTGTTTTTTGCTCCTGCCATGGATTTAGACATGTGGAAACACAAATCCATAAAACGCAATGTAGAAATGCTGCACAGTTTTGGAAACATTCTCATTCCTGTTGAACATGGCGAACTTGCCAGCGGACTTACAGGCGATGGCAGAATGGCAGAGCCGGAACACATTATGCAGCATTTGGAAGATTATTTCTCATAGGGCACTGAAGTAGTAGTTGCCGCTTTGCTAACCTGCAATGAAAGTACTTGTTACAGCCGGACCCACTTATGAACCAATAGACCCTGTTCGTTTTATCGGAAATCATTCAACCGGCAAAATGGGCATTGCCATTGCCGATGAATTTGCCGCCCGCGGTAACGAAGTGGTGTTGGTAAAGGGTCCAACCGGTTTGTACGCTTCTCATGCTTTGGTAAAAGAAGTAAACGTGCAAACTGCCGCGCAAATGTTTGAAGCCTGCGCGCAATATTTTAAGCAAAGCGATGTTATTGTGTTTGCTGCTGCCGTGGCAGATTACACGCCTAAACAAGTGAGTGCCGTTAAAATCAAAAAGAAGGAAGAGACGTTTTCTATTGAAATGATTAAAACCAAAGACATTGCCGCTGAACTTGGAAGGCAGAAAACTCCTCAACAGATAGTAGTGGGTTTTGCGCTCGAAACCGATAATGAATTCAAAAACGCCACTGAAAAACTCCGTAGAAAGAACATGGATTTTATTGTATTGAATTCCATGCAGCACCAAGGTGCAGGCTTCGGGCACGATACCAACTTAGTTACCTTTATTGATAAAGATGGAAATGTGGCTAAATTTGATTTGAAGCCTAAAGCCGATGTGGCAAAAGACATAGCCGATTACGTGTATAAAATTATTGCCCGAAGAAAATGAGCATGTTGTTGAAATACTGGTTTAAAAAAATTGCCTTTTTGTTTTTGTTGGTGCCGTTTGCATTGTATACACAAGCACAGGAACTACGCTGCCAGGTAACTGTAAACGGGCAGCGAATAAACGGTGTTGACCCCGCCATTTTCGACAATATGCAGGTATCGCTCAACAACTTTATGAATACCCGCGCATGGACTACCGACCAGTTTGGTCCCGAAGAGCGGATTGACTGCAACATGTTCATCAATCTCGAAAAGTCGCCTTCGCAGGATATTTACGAAGCAAGAGTAACGGTGCAGTCATCGCGCCCGGTGTTTAACAGTTCATACAACTCACCGATTTTTAATTTTATTGATAACGATTGGATTTTTACCTACGCCATGAACCAGCAGTTGGAGTTTAACCTTACGCAGTACAACTCTAACCTTACTTCGTTGTTGGGTTTTTATGCGTATTTGATTATCGGGTTAGATTACGAAAGCATGGCAAAGGGCGGTGGTGCTAAGTACTTTGCTATGGCAGAGCAGATAATGAACAACGTGCCAACCAATGCCAACGATGCGCGCGGTTGGCGACCGTTCGATGGCATCCGCAATCGCTACTGGATAATCAACAACCTTCAGGCAAGCAAATACGATGGCTACAAGCAGGCTATTTACGAGTATCATTTTATGGGCATGGACAATTTTTACGAAAAACCCGCACTTGCCCGCCAAAACATTATGAACGCGCTTGACAAACTCGATAAAATAGCGCGCGATAACCCGAATGCCGTTTTACTTGCCGTATTTTTTCAGGCAAAGAGCGATGAATTGCTCAACGTGTTTTCGGGCGCTGATATGGGCGAAAAAGCAAAAGCCCTCACCGTACTTCGCAGAACCGACCCCTCTAATGCTTCGAAGTACGATAAGTTAGTGAGGAATTAGTTTCTGCATTTGTGTAGTTGCTATTCTGTTTTATAGCTATGGGTAGTAGTAGTGTATGGCTTAGCATCTTGTTTAAACCATGCAAAGTCTTTTTTTACCGATATTCGCTATATGAGTTACTTCCCTAAGAAACACAAACAACTTACTTCACACGATTTGGCGTTTGGTATTGGTCGTAAAGCCACAAAAGCTGAACTGGACGAATTGTTGAGCAAACCTACAGGTAAGGGAAAAGCGCCAAAAAGGTACTATCCGATTTAAAGGATTACCTCACAGAAAAGAGAAACAGGCGCAAAGCATCATGAACATAATTTTCAAGTCTACAGCCGAAGATACTCTCCGCGATATTGTAGAGTTTATTGATGATGTAAATGTGTTTGGTGCGGGAGAAAGATGGGCGGTGAAGTTTTTAGATTTCGTAGATAGCTATGCGGTGTTTCACAATATCAAAAAATTTCCGATGTATAACAATGAATCATTGGCATTGGTAGGATTAAGTTGTATTGTGTATAAGGGTTGGGTAATTGCCTTTAAAATAGAGAAGAGAAATTTTGTAATCTATCAGATCATCAAAGACAGTTTGCTCTATTAACCTTTAAGCACTAAGCTCTCGCCATCACAAAATCGTTCATAAAGTAACCGTTGCCGATATCGAAATCACCAACGCTTTCGATTACAAATCCCACTTTAAAGTAAAAGTTAACGGCTTTAAAATTTTGCCGGTTTACCTGCAAACGAAAAGGCTTGGCAGTATTGCTTTGGGTTAAAAGGAAATTGAAAAACTGTTTCCCAATTCCTTTTCCGTGTATGCTTACATCCACATAAAATTTACCGAGAAAATTATCTGCCTCTCTTTCTTCAAAAGCGGCATAAGCAACCGGCTCACTATTGAGATAGGCAACAAAATACCGCTCACCTTGCTTCATGTTTTTGCTGATGACATCTTCCGAATATCTAGAAGCAAGCATATACTCAATTTGTTCTGATGAAATGATGGAAGGATAATGCGCCCGCCATATTTTTTGAGCTAATGAAACTATTAGAGGTATATCCTGTTCAGTGGCAGGTGTAAAACGTAAATCCATTTTTAAAACAAGTTGGTGCAATGTCGGATTTTTCGGTTAAACAAGGAGGTAACAATTTGCTTGTTCCTTCAATTTTAAATGCTCACTTTCGTTTCCATGCTCCATAAACTCAGCATAAAAAATTACGCCATTATTGAACGTCTCGAAATTGAGTTTGGCGAGCGCATGAACATAATTACCGGTGAAACAGGTGCCGGAAAATCTATTCTGCTTGGGGCATTGGGCTTAATTTTAGGTGAGCGGGCTGATACCAAAACACTTTATAATGCCGATGAAAAATGCGTAGTGGAGGCCGATTTTGATGTAACAGGCTATAGTTTAAAAAATTTCTTTACTGAAAACGAACTCGACTACGAAGCGCACACCATTATCCGAAGAGAAATAAACCAAAACGGAAAGTCGCGAGCTTTTGTGAACGATACGCCTGTTACATTGGATGTTTTAAAACAACTGGGCGAAAAATTGGTAAACCTGCACAGCCAGCACGAAACGCTGGAGTTAACCAAAGCTGGTTTTCAGTTGGGTGTAGTAGATGCACTTGCCAAGAACGAACATCAACTCACCGAATACATAGAGAGATTTTCTGCTTACAAAAAGTCATTCAGGCAGTTAGAGGATTTGGTGGAGCAACACCGAACGGCTTCTGCCGAATTGGATTATCTGAATTTTCAACTGACCGAACTGAGCGAAGCAAAATTGGAAACCGGTGAGCAAGAACAGTTAGAAACCGAGCAAAGCACGCTTAGCCATGTGGAAGAAATTAAACGGGCGCTGCAAACTGCTATTCAACTGATGCAAGGCAGCGAAGTTTCGGTGCTCGACCAACTTGCCGAGTTACTAGTGCAACTACGTCAGGTAAAAAATTTGAATAAGGATATTCAAACCCTATCTGAAAGACTGCAAAGCGCTAATGAAGAACTGAAAGATATACAAGCAGAGTTTGAATTGCTACAAGAAAATACCTTGCTTGACCCTGAACGATTGGAAGAAGTAAACCAACGCCTGAACACCATTTACCGCTTGCAGAAAAAACATCAGGTACACACGGTTGAGGAGTTGTTGCACATACAGCAAGAACTGGAAGAGAAAGTTACGGGTGTTACTTCCGGCTCCGGTGAAATAGAAAAACTGAAGGCACTGCTCGAAAAGCAGTTCCGCGAGTTGCTTGCATTGGCTGATGCACTACACTATTCACGTGAAAAAGTGCTGCGCGAATTTCAGAATAATGTAGTGGTGTTACTCACTAAAGTGGGAATGCCCAATGCTTCGTTTAAGGTAGATATTAAAAAGCTGGAGCCGCATCATTTAAATGAGAACGGTTTGTCGCAAATCACTTTCCTGTTTTCCGCTAACAAGGGTTTTGCTCCGCAAGAGATTAAAGAAGTAGCAAGTGGTGGCGAACTATCTCGCCTGATGCTTTGCATAAAATCGCTGATAGCCGATGCGGTGGCATTGCCTACGCTCATTTTCGATGAAATTGATGCAGGTATTTCGGGCGAAGTGGCGCTTAAAGTGGGTGAGATAATGAAAAAGCTATCGCGCCACCATCAGTTAATTGCCATTACACACCTGCCGCAAATTGCCCGCACGGCCGATGTTCACTTCCATATCTACAAAGAAAACAGCAACAACAAAACCCATACCCGCATTAAAGAATTAACGGCTGATGAGCGCGTAATGGAAATTGCCAAAATGCTGAGTGGCGAAAAACCTACCGATGCCGCATTGGCAAATGCGAGGGAAATGATGGCGGGGTAGTATGATTTTGTTTTATCTGCTTATTACCTTTCTTTACCGCATCAATTTTCTGAAATGAAATACTTTACGCTTTTTGCTTTTTTGGTTTGTTCTTGCTCTCAACTTTCAGCGCAACAAGTTTGCGAGGTGGATACCAACAATTATCAAATGATAAATCCGCCTAACGACAGCCTTCCTTGTGTGGAGCGCGGAGTGCCGTATTATGCCGTTATGCAGTTTTTTTGTCCTCCGCAAATTGCCGGTATTGATATTTTCTCTATAAAGGTTACCAACTTTCAGCAATTGCCAACGGGTATTACGTATTCGTGTTCACCCGATTCATGCATACTTTATCCTTGGGGACGTGCTTGTATCGTTTTCTATGGAACCACCAACGATACTGCCGGTATTTATACCATCAAATACAGCGGAACGGCATACACTTCGCAAGGCAATGCCTCGTTCGGGTATTTGCAAAACTTAGGCATACTGCCCGAATACACGCTTACGGTAATTGAAGCCGGAGATCCTTGTCGTGAAATTGAAGAGCCGAGCAATATTGCTAACCAACAACATGATGGTTTTAATGTTTATCCAAACCCGGCAAAAGACCGGCTAACGGTTGAGTTGAAAACTGCGTTTAATAACGCGATTGTTACACTTGCCGATTTGCAGGGAAGAACGGTTTACCGTCAAAGCCTTGATGCAGCAAAAAGCAGTTTTGATATGGATGTATCAGCTGTAAGCAAAGGTATGTATGTATTGCAACTGCATACCCAAGAGGGTGTATTGCTCCGGAAAATTTTCGTAGAGTAAATAAATTCTTAACCAGCAAAAATTGTTGCCATGAACAACTTACTGCAAGGAAAGCGCGGAATAATTTTTGGTGCCCTGGACGAAAACTCCATTGCATGGAAAGTAGCGCTCAAAGCACACGAGCAGGGAGCCAGGTTTACTTTAACCAATGCACCCGTTGCACTGCGAATGGGCGAAATCAATAAACTGGCGCAGCACTGCAACACTACCGTAATAGGTGCCGATGCCACCTCGGTAGAAGATTTAGAGAAATTGGTGCAGCAATCGGTAGAGCAGTTGGGCGGAAAACTT
Organism: Chitinophagales bacterium; assembly: GCA_026129525.1. Taxonomy (GTDB): domain Bacteria; phylum Bacteroidota; class Bacteroidia; order Chitinophagales; family LD1; genus Bog-950. The sequence continues at coordinate 244,274 of JAHCHW010000001.1, read as the reverse complement.
GACTTTGTGTTGCATTCCGTTGGTATGTCGCCTAATGTGCGTAAAGGAAAAACCTATACCGATATTAATTACGAGTGGTTTCAGAAAACCATAGATATTTCTGCGCTGTCGTTGCATAAAACTTTGCAAGTATGCACTAAACACGATGCACTGAACGAATGGGGAAGCGTAGTCGCACTTACCTACATTGCCGCACAACGCGCCTTCCCTGGTTATGGCGATATGGCAGATGCCAAAGCCATGCTCGAATCTATTGTGCGCTCATTCGGCTATTACTATGGCAACCTAAAAAAAGTACGCGTGAATGCGGTATCGCAATCGCCCACTATGACCACTGCGGGCAGCGGTATAAAAGGCTTCGATTCGTTTTTCGGGTTTGCAGATAAAATGAGTCCCTTGGGCAATGCCCCTGCCGAAAACTGTGCCGATTACTGCATTACCCTATTCAGCGATTTAACCCGCTACGTTACCATGCAGACACTTTACCACGATGGTGGTTTTTCGAACATTGGTGTTAGCGAAGCGGTGATGAATGAGTTTGGGAAAGAGTAATGCCCCAAGCAAAAAACAAAACCCCGCATTCTATGCAGGGTTCTGTTTGTATAAGTCAGTTAACAACAGTCAACCGTAAAAACTGATTACGCGTCAATCTTTGCAAACTTGGCGTGCGTTTCAATAAACTCTCTGCGTGGTGGAACTTCATCGCCCATAAGCATACTAAACGTGTAGTCAGCTTCAGCAGCACTTTCAATAGTTACTTGTTTCAAGGTACGCGTATTAGGATTCATGGTAGTTTCCCATAATTGCTCTGCGTTCATTTCTCCCAAACCTTTGTAACGCTGCACATGCACGCTGGCTTCGCTTCCGCCTTTTGCCAATTCTTTGGTGGCGGCTTCGCGTTGGGCATCGTTCCAACAATAAATACCTTCTTTACCTTTCTTTACTAAGTACAATGGTGGTTGTGCAATGTAAATATGCCCTGCTTCCACCAATTCTTTCATATAACGGAAGTAGAACGTAAGTATAAGCGTAGTAATGTGTGAGCCGTCCACATCGGCATCGCACATAATTATGATTTTGCCATAGCGGAGTTTCGAAATGTCCAAAGCCTTGCTGTCGTCAGCCGTACCTATTTTTACACCGAGGGCAGTAAACATGTTGCGTATTTCCTCGTTGTCGTAAATTTTATGCTCCATGGCTTTTTCCACGTTCAGAATTTTACCGCGCAAAGGCAGAATAGCCTGAAAGTTTCGGTCGCGCCCCTGTTTGGCGGTACCGCCCGCAGAATCTCCCTCTACTAAAAAAATCTCACTTTCATCGCGGTCTTTACTGCTGCAATCAGCCAGTTTACCGGGTAAGCCTCCACCGCTTAAGGCACCTTTGCGCTGCACCATTTCGCGGGCTTTGCGGGCTGCGGCACGGGCTGTGGCAGCCAGCACTACTTTATCGAAAATAAGTTTTGCCTGCTTGGGGTTTTCTTCCAGATAGTGTTCCAATACTTCGCCAAAAACCTGTTCAACAGCACCTGCCACTTCGTTGTTACCCAACTTGGTTTTGGTTTGTCCTTCAAATTGCGGCTCGGGTACTTTTACCGAAACAATGGCGGTTAATCCTTCGCGAAAGTCATCACCGCTTATTTCCACTTTCAGTTTTTCGAACAGTTTATTTTTTTCTCCGAACGATTTAAACGTTCTGGTTAACGCTCTGCGAAAACCGGCAACGTGTGTACCGCCTTCAATAGTGTTGATGTTGTTAACGTAGCTATGCACGTTTTCGTTGTACGAGGTATTGTATTGCAGCGCTACTTCAACGGCAATGTTTTCTTTACCGCCTTCCACATAAATAGGGAAGGGGATAAGCGGCTCGCGGGTGCTGTCTAAATATTTTACAAACTCAATCAACCCGCCTTCACTGAAAAAGTGATTGGTCAAAAAAGTACCGTCATCTTTTTTATCACGCTCATCGGTAATGGTAAGGTGTATGCCTTTGTTAAGGAAAGCGAGTTCGCGTAAGCGTGCAGCCAAAGTATCGAAACTGTAAATTGTATTCGGGAAAATGCTGCCATCGGGTTTAAACGTAACAATCGTTCCGCGGTAGTCAGTGGTTCCTACTTCTTTTACCGCATATAATGGCTTACCTTCTGAGTATTCCTGTTCATAAACTTTTCCCCCACGATGTACTTGTGCTTTAAGGTGTGTTGAAAGTGCATTAACGCACGAAACCCCCACTCCGTGCAAACCTCCGGAAACCTTATAGCTGTCTTTGTCGAATTTACCCCCGGCATGCAGTACGGTCATTACCACCTGCAAAGCGCTCACGCCTTCTTTTTCGTGAATATCTACCGGAATACCTCGTCCGTCATCTTTCACCGAAATAGAGTTGTCTTCGTGAATGGTAACGAAAATGTTTTTGCAATGTCCGGCAAGCGCCTCGTCAATCGAGTTATCCACTACCTCATACACTAGGTGGTGCAGTCCTTTAAGCCCGGTATCGCCAATATACATCGCAGGGCGCTTACGCACGGCTTCCAATCCTTCCAATACCTGTATGCTGCTGGCTGAATAGTCAGTTTTCTTTTTGGTTTCTTCCATAACGCTTTCCGCTGTTTCTGCGCTCATTAATCGCTTGTTTTAAGTGTGATACAATCCTCCCCTTGCGGGCAGGGGCGAATGTAGCAAAAATGAGGGTGTAAAGGCGTTAAAACGGCATTTATTTTATCCTCAAAAATGCAGCGTTGTGGAAAGTTTCTGCGTCTCTGTGTTTTTTGTTTTTGTTTGGGTTTCATTTTTACATTTACACGAAATACTTTTTATGAAGAAATATTTGTTTAACCTGACTAACAAGACTGCTTACACGCTCATGCTGTTTTGTATAGCTCATATTACATGGGCGCAGGAAATTACCGGTACATGGAAAATTTCGGATGTGGAGTTTGTAAAGTCAAACCCGTCAAGCGGCATTAGTAAAGAGAACTGTTACCTGTGCGACTTATATAATTCGGGTTATGGCTTGATGTTTAATGCCGATGGCACGGTGGCTTATGAGGAGAACCGAAGCAATTACAAGGTAAAGTATGCTTTTAGCGGAAACAAGCTAACCATGTATTTAGCTGACGAAAACGCTGATGATAAAGCGGAAGGTCAAGTAAATTTTTCGGCTGAATTAAAGGGAAATAGCCTAACAATAAAGCGAGTTACCACCGAATTTACCGAAGTGTATTATTTACAAAAGCAGTAGAAACAGCAATTACCATACTCCTAAAACTTAAGATACTCCTATGAGAAGAATTTTTACCCTGCTTTTAATTACATGCAGTGCAGTTGCAACCTTGCATGCTCAACAAAACGCCAATCTTGAAGTTCGCATTACACGCTTAGAGCGTCTTCCTTACGCTGATTGTCTCGCTTGTGGCGACCCTGATCCTACATGGAAAGTTCAGGTTACACACAATGGCACCGGTGCGGTTACTTACGGTCCTAACTGTTGGCATTATCCTGAAATGGGATTTTCGCTGTGGGATATCCCCGATTATACGTTGATGAATGCCGTAAATATTAACGCCACTACCTTTACAGCAGGCTTTGCCGATGCGTTTGAAAAGAGTTGTAATAACAACACCTGCACTTATCAGAGCTATAACTTCTTCACATGCTTTCCTTCGGTATATGGCGACAGCAGACGTTGCCAGAACACTAACATGGTAGTGCAGAATTTTAAAACATTTGCCCCCTGCCAGTGGCATACATTCTGGTCGCCTTGGTGTGGCGATTATCGCTTCGAGTATTCGTTCCGATGGTCATTTAATTATGTGCCAACTATTACAACACATCCTGTTGCTTCAACCAATGCCTGTATAGGCACAACCGTAACGCTGGGTGTTCAAACCGCTACCGATCCTAATGGCTGGAACATGGGGCAAGGCTACCAGTGGCAAGTTTCCAACTCAACTGCCTGTCCGGGTAGTGGATGGTCAAACATTTTTGGCGCGAATAACGCTACTTATACTGTTCCTGAACTTGGCGGTACCAGACTTTACCGTGTAATTGTAACATCAAACTGCACACAAGATTTTACTTCTAATTCAACGGTGTCTAATTGTGCATTGGTTACTTATAATCCTATCGGTTCGCCCGGAGATTTGGTGCCCGATATTGTTTCGGGAATTTGCGGCTCAACGGTACTGCCCGGCAGCACGCATGTGTTGGGTGTGGTGAATGCCCCAACACCCGGAGCAGTATTAGGATTAACCGATTACACTTGGACAGCATCGGGCGGTGCGCCCACCACCTTTAACGGACCCGTACTTACATGGACGGCACCGGTAACTCCCGGAACTTATAACATCAATCTTACCTATAACGACAACTGCCCGCAGGCAGATGCAACAGCCAATACCTGTGTAGTAACGGTTGGTTCTGCCACATGCGATTTTGCTTATGTGGCTACTTATGGAGTGGACTCAATTTATGCCGGAGGGCCCGACAACCCGTACAAAACATTGAACTATGCTATTAGTCAGTTGAACGGTCGTAAGTACATACGCATGGCAACAGGTACGTACAACGAAACCGCTGTGTTAAATCTGCAAAACGATTTAATTATTGAAGGCGGTTACATTGTAAACGGAAACATTTGGACAAAGTCAACAGCCGACAGCACGCAAATTATTTCAAGTGCTACCGAAGTAATAAACAACGATGTGGCACATCGCGTTGCATTTGTGTCAAACGCAGCTAATAACTGGACTTTGCAGGATTTGGTTATCCGTACTACGAATGTTACCAGTGTTACAACCAACAATAAAGGCTATTCTAATTACGGTGTGTTGGCACTTAACGGCTCATCAGGATTTCAACTTGTGCGCTGCAAGGTATATGCAGGCAGTGCAGCGAAAGGTGGTAACGGAACTACGCCTACTGGAGCAGGTGGAGCAGGCGGTGGAGGAACAGGAGGTAGCGGTGGTGCCGGCAGTACGCAAGGCTGTAACGGACAGGGAACAAATGGGCAATCCGGTACATCGGGCAACGGTGGCGCTGCGGCAGGTATTGGAGGCGGTGGTTGTGGAGGCGGAGGTTGTAATATTTTCGGATGTAATGCTAATGGTTGTACGGCTGCGGTTGGTCAACCGGGAACAAATGGTGCTGCCGGGCAGGGTTATCCTGTAGGGAACCAACCGCCTGCACCTGCACCTGTTTCGCCCTACTATTTACCCGCGGGTCAAGCGGCTTCAGGTTTAAATGGTTTTGGTGGCGGTGGCGGTGGCGGTGGCGGTGGTGGCGACATAGGCACCTGCTGTACTTGCAGTTGCGGTAGCGGAGCACCTAATGGCGGTAATGGTGGAAACGGTGGAGGAGGAGGTTTACCCGGCAGCGGTGGCTTTGGCGGTGGGGGCTCATTCGGAGTTTATGCATCAGGTGCGGGTACTTCCGGCAGCATTGTAACTTCTCTTTTAAATGCCGGAGCAGCCGGACAAGGTGGCGATGGAGCGCTTGGCCAGGCGGGTGCAGTTGGTGCTAATGGTAATGCCGGAGTAAACCATGGTGGTTGCGATGGCGGAACCGGAGGCGCAGGCGGCAAAGGCGGTAATGGCGGACAAGGTGGCCGCGGACAGGACGGAGCTAATGGACTAAGTCAGGCAATAGTTGCAGTTGGCGGTGCTACCGTAACCGGAAGTTCAACCTCAGTTCCAAGCAGCCCGACTGTTGCTATCAACTATCAAAACACTAAAGCTTGTATCAATTCCGAGATAGAGATGACAAAAAATACCGGAGTATGGGGCTTGCCCTCAGGTTTAAATCTTGTAAACGATTTGCGCGATTACCCAGCCGGATTCCCTGTATCTAGTTACAGCAATGCCAGCAGCCCGGTGTTAGTTACGGCAAGTACACCTTCAACATCGTACACACTTACAGTTAACGGTGTAAACTATGCACAGTACTTAAAAATAGCTTCCGATAATCGGGTATTGCCAACCATCAATCCAACTTCAAACGTAATTTGCATTAACGGGATTGATACGTTTACGGCAACAAGTTGGGGAACAGAAGTGGAGTATGACTGGCGTGTGTATCAGGGAACAAGCGTAAACAGCCCGTTGTATCAATCAACCTTACAAAGTCCGGTTATCAATTTCTTCGGATTTCAGCCGGGCATGTATGTAGTGCGTTATCGGGTGCGCGAAACTTGCTGCGGATGGAGTAAGCCTGTTTTTGATACACTGAAAATTGAACCGGAGCCAACTATTTACAACGTAACTGGGGGAGGAAACTACTGTCCCGGCACTAACGGTGCAACGGTTGGATTAAGTGGATCGGAACCGGGAGTTTTATACATATTGATGTATAACGGCAATGCGGTTGATTCTATAATTGGCAACGGAGGTCCGCTCACATTTGCCGCGCAACAAGGCGTGGGTAATTACAGCGTAAATGCCATTCGCTTTACCGGCTGCGATCGCTATATGTTTGGCTCGGCATCTATCGGTCAGTTCCCTACTCCGCAAGTTTATTTGGTTAGCGGAACCGACACGCTTTGCGAATACGGCACCGGAACAGCAGCAACAATATCTGTAAGCGGCTCCGAATTAGGAGTTGACTATCAACTTATGCTTTCGGGTAACATTCCGCAAGGGGCAGCATTACCGGGCAGTGGCGGAATACTTCAGTTTACAGGTATTACGGCACCGGGCGTTTATTATGTAGAAGCTACCAGTACAGTAACCGGTTGCAGCAGCATGATGGACGATAGTGCAACGGTAACTATTGCACCGCAAATTATGCCTTACAATGTAACAGGTGGTGGTCCGTTCTGTGCAGGAACAGCCGGCTCTACAATTGGACTCAGCAACTCCGAAGTGGGCGTTAGCTACCAACTATTGCAAGGAGGTGTATTGCCGGTTGGAACTGCCGTAGCGGGAACAGGCAGCGCAATAACTTTGGCAACAGTTAACCAAACCGGATTCTATAAAGTAAAAGCAACCAATGCAGGCGGTTGCGAATTGTTTATGCTTGATTCGGTAACAGTAACCGAGCGCCCCAATCCGACAATTACCGGAGTAAGCCATACTGATGTGTTGTGTAACGGGCAAAGCACAGGTTCTATTACTATACAGGCGGTTTCTGCAAACGGAACTGTTTTCTTCTCAATTGACAGCGGTGCTAATTACAGCAGCAACAATGTGTTTACACAATTGGCTGCGGGCAATTATCCGGTTTTTGTAAAAGATACTACAGGTTGCGAAACACGTTATGTGGTAAACCCTGTTGTAGTAACGCAACCCCAACCAATGATTGTGGCTATTGAATCGGTTGATTCAGTGTATTGCGCGGGAAACAGCAACGGTGTCATACGCATTTCGGTTTACGGAGGTAAAGTTCCGTATGTATTCCAATGGAGTAACGGAAGTACTTTCGAAGATCAAAATCAGTTATCGGCAGGTACTTACACGGTTACCGTTACCGATGCCAACCAGTGCACGGCAACACTTACTTCAACACTTACTGAGCCAGACCAGCAAGTAGCAGTTGCAACTGTTCCTGTTAATGTAAAATGCTTTAACGGTAGCGATGGCAATGTTACTATTCAGGCAACCGGAGGCACACCGCCATTCACTTATTACATGAATGGCATTATCAAAAACACCAACGTTTTCACAGGGCTATCGGCAGGCTTTTATACAGTAATGGTAGAAGATGCGCACGGTTGTAAAGCCACTACCAACTTTACCATTTCGCAGCCGAATGCCATTACGGTTAATGCCGGTGAAGATTTGGTTTCTATTAAGGGGCAGCCTGTGCAGCTTAATGGCAGCGCTTACAGCATAACCGGAATTATAGGCTATTTATGGTCGCCCGACAGCACACTTAGTTGTGCCGATTGCCAGAACCCTATTGCTACACCGGTTGTAACCCAGCATTATGTGCTGATGGCGGTTGACCGCGACAGTTGTGTTGGTTACGATACAATGGAAGTAGTGGTAAAATACAAGGCAGAAAAATTTATTCCTACCGCATTTACACCAAATAACGACAACCTGAACGACCGTTTTGAGTTTGATGTCCTTGGAGCCGTTGACGCTATGGTAAGCGTGTTTAACCGTTGGGGCGAAAGAATTTACTACAATCCTTCGCAGCCCAATGGAATTACCAATACCAATGGTTGGGATGGAACAAAAGATGGAAAGAGAATGCCGGAGGATACTTATGTATATCAAATTACCATCCGGTACTTCGATAGTTCCGAAGAAAATGTAACGGGAACCATTACCCTAATGCGGTAGTTTAGAACCAAGCAAGTAGCAAATTGCCGATGTGTTTATAAATGGCAAAACACATCGGCAATTTGTTTTTGAAAAAAAATGGCGTAATTTTTTTGAAATTGGCTTGTACAGCGTATTTTTCCGCAAATTTTTGGAACATTAGCGATACTATACTTCCTTAATTTTTTATTGAACACCAAACTGTAGCTAAAAGAAGATAAGCCTCATGGTAAAATTTTTATTCTCTGTAAGCCGTACATTGCTCTTTTCTGCCACTTTAGTAATGGCAGGTTTTTTGTCTAACGAACTTTACGCTCAATGCGGGCTGAGTAACTTTAATCAAGGAGGTACACAAACCCCAACCGGAGCGTGGCAAAACGTTCCCGGAGGTGTGGGAAGTGATACGTATGTAAACTTTAACGTAACTGCCGGAAATATTTATTCTTTCCGCTATACAGGTTCTACTGTGTTGGGATACAACTTGGACATGACATTATCCAGCACATCGGCAATACTTCCATATAACGTATCGGCAACACCAATTAACGATAGTTGGTCAGGAGGAATTGCCTGCCCTGCCGGCCCGCGCCCAACTTCTGCCGAGTGGTTTTCTACATTTACCGGTACATTACGAGTAAATACTCACTTATGGAATGGTGCTTGTCAAAACTGGGTGTCTGGAGCAGGCTCTACTACACTTCAGTATAAGGTATGTACACCGTCCCCCGACCCGGGAACAGGAACCAATCAGTGGATTGTAGATGCTTTTGCAACTACAGATATTACTATTCCTAACTTAAATGCCCGTTATGGATATTATGTTGACGGAGCACTTAATTTTAACACAACCGCTTCTTGGGGTGCGTTAGGACGGCCTTCCGATGCTGCATCGTGGGTAGGGTGTGAGGTGCCAAACGATAATTTTATTATTCGTGCACGAAGAACAGGCTTTCCTTGCGGTTACTATAACATAAATGTTAATAATTCCGATGATGACATTAGAATTTTCGTAAACGGAACACAAATATTTAACGCAGGTTGTTGTATAGGTTCAACAACGCTTGCTTCGCCTTATGTATTAGGCCCAACCGATAATGTAGAAATCAGATTAAGAGCTGTATGCGGAAGTGATCAAGCCAATGTAAGTTTTGTCCCTCAGGCTGTTCCTCCACTTGCAGGCGGAACTATAGGCGGAGTGGCGAACAACACCAACATTTGTCAAGGACCAATCTCATTAACATTTACCAATGCAGGGTCCCCTTCCGGTGGTGTAACCGGTTTTATCAATGGCGGAACAGTCACTTACGATTGGGAAGTTTCTACTGATGGAGGCACAACATTCAATCCGCAGGGTGTTGGTACACCTAACTGGGTATTAAACGATACCTTACCTGCTGGTGGCGTATTTGTAATCAGAAGAAAAGCAACCGACAGATGTGGCAATACGGCATATTCAAACAGCATCACCGTTATTGGTCAGCCGCAACCCAATGCAAGTATGGTTCCTTCAAATACTACAATTTGCCCGGGTGCTACAGCTGTTTTAACGCTAAACTTTAATACCGGTACGCCTCCATTTAATATTACTTACACCGATGGTGTGAGTAACTTCACCAGAACAGGTAAGGTTACGGGCGATACCATACATGTAACGCCTGCAATCAGCACTATTTATTCGTTTGTTTCAATAAGCGATTTTTACGGATGTGTACGCACAAGCGGCTTTACCGGTGGTGCATTAGTGCAAATTCAGCCCTCTATTACTATTGTTAGTGTAAATACCTCACAACCTTCATGCTTCGGAGGAGGAAATGGAACAATTACTATCAATGCAACGGGTGGTGTTTCGCCTTTGAGCTATTCAATTAATGGAGGCACCACAACTCAGTTTTCCAACACATTTACGGTAAGTGCGGGCAACTATAACATTGCTGTTGTTGACGGGTTCGGCTGCACACAAACTTTCCCCGGAAATCCGGTTGTTATTGGTCAGCCAACAGCAGTAGCACATACTACTTCGACTACCGATGCAAGTTGTGCGAACGTTTTTGACGGCACTATTACCGTTACTGCTTCGGGAGGTACTCCGCCATATACTTACAATCTAAATGGTGGGCCTTCTCAGCCAAGTAATGTATTTAATGGTTTAGGTGCAGCAAGTTATACAGTAAGTGTTTTTGATGCCAATGGTTGTGTGGATACATCGAATGCAGTAATCAACAATACCTACATTATATCTGTTGATACTGTATCGCAAACCAATGTATCGTGCTTTGGACTTGCAGACGGGGCCGTTACAGTACAAGTAACCGGTGGTATTCCTCCATATTCATATTCTATCAATGGTATTACTTTCCAATCATCCGGAACGTTTACCGGCTTAAATGCCGGAAGCTATGTGGTGGTAGGAAGAGATTCGAAAGGATGTACAGAATTTGCCAATGTTACCATCACCCAACCGAGTCAGGTAAGTATTTCAATTGATTCGATATCTAATCTTTTGTGTTACGGGTCAGCTACAGGCGGTATTTATATTACACCATCGGGAGGCACACCGGGATATACTTTTAGTTGGACAGGAGGAACCAATACAGAAGACATTACCAATGTAGCTAGCGGCACCTATAATGTTACTGTTACCGATTCAAAAGGGTGCACAGCTACTAATGGTGCAACTATTTCCCAACCGCTCGAATTGTTCTTGAATATTGCCATTTACAGCGACCCGCTTTGCTTTGGTGATTCTACCGGCACAATTGACGTTACTGCCAACGGAGGCGTTCCGCCATATACTTACGCGTGGAGTAATGGTTCTGCTTCCGAAGATTTATCACACCTACCCGGAGGCGTTTATACAGTTACTGTGAATGATGCAAACGGATGTCAGAAAACACTTTCTCAAACATTAACTCAGCCTACTCCTTTAGTTTCGTCAATAACCGGCACCAACGTAACTTGCTACGGCTTTGCCAATGGAGCCGCTGATTTAACGGTTAGTGGTGGTACCTCTCCGTACTTCTTCCTATGGTCGGCTAATTTCCAAACTAGCGAAGATGTGAGTGGGCTAAGCGGAGGACTTCATTCGGTTATCATTACCGATAATAACGGATGCCAGCAAAGAGATTCAATTTTTATAACCGAGCCACAACAGTTGCTATTGAATACAAATGTTACAGTGGTATCTTGCTTTAACTCTACTGACGGAGCTATTGATTTAACCGTAACCGGAGGAACAACACCTTACACTTATCAATGGAACAATAACGCTACCACTAAAGATTTGAGTAATTTGGGAGGAGGTACATATTGTGTTTCTGTTACAGATGCGAACGGATGTTCTGCCACAAGCTGTTCAGTAATCAGCAATCCATCTATTGTAAGTTCAAACTTTATTGTAAAAAGTGTTCTTTGTTATGGCGATGCCAATGGTGTTGTAGATCTTATACCTTCCGGAGGAACTCCACCCTACACTTACGGATGGAGTAATGCGGCAACTACTGAGGATCTATTGGGCGTGCCTGCAGGCACCTACTATGTTACTATTACTGACAGCAAAGGTTGTACACGTATTGACTCAGCAACTGTCATTCAGCCAGAGCCTTTGGTAACATCCGGATTTATAAAAAATGTAACCTGCTATGGTGACTGTGATGGTGCCATTGATATTACTGCTTACGGAGGAACCTTGCCTTATGCTTTTGCTTGGTCAACTTCCGAGTCAACAGAGGATATTATTGCATTGTGTGGTGCTAACTACTATGTAACTGTTACGGATGGTAACGGTTGTGTAGCTGCTACGCTGTATCCGGTACTTGAACCCCCTGTTTTGGGACTTACCTTGGCAGCAACTAATGTATCATGCTATGGGGGTACCGATGGAAATGTTGCAGCCATTCCATTTGGCGGAAGAACACCTTACGAGTATCTGTGGAATAATTTTTCGTTAGATTCTTTCCAGGTTGGAATACCTGCCGGAACGTACACGGTTATTTTAACTGATTCCAGCGGATGCCATATCAGTTCTTCCATTGCTGTAACGCAGCCGACAGAAATTACTATCACAGGAATTGTAACAGATGTTGCCTGCAACGGAGCAGCAACCGGTGCGATAGATATTTCTGTAACCGGTGGTGTTTCGCCTTATACATTTAGCTGGAGCAATAGCGCCTCAACAGAAGATTTAGCCGGATTAATTGCAGGCACTTATACCGTTTCGGTAACCGATGCTAATAACTGCTTAAAGACAGCAACTTTTACAGTAACACAAGCTGTTGCTTTGTTTACTAATGTTTCGTTGAGCAATCCTGTATGCTATGGCGGAAGCAACGGATTTATTTCAGTAGATGTTACGGGTGGAACAATTCCGTATAGTTACTCGTGGAATACAACTCCGGTTCAAACCGGTGCTACTGCTACAAATCTTAAAGCCGGAACATACTTGTTAACGGTAACCGATAATGGAAACTGTTCTGCTACTGTATCTGCTACGTTAACAGAACCTGCTCAAATTGAAATTACGGCAAACGGTATTGAGGCAAAATGTTACAATACCCCAACTGGTTCAGTTACTGCAACAGTTACCGGAGGAAATCCTCCATACGTATACACATTAAATGGTGTTACACAACAGTCTGACTCATTCGGCAACCTTAGCCCGGGCACCTATGTTATATCGGTACGCGATGTGAATGGTTGCGAGGGAACAGAAACTTTTGTAATTACATCGCCAAGTGCAGTTATGGTTGATTTAACTGCTCCTCAGAGTGTAATTCTTGCGGGTATGACCACACAGTTGCTTACAAACGTAAACTCAAGTTCACCCGTAATAAACTATTTATGGCAGCCCCTTGATTCCGTGATTTACGATTTCAGCCATTGTAACGATCCGTTCAACTGTTTTAATCCTTATGTGCAGCCACTTTATACAACGGTATTTACGGTTACAGTAATGAATCAGGATTCCTGTTATGCATCCGATACGGTTACCATTATAGTTGAGAACGAACTGGCAGCTTTTATTCCAACAGCTTTTACGCCTAACAACGATAATCTTAACGACCTGTTTACTTTCGATATTCTTGGTGCAACCGCAATTGAAGTAAGCGTGTTTAACCGTTGGGGAGAGTTGATGTTTTATAATGCGAACCAAACAAACGGAACCGATGCAACCGATGGTTGGAACGGTACAAAAGATGGTAAAGCATTGCCGAACGATACCTATGTTTACCAAATGAAGATTACTTATTTTGATGGAGTGGTTCGCGAAAAATCGGGAACCATTACAATGATGAGATAAGATTGACATGATATTATCCCCAATAAGCCTTTCCGTTTCGAAGGGCTTATTGGCTTAAAAATACACACTAACATCCCTGATATGAAAAAGCACTATGCCCTTGTACACGCAACTCGTGTTTGCTTAGCCCTAACGATTTTCTTTTTCGGATTATTAAATGTACATGCTCAATGTCCCGCCCCTTGTGCGCCCAATACTTACAACGAGGGAACCATTACACCAACATCCAATGCATGGCAAAACATCAATGTTGGTTCCGGCACTTATGCGTTTGTGAACGTGCATAACGGGGGCACCTATTCTTTTAGCCATTGCAATACAACCAATCCTAACTTAACCGACCTTCAGATAAGCGGAACAACGGGTTCTGCATGCCTTTTTTACAATGATGATGATGGGCCGTTTTGCACAGGCCTTCTATCCTCAGCACAGTGGTCGTCAAATTATAACGGTATTATAAATGTTAATACCAACAAATACAGTTGCTTAGGTGGAGGCACAACCGCTGCAACCGGAGGAACGTTTACAATTACAATTTCTAGTTCTGCATGGTTAGATGAAACCTCATGGACATTGCGTAATTCAAGTAACACAATTATAGCTTCAGGAGGTCCCTATACATACGGTTCAACAAATACGGTTAACGTTACATCAAGTGCGGTTCCGCTCAGTTTTCAAATAGAAACACAAGGCTCTATCAATGATAACATAGCAAATTATACCATTACCTGCGGAGGTAATACAATTTTATCCGGTACAATTACGGGAGGTAATAACTATACTTTTCCCGGCTTAACCTGTGGTAGTTCATCATATACAAGCTATGGCTCAGCCATTTTAAGTTACCGATGCGATGGACCCGGCAACCCGAGTGTTTTTGGTAATGGAGAGTGGAGATTATATGCATGGAATGCCGGTGATGCTTCAGGAGGAAGTGGGGCATGGTCATCCGCATATAGTGGTTACATGACCATACCTACTTTGTCTTTTAATACAACGAGTTATTGGACTTCGGCAGGTTCTCCATCAGATTATAATGGTTTTTTAGGCTGCCATGTAGGGGTAAACAACCATTCATGGAGTGCAAAACGGACCGGGTTTACTTGTGGAACTTACAACATAAGTGTGCCTTATCATGATGATGCCTATCAATTGTTTGTTAATGGTGTTAATGTTAGTCAACATACTACCGGATGTTGTGATAACCACGGTGTTGTTTGGACAGGAGTGCTGGATTTTACCAGTACGGTAGAATTTAGAGTTTCGGAAGGTACAGGAGGGTCGGAAGCACAACTTACAGTTCAATTGCTGAACACACCTACATTGTTAGGCGGCACTATAACTGCCAATCAAACCATTTGCTCGGGTGGTGATCCGGCAGCTTTTACAAGTTCTTCGTTACCAAGTGGTGGGGCGGGCACTTACTCTTACCAATGGTATTCTCAAGCCAACTGTAGCGGAGGCGGTACGTTAATTAGCGGTGCAACCGGCACCACCTACGATCCACCTTCAGGCTTAACCACCACCACATGTTATGGACGTGTTGTAACAGACCAGTGTGATAATACAGCTTACTCCAATGTGGTAACAGTAACGGTAAATCCGGACCCTTCCGTAAATACACCAACTTATACAAACAGCACTATTTGTATTGGAGGATCTACCAATGTTAGTGTTACTGCTTCAGGGGGCACAGGTACTATTGGTTACCAATGGCAGTATAATAACGGGGGTACTTGGGGTAACGTGGCAAACAGCACACCTGCCGGAGCTACTTACAGCAACCAAACTACGGCAACAATGACCGTGAGTGGTATAAACACAGCGAGTACTTATCAGTATCGTTGTATAGTATCGGCAACCGGTTCGGGTTGCGATAACGCAGTTAGTTCAGCGGCTACGCTTACCGTAGTTGCCGATCCTACTATCAGCAGCGGGCCAACGCTTACCAACTCAACAATATGTGTAGGCGGTTCAACAAATGCCAGTGTAACTGCAGCCAACGGAACAGGCACCTATGGCTACCAATGGCAGTATAACAATGGCGGTACATGGATAAATGTTTCTGCCGGATTTCCTACAGGTGCTGCTTATGCAAACAGTACTTCGGCAACTGTAACTATTAGTGGCATTACCGCAACCGGTTCGCATCAGTATAGATGCATAGTTACAGCCAGTGGTTCCGGTTGCGATGCGGTTGTGAGCAGTACAACTACGTTAACAGTTAATGCTGATCCATCTGTTACGGCACCTGCATTTACCAACTCTACCATTTGCGTGGGCGGAAGCAGCGGAGTCAGTGTAACGGGAAGTGGAGGTTTAGTTTTAAGCTATCAATGGCAATACAACAATAGTGGAACATGGGGTAATGTGGCAAACAGCACACCTGCCGGATCTACCTATACAGGTGCTGCTTCAGCAAGCATGACTATTTCGGGGATATCCGCAGTTGGTTCTTATCAATATCGCTGCATTGTCAGTTCTACCGGTAACGATTGTAATACCACAGTCAGCACTGTAGGTACACTTACTGTAGTGGCGGATCCAACAGTGAGTGCTCCGAGTTACACCAACAGCACAATATGTGTAGGCGGTTCTACCAATGCATCGGTTACGGCAAGTAACGGTACGGGAACATATAGCTACCAATGGCAGTATAACAACGGAGGAACATGGGGGAATGTAGCAAACAGTACACCAGCCGGAGCTACTTACAACAACCAAACTACAGCAACAATGACGGTTAGTGGTATAAGCACAGCGAGCACTTATCAGTATCGTTGTATAGTATCGGCAACCGGCTCGGGATGCGATAACGCAGTTAGTTCAGCGGCAACTCTTACAGTTGTAGCCGATCCATCTGTTACTGCACCGACCTTAACTAACAGTACCATATGTGTAGGCGGCACATCTGATGCCAGTGTAACGGCAAGCGGTGGAACCGGAACTACCGGGTATCAATGGCAGTTTAACAACAGCGGCACATGGGTGAATGTAGCGAACGGAGTACCTGCAGGTGCAGCGTATTTTAATACCACCTCGGCAACAATGACTATCAGTGCCATAACTGCATCCGGCTCCTACCAATACCGTGCTTATGTTACTGCAACCGGCTCCGGTTGCGATCCTATAGCTAGTAGTGCCGTAACCTTAACTGTTAATCCGGATCCTTCAGTAAGTACGCCTTCATTTACCAACCCCACCATTTGCCCTACAGGTACTACCAATGTAAGTGTAGTAGGTTCGGGAGGAATTACCTTAAGCTATCAGTGGCAATACAACAATAGCGGTGTGTGGGGTAATGTCGTAAACGGAACTCCGGCTGGAGCAACTTATACCAATGCCACTACAGCTAACATGACCATTGCCGGTATAACAGGCTTGGGAAGTTACCAATACCGAGCCTATGTTACCTCAACCGGCTCTAACTGCGATCCTATTACAAGTTCGGCAGGAACATTAGTAGTTACAGATGCGCCTTCTATCAGCATAGGTACAAGTATTACATATTGCGGTTCAGGAAGTTCAACGCTTACATCATCTGTTTCAGGCGGAAGTGGATCTCCCGCATACCAGTGGCAGGATAGTCCAGATAATATTACGTTCTCTAATATATCGGGAGCGACCTCATCATCTTTTACTACACCAACACTTACAACAACAACATACTATCGTTGTATTTACACAACTAATTCACCCGGTTGTAATCCGGGTATATCGAACGTTGTTACCATAACTATTGTTCCGGCTATTTTGAACAACACTATCAACGATTATCAAAAATTTTGTTTGAATGGCGATCCTGCTATAATTGTGGGCACCACTCCAACGGGCGGCACAGGTACTTATACGTATGCTTGGCAGCAGAGTACAAACGGTGGGGTTTCATGGTCGGCTGCAACAGGAACCAACAACCTTAAAGATTACGACCCTCCGTTTACTTCTTCAACCATTCGTTACAGACGCATTGTTACTTCCAGTGTTTGCTCTTCGGTAAGTAATGAAGCATTGATATTGGTGCTTAACCTGCCTCAGGTAACCAATGTAACATCAACCAATGTGTTATGTTTTGGTGGAAATTCAGGTACAATTACTGTTACCGGCTCTACGGCAAACGGAGGTATTTACTACTCTAATAACGGTGGCAGTAGCTATCAGGTATCGGGCTTGTTTACTGGCCTCACAATTGGCAGCTACAGTATTTTTGTACGCGATGATAGTTTGTGTGTAAACAGTTATGTAGGCAATCCGGTAGTACTTACCCAACCTACAGATATTACGCATACCACTACATTTGTAGATGCAAGTTGTTCGAACGTATTTGACGGACAAATAACAGTAAACGCTACCGGTGGAGTTCCTAATTACCAGTATTCGCTAAATGGAGGGCCCACACAATCGGGCAATCAGTTTAACGGATTGGCAGCCGGTAATTATTTGATTTCCGTATTTGATCAAAACGGATGTGTCGATACTTCGAGCCTCACCTTGGTAAATACTTATGCCGTAACCGGAAGCATAGTTTCGCAAACTAATGTTTCGTGTTTTGGTGGTGCAAATGGCTCTGTAACTGTTCAGTTAGCAGGTGGAATTCCGCCATATCAATACTCGCTTAACGGAGGTTCGTTTCAGGCATCAGGCACCTTTGCGAGTTTGCCTGCCGGTGTTTACATTATTGCAGCCCGCGACCTGAAGGGCTGTACCGATTACATAACCGTTAACATTACACAACCTGCTCAGTTAATTGCCTTGGTTGATATAGTCAATAATGTTTCGTGTTACGGTGCTTCAACCGGTGAAATCTTTATTTCGGTTACCGGAGGCACCAGTCCTTACACATTTAACTGGAGCAATGGCGTAACGGTTGAAGATAACCTCAATATCCCCGTGGGAACATATTCGGTAACTGTTACCGATAACAAAGGTTGCCAAACTACCACAGGCGCTACCGTTACTCAGCCGCTTCCGCTTACAATCACTTTAGCATCATCCCAAAATCTTAAATGTTTTGGTGATGGTTCAGGAAAAATTGATATTACCGTTAACGGAGGAATTTCTCCGTACGTTTATACATGGAGTAATGGTGCGGCTACTGAAGACCTTAACAACATTCAGGCAGGAACCTATTTACTTACCGTACAGGATGGCAACGGCTGTATTAAAACGGCAGCTTATACGATTACCGAGCCACCTCAACTTACCGCTACAATTACAGGAACCAATGCTACTTGTAACGGCTCTACAAATGCGGTTGTTGACCTTACGGTAACAGGGGGAACTCTTCCTTACACCTACAACTGGAACACCGGAGCTACAACCGAAGACCTGAACGGAGTACCTGCTGGTACTTACACCGTACTTGTGGTTGATGCCAATAGTTGTACGGTGTTCAAATCCATAAATATTACACAACCGGCTCAACTGGGAATAACCACTGTTGTGAACAACGTTCCTTGCAATGGCGGTACAGGCGGGGTTGACCTTACTGTTACCGGAGGAACCACTCCTTATATTTTTAATTGGAGTAACGGAGCCTCAACAGAAGACATTACGAACGTGGCTTCAGGAACGTACACGGTTACTGTTACGGATGCAAACTTATGTAGCGCTACTTTAAGTGTAACCATTTCGCAACCGGCAGCACTCGGTATTTCAGGAGTAGTTACAGACGTAAATTGTAACGGTGCAGCGAATGGAATAGTAAACATTACTGTAACCGGTGGCACTATTCCATTTTCATTTGCGTGGAGTAATAGCGCTGTTAGCGAAGACGTGAATGGTTTATCTGGAGGCACTTATTCAGTAACCGTTACCGATGCCAACAATTGTACAATTTCTGCCAGCTATACGGTGAATGAGCCGCCTGCTCTTACTACGTCTATTTCGGGAAATAATGTAACCTGTTTTGGAGCAGCTAACGGCAGTATTACACTTGGAGTGAACGGTGGTACAAGCCCATACACTTTCTTGTGGAGTAATTTCCAGTCAACACAAAATATTTCGGGACTTACACCCGGGTGGTATCATGTTATTGTTACCGATGCTAATTCATGCACAAGGAAAGATTCTGTGCTTATTACGCAACCCACACAAGTTACTATCAGTGCTTCGGTTACAAATTTGGTTTGCAATGGCGGAGGCACCGGTGCAATTGATATTACCGTAACCGGAGGAGTGCCGGGCTATTCATACTTATGGAGCAACGGTTCTTCTAACGAAGACCAAACCAATTTGTCTTCTGGCGTGTATTCGGTAACAGTTAATGACGCTACACTTTGTAGCGCAACAGCTTCTTATACAATTATTCAGCCGCCATTGTTAACGGTTGGCATAGCTTCGTTCAACAACGTAAGTTGTTTTGGAGGAAGTAATGGCAATGTGAATGTTTCCATCACCGGAGGCACACCACCATACGTATATTCATGGAGCAACAACAGCAGTTCCCAAAATCTCAGCAACGTTCCTGCCAATACATATACGCTTACTGTAACAGATGCCAATAATTGTACCGCAACAGTTTCACAGGTAATCACAGAACCCCCTTTGTTAACAGCATCCGCAGTTGCCGGTACAATTTTGTGCAACGGTGGTGTAACCAACGTTGACCTTACGGTTGGCGGTGGAACACCGGCTTACACTTATTTCTGGAACAGCGGGGCAATTACCGAAGATTTGTTCGGTGTTACTGCTGGCGTTTACACGGTTGTGGTTACTGATTCCAAAGCATGTACAGCTACTGCTTCGGTAACTATTACACAGCCTGCGGCACTCACCTTGTCGGCTCAGGTTACTCAGCCGTTGTGTAACGGATTCACTACCGGAGCAATCAATATTACTGCGGGTGGTGGAACATCACCGCTTACCTATTTGTGGTCGAATACTGATACTACCGAAGATTTATCGGGACTTACTATTGGGATCTATTCGGTAACAGTAACCGATGCCAACGGATGTTCAATTTCCGGAAGCTATACCATTAGTCAGCCACCTGCATTGGTTGTTACACTTGCATCTGCCAACAATGTAAGTTGTAACGGAGGAAGCAATGGTAATGTAAACATAGCCGTAGGCGGTGGAGTAGCGCCTTACTCTTATAGCTGGAGCAACGGAGCCGTTGTTGAAGACTTGGCAAATGTTCCTGCCGATACTTATACAGTTACCGTAACCGATGCCAACGGATGCACGGCTACCTTAACACATGTTGTAAGCGAGCCGCCATTACTTACTGCTTCGGCAGTAGCAACAGGTGTTATACTATGCTATGGTGGCAATACCAATGTTGACTTAACGGTTAACGGTGGAACACTACCATACACTTATTTTTGGAACAGTGGCGCAACTACCGAAGATTTATTCTTTGTAGGTGCAGGAGTTTACACGGTAGTAGTAACCGATGCAAAAGGATGTACTGCTACCGCTTCGGTAAGCATTTCGCAGCCACCAGCCTTAGTGCTTACTTCACAAGTAAGCAGTCCGGTTTGTAACGGTGCTAATACAGGAACAATTGACATCTCTGTTGTTGGCGGAGTACAGCCATATACATATAATTGGTCTGATGGAAGCACAAGCGAAGATTTATCAGGGATACCCGTAGGTACCTATTCAGTAACAGTAACTGATGCTAACGGATGCACCATTTCCGGAAGCTATACTATTACACAGCCTCCTGCTCTTGCAATATCGCTCGCATCGTACAATGATGTCAGTTGTAATGGCGGAACCAACGGCAGTGTTGACATAACCATTAATGGCGGAACAACGCCTTATACGTTTGCATGGAGCAATAACACATCGAACGAAGATTTGAATAATGTTAGTGCAGGTACATATATGCTCACTGTAACCGATGCCAACAGCTGTACGGCTACGGCTTCTTTTGTAATTAGTGAGCCGCCTTTACTTACGGCTTCTGTATCGGCAGGCACTATACCATGCTTTGGTGCAACTACCAACGTTGACCTTACAATAGGCGGAGGAACTTCGGGTTACTCATACTTCTGGAATAACGGAGCCACCACCGAAGATTTAACCGGAGTAGCAGGTGGTATTTACACCGTTTTAGTTACCGATGCCAACGGATGTACAGCTACAGCAAGTGTTTCAATAAATCAACCCGCACAACTTGCTTTAAGCACGCAAGTAACACATGTATTATGCAACGGAGCGTCAACAGGCGCAGTTGATTTAAGTGTAACGGGCGGCACAGGCAGCTACAGTTACAGTTGGAGCGATGGTTCAAGCAGCGAAGACCTGAGCGGTTTAACGGCAGGCACCTACTGTGTAACCGTAACGGATGGTAACAGTTGCACAGCAACAGCGTGTGTAACAATTACGCAACCACCTGCAATGATTATGAATGCCACTACAGTAAATGTAGCGTGTGCAGGCGGCAACAGCGGCTTGATAGATATTACGGTAGGCGGTGGCGTATTCCCATACAGTTACGCATGGAACAACGGAGCTACTACCGAGGATGTTTACGGCTTATCGGGTAATACGTATAGTGTAACGGTAACCGATGCCAACGGCTGCACATTAACGCAAACGTTTATCATTACGGAACCTACACCATTGGTAACAAGCATTACAGGTACCAATGTAACCTGCAACGGATCATCGAACGGAGCTACTGACTTAACAGTAAGCGGAGGCACCCCGCCATACAGCTTCTTATGGAACACATTCCAAACGGTAGAAGATCTGAGCAACATAAGCGGAGGTACTTACTTTGTAATAGTAACGGATGCGAACGGATGCACCAAGCACGATTCGATAGTAATAACCGAACCACCGGCTTTAGTGTTGAGCACACAAGTAACACATGTATTATGCAACGGAGCGTCAACAGGCGCAGTTGATTTAAGTGTAACAGGCGGCACAGGCAGCTACAGTTACAGTTGGAGCGATGGTTCAAGCAGCGAAGACCTGAGCGGCTTAACGGCAGGCACCTACTGTGTAACCGTAACAGATGGTAACAGTTGCACGGCAACAGCGTGCGTAACTATTACCCAACCCGCACCGGTGCTTATAACGTTGGCTTCGTACAACGATGTAAGTTGCTTTGGAGGCAACAATGGCAAAATTGATATTAGCGTGTATGGCGGAGTGCCGTTATACACTTTTGCATGGAGCAACGGCAGCAGTGGCGAAGATTTGAACAACGTATCTGCCGGAACTTATACCGTAACTGTAACCGATGCCAACGGTTGCACGGCTACATTATCGCAAACTATTAATGAGCCTACACTGCTTACGGCTACAGTTACCGCAGGCACATTACTTTGCCATGGCGATACTACCAGCGTAGATTTAACCGTAACAGGTGGTACCACACCGTACAACTATTTCTGGGGTACAGGTGCAATCGTTGAAGACCTTTACGGAGTAGGAGCAGGAACGTATTCAGTAATTGTTACCGATGCCAATAGCTGTACTGCAACAGCCACCATTGTTATTGCCCAGCCAACAGCACTTGTGTTAAGCACACAGGCAACACACGTGTTGTGTAACGGTGCATCAACAGGCGCTATAGATTTAACGGTAACAGGCGGAACACTCAACTACAGTTTCAACTGGGGTAATGGTGCCTCTACAGAGGACTTAACAGGAATTACAGCAGGCACTTATTGTGTAACTGTAACCGATGGCAATGGTTGTACGGCAACGGCTTGTGTAACCATTACACAGCCTACTCCGCTGGCAATGTTTGGTATTGTTCAGAATGTGAGTTGTAACGGAGGAAGTAATGGGGCGGTAAACATTACCGTTTCGGGTGGCGTGCAGCCATACACTTATATGTGGAGTAACGGCTACCAGTTTGAAGATGTTACCGGTTTGCCGCAAGGTACACACAGCGTAACAGTTACCGATGCCAACGGCTGTACATTATCACAATCGTTTATCATTACCGAGCCTTCACCTATAGTTTCGAGCACTACACATGTTGATGTTACCTGCCACGGAGCATACAACGGAAGTATTGATTTAACCGTATCGGGCGGTGTGGCACCTTACACGTTCTTTTGGTCAACCTTCCAACCTTGGGAAGATATTTCCGGTTTAGGCGGTGGAACGTATTACGTGTCAATTACCGATGCCAATGGCTGTGTGAAGTATGATTCTGCAGTGGTGTACGAACCGGCTCCGCTTATTCTTACCACCACCAGTTCAAACATCAGTTGCTTCAATGCCAACAACGGAAGTATTGACTTAACCGTAACCGGTGGTACGCAGCCTTACACTTATGCTTGGAATCACGGACCAACCGTTGAAGACCCAACCAACTTACCAGGGGGCACCTATTCCGTTATAGTTACGGATGCGAATGGCTGCACTGCTACTACTTCGGTTTTCATAGTCAATCCATCTGCTATTTCGGTCAACTTTATTGTTCAGTCGCCATTATGTTTTGGCGATTTGAACGGCTCCATAAATCTGATACCTACAGGAGGAACTCCGGGTTATACATTTGCTTGGAATAACGGACCTACTACCGAAGATATAACCGGTGTGCCTGCAGGAGTTTATACTGTAACGGTAACCGATGCCAATGGATGTACGGCTTCTGATTCTACTACTATTGTAGAGCCTGCTCCACTTCTGACTTCCGGAGTAATTCAAAATGTAACTTGTGCTGGAGATTGCGATGGGTATGTGGTAATTACTGCCTATGGCGGCACATTGCCTTACAATTATCTTTGGTCAAACGGACCATCAACCAAAGATATTTACAGTGTATGCGGAGGCAACTATTATGTGTCAGTTACCGATGGAAACGGATGTCAGGTAGCTTCGCTTTACATTGTAAAAGAGCCTACACCGCTTACGGTAAGTTTAACAGGAACCAATATTCTTTGTTATGGTGCATCAACCGGAACGGTGGCAGCTATACCGGGTGGCGGTACATTGCCCTATGAGTATTTGTGGGATGATTTTACCAACGATTCTATCCGCTTTGGCTTAACAGCAGGGCGCTATGGATTGTTGCTTTCCGACTCCAACGGCTGTAAGGTTATTGACAGTATATGGCTTACTCAGCCTACTGAAATTACCATTAACGGCAACGTAACCGATGTGCAATGTTTCAACGGAACCAACGGTGCTATTGACATCAACGTAACCGGTGGAACTCCAGGCTATACCTATGCATGGTCGAGTGGAAGCACCAACGAAGATTTGGCGAATATTCCTAAAGGCAATTACACCGTGGGTGTAAGCGATGTTAACGGATGCTTAAAGAGCCGAACGTTTACTGTTACACAGCCGATGGAGATATCGCTGCAAATGTTAACGGTTCAACCATCGTGCTTCGGCAGTAAAAATGGTTCTGTATCTGTGGTGGCAACGCAGGGTGTAGGTCCATATACCTATAACTGGAATACCACTCCACCACAAACCACGGCAACCGCCATAAAACTTTTTGCAGGCACCTACGAAGTAACCGTAACCGATGCTTCTAACTGTACCGTTTCGGCATCGGCATTACTCACGCAACCTTCCGAAATTGAAATTTCTACCGATGCTACGGCATCGAAGTGTTTCAATACACCAACGGGACAGGTGGTTATAAGTGTAGTAGGAGGCGACCCACCTTACATTTACGAATTGAACGGTATTGCACAGGCTTCTGATACATTTAAAGGGTTATCGGCAAGCAATTATGTAGTGGTAGTAACCGATGTGAACGGTTGCGAAGCCAGCACTACATTTACCATTGCCAGCCCAAGTCAAATTTCGGTTGACCTTTCCGTATCGCAGCAGGTTATTTTAACCGGTATGCAAACCACGTTGATTGCAGCCGCCAATTCGAGCCAACCAATTGTCAATTACATTTGGTCGCCCGATTCCTTAGTCAGCTTTGTTGATTGCAGCGACCCTGCTAATTGCGCCACACCGTATGCTGTTCCAAAAACAACAACGATGTACACCGTTTGGGTAATGAATTCCGACTCCTGCTTTGCTTCCGATACGGTTACCGTTATAGTGAAGAACGAAATTTCGGCATTTATTCCTACCGTGTTTACGCCTAACGGGGATGGGTTGAACGACTACTTCAACTTTGATATTCTAGGTGCGGAAAATGTAGAAGTAAGCGTGTTCGACCGTTGGGGGCAGCGGGTGTATTACAATGCATCGCAGCCTAACGGAATCTTTAACGGAAACGGTTGGGACGGCAATCTTAACGGCAAGTATGCGCCTGATGACACCTACGTTTACCAGTTTACCATTAAGTACTTTGACGGTACGGTGAAAGAAGTAACCGGAACTATTTCGGTAATGCGATAGTAACAGCAGTTGACCGAGTGGGTCAAGTAAACTAAGGCGCTCACGGGTTTGAGCGCCTTAGTTTTTATAGAGGCAGTTTTATCTTCTTCCGAAGTTTGTAAAAACCAAAGAGGGGAATATATTTGCAGTCCTTTTTCGGAAAGGATGTTCTTTTACAACCGGAAAAGCAATGGATCGGTAGTTCAGTTGGTTAGAATGCTGCCCTGTCACGGCAGAGGTCGCGGGTTCGAGTCCCGTCCGATCCGCAATTATCAAACAAAACTAATTTTATTGTTTATCATGCCTTTTTTCGTTCACGCTTGTTGTTGCTGTTGTGCCAATCTCGCGAAGGGAACGAAATAACTGTGTGTAAACAGGAATTAAAACATGCAAAAACCCTTCGTATTACGGAGGGTTTTTTTGTTTAACCGAATACCATGCTTACCGAAAAAGTAACGATTGATTTTTCTCGACTTCCAAACCGTTCATTGGCGTACGGTTGGGTAGAAGGCTTGTTGGATTTTATGTTTCCGAATTATCATCACGATAATAAGGATATTCCTGCTGAACAGAGTTTGCGTGAACAGTTGATTGCATTGTTGAAACCCGTAAAAAACGGTGAAGCCGCTAAAACCGCCATAGCTTTTTTCGAAAAAGTTAATGCCATTTACCATGCACTAATTAATGATGCCCGCTTTTTCGAAAAAGCTGACCCCGCAGCAGAAAGTATTGAGGAGGTGATTGCCGCTTATCCGGGTTTTTATGCCATTGCGGTACACCGTATTGCACACGAGTTGTACTTACTTAAAGTACCAGTGCTGCCGCGCCTGATAAGTGAATACGCACATACTAAAACCGGAATTGATATTCACCCGGGTGCAAGTATTGGCGTACCTTTTTTTATTGACCACGGCACCGGTGTGGTGGTTGGGCAAACTACGGTTATAGGTAAGAATGTAAAACTGTATCAGGGTGTTACCTTGGGCGCTTTAGCTGTACGCAAAGAAGAAAGCGGAGCGAAGCGCCATCCAACAATTGAAGACAATGTGATTATTTATGCAGGCAGTTGCATACTGGGCGGAAAAACCACCGTGGGGCACGACAGCGTAATAGGAGGGAACGTATGGCTCACGGATAGCGTACTTCCTTACTCAATCGTGTATCACACTAATCAGGTAAAAGTGCGCGACAAATCGGAACTGAACGAAGTAATAGATTTTATCATTTAGTATTCTAAGCGAGATAAAAACCAGTTATGAAGGCAAACAACATTTTAGAAACAATCGGCAACACACCTCATCTTAAAATCAATCGCTTGTTCGGCAACAGCCACGAGGTTTGGATAAAGTTAGAGCGCGCTAACCCGGGCGGCAGTATTAAAGATCGTATTGCCCTTTCCATGATTGAAGATGCTGAAGCCAAAGGGCAACTGAAGCCCGGCAGTGTAATTATTGAACCTACATCGGGCAATACCGGAGTGGGACTGGCAATGGTGGCAGCTGTAAAAGGTTACAAACTCATTTTGGTAATGCCCGAAAGCATGAGTATTGAAAGGCGCAGATTGATGAAAGCTTATGGTGCTACATTCGAGTTAACTCCCCGCGAAAAAGGTATGAAGGGCGCTATTGAAAAAGCAAAGGAACTGGCAGCTGCCATTCCCGGCAGTTGGATTCCTCAGCAGTTTGATAATCCTGCTAATGTGGAAGCACATTCAAAAGCAACGGCTCTGGAAATACTGCACGATTTTCCGGAGGGGATAGATTACCTGATTACCGGTGTGGGAACAGGCGGGCACATCACTGCCGTAGGTAAAGCACTCAAACAAAAATTTCCGCAGGTTAAAGTGTTGGCTGTAGAGCCTTCGCTTTCACCGGTTATTAGTGGCGGGCAACCTGGCCCGCATCCCATACAAGGAATTGGCGCAGGGTTTATTCCTGCCAATTTAGATACTACCGTGCTGGATGGAACAATACCGGTTACTAAAGAAGAAGCATTTGAGTATGCCGTAAAAGCAGCAACAGAAGAAGCTCTCTTTGGCGGAATTTCATCGGGCGCAACATTAGCTGCTATTGCCAAAAAACTGCCCGACATAAAATCCGGCAGCCGTGTATTGGGTTTTAATTACGATACTGGGGAGCGCTATTTGAGTATTGAGGGATTGTTTGAATTGTGATGAAATGCGTTTAGATACTCTCGTCATAAATGCCCGGTGCTAAATCTTTAACAGACCCAAATGTAAAAGTGATCTCCGCTTTGAGATTAGTTTGTCTTTAGCTTTTCCCACACTTCAACAACCTCTACTATGCCTGATGCGGTCATTACAGGCGCAGACCATCTTTTGATTATCTTTGTTATACTATGCACAAAGTATTTAATGGCGATAATCTGAATAAGGATGCTTTCTATTCACTATCACATGAATTCTGACAAGAGTATAGGAAAAGCAGAAAGGCTGGAGATCGATGCGGATGTTTACATGCAATTCAATACTTGGAGAAATTATGGTAATGAGAAGGCATCAAGCTATTACTTATAAGCATCGCTTTATTGAGGGGAAAGAACTTATGCTTTGAAAACAACCGCGCTTTGATAAGTTGCGGGTGAAAAAGATTTGATGGATAAATCGAAGGAGGTTTTTGCTTAATTATGCTCTTCAAAAATGAAAAACTACGAAAGCAATTTGACCTTTATGGTTATGTGGTAATTCCGTTTTTGAATCAATCGCAGGTAAACGAGTTACGTCAGTTTTTCTTTGCTACCCATCCTCAAATTCCCGAAGGCTTTTACAGCAGCAGTTTTAATGCTGATGTTACCCACAAACAAAAAGTAAACACCAAAATTGAAGAAGTGCTGAGCAAACAGGTTTCGGCACATTTTAATTCTATTAAAAAATTAGGGAGTTGCTTTTTAAACAAGCAGCCGGGCGCTATAAGCGAAATGCCCATCCATCAGGATTGGACAGTGGTGGATGAACCTCGCTTTGACAGCATTACTATCTGGATTCCATTGCAGGACGTGGACGAAACCAACGGAGCCGTGCAGGTTATTGACGGAAGTCATCGTTTTTCTACAGCAATACGCTCACCTTCGCTCCCCGACCCGTTCAAAAATGTGCAGGATGAAATGCGGAGCGACTTAAAACTATTGAAGATGAAAGCAGGGGAAGCGTTCATCTTCTCGCAGGCATTATTGCACGCATCTCCGGCTAACAAGAGTAACGAGCCGCGGATTGCGGTTACTTATGGGTTAATAGACAGCAATGCTCAATTGATGTTTTATCATAACAATGGGCAAGGAAAAATTGAACAGTATTATGTTGAGGAAGATTTTTTTCAGCGTTACAATACGCAAATCGGGGAGCGGCCACAGTTCGGTTCGCTCCAAAAAATTTTCGATTACGAACAGCATTTTGTAACACCGGTGGAATATCGTTTCGCCAACCAAAAATTCAAGCAACAAAAAGCAGCAGCTATGTATAAAATGCTTCCGATTTTTAAAGATGAAGAGCGCCAGCAGTTTTTTGAGCGCGAAGGTTATTGTGTATTTCCGTTGTTAAATACCGATGAAGTAAACGAACTCAAAAGTTTTTATGAATCGCTTTCGCTGAAAGATGAAAAGGGGTTCGGTTTTCATGTAAGCATGGATAACAGCGATAAGGAAATGTGCCGCAAAATTCGAGAGAAAATTTGGAGCGTTGCGCTTCCGCGATTAGGCGAACACTTGAAAGAGTTCAAACCCTTTGTGGCAAGTTTTGTAATGAAAGAGGTGAATCCGAAAGGCGTAGTGCCTGCCCATCAGGATTGGAGTTTTGTGGATAGAGAAGATGAAGGTTACTCATCAATTACTTGTTGGATAGCATTAGTAGATACAAATTTAGATAACGGTGGTATGGGCGTAATACGCGGCAGCCATAAATTTATGCAAAACCATCGCCCTTCACCTTCACCACAGTGCCCGGTGCCTTTAAGTGAGCACATGTTCAGCATTTTTCCTTATCTGCATACCATTGATGTAAAAGCAGGAGAAGTACTGATGTTCGATAACCGAACTTTTCATGCTTCGCCACCTAACACTTCAAACGGTGTTCGTTTGGCAGCAGGGGTGGGTGTTACCCAAGCTGGGGCCAATTTGGTGCATTACTACATGAAACCCGATGGGGAGTTTAAAACCATGTTGCGCTACAATGTGGACGAAGAATTCTTTTTGAAGTATGAAAACGCTACCCTTTCACGAATGTACGATGCTAAACAACTTATTGAAGGTTATGGCGAACCGGTTGAAGTGCCTTATGAATTTACAAAGTACAGCAGCGATGAATTGATTGAGATAATTAAAGCTTCCGGAAATGATTACAATGTTCCAATGACGGAAAAGCTGGCTAAACTTTTCGGCTACACTCAAACAGCACAGAAACAAGAACAACCCAAGCCCGAACCCATAGTTGCACCGGTGGTGAGCGAGCCGCAGTCGCAAGAAGAATGGAAGTGGGTGGATGACAGAACTTTTTTTGAAAAATACACTCCGCTTAATATCGCAAGAGAAATTAAAAAGCGACTGGCGGGTGTTTAAAATCTGTTACAATGTTCAATTTCCCCGATAAAATGCTGCGTGTTTTTCGTGATGAAAAACACCAAAACGATTTTGAAAAAAACGGCTTTGTAATTTTGCCGTTCTACACTGAAGAGGAAGTAAAAGAGCTCGAGGCACTTTATTACCGCCTGCATCCGCAGGATGAAAAGGGATTTTTCCCCAGCACATTTTCCAAAGACAAAAACTACCGCCACGAAGCCGATACGGAAATTCGCAGAGTAGGAAACCGCAGCATCGAAAAATATTGTACAGATATTAAAGTAGTGTGTGGTTCATTTATTGTAAAAAGCCCGGGACCGGAGAGCGGCATGTGCGTACATCAGGATATGAGTTTGGTGGACGAGAGTCGCTTTACGGGTATAAATATATGGGTGCCGTTGGTTGATTTAACCGTAGAGAACGGAGCACTTTTTGTGTTGCCCGGCAGCCATCGCATTTTCCCCACTTATCGTGGCAGCAGTATTCCAGAATTTTTTGCTCCGGTTATGGATGATATGATTGACTACTTGCAACCGGTGTTGATTAAAGCAGGCGAAGCGGTTTTCTTCGACCAAAGTATTATACATTTTTCGCCACCTAATTACTCCGATAGAATAAGAATAGTAACCAATACCTACTTTACACATAAAAGCACTGAGTACCGAACTTACTATTGGAACAAAGCAGAGCATGGAAATAGTCAACTTGAAGTATTTGCACAAGATGACGACTTTATGACCAATTTCGAGCAGTTTGGCGATAACATCCGCGATCGTCCGAAAGTAGGAAAATCAATGGGGTTAGTGGAATATAATTTTCCATTTATTGATAAATCATTTTTGGAAAATAGTTTTGAAAGAACAAATGCACGCGAGTTGATTGAGACGGCTAAGCCTCAAACAGAAAAGAATATCATGCAATCAGCAAACGAACGATTGATTACAAGCAAAAGTTTTTTTCAGCGGATAAAGGAGTTAGTGAGTTAATGAGTAAGCGTATTTTCAGGATTGAAGAACATCAAAGCCTGTTCAACAAGCAGGGTTTTATTGTGCTGCCATTTCTTACTCCTAAGGAAGTTGCTGAGCTAGATGCACTGTTCGATAACCTTCATCCACAGTTGAACGAAGGAGGGTTTTTCAGCGGCAGCTATAGCAACGATATTGCTTACAAAAGGAAAGCAAGTGATGAAATAGTTAAAGTTTTCAGCCGTGCTTACAACGAGTTGTTTATTAACTACACGCCTTTTGGCGGGGCGTTTCTTTATAAAGTGCCCGGTGAAAACAGCGAGTTAGCTGCTCACCAGGATTGGACCATCGTTGATGAAACAAAACATGTTGCGCTTAACTGCTGGGTGCCGTTGTGCGATGTAACGAAAGCAAACGGAGCGTTGAGCATTCTTCCCGGAAGCCATTTCGATAACTTTCATGTAATTCGTGCCCCCACATTGCCTTTCTTTTTCAGCGGTAACGATGATTTGGTGATGAAAGAACTAGTGCCGATGGAAGTTAAGGCAGGTACTGCTGTTATACTTAACCAAAGCGTAATTCACTATTCACCGCCAAACACAGGTAGCAAAATTCGCAAGGCAATTACCGCAGGCATTAAAAGCGAAGGGGCGCAAATGTATTTTCATTACAAAGTACCCGATAAAGATGAATTGGAAGTGTTTGAGATGGACGATGATTTTCTGATAAGTTTTAATGATTTTGCAAATGATATTGGTAGGCGACCGTATTTGGGCAAGAGTATAGGTTTTGTAAACTATAAATTTCCTTTGCTAAGCAGGGAAGAAGTGCTTGAAAAAGTAAGAGAAATGAAGTCAGGTGCAGGGTTTGCAACGAGCAAAGGAAAGGAAGAATCGCTGCTAACCGGTTTCAAAAAAATGCTGTCAAAACTCAAGAACTAACGTTGTGGAATGGCACCTATTCCTGTAAGATCCCTAATTCCTTGTTGCACATTTGTATTTATAGGGTCTATCTTCTCCGCCAAACGTAAGTAGTATAGTGCACTATCGGCACGGTTCATTTCACGAAATGTATAAGCTATGTTAATGTAAGGGTCAATCAGGTTTGGAATATTTGCCATAGCCTTTTTGTTTACTTCAATTGATTCGGCATATTTTTTATCCATAAAGTACAGATAACTTAACTTGCTGTAGCCACCGTAATCAGCGCTTTTTAGATTTATATATTTTATGGAGTTTACTATAGCAGCATCCCGTTTTCCAGTGTTAAGATATAAGTCAGCCAACTGCAAATAAATACTCGGAAGAGTGCTACTATCAATAGATACTGCATTTTCAAAAGCTATAATAGCGCTATCGGGCTTGTTAAGAAACATATAAACCCTCCCTATATCATAAGATACATTAAAAAATTGAGGGTAAATTTCTATTGCTCTCTTAAAATGACCTAATGCCTCAGTAGCTAATTGTTGTTGAGTAACAGAATTGGTTTCCTTTGAAGCGTGTTGCATTAAATGAAGTGCGAGAAGATTATGCGCTTGGGATGATTCATCAACGTATTTTATATCGCGCCTGAAAAGAGTTAGGTCATCTTTCCAGTCGAAATTACGGGCTATAGTTGTTATGCTGTACAGAACCAAAAGTATTGCAATGCCATATCTCCATTTTGAATCTAATTTTAGGGGGTCAAAAGTTTTGAAGTCTGACTTTGAAAATAAGATTAGTGCAGCTGTTAAAACAATGCAAACTCCTACAGTAGGTATGAATAAATTCCTGTCTGCCATCATGCCCGGCATGTAAACGAAGTAAGAGCTGAAGACGCTAATACTTATTACATAAAATAGTATTCCGAAGGATACAATCGGATACCTGCGTAGCAATAGCAAAGCACCGGTTCCCATTAGCAAGTAAATGAAAGCGCTTAAAGCCGGTAACGGCTCAAAAATTTTCACGGGTTTTATTTCGGCAAAGCCATAGTAAAATGCCATAGGAAAAGGCACTATTGCAAGTTGGAGGTATTTAAGCAGAACGTAAGCAGATGTTCCTAAACGGGTTTCTTTATCGTTAGTATGTATTACGGGCACTTCTGCAAAATGAAGAGGCCGATCAGTATTTTCAGGGAAAACAGAAACATTATTTTTCTCAACTGTTGAAGTGATGTTTTTCGACAAATCGTTTAACGAAACCGCATCCGGATTTTTATATTGTATAGTTGGGTTTAAGGCTATTAGTATAATAATGAGCGTAAAATTCAAAAGCACCGCCCACCGGTAAAGAGTTTTGTTTATCAGAATTGCAGAAGTAAAAAACGCAACAGCCGAAAATTCACCGGTAATAACATCTTTAAGAGTTAATGATCCTTCGTAATAACCAACTAATAGTTTTATTACCAATAAGGATATGACTACTAGGCAGACCCATACAATATATCTTGACCGGTACAGCCAGGCAATTGCTAACACCGGAATGTAAAAAATGTACTGTACACTAACATGTGTAGATTTTGCTGAAATGGTGATGTAAAATATTAGGTATAGAGTTAAGGACGAGATAACTTCCCATTTGTTTGCTGAGACGATGGCCATACTTAGGAGCATAAGACCTGTAATGTTCTGAATATCCTCTGCATCAAACTTAGGAGCAGTAAAGTGAACCGTCAGGAAAAGTAGAAAAGGAAAAATGTATAGTAGCGATTGTTTTTTGTATAAAAAGAAAACGGCAATGGCATAGCAACAGGCTAAACTCCCAATCATTAGTTCTCTACTTACCTTTTGAAACAACAATGTAAGAGCTATTGCTAATAGAAGAGGAAAAACGATAGACTTAAATTCGAACTTTTGGTGCCCTTTGAGGAGTTTTATCTTTGATTGTAAAGTTATAACGCCCGTAAATACATCTGTAGTTTTTTTACTGGCTAAATTGGTTATTTGATTAGCCAACTGCCTGTAGTTGACATTTTTTAGTAGGAAAAGGAATATAGAGAAAAACACCGCTGCAAGGACAAAGAACAGTTTATCGGTTGGTCGGTTTACGTTTAAGACCGGATAAATAGCAGTACTGAACAAGCCGGAAACTAATAAAAGCTTGTATATGGACAGGTTTCTTGTTAGTATTAATGCAATTGGTATTAACACAGCAAACGGAATAGCGGATTGTTTTGACAGACATCCCAAAATCAGCATTATCAAAGAAAGAGGCACCCAATACCATTTACTTGTATCTATAAACTTTAGGGTAAAGGAAAGCGATAGCAGACCTAAAAGCAGAGCCAGCAACTCATCTCTGCACTTAATACTGGCAACCACCTCAGTATGTATTGGGTGTAATGCGTAAAGCAAAGTAATGGCAAATGCGACATAATGCGACATGTTGACAAGCAAGACGCATAACGTTTTATAAAGGATAATCAGTAAAATCAAGTATAGCAGCAGATTGATTGTGTGGCTAACGAAGGGACTTTCGCCAAACAACTGATGTTCAATTGCAAATGTTAAAAGTACTATTGGTCTATACTCGTAAGCATAGCCCATTGCGTCCTTGTAATAAGGCTCTTTAAAAATATCTCCAATTGCTTCAAAA
The DNA here is from genome assembly GCA_026129525.1 of Chitinophagales bacterium. GTDB lineage: Bacteria > Bacteroidota > Bacteroidia > Chitinophagales > LD1 > Bog-950. Next base: position 209,345 of record JAHCHW010000001.1, on the reverse strand, counting down.
CCTTTGGCGGTTAATCTGTGGTTGCGCGTAACTAACTCATCGTCTAAATTGTAATCATTAAACAATGTATTGGCATATGCTATAACAGTAAGTAATAAGATAACCCGCAGAGGATATTTGGCTGCTAAACGCAGGAGAAAATTGTTATTATGGTTTAGAGTAACTTTCTTTTTCATGCAGTAACTACTGGCATAAATTCTAAAAGGGTATAAGTCGTGTGTTTTGCCTCATTACTTTTTAGTATATCGCTATTTGGAGCTTTGAAACGCAACTTTTTGCTCAAAATTTCCATATTGATGATTTTGAGAAGTGAAGGAAATATCTTCAACCACGGTTGTTGCACCTGGCACACTTATCCGCAGCTTAGAAAGTAGAAATTTGTTGATGTGGTAAAGGTTGTGCAATGCATAGGCTATAAATTCTGGATTTCGTTGTTTAAATCCTGTAATTACATCAGCCAACATTGATAAAGGACGAATCATGAATTTTGGTATAAAAGAAACAGTATCTAAAGTGAAACTCAATTTCCAACTTTCAGGTAATGTTGGCATTAGTCTAAAAATAACTTCGTAGGCTTTGTATTTGTCCATTAGTTGTTTGTCTTTTACATTCTCAGTGTTCCTAAAAAAGTAGAAATCTTCTCCTTCATTGATTTTACGAACTTGTTCAGCGGTAATAGTTCCGTTTTCTTCTGCTTCGCGCATCATTTGTGTTCCGGGCAAATAGCATGTCCAAAAAGTTTGAATACGCTTCGGGTGAGTAGTGGCATACAAAATCCTGGCATTTTCTTGTGCAGATATCGGCTCGTCAGGCAAGCCAAACATATGATCTACCTTTGCGTACATGCCATATTTACGCATCATGTTTAAGGCAGCCTCTACATCTTCCGATCGCTCATAGCGCATCAAGCTATCTTTCTTAAAACCTTCATCCATGCTTTGCACTCCCATTTGAATCCATTCGCATCCGCTTTCTTTTAACCACCTGGCAATGTCTTCGTCCATATAGCGGGGGTGTGTGAGAATATTGTAAGGGATACCTATTTCTTTTCGGTATTTCCACGAAAACTCTTCTAACCATTTTTTACTGGTAGCAAATACATCATCCTGAAAGTCAACTTTGTGAATTTTATATCTGCGTTTGGCAATTTTTAGTTCGGCAATTACGTGATCTACACTGCGTAAGCGTACATACTTTCCGCTTTTTTCTTCGGGTAATTTTGCAAAGAAGTTATTAAAGCAGAAGGTGCAACGGTAAGGGCATCCGCGAGAAGCCATAGTAAGGTATAAATCGCCCAGCCGCACATGTTCTTCCCATAATTCTTTATCGTAAAACGGCAAACTGTCCAAATGTTGTAAAAATCCTTTTTGAAGTCCGCTGATAACCCTGCCTTCGCTGTTTTTAAAACGCGTGTTGAAAATGGGCTGAGTATAATCGTTTTTAGCAACAGCATTCAGGATAGCAGGAAACGCCTCGTCTCCCTCGCCCACTACCACAAAGTCTACTTGTGGGCGTGCAATTACTAAATGAGGTACAGCCGATGGGTGCACCCCTCCGAAAACTGTTTTTGTGTTAGGGTTAATTTCTTTTGCTTTTTGCGCTATAGCTAACATCCATTGGTATGTGGAAGTGAGTGCTCCAAAAGAAATTACATCGGGCTTTTGATCTCTTATAGCTTGAATTACATTATGGGTGTCATCAAAATATGGGGCAATGGAAGGAATCTCTAAATTAAACCTGTCGTGAAACAATGATGCGCTGAATGCAATTCCAACATTGTGTCCATCGCGTTTAGCAATGGCACTTATTTGGCTGATGCCGAGTTGCTCGGTTCCTATACCTACAAAGGTTACATTTAATGGACGTGTACTCATTTTATACAGCGTCTAAAATAAGCTGTAAATGATTACTAAATTTGATTTTTTCAAGAGATCAATAGTTTTTCGGGCAAAAGTTTATGGATAAGGTGTTAAGGGTGCCTAAGCCCGATGCAAAATTGTTTTATAAAGAGTATGTCAACAAAAGCAAGCCGGTAATCATTACAGGTATGGTTAGTGAGTGGAATGGATACAAAGAATGGACTATTGATTCATTTCACCAAAAGTTTGCAACTAAGCAGGTTGGTATAATGAGGGTGAAAAAAGGCAAATCTGATGCTGACACGTATAGTGATGATGTGAACGCAGCTGTTAAAGTTGATGAGGTTGTACGATCTGTTAAGAAGGGAATTAGCTCTGCTGAAATGGTGTTGGCCTCAAGCATAAATGCCCTTTATCCGGAAGTGACTCATGATATTGAAATTCCTGAGTACTGCATAAATCGCAACTTCTTCCGTAGCAGGATTTACCTTGGACCTAAAGGGTTGGTAACTCAACTTCATCATGACTTGCCCGAGAACCTTTATGCGGTAATAAGGGGAAGCAAGCACATTACTTTATATGCTCCAACCGACAGGAAGTTTCTTTACCCGCAATCGTTGTTTTCAAAGCATCCCAATTTTTCTCGTTTTGATCCTGACTTTCCGGATTTTGAAACGTTTTCGTTGGCACGAAGCGCAAAGCCGATAGAAGTATGGTTGGAAGAAGGCGAAATGCTGTATATGCCTTCGCTGTGGTGGCATCATATTCGCAACTCTGAGGATTCAATTGCGGTAAATTTTTGGTGGAGTGTAGGGTGGAAAACAGCTATTGCTTGGGCAGGGGCTCAGTATAAGAATTGGTTCCGCAAGTAATCGCTACTCAACTTGATAAACTGCGAACTGTTCAATTCCTTGAGTATGTTTCACTACTCTAAGTTTTTCATGATGTTGTACAGTAAAGGTTATTGGCATTTGGTAGATAGTTTGCATATATCTCTTTAAAAGATTTGTTCGTTGCGGAGTTGAGATATAAACAACGCTGTCGGTTTGTTTTAAAAAACTGAAGAACTCAACCGGTGAAAAAGAATTACACCCACATAAATTATTTAAATGTACGGCATATTCCTTGAGATAAGTCATTTGAGCCATATCGTAAAAATAAACGTTGTTTCTTTGAGAGAAAGGGCGGAAAACATAATTATCTAAGAGTTCGCGGGTGCCAATATCATAAAACAAGTAACTTTCTTTATGGGCTTCATATAATTGTTCCTGTTGCGCAATTTTTTCATTTAACGATATGTGATTTGCTTGATTTTCATTTACCAAAAACAAGAGTGAAAAAAGCGCAAGTGTTGCTAATGCTATTTTGAATATTGTATTTGTTTTGAGTGTTGACCAAACATATTTGCCGGAAATCAACAAATTACCAATAGCGAGAATTTGCATTAAGGGTATGAAATGCCATTTCTCCATTTTCATAGAGTATGCTAAAAAAAGAATGATGGAAATGGTGATGCAGTTAAACAAAACCAGTCGGAAAGCAATTTCCCTTTTGTTATGAAGGTAAGTTGCCAATAAGCTAATGAATACAATAAGGATAACAATGGCGGTAAAAACTTTATTGTCTTTTATAGTTGGCCCTATTACGTTAACAATTTGGTTTAAGACGGCAGAAGGAGATTGCAGAAGTTTTTTTTCAAACTGCTTTTTTTCATTTCCTAACCGCACGAAAAACGAGTAACTCAAAACTGAAGTATCAATTAAGCAGGATGATGTTGCCATTTCAATCTTAACCGCATCTATGGTATCTTTTGCTGCAAAATCGGGTTTGTTTTTAGAGTCGGTTACGTAAAATACTAAAGGCTCAACCTTATCAAAGAATCCATTTTGCTTTACCGCTAATTGATAACCGGTAATTGAGTAAATGCTAATTGCCGCAGGTAACCAAAGTGTTTTTAGCCATTCTACTAATTTTTGTTCAGTGCAAACAATAAATACAAATGCAAGCAATGTGCCGCCTACCCCCGATTCTATACGCATTCCATAACCAATAAAAATGGCGATTGCGGATATGAACCATAAACCCCATTTTAGTAAACCTGAATAACTTTTAGTAAAATAAAGTGCAATAACCGCGGTGAAGGTGAGCAACATGCCCATTCCGGTTATTGAGAATTCGATAAACGAAACCCCGAAAACAAATAATTGTAAACCACACCATAATCCTGCAACTACCAACCATTGTTTTTGATTCGGGAAACAACCGGCACATATAAAAACCAGCACTGTTTGTACGAATACCCAGGAAAGGAGCATGATTATGCCCATCCAGGGAAGTAACGGAAGTTTGTGATGGAGAAAACTTAACAGAGGGATAATTCCTCGCAAACCTAAGTGGTAGGACTCCATCAAAAACACGTTGTTTAACGAGCCGCTTGAGAGTAAAGCCATAAAGGAGTCGTAGAAACCCCAAACGGGATCAAAAATGAGTAGTGCAATTGCCGATAGCCCCAGACAAATAAAAAATACGAGTTGTAACAATGGCAACCGATTTGAAAACATTTTTTAATGTTCTTTTAAACTGTAGTGTTATGCACCGGTTATTTTCAGATAAACCCAAACAGGTAGCGCAGCTAACCAAGATGCTATTGCTCTTATCCAAATAGGAGTATGGTTATATATTTTCAGCTTGCCTAAAATTAGTCGTACGGCTTCTATTCCTAAGCAGCGTGCACATATCCAGGTGCGTAAATGTGCAAACTCAGGACGAACGACATCAAACACCAAAACATAACGAAAATCATCTGTATTATTCCAAGCCTCGTGTTGAAATGCGTCATTAAATGCAAACACTTTCCCTTCTTCCCAACTTACCGATTGGTCTAATACCTGAAAACCTATATCGGGTAACTTTCCGGGAACTTTTAGCCCCATGTGGCATCTGATAATGCCATTCGTTTCTCCGCAATGGCGCATTAGCCGGCTGTTAGGAGCCAGCATGGTTATGCCGGCTAAAGTTATATCCCTGCGAGCAGACATTAGGGCAAAGGTTTTTGGGAAATATTTTTTCCCCAATTTATACTCTAACAGGTAATTTTTAAAGTAGATATTTTTCCAGCTATCAGGGTAAGTCATGTTTGGGGCAGCCGGATTTTTGTATGCAATATCTATCTTTCTGTTAATGTAGTCATCGGCTTCGTTGCGAATCAGTTCATAATTATCTATTACAAAGTCTATGGATGGATAATCAGATGGATTGTAATACACCGGGTCATTAGATTGAAAAACGGTAAAATCGCTATGTATAAACTTCAGTTTAGCTGACATATTCTTTTTGTGTAAATGGCCGTTGCTTTCAATAATTTGGATAAATCTTAATTTTTGCTGTCGTTGAATATGCTATTTAGCTTTTGCGTAATAAATTGATGCAAATAGAAAGCTTTTAATTGCTCTCCTTTATAACTGGCATGAATACCATCGGTTTTATTATAGGTATCGGGTGTAAACTCACTTTTTGGCAGTGTATCTACCGTTACAGTTGGATGCTTTTCGGCTAATTTGTATAACATACTTACATTAAGCTGTAATCCTTCTGTTAAAATGTGTGCTAATTCCGAGGGCATATCTGTAGTATCTATAACTTCCGGCACTATAAGAATTGGTGTATTCCGCGATTTTGCCACGCTAATTAATGTATGCAGGTTATTATAAAATGCATTGTATGCGGTATCGCTGATGGCACTATTGCCGGGTGTAAACCATGGTTTATCATTATTGTAGTAGAAGAAAATATTCTTTTCCAGGCTATTATTAAGAAAATCGGTTAGCCGAATGCGTATTAGTGCATAAGCAAAGGCTTTAGATACCAGTAACATGCGCTCAAAGCGATTGGGCAACCGTACATCATAGAACACTCTGCGGCTGTTATGATAGTCGGGCTGGTATTCGGAGCCGTTGATTTTGGCGTATGCAAATGCGTCATTAATTCCTGTATGAAGTACAATTAAGTGAGGTTGCAGATATTGATATTTAAACTGGTAGTGGGTAAGTAATTCGGCCGAAGTAAGACCATGTACACCGGCATTGAGGCATTCTACATTATTAAACCGTTTTTGATTGGGCAAATATTCTTGTTTGATCTTCTTTTCCACCAGAGCCGGAAAAACATCGAATGTGTCGTCAATTTCACCGAAAGTGGTACTGCCGCCCATAAATAAAATACGCAGGGTGCTATCGTTTTTTTTCAGATCAATTTCGGTGGGGTAGCGTATGCCCATGCTGTTTACCTCAAAATTACCGTCCTTGTCGCGAAGGTTAGGAGTGTTAATATAGTTAAGATAAGGTGCGGAAGAGTACGGCAATACTGTTTTGGGGTTGGTAATAGACTGGTAGGTGAGTTGAAACGATGAACCGGGTGTAAAAACAAAAACCCGAAAGAGAATTTCTATTAAAAGAAAGGTGACAATTACCCATGCCCCAAAGGAAAGAAGATAGAAGCCGGTTTTATTCATGGAGGTAATTTTTAGGTATAACCTTAGGGGACGAATATAGAATAACCATAACCATGTGTTATACTTGATTAAGCAGCACGTACCATCCGTCCTTGATGTGGTTTTTAAACTCGTAAAAGGTGGTTATACCAATAGCTCGCTTAAAGAGGTAAGATGGCCTGAAGTAAAATTTAAGGTAAGCTTTCTTTTTGAGAGACATTACTTCGGCACTGCTTAACAAGCCTGTACCCATGGCTACAAAGCTACCTGATTGGTCCATTAGAATATCATCGGTGGTAATTAAGCCGCTTTCTAAGGCTTCTTTTCGAAAGGAGGTGTTTGAGCGGGGCGCGGCTACGTTAAATGCGGCATAATCTGCTTTCAGGTCTATTGCAAACTGAACTGTGTTAAGAATTGATTGTGCGTTTTGCCCAGGCACACCTATTAAGAAGGTGCCCATTGTTTTTATGCCTACTTGTTGGGCTGTTTTAAAAGCGGCTTTTACCTGCTCTGTGTTATAATTTTTCTTGTATTTTTTAGAATATGCATCATCAGCCCATTCTACGCCAAACATTAAGATATTGCATCCGGCTTTTTTGAGTTTTCTCATTTTCGCTTCATTCATTACATCAACTCTGGAATAGCACATTATGCTGAAATTGAGTTTCTCGGCTATTATAAAATCGAGCAAGGCTTCCGTCATTTCTGTATTTACATAAAATGTTTGGTCGGAGAAATAAATGTACCGAATGCCTGATTTCTTCAAGAACAAGAGTTCTTCTTTTACTTCTTCCAACGACCTTGTTTTGAAAGGTAAGGTGCTCATTATACAGAATGTGCATGGGTAAGGGCATGCAAAGTTGGTAAGTACTGTTGCCATTGGTCCGCAATTGGCAAAGGGTACTATGTATAATTCATTTTTAAACAATTCGTGGCGGGGACGGGGTAGTTTTACTTTTTGTGTTTTTCGTTTTGCAGGTATGTAGTTGGATGCCGTACTGCGTGTTACAAGCCCATCCGATGCGGCACCATTGTTTTCAAAAAAATGCAGTGAGGCATCGGAAAAAAAATCGGTTATAATGCCGCTGAGCCATTTGTGTTTTTCCAAAAAGTAGGCAGGGTTATCTAAGAACAAATCGCCCGATGACAGGATAGGGGTTTGAGGCAATTCGTTTTTTAATGCCTCCATAAATGCATTGTCTTCTTCAAAAGAAACGGCTCCGCATTGTGTAATAATGAGGTGAGGCGAAAATGCCGTTACTTGTTTAATGCAATCGCTTACCGATAGTTTTTCAATAATGGCATCAATTACTTTTAGTGTGTATCCCTTTTCGGCAAAAAAACCGGTTTGCATCAGCAGGTCGATCGGTTGCGGCAAATAGTTGGCTTTAGAAGCTTTTGAGCAGTAATAGTCTCTCATGTAAAGTTTCTTGCCGGGAGGATTGAGAAACAAAATTCGTTGGTTGCTTTTCTGAATGTTATCCATGGTGTTCAGTAAGTAATATATGCATTAAACAGGTTGGCTCGAAAAGCAAGAGGATTCTTCACTTTTTAATTGCTTTTTCTATGGCGCTATCGGCATTGGTTAAACTAATTTCGAGTAGTTGCTGAATGGCAATGGTGCTAAAAGCGCGGAATTGTTTCATGCCTTTCAGGTTTTCGGTAGTTACGGGCAGGGGTAATAATTTTTCGGCTACCAGCATAGCCCTATACATTAACCCATAAGGAATATTTACAAATATGGGATTGCAATTTAAGTGTTTTGCCATTTTTTTATAGAGGGCAATAGTGGTTTGCGAGCCGGTTTCTGCTACCGCAAAGTTTCCGCAAAGCCTCTTTTCGTAACTTTTCAAAAGCACCTTAAACAAATCTTCTATGTACAGCACCTGTATTTGTTGTTGTCCGTTATCAATTACCGGAATAAACTTAAAGCGCTTTATTATGGAACCAACCTTTTTAATAAAACCGCCCGAACTGCCTATCACTAATCCGAGTTTTAGGGTAAGGTCTAAATTGTAATCGAGCAGTGTTTCTGCCCAATGTTTTGTTTTGCCATATTCAGAAATGGAGGCATCGTGAGCTGATAGTGTGGATAGAAAGACAAACTTTGCTCCTGTTTTATGCGCTAATTGCTGCAGGTACTTCACGCTTTGCAGGTTGAGTTCGGCAGCATTTGGGTTGCTTTTGTTGTAGGGTTGCCACGCGCAATGTATAAGCAGGTTTATGGGGGGCAGCAATGCTTCGTTTATTGGTTTGCCTATTTCAAAATCAACAAATGTTATTGTTTGATACGGAACTGCCTTATACCGCTGAAGAGCTACCACATTCCACCCTGATGCATGAAACTGCTTTGCAAGGTAACTCCCTACAAATCCGTTTGCTCCGGTTATAACTACTGTTGGCATGTGTTAGTTAATACAAACACTAACATAAAAATTACGCACACAGAACTATAACGCAGTGAGTGGTTTAAGGCAAGTAATTTGCTGAAATAATCATTAGGTTTGGGCATTCCAAACCAAGATAATTACAGAGTAGAAGTGCAGGGTTGTTTATGATGAAAGGTACCTCAGATTCCTCTAAAAGCGTATTGCTTTTGAACCCTCCGGGCCGCAAAATGTATCTGAGAGACAATTACAGTTCTCCGGAATCAAAAGCAAGCTACTACTGGCAACCTATTGATTTGCTTGTTCAGAGCGGTTTTTTAAAGAACGACTTTAATGTAGAGGTGCTGGATGCCATTGTAGAAAAAAAGACGAACAACGATGTACTTCAACTACTTGCTGCAAAGCCGTATTACTCGGTTTTAAGTTTAACGGGCAGTGCCTCGTGGCCCGAAGATTTTGAGTTGTTTGAGCAAATTAAACAACAGCATCCGCAAATTATACTGGCACTAACCGGTAACCTGCCGCTTTTCAGGTATAACGAAATTTTTGCAACGCACAGTTTTTTGGATGTGGTGCTGTTGGACTATACTACCAACGACTATCAAAATTACCTGTTGGGCAAAACCGAGCTACTGCAAAAAATAGTTTATCGCACCCCCGATAACAAAATTACCGTGGTGGATAAAAAGCTTCCGCGGGAGTTTAGTTTTTCTGTTCCGCAGCACAAAAAATTTAACCACCGGCTGTACCGCCTGCCGTTTGCCGTGCGGCAGCCGGCAACGGTGGCAATTGGCAGTGCGGGCTGCCCTCATAAATGCGACTTTTGTGTTGCCAGCGAAATAAATTACCGGTTTAGGAATACCGACAACCTGATTGAGGAACTGAAGGCTATTACTGCCATGGGCTTTAAAGAAGTAGGCTTTACCGAGTTTATGTTTGAAGTAAACCGCCACAGGGCACTTGAAATTTGCAACCGGATTATTGCCGAGAAAATTGACATTACCTGGTCGTGCAATTGCCGCGTAGATACTTTAGATGAAGAACTTTTAACGCGCATGAAACAAGCCGGCTGCCACACCATACAGTTTGGCATTGAAAGTGGCGACCAGGCTGTTTTAGACATGCACAGTAAACGTTATAAAGTAACTACCGCCCGCGAAACCATTGCGCTTTGCAACAAAGTAGGCATTAGAACTTTCGGCAACTTTATTTTGGGTTTACCGGGCGATACCGAAAACAATATGCGTAACGTGGGCAAGTATGCCCGAAGTTTAGGGTGTACCAATGCCGTTTTCTCAACGTTGGTTCCCGACTTTGGTACTTCGTTAAGAGATAAAGTGGTGCAGGAAGGAAAAATGGAAGATAAACTGACCACCTTTAGCAGTACCGATAAAGTTTTTGAAAAACCGCTGAATGGCGTTACCCCCGATAAACTTTTGGCAATTAGACGAAAGGTGATGATTGATTTTTATTTACACCCCAAGTTTATCTACGATAACTTTATTAAGGTTAAGAGTTTTTACGAGTTAAAAGCAAAAGTTGCCTTCGGACTTAAAATGTTAACCAGAATTTAGCCCCATTCAATGCAAAACCATTTGTTGTTTGTGAGCCTTGTGCCGTAATTGCAATAGTAGCTATGCCCAATATTTTAAATAATAATGCCCGCCAGTGGCTGTTAAGTTTTGCATTTGGCGCTGTTGCATTTGCCCTTACGGGCTTGTTTTGGGGAATGTACCTGGAGGACAACGAAGCTATAGTAGCTGCCCTGCACTATGGTGTGCTGGATGAAATGGGAGGGGAGCAGTACTTTTCAAATTTCCACACTTTTCTTTTTCCGGCTATTTACCAACTGGGGCGCCTGCTGCCTCAGGTGCCGGTGTATGGTATTTTTAAAATGGGTTTTGTGCTGCTAATGTATGCTGCCCTTATAAGGTATGCATTGGGCGAACTGGAAAGGCACCAGCTTAAAGGCAGCCTAAACCTGCTGTTGCTGCTGCTGCTTGTTGTTATTGTAGTAAGCGACAATGCCTTGCACCTGCACTGCATAAGGCACTCTATAGTTCTAAGCTTTGCAGCGCTGTTGCTTAATTACCAAAGCATACAGCGCTACGGCAAAACTTCGGCAGTTGCCGTTGTTATTTTTTTAATTGCCGTAAATACCCGTAGCCATTCCTCGGCAATTATGTTGGCCTGCTTTGGGGTGTTTCTTCTTTTTTCGGGTATGCCGGTTGCCAAAATTGTAAAGCACTATTGGGTAATGGGCGCTATTGCTTTTTTCTTTTTAGCCCTTTATCATATTTACGGTAAGTACACTACCAACATGGGCAAATACATTGAAGCCCACTATGAATATGTGCTTATCGAAAAACCTTCGCTGTATCCGCTGGCTAATATGAAAACAGCTAAAGACAGTGCCAAGTACGAAGCCATCAGTCAGTTTTTCCTGTCCGATTCTGCCGAGCTTACCATTCCTTTTTTTGACAGGGTTGCCAATACCAAATACGAGCAAAAGCCAATTTTTACAAAAGATAATTTTGCCTTTGCCTTTAACGAAATAGGGCATCAAAGCCGGGCGGTTTTACCTGTTTTAAGTTTATGGCTGTTGCCTTTTATGGGTTTGTTTAATAAAAAATTAAGGCAAGCCGGTTTGCGTAAAACGCTGGCTATTATTTTGGGGGCAGGGTTAGTGCTGTTTTCGCTGTTATTGATTTTGGTGAACGACATGAAACCCCGCTTTTACTCATCGTTTACCGCCATGGTGGTGTTTACCGCCATTATGTTTTACCTGCCCGTTTTTTTACAGCAGGCAGGTAAGGCGGCTAAGGGAGCTTTATTGCTGATACTGCTATGCATAGGTGCATGGCAGTGGTATAGCCTAAGGGAAACTGCCCAATGGGAGCGCGAAAAAGAAAAGCAAACGCAGGTACACATGCGCCAGTTGCACGCTATTACTGCTGCACAGCCGGTGCTTATGTTTATGGGTTCCGAAATTCCTTTTTCAAGCAATCCGTTGTATCGCAGCACGCCTGCGCTTTACCCTAAGCTGGCAAGTTTTGATGGCGGGTACTTAGTGTATTTCAGCTATGGACGTAAGCGCTTTGAAAAATTGTTTGGCATAAGCCCGGTAAACTTTCCGGCTGTAATTGATATGCTGAAAAAACAAACCGATGTGTTGTTTTACATAACGCCCGAACGGCTGCCCCTTATTAACCGGTATTTTGAAACAGTTTACGGAGTAACATTTACCGTGGAACCGGTGGTTCCAAAACCTGCGTTAGACCTGAACGGAACGCTGTACAAGGTTAAGGTAGCGCATATTTAATGAGGTTAATCACATCGTTTTTAAATGAAAACCTTTTAAGTTTGAAAAAAACACCAACATGGTTGAGCACAAATACGAATGGCCCGAAGGAGAAGAAATAATTTATGTGCGCCCTCCGGTAGAACGGTATGACGGCAAACTGCACAATTATTACTCAGCCGATTCTTTTCCCGAATTGCAACCGCTGTTAGATAACTGGAAAGGCATACGCGATGAGATATTGGCTGTAGAAGCGCGCGATGGAGCGCTAACCACCCAAAACTCGCTTTCGCCTGCCAAGGTAGAAGGAGAAGGCAGTTGGAGTTTAACGTACTTAGTGAGCTTTAACTGGTTGTTTCACGAAAACATTAAGCGCTTTCCGTTTACCTGGAGCGTGATACAACAAATACCCAACTGTGTTTTTGCAGGCGTAAGCATACTGCCTCCGCACACCGAAATTAAACCACACTATGGCGATACCAACGGTATAGTGCGGGCGCATTTGGCGCTGGTGGTGCCCGAACCGTACCCTACCATAGGCATACATGTAAATGGCGAAGAGCGCGGCTGGAAAGAAGGAGAAATTATGGCTTTTATTAACGTGCAAAAACACCATGTATGGAACCGCAGCGATAAGCGCAGGTATGTGCTTATGTTTGATTTTGTACCCAAACCCCTGCTGCACCGCATGACCGAAATTTGCTGCGATGCCCTGGGCAGCCAAAGTTTTATTTTCTTTTATAAACGATATGCTTTGGTGCGGGCATTGCCGCTGTGGACCCACCAGCCTATTATTAAAACATTCTCGCTGGTTTGGCGCCTGTATTTGCCTATACAGCGAAAGTTCAGTTGGGCAACGGTAAAGTCAGGCAATGTTCAAAACGTTCGCTACTGAACTGAAGGGTTTTTCGAACAGTAAGTTAAACTCCAGCATAGGGCCTACAATACATTGGGTGCAGGGCGTTTTTTTGGTAAAGGCGGTTTGCCAGTTTTCCTCTAAAAGATTTATTCCTTTTGTTTTGCCTTTGGTGTAGGCGCAGGGGTAGGCGGTGCCGGTGGCATCAATAAACAAATAACCCAAGCCGGCAGCGCAGCGTTTTTCGGGTGTGTAAACGGCACTTTGCTTATAGTTGTGCCAATGTATAATGTATTTAAAATATTCGGCAGAGCTTGTAAGCGGTGCGCCTTGTTGTTTTTGCGTTAACAGGTATTGCCAAAACACTTTGGCTTTTTGCTGGTTTAACTGTTCGTTAGCCGTACGCAGTACAATTTCGGTATCAAAACATTCGGGTTGAAAGTGCAGGGTAATGTTTTCCTTTTGCGCTAAAGCTATCAGGTAGTCGGCATCGGCAGTTTCGTAATCGGTAACTACGCAAATGGCGGTAAGGGGTTTGCCGGTGCTGCGTATGTGGCGTATGGCGGCCAGCACTTTATCGTAATCTTGCTTGCCGCGGTTTTTTATGTGGCGCTCGGGGGTGCCGTCAAGGCTGGTAAAAAAGTAATCAATATCACTAAGCTTGCCGTTAAACTTATCGTACAACAGCAGGTTGCTGTTTAGCGAAATAAAAAAGCCCAACTGTTTAGCCGTGGCTATAATTTCCAATATATCTTTTCGGTAAAGGGGTTCGCCCCCCAGCAAGCCCAGGCGCATTACCCCTATTTGCTTTAACCGTTTAAAAAGCGCTTCTACTTGCGGCAGGGTAAGTTCGGGCTCTTTCATTAGCGGGAAATTGCAGTAGCTGCAACGTATGTTGCAGCGGTTGCTTACTACAAACGATGCGCTAAAGGGGCGGGGGCTGCCGTTGGTTTTGTACGAAAGCAAACTTTGGCTGTAGGCTAAACCTGTTTGTAGTGTTTTAATTGCCCCCATAGGTATTGTACAACAACATTAACCAAACTATGGCAAAGTACAGGCGCGAAAAAAGCCAGGCGGTTTCGTTTTTCTTTATCAGATAATAGCACACGAACGGTAAAACAGCCGTGGCGCTCCATAAAATGTTTTGCCGAAGCCAATAAATGCTTACGCCCAACAGCAGGCACAGCAGCAGTATTTGTACCGAGGCGGTTTTGGGGTAGCGGGTAATGGCGGTGGTTACTCCGTTTTGGGTATCGCTTTCTTTGTCGCCCAGCATTTGGTATATGTGGGCTATGCCCGTCATTATACCGGCTACGAGCGAAAGCGGAAGATGGATAACCGGCACTAACAGGGTAATGGCACTGCCCCAAAGGGTTACAATTACAATATCGGCAAGGGGCAGGGTTTTAAGCCTAAGCGAGTAAATGCAGTTAATACCCAGCAGCAGCAGCAGGCTGGCAGCCTGCGTGGTGCCGTAAAAGGCAAGTGCAGTTAACACCAGTGCGGCACTTAGCAATGCGTTAGTAATTAAAAACGCTTTGTTGTGTTCGTTAATTAGCGCCACAAAGGGTTGGTGTTTTTTGGGGTTTTGGGCATCGCGGTGGCGGTCTATGTAATCGTTAAACCCATACAGGGCACATAAGGTAAGCAGGCTTAGCGCGGTGCAGCCTGTGGTAAGCAGGGGGTTGTGGGTTGCCAGCCAGCAGTGCACGGTGTTAAACAGGGTTATACCGCCTTCGCCCAGTTGCAGGCGCAGCAGCAGGGGGTTAAAAACAAAGCGAAGTATATGGGCAACTTTCACGCAGTAATATTAACGCAGTTGCCGATTGTTAGTAATAACCCCGGCAATGCGTTGTGCCGGCAGGGCATAACCGGTGGGGGGGTGTGGCTTTTCGCTTACCCTGTTGCCGGGCAGTTTGCCTGTGTATAGCTGTAGAATATTTCTTTTTGCCAATAATTTTTTTTCTATATTAACCATGCAAAGCGCTCAGCCATGCAAACCCACCAGTACCGTATTACCTTTAAATCGGTGTACCACGACTGTTACCTGCATTGCGATGAAATAATGTACATACAAGGCGGCAGCGGCAGTGTTACCCTTTGGTTTGCCCCCGGCAGCAAGCATGGCACCAAAGATGTGGTAAGCACCTCGCTTACCGAGCTTATGCAGCAGTTGCCTCATAATTTTTTTATGCGCGTACACAATAGCTGGATAGTAAACATGGAGCATGTAACCGGCCATACCAAAAAAGCAGGGCACCAGCTTAAAATGACCAATGGCGAGCTTATTCCCATAGCCCGCCTGCGTAAAAAAGAGGTATTACGTGCCCTTGAAACCTACTATTCAACCAACCGGTAATTAGTTTATACCAACCGGTGGCTAAAACCTGCCAACCAATAAACACTTGCCTGCCCGCCTGCCGCCCTGCTTTAGCTTCACATTCCGTGAAAAGGCCACCAAAAAACACTTACCGGTTTACCAAGCAGAGCGCAACGGCTTTAGCCTATACCTGTTCGCATACCTGCGAAGGGTTATTTGACGCGTCCGATGCCCACTCGAATACCTATAAGAGCCTATCGGGTGCACCCGATACCCGCTCGAATACCTACAATAGCCCATCGGGCATACCATATACCTGTTCGCAAACCTACAAGTGCCTATTTGCTACACCCGATGCCCGCTCGAAGGTATGCGAGCGCCTGTTTAATACACCGGCTGCTGTTTCGGATGCCTTAAAACCGGCACTTTATTGCCCAATAACGCATTTAACAAAAAATATTCCATCACCTAAAACCAAACAACCATGAGCTACATTACACGCTTTATTCCGGAAAGCAACCCTAAGCGCTTAGAGGTGCTTACCACCGCCAAAGAAAAAAAGACAGTGTGGCACCTGCCGATAATATTTTTTCGGCAAGCACTACTGCGCGCTTAGATGCCATTCAACCGCAACTGGCAACCGCCATTAATTTGGTGCGAAGCAAAAAAGCCGTAAGTATTGAAAAAACCCTTACTAAAAACGAAGCCGGTGCGGGCTTACGCAAATTTTGTTCGCATTACCTGCAGGTGTTTAACCTGGCGGTAGAGCGGCAAAAATACCCCACCAGCGCCCGTGCCTTTTTTGGCTTAAATACCGATACCGGCAAACTGCCCGATATGGTAACCGATGCCGATGCCGAGCAGGTAGGCAAAAACATTGCCCTGGGCGAAGCCGAACTACTGGCACACAGCCTGCCCGCCATGGCTAACCCCAGCGCTGCCGAGGTAGCCACCCTGCTTACCGCTTTTATGGCTGCCCGCACCAACCACAGCAATGCCGCACAGGAGCTGGACGCTGCCGAAGAAGCAGTAGATGCACTGGAGCCAGAAGCCGATAAGGTGATTAAAAAAATTTACGATGAAGCCGAAGCGCACTACAACGAAGAAGAGCCCGACAGCCAGCGTGCCGACTGCCGCTGGTGGGGCGTACTGTACATTAGCGTAGGCAACGATACCCAACTAACCGTATTAGTAAAAGACGGCAGCGGCACCCCGCTGCAAGGCAAAGCGGTAAAACTGGTGCAGGCTGCCGGCAAGGTACTAATAACCGGTGCCGATGGCCGGGTGGTGTTTAATACCAAAGTAATAGGCGAAGCCACCCTCGAAATTTATTTAGACCCCGAACACCTAACCGACCCCGATTTGATACGCAACATTACTATTGAAGAAGGCGAGCCGCAAACCGTAGAGGTGGTGGTGTAGGCTGCACTGCTGTTTTGGGCAAATAAGTATTGAGATTAAAAATTAAACCAGAAGCATAAAAAACCACTAATACAAATTTGCTTTAATGAGGACATGCTTTGTAAATTTTAGAGGGAATAAATTTTGGAAGAAGAGAGCTATTACTTGTTGCGCACATTACTAAATCTGGGAATAATTGCATTGGCTATACGATTAGCAATGAACAAATTAGCTGCCGGGGTAGTGTGTGTATAATCCATATAGAATTCAAAAGTTTCAGACAAGGAAGTCATTTCCCGACCTAAATCAATATAGGTTCCATCATAGGAGTTAACAATGGAGTCAATTGCAGGTGAAATGTAGTTATTGATAAAATAACGGTAATGATAAGCACGCAAGTATGCCCGTTTGTCGCCCAAGCTGTTTATAGCATGTTGTAGGGGTAGGCTTGCATTTGTTATAACCATACTCAACGAATCATACATAATCAGGTTGGGTTTATCATAACACAAAAAATTGCGCATAGCTTTTTTCTTTATTACTTAACTTTTTTTGCCCTCCGTAGCGATGCAAAATAGGCTGATAACAAACCACCGAAAAAACACTATCATGTTTTAGTTGATTACTGTATGAAGCATACAACTCCAATTGACGGTTCATGTTTTGAACCATAAAGGGCTTTACTGGTTCAAAATCTTTTTCTGTAAATGTTATACTATGAGGCAACGTTTCTTGGAGTTGCCACAAACCAACAAAGTATTTTAAATCTTTAGCCGAAACTTTATGTATAAGTGATTTAATGTCGTCCCAAGCGAAATCACTGCGGGCTACAGGCCCATGCATACTCTTGTAACTCAAAAACATCCATGTATATCCAAAGCGGGAAGCCCGTTTCAAAACTTCCAGATCAATACCCTGTTCAGCATGTTCGCTGGTTTGTAAGTAAGGGTTTCCATTACTTTCAAATTCAAAAGGCAACAAGTCATCGTTAGCACCGTCCATGGTAACAACTACATCGGGTTTTAGCTGTTGAACTTTTTGAAAATAACCCGCCAGGCTTTGATGAAACTGGCGCATTGGCACAGCTGTGTTTATCACCTCAATGTTTTTCTCCGGAAACGCTTTTTTTAAAATTACTTTTAGTTTGCCCGCTATGGAGGTTTCGTAATCATAGGAGCCCTCAGGATAGTTAAACATGTTAATCATACTATGCGTCTGTAAATTTCCCCGCATACCTGAGCCCCCCATTAATACCACCCGAAGTGTATTAACAGGCTTTTTAATTTTCAGCGGTAAAGAATCGCCATGCAAAAATCCAAGCTGATCGCTAAAAGTTACATTGCCTAGTTTCAACGAATCGTTGTATCCTGTATAACTATAGTAGGGAGTATTATCAAGACCACCCGTGTATAAATTGATTTCAGTAGAAAATATACGGGTGTTCACTATGCCATCAGCAGGCAAAAGCCCTTCTTTTTGCAAAAGGCGTTTTGAAACAAAATTGGCTACGAGAATTATTAAAAAAATAACGACAATCGGATAAAGAACATACTTTAGAAGGGCACGTTTGCTCATATTGCTTCGCGATGAGGAATGTACTAGATTACTAAATCTAAGCAGATTTGGCAATTTATTAAACTGTAATACTTATGTAATAAATACTAAACTCAAAAAAATTATTTCGTATTAGTTATCATGTTTCTCGTTTTACACCCATGGCAATTACCAAAACTAAAGTAGCCGGTGCCATATCGGTTATGTTACTGGGTACATTATTGCTAGCCGATTGGCCGGCAAAGCGGTAAAACTGGTGCAGGCTGCCGGCAAGGTACTAATAACCGGTGCCGATGGCCGGGTGGTGTTTAATACCAAAGTAATAGACGAAGCCACCCTCGAAATTTATTTAGACCCCGAACACCTAACCGACCCCGATTTGATACGCAACATTACTATTGAAGAAGGCGAGCCCCAAACCGTAGAGGTGGTGGTGTAGGCTGCACTGCTGTATGTTGCTGCGGTTGTTTTAAAATAAAAACACTTTGCAGGGCGGTTAACCTTTGCAGTTATGGTACCCAAGTTTGCACCATACCGCAAAAAAGTATACCCCGGTTACCAATTACTCACGCACGCGCTGCACGGGCTGCTTACACCGGCAAAAAATATATTTCTTTTGCCGGCATGAAAAAGTTGAAACTTATACTGGCAACGGCTGTAGTAAGCTTAAGCCTTTTAGCCCTTACCCTGTTTGTGGCAGAGTGGGGCGTGGGTAAATATGTATTTGTGCCCGGCTCGGCATACAGCAACATACGCAACTTTATTACCAAACCATACGGCACAGCCGAGTACCTGCCCCAACCCTATGTTAACTACATCAATAACCCCGCGCTTAAAAACCCTGACGGGCGCTATAACAACAATGCCGGCTTGCGCTTAACCTACGAGGTAAACCTGCAAAAACCCGATAGCATTTACCGCATTTTATTTTTGGGCGGCAGCACCACCTACGGCTGCCTGGTACACGATTCCGACACCTACCAACAACGCTTAGCCGCCATTTTAAACACCCAACTGCCTGCCAGCGGCACTCCTTTTAAAAAAGTAGAATGCCTCAATGGCGGCATGGGCGCTGCCACCAGTGCCGAAATACTTACCCACTACCTGCTAAAATACCAATACATGCAGCCCGATTTGGTACTGGTTAATGCCGGTATAAACGATTGCGGTGCCTACGGCAACTTTAGTGGCGCTGTTTACCAGCCCGACTACCGCCACTGGCGCAGACCCCTGCAGCCTTTTAAAGAACCATCCCCCTTTGTAAAAAACCTTATGCGCTACAACTTAGTGGCACTGCTGGTTATAAAACTGCAATACAGTTTCTACTTTACCATGACCATTACCGACAACGAATTCCAGTACTTTAATAACCAAAACCCCTGGTTTACTTTTGGTGCCGACAGTATGTTTACCACCCGCTACAATGCGTTTTACAACAATTTGAAAACCGTAGGGCTAACCGCACACAGCCTGCGGCAAAAAATGCTTTTGGTAACCGAAGTAATTGATACCCTTACCATGCCCAAAGATTTTGTAACCCTGTACCATACCTCGCTGCTGCAAAACAACCGCCTGCTCGATTCGCTGGCGCATAACCTGCCCTGCGCTTTTTTAAAACTGGATAACACCGAGTTTACCAGCAAAGAGTTTGTAAACGATGATTTAGACGGCATACATTTAAACCCCCATGGCGAGCGCCTGAAAGCCGAACGTATGGCACCTGCCATTATGGAAATAATAAAAGGAAAATACCCGGCATACACTTATAACTAAATCCACCACCATAAGCTGGTTCTGGTTATGAGGTCTTGAAAAACTATAGGGTTGTTAAACTAATTATACAATTGTGCCGGTTAATCAGTAATTACCTCACACGGGGTGTAAGCCATTGCAGATTTGTGTTTTTATCGGTAGGCTTCCACGGTATAGGGCAAAAAGGGTTGAGCAACTATACATTGGCTGCCAATAAATAATCAAAGGCAGGCCTTTTGCCGCCCTGCTAAAACAGGTAGCTGCTGCACAAAATAATGGCGTTAATTAGAGGAGCTGTTTTTTTCATCCGTTTATTTTTAATCAAAGTGAATCATAAGCCTATCCCATAACAGAGCTTAACATGCCTGTCAGTCGATGCTGCCCGAAGGTTGCACAGCCCGCAGAATACGATTTTGTTCAATAATACGCTGCAATACATACTGCCCCCGAGTTTGAGCATTTAACGTAGCTACATTCCAAATAGTGGTGAATAAGCGCGCAGGCCTGAAGACAAAGTTGCTAGTGTAAAAAACAAAAAAGTAAAACAGAAAATACAACTTCAGCATTCGGTGGGATACATATTCATTATAGAAGGTGACCTTCCACATGTTATCGGCATCTAAAAGCGCATCGAAATAACTGGCATTATATATGTCTACTTTACCCTGTTTTTGTAATTCATTAAAAAGTTCGGTGCCGGGAATGGGATAAAACGGATTAGGCCCCATATCATAGGCCCCATACCAACTGGCTTTCAAAATAAATACAATTGTTTTCCAAACATCGCGGTGAGTTTCCTGCGGGAACCCTAAAATGATATTGATTTTTACATAAATACCCTCTTGGTTTGAATGTTTAATGGAATGCAACATTTTAGACAAGTTCACCTTTTTATGTATAAGATTAAGAATTCGGTCAGAACCATTTTCGGGGGCGTACGTAACAACGGTGCAACCCGAAATTTTCATATAGTGCAACACTTCGGGAGTAATAGCCTCAGAGCGGGTGCCGGAGGGCAACTGCCAGGTTATATGCAACTGGCGTCTTAAAAGTTCCTTCGAAAAATCAATAATCCACCGTGCATTAATAATAGCTGTAAGATCGTACAAATCAATATTTTCTACTCCGTAGTTTTTTACCAGATATTCAATCTCATTAACTACATTTTCAACGCTCCGCATAAAATAACGGGTGCCCCACATTTCAGGGCTGCTGCAAAAGCTGCAAACATACGGGCACCCTCTGGTAGCCAATATGGGTAAAGTTCGTTTGCCCCCTACACCAAAATTCAGCTTATTGCGGAAGTAGGTAGCTGTTGGGAAAAGCTGCCAGGCGGGCCTGGGCAGAGTGTCTAGCGAACGCACACGTTCTCTCCGCTCCGTTTTATTAAGGCTGCCATCGGGCTGTCTGTAAATAATGCCTTTTACTTCGCTCCATGGCTGCGTACCAGCGAAGGCTTCACAAATTTCCAGTATTGTTTCTTCACCCTCGCCCAGTGCACATACCTGCAGTGCCGGGCACTGCTGCATACAAAACTCGGGTAGCGCAGTTACATGTTCACCTCCTGCTACAATAATTGCGGATGGAAACATTTTACCCAAAAAATTAACCAGGCTGCAAGTGCTTAACCAATCAACAGTAAACATGCAACTTATACCTATTACATGGGTAGTTGGTGGTATTAGCTCGGCAATTTCTTGGTGGCTCATGCCATTATCATTACATCGTCAAACAATGCAACTTCTTGCTCAATTTTTTCCGCAATGGAGTCAATAACTTTTACATTGTGTCCTGCCTGTAGCAGTACGGCAGCTAATTGAGCTAAGCCTAATGGCGGAGCAGGTTTAAGAGCTTTGTTAAACTTCTTATAAACCCGCTGAGGACGTAGTAAAACAATATTTAAAACGAAACTGCTCAGGCTATGTTCGTTTAAGTGATACTGCTAATATACATTAAACTCAATAAATTTCGTTGCTATTAACCTCCAGTCACCTGTTGCTTAAACCTATCTGTTGCAATAGCAGCCATAAGACGGGTTCTATTTTTTTTGCCTTTATCTTTTCGCCCGCTACAGTAAGATGTATACCGTCAGCATCAACAAACACCGAATCGGGAAAATCACATTTTTGTAAATCGCATACTGCTGTATTGTTTTCCTTTGCTACCCGTAGCATAAACAAACGGTTGGGTTCCAAACCATCTGCAAGCATATCTTTCATTTCAGTATTCATTTTTTCGGGCATCAATACTTCAGTAACCAACAGTATCTTTTTTCCCGAAGCATGAATGCTTCGCACCAATTCGGTTAGGTTGTTATAAAATGCATTAGTGGCTGGGTGAAATTTTTTCTCGTTTCCGTTATCAAGCCATAAAAAATTGCTATGGTATTGTAAAAACTCGTTGTTGGTAAAGTGTCCGGTGGTATAGGCGCTGTAGTAAGTTTTGCCGATAAATAAAGAGGCTATGTAGCTATGCGCAACAAGGCGTAGAAACGGAGTTGCCGGATGTGGGTTTTCCATTATGCGCTTTACCGTGTGGTAATCGGGCTGGTAAACATAGCCCGGCAAGGAAGCGGTAGCAAAAGCATCGTTAATTCCGGTATGTATTACTACTATATCGGCATCCAGGTACTTGTATTTAAATAGATACTGCGTAAGCATTTCGGCAGTTGTAGCCGCGCCCATGCCTGCGTTAAGGCATTCCACCGAACTAAAACCGGCAAGGGGGTGCAATGAAATAGAATCGGATATTGCTTTTTCAATCAAAGCCGGGAAGGCATCACCGGCATTATCCACCTCGCCATATGTAGTGCTGCCTCCCAAAAACAAAACACGAAGCGTACCGGCAGGTTTCGGAATTTTTGTGTTGGTAGGATTGCGAAGGCCCAAATTGTTTATCTGGTTTTCGCCATTTAGCGAAATGTAATCGGGGTGGTTAATGTAATTTACATATGGCTGTGCTAAATAACGGGGGGCTGAGTTATCACTAAGCAGGTAGTTGCGAATACCCGTTAAAGGGCTGTCGTTTGTAAACAAAAAGTAGCCGGTTATGCGGTCAGTTATTACAACAATAACAATCAGTACCAAAAGAAATTTCAAACTCTTCGTTACAAACCCCATCAGTTACGCGCGGTTAAAAGAAAACGGATTGCTTTCATCAGTGCCATGCCAAGTATAACACATGTAACAGGTAATATCGTATAAATAAATCTGACATCGCCATAAAATGCAATAAGGATGATAAAAACAGTAGCAAGCATAAAATGTGGGGGCACATAAATTACGGGCAGCCTGCCAACAAAAAACAAAAAAGCAAGCAAAAGAAAAACGCTGTAGAATAGCCAGACAGAAACATTCTTGTTATACGTAAGTTTAGCCCATGTTATTTGCATGCCTACTATTGGAAAGTTGCTATAGAACTTCAGTAGTTTAAGATAGTTAGGGTCGTGCAGGCACGAGTAGTAAAAGGAACTGTTTACCAACCTCCACTCCGGGTGAAAATCGCCATCCGTGCAAAATTCGTTATGCACGTTAAGAATATTGTATTTACCTATTTGATTGCTGATAAAAACAAAACCGTTTTCGCGGGCATGCTGATACTGGTGAAACTTGTTCAGATTTTCAATAGCTTCCGCAAGGGGCACACCGTTGGGGGCAAACAACTGTGCGCGGTTTTCAACGGATATTTGCGGAGTGGTAGCCTCCAGTTTTTCAGCAAAAGCCAGCCGGTTAGTAATATCGCTTTTAAGCAATGGGTTTATGTAGGCCATCCAGCAAATAAGGGGCACCCAAACACCAACAGAAAAATACACCAGCGCCTGTAGGTATTTGGTATTCTTACTTTTTATGAAAAGCCACATCAAAAAAAGTAACACACACAGCATAGTAAATACAAAGTAACCTTTGCACAGTAATAGAAGAGCCATAGCTACCCCGGCAAGAATTATCCGGCTGCGATTAAAGTTTTTAAACGCCCATGTACCGGCAACAAAAGAAAGGGCTGTAAGTGCCGCTGAAAGCATTTCGGCATCGGTATTCCAAACATCGGGCAAAAAGCTTTTAGCATACACCAATGTAATAGGGATAAGCAGTAAAACCCCGGTGTATTTCCCCATAATATATGCTGCGAACAACATGCTAATAACCGTTACTATTAGTAAAACATAGTTTAGCGTAGCTGCTGTACACACATTAAAGCCAAACAGTTTAAAACAAACACCTAACAACAGCGAATACAAAGGCGGCTTACTCACAAACACTATACTGCCGGCCTTGTAGGTATCGGCAAAGTATTTTACACTTTCGGGTGCCCTATGAATATGATAGCTGTTCATATTGCTCATAAACCCATAGTACGGAAACTTGTTATGCAGGGCGAAATTGGCGGCAGGCATAAAGTACTCGAATGCATCCGGATTGTATCCGCCTTCAAAAAAATAACTATTGCTGCAAGGGAGGGGGGGCACAAAAAACACTATTAAAGCAACTGCTAACAGTGTAACTAGTTTCTTTGCCATAAACCAAATTGCATTTTAGTCATTCGACCTTCTTAAAACATAGCGCACTGCATCTTTAAGCGAATAATGGGCAAAAACCTGCTTAGGAGCAGAAAGCATAAAACTCGGGCTTAGATAAAAACTTTTAAAAAAGCGGTTTTTACGGGCAGTGGCCAGGCGGTTGTGCTCATGGTTTTTAAACCTGTTTGTATATGGGTACAGCGAAAACTCAACTAAGTGGGCGTACTTATCGTAGAGCGGAGTGCCGGGGTACACCAACAACTCATCAACCGAAATAAAATGGCTTGTTTTTTTTGCAAACTCAATACTGGCATCTACATCCGCTTCGGTTTCACCGGGTATGCCCACCAAATAAAAAGTCATAATCTGAAAACCCATGTTTTTTGCCTTCAGCACATTGGTCAATGCCTCCTCAGCAGTAGTTCCTTTGTTCAGTTCATCCATTAGCCTTTGGCTGGCGGTTTCAATACCAATAGCCAAGCGAATGCAGCCCGCCTTTTTCATCCAGTGCAGCATTTCCTCGTTTAGGGTATCGGCACGGCTCAGGCAACTCCATTGCAGGTTAATATTGTTTTCAATCATCAACTTGCAAATTTTAATAACACGCGATGGCACAGCCGTAAACGTATCGTCAATAAACCGCAGCGATTGAATGTTGTGAGTTTTTTTCCAATGCAGAATGTGTTCAATCACATTTTCGGGAGTAAGCGCAGTAAGTTTAGTGCCAAACGAATGCACACAATAATTACACATAAAAGGGCACCCGCGTGCGCTTTGAATCATACCAAAAGGCGATTTCAGGAACGGCTCGCGATAGAGTTCGGCTTTAAGCATTTCATACGGAGGCATAGGAAGCACATTGGGGTTGGGCACCCTGCGGTCCTCTTCATTTACCGTTATACTGCCATCGTTGTTTTTTACGGCTGTGCCGGTAACATGCTGCGGTAAAGGGCCGTTCTGCATAGCTTGTAAAAGGTTGGCAAAAACATGGTCAGGCTCCCCCAGCATTACAAAATCGGCATGGGTAAGCTCCATAGTTTCCTGAGGAAAATGGGTAGGATAATGACCAAACAAGCCGATTTTAATGTGCGGAAATTTTTGGCGAATAGCACGCACCTCCTCCACATCCTTATCAAACCATTCAAAACTCATTATGCTTACCACCATATCAGGGCTTACCTGTTGAATGTGCTGAAGCGCAGCTTCGCGCCCCATTTTTTCGGCCACCGCATCACAGAAATAAACTTCATGCCCGCATTGCTTTGCCATGCCCGCCAGTGCCAGCAGGTCGTGGGGCGGAAAAAGATACATTTCGTTCTGGGTAGAGCACATGTATCTTCGGGTAACTTGCAATTGGCAGGGTAAATTCAATAACAACACACGCATATTGTAATGGTAAAGATTTTTTAGAGGAAAATCAAACAGAAGGGGAGCAGCAAAAAATGTTGAGAATTTAAAACACTGCTAAAACTATTACATTGGCTATATGTTCAAATCCGGATGTTTTTCAAGGTTGAAAAAGCGCGGTATAATTTACAGGTGCTTGTTTATGGTTAGCCCCCTGTTGCTGCCGGTATATTTGTTGGTTACTTGTAACGCTGCCATTTCATCTACACTGATTACCGTTAGCGGAAACTCAACCGATACTTTACATACCAGTAAGCAAAATGCAAGCAAGTTTACAATTGGATTTGTAAACTCTGATACGTTACCGCTTACTGTTTGCTTTTATTCGTTGAACGGGATTAATTTTTCGAGCAGCAGCAAAATGATTGAAACCATGTTGGCAAATGCTGCAGCCGATAAAGAGAAAGCATTTGCAATATGGAAGCTATGTTCCGTGTCGGGTTTTCATTATGCGTTTCCTTATGAAAGTAATTTATTGGATAATCAGCATCCGCGCGCACTGGTTAACTTCCCCTATTTTATGTGTGGCGAAAAAGCCGGCATACTAAGCAACATAGCCAAGGCATCGGGTTTAAACTCGCGGGTAGTTTCGTTAAACGGGCACATAGTGGCAGAAATATATTACGATAAAAAGTGGCACATGTTTGATGCTGATGAAAATGTAATTTTTTTAGACAGTAAGCACGAAGTGTTGAGCGTAGAAGAGTTAGCCAAAGACCCTGCGGGTAATATTCTGAAAGAAAAATCAATCATATTGCCCAATAATCATTTTACCGGGTACAAGCATTACAGAAAGTACATGAAAACTTATTCCGTTGATTCCGGCTTACTACACACATTACCCTACAATAACCAACATACAGATTGGACAATGCATGTGCGCCTGAATGAATACGACACATTGTATTATTCGTGTTCTAAAACTTCGGCTTATACCAGATTTATTCAACCCTCGTATAAATATTGTACGCTTGGTGAAATTGTAAGGCATTTGGGTAGTCCGTCAGCAACAGTTATGCAGCAGGGTGAAGCTGTATTTATAATTAATGAGCAATTGCCTTACTATGTTAAAAGGGTAAGTGTTGTTGTTCCGTATTCCGGCAAGTACAAACTGGAGTTTATTGCAGTAAGCAGAGTTTCGGGCGATACTATTGCTTTGCCATTTAATTCAAAAACGAAGAAAATGCCTCTCGATTTCATCGAATTTAATGCTCCTGCCGATACCAATATCTATTATCAGTACCAACTAAGAATTACCGGCTTAACCGAAAAGCAGGTAAAAAAATTGAATGTTAGAACCACATTCGATTTTAACTCTGTAACCTTCCCTTTTTTGCAGCCAACCCCGGTAGTTGTTGAAAGTTCGGTAAAACAATAAGTTACCGGTATGCAATCGGGCAGGTATTTTCTATCAGCCAATCATTCGCAGCAATCTATCGCTTTCCGTAAGTAAATGCTCTGCTTACATCCATCAGCAGCAAATCAATGCCGGTAATTTCGGTACACAGCAAAAAATCATTGTTTCTGTTAAACCTTATTGTTAGAGGTAGCCTATGTTTGGTGCCGCTCATTAACGAAACCGCAACGGTGTGTGGTGTAATGTTTATTTGATCGTTAGCAGTGGTATGCAGGCTGGTAATGTCTTGTACGCGTTTAAGAAACATTGCCGGATGGTTTATGAGTAAGCGAAGCGTGTCGGTTAAGTTTTTATTTGCCCCGGCAAGCGTTGCATTATGCAACTGCATTTTAATTTGTTGTAAACAAGAGTCGGAAAACGCCACCTTACCGGGGTTTTCTCCAATAATGGTGAGGTATATATCGGTATTGTTTACAAAAGCGCGTTTGTTTAACCTGTACGATACGGTGGTTAACATTATACCAACCAATAAAACAAGTGAGTATTGAAATGGAAGTTTCACGGCAACCCTTTTAAAAATAAATCTGATTTGCGTACTGTATCGGAACAAAAGAACACCTCATCAATACCAAAATATTTTTCATAGCTGGCATTGGACGACTGGCGGTTGGGTAACATTTCAACCGAATAATAAATAGTGTTTTCTGTTAGTGTGTCATTATCAAAGCAAGCACTTCGCCAGCCTTGTTGCTGCCGTTGGGCAGCATGTATTTGCGCCATTCGTTTTTGATAAATGGCAGAAAACTTTTCATAAATGCCGGTGCGGTATTCGCTTATAATTAGGGTGTAATTGTTTTTACCAAACAGCGATGCCATAGTAAAAGCAACAAGGGCGATAATTAAAATTGTTTTATCCGGTTTGAACGGGCGGGGCAGGTATGCGGTAAACACTACCGCACATAGTTGTATTAAAAAATTACTTACACAAAAAATTCGACCGGGCGGGTTGCCGGTGTTTTGAACACCTATCAGGTAAATAAATGCTCCGGCAAAACCTGCAAGCAGCACTAAGCCGCACCACAGCAAAACTTTTTTGAAAGGCAGAATACTAACCGAACCATGAGGTATTACCATGCCAATTAGCACTAAGAAAAACGGAAAAAGCAGGCAACTGCTTACCAATAACTGTTGGATACTGCTCCAATAGGCAATCAGTCCGTTTAAAAATACTCCACCCTCGGTTTGCGGTAGTGTGTGCTCCTCAATTAGTACGCGGTATCGCCACCCCGGGCAGGAAACAAAAAACAAGGCACTAATAAAGCCCAGCAGTGCAAGCGGAAGCAGCGGTTTCAATTTCGAAAAATTACCTGCTAATATCCCCCCGCCAAACAGCGTTGCCATGTTCAGCAGCAGAATTTGTTCGTTAGTACCGGTAGAGGCAAACAGGCAAACTGCCGCTGTAATAAACCACAGGCTTTTAACTGTTTGAACGGTAGCGGTGTAATAGCGGTATGCGGCTGCTGTCCATACCATCCATAGGCTTATGCCGTACAAATACACATACACGGCTATAAGATTAAACAGTTCACTGCTTATATCGGGACTTAACGCAAAGTGTATGTAGCTTAACAACAGCGCTGCAAGAACCCCGCGCCCGAAAGAAAGGTGAAGAAATGTTTTTAACCATAAAAAAACCGATAGAACAAATACGATAATAGCTGCCAGGGGCATGTAAGCATAGGCGTTAATGTAGCCGTAAGCTACCGGGTTCATTCCATGCAGCAAGTTAGTAAAATAACGCCCGTCATAATTCAACATCATGCGCTCGGCTGCTGAAAGCAGCCCGCTGCGGTTTATATCGGCCATTATATCAAGCACTTCAGCATTGGGGCGGGTGTACAGGCAACCAATAACAATGGCACCCAAAAACTGCAGGCACAGTCCGCTAACCAAAACAACCGCAGCTACCTTAACTATACTTTTCAAGCATCATTTTGTTTATAAATTTAGCAAACGCAGATAATCTGTTTAGGTTAGCGATAACAAAATTTGAAAGGTACATTTTAACCGCAGCAGTAAAGTAAAGTTTAAGCAGATGAGCGATAACAATTACATGCAGTTCACTGATTTATCGGTTCAACAGCAATACTCCGACAAGGGATTTGCCACTGTTCCATTTCTTAATGAATGGCAGATAAGTGCGTTGGAGAACATTTTTCATAAGCACTTTAAACTTGACCAGTTACCGGCTGTGTATGACACGGTAGCCACCACTCCGGCTGCTACTATACAGGCGGTTAATAAGGAAGTACTAAACATTTGCGGTTCGTTAATAGAGCAGCATCTTAAAAATTATTACTGGGTTTGCTCCATCTATTTTGTAAAAAAATCGGGTGGCGACAGCTATAAAGGCATGCACCTGGACACTTCAATGACCATTGAGGGGTTTAACAACATAGGTGTTTGGATTCCGCTGTGCGATATTGATGAGCGCAACGGACAAATTTGCCTTCTTTCGGGCAGCCAAAAGTGGCTTCCTCCGTACAGCACCCCATCTATGCCTTATGCATACGAAAAAGTAGAACACCTGCTAACCCCCAAACTTACCTGTCTGAACATGAAAGCCGGGGAAGCACTTTTTTTTAATAACAGCATGCTGCATTGTACGGGGCAAAATACATCCGGTAAAACAAGGCTGGCAGTAATTATTAAACTGATTGATGTAAACGCCCCCATGGCTACGGTTTACTATAATGCCGGTGCTCCCTCAGGCGAGCAAGTAAGTTTGTACGAACACACTAAAGATTTTTTTGTAAATGCCGCGTTCCGCAACCCGCAGCCGCCTGCAACCAGCCGGTTTGTAAAGTTTATACCCGAACTTCCCGTAGTATTTAAGCCCGATAATTTTTTTCGGTCAGAAAATGTTTAGGGGCAATATGGTTTTGCTCGATAGCGGTTATTAGTGCATACTCACTTTTTTTCTACTATGAGTAAGTTTATCGGCATCTTTCATTTTTACTATGCTCCACCCGCCCAGCCAGTTGTACATACGGGGGTTAATATACACGCGGAAATGCTTAGGTTCGGTGTTGGGCGGCAATACACCGTTGTTGAGCAGTTGAACGGTAGTTTGCGGTTGTACCCTCTCGTTGCCTGCCGGTTGCCATAGCGACTCACCTTCAACGTTTAGCACAAAAGGGGCTTTCAGATCTCTTCCTATTACAATAGTATCGGTATGTGGCGGAATAACTATTTCGGCAACAGGGTGATAGGGGAAAGCAGTGTACTTGCCTGTAAAGGTAAACCCTGATTTGCTGCCTTGTACGCTCACCTTTTCGACAGCGGCTGCCTGCATGGCTTGCTCGCGGGTAATGCCTTCGTAGTTGGCGAGCAGGGTAATAATTTTCTCTATCAGTTTATCATCTTCGTTGTTGTTGTACTGGGTATAAATAGCGAAAGCCTCATTAAAAAGATTGCGCCCGGCAGCGGTGGATGTATCAATGTTTAACCCATCGTTCTTTATGCTAAAAACAAGCGCTGCGCCCGGTGGCAATATAATTTCGGCATCGGTTTTTGTGAGGGCGGTTGGGGTAATAGCAACCGGGGTATAAGTTCCGCCAATAAACTTTAGCGGGTAAAGCTCAGGGCGCTGTAGCCAAGTGAAAAGCGTTTCGCCCCGGGCGTTTACATGCCGGTAGTTTTGGTTTTTTATGCCCTTACGTACCAACGCAGTATCGGCAACCAACTCAGCGGCAGCATAGTAACCGCCTTTGCCGTTGGCAAAAAGCAAAGCGGGGGCGTCTGGCGCGGGGTCAATAGCTACCCATTTGTTGCCCATACGAAACTCGGCAACGGTGTAGTGTTTAAGTTGGGCTATTTTAAAGTTATCGCAGTTGCAGGCAGTGTCAATAGCTGCCAGCGCACAAAGTGTGTTTACAAAAAAAGTAGCTGCATCAACCGAATTAAATGAGTGAAAAGCCACAATGGGGTTGAGCAATGCAGTTTGCAACTCGGTGGCAGGTGGGGCATTTAAGCCGGTAGTATTGCTGCCGAAAATATTTTTTTGCAAAGTAGCAAGGCGGGTAGCATAGGTAAGCCTGCGTTGGTCGGCAGTAAGTTTTTCGGTGCCGGTTGTAAGCCAATTGGTAAAATTGCTATATCGGTGCAAAAAAGATTGATCGGTATTTGGCAAAAGGTGGTTGCCTGCCGCATAAAAATGAGCGGGGTAGCTGCCCGCGTTGTAAATAGTATCCGACAGTGTTTCACCAAATTTGGGTGTTTCGCCCGGCTTAAAATAGCCGGCAATGGGCATAAGCTGTTGGGCAACGGCAACATGGCAAAAAAGCAATACGGCATACAGTAAAATGCTTTTGGAAACAATACGGTGTATACGGTTCATAGCAACAGGTTTTTGATGTTAACTGTAATGCTGCATAAAATTGAGCATTTGGCAAAGTAAAGGGGTTACAAATAGTAGTTGCGGTAGCTTTTCAACCATACGGGCATGGCAGTAGTGTAAACCCAGCTTTTAGTTAGGGTAAAAACTGTTTTTGTACACATTATTGAAAACCAGTTGAGCCACCAAATTATAGCCTTGGGGGTTAAAGTGCCCGTCAAGAGGCCAAAAGTAGTTTTGAATGTTGGGTATTTGGTGCATGGCGGGCTACAGGTCAACATAATTTACACCTTCAATTGCCGAAAATGTTTGCTGCATTAGCTGGTAAGTGGGGTCTTCATTTATTACAGAGCTTATCATTGGTTGCAGCACTATATGTACTTTAATATGGTGTTGCATTGCCCAGGGCACAATATTGGTTTTAAAAAGAGTTTGCAGGGTTTGCAAAGCTTTTTGCTCATGCAGTTGCTGTTGAGCGTAGGTTAAAAGGTTGTAGTTATAGCCGCCCAAATTATGCATGGCAAGCCTAAAAACATGGCTAATGGCATAGAGTGGTTCCCACCAGGGGGCTTTGCAAAAAAGCAAGTCTCCGTTTTCCAAAAAGCGTTCGTTACCTCCTTTAGTCATTACATCCAGCAAATCGGAACAGTTTACCATAAAAATGGCTTCGGTTACCAAGTATTGTTGTTGTAGTTGTTGCAATAGTTTGAATTCAAAAAAAGGGTCACTGCCGCTAATACCGGCATTAAGCACTGCCAGGTTGGTATCAATGGTTTGGAGCATGTTGCCCAGCAGTTTGGGCCAGGTGCTGTCGGCAGGGGCGCCAAATGATTCGGTAAACGAATCGCCCATGGCACAAATTACTTTTTTGCCTCTTGGGGGCAGTTCGCCACGCAAGCCAAGGCTGTTAAAGTGCTCGTTGGTATAATTGAATTCTGTAGTGTTGTAATTTCTTAAATGGAAGGGTTCCATTACATTGGTGTGGTATGTTTTTGAAGGGTTTGCACGCTTATCGCTATGTTCTATTTTGTTATGAG
Source organism: Chitinophagales bacterium (assembly GCA_026129525.1). Taxonomy (GTDB): domain Bacteria; phylum Bacteroidota; class Bacteroidia; order Chitinophagales; family LD1; genus Bog-950. The sequence continues at coordinate 176,713 of JAHCHW010000001.1, read as the reverse complement.
GCGAATTGTACATAGTACGGTATTCGCCCCCCTGTCTTTCGCTGTAAGTAAGCGGATACTTATAAATAAAACGTAGGTACACTTCGGCAAGGTAAAGCGATACCAGTACTGCTATGATTGCTACTACAACACCCTGCATTTTTTTGCTCAAATGCCTGGCAATATACACAAGCGCAGCCACCGCCAGCAGGTAGTAAAGTGTGGTAATATAAAAATCGGAAAAGCCCCTAAACGGCTGCCAAAGTTGGTTGAGTACTACAAGGGTTATAAGAAGCAGTACCGCTTTTTTTACAAGGGGCTGCCATTTTATACGGGGTTTCATTTTTTTTAAGCAGTGCGAAAGTAATTGATTTTGGTGCTGCACCTGCCGCACAAAGCAGCTTACAGCGTAAAAGGGCAGCATAGCATAAAGTGGCAGCCAGTGTTTAGGTTAACCGTTTTTTGCGGGTAACACCTGCCCGAAAATACAGGCGGCAAAGCCGTTATCCTATCCCATTACAGTGTGTATTAGATACAGCCCCTAACTACTTACCGGACAAAAGTAACCGAAAGCGCTTTAGCAGGTTGCCTGTAAAAGTGTCGGTGGCTTTAAGGGCGGCTTCAAACTCGGCTAAGCCTATTTTAACCGGAGGCACAAAAGCCTCGCGGCTAAGCAGTTTAAAGGGCAATTCTGTTTGGGAAATATATTGGCGATAGTAGTTAAGCAGCAGTTCTTCGGTGGCAAGGTAGGTATCGAGGGTGTTTTTTTCAGTATTTAAATGCCGGCAAAGCGGCTTGGCTTCGGATGGGATTAGAAAGGCAGAGTACACCGGGCGGTCGGTACCGGTTTGGTTTTGCCCCGAAAAATGCAACAAAGCGGTATTAAAAATAATGGCTTCGCCTTTTTTAAGTTCAATGGTTTTGCTGTAGCGATCAATAATTGGCTGCTCCTGGTACGAAAAATCGTATTTACCATAAACCATGCCTTTATAGCCGCACCAAATTTGGTGTGAGCCGGGCACAATGCCAATGGCTCCGTTGAATGGGTTTGTATCAACCAAAGGGCACCAGAAAAGGAGGGTGTGGTGGAGGGTTTCGTTAGTAAAAGAGGGGTCGCGGTGCAGCCCGGCAGTGTTGGGTTTGCCGGGCAGCTTGTTAATGTAGCCCGAGGCAATTACTTTGTGCCGGTGCAGAAGCGAGTTGAGCATAGGCTGTGCAGCCTGTAACGAAAGCCGGTGTAGTTGCATAATGGTTTCGCTGTTGGTTTCTTTAAGCGAAAGCTGAAGCCCATCGGTAATGGCAGGGGCGTGAGCGCGGTAAATGGTTTCAAGTTCATTAAGTAGTTGCCCATTTTTAATGGTTACTACTACATACCCCTGTCGGCAAAACTGTGTTTCGTGTTCAGGGTTTACAAAAGTTTGCCTGCCGGTATCCATTGTTTGGCGGTGCTAAAATTTAGAGCTTAAAAAACAGCGCAAGAGTTCAAGTTTGGTAAAGTTCCGTTTGGTAATGATAAGATGTGCACGGGGGGTAACGTTGGCAGGTATTTCGTTACCGCAATGTTCGGTATAAAAGGGGGTATCGGCTTGCATTTGTACCACGTTGGTGCTGCCCTGGGTTTGAGCCATATAGTGTATAGGTGTTGCCTGGCATGGAATAATCATGGCGGCAGCGGCAATACGGTCGGTACCGGAAAGGTTATTACGCGATTCGTGAAGGGTTGCCGAGTTAAACAACACTGCTTGCCCTTTTTTTAGGGGAACAGGAGTCATTAAAAACTGGCGAATAAAGGGTTGTTCCTGCAGAGAAGCGCGTTCAATGTTTCGCCCGCGTATGTAATGGGTAAGCCGGTGGCTGCCGGGTGCCATCCACAGGCAGCCGTTGCGGGTATCGGTGTCGGTTAATGCACACCAAAAGTTAACAGCAGTGTAGCGAGGCTCTTCAACGTACGTCCAGTCCTGGTGTAGTTGGCACTCACCATTATTGCCGCTGTGCTTTACCATGTATTGCGAGTACAGTACGCGATGATTAATAAATAAGGGTTTAATTTTTTGTTCAAAAAGAGGGTGTAAAAAATTTTCAACGGCTTCGCGGTACTGTCGGTTGGGGCTGTTTTGCGAAGCAAAAAAGCCGGTGTTTAATCCGGGGGTTAAGCCTGCATGGTAGTGTAAAATTTCGGTGCATTCACGGGGGGTTAGTACTTCGTTTACTACTATAAATCCCTGCCGGTTAAATGCTGATTCGTGTTGGGTGTTTTTAAAGGTAGTGTTCATGGGGCAGCGTGTCCGGCTTGTTCCGGAAAAAACCAGTAATTCCGCTTTTTTTGAATAAAATAGAGTAAAAAGCGCTCAATCCGGTTTTCGTACACTCCGCGGTATAAGTTTTTGGCGGTACGTATAAAAAGCGAAGGTGTACGAACGTACTTTACACTAAAGAAAATTACAAAGCAAAGCGGGTAGTAAAATTTATACCAACTGGCGGCAACATTTTTGTTGTTGAAAGAAGATTTGGCTTCTTCAATACACATAATCGAATCAATAAAATAATCATCGTTTTCGTATTGAATTTCGCCTTGTTGCGCTAACTGGTTATGCAGAGCGGTGCCGGGGTAAGGTCTAAAAATTCCGAGGTGCATTTCATCAACTCCCAGCCAACTGCAACGGGCAATAAACCAAAGCGATTGCCAAACATCGGTATGGCGCTCGCCCGGCAACCCCAGTATCATGTTAATAAAGAGATAAAGCCCGGCTTGTTTGCTTCCTTTAATTGATTGAAGCATTCTGGGAATGCTTACTTTTTTGTGAATGGTATCAAGCATGCGAGGAGAGCCGCTTTCAGGCGCATAGGTAAGAGTGTAACAACCGGATTCCAACAGTGCTTTAGCCACCTCTTGGTCCAAGGCTTCGCTGCGGGTGCCCGAAGGTATTTTCCAGTAAATTTTTCGGTCGTAACTTTTAATAAGTTCGGCAAGTTCTAACACCCAGCGCTTTTGAATAATGGCGGTAAGGTCGTAAAACTCAATGCTTATAGTGCCGTATTTTTCATGCAGCCATACCATTTCGTTAAACACATTTTGCGGAGAGCGCATAAAGTAGCGAGTGCCCCACATATCGGGGCTGGTGCAAAAGGTGCAGGTATAAGGGCAGCCGCGGGTAGCTAAAATAGGCAGAGTGGGCGCATTGTTTTTTTCGGGCAGGTTGTGGTGTATTTCGTAGTTGGCTACCGGAAACAAGTCCCATGCGGGTAGCGGAAGGTCATCGAGCGTACGCAACCGGTTGCGTTTGGCGGTTTTGGTAATAATGCCGTTGCGCTTAAAAACAATACCTTTTACATTGGTAAGGTCGGTTTTCTTTTCAAGTGCTTCCATCAGTTCAATAGCTGTTTCTTCGCCTTCGCCCAATACACATACACTTAAACATTCTACCTGCTTTAGGCATTGCTCGGCAAGCCCGCTTATGCTTTCGCCACCGGCAATAAAGGTTACGTGCTTTGGAAGGTGCTCGGCCATGTAGTTCAGCAGGTGCCGGTCGGCCAGCCAATTGTGGGTAAACATGCAGCTAATACCCACTACATCCACATCTGGCGGTATTTTCGAAACCACTTCGGCTGGGGTAAGCCCGGCAGTTCGCATTTTAAACTTGGTGCTAAGGCGGTTGGAGTTGTACGGTATGTCAAACGTATTTACGCGGTAGGGGTCTTCTCCGTTACCATCAATTACGGTTACTGTATAGCCGGCATTTCGCAACGATCCGGCTACAAGCGCCAACCCCAGCGGGGCAGTGGCGTGTGCCGAACTGGTATGCGACACTTCAGTATCTAATCCCCCCTCCAATATCAGTTTTGATGGCCTTATTAAACATATATGCATAGCAGGGTATTTAATTTACACAACTCTCTCATTAGCCGCTAACGAATCTACAAAGTTTCTTGTGAACGTATTGGTTATTCGTATAGGTGCCTGAGTATATTTCCAAATATGTGTTTCATGAAGCACGGTATCGTCTTCAACCGTAAAAACCAAAGGGTGCACCGTGTGCGAAACAATTTCATCGTTGTGGTCGTTGGTAAAATACGATGCCGAAAGATAAATGCTATAGGTGCCAAGGTTCAACAGCCCTTCGGGCAGGGTAATAATTTCGCGGTAAACACCAGGTGGTGCGGTACTTATTGCTTTTACCGATTCTCGTGCTAATCCGTAATTATCAGACATTGATAATATCACCGCGCGGTTTAATGCATTTGAGATAAACACGGTAAACGTTACGCCATACGGTTCACTTCCCTTTATCCATTCTACTACGATTTCAGTTTTCTTCCAAAATGCCAAATTGGTGGTTGCTTCATGGTTTTGTGTAACATACATTTTTTGCAGTTCAACCAAGTCCGGCTGTAGGTTTTTAAAGGTAGGGGTAGGTGGGGCGGTTACTTCGTTAGCATTTAAAAAGCGCAAATATGCTTGATACACATCATCAGCATTTCCGTCCATCTCCACCTTGCCTTCGTTAAGCCAAATACATCGGGTACACAAGTTTCCTATTTCTTCAAAATTGTGCGTGGCTATAATGATGGTTTTGCCCTTTCCGGCAGCGGTTTCAAGCAGCGAAAAACACTTTTTTCGGAAGCGTATATCGCCAACGGCAAGTATCTCATCAAATACCAATATGTCGGTTTCTAAAAAGGCATTTATACTGAACGCCAACCGCAAATACATACCTTGCGAATAACTCTTCACCGGTTCGTTTAACCGTTCGCCCAACTCGCTGAAATCCTCTACAAACTGCCGCAACTTGCTCAGTTGGGTGGCGGTTAAGCGGTTAAGCCTGCCAATCATTTTTATGTTGTCATAACCTGAAATTTCAGGCTCAACGCCTGACCCAAGCTCATTAATGGATGTTAGTGTTCCAAACAACTCAATTTGCCCTTTGGTAGGTTTAATAATACCCGAAATAGTTTTTAGCAAAGTTGACTTACCGCATCCGTTTTTGCCTATTACAACAACAAAATCTCCCTTGTTAATGGTTAACGAAACATGGTTTAAAGCCTTAATTACACTGCCAGTATTAGAGTAATATTCTTTCAAAATACCTTGAAGCGATAAAATACCGAAGGCATGCTTTTGCATTAACAATACTGAATAGTTAGTTTAGCCACTGCCAAAGGTAAGCAATTGCATGAAAGTAGTTTTGATACGCCCGCCCAAGTACATGATAGACGGAACCCCGGATATACCGGTAATACCACCTTTAGGTATTGCCCTTATAGCAGGTGTGTTAAAGCAGGAAGGCTACAATGTTTCGGTTATTGATGCCATTGCCGAAGCTCCGCACAGCTACCAGCAGGAAAACATACCTGTGTATTCCAATCGCATACCCCAAGGCTACCGCCTTATTACAAAAGGGCTGAGCTTTGCTGAAATAGCCGCCAAAGTACCTAACGATGTAAGCGTAATTGGCTTAAGTTGTATGTTCAGCATTAACTGGCCATGCGACCGAGCATTGGCAAATTACCTCAAAGAACGTTTCCCGAATGCAATATTGATTGCCGGTGGCGAAAGCACTACAGGCATGGCAGAGCAATGTTTACTCCAAACCAACGGGTTAACTGCCTGCGTACTTGGAGAAGGAGAAGAAACTATTGTAGATTTATTAAAAGCTGTTTCAACCGGTAATCAGCTTACCGAGGTAAACGGAATAGTGTTCAAAAATGAACAGGGAGCAATAATTAGAACCGCTAAACGAGAGCGAATAAGAAAAGTAAACGATGTGCCGTTTCCAGCATGGGAACTGCTGCCTATTAGCAGCTATCAAACGCATACCGTTATACCCGGAGAAAAACCACGTATTACACTTTCTATTCTAGCTACCCGCGGCTGCCCTTACGAATGCACTTTTTGCACCAGCCCCGATATGTGGGGTACCCGCTACTTTATGCGAAAGCCCGAAGTGGTAGTGGCAGAAATAGAATATGCCAAAAACAATTTTGGTGCCACGAACTTCGAATTTTTTGATTTAACGGCAATTGTTCAAAAACGCTGGATAATAGAATTTGCAAAATTGATAGTTGAGCGAAAACTTGATATTACATGGAAAATACCTGCCGGTACCCGCAGCGAAGCTATTGACGAAGAAGTAGCCTACTGGCTAAAACAATCAGGTTGCTATTTTATCACCTATGCTCCCGAAAGCGGTTCCCCCCGCTTGCTTGATTTAATTAAAAAGAAAGTTTCGCTAAGCAGCATTATGCAATCCATGCGGTATGCTAAAAAGCAGAAAATGATAGTGTACATAAACATGATAATGGGCTTGCCTGACGAAACGCATTTGGATGTTTGGAAAACATTTTGGTTTTTACTTAAATGCAAATATTACGGGGTGGATGAAATGCCCTTTGCACTGTTTCGCCCCTACCCCGGCAGCGCGCTGTTTAACCGCCTCCTCAGCGAACATAAAATTCAGGTAGATAATGACGATTACGTTATTGATTCGCTCTTTATTATTGACACGCTTACCGAACACCAGTACTACAATTCCAACATAAGTCCCTTTTGGTACAAAATTTATTTAACACTCGCCTATACAGCCTTTTATGGGCTTGACTACGTTAAAAATCCAACACGCATTGTTCGTATGCTCCGGAACATAAGCGATAAAAAATACGACTCTGAGTTAGAGAAAAAGCTATCGTTTCCGGCTAAGAGGGTGGCGGTTCAGGCTTAAAGTACTATGCAAAAACCAATCTTTAAGTCGGCAAAACACCAATATAATTTCAATCATAAAGGCTACTGTACCTTTCCGTTGCTTCATGAAAGCGAAGTGGCTGAAATAGTTGATATTTATAACACTTACATACACCACCACAGCTCTGCCGAAACAAAATTTCATGGTACCGGATGGATTCAAAATCCTGAAGTGCGCGTAGAGGTAAGCAACAGGGTTGCTCCCATATTACTATCTGCATTAAGCAGGTCGTTTACAGCGTTTAAAATTTTGGGCTGCGGCTTTCTGCAAAAAGAAACAGGCGAAGACTCGGCAGTACCCCTGCACCAGGATTGGACCTATGTAGATGAAAGCCGTTTCTTTTCAATGAATATTTGGATAGCGCTAGAAGATGTAAATATGAACAACGGTGCCATGTTTGTATTGCCCTATTCGCACAATATTTTTTCGGGTTATTTGCGTCCATCGCCCGCCTATCCGGTTCCGTTCAAAAACATTGCGGGTAAACTTACTCCTTATTGCAAACCCGTAACTATAAAAAGAGGAGAATGTTTGTGTTTCAACAATGCACTTTTACATGGCTCCTTTCCCAATCAATCTCCATCAAAAAGATTAGTATTAGTTACAACCATGCTTCCGGAAAATGCAGTACTGCTGCATTATTACACAGCGAATTCATTAATTCCCGAAGAAGTAATTGAATATACAATTGATGCCGAAACATTTTTAAAAATGGAAAGAGGACTTCCGCCCGGCAGGTATCTCAAAAAAGCAAGTGTAAAAACAAAATACACGCAACAAAGTTTCTCCCGTTTCATGTGCAACTACATAAAACTGCACTTACGAAACTGCCTCACTTAATTAACTCCAGTAATACACGTACTGCTCATCTAAACCAAGTGCCATAAATCCACCAAACGTAATTCGGTTTTCAGCATTATCGGCAGGTGGAACCACCTTATGCCAGTAACTCCCGCCTTTAAACATAAGCAAGCTGCCAGTGGGGGGTTTTACCTTTATGTGTTGCATCGCATCTACTTCAATTCTCTCGCCCTGCGAATTAACCATGGCAAACTGACCTTCTTTCACATAGTCATCATACAATGTATCAGCCACCCACAATTCGCCCCCCTCGTCAGGGTCTTGTAAAGTAAAATACCAACTCATCATAGTTTCAGGTTGAACATACCTGCAAATCACTTCACTTACTTCGTTATGTATAAATGGTAACAATTGTCCGTCTTTATGAACAAACAGTCCGCCTTTTTTTGGGTAAACAACTCTGAAGCTATAGGGCAAAAAACCGGGTAGTACAGCTGCTGTATGGGGTTGAAAATACAAACGGAGCAGTTGAGTAAGCCGTTGCTGCACATTAAACCCACAAACTAAATTTACCGCGCTGCAAAATGGCTCTATATTCTCAAAATAGCTTTCTATCAAATGTTTAGGTTGTGTTTTATGCAACTGACCAAACATGCCCGGCAGCGAAAACCCGTTCCCTGTATTCAGGTCATGAAAAAAGCGCTCTTTTAGTTGTTCAACACAATTTTTGAAAATGCGAATTTCTTCGTTCTTCAAACTGTTCTCAACAACTATCCCTGTTAACTTCTCCTTCAAAATACCTTCAATCAAAAACGATGATTTAAAATCGGCATCATAAAAACTAAACTTCAACATTCGCCTGCGTTTTTATTGATAACTGCGTTCTTAAAGTACGGATAACCTCATCATCAGTCCGATTAAGTACTCTGTTGGGTACCGGCATTAGTTTTTCTCCTGTAGGTGCTGCCCCTTTTGCCAAATTATCTAATCTGCCAAACAGGTCTTCGTCCGTCATTTCATACAGCCATACACCATCTTCCTGCAAGGAATGATAAACGCGTTTAGCCTCCGGATGGGTAATAGCAGCCACTACAGCTAATCGCTCCTCAGTACTCCGGTTAGCTTTTGAACCATGGAACAATGCCGGATGATATAAAACAACATCCCCAACTTCTGCTTCAACTTCCACTATTATATCATCAAACGGGTTAAACGGCAAAAAACGCATAGGGCAAGTGCCGGAACGATAGTTGCCTAAAATCAGGTGAGACCCCGGCAAAACTACCAGCGTGCCGTTTTGTTTAGAAACAGCCTGTAGAGGAACCCAACAATGCATTACACCATATAGTTCTTCCCTTACAATACTCCAGTCCTGATGAAGATTAAACATGCCATCTTCACCGGGTGCCTTTGCTGCAAAATGTGCTATAAGTGGTTTTTGATACAAAAAGTTATGAGAGAAAAACTCCTTTAAATGTTCAAAAATATTACTGCTGAAACTTTTATTGATCTGTATATCCATTTCAGAATGGTGGGTAACATACATCCCCTTGGGCGTACTGAAATGCGCGGTGTACAGCTGTTGTAACGATTCTATTTTTTCCACCCCAATCACATTCTTCAACAAAAGGTAACCTTGTTGTTGAAACAGGCTGTGATAATTTTTATTCTTGAGCAAACGATGATTGGGACGCTCAGTTCTCCATGCCGCAATTACATCTGCCGCAGTGGGTAAAGCAGGAATTTTGCTGTCCAAAATTATCTTTTCAGCGCTTTCGGGAATACTGCTTTTAGGGATTTGGGTGAGCATTTTGTTAAAGGCTTCGGTAGAAAGTCGGTATGCACGAATATGTTCGCCATCTTTCACATAATGGACTATGTCTGAGTTTTTACTTTTAACTACAAAAGCTAAAACTGGGCGGCTTTGGTCAGATTTGTTTGGATAAGAACCATGGAAAACCGCCTGATGAAATGCCAAACAACTTCCTGCCTTTTGTTCAATGTTTGTCCTTATTTCTTCGGGTATGGCTTCAAAATCTATACGGGCAGAATCCAACGTATCTGAGCGATACGTTTCAAATTGCTTGTGTGTCCCCTCCAAAACACTCATACAGCCATTTGTTCTGTTAGTGTCGAAAAGCGGAACCCAGCAAGTAGCAAATGCATGTTCTTTTTCGTTGGTGTAACTCCAGTCTTGATGATATACAAATGTTGTGAGTGTTTTAGGAGGTTTGGTAATAAACACACAGCCTAGTACTTCATAATTTTCAAATTGCTCGTCTAAAGCAGCTTGGATAATACCCAATACAGGTTTCATAATACGCTCGCTCTCATCGGTGGTTAATGAGCTTAAACTATAGTTCACACCATAAAATTGCTGCTCGTTAAGTCGGGAACTTTCATTTGCTTCTGTGTAAATGGAACGGATTTGTTCTAAATGAATTTTGCCCAAAAAAGGAAAAACCGCATACCCTTTATTAAGAAAATGTTGTTCAGTATCCTTGTTTTTGAAAGCGGTTATCATAGCTGGTCAGGTGTAGAGATTTTTGCTACAAATTTTTGCACATCATTTACAGTCAGTGGAACGAATTGATAGTTTTTGATGGTTTTTATCGGAATTAAATGAGATGGAAGTTTTTTGAAAGGAGTCAACAATAACTCATCTATGGATTTTATATGGTAACCATAGAATGTAGTGTCACCTTCCTTTTCCGCAAAATACATTTGTACCGGTTTAGTAGCAGGTACCATTACCAAAGTAGCAGCCACTCTGGTTTGGTTCGAATCATTTTTTGCGGAAAGATGCAACAGGCGGTGGTCGTAAATAATGGCTTCACCGGGTTCGAAGTCCAAGTATTGAACAAACCTCTCTGCAATATCATCAGCATTTTTACTGTAAGCATCAATAATATTAACTCCGCGTATCTGGTTCATAATAGTGTTTGACTTTGGAACAATACCTAATGTGGCGGTGGTTGAATTAGTTTTTGAAAGTGGAACCCAAATGTTGAGCGAAATATCTGTTGTTTCATCAACGTACTGAAGATCCGAGTGAAGAGGCATTTGAGGCTGCCCCGGCAACTTAGAAAAAAAATTTCCCCAAAATGGTGTGTGGCGTTTAAAAACAGTACGTATCAAGGGAGCAAAAACCGATTTTATCTGTTCGTCTATAGCTTTCCTGTACACATAGTCGTTTATCATAAATGTTGTAAACGGCACAGCATTGTTCGCGTGAATTTTTTCATAAAATTCTGATAACACTTTTAATTGAGGCTCATTTAAAAAAGGAAACTTCACATATCCCAATTTGGATAACTGTGTGTTAAGCTGTTTGTCAAAGAAAACATCTTCAATCATCGCAAAGTCAACTTAAGCAATTGCCGACAAAACGTTGCTTTCAATCCATGCTTTAATTTGATTGGCACTGAAAACCGGAGGTTCGTATTTAAACTTTTTAAGAACCGGAAAGCGATGGTCCTGATTGCCCCACGCATTTTCAAAGAAAAACTGATAGGGGACTTCGTAAACTGTAACTAAGTTAGTGGTGTTATCAAGGTAATAGTAGTACAGTTTAGCTTCGGGATGAAGCAAACCAAAATGAACTACCGGTCTTGCTGTGTTGGTTCTATTAGGGAAAGAAGCATGCAGGGCCATATCACTATACACAATCAAATCTCCTGCTTTGGCATCTACAAAGTGGCAATGCTTGAGCATAATTTGCTCATATTCCAAATAAGGCCAAACGGTATTATGGGGCAATGGGTAGTTAAACAGTTTATGCCCTTTCGGTAACACGCATAATCTTCCATTTTCTTCGTTGGTGTCCACTAATGGCAACCAAATATTTTGGTAAGAAAATTCTGGTTCGTCTTGAACACTAAAATCGCGGTGTAACGTAACTAATCCATCGTCTGTTGGGTTTTTTACCAAAAAAGTTGCGGCTGGGCTTACATAGTTTGTAATATGTTCGTCAAGGCGAGGTTTTACTACTTTTAAAATTTGGTCGCTAAGCAATTTCGACTTGTCATGAGGAATGTCACACAAACTGTTCCATAATGTGCTATGCAGATTCTCAGTAGGGTAGTGTAACTCAAACAATGCTAAGAGTTCATTGATCTCTTCTTTGTTAAGAACGTTTTTCAGATGCACGTAGCCATCTTCGCGGTAGATGTTATTGAGGTCTGCTACTTTAAACTCGGGAGTTTTCATGTTAAACAAGTTTTGGCACAACAAATTAAGCGATTCAAATCAAATCAATACTGGCGATAAAAAGAATGAGGGAAATCATCTTTGTCAACAACATGCACACCATAATCAGATAAGATTTATAAACACTTTGAATTCTACACTGGTTCAGAAATGATTTGCATCTGATGCAGTGGATTCATAAGTTCGGGAATATTTGTTTGTAATACATCATGGTTAGCTGCAATACTCATGAAATCATACATTGAAATATCTGGCAGCGGGTCGTATATTTTTCTTACAACTTCTCCCCTGTAGGGGCGGGCAGTGCAATCTTTATAAAACGCTTTATTGGTTATAAGAAAGTCATCGTCTTGAAGGTATATTTCAATCGGTGAATTTGGAACACTTTCATCTTTATAAACAGAAAGAATTTTAGCCTCAGATGGGAATATCCCACTCATTACTACAACCCGTGGTGAGTGTGATAAGTTAAGGTGAGAATAATGAACAAGTCGATTGTCAAACAACAAAATATCACCGGCATTAAGATTGATTGGTAAAAGATAACGCCTCACCAAGTTTTCATAGTTAGCAAATGGACTGGCAAAAGAAATGCCTCTGTATGGGTGAAAAAACTTATGGCTTTTCGGAACAACACAGAGTGTACCGTTTGTCAATTCAGTATCCTGTAGCGGTATCCATACGCTTAAGGGAGACCACATACTTTCGTCTAACCCGGTAGAATCCTGATGGAGGGAGAAATCACTCCCCTTTCCCGGAGTTTTTACAATGAATGAGTTAATAACAGTTTTGTAATTATTGAAATAACTATCGTAAACAGGTTTGAGTATGTCAAAAATTCCAGAATGAACTCCTTTCCTGTATTCAATGTCATCACTGTAAAGGCTGTAAAACATTCCTCCATCCTTGTTTGTAAACTGGTGTAGCGAATCATAAAGTAATCGAATGGACTGAACAGTGTGAGAACCAATGTTGCCGGCAATTGCGTATCCGGTTTCTTTAATGGATTCTCGCAACGAATCGCTGCGAATAACCCTGTTTTCTATGACTTTCATTTGTGAATCAATAATATGCCATTCAAAAATACAGTATCCAATTCATTAGGAGCATTTCTAAACACACGCTATTCAAACCTAAAGGTATATGTATTCGCTAATTACTGGGAAAATCCGTTTTATTTGATGTTAGATAAGACCGATAATGAATCGTAATCCATGTATCAATATTGCTCTAATAGGATTAGGTTATTGGGGTAAAAACTTATTGCGGAATATAGTTCAAAGTAAGTATTCTGGTAAAATATACGTATGCGATACAGATGCTTTGCTTGTGCAAGATGCATTTGCTCGCTACCGGCTTTCAGGTAGTTATACGGATGCTGATCAAATTTTCGAAACCCCTGAAATTGAAGCAGTTGTTATTGCAACACCAACATCTTCCCATTATGAGTTAGCACGCAAGGCTTTGTTAGCTGGGAAACATGTGCTTATTGAAAAACCGGCAACCACTTCCACAGCTCAGATAGCTGAACTGATTTCTATTGCAGAAGGACGAAAGTTGACTTTAATGGTTGATCATATTTATCTCTATAATCCTGCTGTATTAAAGTTGAGAGAGTTTATTACCGACCACAAGAGTATAGGTAAAATGCACTACATTGATTCTACTCGCATCAATCTAGGTATATATCAGTCGGATGTAAATGTTTTATGGGATTTGGCATGTCATGATATAGCTATAATAAATTATTTGGTTGATGAGCGACCTGTTTCAGTAAAGGCGATCGGCAGGGTTAATCCGCTTCATGGCATGGAAGATGTGGCCTATTTGTTTTTGCAGTATGATTCCGGCTTGTTAGCCCATATAAACGCGTCATGGGCAAGCCCTGTAAAAATCAGGAAGATGATTTTGGGTGGAGAAAAGCAAATGGTAATTTACGATGACATTGAGCCAACTAACAAACTCATTGTTTACGATTACGAGCAGATATCAGAGAATGATGAGGGGAAAAATCAACTTACTGATTATCGTCTGGGTAATGTGGTGATGCCAAAATTTGAATTGCGCGAAGCGCTCACAAATGTAGTAGACGGTTTTTACGAAGCTATTAGAAGTGGGCTGCCTCCTCTTGCAGACGGCAACAATGCAGCGGAGGTTATTCATATTTTGGAATGCGCCCAACAGTCATTACACTTGGGGGGCGAAACAATTGCTATTCGGTGAGATTCTCCATTATCATTTTTGCCTATAACGAAGTCAATAGTCTTTCAACGGTTTTTTACGATGTGCTGAACTTTCTCAGTGGCACGTCAGAAGATTATGAGATTATTTTGGTAAATGACGGCAGCTCTGACGGAACCGATATGTTATGTAGCCAATTGAAAGACAGCAACCCTAATGTTACTTTAATTACCCACCCAAATAACAAAGGTATAGGAATGGCTTTGCGTAGTGGTTACATGGCAGCCACCAAAGAATATGTTTGCGCCATTCCAGGCGATGGTCAGTTTAATATTGATGAATTAAGAGCTGTTCAGCCATTTGATGCAAATACCTATTATTCGTTTTATAGACCTCAAACTAACTATAATAGATACCGCAACACACTTACTTGGATAAACCGCCTTTTCAACCAGCATGTTTTAGGTATTTTTTTGCGCGATGTAAACTGGATAAAAGTTTACCGAAAGGAGCAAATTCACTTTGCCAACCCACAATTAAAAAGTTCATTGGTGGAAAGTGAAATTTGTGCCAAATTATATAAAGCGGGTGTTATGCCGGTAGAAATTCCTTCACAATACCTGCCCCGCAAATCGGGAGTTGCCAAAGGAGGAAATTGGAAAACACTTAGGAAAGCAATTGCCGAAACCCTTAAACTTTGGTGGACGGCAACTACTTTTAAACTAAATATATGAAACTCGCCCTTGCTCAACTTTTAGTAGAAGGAACCGAACCCGAACGCAATTTTGAGCGTGCCGAAAAGTTGATTGAACGTGCAAAAAATGAGAATTGCGATTTAGTATTGCTACCTGAAACCATAGATTTTGCATGGACACACCCTGATGCACTTAAACAAGCGCAGCCTATTCCCGGAGAATACAGCAACCTGTTTTGTGCATTAGCCAAACGCTATAACATTTGGTTATGTGTAGGATTAACAGAGCATACGGCTAACGGCAACTATAACACAGCATTGCTGATTGACAATGCAGGAAACGTTATCGGCAAACACCGAAAGATAAATCTGCTCACCGTAGAGTTTCCTTATTATCAAGTGGGGCAAAAATTAGAGGTGTTTGATACGCCTTTTGGAAAAATAGGAGTGAATATCTGTGCCGATAATTATTTGGACGCCATTGATATTGGCCACGCACTTGCACGCATGGGCGCACAACTCATACTCGCGCCTTCGTCATGGACTGTAGAACACTCCATTACTGAAGCCCAAGACCCCTACCACGATAAGTGGATAAAACCACTTGGTGTTTTGGCAAAGGCGCATGGCATTGTAGTGGCAAGTGCCACCAGTGTTGGCTACATTGTTGGCGGACCGTACGAAGGAAAGAAAATGGTGGGCTGTTCGCTTTGTATAGGAGAGAATGGTGTAATTGCACAAGGGGCCTTTAATGAATTTGCAGGCGATTTGGTTGTTGCCGAATTTGAAATACCTGCCCGAAAGCTAAAAGGAACCGAAATAGGTGCCTCATTACAGAAACAAGGTTTTAAGTTCTATAATTGAGCATGAGTAATTTTGTGGTGGTTAATGGAGTGAAGCGAAACATAACCTACCAGCGTTGCACCCGCTGCATTAGCGATAGCACTTGTCCTGGAATAACTTTTGACAAAAACGGAGTCTGCATTTTTTGTCACCTGCACGATAAGTGGTCGCACATGTATCCTAATGATGATCGTGGACAAGCTATCTGGAATATACAATTGGAAAGAATTAAACACGATGGCAAGGGTAAAAAATACGACTGTGTAATAGGTATAAGTGGCGGGCGCGACAGTACATACGTGCTGCATTTGGCAGTAACCAAGTATAAACTTCGCCCTTTGGCTGTTCATTTTAACGATGGGTTCGACAACCCCGTGGGTGGCGAAAACATGATAAACATTACCCGTAAACTGGGAGTTGAACTTCGCACTATTACCAGCGATTGGCGCGAAGCCAAAGATTTGAAAATCTCCTTTTTAAAAGCCAGCGTTCCGGAGTTGAACGAAGGAACCGATGTGGGCATTGCGGCTGCTTGTTATGGTGTAGCACACAAAGAAGGAATAAAACACATAATATACGGACAATCGTTCCGAACCGAAGGAGTGAAACCCATGAGCTGGGCATATATGGTTGGCGATTACGTAAACGATGTGCAAAACAAATTCGGCTCTATAAAATTACGGAAATGGAAAGCGGACGACCCCAATTACCATTTGGGGTGGAAAGAACTTTTTTACTACAGTATTATTAAGGGAATTAAAGCGTATTCGCCTCTTTACTACGAGCAATACATACGCAAAGAAGCCGAAGAAATAATTAAACGTGAATACAACTGGGTATATCCCGGGGCACATTATTACGATGATCTGTATTGGTCACTCATCACGTATGTACATCGGATAAAATTCAACATTGATTTTCGGTTGAACGCATACAGTGCACTTGTGCGCGATGGACAGATGAATCGTGATTGGGCAATCGAAGCTGTAAAAAAGCCGTACATAATGGAAGACCCGCGTATTATTGATTTATGCTTAAAACGCCTTGCCGTTACACGCGACCAGTTTGAAGAATGGGTAGCATTACCTCCGAAAACTTTCCGCGATTACAACACAGGGTACAATGTTATGCTGTGGTTGCGCCCTTTCATTAAACTCGCTACCAAAATGGGTTTTATGCCCGAAATTGTTTACGATAAATATTTTCTCTGTGGCGAATAGTAACTACATACTAGGCATTAATGGCGGTGTTCGCCCGGGCTATCAGGATGTTTCTGCCGTACTGATGCTGAACGGAAAAGTAGTAGGTGCTATTGAAGAAGAGCGGCTGAATAGAGTTAAACATTCCGCAGGGCAATTGCCAATACTTTCGGTAAAAGAAGTTTTGCGAATTGCAGGAATAAGCATTCAAGATGTTTCCGTAGTAGCTTTTCATGGAAGCACCTGGCAAGTGAGTATTGAAAATGTTTTAAAAAATCATTTCGAAAACTACTTTGGCTTTTGCCCACCGGTTAAGCGATACCATCATCATGATTGTCATGCTGCTTCGGCATTTTATCCCTCGGGTTTTGATGAAGCACTGGTAATTACCGTTGATGGCTCAGGCGATGGCATTAGTACACAAATTGCCATTGGTAGAAATGGGAAAATGGAGTTATTGCATAGGTATGAGCGCCCGCAAAGCCTGGGGATGTTTTATTCAATGTTTACACAACTGTGCGGATTTACACGCGATGCCGATGAATATAAACTGATGGGCTTGGCTGCGTATGGCGATGCCGCAAAGTGCAACTTAAATGACATTTTAAGTATAGATGATAACGGTTACCGGTTCAATGAAAACTACATGGTGCAGGTGCTTCCGGGACAGCCGTCTCCATCGCGCCACGAAATGCTTTTTAATGATAAACTTACCGCTGCACTTAATGTAAGCAGGAGAACGGAAAAGAATATTACAGAACCGTACAAGAATTTAGCGGCAGCCGCACAACTGCAATTAGAAGTTGCGTTAACTACGCTTGTAAAAAAGTATGTGCGCGAAACCGGAATCCGGAAAATTTGTATGGCGGGTGGTGTGGCTTTAAATTGTTTGGCAAATCAGAAAATTGAAATACTTGATGAAGTGGATGCATTGTTTGTTCAGCCGGCATCAAGCGATGCGGGTATTTCATTAGGTGCTGCATACTTGGCAGCTATTGAACAAGGAGAAAAGCATTTTGAAACGCAAACACATACGTTTTTCGGCAACGAGTTTCATTCGGAAGAAATAGAAGAAACTTTGCAGCGATGCGGTCTAACATTTTCAACAACTGAAAATGTAGTAGTAGAAGCCTCCGCGCAGTTAGCGACAAACAAGGTGATAGGTTGGTTTCAGGGAAGAATGGAATTTGGTCCCCGTGCATTGGGCAGCCGCAGCATTTTGGCAAATCCTTCTGCCAAAGATGTTCAGCAAATCATGAATCATAAAATAAAATTTCGCGAGGGGTTTCGTCCCTTTGGCGCCAGTGTGTTGGAAGAAGATTTTCGCGAGTTCTTTGATGCCAAATGCTACAATGCACCCTACATGACCAAAGTGTTTTTTGTAAAGGAAAAATACAGGGAGTTGCTGAAAGGTGTTACACATGTCGATGGAACATGTCGGGTACAAACAGTAAACAAAAGCCAAAATCCGCTTTATTACGAACTGCTTTCGTTGTTTAAAAGTAAAACCGGCTTTGGAGTTTTGCTTAACACCAGTTTTAACCTAAACCACGAGCCAATAGTAAATACACCGCGCGAAGCGGTGGCAAGTTTTTATGCCAGCGGATTAGATGAATTGTTTATAGGTAACTTTAGATTGAAAAAATAACGATGCCTTTCACCCAAATATTTGCGAATGAACATTTTAATGCCGCATTACAGGCAAATGGTTATGCTGTTGTTCCGTTTTTGTCGGCTGATGAAATAAAACTCCTAACAGATTTTTTCTACTCCCATCATAGTACGTTACCCGAAGGCATGTATGCCTCTTCTCATTCGCCCGATTTTGATTTCCGGAAGCGAATGAATGAAGAGATAAAACGCATTTGCCAGCGGGCCATAAAAGAAACTTTTACTGATGCACTTCCGCTGGGGGCAACCTTTATGGTTAAAAGCAAAGGTGAAAGCGGCAGCCTGCATCCGCATCAGGACTGGAGTATTGTTGACGAAACGCAATTCAACTCGTATAACATTTGGCTGCCTTTGGTAGATGTAAACGAAGAAAACGGAACGCTTCTTATTCTACCCGATAGTCATAAGTTGTTTAATAATATCCGCGGGCTTAACATTCCTTCTTCATTCGAAAAGGTAGAAAAAGAAGTGTGGCAGTATTTAGTTCCGCTAAACATGAAAGCAGGCGAGGCATTGGTGTATGACCATCGGCTTTTGCATGCATCGGGCATAAACAAAACCGAGCAGCCGCGACTGGTAATTGTATATGGCATTATTCCGGCTAAAGCGGAAATGCGTTACTACTTTGGCAACAACGGTAATATTGAAGAATATGCATGCACGCCCGAATTTTATTTTAACGAAAATATTACCTCTGGCCCCGGTAGTTTGAAACAACTAAGGAGTTCCCCGAACAGCAATGTTATGCTTGAGGCAAATAAATTGCACAGCATGTATGGCAGGCAACAATCGGTGCTGCAAAAATTTTTGGGTATTTTCAGGTGAATTGAAATGAGCATATTAAAGCAGAAAGAAAAGCAACGGAACCCCAGCGAAGGAGTAGCTGAATTTTACAACGCCACAACCGACAAGTTTTTGCAGGTATATGGCGAAGTTATACAGGCATTTCGAACCAATAATGTAAGCGATTATCTCGATTACACTATTAATAGCGCACAACTGCAAAGTAGGCAGCACATTATTGATGCCGGTTGTGGTGTAGCCGGCCCCGCTTGCTATTTTGCCACACAGTTGCCCGAGTTGAAAATTGAAGCATGCACCATTTCTGAAGTGCAACAGGCAAAAGCAAATGAAAAAATAGCGGAGAAAAATTTGCAAAGCCGTGTGCGTGTAACGCTTGGCGATTATCATAAACTCCCCGATTTGTTCCCTGAAAATTCTTTCGACCGTGTTATTTTTCTGGAATCGTTCGGGCATTCAAAAAATAAAACGCTTGCTATAGAAAGTGCCTATAAGGTGTTAAAGCCCGGTGGCAAACTTTACATCAAAGATTTGTTTGTGCGCGAAAGCAATAACGAATGGGAACAACTCCGTATTAACCACATTTGCGAGCAGATTAACGAAGGTTATGCGTATGAAGTAGGCGATATACATCAGGTATTTTCTGCCATCCGCAGGCAAGGTTTTATCCTGAATTTTATCCGTCCGCCACAGGTTGATTTATCGCAGTTTGAACACCTTTCAATTTCCAACGAGTTTCAAAACCTTTTCAATGTTTCAAAAATTGATTCGTGGGATGGCTATGTATTCCCCATTGACTTTTACGAAATACTTGCAGAAAAGCCCCCCTTTACTTCGGCTGCCGAAATGCACTTGTATTACATGAACCGATGAGTATGAACACAATTACCGGAAAGTTACTGATGCTTACCCGTGCAAAGGATTGGCGACTCAGTTTTGTGCCGTTTATTGTAGGTTGTGTTTACTTATGGCTGTGGTGGTTTAACATTAGGTTCTCAATTTCTTCGCTCGTGGTGTTTGCATTATCGTTTATCACCACTGTGGGTTTTGCAGCACTGGGTTATTTCATCAACGAATTCTTTGATAAAGAAGTTGACCGCAAAGCCGGCAAAGCGAATATGCTGGCTTCACTTCCCGTAATTTATCAGGCTACATTACTGGTTGTATGTCTTCTGCTCACATTTTTGCCATGGCTATGGCTGCCAACCAGCAAAGTATCGTGGGGGCTCATTTTTGGCGAAATCTTTCTCTTTCTTATCTACTCGCTGCCGTTTCCACGCCTTAAAAACTTTCCACCGGTTTCAGGATTTATTGACGCGGGCTATGCTTACGTACAACCTCTTTTGTTGTCGTTTTATACCTACAGCCTTTTTGCAAACTCAACTGATTACTCAATTGTGTATTTGTTAATGCTAACTGTATTCGTGATAGGATACAGAAACATTACCATACACCATGTAAACGATGTTTTTAAAGATATGACATCGGGCACTATGACACTTCCTCAAAAACTGGGAGTAAAAAACACTAACCGTCTTTTGTTTGGCTTGTTGATTATCGAAATTCTTTTGATGGTAATTTGGGGTACAGTTGTAAGCTGCAGCAAACCGTTATTTGCAGTTTGGATAATTGTCTTTTTGTTGTTTCTCTATCTGCGCTACCGCCAAATTGCTCAAAACTTTCAGTTTCAGTATTTCAGTATTTTACCGGTACGCCATTTAACCGATCCGGCTTACCAATATGTTTTTCCCGGTTTCGCTTTGCTTTTAGCAGCAACTGCCGATTACCAATGGTTACTGTTAATTCCTTTCCATTTTTTGATTTTGCTTACCAAGCCAATGCAGATTATAGCGTGGGAAACAGTTTATTGGAAATGTATTCAGCTAAAGTATGCCGCCATAAGATTTTTTACTTGGGTTATTGTTATTCCAACCAGTTTAATTGTCAATTACTTTATCTTTTTTGTCTTCCTTTTAGCAGGTGTAAATCTCCGAAAGGAAAAGAAGAGTGCTTATACATATTTGCGGCATAAATTCGGTAAAGAGAAATGAAATCGGGGGTAGAAAATGTATTTGTGTTTGTTGTTTGCGGCTCAGTTGAGCATATTGATGCACTCCATTTTTCCATAAAGGCTTTACGCAATGTTTCCGATGCCGAAATAGTGGTGGTTACCGATACATCAAGAAATGAAGCCGCTGTTCAACACCCCAATTTGATTGATGTAAAAACTCCTGCTCACTTTACGCACCACCAGGCAAGCATCTTTTTAAAAACCGGTTTACATAAGTATTTGCCTGTCGGAAATTTGTATTGTTATCTCGATACAGATGTAATTGCATTAGATGAAAAGGTGAATGAGATATTTGCACAGTTCAATTCTCCAATAACGTTTGCGAAAGATCACTGCCTTATGGACAGGTTCAGCCCTTCGGCAATTTCCTGCAATTGCAAAAAAGAGTTTGACGAATGGGAAGCCGAGCTAAAGGCGCTGTTTGTTCGCTACAAAGACTTGTCGCGTATTCCCGAAGACAAGGAAAAGAAAGAGAGACTGCTAAAAAAGTTTGAAGAAATTAAAAAGGATAAACTGCATTATGCTTTTACATCTGTACGGTTTTGGCTGACGCGAAAAACTTTCCGCTTCGATGACGATACTTTTTACGACAAAGAGAATTTTGTATGGCACGACAAGAATTATCGTCCAATAATTTTTGAAAAAGATGTTGGTGGCGCTATTGAAGCAATTGAACAATCTACTACATATCGTTGCAATCGCGAAAACACCCGAATATGGACACGCAACGGAAAGAATGTATTCGACTGCCGATGCAACCATTTACAAGAGCAGATTGAAAAAGATTTTGGAATTGTAATTTCTGAACCCGAATGGCAGCATTGGAACGGAGGTGTTTTTCTTTTTAATGAGAAAAGCATTCCGTTTTTGAATGCGTGGCACAATAAAACTATCCGAATATTTGGCTTGCCAAACTGGAAAACCCGCGACCAGGGAACTTTAATTGCCACAGCTTGGGAATTTGGTTTACAGCATGCCCACATACTTCCTGTCGAATTTAATCTGATTGCCGACTATGAACACAGACACATGACTCATTTGGGTAACTTGCAATTTACGTTTGGCGAAAACACCGATATTCTTTGTCCGCATTTTGTTCATGTGTATCATCATTGGGGCGATAAAAGCTGGGATGTTTGGAATGCTATTGAACAAAAAACGGGAATAAATTTCTCACCTTCACCTTCAGCATGATTCCCAAGAAAGAAGTCATAAGCGGTTACGCAGCTACACGCAAAGGCACATACAAGAAAGTTATCTGCCACGCGCCATTTGTGAATCTGAACTTTGAGCAAAACGGGAATGTTCGTGCTTGTTGCTATAATACCAAGCATATTTTGGGGCAATGGCCCCGCCAGTCTGTTAAAGAAATATGGAACGGTAAAAGCGCCAACGAACTTCGCAACTACATTATAGAGAATAATTTAGGGGGAGGCTGTATGGAGTGCGGAAAAATGATCGAATCCGGAAATTACCAAGGTGTACGTGCGCGTTATTACGATGAGTTTGCACCAAACTCTATAAAAACCTTTATCCATTATATCCGCAACTCATTAAACGGACATATTGCTTATCCGAAAGTTATGGAGTTTGAGCTGAGTAACGAATGCAATCTTGAGTGCGTAATGTGCAATGGGTATTTTTCGTCAAGCATTCGTAAAAACAGGGAGAAGCTTCCCCCGGTACAATCGGTGTACAACGAAAAATTTGTTGATGAGTTGGATGAGTTTATACCGCACTTGACCGATGCAAAGTTTTTAGGCGGAGAGCCGTTTATGATAGACATTTACCTTAAGATATGGGAACGGATACTAAAAATAAATCCTTCTATACGCATTCACATTACTACCAATGCCACATTTTTAAACAACCGGGTTAAAGATTTACTGGAAGGTTTAAAAGCCGGAATCATACTCTCAATTGATTCAGTTAACCCTGAAACGTACCGCAAAATACGTGTGAACGGAAACTACGACAAGGTGTTGGAAAACGTAGAATATTTTAGAGATTACACCAAGCGCAAAAAAACATTTCTTTCTATTGCTGCTTGTCCTATTACATACAACTGGAAGGAACTGCCTGAAATGCTTGAGTTTTGCATGGCGAAGAAAATTGCCTTATATTTTAATGCTGTGTTCTCTCCTCCTGAACTTTCGTTACGCGAACAATCGGAAGAGTATCTGGAAGAGGTTATTGGTTTTCTTGAAAGCTACAAAGTGCCTGTACGAACAGGGAGTGCCGCTTCGCCCGTAAATTTGAGTATTAACGCCTATGTTGATTTTATTAGTCTTCTGAAAGGCTGGCTGAGAGAAAAGCAGCAACAAAGTGAATCGGCAATACCAACTCATTCGGCAATAGAAACAATTTTCATTAAGGAAGAAGTTACAGTATGGAATTTGACAGAAGTGGAGGAAGTGCTTGAAACATTCGCACAGGTAAACGGAAAGGGTTACATTGATAAAGAAACTGCATTACTGAACAGAATTGGCAATTTGTTTATAGCCACTCCTGCCGGAAGGTTGAAAGATGTTATTCAGTGTTACTTCCGTTTGTACAGCGAAACGACTTCACTTGACTATACTGTGTGCGACACAAAATCGGAGGAAATTGCCGCCATGATAGAGTCGCATCCGAAGCGGGAAGAAATATTGCTGATGATGTCTAAAGCATCGCCTCTTAAACTTGCCGAGGCGTTTTATAATTCTGACAAAGCCTTGCTTGAGCAACAATTAAAGCAACTATTTAACTAGCAGCTTCGGAGGAAAGTAAATGTTTTTCAAAATCAGCTGCCAGTTCGTTTACGCTTTTGCTATCTAATGTAGTGTAAAGCACATCGGAAGGTGTTTGAAAAATAGCGGTATAAAAATTGAAATCGTTATGTCGTTGCCTTAAAAGTTCAAGCACCTTTTCAAGCTTCTCTAAAACTTTTTGAACGCGAAACTTCTTTTGTTCTTCGCCTTCATTAAAACCCGCATAAATAAAGTCGGTCATGTTTTTTTCTATCAATTGCCTTGCCCGTTCTTCATTCATTGCATCTTCAGGCAATACTTGTTGGCTTTCTCTTTCCTTCGCTTCCCGTACCCAGTTTTTTAACTGCACATTTACCAAGTTGTTGTAGATGTTCAAATTGTAAGCAGCCAATGAGTTTTGTGTTTCATGCTTTGCAAATACAACTTCATGCAATTGTTTGTAAACTGTCTCAAGTTCTGCTTTTGGTAACGACCAAATTGCCCATTCTTTGGGGCGGTGAATAGTATTAAACCAAATATTGCAGTTGTGCTTGTTAACAAAGCGGATAAACTCCGGCATTTCGTGCCAATTATTACGCATGGGGTTTACCATTACACATAAAGTGCGGTGGTTATCTTTTGTGTATTGCCTGTAAAACAGAAAGTGCTCCATCACTCTTTCAAAGTGTGCATTCACACGTATGGTTTCATAAATCTGCGGTGTAAGAGAATCAAGCGAAAAATTGATGTGTATGTTTAACTTGCTAAGCCATTCTTTTACTTTGTAGTTTAACACGGTTCCGTTAGTGGCAATGGTGATTTTCAATTTTGGATTCAATTTTTCTACTTTCTCAAAAATCTTAAACACGGCATTTATCAAAAAAGGTTCACCACCGTTGAACCGCAATTCGTTCAGGTGCGGAATAAATTCCTCTAATTGCTCCACAAAATTGTCATCGTAAGCATTTTTAAGCGCTGGTAAGCGCTCTCTGTTTTTACGGATAGAAGAAGACAATTCTCCGATGCACATTACACATTCCAAGTTACAGGTATTGGATAATTCCAATTCCATCATTTTGGGGTAAGGGGCGGGTTCGTTAATGTCGTATGCACGGGCAAGAACAGAAGTATAATTTCCTCCTTGTAAATTCTTTAAGCAAACGTGGCATTTATGTGTAAGGTCATATTTAAGCAGGTGCTCGCGGAGCGATTGATACTTTTCGCCAAACCAAATTTCGCGAATAGATTTTTGAGGATAATTATCAGGCTCCAAAAAGGTAAGCCAACAGGGGGCGCAATCGCCATGCACATTAAAATACATGTTGCTAAAGGGGGCATGGCAAATATGCGTAGAGTTAGGTTTGCTGCGGGCGGCATTGTAATCGGCTATTGTTTTTGATGTTAACCCGGGCCCCGAAGGTTGACGAACCGAAGCATTTAGTCTGCTTAGTGCTTTATAAAGCGCGTCCTTCATAATCTTATACCTGCTCCTTTTTATAGGCAGTTAAAGTTTGCAATGCCATTTGTCGCAACTCAGCTACTGAATTACTTTTCAAACTCTCTGCTACATTTTCAAACTTGCCCAACTTTATTGCTCCCCGTATTACATCCCTATCCTGTTCCTCAATCTCAGCTAAAACAGTATTTAGTTTTTTGTAGAAACCGGTTCGGTTGGGTTCGTTGTTTAACTGCGGATGACGACTGAACTCAGTTTCTGCCCACTTCAAAAAATCTGTTTCGGAACATAATGGCATTGTAACCTCTTCGTTTTTCCCTTCATTCCTTGCTGCTAATACTGCATCGCGGTTAAACTCATAATCCTGATAGCGCTTTACATCTGTGCTTTCAATGTAAGTGTCAAGATACTGCTTAAAATCTTCAAAGCATTTGGCGTTGTGTCGTTCTTTTTGAGTTAAGCGTGGAAACGAAAACTTTTCCATGTAATCGCGTATCCGCTTTAATTCATCTTTGGGTAGCGTAGTCAGTACAAACTGTATGGGGCGCTCTAAATAGCTGACATAGATATATGCATTAACGTTGTTGCACAGGTTAATTATTAACGGCAGTTGCTCCCAATTATCTTTCTGAACAGTAAAACTAAGCGACAAATGCTTGCCTTTGCGGGTACATATACTGCTAAAACGGTGAATGTTGTCTATCAACTTTTCGTAAACTACATTTTTTCGTATGCGCTCTACTTTTTCTTTATCATAAGCATCAATAGATACCGCCACATCAAAATTCAAATCGTTCAGCAGTCCTTCAATTTTTGAATTCCAATGACTGCCGTTGGTAATTACAAACAATTCCAAATCCGGATTCAACTCTTTTATTCTGTCCCAAATTTTGTAGTAAATGGAAATAAGGAAGGGTTCACCGCCATAAAACTTTGCTTCCTTAAGATGTGGTATGTATTTAACTAACTGTTGTACAAAAGCATCGTCATAATACATTGGCAACGGTGGTAGTTTGTCTCTGTTTTTACGAATACTGGACGAAACTTCTCCATGACACATTTGGCATTCCAGATTACATTCGTTGCTTAACTCAAACTCAAAAACCTTCGGAAACTCAGCGTCCATGTTTTTATAATACTTGTCGAAAACCAGGGGGCGCAGGTTGGTAAACTTTCCTTTATCGAAAAAATATCTGCAATGGCGGCAACCGTAGTCAAGGTCGTTGTAGAACATGTGCTCGCGCAGTTTCTTTGCTTCCGCTCCATTCCATATTTCATCAATGTTATTTTCAGGGTATTTACCGAGCAGAATATCGCGGTTGTATGAACAAACAAATACCTGCCCGCCAAACGAGAAGGTTAAACTGTTATAGGGCAAATAGCAAAAAAGAGGCTTGGGCCCATTGGGTCTAAAACGATTGAACTGCCGGTATAATTTCCGGTCAATGGGGTGAAAACCTTTTGCTTCCGCCTCTTTATATTTTTTATCCAGTGCAAATGAGGTTTTAATTGCCTCAAAAAAATCAATCATTCCTTCGCTTTTGCCGAATCC
Organism: Chitinophagales bacterium; assembly: GCA_026129525.1. Taxonomy (GTDB): domain Bacteria; phylum Bacteroidota; class Bacteroidia; order Chitinophagales; family LD1; genus Bog-950. The sequence continues at coordinate 149,790 of JAHCHW010000001.1, read as the reverse complement.
AATTTAGAGAATATTTCGGGATAAGCGTGCTTTAAACCGGCATACACCCCTTGTGCCATTACTGCATAACCTGTTGAATTGTGATGCCCGTCTTTAGGCCAATAATAGTTTGCGGAGCTGGTATTGTTAATGCCCATCGAGTCGCGATAAAACGGCAATAGGTCGTAGCGCTTAAACACCGATATTGTATCAGCCATTTTTTCGAAAAAGGTAAAATCATAATTATACCCGTTTAAGTCAATTTCGCTGCGCTCCGGCTTTTTAATCAGCAATACTTTTAGGTTATGCTTACGGGCAATATTTTCAATAGCATGGAAGGTTTCATTCCACTTCAACTCTAGCTCGCTGAAACGTTTTTGCCTTTCCGTTTGCGTTAAAAAGAAATTGTTGTAAGAAACATCAAAGACCGAATTGGCAAATAACCTAAACAGGTAACTGTAACCATACAGCCATTCCCATATAGGGGGATCAAAGCCAGAGTAGTATCCGTTTTTAAAACGCTCTAAGCCGCCACGGGTAAAAAAGTCGGTGGTTAGGTCAAGACTACAATACATGACTACAGCAATATCAGGATGTAATTTGGCTCCTATCTCCTTCATTTGCATCCAGTAAAAAGCAGGGTCACTTCCCATAATCCCAAAATTTTGAATGACTATATTGTCGCTTCTCATCAGCCTCTTCAAAGTTGCAGGATAAGCTGAGTCAGCCGGAGCGCCATCGCCCTCGGTAAATGAGTCTCCGAACGTTTGAATTAGGAATTGAAGGGAATCTCTTTTTGGGGAAAAATCCAAATCGCGGAAACCTACATTATTGGGAATTCTTGGATACGAGAACTCTTCGGTAGTATTCATTTTCGGGTACTGAGCACGAATAATGAAAAGTGTATCAGTATTATGTTTTGGATACGGGGACAAATATTTTCCTCCCCTGCTTTCAATATATGCTCTGTTTATGTGAAATACCCGTAAAGCCGTTTCGGCTATAAACAGGCTAACAAAAAAAATACAAATGCTGAAAAGTACATTTTTCTGTTGTGCACTTTCTATTTGGAGCACAACAACCAGTAAATACAAACTGCTTATAACTGATATTGATATGTAGCCGTAAAAAAAACAACAGTCAAGGATTCCAACAGGTGCAAAGGGTCGCTGAAAATAATACCATGTAAAAAATACTCCTGCCAAACTTAATAGGAGTGCGGTTAACGCCACCAAAAAGCGATATTGTCTTTTCAAGGTTGAAAGGTAAAAACTCTTATTATTTGATTTAGTATTGTTGATACAGTGAACAAACATTGCTTTCGCTTAATTTATACATTTGAAACAGTTGAACTAGCAAAGCATGGCATTGAATGACCTAATAGAGAAATACCTGCCCAATCGGTTTTCGAGAAAGGCAATGCTGCTAAAAGAGTCGCAGGTGTTTTGCATGGCACCCTGGATACAACTCCATGCACAAACCAATGGCAAGGTAGCGCCCTGCTGTATGTCGGCAGTTTATGATAGCAACGAACTTGGTGATTTAAGGGTTAACCCCAAATTGGAAGACGCATGGAATTCGGATAATGCAAAGCAATTACGATTAAACATGCTTAATGGTAAAAAAAGCAGCATTTGCTCCCATTGCTACGATTACGAGAAGAACGGAAAGCAAAGCGAACGTATGACCTATAACCGCGATTATGTTCACGAGTTTCATCGCGTTAAGAAAACAGGCGCAGACGGAACCTACGCTGATGTAAATATCCCACTCATTGATATTCGTTTTTCCAATAAATGCAACTACAAGTGCCGCATTTGCGATAGTGCCTTTAGTGCTTTGTGGTTTGATGAAGAACAAAAAATTGACCGCCCCCGCAGACCGCCTACCATTGATACCGAAAAGGATATAAAAGCCGTTGCCGATACGTCAGCTTTTATGAGTTCATACAAAACTCTACTCCCGAATGTACAACGCTTACATTTTGCCGGTGGCGAGCCTTTGTTTATGGATGAACACTACGAAACACTTGAATATCTCATTGCTATTGGAAGAACCAACATTACCCTAAGTTACAATACCAATTTTTCGGTACTACGCTACAAGCAATACAACATTATTGATTTGTGGAATCGGTTTAAAGTGGTAGATATTTGGGCAAGTTTAGATGGCATGGGGGCACAAGGTGACTACCAGCGCAAGGGCCAGAAATGGGAAAAAATTGAAGAAAATATAAGGGCTGTGCAGCAACAATGCTCTACCGTTCAGTTTGGAGTAAACATTACTGTAAGTATTTTCAATATACTGCACATTCCGGCATTTTATACGCATTTGGTGCAAAACAAACTAGTGGCACCTGACCGTGTAAACCTTTACCTGCTTTTTGACCCCTCTTATTTCAGCATTGTGCATTTAACCCCAGCTTTAAAGCAAAAAGCGGTGCAACAGTTTCAGGCATTTGAAAGTAATTTTTTAAGTACCCTGCCGCCCGCACAAACCACCACTATTAAAAATCACATGAAAGCTGTTATTAACTACATGATGGGTGAAAACGGAACTAAGCAAAATGAGTTTAAGCATTGGGTTAAAGCGGTAGATGCACTTCGGAACGAAAACTTTGTTACTGTTTTTCCGGAATTGGCAGATATGATGACAGATAGCTTATGAAACTGTTTTGCAAACTTCCTTTTAGTCGCATTTCTATTGATGATGATGGAAACGTATGGCCCGCCTGCTGTCCCGATTGGGTGCAGTTTCCTTTAGGCAACATTTTTAAGCAAGACTGGAGCGAAATATGGTATGGCGAGGCAGCTACCAAACTGCGCAACTCTATGTTTGACGGCTCGTTGCAATATTGCAAACGAGACTGGTGCCCCAATGTGGCCGATGCCGAAGCGGGGATTGACAACTACCATGTAATTCCGCTGCACAAAGCGCCTAAAAGCTGGACTCCTCAACCACCCGAACATGTAAACATGAACTATGACATGAGTTGCAATTTAAAATGCCCCTCATGCCGCAGCGAACTCATACACTATCGCGGTGAACAGTTGCAAAAAGTACAACAGCTTCAAAACTATGCCGAGGAAAAAATTTTACCCGAAGTACAATCCATAGCCCTTACCGGTGTGGGCGACCCGTTTATAAGCAAAGTGTTTCGCCCTTTTCTCTTTGATTTCAATTCCAATAAATATCCGCGCATTAAAACCATTCACTTTCATACTAACGGGCTACTGTTTACCCCTGAAATGTATGGCAAAATGAAAGGCATTCACCACCTCCGTATTTCAACCGATATTTCTATTGATGCAGCCTCAGAGGAAGTGTACAACAAAGTGCGCCCGCCCGGCAATTGGAATACACTGATGGAAAACCTACAGTTTATAAAACAACTCGATAACCTTGTTTTACTGGGAATAAGCATGGTAGTGCAACAGGACAACTACCGCCAAATGCCCGATTTTATAAAGCTGGCTGAAAGTTTAGCGCGCGGCAAGCGGGCTACCTTTGTAGAGTTTAAACGCATTAGGCACGACCCTCACCTCACTGCCGAACAATACCAACTAATGGGTATTGATGAAATGGATGAACAACACAAAAAAGAGTTTGTTGAAATACTGGTGGAGGTAGAGAAGAAGCGATTATACAATGCCCGTAAACACATTCAGCCTTCGATACGGCATAACCTGCACGAATACCTTCCGCAGCGAATGGCTACCGGTAATCGTTCGGTTTGGGAAAAACTTTCATCATTTTTTTACAGAAACGGCACAACTTCAGTAATTCATAATTAACGTCATTCATTAACTATACCAGGTGCTGAACTTTATAACACTTATCGGTAAAAAACTAAAGCCGGGCGGCAGCCAAAAAGAAAATGAATTGCTGCATCAGTCAAAGGTATTTTGTATGGCACCTTGGATACAGCTTCATGCACAAACGCATGGCGAGGTTACTCCTTGTTGTGTTTCGGCATATAAGGGCGAGTGTGTAGGCAATTTGCGAACCGATGCCAATTTAAGCCACGCCTGGAACTCGGCAGCCATGAAAAAACTAAGGCAAAATATGCTTAACGGCACTGCAAGCAACATGTGCGGCAACTGTTATGAAAGTGAGGCACTGGGCAAAAGCAGCGACCGGGAACAGTACAACCGCGATTACGTTTCGTATTTCAAGCGTGTAGAAAATACCTTATCTGATGGCACAGTAACTGATAACACCATACCAATTTTAGACATTCGTTTTTCCAACAAATGCAACTACAAGTGCCGCATTTGCAACAGCAGCAACAGCACTCAGCTGTACGAGGAGGATTTGAAACTGGGAAAAATAAGTACCGACAAACCCAAAGAGTATAAAGTAACTAGCAACGAGGATGCGTTTTGGAAATCGTACTCCGCTTTACTGCCGGGGGTTACCAAACTGCACTTTGCCGGGGGTGAGCCTTTAATAATGGAGGAGCACTACCGAGCCCTTGAACATTTAATTGCCATAGGCAAAACCAATGTTACCCTTTCTTACAACACTAATTTTTCAACCCTGCGGTACAAACAATACCACTTAGTAGAGCTATGGCAAAAATTTGAGCGGGTAGAGGTTTGGGCTAGCCTCGATGCCATGGGCGCACAGGGCGACTACCAGCGCAAGGGCCAAAAGTGGAACGATATTGAACAAAACATACGCACCTTGCAGCAACAATGCCCTCACGTGCTTTTGGGCATTGATGTTACGGCAAGCATTCTCAATATATTTTCAATACCGGCTTTTTACCAATACATGGTGCAGCAACGCTTTGTAAACCCCGAACGCTTTAACCTATATTTTTTACACGAGCCCGACTACTTTAATGTAACTAACCTTACCCCAACCTTACCCCAACTTTAAAGCAACAGGCTAAGCAACTGTATGAAGAGTTTGTAAACGGCTACCTGCAGCAAACAGCCGACACCGAAAAAATAAAAACACATGCCGCAGCACTTATGGCATTTATGTTTTCGGAGCAAAAAATAAAACAGCAGGAGTTTAGGCAGCGTGTTAAAGAAACCGATGCGCTGCGCCACGAAAGCTTTGAAGTATTGTTTCCCGAATTAATAGAAATGATAGCTTACCCCCCGCTTACCCATGAAAAAAAAACCTGCTGCTGCTTCTTGTTTCGCTTTTTGTTTCGTGCATAGTTGCCGAGTTTGTATTCCGCCTGATGGGCTCTTATCAATCATATCAGGAGCGGGCATCTAATGCCGGTTATGTTTCGTCTTTTGAATCGCGCAGCAAATGGGGCTACGGATGGGATAATACTCATCCGGTTTACAGTAAAGTAGGCGGCTTTCAAAGGGAATTCCTATATGAATGGACTGCAAATAACGAGGGGTTAAAGGGCGATACTCTAAAAGTTGAAAAATCGGGTGCTCGCATAATGATTTTTGGCGACAGCTTTACCGAAAGCATGGGTGCCCCAACTGATAGCGCTTATCCTCAGTTAGTGCAACATCTTATCCGCTCAAGTGGTGATTCAACTACGCAGGTGATTAACTGTGGCACTGCTGGAGGTGATGTGTTTACCGAGTATATGCTGTTAAAAGGTAAAATGTTGAAATACCGACCGGATGTGGTGATAGTTACGTTTAACTCAACCGACTTGTACGAGTTTACTGTACGTGGCGGGTTTGAACGTTTTAAACCGGATAACAAGGTAGAATACCGCACCCCACCTTGGTTTGAACCAATTTATGCAAGAAGCTACTTAGTACGTGTAGTAGTGCACGATATTTTGAAATATGATTCCCGCTTTTTGCGACCAACAGAAGCTGTTGCAATGGATAGCCTATCCATTAAAAATAACATTGCTGTCATTGATAGCTTTCGTGCACTATGCAGTACAATTAATTGTCAGTTTGGCATGGTTTTCCACCCCATGCAAAACGAGTTTTTAGAAGAAACCGAATATGGAAATGCTCCAATTATTTCCTACTGCCGTAAGCAACAAATACCATACATTGACAACTTTGATTGCATGAAAAATGCAGGTATTAACAGTAAAAATATTCATACTTACTATTGGCCCATTGATGGGCACTATAAAGTCAAAGGATATGAAGTTATGGCACAATGCGCTTTTGAGTTACTTACTCAAAACAAATGGTTGGAGCAATGAACTTTTTAAACACTCAACGGCTTTTCCTTATAGGATTTGATTACACTGTAAAACTCCGGAAACGTTTCCAGAAAACTCTCCTGTCTGTATTTATCATGCCGCTCTATGTAAGTAAAGAATTCGGAAAAACTTCGTTCATCTTGCCCCTTCAAATAAGAAATTAAATCCTCTATGGTTCGGGTGCGTAAGGTGTCCATTTTATAGGTGGTGTTTACAAAATTTTTGAGTCGTTGTGCTATTTGCTCTTTTACTTCGGCAGGTAACAGCTGTATAGATAACTGCCAGGGCTGAAACACCAAATTCCAAAATACCGGTAAGCCGGGAAAGTGTTCGTTCATAAATTCGAAATACTCGGGGAAGTAGTAGATGTTCATAGACGTTACCGAGCAGCAAATTTTTATCTGTAGTTGATCGCTGCCTGTAAAGCCGCCATGCTTTATGTACTGCTTCATGTTTTCTACCACTTCATTCCATTTGGCACCGCTGCGCTGGTATTCAAAACGCTTGCCAATGTCATCAATACTAAAGTTGAGATAAACATTCTGAAATTGTTTGAACAGATTTACTAATTCATCGGTGTAAACGGTAGCGTTGGTATTGATAAGGAGCGAAATGTGTTTGCTGTGTCCGGTTGATACACAATAGCGCATCAGCTCAATGTTTTCTTCGCTCATTAACGGCTCGCCACCAAAAAATCCGATTTGCGTAAAGTGGGGAACCCATTGGCGAATAATTGCCTGATTTTCGGGAGTCATGTTAAAGTGCAGTTCTGCATCTTCGTTATACAGTTCTTTCACCTCCTTAATCCAACGCGATGAGGCGTGCGACCAGCAAATACGGCAGCGCAGATTGCAAACATTACTCGCGTTTATTTCAACCCGCATGGGCGATGCAGGATTTTCAACCTGGCTTTCCGGAATGTTGTATCCGTACGAATCATAACGCATAGGCTTTAGCCCCAGCGATTGTTCTTTCCAGCAATGGCTGCATCCTTTGTTGCGTATGTTGTTTTTAAAATCGGAACGCAGTTGTTGCATGTAAGGCGAGTTCCACGCCTGCTCAATGTTGTGCGTGTTTACGCTAATCTCTTTTCCGTTTTCGCTAATAAATGCGGCATGATGGCTGCATGGCATATACTTACCATCGGCAGCCAGCAGCACCTGAAAGAAAGGATAGTAGCAAAAATCCGTTTCATCGGGGTTTCGCTTTACTTCCGGTTTCTTTTTCTTAAAAATGTTCAGCAACATGAAAGAGTATTGAAAGCGAATTTACAATTTATGTTTATGCGGTTTTCTATTGCTGCATGTATAGCAGAAGTTTCACTTTACCTTCTTCATCAGGTTCTTTTTGGTAACTACCGAGGCTGTAAACATGCCGCTTGCCAATGCACCGCCTACTCCGCAGGTTACAGTATCCTGTCCGGTTAAGTACAAATTTTCGATGGGTGTTTCGGGTTTCAGAAAATCGAGCGCAAAGCGGGAAGTGGAGTGGTCAATACCGTAAATCTCCCCGCATTGGTAGTTTACAAAATGACGGGTGCTGAGCGGTGTGGAGAGTTCGTAATAATCCACTTTCCCTTTAAGTGAAGGTTCGTACTCGTACAACTTATTCAACAGGCGCTGTGCTATTTTTTCTTTCAACGCATTGTAATCTTCTCCGCGTTTCATCCACCGGTTGTTTTCCCATTGGCTGAACCATTCATAAGGTGCTAGTGTAATAATTTCAATGGTGGAATGATTCGGATGACGGTTTTCCCAATCGGGGTCTTTAGCAGCAGGAAACGAAACATACACCACCGGCAATTCCGCATCGGGGTTTTCCAGATAATCTTTGATGTTTTTATCGTGGTTGTAGCTTGGGTAAATCCAGTAATTGGCTTTGCCCAAACCGAGCGATTGCTTGGAGTGATTTAGTCCAACATACAAGCAAACATGCGCTACCGATGGCTGCACCTGTTGCAACTGATTTTGCACTTTGCTTTTTGTTTCATTGTTTGGCAGCAAGGTGTTGTAGGTGGTAATTATGCCCGCGCTGCTTATCACAATAGGAGCGTAGTATTCATCGCCATCAAACATTTTTACACCAACAGCTTTGTTGTTTTTTACAATAATCTCTTTCACCTCAGCATTAGTGTAAACTTCTCCGCCTGCATTTAACACTACCGGAGCAACACTTTCATAAATTCTGGCAGAGCCGCCCACAGGATAATTGCCGCCATTGAGGTAATGTTTAAACAGCGTTGCATGCATAATAAAGCTGCTTTGCGAAGGAGGTAAGCCGTAATCGCCAAACTGACCGGTAAGCACGGCAATCAGTTTTTCGTTTTTGGTAAGCGAGCGAAGAACTTCGAGTGTTGTTTTGTTGTTCTTTAAACTGTTTCTGCGAAGCCAACCGCCCAAGAGCCATTTTAATGGTCCGCGGAGGATGATGTTACCATAACCATTGGCATTTTGTTTTTGGGTAATTCGCACCAACTTCAAATAATCGTCAATAGCCTTTTGGTCTTCGGGTGCAGGGAAATATTCCTTCATGCGTTTGCTGAAAGCTTCTTCGCCTTTCCGGTATTCGTACATTTCTTTCCCGAAAAATATTTTGTCATACACTTCACCCATTTCTTCCCATTGCAGCGAGCCATCGGTTACGTAGTTGAACATTTTCGCCATCATGGTATAGGGGCGGTGCACATCGCCCACGTAATGCACGCCCACATCCCATTCGTATTCTTTTCTGCGAAACACATGGGTAAAGCCGCCCGGGGTGTAATGCCGTTCCAATACCAAAACACGCCTCCCTTCTTTGGAAAGAAAAGCAGCCGTGCTCATTCCGCCCAAACCGGAACCTATAATAATGGCATCAAATTTTCCGGAAGGCTTTTCCTGCTTGTATGATTTGCTGAGGTGTTTCATGGTGGTTGAAAATAAGAATAACCTTCATTTACGTTGAACGCCTGTTTTGCAAAAAAAATACCCCGGGCACATCCAACCTTGCCGCGAGGTATTCGGGAAAACCAAAACAAGAAGGATTACGAAAACAACATAGGTTGTGCGGCAATGTTTCTGCGCTGCAACTCGTTCTGAATTTTTTTCATAAGGTCGGGCACTTTCAGTTCGTAGGTAAACGAAGAACTGTACATGGCTTGCAGTTCATCGCTTTTGAGATTTTGCAGGTAATCGTTCACCGTTTTGCGCGAGCTGCGAATGAGGTTGTATTTGATGGTTCGTTTCATTGTATGATGGTTTAGTAGTTAACTTATTCTTGCGCCCGCTTGCTCGCTGATGTGTTCAACAAAAAGCAACTCCCACGTTTCGGTTGGCAAAAGGTTTCCGTTTTCGTCTTCATACACGGGTACTTCCAGCGTAATTTCATCTGCTTTCAACTCTTGTGTGGTGCCAAACATCTCCACTAAGTTGATGCCTGCCGGTACCTCGTGCGGCAACACAAACAGCCGCTCTATGTGCCACAGTATTTCAAGTCCTGTTTTTCCGTTTTGGCTTAACAGGGTTTGCAATTGGTTACGCTCAATCAGAAATTCGGTTTCCACATATTCTTCATCGTTGTGCATAAACCCGAAAAGCGAAATGCTTTCGCGGCTGTAGAACACTATTTCGTTTACGAAGATTTCGTTGGTGCGTATGGCGGTATTTTGTTCTGCTTGCATGGCGTTTGGTTTTAGTAAAAGCAAAGCTGCCCGTGCAGAACGCAGGGTATTTGCGCGCAAGAATTATTTTCGTTAAAAACTTCAGATGCCCTTAAACCGCGAAGCCTATACCCGCTACCGATTGATTGATGCCCGATTGCGTAAAAAACCCTATCCGCAACTGGAGGATTTGATTGAACACGTAAGCGGGAAATTCGATAAACCGGTGAGCAAACGCACCGTGCAGTTAGACCTGCAAGAGATGCGCTACAATCAGGCACTTAACTTTAACGCGCCCATTGTGTACGATAAGAAGGAGAAGTTTTACCGCTACAGCGATGAAAGTTATTCCATCAACAATCTTCCGGTTACTGCCGATGAACTGCACGGCTTGGATTTTGCCATAAGCATTCTGAATCAGTTTAAGCACCTGCCTGCCATTAAAGAATTTGAGGACGCTATTATAAAAATTGCGGGCACCGTGCAAATGAACAAAGATGCGCGGGGCGAAAGCGACCATATACAGTTAGATAAACCCTTTATTATTAAAGGAATTGAATTTGTAGAGCCTATTCTCAAAGCCATTTCGGAGCGAAGGGTAATAAAGTTTACTTACCAAAAACATGGAAGCGATACTACTACACAAAACCTGTTGGAGCCGTACATCATCCGCGAGTCGAAAAATTTTTGGTATGTAATAGGCAACGGCATCAGCAAAAAGGAGCATAAGATTCTCACTTTTGCGTTAGACCGTATTCTTGACCTGCAACTCACCGGGCAAACTTTCAGCGATGAGAAAATTGACAAGAAAAATTTTTACAAAAATGTGTTGGGAGTTACGGTTGCCGAAGGTAAACCCGAAAAAGTGTTGCTGTCGTTTTCACCTTTGCAGGGCAAGTATGTAAAAACCTTGCCTATACACCATTCGCAGCAAATAGTAAAGGAAACCGCCAATGAACTTCGCGTATCGCTTAACCTTGTCGTAAACACCGAATTGAAAATGCAACTGCTCAGTTACGGCAGTAATGTAAAAGTACTGCAACCCAAAACGCTGGCGGAGGAGTTGAAGCAAACTGCCGAAAAAATGGTGGAGTTGTACGGGTAGCGGTTATCTACTTAAACTCCATCATCCTTGCCACATACTTGCCTATAATGTCAAACTCCAGATTGACAAAGGTGCCCGGCTTTACGCTTTTAATGTTGGTATGCTCAAGCGTATAAGGAATAATAGCTACTGTAAATAAATCGTTTTTTGCATTGAAAGCCGTGAGTGAAATACCGTTTACACAAACGGAACCTTTTTCTACCACTAAATTTTGGCGTGAGGGTTTGTACCGAAAAGTGTAAAGTCGGCTCCCGTTTTGTTCTTCCACTGCAATGCATTCGCCTTTTTGGTCCACATGCCCTTGTACAATGTGCCCGTCAAATCGTCCGCCTGCAACTGTGCAGCGCTCTAAGTTTACTTCATCGCCTTCTTGCAGCAAGCTGAGGTTTGTTTTGCGGAGGGTTTCGTCAATAGCCGTTACGCAATGTGTGTGGTTGTTTACTTCCACCACAGTTAAGCAAACACCATTGTGCGAAACGCTTTGGTCAATTTTGAGTTGGGAGGAAATGGAAGATTGAACAGTGATATGAAGATTGCCACCTTCATTCTTCAGTTCAGTTACTTTTCCAATGGTTTCTATTATTCCGGTAAACATGCCTGTGATGTGTTAACGTGTTAAAGCATTAAAGTGCGAAAGTTACATGGCAAACAGTAACACATAAACACCTTCGCACTTTCGCACATTGTTATTTCCCTCTTATTAAATGAATTACCCCACCTCCTTTCTTTTCACCGCTCAGGGGTTTCTTTACCAAGCCGCCCAAGCGCTGCTCGTAGTAGAAGCCAGCGTACAGGTACACCGCATCGTTGAGCGGTTTGCCGCTTTTTTGGTCGGTGCCGTCCCAGTTTATTTCGGGGTTTTCGGTGCGGAACACTTCTTCGCCCCAGCGGTTGTAAATCCGCATTTCAATTTTGGGAACAAAGCGGTACGGTTTATACGGATGGAAAATGTCGTTTTGCCCGTCACCGTTTGGTGTAAAAGTATTCGGCAGCACATAGTAAGGGCAGTTATCAATACAAAATACATTGCTAAAGCGGCTTTGGTTGCCAATTCTATCCACCGCAGTTACGGCATAGCAACCCGCCAAATTATCGTTCAATACGTGCTGGTATGTAGTGTCATCCTTCGAAAGAATACTGTCAATTAAAGTCATTGCCATGGAATCATTTCCGTAATAGATGTAATACCGCGTAACATCATCGGCACAGGAATCGTTTTCGTTTGTCCAACTGAGGTAATTGATAAACTGCGCGGTATTCCAGGGCTGCCCGTTGTATTGGTCGCAATCGTTTCGCACGGTTAAAGTTGGCGGACAAGGCGGCACGGTATCAACCGGCACACCGCATTGCTGTTGCGATTTATTTATAAGCGGTTTCGGAAACGCATTGAGCGTGTAATGCCCGTAACCTTTTACATAGTAGCAATAGGTAGAATCATTTATCAGCCCCGTATCGGCATACTGGTGAGTGTACGAAATGCCGATGGAGTCGAACAGCGAAGTGGTTTTGTTGAGGCGGAACACCGAAAAACTATCGTTTACCCAGGGTACGTTTTCCTGCCAGTTGAGTATAAGCGACTGGTCGCTGGGGCTTACGGTTAAATAAACCGATGAAGCCGCAGCAGTTACACCTATGGTATCGTTGTTCGAATAAAAAATAATGCGGTAGCTCCACGGGTTGTTCTCGGTGTTAATGCCGGTGTCGGTAAACGAAGTATCGGTAATAGTTGCGTACGAATTAGCGGTAACGCTGTGTATGATTACAGGATTCTGAAAATTAAATCCGTTGCCTCGGTATAAATCAAAACGGTAAGGCGGAGGGTTTTGAATGGTATCGAGATTATTTCCTCCTGCCAATGGTTTGCTCCAACGCACAAAAATTTGTCCGTTGGCAGCATCGGTTTGTTCTACATCTACATTTAGTATAACGGGAATATTCACCGGCTTAAACACACACACCTCGTTCGATGGAACACTTTCTACCACATCGTATTTAAAATTTACGTTGCCGCTTGGCGGTAGTTTGTAAAACTCTGCCAGCACGCGGTAGGTGTATTGCTGCCCTACTACGGTGGTGGCATCGGTGTAGGTATAGGTTAAAATATTGTTGGCGGTAAGTTTGGTATAGCCTCTGCCTGCCAGCCCTGTTTCGCAGTACTCGGGTATAAAGTCATCGCAGCCGGTTTTTCGCCATACTGAAAAGCCGCGGAAATTCTGAAACGAAGCGCACTTGTAAGGGTTTTGCCAGTTGAGCACTATGCCTGCATTGGTGGCAGTGCCGGTAAGGTTTTCAACCGGAGGCGGAATAACGCGCACTATCCAGGTTTCCAAATCAACTAACGGGAAAATGGTGCCGCCAGCATTGTAATTATCTTCTGCTTTAAAAACTACGATGTACGGTTGTGCCTGAATGTGGTCGCACACGGTGTTCCAGTTAAAGGTGCCGTTGGCAGGGTTGCCTGCTGTGGCGGTAAACGTTGCCGGAGAAACACCAAGTTGGAAAGGACCACCGGTGGCGGTAAGTGTAACCGTTTGCCCGGGGTTGTCGGTAGCTGTAACATTTACGCTTAGGGTATCGCCTGCGCGGATGCAGGTATCGGGCACATCGGCAATTTGAGGCGGATTGTTGTTGTTGTTGAGCACAATAATCTGCATGTCGCGAATAAGTGTGCCAAGGTTAACTCCGTTGCGAAACTCGCGGATAAGAATAGCAATGTTGAAAATGCCCGGCTGGCAGGGAACCGCCCAAATCAACTCGCCCGTTTTACGGTTAATGGTAAACACATCGTTGGTGGGGCAGTAAATATCGGGGTACTGATACAACGGCACGTTAATATTTTGGTCTTGCAGCGGCACCATCAATTGAAAATCGAGGCTGTCGCCATCGGGGTCAATGGCACCGGGGTTGTGGTAAAAAGTATCGTTTACATTGGCATAGTCAATAGGTTCGTAGGTAAGGATAGGCGAAGAGTTACCGCCAATGCTTTCGAGCGAAACCGGAAACTTAAGTGTGTCTTCCACATAAAAGGGAATGTTTACCGAGTTACCGTTGTCAATGTTATTGATGCCGTCAATGCGGTTCATGTCGAAAAAGCCGATGATGTAAAACTTGTTTGGCGGAATGCCCGGGTAAGTATGCACTCCTTTATACTCACTTTTCTTAATACTTATCGGATTAGTGGCAATAATTTCTCCATCTCTACAACCACTAGAATTGACAGGGCCATTTGTTCGACACAAATAGTTTGTATCACCATCGCCCCATACAATTTCTATGCTGTCGCGGTCCGCCCAAACACTTTGTCCGTCAAACTTGCTGTAGGTAAACACGGTTACTTCAAACTTAAAATTACCGATGTAGCGGTAGGTTATTTCACCGGCACGGTAATGAGTGGCGTTTGCTCTGGGGGCAAAAGCAAAAAGCAGGAAGATAAAAACCCAAGAGTGCTTTACAGAAGAAATCATTCGGAACAAAATACGCAAAACCCTGCTATTTATTGTTGCAAACAATAATAGAGGGTATTAGTTTGAAAAAAAAAGCAGCAGGATATTTTCTCTTGCTGCTTTTGAATAGCTCTATAAATTCCATTTTACTCGCTAATCAAACTCGCCACCAAAAAATCGCGGTTCAAACGGGCAATGTTGGTGAGTTTAATTTCTTTAGGGCACTCTGCTTCGCAAGCGCCAATGTTGGTGCAATTTCCAAAACCTTCGGCATCCATTTGGTTTACCATGTTTAGGGCACGCAAGTCGCGCTCGGGTTGCCCTTGCGGAAACAACGCGAGGTGTGAAATTTTTGCCGATACAAATAGCATAGCCGCACTGTTGGGGCAGGCAGCCACGCAGGCTCCGCATCCAATGCAGGCAGCCGCATCCATTGCCTTTTCAGCATCGGCTTTTTCAACCGGTATGGCATTGGCATCTTGTGCTTGCCCGGTGTTTACCGATACAAATCCTCCGGCAGCAATTATGCGGTCGAAACCGGAGCGGTCCACCACTAAATCTTTTATAACCGGAAACGCCTTGGCTCTCCATGGCTCTACGTAAATGGTTTCTCCGTCTTTAAAGTGGCGCATGTATAACTGGCAGGTGGTGGTGCCATGCAAAGGCCCATGGGCACGCCCGTTAATATACATGGAGCACATACCGCAAATACCTTCGCGGCAGTCGTGGTCGAAAGCCACAGGCTCTTCGTTTTTGTTTACCAGTTGCTCATTCAGCACATCTATCATTTCCAGAAAACTCATATCGGGGTTTACACCATCTACCGTGTAGTCCACCATTTTGCCTTCGGTTTTTGCGTTTTTCTGTCTCCAGATTTTCAGATTGACTTTCATAGTTTGATTTTTAATGGCACGCTGATAACGCGGATTTTTATGATTTACACTGATGTTTTATCTGCGCTAATTTGTGTGCTATTGTATTACTTATAACTTCTTACCTGTAATTCAATGTTTTCGTATTTCAGTTCTTCTTTGTGCAGCACAGGGTCTGCACCTACGCCTTTATATTCCCAGGCGGCTACATACGCATAGTTGGCATCATCGCGCTTGGCTTCGCCTTCCAGTTGGTACTCTTCGCGGAAATGCCCGCCACAACTTTCGTTGCGGTTAAGTGCATCTATCACCATCAGTTCGCCAAGCTCAATAAAGTCGGCTACGCGCCCAGCTTTATCCAAATCGGGGTTCAGTTCATCAATACTGCCTAATACGCGCACATCTTTGTAAAATTCTTCGCGCAGTTCCTGAATTAACTTGCGGGCTTTGGTTAAGCCTTCGGCATTGCGCGCCATACCGCAGTACTCCCACATAATTTTACCGAGGCGCTTATGAAATTCTTCTACCGAAGTTTTTCCTTTCGCATTCAAAAACTGAGTCATACGCTCACGGGCTTCTTTCTCTGCTTCGTTAAATGCGGGGTGATTGGTAGGTATGGGTTTTACAAATATTTCGGAAGAAAGGTAATTGGCGATGGTGTATGGAATTACAAAGTAGCCATCTGCCAAACCTTGCATAAGTGCCGATGCCCCCAGGCGGTTGGCCCCGTGGTCGCTAAAGTTGGCTTCGCCCAGCGCGTATAAGCCCGGAACGGTAGTCATTAGTTCATAATCCACCCAAATGCCGCCCATGGTGTAGTGCACCGCGGGGTAAATTTTCATAGGCGTTTTAAGCGGGTCTTCGTTGGTAATATTTTGGTACATGGGGAACAACTCACCGTAGCGCGCTTTCACCACATCCACACCAAGGCGCTTAATGGCATCGCTGAAATCGAGAAAAACACCCAGGCCGCTGGGCACAATACCGCGGCCGTCATCGCATGCTTCCTTAGCAGCACGCGAAGCAATATCGCGCGGACAAAGATTGCCGAACGAAGGATACTTTCTTTCTAAGTAATAATCGCGGTCTTCTTCTTTAATATCCTCCGGTTTCTTTTTGCCTTCACGAATGGCTTTGGCATCTTCTTTCGATTTGGGTACCCATACCCGACCATCGTTCCGCAACGATTCGCTCATCAGCGTCAACTTTGATTGGTAATCGCCCGTAACCGGAATGCAAGTAGGGTGAATTTGAGTGTAGCACGGGTTGGCGAAGTACGCGCCTTTTTTGTGCGCTTTCCATGCCGCAGTTACGTTGCTGCCCATGGCATTAGTTGAAAGGTAGAACACGTTTCCGTAGCCGCCTGTGCAAAGTAATACGGCATGACCGAAGTAGCGCTCTAATTGTCCGGTAACTAAGTTGCGGGCAATAATGCCGCGGGCTTTGCCCTCAATAGTTACAAGTTCCACCATTTCGTGGCGCGAATACATTTTTACGTTGCCTAAGCCAACTTGTCTTTCAAGTGCTTGATATGCACCCAACAACAACTGCTGTCCGGTTTGACCGCGGGCGTAGAAAGTTCTGGAAACCTGAGCGCCACCGAAAGAACGGTTGTCTAACAAGCCGCCATATTCGCGCGCAAACGGAACGCCTTGTGCCACGCACTGGTCAATAATGTTTCTCGACACATCAGCCAAACGATACACGTTAGCTTCGCGCGCACGAAAGTCGCCCCCTTTTATGGTGTCATAAAACAACCGGTAAACAGAGTCGCCATCGTTTTTGTAGTTTTTGGCTGCGTTTATACCGCCTTGTGCCGCAATGGAGTGCGCCCTGCGTGGCGAGTCCTGAAAGCAAAATGCTTTTACCTGATAGCCGAGTTCGGCTAAGGTAGCTGCTGCCGATGCGCCCGCCAAGCCGGTGCCTACCACAATAATTTCGAGCTTGCGCTTGTTGGCAGGGTTTACCAGTTTGGAGTGTTCCTTGTAGTTGCTCCACTTGTCGGCTAAGGGACCCGAAGGGATTTTTGAATTGAGTTCCGCCATATTGTTATGTTATATGTCTGCTTTAAGTTTTACCAATAATTGGTTCATCAGTTTTATAATCTCCGTTAAATTCTCGTACACCACATCGGCATAGCTTTCTTCGTAGCCGTGCGCTAAATCGTTCCGCCAGTTTATCATGTTTAGCCAAAGTGCTTCATACTCTATAAGCGCTAACCGATAAGCTTCTCGCACACATGATTTTGGCGATTGAACAGCAATACCGTGTTTTTCGTTTAAATACAGCTTCAATGTTTTCCAAGCTAACTCTACACAAAATTCAAAACGCTTGGCACAACTATCGCGCACAATATCACTTTTTGGTAGTGCATAAGATTCCTGCAAGCGGTTAAGCGCTTTTTCAAACTTCTGTAATGAGTATGCTAAATCACTACCCATAAATTACTTCCGTTTTTTGCATAGCCAGTTTTCTGAAATCTTCATCTACACTCCCAAAATCTACAAAGTCAATTTTGTAGAGGGTAGGGATTTCATCAATGCGCTCTTTTATTCTCCATTTCACGGCACTATCCAATTGTTTGTCGGCTAAAAAGCCTACATCAATATCGGCTCTCTCCGTTGCAGTTCCCTTTACCCTTGAACCAAAAAAGAACAAACTGAATTTTTTTTGTCCAACCTCGGCTTGCACTGAGGTAAGCAGTTCAGCTTTCAATTTTTCTATGGGGTAATGTTGCAGTTGCACGGCACAAATTTTACTTCACCCACCCGAAATACATGCTAACAGGCATCATGGCAAACACAAAAGGAACTATTATAGAAAACGCGATGCCCGCAGTTTCTATAAGGTTGTTGTATTTAAGGTGATTTAATCCTAAACTTTGAAAAGCGCTTTTGAAACCATGCAGCAAGTGCCAGAATAATGAAAAGCACCCGGCTACATATATTACTACGGTGTACCACTCGCTGAATTCGTGCTGCATCATTTGAAACAAATTAAGTTCTTCACCGGTAGCAAACTGGTTGGCGCGGTTCGGTATCCAGAAATGGGCAGTATGAATAATAAGGAACAGCAGAATAAGTGTGCCCAAAAGACCCATACTACGCGAATACCACTTGCTATTGGCATTAGGGTTATTGGAAACATACTTTACAGGGCGTGCATCGCGGTTTTGTTTCCAAAGCATAAGCCCGTCCACAATATGAACCAAGAAACCGACTACCAGCACAATTTCCATGGTGCGGATAATAAGGTTGGTACCCATAAAATGCGCCCAGTGGCTAAAGGTTTCGCCCCCATCATTAAACCATATCATGGAGTTGATACCTGCATGAACCACCAGAAATACAATGAGGAATAAGCCGGTAATCCCCATCAAAAACTTTTTACCTATCGAACTCTTAAACAATGCTGTTGAAGCCATACTGCTTTTTCTTTTTCGCGCACCAAAATTATACCGCCACTTTAGAAATGAAAGTTTTTAGTCTGTTTTTTTAGAACAACTATGAGCATAAGCTGTTCAAAAATTAATTGCCGAAAGCGTACGAATGCAAGTAAACAAACGGCTCGTTGAGTTTTCCACCGGTAGCAATAGTGGCGTTTTGCAGCATTTCCGAAGTATCTGCTTTTAGCAATTCAGGAATAATACGCGAAATAATCAGGTTGCCGAAATCTTCGCTGGCATCGCGGGGCAGTTCGTTAGGCAGATTATCAATAGCCATAATGTCTATTGATTCATCTTGAAAAGTTTGCGTCAGTTCCCCTGTTTGTGCGTTGTAACCATAATACGGGTCGGCTATGCTGGAAGCATAAAGAGTAGAAGGAATGGACGATTCAGGGGCAATATCGCAGGTAATATCGCTAATGGTTTTTATGCGGAAATCTTTTTCAGCCATTTGCTCTTTGGTAAAGAAAACGGGAATGCGCTTATCCCAGTATATGCCGTTTATCATTACGTCAGCCGCCTTAGTAAACGGGTAGAAAGAACTTTTGTATTGATCGGGATGAGCGTGGTAGTCTTCGGCATTAAATTTTTCTTCTCCTTCTTTATGATACATATCGGCAGAAGTAAGTTGAGTGTAAACCGGCTCACTGAACTCGTTGTAGCAAAAATTGTAAGGAGAAACTTTTTTAATACCCGCCACATCGAGCATAAAAGCAGCGCCTTCGCTTACGCGCCCGGTGCCTGTAAGCACAATTTTTACGGGAGGCAAATCCATTTTTTCCAATTCTTTCTGCGCTTCGGCAAAGTTGAGGCAGTCAATCATTTGGCGCAGCCGAAAACGCGAAGTGCGGAACCCCACCATGCGAATGGCATGATAAGCCCCTACAATTCCCGCCCAGCGCCCAAAGGCAATTAAGCGTTTCCCTTTTTTGTCTTTCATGCACTCCCAGTCAATGAGCCGGATATTTTTTTCAATAACCGCTTTCATCATAAGGCGGTTGCGTGGCTGCTCTTTAATTACGTGCGAAAAATAGATGTACGTTTTACCGGGTATTAGCAAGACAGGCGGCACTTCTTTAACTCCCAGCAAAAAATCGCAATCCGAAACATCTTCCTGCATAGAAATGCCCTGATAATGGAACTCTTCGTTGGTAAAACAGCGGTATTTGCATGGTTGCACCACAATTTCAATGGCGGGGTTGCGCTCCATTAGTGCCTTGCATTGCGAAGGTGTAAGCGGAACACGCGAATCGCGGGGAAATTTTTCTTCTCTTAAAATGCCAATCTTCATAGGGCAAAGGTAATTTTTCTCATCTGCCATAATTGCTGAAACCGGTCAGTTGGCAGGGCATTTGCTATCTTTGCAGCGTTCTTTGACAACTTCATTTGCATTCAGGTTTGTTTACCGGTTACCGTAAACTACCTGCTGCCAACTGATAACGGGGCTGACCGGTATTGACGGGAAGCATTGGCGGTAAACCCGCATGCCGTGGGTGTGTAATACCACGCAAATCCATTATGCGACACTAATTTAACTGGCGAGTACAACTACGCCATGGCTGCCTAATCTTAGAGATTAACAGCCATTTGCGCCACGCTTAAGGCACCATACACAGCGTGTCCGCAACTAAACCTTGGTGACGTACGCGCAAAGCTTCATCTACTTTGCGCTGTATGAACAACAGATGTAAGAAACAGGTTGGAGGGTTACTTATCCTGCCGGTTTACGAAAATCAATAAGTATCTAAGCATGTAGAAAGTCTATCATCAACTTATCCGGACGCGGGTTCGACTCCCGCCAGCTCCACCACTTATCCATCATTCTGCCGATGCGTTTATCGCCTCGCAGAATGATTTTTATTTTCGCCAACCGTTTCATGTCCATAAGCAACATCATCAGTAAACTTAAAGGCTACGACCCGCTGCCGGCTTCGTTGTTGAAAGAATACAACCGCCATCGTCCTTTAGGGCCGCAGCCTGTGGTTTGCTATGCACCTTTCCGCAGTATTTACTTTGGGCATTATGGGAAAGCGGTTGCCTGTTGCTTTAACCGCAATTATGTGTTGGGCGAATATCCGAAACAATCTATTCGCGAAATATGGTTTGGTGAAGCTGCCGAAAAACTACGCAAGTATGTTAAGCACAGCGACCTTTCGCTGGGCTGCTACGGATGCAAAAGCCAGCTAACCGCGCAAAATTTTGATGCTGTAAAAGCAAAGCAATACGATGAGCGGAAATCGAACGAGAACCGTTTCCCGAGTGTAATGGAATTTGAGTTGAGTAATGTGTGCAACTTGGAGTGCGAAATGTGCAATGGCGATTTTTCATCGCTTATACGCGCCAAGCGCGAAAAACTTCCGCCTATTGTTTCGGCATACGATGACAACTTTGTTAAGCAATTGGAAGAGTTTATTCCATACCTTGAAGAAGTGAAGTTTTATGGTGGCGAACCGTTTCTGATAGATATTTATTACAAGATATGGGACAAGCTGGTGGAAATAAACCCCAAGGTGCGTGTTTCGGTGCAAACCAATGCCACTACGCTTAACAGCCGAGTGAAAGAATTGATGGAGCATATTGATTTTCACATTAACGTTTCGTTCGATTCGCTCATAAAGCCTGTTTATGAAACCATCCGTAAGAATGCCGATTACGACAGGGTGATAGAGAACATTCTATACTTCCAACAGTATTGTAAAGCACGCAACACTTTTTTCGGAATTTCAGTTTGTGCCATGCAGCAAAACTGGCGCGAGTTGCCGGACTTTATCAACTTCTGCAACAATTTGGAAGTGCCGGTGTATTTCCACACGGTAGATAATCCGCCACATTGTGCCATCCGAAATTTGAGTGCCGAAGAAATTGATTCTATTATCCATTATTTGGGGGGATTTGATTTTCCGTCCGAAACCAATGTTCAGAAAAAAAACCGTACGCACTATTTCGATTTCTACAACCAAATAAAAGCGTGGCAACTGCGCTCGGGCAAAATTGCTCCGTTTTTGAAGGAACGGTCAATGGCAAATCTTAAAGAGGTACTGCGGGTGCATATACAAAGCAACAAGTTCCTGAACGAGGACGAAAAGCATAAATCTGTAACCACAGTTATACGTAAGGTTGAACAGTTGGAGCAAAGCGTTTCGCAAGATGTAACACAACAGGTGTTAAACAGGCTGGATGTATCGGACGAGCAGTTGGACGATATGATAAAATACATCAGCAAAATGCCTGCACCGGCTTTAATTGCTATGGCTAAAACGCTGTTAAAATAAACGGGCAGTACTTTGTGTATCGCAAAAAATATTCGGCTTATAGCAGCAGTGGTTCCGGCAACTTTTTTGTTGTGTGCATGCAGCACAGCGCCCGAGAAAGTAAACATCGGCACACTTTCTATTAAAAGCACTACTTCGGTTTCGCTCAAAAGTTATTTGCCTTATTCTGCTGCACGGTTCAGTGTGGCTGCAAACAACTCCGAGGCAGACACCTTCTGCATCACTCCTTCAAAACTTGATTTTACCGATTACAATGCCTTGATAAAAAGTATAGCGCCCGACTCGGTTACCGATGCTGAAAAGGCGATGGCTATATGGAAAGCACTGCATAGGTGGACGGCACACAGCAAAGCACTAACTGACAGTAAACTGCCGCATGACCCGTTGCGCTTGCTTAACTCTTTTGAAACCGGATTGTGTGATGATCGCAATGCTGCGCTAACGCAACTGTTTCGCTTAGGCGGTTTGCAGGCGCGCCTGCAACATTTAAGCGGGCATTTGGTGGCAGAAGTTTTTTATGACGCACAATGGCACATGTTCGATGCCGATTGGGGAGTGTATTTTCAGAACAACCAGCATGAAATTGCATCGGTTGATTACATCAGCAAAAATCCCGAGTGTGTAAATGCAACTTACGGAAACGGGGCATACGGCTATTTGATGAACACATTAGGGAATGCCTACCTGCGCTGGGTATATTCAACAGTTGATGATAACAGTATAAATACTTGGCTTATTGATATGCCGCTCAATTACACGAACGCGATTGTACTTGGTAAAAGCGATTCGCTGGTTTTTGAAATGAAGCAGTTGAATAGGTACAAGCGGTGGACGCAAGTGTTTTTTTCGCATACACTTGTGCAGTACGCCAGGAAAGGCACATTGTACAGGTGTTCATCGGTATGGAATACACGAAAGGTGAGCGAAAACGAGTTTGTTTTTTCGGAATCGTTGCCGTATGCCATTACAAAAGTTCAGGTAAGATTAACCGAGGGGAGTGGTGCGGTTTATTATTCGCCCGACAGCGTGCACTGGTATTTTAAGGGAGCATTGAGCAACGGAAAAGGCAAGTTGGTTTTTGATGCTGCGGATGAAGAAAATAATCAGGGTGTTTTTCGCTACCGGCTTAAAGTGGTTACAACGGAGCAATCGAAAACCACTCCTGCAATTTCAGTAAAAAACAATTTTTTGTTTTCGCGAAAACTGTTTCTCAATCCTGAAAAATCGTTTAAGATTGTCGGTTTGCAGAAAGAAGAATTGAGTTTAAAACTTGGAATAACAGTGCAAAAATGAGCCGGAATAAATTTGTATTTGTGGTTTGCGGAGGAAAAGAGCATATAGAAACGCTCCATTTTTCGCTTCGGTATTTACAGCATTTTTCCCAAAACGATATTATAGTAGTAACCGATGCAAAACGCAACGAAATTCCCGTTGCACACAGCAACATTATTCAGGTTGATACGCCTGAAGAATTCTCTCACCATCAGGCAAGTATTTATTTGAAAGTAGGGCTGAATAAATTTTTGCCTAAAGGCTATACCTATTGCTATCTCGATACCGATGTAGTAGCAATAAACAAAGAATGCGATGAAGTGTTTAATTACAAGTCGGGCGTAGTAACCTTTGCGGCAGACCATTGCATAATGCCGAAATTCAGCCCCAATGCCGTACGCTGCGATTGTTCGGTAAAGAATAAACAAGACCGTGCCGAGTTAGAAGCGCTGATGGAAAAGTACGACCCGGCAAAAAAGATTACCGACCCTTTAATGGAAGAAAAAAAGCGCAAACTGATAAATGAGTTTGCAGTAATCAAGCGCAATAAGTGGCAGTATTTTTTTATTGCATTGCGCTTTGCCACAACACTTAAAACATTTAAGCTGAACGATGACATGTTTTACAACCGCTGGAAAAAACTTTGGCACGATGCCGAAGGAAGAGTGATAATCCCTCCGGCAGAAGATATGTTCCGCGATATTGAAAAGAACTCGCACTGGCGCTGGAACTCGTTTAAGAAGCGCTGGATAGGGCCCGATGGCAGAGATGTATTTAACCCCGAGTGCCATCATTTGGCTGAATACATTCAAGCCAAGTTTGGCATTGAAGTGAAGGACAAAAAATTTCAGCACTGGAACGGTGGCGTGTTTTTGTTTGACGACAACAGCGAAGATTTTATGAACGCGTGGTTCGATAAAACCATGCAAGTTTTTAAAGACCCGCAATGGTATGTGCGCGACCAGGGAACCCTAATTGCAACCGTTTGGCAATTCGGGTTGCAGAAAAATCCTGTGCTGCCGCAAAAGTTCAATTTTATTGCCGACTATACCACACCGGGTGTAATGATGAACAGCGAAGGTGCATTTACCGATAACGCTTTTAAAACAAAAGTGTATCCTGCGTTTTTACACGTTTACCATTGCTGGGGTAAAAAGGGGTGGGATATTTGGGAATACGTGGAACGAATAGGCGAAAAATTTTTAGTGCGCGATGAGAAAGTGGCTTAAATGGCTCGGCTTTCAATTGCTTTTGCTGCTGCTTTTTTGTGCGGCAATTGAAGTGGTGTTGCGGAGCATGGGCTATCAACCGGGCGACCTTCGCCCCAACTGGCTGCATTTTCAGCCGGTAGATTCACTGGTGGTGATTCCTGATTTTTTTACGAATGAAAAAGGTTTGCTGGTGGCATCGAAAGATTACTGGGCTGAACAACATTTAGCGATTAACGATGAGGGATTTCGCGGAAAAGACTTTAACGAGTTAGATTCAACCAGAAAGAAAATCCTGTTTATAGGCGACAGCTTTACATGGGGTATGAGTGCCAGCCCGTTTTATGACAGTTCCTTTTGCGATTTGCTTGCGCGCGAAACCGATTTCGAAATCATCAACACCGGCATACCCGCTGCCGACCCACCGCAATATCTAGCAATTGCACAACAGTATATTCCGCAGCTACAACCCCATATTGTGTTTGTTGTTTTTTTTATGGGAAACGATTTAATGAAGCACGACCGGCAAGTTACTCCCGATTCGCCTTTTTATTATTGGACTAATGCGGGCGCTATACTTGCCGATATTGACGGCAAGCATTTTGCCAACGCCCAAGCAGCGTACGACTATCTTGCCAATGAGCGCTATTTTCTGAAACATCCGAAAAAGCTATACGAAAAAATTGTCGCAGCAAGCGCTCTGCTTTCGCGATTATATGCCGGCATTTATCGTATTGAAGAAAAAATAGCTTACGAGCGGTTGCGAAAAAACACTTCCATCACCAAAAAATATCTGAACGCTATTCAGCAACTTGCTGCGAACAATCATGTGCCCATAAAATTTATTCTTATTCCGGAAAGCAAAGAAGCGGACTACACAAAAGAGAAGTATTGCAACCGTTATGCAGATTTGCTGAAGGATAAACAAACGGAAGCGGATTGGCTGATATGGCACACACCAAAAGAATATTTTAAACCCAATCCTGACGGACATTTAAACAATGCGGGGCACCGCTTGTATGCCGACAGTGTTAAAAGTTATCTGAAAGCGTATTTTCAGACTGCCAAATAATTGTAGCGTGTATCATTTCTGCACCATATCAACCAACAGTCATTTATACAAAACATTGGCACTGGCCGATTCGCTGGAACAAGGCGATGATTTTGTGTTACATGTTTTGTTGGTGGAAAACGGAGCACAAGTGCAACATCCGCGCTGTCGCTTTTGGAATTTGGACGACATAAAAAGCGCTGATAATGCTGCCAAGATTATTGAGAAGTATGGAAACAACAACGACAAACTCCGCTGGTGTTTAAAGCCTGTATTTTTGAATTTTCTATTACACTATGGTGAGCACAAGCCCGAAAGTGTAATTTACCTGGACAACGACTTATTCTTTTACAACAAGTACACATTCCTTTTTGATTTACTGAAGCAACACAGTTTTTTGCTGACCCCGCACTATTACCGCAATGACCCGCGCAGCCATCAAAACTGGTTCGAAGCAAACTTTCGGGTAGGATTGTACAATGCAGGTTTTGTGGGCGCTTCGCAAAGCGCAACAGCGGGCTTAAACTGGTGGGCGAACTGCTGCATTTACCGTTGCGAGAAAAATGCTTTCCGCGGTTTGTTTGACGACCAAAAGTATTTAGACCTGCTGCCGGTTATAGACGAAAAGGCTCATGTGCTTCGCCATAAGGGTTGCAATGTTGCGGGATGGAATACGGAAATTTGCAAGCGCATACAAGCCGGAAACGAAGTGCTGATTGACGGAAAGTATCCGATAGTGTTTATTCATTTTAACAGCACTACCATTCGCGAAATAGCCACTGGTAACGATGCATTACTTGCAGAACATTTTGAAACTTATTTCCAAAATCTGAAAAAATACAACAGCACTTTAGTAAAGGATGATTTAGTATTGCGTTATCCGTTTACGGACAAAGTAAAGTATGCCGTATGGAAATTATTTACAGAATGGGGACTTTGAAAAATGGCAGCTAAACAACAGGCGGTAAAACAAAAAACTACACAGGGCAACACCGCGCATAAATTTACTTTTTTGAGCGAAGCCAATTATCCGTGGCTCGTACTTGCCTTCGGAATACTATTGTATTTCAATACAATTCCTAACGATTACAATTTGGATGATGAATTGGTAACGCAAAATCATCGCCTCACTTCAAAAGGCATTAGTGCCATTCCCGAAATTTTTACTTCGCCTTATTACGAAGACCAAGCGGGTTATAAGTACGAATACCGCCCCATTGTGCTCACTACTTTTGCAATTGAACATTCGTTGTTTGGAGAGAGTCCGCATGTGAGCCATTTCATTAACATGCTGCTGTACGGGCTAATGTGTATGCTCTTGTTTTTCGTACTGAGAAATATTTTAACGGGATACAGTTTGTTTTTTGTGTGGCTGGTGGTTTTGTTTTTTACGGCACACCCCATTCACAGCGAAGTGGTAGCAAGCATCAAAAACCGCGATGAATTATTGGCGCTGTCATTTTCGCTTTTAGCACTGCATTTTTCGGTGCGCTATGTTCAATCGGCAAAGTGGTGGTATGTGGTGTTGGTGCCGTTGTTTTTCTACATAGGCATATTATCAAAGTCAACCGCCATTGTATTTGCCGCGCTTGTTCCTGTTATACTTATAACTCTTACCGAAGTAAAATTTATGCAGTTGCTGCTAACCACTGCTTTGCTTGCCCTTCCCATGCTCGCGTATGCCCGCTTGTATTCGTTAACACAACAAATTCTCGTTTGTATTGGATTGTTTGTCGCTGTTACGTTTTTGTACGCTCTTAAAAAATCCGAAACTGTTTGGAAGGAGATAAAAATGTTGGCCGAGAAAATTAAAAACTCATTAAGCAGTTATGCCGGGGAAAAAGTAGAGGAGGAATCGGAGTTGTGGTTCGGCTTTTTGCGTAATCCGGTTGCCAATCTGCCCTTCTTCATAGCAGTGGTAATACTTACTGTTGCAACTGCATGGGGTATAAGTGTTGGCAATTCGCTGTGGATTAGTATTCCATTCACATTATTGTGTGTGTTGTTTTATGCAGTGCGTCAGGAGTTAAAAGTGTTGCTGATAACGCCTATTGTTCTCCTGTTAAGTTATAACGTGATGCTGAATCCCTTGTCGGTTACGTTTATGGAGGTGCCCTTGGTAGTTTTTCTGATTTCGATGGGGTTAAGCAACCATCGAACGTCAAGATTTATTGTTGTTTTCAACTACTTCGTGTTTGCTCTTGTTTCGGCTGTTTTCGGGCAATCGTACTTTTTTGTAGTTGGCTTGGTGTTTATTGGCTTGTTTAACAAGAAACTCTTGCCGGTATCATACATAGTAGCACTTATTCTCGGTGTATATGGTGCGAAAGGTTTGTATGAACTTGTTTCCGGCAGCAATAGTTTTTCTGTATCGGTGGTGCGGGTTCCTCTGCTACTGTTTGCATTTGTTGTGTTGTGGAGCTTTAATAAAAAGCTATCAGACGTTATACGCATAGCACTCGTTCCGTTAATGTTGGGCTTTTTTTTGTTTTTGTTTCCGCCCAACGAAACATTTAATTTTGGTTCGGCAGTACAGCGCACCTACTATAACCTCAATGTAACCGAAGCAGCTGACTTAACCCCCGTACAATCGGTACGTCCTTTAAAATACATTGAATATCCATTAGAGAAGACTGATCCGATTTCTGTAAAGGTGGGCACGAGTATGACAGTTTTAGCACAGTATCTGCGCTTGATTTTACTGCCATACCCCATGAGTTTTTACTACGGATATGCCTACATAACTCCCACTAATGTTTTCAATGCAGTTCCGATAATCGTTGTGGCTATTCACCTGTTGTTAATTAGTTTATCGCTGTGGTTAATTAAAAAGCATCCGCTGGTATCTGCTTCAATAATTATTTACACTATCGCCATTCTTGTTTTTTCCGGATTGTTTATTCCGGTTCCGGGCATGATGGGCGACCGGTTCTTACTTATTCCATCTATTGGGTTCAGTTTGTTGTTAGGCTGGATTTTGTTCCGAATTTTTAAAATGAACAGTGCAGATACTAAACTCAACGTTGCCTTATTGCCATCCGGTTTCAAAACAGCCTTGATAATTATACTGGTTGCTTATTCAGGCACAACCATTGCCCGTAATTTTGACTGGAAGAACCGAGTTACACTTTTCAGTAAGGATATTAAAGCGGTAAGCGAGTCGGCACAGGCGCAAAACCTGTTAGGGTTGCATTTGTTTTTAGCATCGGCTAACGAAACCGATAAAACAAAACAACTTGAAATGCGAACGAAAGCCGTTACACATTTTCGCGAAGCGATAAGAATTTACCCACCGTTTTTAAATGCAACTTTCGATTTGGGACGTGTATTGGAAACCATCGGTAAACCCGATGAAGCCTACGAAGCTTACGAGAAGACTGTTGCCATTGATACTTCATTTTACGCTCCGTATTTCAGCATGGCTATAATTCAAAATAACAAAGGGAATATGGAAAAAGCCATTGAATTGTACGAAAAGTATCTGATAAAATATCCAAGACACAAAGAAGTGTACGCCAACCTCAGCTTTGCGTATTTCAAAACACGGCAGTTCGATAAATCCATTCAAACCAATCAGCGGCTGCTTGCCATGAAGCAAGATCTTTACGAGCCTACTATCAATATTGCCAAAACATATTTAGAAATGGGGCAAAAGGACAGCGCCTACCATTACTTTCAGTTAAGTTATCGTTTAAACCCTAACGAAAAAAACATACCCATTATTCTACAACAGTTAGAAAAAGAACTGAAGAAGTAGCACTCAGACATTCTTAAATTCCAAGGGTGTTAATCCGGTTTTCTGTTTAAAGAATTTGGTGAAATGTGCGGCATCGGTAAAATGTAAATCGAAAGCAATTTCTTTAACGGCTTTGTCGGAATAACGCAGCAAGCGCTTTGCTTCTACCAACAAACGTTGATGAATAAAATCAAGCGCTGCTATTCCGGCAAACGTTTGGGTAAGTTGATTGAGCGATTTGGGAGTAAGGTGCAGCAGTTGCCCGTACTCGGCAACCGTGTGAATGGTTCTGTAATTTTTTTCTACCTCATTTCTAAAGCGGATGTATTGAAGCGAATCGGCAGCGGGCGATGATGACTGTGGTAACTGGAGCAATTGCATACACTTGCCGGTAAATACCGAAAGTAAATCAAGCAACGCGGTACTGTTAGCGGCATGATTGCTTTGCACTTCGAGTTGAAACAGCGAAAACAGATGCGTGAAATACGGTTGCACATCGGGGCTTATATCAAGTGTAACAGGTTTACCGGAGTCCATAAAGCTGAAAAGTTTCATAAGCAATGTGCGGGTTTCGTTACGCAGCATGAAAAATTCTTCGGTGAACATGATAGCATAACCCAGAAACTTTTTTCCGCCATTTAACGCATGTATCTGCCCGGGCAATACAAAATGAAGGGTGCCCGATTTTATTTTGAGTTCCGTAAAATCAATTAAATGTGTGCCGCTTCCTTTCAAAAACACAAATACCGACCAATAGCCGTGCCGGTGCGCCACATCTATTTCCCTGAAATTGTTTTGCGTAAGCGTGATAAACTTAAAGTGAATATCGCTGGCAGATACAAAGCGGTGAATAGGAGTTGGTGTTTCATTTAAATCTGCCATAGGGTTTCCGCTTTTCGGTTTACGATGCTTCGACTATGCAACAAAATAAAAAAACAACGTTTATTTGCTGCCATACACAACAAATGCTCAAACTCCGTTCAGAACATCTCTTAAAGGCTTACAAAAATCGCGCTGTGGTAAACGATGTTTCCGTGGAGGTAAATCAGGGAGAGATTGTCGGCTTGCTGGGACCCAATGGTGCAGGCAAAACCACTTCATTTTACCAGATAGTGGGACTGATACCGCCCGACTCCGGAAAAATTTTTCTTGGTGAACAGGAAATAACCAACCTGCCCATGTATAAACGCGCGCAGTTGGGCGTGGGCTATTTACCGCAGGAAGCATCGGTGTTTCGGCAGCTTTCTGTAGAAGACAATATTGCTGCGGTACTCGAAATGACCAACCTTACCAAAACGCAGCAGAAAGAAAGGTTAGAGTTGTTGCTTTCGGAATTCGGATTAAACCGCGTGCGTACCAGTATGGGCAATGTGTTAAGCGGTGGCGAGCGCAGACGAACCGAAATTGCCCGCGCACTTGCCACCAATCCTAAATTTATTTTGCTCGATGAGCCTTTTGCCGGCATTGACCCTATTGCCGTAGAAGATATTCAGCGCATAGTGATGAAGTTGAAAGAAAAAAACATTGGTGTGCTGATTACTGACCACAATGTGCAGGAAACACTTTCCATTACCGACCGGGCGTATCTGTTGTTTGAAGGAAAAATTCTGAAACAAGGAACTGCCGATGAACTGGCAAGTGACGAGCAGGTGCGCAGATTATACCTTGGGCAAAATTTTGTGCTGCACAAGAAAGCCGAATCGCTGCGGAGTTGAAAACACCTTACTATTTTGCTCCATGCCCGATTTGAAGAACCTTGCCTTTCGGACTTTCCTTAAGTATTGTTATCCGCCTGATTTTTCTGCTGAACGTTCTCTCCGAGAGCAACAAACTATTTTTCGAGAAATACTTTCTTCTGCTCCAGATACAGCGCTCGGCAAAGAGTTAAAGTTGCATAAGGTTAAAAACTATTCGGAGTTTAAGAAGCAAGTACCCATTACACAGTACGATTTTTACCAACTGTATGTGGAGCGGATAAAAACAGGCGAGCAAAAAGTATTAACGCCCGATAAAGTGCGCTGGTTTGGCAGAACTGCCGGCACTACCGGAGGTAAATACAAACTAATTCCGCTTACGCGAAAGTTTATTCGAAGAACACAAGTGGCAGGAACATTCTATAGCCTCTCGCGCATTCATGCCCTCGATAAAACAGTGGACATACTCACCCACAAAAATTTTGTGATGACAGGCGGTATTTACGAAACCCTGCAACCTTCGGGAATTGTGGTGGGCGATATTTCTGCTATTATGATGAAAAACATTCCACTGCCCTTTCGAACTATTTATGTTCCCGATAACGACCTCATTACACATTCATCGTGGGAGTATAAAGTGAACCGCGTAGCCAACAGTGTAAGCAAGGCTGATGTGGGAACCATAAGCGGTGTGCCTACCTGGCACTTGGCGGTGCTGAGTAAAATAAAAGAGCAAACACCTTTCAATACTTTGCCGGAGTTGTGGAAGAACTACCGTATTTTTTTTCATGGTGGTGTAAACTTTGAGCCTTACCGAAAACAGTTTGAAAAACTGGCAGGCAGAAGCGATGCGCTTTTCTTTGAAGCCTACAATGCCACCGAAGGTTTTTTCGGCATACAAGCAGGTTTGGAAGGAGGAGATTTATTGCTGCTTACGAATAGCGGAGTGTTTTATGAGTTTATTCCGTTTGCTGAGTACGGAAAAGAAAATGCCCACGCAATTAGTTTGGATAAAGTAAAAGCGGATGTGCCGTATGTGCTGCTAGTAACAGCGTTGAACGGATTACTGCGTTACGTAGTGGGCGATGTAATTACGTTTACCAAGCTAAATCCGTTTTCGTTTCGTATTACGGGGCGCACACAGGAATACATCAACGCCTTTGGCGAAGATTTACTGTTGCATAATGTGGTAAACACGCTCATGAAAACCAACGAGCAATTCGATACTACGATTAACGAATACACTGTTGCCCCGCAATACATCAGCGTGAATAATAAAGGCAGAATGCAGTTTGTGATTGAGTTTGCTAAAGCGCCCGATGACCTGAATGCCTATGCAGCCGAATTAGATGCTCAATTGCAAAAAGAAAACACCAACTACGCCCAAAAGCGCAGCAATAATTTAGCGCTTGATACATTAGAAGTAATTGCCGCTCCTGCCGGAACATTCTATAAATGGATGGAACAGAAAGGTAAGCTGGGCGGACAAAACAAAGTGCCGCGTTTAGTAAACGGGAGAGGTGTTATTGAGGAAATTTTAGCGATTTGCAAAACCTGAGCGTTCATTGCCACGAACGAGGCTTTACAAGTAACAAAGCAATCTTACAAGTGTTTACTTTAGTTCTTCCGCTGTATGGTAAACTCAATTAGCTGAGCTACCGAAGTTTTAGCGCCACTCTCAGGAAAGGTGTTCAGAATTTTCAACGCCTCTTCTTTGTATTCATTCATGCGAACAACTGCGTAGTCCATACCTCTGTTGGTGCGAACGGTATCAATTACCCATTTTACTTTTTCGGCATTCTGATTTTCATTCTTAATAATGTTGATGATTTTCTTTTTGTCGCTTGAAGAAACTTTATTGAGTGTATAAATAAGCGGCAAGGTCATTTTGCGCTCTTTAATATCAATGCCTCGCGGCTTTCCTACTTCTGCTTCTTCGTAATCAAAAAGGTCATCTTTAATCTGAAAGGCGATCCCGATTTTTTCCCCCATGGTTTTTACGCGTTGCACCAACTCTTCATCTTTAGTGGTAGTGGTAGCTCCGCAGGCGCAGGCTGATGCAATAAGCGAAGCAGTTTTTTGGCGGATAATATCGAAGTAAATATCTTCTTTAATATCAAGCCTTCTTGCCTTTTCCAGTTGCAGCAATTCGCCCTCACTCATTTCGCGGATGGTATTCGACAGTATTTCCAGCAACTGAAATTGTTTGTTCTCCACAGAAATCAGCAAGCCCTTCGACAACAGATAGTCGCCCACCAGTACGGCAATTTTATTCTTCCACAGTGCATTGATGGAAAAAAAACCTCTGCGTTGATACGAATCATCCACCACATCATCGTGCACCAAGGTGGCGGTGTGCAAAATTTCAACTAACGAAGCCGCTACATAAGTAGCCTCGTTTACTTCACCGCAAAGTTTGGCAGAAAGAAACACAAACATGGGGCGCATTTGTTTTCCCTTGCGGGTAACAATGTAATGCGTAATGCGGTCAAGCAGGGGCGCTTTACTTCGCATAGATTCGCGGAAACGCACTTCAAACTCTACCAGTTCTTTTGCAATCGGTTTTTTTATGTCGTCTAATCGCAATTCCATGCGGGACGAATGTATTATTTAAAGATTGAGATAAAATGCCTGCGCTATAAAAAAATACGCTAACCGGAAATAAACCCGACAAAGGTGAACAAACAGAAAAGACGTACGCTGTAAAGGGCATTGCATGTGTCCGAGAGAAATCAATTTCGTGCACTTGAAAACTGTTTTAATATTATACCATGATTACCCGCGAGCGCAATATTATTCTACAAAGCAAACACAAGCGACCTTTTTTGGCAGATGTTTATTATTCGAATAACTTAACCAAGAAGCCGGTAGTTGTTTTCTGCCACGGCTTTAAGGGTTTTAAAGATTGGGGCGCTTTTGATTTGGTGGCGGATAAGTTTGCCGAAGAAGGTTTTGTGTTTGTGAAATTTAGCTTTTCGCATAACGGCACTACCATTGACCACCCCGTTGATTTTGTTGACCTCGAAGCATTCGGCAACGATAATATCAGCATCGAATTAGATGATTTGGAAGTAGTAATAGATTGGATTTGTTCCGATGAGTTTCCCGTTGCCGACCGCGAATGCGACAAGGAACAGTTGTTTCTTTGCGGGCATAGCAGAGGAGGAGGTATTTCTATTCTGAAAGCAAGGGAAGACAGCCGCGTAAAGAAGCTTTGCACATGGGGCAGCGTGAACGAAATAGGCAAGTACTGGAAGCAAGACGAAATGGAGAAAATAAAGCGCGATGGCGTAATTTTTATTCCCAACGCACGCACTAATCAGATGATGCCCATTAAATGGCAAATGTATGAAGACTACTTTGCCAACATTGACCGCCTGTTTATTCCCGATGCAGTAAAGCAACTACAAATTCCTTTCAAAATTATTCACGGAGCAATGGATGAAACTGTCCCTGTTTCATCAGCCACCGAAATGCACGAGTGGAATAAAAACTCCGAATTGCTGATTATCGAAAACGGCAACCACAATTTTGGCGGCAGGCATCCGTGGAATGAAAACAATTTGCCCCGTGATTTAGAAACAGTGGTAAGCGAAACTATCGCTTTCTTCAGGCAATAACGCTTTGTAGGAAATCAATCCCGAAAATCTTTATCAAACCTCAACTTTTTTCAGGTTGGGCGCCAGCAAATGCACAATCAACAGCGCCAGTAAATAGGCGCTTCCGGCAATAACAAACAGCGGCACATAGCCGAATTGAACACGGATAATTCCGGTTGATGCGGCAAACAACACTCCTCCTGTTGCGCCAAACATGCTGCCTATGCCAACCACTTTGCCGAGTGTTTTCTTCGGAAACATATCCGAGGCAATGGTAAACACATTGGCAGACCAGCCCTGATGTGCGGCTGCCGCCAAAGCAATAAGTGCCACTGCCACATAAATGCTTTTGGTTACCGAAGCAAACACAATGGGCAATACACACAGCGCACATAGCAGCATGGTAAACTTACGGGCTTTGTTTACACTCCATCCTTGCTGAATGAGTTTCGATGAAAGCCATCCGAAAAAAACACTGCCCGCATCGCTTACTAAATAGATAATGATAAACGGGATCCCTATGTTTTTTAAATCTAATTTTTCTTCGAGCGATTCGCTGCTGTTGAAAAAGTCGGGCAGCCAGGTGAGGTAGAAATACCAGATAGGATCGGCTAAAAACTTGCCTGCTGCAAACGCCCATGTTTGGCGGTGGCGAAGCAACTTCCACCAGGTTGTTTTTTCTTCGGTGGTTTCTTCTTTATCCGAAAGAATGTAATCTAACTCTGTGTTACTTAGCTGCGGGTGCTCTTCCGGTTTGCGGTACACCATTCGCCATACTATAAGTACTGCAAAGCCCAGCAAGCCCGTTACTATAAACGACATTCGCCAACCATAATGAATGGTAATGAACGGCACCGCCAAAGCAGTAACTATTACGCCTATGTTGGCTCCGGCATTAAACAAGCCTGTAGCAAAAGCGCGCTCTTTTTTCGGAAACCATTCTGCCACCGATTTAATAGCCGAAGGAAAATTGCCCGCCTCGCCCAAGCCCAGCATAAAACGCGTAAGGCTTAGTTGCTTTACCGAGTTGGTAAAACCGTTGAGCACCCCTGCTATGCTCCAAACCGTAATTGCCAGCGAAAAACCTTTGCGTGTTCCCAGCTTGTCAATCACATAACCCATCAGCAAAAAGCCGATGGCATACGCCAGTTTAAAAGCCGCATCTACAAAGCCCATCAATTCTTTAAAGCGTGCAAGGTGAGCATCGGTGAGCGGAGCGCCTTCGGGTAATCCGAGCATTTCTCTGCGGAAAACCTCGTCAATCATAGTAAACGAAAGCACGTTGCGGTCAATGTAGTTGACGGTGGTGGCAAAAAACAAAACAGCGCAAATGCGCCAGCGGTAATTACCTGCGGATGTATTAAGCATGTGCGGAGTTAAAACTAAACGATTTTACTGCGTGGGGAATAGCAACAAATTCGAAATGATAGAACCGAAATACGAAACAAGTTCTGATCATTCAACTTCTAAATCACAAGAATTGAGTCCGTGTTTGAACCACTAATGAAGGTTTGAATTTTGCCACATAGGTACATAGAACAGCTATGTTCTCTATGTACCCATGTGGTTCAAATTTGGAGGTTGAATTAGTTTCTTCTTACAAAAAATCATGCTGTTTAGAATTTAGAATTTCGATATTCGGGTTTACTTCAACCAACACGCCTATGCACTTCGGAGCTATTGACATTATTACCTTCTCCCTTTTCATGATTTTGGTAGTGGGTATTTCGCTGTATGCTTCGCGCAAAGAAGAAACTTCGGAAGATTATTTTTTGGCAGGGCGCGGATTAAGCTGGTGGATGATTGGCATTTCGCTGATAGCTTCTAACATTTCAACCGAACATTTTGTGGGCATGGCGGGGCAAGGCTTTATGGCAAACATAGGTATGGCTATTGCCAGTTACGAATGGATTGCCGCGTTGGCGCTCATCATCGTGGCGCTGTTTCTGCTGCCGCGTTTTCTTAAATCGGGCATTTACACCATCCCTGAATTTCTGGAATACCGCTACAACAAAACTCCCCGCATGATTATGAGTTTTGGTTTGCTGTTTATGTATGCGGGCGTAACCATGGCAACGGTGTTGTATGCGGGCGGCATAGGCATGCACGCTATTTTTGGTATGAATGTAGATTATGCCGTTTGGCTCATTGGCGGCATTGCCGGGCTGTACACCATTTACGGTGGGTTGAAAGCAGTGGTGTGGAGCGATGTGATACAGGGAGCCGCGCTGTTGATTGGCGGCATTGTAGTAACGGTGTTGGCAATGGATGCCGTAGGCGGCTGGAACAAGTTTGTAGAACTTTCGGAGGGACGACTGCACACCGTGTTGCCCGCCAACCACCCCGAACTGCCGTGGACAGCCGTGTTTGTAGGCGGCATGTGGCTGCCCAATATTTTTTACTGGGGGCTAAACCAGTTTATTACCCAACGCACGCTTGCTGCCAAAAGTTTAAGTGAAGGACAAAAGGGAATTTTGTTTGGCGCCAGCATGAAACTCATCATTCCCATGATTGTGGTTTTTCCCGGCATTATTGCGTACGAACTGTACGGTTCGCAAATTACCAATGCCGATTTGGCGTATCCTACCTTGGTAAAAAACATCCTCCCCGTTGGTTTGGCGGGCATTATGTTTGCCGCGCTGTTTGGCGCTACCATGAGCACGCTCGACTCGCTCCTCAATTCCGCAGCTACCATTTTTACCATTGATTTTTACCAGCCTTACATCAATAAGCGGGCAAGCCAAAAACAACTGATAGGTGCCGGGCGTATTGCCACTTTTGTGTTTGTAGTTATTGCCTGCCTGTGTACTCGCTTTGTGGCTGATTTTGGCGAGGGGCTTTACAAGTTCATACAAATTTGGTGGGGCTGCATACAACCCGGCATAGTAGCGGCATTTTTCCTCGGCTTTTTTTCGAACCGTATTTCGCCTGTTGCTGCAACGGTGGGCATGTTGCTGAACATACCGCTTTACCTTTTCCTGCTGTGGCAGTTTCCGCAAGTGCCGTTTTTGCATCACATGCTTATTTGCTTTGTATACATCTGCCTTACCATGATTATTATTTCTTCGTTTATTCCTGAAACGCGTGAAATAGTTTACCCCGAAAAAGAAGGGTACGATATGCGCCCGAGTAAGACCGTTAAGTTGTGGAGCTTTGCCGTTTTTGTGGCAACTGTGGTGTTGTATGTGGTGTTTAGATGATTGAGGCGCGAGCGTTCTTACTTTTTCCAAAATTTCCTACCCACCCATCCGGCAAAAAACATAATGAGCACCGTAAATGAAATAGTTGTAAACGCACTTTTCAGCACGGTAAACAGCGAAGTATAAGCTGTAAGTGAATTGGAGATATTGGGGTAAGCGTTCAGCATCCTTACTACACCAATATTTTCGGCATAGTCAAACAAGCCGCCTGCAACCGGAAAAAAGATAAACAGCCGCCACCAGCCGTTCAGCTTATCTAACTGTAAAAGAAAGTAAGCCGTTAGGTACGCGTAACAGGCACCAAACAAAAACGGATAAACCATATCAACCGGTAACTGCCGTGTTAAATAAATGTGCCTGCCTTCTTCGCCTAATTGCTGCATCAATTCGTTGATGTAAGCAGCATTGTAGCCCGTTGGCATCATGTCGGGTAGTTTCATATTGCCGGCATAGCTCATTACCATCGGAATAGTTTTAAGCAGCATAAGTGCATACACCGCATTGGTAAGCAGCAAAAGAATTACAACATGTTTTCCGGTAATGCTGTTTTGTGAATGGTGGCTCATGCTTACAATAATAAGGGAAGAAATTTTCGGATAAAACAAGGCTCTCATCATTCATTACTCATCGCTCATTCTCCCATCTCAACCCTAAAAAACTTACCTTCACCCATCATTTTCACAATATGATTGAAGTAAAAGAAAAACAGTTCCGCAATTACAACGAAGGCGATACCATTGCGGTGGTGCGCGAAAATTACCGCAAAATGCGCTCGCGCCAAACAGTGGCGTATGTGCAACACATGCAGCGCGAATACCTCACTTATAGTCGCCCCATGCAAGTATGGGAAGCAATCGAGCATCTCAATCGCTTTGTTGACCTCAGCGACCCCGATATGAATTTGCCCAATGTAATGCACCTGATACAAACTGCCGAAGGAATGCGCGAAGACAACCGCCCCGACTGGATGCAGTTAGTAGGCTTAATTCACGACCTCGGCAAAGTGATGTACCTGTGGGGAAAAGATGAAGACGGCACTACCCTTAGCGAACAATGGGGATTGGTAGGCGATATTTTTCTGGTAGGATGTAAACTGCCCGATACCTGTGTATATCCCGAGTTCAACGAACTGAACCCCGATATGCACGATGCACGCTATAATACTGAATACGGAATGTACCAACCACATTGCGGCATTGACAACACACTGAAAGCATGGGGGCACGATGAATATTTATACAACGTGCTACGCAATCATAAAAACAACCGTATTCCCGAAGAAGGCATGGTAATGATTCGCTATCATTCCTTTTACCCCTGGCATACCGGTGGCAGCTATACATATTTAATGAACGAGCGCGACAAACTTTACAAAGAATGGGTGCTGGATTTTAACCGCTACGACCTTTACACCAAGCGTGCCGAATCGTATAACCTTGACGAAGTAAAAGCCTATTACCTCCCGCTCATCGAAAAATATCTGGGCAACGAGCCGGTGTTTTTCTGACGATTTTTAGCTGTAGGAGAGTGATGCTGTGTTTCCGAGTAAACCGTGGTCAACAGAAATAAAAGCGGTTGTCATTGCGAAACGTAGCAGCGCGAAGTTGAAGCAATCCCAAATAGTTGAAACTTTACTTTTAATGCCACAGATACAAACTACGCACATCTCAAACTCAAAATAATCTGTTAATCGGTGGCAATCTTTTTTTTAAAATACATTAGCACACAACCTTTTAACTGATAATGACAAGAGAAGAATGGCTCAGAATAAGCGCTGCCCTCAGCTTAGGCGGTTTGCTGCCGAACAATTTATTGGCGGAGTTAGCAACAAGCAGCGAACTGCACCGCAGCGATTTCGGAAAAGATTTTGTGTGGGGTACCGCCACTGCAGCCTATCAAATTGAAGGCGCATGGAACTTAGACGGAAAAAGCGAAAGTATATGGGACCATTTTACGCACCATCGCAAAGCAAAAATTAAAACCCGCGAAAACGGTGATGTTGCCTGCGACTTTTACCATCGCTACGAAAGCGATATTGAGCTGATGCGGCAAATGAACATTCCTGCTTTTCGTTTTTCGCTGGCATGGACACGCATATTGCCCGATGGCACCGGAAAAGTGAATCAAAAAGGAATTGATTTTTACCATCGCGTAATTGATAAATGTTTAAAGGAAAACGTAGCGCCCTGGATTACCTGCTACCACTGGGACTTGCCGCAAATTCTGGAGGACAAAGGCGGTTGGGCAAACCGCGACAGCATACGCTGGTTCGAAGAATATGTAGATGTGATTGCAAAAGCCTATGGTGACAAAGTGAAAAACTGGATGGTGTTTAACGAACCTATGGCGTTTGTTCCGCTCGGTTATTTAATAGGGGTGCACGCGCCCGGTCATATCAACTTCAGTAAGTTTTACAAAGCCGTGCATAATGTGGTTATGTGCCACGGTGCCGGAGGAAGGATTATCCGCAACAATGTAAAAGGCGCCAACATTGGCACTACTTTTTCGTGCAGCCATGTTGATGCTAAGAACGATAAACCTGCCAATACAAGAGCCGCAGCCCGTGCCGATGCATTTATTAATCGTCTGTTTTTAGACCCTGTAATGGGTTTGGGTTACCCTAAGGCTGATTTGCCTGCCTGCAAACACATCGAAAAACACATGCAGCCCGGTGATGAACAACTGATGGCTTTCGATTTCGATTTTGTGGGTTTGCAGAATTACTCGCGCATGGTGGTAAAAAAACTGGCGCTCATTCCTATTATTCATGTAGTAAATGTGCCGCCCAAAAAACTCGGGCACGATATTACCGATATGGGTTGGGAAGTGTATCCCGAAGGAATTTACCATCTGCTTAAAAAATACAACAGCTACAAAAACATCCGCAAAATTATTGTTACCGAAAACGGAGCCGCTTTTCCCGATGAAGTGGTGAACGGAGAAGTAAATGATGTAAAGCGACTCCAGTTTATTAAAGATTATCTGGCGCAGGTGTTGCGTGCCAAACGCGAAGGCGTAAAAGTGGATGGCTATTTCATTTGGAGTTTTATGGACAACTTTGAATGGGCGGAAGGTTATCGTCCGCGCTTTGGTATTGTGCATACCGATTTCGCTACGCAAAAGCGAACCATTAAAGCCAGCGGAAAGTGGTTCAGCGAGTTTCTGAAAAATCAATAGCACTTTGTGAAAGGAAGAATTTTTGTGTTGCTCTTTCTGTTCATTTCGTTGTGGCATTTTGTTTCAGCACAATCACTAACCGATTACGCTAACCCGCTTATCGGCACACAAGGTGTTTTCTTTTACGGGCGTACTACTCCGTTTGTAACACCGCCTTTCGGCATGACCCACTGGACACCCCTCACCCGCAAAGCGCGCATTGCCGTTCCGCTTTACAATTATCTCGATACCCGCATTCGCGGTTTTCGCGCTTCGCATAAACCCGCCATGTGGATGGGCGATTACGGGCATGTTACCCTTAAACCGGTTATCGGTAAAATCAACAAGCGAAGAATTACACAAACATTTTTCTTTTCTCATGCTAGCGAAGTTTCAAAACCGCATTACTACCGCGTTAGTTTGCATACGCAGAAACTATCGCGCATTAAAACCGAAATGACGGCTACAGAGCGATGCGGAATTGTGCGATTTCATTTTCCGCATAACGAAACGCCTGCTGTGTTTATCGAAGCAAGCGAACTCCCCGATTCGATCGGGTGGATAAAAATCAATCCGGAAAAGCGCGAGATAATCGGATGGAACAAAGACCGGCAGTCGGCACATCTTGGACCACCGCTTCCCAACTTTAAAGGCTATTTCATTATTCGGTTTAGCGAACCGTTTGAATCGTTTGGTGTGTACGAAAACAAGGAACTGAGGGAAGGTAACACAGAAATAACTGCAAACAATTGCGGAGCATGGGTTCGGTTTGCAAAAGCCACTCAAACAGTGGAAGTGCGTGTAGCAACTTCGTTTATCAGCATAGAGCAAGCGCATGAAAATTTCCGAAAGGAAGCCGAAGGCAAAACATTTGAAGCGGTGCAGAACGAAACTAAAGCGGAATGGGAAAAATATTTAAGCCGCATTGAATTGCATGGAGCCACACGAAAGCAAAACGGAATTTTCTATTCAGCCATGTATCATACGCTTTTGTTTCCTCGTCAGTTTTCGGAGTATGGGCGGTACTATAGTGCTTTTGACGACACTATTCACACCGGAGTTTCGTACAACGATTATTCGCTTTGGGATACGTACCGTGCACAACACCCACTACTAATTCTTACTGCACGTGAACATGTACCGGGCATGGTGCAATCGCTGTTGCAGATGTACGAGCAAGGCGGCTACATGCCTAAGTGGCCCAACCCTACTTACACCGGAATTATGATTGGCACTCACTCCGATGCCGTAGTTGCCGATGCGGTGGTGAAAAGCATTAAAGGTTTCGATTTGCAAAAAGCATACGAAGCCTGCATGAAAAACGCAATAGTCCCTTCCGGTAACGACAGTGTTAACCGCTGGGCTGACCGTGCACCTTTTACATTTATTGAAGCGCGTGCCGGTTTGCACTGGGTTAAAAAATTAGGTTATGTGCCCGTTGATAAAACCAATGAATCGGTATCGAACACACTCGAAGGAGCCTATGATGATTTTTGTGTGGCACAGGTAGCAAAAGCGGCAGGTAAAACAGACGATTACAATTTCCTGTTGCAGCGCAGTAAAAACTACATCAATGTGTTTAATCCGCAAACAGGCATGATGGCTCCACGATTATCCGATGGCAGTTGGTACAAAAAAACACATGCGGGCTTTACCGAAGGCGGACCATGGACGTATCTTTTTGCCGTGCAGCACGATGTTCCCGGCTTAATAGAACTGCTGGGCGGAAAAGAAAAATTCATCAAAAAGTTAGACACCAATTTTCGCGGAGGGCATTACTTCCACACCAACGAACCCGGACACCATTTCACCTACTTATACAATTATGCCGATGCCGCTTGGAAAACGCAGAAGCGCGTGGCATTTAACCGTTGGTTTAATTATCACAATTACCCCGATGGCATGAATGGCGATGACGACTGCGGACAAATGAGTGCATGGTATGTATTTAGTGCCTTGGGTTTTTATCCTGTTACCCCAGGCACCGATGTGTATGCTATCGGCACACCGCTGTTTCCTTCTGCTACCATTTATTTCTACCCCGATAACCGCGCAAACAAATTTGAGATAACTGCCAAAAATGTTTCTAAGCGCAACATCTACATACAATCGGCTTACCTGAACGGCAAAAAAATGGAACAACCTTTTTTGCGTCATTCCGATATAACCGGCAACGGTAAACTCGAATTTATAATGGGCGCAAAGCCGAATAAGAAGTGGTAGCTGAATATTTATTGTTCATTGTTACTGTTTACTGCTGCTGTCAACTGCCTGCTATTTATACTCCCCCGGTTGGTTCTACTCCTCCATTGTACTGTTGCTGTAGAACGTTGTTGATTATTGGCACGCACTA
Source organism: Chitinophagales bacterium (assembly GCA_026129525.1). GTDB lineage: Bacteria > Bacteroidota > Bacteroidia > Chitinophagales > LD1 > Bog-950. The sequence continues at coordinate 106,617 of JAHCHW010000001.1, read as the reverse complement.
CCACCGAAGCCAAAATCTATTTGGAGTTTAGTTTCTCATCTATTTTTTTAAAGAGATAATCTTTCCGGTGTATAGATTTGTCGGCTTCTACTTTTTGCCTGATCTCCATCAGTTTTTTCGTTTCATGTTTAGGGGTTTTGTAAATTTTGGATAGAGTAGAAACTACCCCTAACACATAACGGATAATTCTGTCGCTGTACTCTTTCTTTCCTTTAGTGCTCAGATATTTTCGCAGGTTATTGAGGTACGATTTAAACAGATTGGATTGCTTAAGTTCATAAGCCAACCTCACCTTTAACACCAGAATATAAATTCGCTGCTCTTTGTTTTCGCCATAACAGTTGTTGGCTATTTGAAGTGCATCTTCAAAATGGCCGCTCTTTTCTAAAATTACAGCTTCGTATATGTTGCAAAAATTTTCCTTGTCCTTTAGCCCGACTATATGGGGTTTGTTTTCGGCTAAAACCTGTTTAGCTTTTTCAAGCATACCGCAGCTAATCAGTGCTTCTATGTACTCATCAAGTATATAATGCACTGCGCCTCCGTTGCGGAGTTTTTTGGAAACTTCAAATTTCATTTCCATTAAATCCAGAGATTCTTTTTCGAAATTGGGAAACACACGGGCTACTTTGTTTTTTAGAATGGCGAGGGTTCCCCCTTTATCTTTATCGGATATCAGAAGATTGTCTTCCACCAGTTTTCCTTTCAGATATTGATACAATTCTACAGTGGGCGCTTTTGTAAGCTGAAGCTGTGCCTTAAAAAAAGCCGCTTCTTCAGAAAAATCAAGTTTTAGAAAATCGTTTTTAATGCCCTTTTTCAATTCTGCTTCGCTGCTTTTGGCTGTAATGGATTGAATGTTTACAAACCCTGTTGAAGCGATATCGAGTTCTATTTCAAATTTACTTTGAAGAAATTTGTAGTAATGCTGAAACAAAAAATAGCAGGCTGAGTTATCATCAGTAACCATAGCATGCAGAATTTTCGACTCCAAATAGAACAGGTATAACTCCCGAACATCCTGGGTGTTTCTGTTCAACAGGTCGCCCTCCATTCGTAACAGTATTTTCTGCCCTTCCTCTAAAAGACCTTTTGAATGAAACCACATGAAATGAGAAAAGTGTGTAAGATTTTGTTCGCCCGATGCAAACTGATACACCATGTATTTCTCCAACTCCTTTTTAAGTTCTGACAGTAGCCGGTTAATTTCCTTATCCAACTTGGAGGTTAGTTTTTTGCCGAACACAGTTTTGCTGAAATTTTCCTTTGTGCAGTTTTTGGGTGTGTATTCGGGGGCTACACTTTTTAAAAAAACAAATGCCTTTTTCAGGCTATCTGCCTTATTGCCCAAACTGAAGTGAAGGAATCTTTCTACTTCATTCAATTCATCGGTGCTTAATTTTTTGAGTAAGGCGATTGTAGTTGATTTGTGTAAGGACATAAAGAGGTTTTGGCAAAAAAAGCAATTGTAATGGATGGGCAAAAGAGAGAAAGTTAAGAAGGAAAGAAAAGGGTAAAAAGCAAAAAGTCAAACATGAAATGTGAAACAGGATTCTAAATCCTGCTGTTGCCCGCGATGCCTTTCGAAAAAATACGGGCAGCGAAGCTATACCCTTAGTTGCACTTCAATGCACTTGTTACGTACACCCTTCTGTCCGCTCTACTGTTCACTTCTCCTTCATTCCACAATTTCTGTCTGTAAGTGTCCGTTGTTACTTCGGCAGAGTGTTGCACATTTGGTTCGGCACTAACAAGCGCATCATCGTGAAAAAATTCTGGCGCATACTAAAAAAAGTTCTGACCATACTAAGTGTAATGGGCTGTGTGGCTTTGTTTGTGGTGGTGCTTACTTCGGCAATCGAAAAGCAAAACAGTTTGGTTTGCGAAAATGTACAGGTGCACATTGACTACGATTCGGGCTTGGCGTTTTTAACCGAGCAGGAAATAAAGGACAAACTCAACTACCTGAGTGGCGGCAGCTTGCCGGGCAAAGTGCTTTCGCAGGTTGATTTCCATACACTGGAACAGGAAACTGAAAAAAATCCTTTTGTGCAAAATGCCGAGGTGTACGTTAATCAGCGGCAGCAGGTTGTAGTGGACATTATACAGAAGCGTCCTATTCTGCGAGTAATCAACAATAACGGTGTTAGCTATTATATCGGTGAAAATAATGAACGAATACCGCTGCATTCTACATTTACACCGCGCGTAGCTGTGGCGCACGGATACATCGAAAGTCAACAAAACGCCAAACGCGACAGCACCGTACAAGCCGCTCTTTACCATCTTATTCAGTTTGTTCGAAACGATGAATTTCTGAATGCCCTTGTTGACCAGGTGTATGTATATGAAAATGCCGAGGTGGACATTATACCCGTTTCGGGAATGCACACCATACGCTTTGGCAGGTCAGATGAACAAGTAGAAGAAAAATTCAAACGACTGAAAATTTTTTACAACGAAGGATTGAAAAAAGTAGGCTGGGATAAATACAAAACCATCAACCTGAAATTTGAACGGCAGGTGGTTTGCGAAAAGAAAGACACAACCAACACACTATAAAACAGAATATGGCAGTGGCGCACACAAAAGAAAATCCGGTGATAGTAGGGCTTGATATAGGAACTACCAAAATTGCCGCTATTGTGGCGCAGCGCGATCAGTTTGGCAAGCTACGCATCCTCGGCATGGGTAAAGTGCCCTCGTTTGGTGTAACACGTGGCGAAGTAACCAACATTAAAAATACTACCGAAGCAATAATACAGGCGGTGGCGGAAGCAAAACGCCAGAGTGGTTTCGATATTAAGAGCGTGTTTGTAGGTATTGCCGGTCAGCATATTTCGAGCAAGCAAAGCCGCGATATTTATACGCTCGAAAATTCGGAAGAAGAAATTACCCGCGAAGATTTAAAAACCATGGTGCAGAATATGCACCGCATTGCACTGGAGCCGGGCGAGCGAATCATTACGGTACTGCCGCAGGAATTTTCAGTAGATAATACCCACAATATTATTGACCCGGTGGGTATGTGCGGCAGCCGCCTTGAAGCCAACTTTCATATCATTACCGGAAAAGTTACCGCAGCACAAAACATTAAAAAATGTGTAGAGCGTGCCGGATTAAAAATGGCAGGCTTGTTTTTAGAGCCGCTGGCATCATCGGCTGCGGTGTTGCATAACGATGAACTGGAAGCAGGTGTAGTGCTGGTAGATATTGGCGGTGGAACTACCGATGTAGCCATCTTCAAAAACAAAATTATTCGCCACACGGCTGTTATTCCGTTTGCCGGAAATATTATTACCGAAGACATTATGGAAGGATGCAAACTGCTGCGTCCGCAGGCGGAAAAACTGAAAACAAGTTTTGGCAGTGCCCTTCCTGACGAAACACACGAAAACGAAATCATCTCTATACCCGGTATTGCGGGGCGCGACCGCAAAGAAATTTCGATGCGTACGTTGGCGCACGTTATCAATGCACGCATGGAAGAAATTTTCCATGCCGTATTTTTCGAGATCAAGAGTTCGGGGTACGTGAATTCGCTCAATGCCGGTATTGTAATTACGGGCGGTGGCTCACAACTGAAACATCTGAAACAGTTGGTGGAATACACCACCGGATTATCGGTACGCATCGGTTTCCCTACATCATACATCGCCAAGGATAATAAAGAAGAACTCAAACACCCGATGTATTCAACCGGTATTGGCTTAGTACTGGAAGGCTACAAAGAGTACGATGAAATGAAAGAATCGCAGCGCGTGGAATTTTTCCCCGAGTTGTTCGAAGAGCAGAAAACAGATTTTGCAGTGGAGCCGAACGTGCCTGTTACCGATGTGCCGCACGAAACCGAAACCGATACCCGCCATCCGGAAGAAATTATGGACGAGCGTAAGAAAAAGAAAGCCAAGAATCCGATTGAAAATATGATTCTGCGATTTAAAAACTGGTTCGAAGACGGAGAGGTAAACGGAGATTTTAATTCATGACACACACAACACACTATAACTAACTAAAACAAAAATTTTATGGAACCATTCTTTCAGTTCGACTTACCAAAGGAGCAAGCCTCCATCATTAAAGTTTTTGGCGTGGGCGGAGGAGGAAGCAATGCCGTAAACCACATGTTCGACCAGGGCATTGTAGGCGTAAACTTTGTGGTACTCAACACCGATGCACAGGCATTGGACATGAGCCGCATTCCGAACAAAATTCAATTAGGACCTGCTTTAACGCAGGGGCTTGGGGCAGGTGCCCGCCCCGAAGTAGGCGAAAAAGCAGCCGAAGAATCAATAGACGCGATAAAAGATTTGCTGAACAAAAACACGAAAATGGTTTTTGTTACAGCCGGTATGGGTGGCGGAACCGGCACAGGTGCTGCACCCGTAGTAGCGCGCATTGCCCGCGAAATGGGAATACTTACCGTGGGTATTGTTACCACCCCGTTCTGGTTCGAAGGAAAAGGTCGTTACAATGCGGCCATTGAAGGAATTGAACGATTGCGCGAGCAGGTAGATACGCTGCTTATTATCAACAACGATAAAATACGCGAGATGTTCGGCAACCTGAAACGCTCAGAGGCTTTCGGTCATGCCAACAACATTTTAACCACCGCAGCAAAAGCCATCTCTGAAATCATTACCGTTCCCGGTGAAATAAACGTTGACTTTGCCGATGTACAAACCGTGATGAAGAACGGTGGCTCTGCCATTATGGGTTGCGCGGCTGCCGAGGGCGGTGAGCGTGCATTGTTGGCTGCTAAAGGCGCGTTGAACTCTCCGCTGCTGAACGATAACGACATACGCGGTGCGAAGAAAGTATTGGTAAACATTACCACAGGCGAACAGCAGGTAACCATGGACGAGATTGGCGAAATAATGGAATATGTGCAGGAAGCCACCGGCAGCACCGATGTAATTTTCGGTACCTGCGATGACCCTTTGCATGGCGATAAACTTTCGGTTACCATTATTGCCACCGGTTTTGAAGTAGGAAAGAAAACCACTTATACCGAGCCGCGCATTAAAAAAGTGTACGAGTTGAACGATAAACCAGAAGTGAAAGAAGTGGTTGTTCAACCCGAAGTAACGAACGATGCTCCTGCAATAATTATTGAAGAACCGGTGAAAGAAGAAGAGGAAGAAGTAAAACAGATGCAGGTGCTTGAAATTGTAGAGAAGGAAGAATTCAACCTTTTTGAACAATTAGACGAAACTGCCGAAAGCAACAACGTGGTAGAGTTTTCGGTTACCCGCGAAGAGCAGGTAATTGCAGAGCATACAACCGAAGAAGTAGCGGAAGAAACACAAACCACCGAAGCTGCTCCGCAATTCCAGAAGCCCGAAGAAGATTTTAAAGTTTATACCGTAAAGAGTTTTGAGCGCGAGGTTACTCCCGAAGAGGAAATGACAAACAAAGTGGAAGACCGCAAAAAAGTGCTGGCAAGTTTAAGCTACCGTGTAGGTCAGAAACTGAAAGTAGATGAACTGGAAAACGAACCGGCTTACAAAAGAAAAGGTGTTGACCTTGGCGGAAAGAACTATTCCACCGCTACCGACTATTCGCGTTACACCGTGGGCAACGATGATTTAGACCGCCCCGAAATAAAAAAGAACAATTCGTTTCTGCATGATAATGTAGATTAAAAAAATACTTCGCCTCCTTTATTGGAGCAAGCTTTCTCTCCTTTGTTAGTGTGTCCATAAAATTCCCGGGTTCTCAGCCCGGGTTTTTTATTTTATGTATTAGCGATAAGAAAATTTTATGTATTTTGCCTATATATGCTTAAGGACTTTTTCGCCTTTAAACGGGGAGAAAGAAACGCAGCGGTTGTTTTAATAATGTTGATTGTTATAGTGTTGATTGCCCCCGCGGTTTACTTCTATCTCCAGCCTGTTACCTCCGCATTTTCTGGCAATGAATATGCAGCGGAAGTAGAGGCGTTTATTGCTGAATACAATGAACAACACATTAAAGCAGACACCGCAACTGATGAGCAGTTTACTTACAATCCTTTCGATAACATCGCTTCATTTTCTGCAAAAACTAAAGCGGAAAAAGCTGTTACTTATTTTGATTTCGACCCTAACACAATAGGAGAGAAGGAATGGCAATTGCTTGGCTTTAGCCAAAAGCAGGCAAAGCTTATTGAAACTTACAAAGCAAAAGGCGGCAAATTTTACAAGCCGGAAGATGTAAGAAAGCTATATGTGGTAAGCGATGAAAAATACAATGAGTTGCTCCCGTATATCAAGATAGAGATTACGGCACCGCCAAAGGAGTATCGCAGCAACTACAATATACCTGCCGAAAAGAAAACTTACACCGTTGATATCAATACTGCTGATTCCGCTTTGTTTGAACGGCTGCGCGGAATTGGACCATCGCTTGCCCGCAGAATTGTAAACTACCGTACAAGATTGGGTGGCTTTGTTTCAGTTGAGCAGGTAAGCGAAGTTTGGGGATTGCCCGACAGCACCTATCAATCGTTGAAAGACCGATTTGTTTGCTCACCAACAGAAATTGCTAAGATAAACGTTAACACAGCCGATATTGAAACCATGCGAAAACATCCGTACATCAACTATCCGTTGGCAAAAATTATTTACAACTACCGTTCGCAACACGGCAATTATGAAAGCATTGACGACTTGCGAAAGTTGGCAACGGTAACCGATAGTTCCTTTGCGAAACTTGCCCCTTACCTTAGCACAGAATAGAAAATGTTATCGGAGCAACGTAACTGCACCTTTATATTGGCGGTTTTCTCCGTCTAAAAAAGTAATAATAGCAGTGTAGGTGTACACACCCGGAGCAGCTTCTTTACCGAGATAAGTGCCATCCCAACCATTTGTTGAATTATAAGATTCAAAAACTTTTTCGCCCCAGCGGTTAAATATTTTAAGGCTGTAGTAGTTTACTCCATTTGCAAAAATGCTGAAGTAATCGTTCTGCGAATCGTTGTTCGGGGTAAATACGTTTGGAATAAAAACCGGTTTGTCGGGCAACACATGAACGGTAATTTCAGCTGTAACGCTGCATCCGAAATCATCGGTTACGGTTACTTCATACGCTGTAGTGCGGATGGCCGAAAAATATGGGGAAGGACAGTTGGAGCAGCTTAGGTAAGTTGCGGGATTCCACTCATACGTATAATTGCCGGTTGAAGGCTGCACATCGGTAAGCAATTGCACTTCTTCTCCAAATCTTATTGAATCAATTCCGGTTAAAGTAAACGTAACTGGCGGTGGTCCGCTGATGGTTGCCGATGCATCGGCTGTGCAGTTATGGGCATCGGTAACAGTAACGGTGTAGGAACCTGCCCCAACATTACTCAATGGATTTCCTGTTGCTCCGTTATTCCATGAATAAGCGTAAGAAGGATTTCCTCCGCTTACCGAAAGTTGTACGGCACCATCGCTAAAGCCCGAACAACTTGTATTAGTAACATTGCTTACGCTTACTTGTAGTGGAGTGGGAGAGCTAATGGAATAAGTGGCGGATGCGGTGCAAGTATTGGCATCGGTAACGGTTACTGAATAACTTCCTTGTGAAAGCGAAGTGGCGGTTGCATTGTTTTGCGAAGGATTGGTATTCCACAAATAGCTGTATGGAGCGGTTCCGCTGTTGGCGCTAACAGTAACACTGCCATCGCTTAACCCAAAACAACTTTCATCAGTTGAACTTGCCAGCGTTAGCGTTGGGTTTGAATAAACGGTAACAGTAATAGTGTTGCTGATAAACTGACAACCGGAAGCATCGGTACCCGTAAGCGTATAATTTCCGCTTTGTGTAACAGTAACATTGTTTGCTGTTGCATTGTTGCTCCATGCATAGTTTGAGAAGACAGAATCAGCCGTTATGTCAACATTTCCCCCATTACAAAAGCTTGTTGCGCCCGATGCGCTAATAGTGGTTGCGCCCGATGGGTTTACAGTTATTTCTACTGTATCGGAATCCAAACATCCGTTTTGCATTACACCTAACACATATTGTACTACCATTGGAGAAGCACTGCTGTTGGTTGCGTTACAAACCGGATTGGCAACATTTGCCGATGAAAGGTTTGTTGCCGGAAACCACTGATACGTGTAACCTGCAATTGGTGCCGAACCAAGTTGCACCTGATTGCCGGAACATACTGTTGCATTGGCTCCTGCATTGGCAACGGGGTTGGCGTTTACCGTAACCTGCTGTGTTACCTGCGGAGAAGCACAGCCGTTATCCGACACGTTAAGTGTAACATTTTTCACTCCGCTGCTTTGCCAAACTATTTGGTAAGGTCCTTGTCCGCTGCCGCTAACTATGTTTCCTCCATCAAAATTCCAAGTATAAGTGGCAGAAGAAGGTGCGCTGCCCGTGTACGAAACCGTAACCGGAAAACTTTCACAAACCGGATTAGGATTAACCGTAAAACTTTGTGTGCTGCCGCCTTGTACGGTTACTGTAACTGTTTCCTGTGCAAAACATCCCCAACGGTCGGTTACGTTTGCAATGTACGAAGTAGTGTTGACCGGATTAACTGTGTAGGTTGAAGAAGTTCCGCTGCCCGGATTCCACGAATACGTGTAAGGCGTAGAGCCAAGTAACGTAGAAGCTGTTAACACCACACTACTTCCTGCACAAACGGTGGTATCGTTTGAAACGGTAATTACAGGGCAAAGATTTACTTCAATGACCGAAACACTATTGCGGTCGCAGGGTAAATCATTCCATTGTCCGCTGGAGTAAATCTGCGCGCAGTCTTCCCCATACTGGCAGCGCCACGCTTCGCTGGTTTGGCAGCCTCCCAAAAAATCGGGAAAACTGCAACAGGTAGCCCCCTGCCCGTTATTGTTTGGTTCATTTGGTGCCCAGTTGGTATAGGTCATGGGTGTGCCATCCAGTGTAATCCAGTTGCCTTCGGCTATTTCATCGCTGTAGCCAACCCATACGGCTCCAACCGATGCAATAATGCCGGAAGCATTGAGTGCATTTACCACTGCTTGATTTTCTGCTGCATCATTAAACACTACTAAGTGCGCGCCTAATTGCTGTGCCGCTTGCTCAGAGAGATTGGCATTTTGGGAAACAGGATTTATAAAATACATACTGCAAGGTTGCCCTTGAACACCTAACAATTCGTTGTAGCCTGCTGCGGTGAAGGCAGCACGAATGGCATTTACATCGCAACCGGGTTGTGGTGCGCTGCATGTTTGTGTAGCAACCACAACAGTATCATCGGCATAACACCCCCAACGATCGGTAACACGAACGGTGTACGAAGTGGTGGAAGTGGGACTTACCGTAAACGTGTTGCCTGAACTGTTGCCGGGATTCCAATTGTAAGTAAATGGAGTTGATCCAAACAAGGCACTAACCGAAAGCGTAGTGGAGTTACCTACACAAACAATCGCTGAATCGGCAGTTGCGGTTGCCTGCATACAAAGGTTTATTTCAATCACCGAAATATGATTTACATCGCAGCCGAAATCGTTCCATGTTCCGTTGCCGTACATCAGCACACAATCTTCGCCTTGCTGGCAGCGGATATCGGGCGGAACGCAACCAATAATAGGAACAGCACAACACGATGGTACTTGGTTGTTCGGTTCGTTGGGTGCCCAGTTGGTGTAAGTAAACGGAGTGCCGTCATACCAACGGTAGTTGCCCTCTTGGGCGCCATCGCCCAATCCAATCCATATTAAGTAATTAGCCGGGCTGTACGGACTGCTGTACATGGCATTCAGCACATCCTGATTTTCCTGTGCGTTTTGAAAGGAAACCAAATGCGCTCCGAATTGTTGTGCTGCCTGCTGCGATTGAATGGGCGTTTGTACGGTTGGATTCACAAAATACATGCTGCATGGCTGTGAAGGTACCGTAAGTTCATAATAGCCGGCTCCTGTTAAAGCGGTTCGTATTGCCTGAATATCGCAACCGGGCGATTGGGCAAAGCACGAAACATTTAACAACACCAACAGCAATAAAACAGCTTTTTTCATAGGGTAATTTTGTAAAACGCGCAAAGATAACAGCCAAGCGTTAACGGCATAAAGCTTACAGTTTGAGAATAATTCCACCGTAGGCGCCAAGTTTAACACTACTTTGTTCTTTAACATCGGATGGTGTTAAGGAGAATAGCACTTTGCTGTTTTGCAGGTCGTTAATGACCACTTCTTTTTTACTGAAGTTGAGCAGCACAAGCAACTCATCGTTGCCGTTTTTTCGTTTATATCCCAATACTCCTTTCGGCAAAACATCGGGCGCAACAAGTGCTAAGGTTCCGCAGTTAAGCGGCAAATTACTTTTTCGAAGGTTAAGTAACGCTTTCACTTTGCTGATAAGCGAGTTGCTGTCTTGCTCCAATGTTTCAACATTCACTTCGGTGTAATTGCCATTAACTGGCAGCCATGTGGTGGTTGCTTTGGTGAAACCTGCATTCGAAGATGCGTTCCATTGCATGGGCGTACGCACATCATCGCGGTTGAGTGTTTCATCTGCCCAGTCGGTAAGAAAACGCGCTACCCATTTGTATTTCCGGGCAATGGGGTCTAATCCTTTTTTGTACGGAATTCGCCCATCGCTCATTCCCAACTCTTCGCCATAATACATACACGGCACTCCGCGCACTGTAAGTTGAAACATGTGTAGTAGTCTTGCTTTTGCGGTGTTGCCTTTCAGCCTTGTCATACTTCTTCTGCGGTCGTGATTGCTGAAAACATAAACAGGCGAATACGGATTAGGAAAATTCTCTTCCAACGAAGTAACCAGCCCATGAAAATATTTTGCGTTAAAACGAAAACGCAGCATTTCAAAATTAAAGACCAAGCCAAGTCCGTCATTCTTGTTTTTGCCGAGATATTTTTTTACTACGGCATGGTTGCCGTAAATTTCTCCTAGCAAAATTTTATCGCCATAGTTGTCGCAAACAGCACGTAACTCCTTGGCAAACTCAATACTTTCAGGAAGGTTGAGATATGCTTTTACGGAACGCACGTAATCCTTTTCCCAACCTGCTTTTCGCAGTTCATGCCGCACAGTCGTACTGCTGCGAAATTGTGCATCCTTGTAAACCGAGTTGAAAATATCAAGGCGAAAACCGTCCACACCTTTATCTAACCAAAACCGAACTACATCAAACATGGCTTTCTTTACATCGGAGTTGCGGTAATTGAGGTCGGGCTGAAACGGTAGAAAACTTGCCCAGTAATATTGTTGGCGCGCTTCGCAGTAATGCCAACCGCTTCCCATAATCAAACTCTGCCAACGGGTAGGTTTATCGCGCCAGATATACCAGTCGGCTTTTGCATTATTTTTAGAAGAAGACGATTCTTTAAACCACGCATGTTCATCCGAAGTATGGTTCATCACCATGTCGAAAATTACTTTCATGCCGCGCGCATGAACTTCACTGATGAGTTGTTCGGCATCTTGCATGCTTCCGTATTCGGGAGCAATGTTTTGGTAATCGGAAATATCGTAGCCGAAATCGCGCTGCGGACTGCTGTAAAATGGCGAAAACCAAACAGCATCGTACCCCATGCTGCGGATGTAATCAAGCTTCTCAATTATTCCGGGAATGTCGCCAATGCCATCGGCATTCGAATCAAAAAATGAGCGCGGATAAATCTGATAAATAGAGGTGTTATGATACCATGGCGTATGCTGAGCGCTCATACTGTTACCTAACAGAACGTAAAGAAAAGCTACAAGGATTTTTTTCATTCGGCATTTAAACCGTTGTGGCTTCATTCGGCAGTTCAGCGTTCTCATTTTCCTTTTTCAACGAAAGTTGTTGCCTGCGCTCGCAAACCGTTTCGAACTCTTCATCGTAACGAACATGATTGGTGCCCATTATTCTATCCCAAACATTGAAATAAAGACTGTAGTTGCAGTTTACATATTTATGGTGCATGTTATGATGCGTAGAAGTGTTGTGCCATTTAGTAGCAATCCGTTTGGTAAAGCCGCTGTGGAATAATTCAAACCCTAAATGCCCGCCAACGTTCAGCAGCAACTGGTAAATGCCCCAAGTAAAAATGGCGAGCGGATGAAGCGGAACGCTTACTACCATAATGGGTAAAATAAGCACCTGTGTTATGGCTTCTAACGGATGGAAGGAAAATACTGCCCACGGAGTGGGGTTAATGCTTTTGTGATGAATGAGATGTACATGCGGATAAATTTTTTTATGGTGCATTAACCGGTGGCTCCAGTAAAAATACGCATCGTGCACCACAATGAACAGCACAATCGAAAAGAAAAAGTAAGCGATAGAATACTCATTCATATCGCTGTAAATTTTTGTGTAGCCGTGGCGGTGCATCCAAAAAACTCCGGTGCCAACAGTAGTAAAAATTGCCATAGAAGACATGGAGAACAACACCTCGCGCTTTATATGTTTCCACTCCGGAAACTTGGGTTGAATTTTAAAACGAAACAAAGGCGATTTAAACAGTACATAAAAAATGAGGAAAGGAATGCCTGCAAATAAAAAATAGCGGATAATGTCGTAAACAATGTGATTTACATATCGCTGCAGGTAAGGCATGTATTCCATTTGTACTCAATTTTGAATGCAAGTTACAAAATGCACCCATAGCATAGCATGGCGCACTTTTTTTTAAAAAATGTTACCCGTCACGAAAAATGTTTATACTTTCAACACCAGTTCTGACACTCTATTCTTTCACCAAAACTTAACACATGATGAAACCAATTAAGTTTTTAATGGCGGTGTTCGCCCCATTGTGGATGAGCGCCCAATCGTTATCTCCAACAGTTATTTCCAGCACAGGAGGGTTTTCTTCCAATGCCAACGGCAGCCTTTCGTACACAGTAGGCGAAATGACCATGGTGCAAACTTTTTCTGCGGGCGGAAATATACTTACACAAGGCTTTCAACAGCCTAACGACCAAGTGGTCGGATTGCTTGATATGACCAAAGATGATTTCGGTTCTTTCGTAGTTTACCCGAACCCTGCGGTAGATAACCTGTGGTTCGGCTACCAGTTTCCCGAACCGGGAAGAGTTGCCTTAGCTGTTTACGATGTGCTGGGTCAGAAAATGGCCGACCTCTACAACGGCAACTACGACATGGGCAAAACTACCGATGGTTTTGCGGTAGCTAATTTTTCGGCAGGCACTTACTTTTTATCACTCACGTTTACCAGCGATAAAGACAACCGCACCCGCTTAATCAGTAAACCCTTTCAGGTTATTCATTAATTCCTAAACACCAAAAACTAAAAAGCATGAAAAAGAATTTACTCGCGCTTACGGTAATGATATTTCTTACAGTAAGCACATGGGCACAAGCCCCGCAGGCATTTAACTATCAGGCAGTAGTTCGCAACAACTCAGGCGCTGTGGTAGCCAATCAGAACGTTAGTGCACGTTTTACCATACGCGATGGTTCCTCGTCCGGTTCATCAGTATATCAGGAAACAAAAACACTTACCACCAATCAATTTGGTTTAATCACCCACGCAGTAGGAAATGGCAACGTAGTAAGCGGAACGTTTTCTGGTGTTGCCTGGGGCAGCGGCAGCAAGTGGCTACAGGTAGAAGTTGACCCAGCCGGAGGCAGCAGCTATACCGATATGGGAACAACACAATTATTGAGTGTTCCGTATGCATTATATGCTGCTAACGGAGGCACACCGGGTCCAACGGGACCAATTGGACCTACCGGAGCAACAGGTGCTACCGGGGCCACTGGAGACATTGGCGCAACAGGTGCTACAGGCGCAACAGGTGCCACCGGCTTATTGCCGAACGGGGCAGTAGCAGGTAACACTCCTTACTGGGATGGCAGCAATTGGGTAACCAACAGCAGCAATATTTACAATAATGGTGGCAATGTAGGAATTGGAACTGCCGCACCTTCCAAACATTTGGAAGTATCGGGCAGTGGAAAAGAGTTTATTAGACTCACAGATTCAATACCGGCTGTAGGCGATACAATGGGCATAGATTTCCTGAAGCCCGATGTAGGAGGTGGTTGGACAGACTGGAGGATTTCTTCTGTTATGTTAGGTGGCAATTTTGAGATAGCAGAGTCGAATGATGATTTCGATTCTAATCCTCCTACGCGTTTTGCCATAGCACCCGGTGGCAATGTTGGCATTGGCACTACTAACCCGGGAGCGCGATTAGAGGTTAACGGGCAGGTAAAAATTACCGGTGGCTCGCCCGGTGCAGGTAAAGTATTGACATCAGATGCTAACGGATTAGCAACATGGCAGGCGCCCACAGGTAATTATTCCAGTAGCTTATGTAGTACCCCTTCAGCACCCGGAGTTTTTGCTTGGTCGGGACCGAAGGTAACGTTAACCACCACAGCCGGACAAAAGGTATTGATAATAGCTACTGTTACAATGGGTTCTACAAGTGCGGGTGGCGCCAATAGCTTAGATATTGCACCTGCTTATGCAAGTAACGGGAACGCTACCCCTACCAATATTGGTGCTGTAATGTTGGGTTTACGAGTTGCACAAAATACGCGACATAGCTTTACTGTTTCGGCTGTAGTAACTCCGGGAGCAGGAACGTGGGATTTTGGCGCTTCTGTTCGCGTTAATAGCACAGCCGAGTGGAATAATAATGAGTATGGCTACGTATCAGCCATAATTTTCTAAACGCATTGCAGAGCATTACACAAAAAGGAACGGGCTATCGTTTGTTGCGATAGCCCGTTTGTGTTTAAGATGGTGCTCTGCTTATTTCGCAGCGCCTCTTTCCACACGCTTAAAAGTGGTTACGGTCAGTCCGCTTTCGGCACTGCCTAATACCTGAGCAACTGTTTTACTGCCATCCTTTACAAACGCTTGAGTAAGCAGCGTGTTTTCCTTTATGTAAGTATTTGCGGCACCTTCGGCAATTTTATCAAGAATGTTTTCCGGCTTACCGGCAGCGGCTGCCTTTTCGCGGGCAACAGATTTTTCTCTTTCCAGTACTTCGGCAGAAACTCCTGCTGCATCTACCGCAATCGGGTTCATAGCCGCAATTTGCATGGCTACATCTTTACCCACTGCGGCTACCGCATCGCTTAAAGGTTTGTTCAGTGCTACCAGCACACCAATTTTATTGCCCATGTGGTTGTAGGCAACTACGGCTTCTCCGGTTACGCATTCGTAAGCCGATACGTTAATCAATTCACCAATAGCCGATACTTTTTCCTGAACAGCATCTTTAACAGTGGCGCTGCCTAAACTCAGGTTAAGAACTTCTTCCACTGTTTTTGAACCGGCTGCCAATGCTGCATCGGCAATAGCAGTAGCCAGTTTTACAAACTCTTCGTTTTTTGCCACAAAGTCTGTTTCGCACGAAAGGTAAACAGCTACGCCTGTTTTATTGTCGGCTGAAGTTTTAGCTATTACTACCCCTTCGGCTGCAGCACGTCCGGCACGCAGTTCGGCAACTTTAGCGCCTTTCTTACGCAAAAAATCTATCGCTGCCTGAATATCTCCGTTGGCTTCGGTCAATGCTTTTTTACAATCCATTAAACCTGCACCGGTCAGGTTTCTTAATTCGTTTACTTGTGATGCTGTAATTGTCATTTCGTTTTTTTTATGGGTGTTTTAAATTTTTATTGGTCTCCGTTTAAGCAAAGTTGCCAAGTTGAATCAACCCGGCAACCTCAGTAAAACTGCTATGAGCAGTTGTTATATTTTACAAGTAATTATACTTTTTTGGTTGCCGTTTTTGTTCTGGTGCGTCCTGCGCCACCACCGGTATTGCCACCGCGTTTTTTACCGCGACCGTTTGCATCACCTGTTTCACCGCCTTCTTCTTCGGCTGCCAGTTCGGCTTCGTAACGGTTTCTTTCTGCTATTTCTTCTTCTGTTTCCTGATCACTGCCTTCCTGCGAAGCGGCACGCTCTGCCAACCCTTCGGCAATGGCATCGGCAATGTAGTTGGTGAGTACTGCAATGGATGTAGCTGCATCATCGTTGCCGGGTATAGCAAAATCAACTTTTGTAGGGTCGCTGTTGGTATCAACTACTCCAAATGTGTTAATGTTTAGGCGCTGTGCTTCTTTCAACGCAATGTTTTCGTGCATAATATCCACTAAGAACAATGCTGCTGGTACGCGGCTCATGCTCGCTACACCGCCTAATACTTTCTCCATTTTTTCCTTTTCGCGACTCAATACCAACTTCTCTTTTTTGGTAACACTTTCCAAAGTTCCGTCAGCCAGCATTTTTTCGATGCTCTGCATTTTTTTGATGGACTTGCGGATAGTGCTGAAGTTGGTAAGCATACCACCTAACCATCTTTCGGTAACAAAAGGCATGTTAACACGCTGGGCAGCAGCTTTCACTACTTCCTTTGCCTGCTTTTTGGTAGCTACAAACATAATTTTGCGACCGCTTTTGGCAATTGACTTGGCAGCGGCAGCAGCCTCTTCCAGTTTATCAGCCGTGCGGTTCAGGTCAATAATATGTATGCCTTTCTTTTCGCCAAAAATGTACGGCAACATTTTGGGGTTCCACTTTCTGCGAAGGTGACCGAAGTGAACGCTCGCTTCCAGTAATGTTTTATGTTCGATTCTTTCCATGTTGTTTCTGTTATTTGAATTAAACCATGATTAACGCTTAGAGTATTGCTCTCTCTTACGAGCCTTACGCAAGCCTGTTTTTTTACGTTCCACTTCGCGGGCATCTCTGCGAAGAAGTTTTTCCTTTTTCAGTGCAGGACGTTTTTCCTCATTATCTATTATTAGTGCACGTGAAACAGCCAGCGACACGGCTTCTGCCTGTCCTTTAATACCGCCACCGAAAACGTTAATCACCACATCAAACTTGCCTTCGCTGTCCGATACTTTAAAAGGAGCTTCTACTTTGTTTTGCAGGTAAACGAGCGGAAAATACACTTTGTAATCTTTGCCGTTTACGGTAATGCTGCCACTGCCTGCCTTTACGGTAGCGCGTGCAACAGATGCTTTTCTTCTTCCTACGGTTACTTTATCCATATACTAGGTTTGGAAAGGGTTAAATCAATTGTTTTGGTTTTTGTGCCGAGTGCGGATGTTCGGAGCCTTCGTAAACAAAAAGTTTACCAAACATTTTGCGTCCTAAAGAACTTTTCGGAAGCATCCCTTTTACGGCATGTTCAATCAGTTTATTCGGATTTTTTTCGATCAACTCTTTTGGAGTGGTGAAACGCTGTCCGCCCGGGTTTCCGGTGTAGCGAACCAATGGGCGGTCGGTCATTTTTTTTCCGGTTAAGCGAACTTTTGCCGAGTTAACGATAATAACAAAGTCTCCCGTATCAGCATTAGGTGTAAAGGTGGGTTTGTGTTTTCCGCGAAGAACCGAAGCTACTTTGCTGACCATACGTCCCAAAGTTTTTCCTTCGGCATCCACAATAAACCAATTGCGCTTTACATCTTTTTCAGCTACTGATACCGTGCTATAGCTGCGTGATTTCATACAATCTCTATTTTAGAATTTAGTAATTAACCGCCTTTTAAAGCGGGGCGCAAATGTAGTTTTCAGTTTTAAACTACACAACATTTAAGCAGATATTTTTTAAGGTGCCTTTGTAATGCATTGATAATGAGTATTTAGATGGCTCCGGTTTAGTAGAGGCACTTTGGATGAATGCTTTAGCGCTGACAAGATTCTGTTATAAAAAGCAATGTGATTTGCTGAAAACAGAGGGTCGCAGTACAGAATTTTGTAGAACGTTAGTGTGCGTTACCAATAAAAAATCCTGCCTTACGGAGCAGGATTTTTTATTTGGGAGATAGAAGTTTAGTTGATTTTTAATGCAGTCATTATCCAGTTGGTTCCGGTTATATTATTACCATTTGTTTGCCCACCTCTGAAAGAAATTACATCGCCTTCATCAACCGAAATGTATGCTTGAGTTGAGATAGAAGTAAAACCTGAGGCATTAATACCCGATTTTAATATACTGGCATCAATCTGATTGGCTGTTGAATTACTTGCCGGTGGAGTACGCTTGCAAAGCACAATAGAGAATCGGTTTCCGTTTGATCCTGAAAAACCACCCGTTAGGGTAATCAGATAATTGCCGGATTCAGAGATTGTAAGCGAGCCTAAATCTGTTGTACTGAAATTAGTTGTACCTGCTACATTAAAAGTAGAAGTTGATGTGTTATTTGAGCTTACTACAGAAAGTTGCCCTGTTGGGCCCATAGGGCCTTGCGCTCCTAGTGTTCCTGCCACACCTAAGTTCCACGAGTTAATGGTACCGCTGCCGTTAGTAGCATCAACAGAAACCGTCAAAGTGTTGCCTGAATAAGAGGTTACAACACCATCCATATAGTTATTGGTGTTGTTAGCATCCACAGCTTTTACGCGAATGCCAGGCAGATACGCCAAGTTAGCTTGGGTTGTAAATGTTTTACTGCCAGTTCCAATTGCTACACTGCTGGATGATGTTGCCGCGTAGCCTGTTCCTGCACCAGTAGGTCCTGTTGCGCCAGTGGCACCGGTAACTCCGGTTACCCCTGTAGGTCCCGTAGCCCCTGTAGCCCCAGTAGGCCCCGAAAGCACTCCTTGCGAAGTCCATGTAGATGCTCCTGTTTTTCTATAATAAGTTCCATCAGATGAGCGAAGATAAAAATCATTGATACTACCCTGTCCGCCTGTAGGAGCAGAAGAGCCGCTTAGCCAAATTGAGCCTGTTGCTCCTGTTGCTCCTGTAGCACCCGCAGGTCCGGCAGGTCCACCTACCGCTCCGTTTAGGTTTACTTCCCACGAATTGTATGTGCCGCTGCCGCTCGATGAACTGGCAGTAATAGTCATTGTGCCATTCGAGCTATTATAGCTGGTAATAGTTCCTACTATAAATCGGCTGGAAGTATTGGCTACCTTAACCACTTGCCCTATAGAATAAGCTAAGCCAGTTTCAACGGTAAAAGTTCTGGAAGCATTTGAAGTGATTGACATGCTAGTGCTTGAGGTTGTAGAATAACGGTCGCCATCAGCACCTGTTGCGCCTGTAGGACCTACAGGTCCTGTTGCACCTGTTGCGCCAACGGTACCCTGTTCGCCCGCTATGGCTTTTATCCATCCGTTGCTATAAGTATAAATAGCGTCTTCATCAGTATCATAAACCAGTGTTCCTAAAGGAGGGTTGCTTATAGCATTGCGTTCAGCAGTGTTAACACGGGGTAAAACGAATCCTTTTTTGGAACCAGAAAGATCCAAAATGGCCTCGCTGCTTGGGTTTGCTGTTCCAATACCAACAGTGCCTTCAATGATTACACCATTGACTGGTGCTTCGGTTGTTGAATAATTTTCGCCAACACTAAAATTCCCTTTTACTGAAAGTTTGTTGGATGGATTAGGTTCGCCAATACCTATATTTTGGCTGAATACACTAAATGATGCTAAGGTCAGGCCTATAGCAAATAGAATTTGCTTCTTCATGTTACGGTAGTTTACGGTTTCCAATCGCTTTTTACGCTATGTGCGCTAAAAATGTTTCAGAACAGCGAGATGCTCAGAACTTGTTGACGTGTTTTTGTGTACCCGTGTGTGTGGTATTGTTCTATTTTTACTGCAAAACCATAAACCATGAATTTTAGAATTTTAGTTGTTGCCTTTCTTCTTGTAACTGTTTTTTCCTCTTGCCAAAAAGACTGGGCAATTGATTGGGTGGGCACTTATACCGGTGTGGCAGGCACGGCAGTAAACCGCGTAGTGGTAAGCAAGGTTGATAAGAAAACGCTAAAGTTAGAGCTACAGGCTTTGTATTTGGGCAGTTATGTAACCTTTGCAACAGTAGCTAACGCAAAACTGAGTAATGCTACCACCGCAACGGTAAGTGAAGATGGAACCATAGTAGGTTATTCCGATGTATATCATTTTTCGGGAGCAGCTACCCGCGATGGCAATACGCTTACACTTAACGGGCAGGCACAAAGCAAAACCAACTCCAGCGATGTTAAGTATTACCCGTTTACCGGCAGCAAATAGTTTATGCTTTATACCCTTATAACCGGAGCCAGCAAAGGAATAGGTAAAGCCTTTGCTTATGAGTGTGCCTCGCGCGGCATGAACCTTATTTTGGTAGCCCGCAGCGAATACTTGCTGCATGATATTGCAAAAGAGATTTCGGAAAAGTATGGAGTGAATGTGTATTCCCATACAGGTAATTTGCTCGACCATGCCATCCACCGCAAAATTTTTGACTGGATAAAGGAGAATGGTTTTCATGTAAACATGCTTATAAATAATGCCGGCATGGGGTACTACGGAAAATTTGAACAACAACCTTTAGAAAAGCACTTGGAAGTAATGCACCTTAATATGGATGCACAGGTAAAAATGGCGCACGAATTTTTGAATGCTACCAACCCGCATCAAAAGCGCTATCTGCTTAATACTGTTAGCACAGGTGCATTTCAACCGGTGCCATATATGGCAGCTTATTGTGCCAGTAAAGCATTTATGCTTTCGTTTTCGCGTGCGCTGCGGTTTGAGCTTCGAAAGCAGCAAGTTAACGTTACAGCGCTTTGCCCCGGAGGTACCGAAACCGATTTTTTTGCTCCTGCCAACATGGATAAAGTAGCCGAAAAAAATTCTCTGTTTATGATGAAAGCCGACCGCGTGGCAAAAGAAGGTTTAGACGGTTTACTCAGCAACAAAGCAGTGGTAGTGCCCGGTTGGTATAATAAAGTAGGTGCATTTGCCGCCCGCCATGCTCCGCAAGGTTTGGTTGTTAGGCAGTCTGCAGCTTTCTTTAAACCGGAGTAGAAACAACTTAATTTAACTCGCCCACCATTGTTTTCGGGTCAACCCATTCATCAAATTGTTCGGCAGTTAAGTAGCCGAGATTGATGGCTGTTTCCTTAAGAGTTTTGCCGGTTTTGTGGGCGGTTTGTGCAATCTCCGCTGCTTTGTAGTAACCAATTTTTGTGTTGAGGGCTGTTACCAACATCAGGGAATTGTTTAGGTTTTTGCTGATGTTGTCTTCCAAAGGTTTAATGCCTGTGGCGCACTTATCGTTAAACGATACACACACATCGCCAATAAGCCGTGCCGAGTGAAGGAAATTGTAAATCATCATTGGCTTAAATACGTTCAACTCAAAATGTCCGTTCGCACCGCCAACGTTAATGGCAACATCATTCCCCAGAACTTGTGCGGCAACCATGGTCATGGCTTCGCATTGGGTGGGGTTTACTTTGCCGGGCATAATAGACGAGCCGGGCTCATTGTCGGGGATAAAAATTTCGCCAATGCCGCAACGCGGACCCGAAGCCAGCAAGCGAATGTCGTTGGCAATTTTCATGAGCGAGCAGGCAACGGTTTTAAGTGCCCCGTGTGCTTCAACAATAGCATCGTGGGCGGCTAAGGCTTCAAACTTGTTTTCGGCAGTAACAAACGGAAGTCCGGTTAGATTGGCGATGTGTTTTGCTACATTTTCAGAATATCCTTTGGGTGTGTTAATTCCTGTTCCAACGGCTGTACCGCCCAACGCCAGTTCTGCTAAATGCGGTAGGGTGTTTTCGATGGCTTTGATACCATGATTGAGTTGCGATACATAGCCGGAAAGTTCTTGCCCAACGGTAAGCGGAGTAGCATCCATAAGATGGGTTCTGCCAATTTTTACAATCTGCATGTATTCTTTGCTTTTGGCGGCCAGTGTATCGCGCAGTTGTTTTAGACCGGGAATGGTTACTTCTACAAGAATTTTGTAAGCAGCAATATGCATGGCAGTGGGGAAAGTGTCATTACTGCTTTGCGATTTGTTTACATCATCGTTCGGATGCACGGCTTTTTTTTCATCCAATAAACTGCCGCCCTGTATTACATGGGCACGGTAGGCAATTACTTCGTTTACATTCATATTGCTTTGAGTGCCGCTGCCCGTTTGCCATACAACTAACGGAAACTGGTCGTCTAACTTGCCTTCCAGAATTTCATCGCAAACTTTTGAAATAAGGTCGCAGGTTTCTTTCGATAAAACACCTGCATCAAGATTAGTAAGTGCCGCACCTTTCTTCAAATACGCAAACGCCCGAATAATTTCTTTGGGCATTTTGTTGATGTCCTGTGCTATCTTAAAATTTTCGATAGAGCGCTGTGTTTGCGCGCCCCAGTACACATTGGCGGGTACGTCAACAATACCCATCGTATCTTTTTCTTTTCTGAATTCCATGTAATTGTTGTTTTTGAAATGCGGGGACGAAGGTAAGTGCATTCGCAAAACCGCACAATTGAAATTTATCAGCCAATGCGTTTGCATAAAAAAGCCTCTTCCGGTTTAATCCGGAAGAGGCGAAGCAACCTTTGCCCCGAATTAGCCCAGTTTTACTTCTCCCTGGCCAATTATGTAACCTGCCTGATACAACTCTACTTTGTAAACTCCGGGTTCTTGAATGTGTTTGCCCCAGTACACCACTATCTTTTTGTTCGCCTGGTCGTAGTCAAAGTCAGCCTTTTTGGTGTAGAGCACCGGTTCTGCTGTATTGGCAGTTTGCAATACTCCCGAACCTTGGTCTTCTACTGCAATGGTTTCGCCTCTCGGGTTTATTATCCGAACATACACACTCAAAGGTCCGGGGTCTAACACTTTATTTTCGCCCGTTTCGAAACTGATTTTGAGATTAGCGGCAACTTTAGCGCGCTTAACTTCAATTTCTTTACCATTGTTGCGTGTACGTACAGCTTCAACGTTTAACTTCGGCACCGGAAGCAATGAACCAACCTCCACTTTTTTACTTAGCTGTGTATTTTTCTCGCTAAGTTGTGTGTTGGTTTGTCTTTCGGTTGTAAGGTCTGTAGAAAGTTGCCCGTTTAAAGCGTGCAGCGTTTCATTCTCCTTTTGTAAGAAAGCAATGCGTTCACCCATTTCGGCAATAGATGATTTGTAGGCAGCTACCATATCGCGCAGTTTGCTCAATTCCGCCTGCGAAAGTTTCGACTTATTCAGAAGATCAACAATCTTGGCTTTCTGCAATTCTATTTGTTCTTGCTTTAGTGCAATGGTTTTGTCAAGTTCTGTATTTCGCTGGGTAAGTTGTTCAATTTCGCTGCTGCGTACAAACAATGTATCATTTAGCATTCTGAAATCTTCCTGCAACGCCACTTTTTGCGAGTTGATGTCGGTGCTTTCGTTTTTTTCGTGAAGCAGTAAGTAAAGCGAGGCGATGTTAAAGAGCAGCAGCACTACTATAGCGCTAATGTAGCCTCTGTTGTTTCCTGCTCTGCTGTTGTTGGTTTCCATACACATTTGGTTTTAGTTATGTATAGTATTGCCATGCTGTTGTCCTTTGTATTTACAACGACTACCGTTAGCATTTTAGTATGTGCAGAGTTGAAAAAGTTTGTAAAAAGCTGAAAGCGAACTATTAATGAAGCCATTACAGCAGCCAGAAAAGTGCCTTCCAATAAACTTTCTGCCGTTTCGTCTTAAACTTTGACAAAACGATGCGCTTAAAGCATTGAGCACGTAAATTGTTATAAACTTGCCAAACAAAAATGTATAGACTATGGAAATTCTCATTCTAGTTGGAGTAATTATGCTTGCCAGTTGGTTGGTGAGTATGCGGCTGAGGAGTAAATTCAACGAGTATTCACAAGTGGCTTTTACCGGCAATTTAACAGGAGCGCAAATAGCCGAAAAGATGCTGCGCGATAACGACATCACCGATGTAAAAATTATTTCAGTAGACGGACAACTGACTGACCACTACAACCCCATTGAAAAAACGGTGAATTTATCGCCCGAAGTTTACAGCGGCAGAAGTGTGGCAGCCGCAGCGGTAGCGGCACACGAATGTGGTCATGCCGTTCAACATGCTAAGGCTTATATGTGGTTGGGGCTGCGTTCCAAGTTGGTGCCTGCTGTAAGTTTTGCATCGCGCTGGATGCAGTGGATATTGCTTGCAGGTGTACTTACCGTAGCAGTATTTCCGTACCTATTGCTTTTTGGTATTGTATTGTTTGCGGCAACTACGGTGTTTTCGTTTGTAACGCTTCCGGTAGAGTTTGATGCCTCAAACCGCGCACTGGCTTGGTTGAACAAGGCAGGATTGGTTTCCACCCGCGAACATGAAATGGCGAAAGACGCTTTGTGGTGGGCAGCTATGACTTACGTGGTAGCAGCTTTATCGTCACTCGCCACATTACTTTACTACATCATGATATTTTTAAGAAGAAGATAAGCACGGTATCATATCTTTTCAGTCAGGCAGCACCGTTCCGATAAGGGGCGGTGTTTTTTTTTTTTTTGCTGTGGAGCGATAAAACTCTTTTTAAAACTTGCAGAACTCTTTACACTTTCGCTTGCGTGGCAGATGAGGTAGCATTACTTAAAGAACAGATAAACTCGCTGAAAAAAATTTCGGAAGAGAAAGTAAATGTTATGAATCAGCTGGCAGCGCTGGTAATTTCAACTAATCCGCAAGAAGCGGAGAATACTGCCCTTGCTGCCATAAGTGATGCACACATGTTAGGTTATCGGTATGGTGAAGCTATGGGATATTTTCAGGCAGGTATGGCTGCCTATAGTCAGCGCAATTTTTCCGTTTCAAAAGAACGTTATACGCATTCATTAAAACTGTTTGAAGAACTGAAAGATGAAGAGAAGCAGGCGCAAGTACGGCACAAAATGGGCAACCTTTTACTTTACAGTGGAGAATACAAAGAGGCGTTAGCCTATTACGCTGCTGCTATTGAACTACGCGAAAAACTGGGCGATGAACAAGGCGCAGCAGATCTCTACACAAATTCGGGGATTATTTATGGTATGCAGGGCAACTATCCGTTAGCCCTTAAAAACCATTTGCGGGCATTAAAAGTTTTTGAAAGAATAAATGAACCGCTGCGTATAGCAAGTTCATGTTCTAACATAGGCATTATTTACTATGAACAGCACAATTTTGAAGAAGCGCTGAAAATGTATGAGCGATCGCTTGCCATTCGCCAACAGGCAGGCGACATGAAGGCAGTGGGGGAAGCGTTCAACAATATTGCTTTGGTTTACAACGAGCAGGGAAAATACGCAGATGCTTTAGAAATGCATCGCCATGTTTTGCAACTTCAGGAACTTGCAGGTGATAAGGGAAAGGTGGCTACTTCGTATAGTAATATGGCGGATGTGTATAAAGCCACGGAACAATTTCCGCTTGCATTAGATTACTACAACGCAGCATTATCGCTTTTGGAAGAATTGAATGAAAAGCGAAGGTTAGTTCCCGTTTATTTCAATATCGGGGAGTTGTATTTTATGCTCAACGAGTATGACAAAGCCGAGCGCTTTCTGAATAATGCTATTACATTGGCTGAGCAAACCGGTTTACGGGATCATTTGCGCGAAGCCTACGAGTATATGGCAAAGTTGCAGGCTAATCACGGAAATTTTGAAGCGGCATACCGACTGCATTTACGATACGCTGAGTTAGATAAAGAAATATCGAATGCAGAAACCAGCCGTCAAATTGCACAGATGACCGTGCGTCACGAGATAGAACAAAAGGAACGAGAAGCAGAAATAGAACGAAAGAAAAACGTTGAACTGACAAAGGCATACGAATCGCTGGATGTAGAGAAAAAACGCTCTGAGGCTTTATTGTTGAATATTTTACCCGAAGAAGTAGCAGAAGAATTAAAGCAAACCGGCAAAGCAACGGCAAAGTTGTATGATGGTGTTACCATATTGTTTACAGATTTTGTTGGCTTTACCAAAGTAAGTATGCGGCTTACACCACAACAATTAGTTGACGAACTGCACGAATGCTTTAAAGGGTTTGATGAAATAATGGCAAAGTATAACATCGAAAAAATTAAAACAGTGGGCGATGCATATATGGCGGTTGCCGGTTTACCTTCTCCTAATTCTAAGCATGCTGCTGATATGTTAAATGCAGCGTTGGAAATTATCGAGTTTATGCAACTTCGAAGAAAACTGTTAGGGGTGGCAACTTTTGAAGTGCGTGTGGGCGTACATACAGGTAGCGTTGTTGCAGGAATAGTTGGTGTAACAAAATTTGCCTACGATGTTTGGGGCGATGCGGTTAATACGGCTGCCCGTATGGAACAAAATTCGGAACCCGGTAAAATAAACGTATCGGAAACTACTTTTGAGTTGTTGAAAAACGATAAGCAATTTAGGTTTATACCCCGAGGTGAAATAGACGCCAAGAATAAGGGTAAAATGAAAATGTATTTTGCAGAGCAGGTAAAATGAGCGGGCAAAGGAATTCGTAGTCTTACATCGTCAAATAATTATTGTTCACCAAAATACATACGCCATGAGTTCAAAACATCGTTTATTGGCTTGTTCGGTTATTTTGTTTTGCCTATATTCTCATGCACAAAATAACAGGGGAGTAGAAAGTATAGGTATTACCGAAATTAGTGTAATTGAAATTGCCCCCAATGGCGATGTATGGGCGGGTTCATTTGGACAAGGAATTGCTTTTTACGATGCTGCACAGCAAAGTTGGACTTACTACACCAGCAGCAATACGCCTGAATTAACCAGCGATACCATATTTGATATAAAACCGGCTGTAGTTGGTGGCGTACAGCGCTCGTATGCGGCTACTGCTAAAGGAGTTACTTTTTCAACAGCCGGAACAGGATGGGATACTTTGTCAAATTTAGGCGGAGGAAAGGTGTTAGGAATAAACATCAACAATGACTCTATTTGGGCATTGCGCGGAAATGCATTGGTCAACTTCGACTCCTCAAACACTTTCCGTCAAAGTTTTGCTTCTCCTTTTCCTGCTATTAGTTGTGTGCAACGAAGCAATAATGCTTGTTCGGGTTTATGGGCAGGTACTGCCAACAATGGCATATTCTATACCTCAAACGGCATTAGCTTTACTTTTATTGATACAAGTATTGCCAATAAGAAACTCGTAGATAACCGCGTTACAGCGTTGGCTGTAGATAATAATTGTGCTGCGGTTTATGTAGGTACACAGGGCGGCTTTTCGGTATGCCCGGTTAGCGGGCCGCCTTGCCAAAATTTTACATCGGCTAACAGTTCTTTACCGCAAAATAATATTAGTGATTTGATAGTTGGTTGTAACGGACAAGTTTGGCTTACTACCCGCGATTCGGGAGTTGTTGTATTCGAAAATCAGAATTTTACCCGCATTACTACCGCCAACGGTTTAACTGATAACCGCACCACAGCCATTGGTTGTAATATAGCTAATTGTTCTGCTTACGTTGGCTCACCAACAGGCGACATTGCGGTTATTGACTCTACTAAAAACGTAGCAGCAGTATTAAGTTCGGTACGCAATATAAAAGCAAGCGAGCCGGCAATCTCGGTTTTTCCGGTACCTGCTAAGGATGAGGTAAGTTTTAGTTCGGAAAGAGAATTGAAAAATGTAACCTTTGAGTTACGCGATATTGCAGGGCAGTTGATAGTTAAACAATACTTAGGTACCGTTAAAACTTTCACTACAAGTATTTCTCCTATTAACAACGGCTTTTATTTCTACCGTATAGTTTCGGAAGGAATACCGGCTAAGACAGGTAAACTACAGGTTGTTAAGTAACGTGGTATTGAATGCTATACCTTTAAGCAGCTATAATTTTGACAAAGTTACACACAGCGCCAAGTGTGCTTACAGCAATAAACCGGTTAATACTTAGTTGGGAGTAACGTGCAATGTTTGCGGAAGGGAGCTTGCCTTAACCGCCTTTTTCCTTCCGCAAACAAGAATAAACTAACAGGCAATTTTATTCACTCTGTTTTGGTGTCTGCCACCTTCAAAAGGTGTTTCCAAAAACGCGGTTACACACTCTTTAGCAACATCTAATGAAATAAACCGCGCGGGCAGGCAAAGAATGTTGGCATTGTTGTGAGAACGGGTGAGTTGAGCTAACTCTTTTCCCCATGCTATACCTGCGCGAATACCCTGATGTTTATTAGCTGTCATTGCCACTCCGTTGGCGCTGCCGCAAATAAGAATACCGAAATCAAATTCGCCTTTTTCAACAGCAGTTGCTACAGGGTGAACAAAGTCGGGATAGTCAACACTATCAAGATTAAACGGTCCAAAATCTTTTGTTTCAACATTTCTTGCCTGAAGAAATTCAATGATTTCTTTTTTGTATTCGAAGCCGGCATGGTCGCCACCAAGCGCAATACGCATAGGGTTAATTTTGGATGGCAATATACAACATAAGAGCAAAGAAGTTATTGAGCTATGTTGCCAATGGTCCACTTTACCGCTGCTTCAGTTTTGTAGTACTTTGCCTGAAGTTCGCGCAATTTTATTTGTGCTTCAAGGTAGCGGTTTTCGCGGGCGTTTACTAAAAACAGAGAGCTTTCGCCATTGTTAAAGCGAGTTGATTCTCCATCAAAGAGATTTTTAAATCCATTGATGCTTTCTGTATAAAGTGCGGTTTGCTGGCGGAGAACTATCAGCTCATTAAAACCCTGCTTTAGTTTGGCAGCAAGTTCCTGTGCTTTAAGGTTTCGCTCCAGTTGTTTTTCCTGTATTTTAATTTTCATGAGCTTCAAATCTCCTCTTGCTTGCATAAATGACAAGGGCATGCTGAAGTTTAACCCGAGTTTGTAATTGTTGCTAAACACAATGCCGCTGTTGCTGCGAAAATTGAATCGTTCGCTTAACACGTTGTAAGCTGCATTTAATACCGGTTTCAGATTCTCCAGTTTTAGTTTACGTTCTACTTCAAGTTGCTGAAGTTGGTATTGGTAGTTTAGCAAATAAGGTTGTTGGCGGGTTAACTCGTTTGCCAGTTTATCGGCTTGCACAAGGTCTATTTCAGCATCCACATAATCGGAGTTTAACGGTGCCGGAACAATAGCTGTATCGAATCCGCGCGGAAGGTTATTCTCTAACCATAAATAGTTGCTCAATTCTAATCCGGAGTTTAAAAACTTCAGTCTTGCCTCGTTTAATTGGAATTGACGGTATTGCAGTTGGGTTAGCGCTTCAATGGTATCAATAGCAGCACGGTCGCCCAGGTTTACCGTGCTTACAGTTGCGTCAAAGCGGACTTTTGCAACTTCGGTGGCAATTTTATAGATGTCGTATTCATAATAGGCATAGCTCCAGTCGTAATATATTTTAAGCGCTTCAAGCAGCAAATTGTTTAGTATAATGAGCCGCTGCTGTTCGCTGGCATTCTGAAAAATTTGTGCCTGCTTAAGAACTGCACGCTGTTTGTCCATAAGCATGTTTTTAAGCAGCGGCACTGAAATACCTAAATATCCCAGCCCATCGTCAGGTAACTTTGATTCGTTGTTTATATTGCCTCCGTACACAAAATCGTAACCGCCTTTTATCTCAATACCGTACCACACGGGTACGCTCATCGAGTTTTCAAAGTACGAGTAGTAGTTTTGTCCGTCATAAGTTTTACGGTTGTAATCACTGTAAATTTTTGGGTCCCACCCGCCACGGGCTATCAGCAGTTCGGCTTTGGCTTGCTCCGGAATAAGAGCGGCTTGTTTGGCTATCGGGTGATATTTTTTTACAATGCCGATAAAATCGTTTACCGATAAAACACGTGCAGAATCGGACTGGGAAAGCGCCCACCCCGGAAAACAAATAACTAATATGCCTAACCACCCAAACTTCATTTTTGCTGTTCGCTTTTGCTGTTGGTTACTGAGTAGAAATCAGGAGGAAAGCCATTCATTTGCCGCCATAGTTCATAAATAATGGTAACATCTTTAAGCAGCGCCATTCCTTTTGCACCGCCTCCTACTTTAAGTGCACGGGGCCAGGGAGTATCATCCTTATCTTCGGCTACCAGAATGCGGAATTTGCCATTTCCGGAAATAGCATTGTCAATAGCTACTACCTTTCCGCCAAATGTTCCGTAGCTTACATTGGGCCAACCGCTGAAAACAATAGCGGGCCATCCATCGAACATAAAGCGCACTTTTTGACCTATGGAAATAAGCGGCAAATCAACAGGGTTTACATACATTTCTACGGCATACTGAAATTCGGCAGGAACAATTTTTACCATCATGTCGCCTTCTTTAACTACCTCACCAATACCTGCCGAAACAGTTTTGGTAATTTGCCCGTTTTGTGGAGCAAGCACATAGTAAAATGCATTGCGTATTGCATAGTTCGAAAATTGATTTTTAAGTTTTGCCACTTCGGCCTCTCCATTAGTTATCTCGCTTAGGGCAGTAAACTTGTCCGATTCAGCTTTAGAAATTTTTTCGGAATACTCCCGATCTACCGTATTTAGTTCTATGCGGGCATTTAGTAAATCATTTTTGGTATTCATGAATTTGTTTTCGGCAATCGTTCGCTTTGCTTCGGCATTTTGCATTTGTTGTTGGCGTTGTTCCAATTCAGTGAGCGATTTTAGTCCTTGCTTGTATAAGTCTTGTTGCCGTTTAAATTGTTCGCGTGCAATGTTAAGCTCGGTGATGGCTGCCTGCAGAGCCATGCTGTCGCTTTGAACGCTGAGGGTTGCTTGCTGTATTTTGTTGTGTAGTTGTTCCAGTTTCAGTTCGCGCGCTTGATAAAGCGCTGCAATTTGATTTTGGGTGGCTGCAACTTTGTTGCGGTAAAAGTCAATGGTGCTTTCTTTGGCTTTTATCTGATCATCTGTACGCTTCAGCAATTCGGGGTCTAAATAGTTTTCTTTAATCTCGGTTATTTTTAAAATGGTGTCACCTTTTTGTACCATATCGCCTTCGCGCACGTACCATTTTTCAATTCTACCGGCTATAATGGCATTTAGTTCCTGAGGTCGTTCTTCGGGTGAGCGGGTAGTAATAATGCCGGGGGCTTGTATGTTTTGTGTCCAGGGCAGTAACATAGTAAAGACAAACAGCATAGAAAAGCCTCCGAGCCAGTACATGGTTTTTGTTTCCCTCTTTTCGCCAAAGGCTTTTCGGAAAGAGATGTATTCTTTCTTTTCGCGCAACAGGTATTCATTGTCTTTATTCAGCCACATGGTTCAAGATTTATAAGCTGAGGTTCTTAAACATACGTTTGTACTCGGGGGTTGTACTAACCGCTTCAAAATTTCCGAAGGCTACCATTTTACCTTCATTTAACAACATTATTTTGTCGCATTTACGGGCAAAGTTTTCGTCATTAGTAACTGCAATAAGCGTGAACAAAGCATGTTTGCCGGTAAGACTATGCACTATTGTTTCCTGCTCTATTTTTTCCAGTGAACTCCAGCAATCTTCAAGTAAAAGAAGTTTTGGTTTTATAAGCAATGCGCGGGTAAGCAAAATTTTGTTGACGATATTTCGGGGAAATTTTTTGCCGAGCGAATCTACTTCCATTTGCAAACCATCACGTTGCGACTGGATGAAATTGAGCAGCCCTGTTTGCCGTGCAGTATCCAGTATTTGTACCGGTGTAATTTTTTCATTACCCAAAGTCAGGTTTTCGAAAAGGGTTCCCGAAAAAAGGTCGGCTGTGGCAAAATAAATACCTATTTGCTGGCGAAGTTCATGCAAATTGTAATTGCCAAGCGGATAGTTATTAAAAAGTAATATGCCTTCATACTTGGGATAGGCACCTGTAAGAAGTTTAAGCAAAGTGGACTTGCCTGAACCTTCGGTTCCGAAAATGCAGATTTTTTCTCCGCTTTTCATTTCAAAGGTCATATTTTTTAAAACCGGGTTGGCTTTGTTATCGAACTTATAGGATAGATTTTCAGCTTTAATATTGATGCCTCCGTTTACGTCATTAATTTGAATGCCCCGTTGTTCTTCTTCGGGTTTGTCAAGAATCTTGCTCACTTTTTCGAGCGAAGTGAGCATGTCATATACTACATCCAAGCTGCTGATTATTTTTTCAACTGAGTTAAGCAACATTATTATCACAATTTCAGAAGCGATGAATTGGCCTAAATTTATTTGCTGGTCTATAACCAAAAAGGCTCCCACAATAAGTAAAGCGGCAGTAACGCTTACCTTAAACCCCACGAATGCCCAAAACTGAATTTTAAGCACCTTGAAATGCGCTGCCCGTGCATCAAGGTAGTTACTCACCAGCACATCGGCTTTTCGGGCAGGAAGTTCGCTGCGACCCATAAACTTTATGGTTTTTATGGTTCGGGCTACTTCTTCGAGCCAATACCCTACCTGATATTTGATATTGCTTTCTTCCAGCGATGTTGCTATGCCTCGCGGATAAGTAAATCGCAATATAAGGGCTACTAATGCCAATAATACAACCCCAAAGGCTATAAACACGGGGTGGTAAAACGACAGAAGAACCAAACTGAATAGTATTTGAATTGTGGCGGCAGGAAATTCAAGTAATACTTTACTCAGCCCCTTTTGTAATGATGCGGTATCAAAGAAACGGTTTACCAGTTCGGGCAGGTAATAATCATCTACTGCCATTAAATCTAACCGTGGAATTTTGTGCGCAAACTGAAGGCTGTAACGAGTAAAAATTCTCCGTTGTATACGTTCGTTAACTTCCATTTGGCGTATTTGTAGCCAGCCGTTAAAAAAAACACTTATTACTACCAACAGAATAAGGACAACGATGGAAGTGGAAATAAGACCTCCGAAAAGCAGGTTGATGATGGATTGGATACCCAGCGGCAGAATAAGGTAAATTACTCCGCTGAGTACGGCAAAAAAGTAAATACTAAATACCTCCGCCCGCTCAAGCGACATGAGTTTCCAAAAACGTTGAATGGGAGTGGTTGGCTTTATCATAATAAAGGTGTGTTACATGTTGCAAACAATAAATATGATCATCATAACAAACGGCAACGTTGTACAGGTACAAACAAATTACAAATTAGTTGCTAAACAATATGAGCCATTTTAATTTACAATATGGTTGAACAAAAAATAACAACTTCATGCAATAGTCGAACAATAACCGTGGCTATAAAGCCCAAGTGGATTGTTGATAGCTCAAAATTCATGTTTGCTTCCATAAGGAGGGCTAAAGATTGCAGTATTGGCAAAAGTTTGTTTCAAAACTTAAACTACGTTCAGCAATTTGCAGTTTGGTTTCTTTATCTACCATTACAGCAATTTCTTCGTTAACCGTAACGAATGGAATATTCGGGTGCAAAAAGAAAGATCCTTCGCTGGCAAAAGAAAGGCTACAGCCGTTTTGTTGCATTGCCATGTTGCGCTTTTGTAAGGCTGCCTGTAGTGGCATTAACTCGCATTTTGTTTCACCAGTAAAAGTGCCTGATGCATCAGTATCAACATTGGATGTTGTACAGGTAACTCCCCATGCCGTTTCAAACAATGGTTGAGCTACCTGCTCCTTGCAATGTTTAGAAGCAATGGCAAGTGAACAACCTTTAAACAAGTTCAGGCTGTTTACAAAATCCGAGTACGATAGAGGCTTTTATACGAAGTTTATATTGCCCCAATGCGGCTATTTCTAATTTGTTTAACAACTCTACTTTGTCGCGTTCCAGTTCTTTTATTCGTTTCAGAGAAGCCGGAACGGGCTTGCCGAATCGTTCCTCTGAGCTGAAATTTTTTAGGTGATGAAACTGAATTTTCTTGTTAATCATATCGAGCAATATTTCGCGCGCTTCCTGAGCTGAAAATGTGCCGTCAATCAATTTATATTCATTGGTGGTATTCATAAGAATTAGGTTTTACTTAATTGGTTTAAGAATATAAGCACTCCAATCAATGTTATTCCGGTGCGAAATGAATAAGCTATCGCATCTCCGTTTGCAACAAGTTCTACTGATAGAATAACAACAACAATGCATGTAAAAATCAGTATGCGCCAAAATCGTGCATTTGCCTGTTTCCCTATTTTGCAATTACTGTCCTTGCCCGAGCGAGAAGGCCGGTACCCCGTTAAAGGCATAAAGGTTTTCGGTTTTAATGGTTTCAATATCATGTTCAATTGCTTTGTTTAGTAATTCAATAATGTGTTTATGCATAACCGGTTTCCCGTTTGCCGGTTTAAAGCGGCAACGCCAGTGGTCGGTGCAAAAAGTTTCAGAAAATCCTTGGGGCCAAACTTTGATCCCTCTGTTTGTAATCATGGATAGGCTTAAAAGTCCGTTATTGAGTTTCTGCACTTGAGCAGCTAATTTTTCAGGGTCATCTCCCCGCCAGTTTATAAATACATCTACCCCTACCAGTTCTTTAGGCATGGGCGGGTTGCGTTTGTATTTTGGAAGTTGAATGGGTTGCGACCGGTAAGTAACAGGCTTAAGTTGTACGGGATGTTTGCCGAGATTAGCTATCACTGCATCGGCAAATTCGCTGGTTGTAACTTTACGGGTGCTGATACCTTCGGTGTAAATATCATAGGTATGTATTCCGTCTTCGATTGTTTTCAGCCATGCGTTTTGTACTTTCTCTGCTACTGCGGTTTGACCAATATGATTTAGCATCATCACCGCCCCTTGTAGCAAGCCCGAAGGATTAGCAACGTTTTGTCCGGCTCTGCGAGGTGCTGAACCATGTATGGCTTCAAACATGGCGCATTCTTCACCTATGTTGGCGGAGCCGGCTAACCCGACAGAGCCTGCGATTTGAGCGGCTACATCAGAAAGTACATCACCGTATAAATTAGGCATTACAATTACATCAAAAGCTTCCGGTGTATCAGCCATTTTAGCTGCGCCTATGTCAATAATCCAGTGTTCATTTTCTATTTGAGGGTATTCTCGGGCTATTTCGTCAAATACTTTGTGAAAAAGTCCGTCCGTCTGTTTCATGATATTATCCTTTGTAAAGCACGTTACTTTTTTGCGCCCGTACAGCTTTGCATACTCAAATGCGTAGCGGATAATTTTTTCGCATCCGGGGCGGCTTATTAGTTTAAGGCACTGTACTACTTCATCTGTTTGTTGATGTTCAATTCCGGCATAAAGGTCTTCTTCGTTTTCGCGAATAACTACAATATCCATTTGCGGATGCTTTGTTTTTACAAACGGATGCAAACTGAAACAGGGGCGAACGTTCGCGTAAAGCCCCAAGAACTTGCGCGTGGTTACGTTAAGGCTCTTATAGCCTCCTCCCTGCGGAGTGGTGATGGGTGCTTTTAAAAAGACTTTGTTCCTGCGAATGCTTTCCCACGATTCGGAGGCGATGCCGGAGGTGTTCCCCGCCAGGTATACTTTTTCACCTACTTCTATTTCTTCAATTTCAATTTGGGCGCCAGCAGCAAGAATAATTTTTAATGTGGCATCCATAATTTCGGGACCTATTCCATCCCCTTTAGCTACAGTTATTTTTTTCATTGGCTTTGTTTTTACGGTGCAAAACTGTGTAATCTGTTTATATCTTTTTATTTATCTTTTATATGCTTTCCATAAATTTGCTTTATGAATTATACCTTAACACAATTGCGCGTGTTTTTAAAAGTTGTTGAAGCTGAGAGCGTAACTAAGGCTGCCGAGGAATTGCATTTAACGCAACCTGCAGTTTCGATACAGTTAAAAAACCTTCAGGATCAATTTGATATTCCTTTAACCGAAGTGGTGGGGCGGAAGATTTACATTACTGATTTCGGTAGGGAAATTGCCGCTTCGGCAAACGAAATTCTACAACTGGCGCAGAATATTCAATACAAAACGCAAGCACACAAGGGGCATTTAACAGGTCGCCTGAATATATCGGTGGTCTCTACCGGAAAATACGTTATGCCATATTTTTTATCAGCATTTCTAAAACAAAATCCGGGCGTTGAATTGCGAATGGATGTAACCAACAAAAGTCGAGTAATTGAAAACCTTGAGAATAATGAAGTAGATTTTGCTTTAGTATCAGTACAACCCGAAAATATTGCGGTGGAAAAAATTGACCTACTTGAAAACCGTTTGTTTTTGGTAGGTGGGGCTTCCGAAAAACTAAAAAAAGGCATTACTGCTAAACAAATTTTTAGCGAACTGCCGCTTATTTTCCGAGAACAAGGGTCGGCTACCCGTATGACGATGGAAAAATTCATGGACAGATATCATTTAACATACGGAAAAAAACTGGAACTCACTTCGAATGAAGCTGTTAAACAAGCGGTAATTGCCGGATTGGGTATGTCGATTATGCCGCTTATCGGCATCAAAAATGAACTTACAACAGGACAAATTAAAATTATACCTGTTAGGGGACTTCCAATAAAAACAATGTGGCGATTAAACTGGCCAAAGGGGAAGAAACATTCCCCTGTTGCCAATGCTTTTGCCGAGTATTTGCGAGAGCATAAAAATGCTATTGTAGAAACGCATTTTTCTGTGCTGAAAGAATACATGTAAAAACAGCTTGTAGCAAATTTCAAGCTAAAGAGCCTTCTCAAAAATTAAGCTAAACCACAAAACACTCAGAATCGCATTACGGGATTTACCTAAATGGGAATGTTTATGCTATTAGTGCTTCATTTCTCTTGCGGTCATTGCGCTCCGCAATAAAAATACTCAGTTCATACAAAATATAAATGGGCACTGCCACTAAGCATTGAGTAAACATATCGGGCGAGGGTGTAATCATACCCGCTACAATCAGAATAATAACAATGGCATATCGTCTGGCTTTCTTCATTACCTCGGCACCCAAAATGCCGATGCGTGAAAGAAAGTAAACAATCATGGGCAACTCGAACACTGCTCCTATGGCTAGCAGCATAACGGTAAAAAAATCAATATAGCTATCAATGGTAAAATCGTTCTTAATCTTATCGCTGATAGAAAATGTAACAGCAAAATTGACGGAGAAAGGAACGATAACAAAGTAGCAAAATGCCACTCCAATAAAAAAGAAACTTGAGCAAGCAAGGATAATGAGGCTGGTTTTTCGCTGGCTTTCTTCGCTCAGTGCCGGAGCCACAAATCGCCACAACTCGAAAATGATGTAGGGAAATGCAATTACTAACCCGAGGATGAGGGAATACTGAATTAACAGGGTAATTTGCCCGAACATGGTCAGGTTTTGCAGGGTAATGGGTATATCGTGGTCAATGCAAATACTTTCGCGGAGGTTGAACTTTTCGCCCACTATGCAAAGCAGTTTGTACGTGGGGAAATCTTTTGAGCAAACGCCCAGAATAATTTTTTCAAAAACGAAATCATAAAAAATGCCGACTAACGAAGCACAAACAACCACGGCAATGGCAGAACGCAGCAAATGCCAACGCAACGCTTCAACATGGTCGAAGAAACCCATTTCAGCTTCGGGATTGTTCGGGTCGCGCTTTAAAAACATGGCGCGAATGTAGCGGAGAAAAGGCTTTGTGGTTAATTGGTGGCGTTCAGAATATTCATAATGCTCTTCATGTCGGGTTCGAGCACAATATCAATTCTTCGGTTTTTGCTTCTGCCTTCAGGGGTATCGTTGCTTTCCACCGGAAAAAACTCACCCCTTCCTGCCGGAGTAACACGTTTGGCATCCACTTTATTTTCGCCCACCAAAATTTTAGTAACGCTGCTGGCGCGCATAACGCTCAAATCCCAGTTGCTGTTAACCGGTCCGGTTGTGGCAGATACATAAGGCTTGTTGTCGGTATGCCCTTCCACCATTATCATAATATCGGTTTGTTTGTTCAGCACTTCGGCAATTTTTTTCAGTGCTTCTTTTCCGCGCGGCTCAACCGCGTAGCTGCCTGTGGCAAACAACAATTTATCGCTGAGTGCCACATAAATTTTCCCGTCTTTTTCATATACGGTCAGTTCGCCTGCATCGCTAAAGCCTTTCAGGGCATCCAACATCTTCTTTTTAAGCGATTGTAATGC
Source organism: Chitinophagales bacterium (assembly GCA_026129525.1). GTDB lineage: Bacteria > Bacteroidota > Bacteroidia > Chitinophagales > LD1 > Bog-950. The sequence continues at coordinate 68,998 of JAHCHW010000001.1, read as the reverse complement.
GGAATCTTTTTTGGCAATCAACGATTCCAATTCGCGCACCTTGGCATCGCGGGCAGAAAGTTCGGCACTCAGTTTGTTCAGTTCTGCCTCTTTATTCATCAGTTCTTTTTCTTTTTCGGCTAACTGTTTCAACAGTTTATCTTTTTCCGATGCCGATGCCGAAGTCATTTGCTCCAATTGCTGTTTTACTTTTTCACACAGCGCATTGGTTTCATCCTGTAGCTTGTTGCACTTTTTTAGTTTTTCGTCCAGCGAAGCATTACTGTCTTTCAATTTCTGAATTTCGCTGCCCAGATTGGCAATTTGCCGGTTTAGGTCTTCAATAGTAGTGTTCGCTTGCTTCAGTTTATCGTTACAGTCATCGCGCTCGGTTTTCATTTTATCAGCCAGAGCAACCTGCTCATCAAATTTTTTCTTGCTTACCAAACAAGATGACAACGAAAGCAGCATAACCATCGCTGTTGCAACAAACATTTCTTTTTTCATTTTTTCTTCTTTAGTGAACTAACGAACGAAGGTAAGTCATCCTTCAGCCCTGCTTTCATAATTTACTCTATGATACTTTGTGGAAGTATAATTTTTTACACAAAAAATTTCGGATAAGTGGAAACCGCGTTTATCTTTCCACCCGAATTTCATTGACACACCTTATTTCTGAAGCATTATGAAAAAAAACTACACCTTGTGGGTTTTACTGTTAACAGTGTGCCTGTTTGAAGTAAAAGCCCAAAACAACAACGTTGGTATAGGAACGTTAACGCCCGACCCCAGCGCCATGCTCGATGTGAGCGCTACCGGCAAAGGCGTTTTAATACCGCGAATGACCACAGCCCAACGCAATGCCATTTTATCACCGGCAAACGGTTTGTTGGTTTACGATACCGATATTGGCTGCTTTTTCTATTTCAATTCTTCGCAGTGGATTACCCTTTGCCAAGCAGGACCACAAGGACCTGCCGGACCAACCGGCCCGCAAGGTATTGCAGGTACACAAGGTATTGATGGTGTAACTGGCCCACAGGGACCTCAGGGTATTCAAGGTCCAACTGGTGCAACAGGAGCGCAAGGCATACAGGGCATACAAGGGCCAACCGGAGCTACCGGAGCACAGGGCATTCAAGGCCCAACCGGTGATACAGGCCCTCAAGGCATTCAGGGCATACAAGGGCCAACCGGAGCACAAGGCATACAAGGACCCACCGGCCCTACGGGACCGCAAGGCATACAGGGTATACAAGGGCCAACCGGTGATACGGGACCACAGGGCGCACAAGGTCCGCAGGGTGTTCAGGGGCCGCAAGGATTACAGGGTATTCAGGGACCAACCGGTCCACAAGGAATACAAGGTCCGCAGGGGGCACAAGGCGCTCAGGGAATACAAGGGCCTACGGGTGCACAAGGACCGCAAGGTATTCAAGGCCCAACAGGCGCACAAGGTGCTCAGGGTATTCAGGGGCCTACCGGTTCGCAGGGACCACAAGGAATACAAGGACCAACAGGACCGCAGGGCGCGCAGGGAATTCAGGGTCCGCAAGGCATACAGGGGGTGCAAGGTATTCAGGGTATTCAAGGACCTACCGGACCTGCTTGGACGAATTATCAGAACAATCAAAGTGCAGCTGTTACTGCATCATCTTCAACCTTTCAGGTTATTCCCGGGTTAAGCAGAACTATTACACTTACAAGCCCAGCAAAAATTTTAGTATTTACCGATGGAGGAATTCAAACAACAGGAACATTATCATCAAGTTATTCGCTGGTTGACATTGTAGTTAATATCAACAACAACTGGATTGCCGATGGGGGGTTCAAGCGACTCAATGCCGTTAACAACGCAGGCATAACTGGTGCCTTTGCATTTTGGAGTATGGGCGTTTACGCAACTACCACTTCAGGATCTTATACCTTGCCGGCAGGCACTTATACTATTGATGTGCAGACAAGGTTGCTTGGAGGTTCTAATGCCACTGTGGGCGGAAACAATTCAACGGTGCTGCAAGGTGTAATGCAAATCTTCATCATTCCTTAAAGCCAATATTTGTATGAAGAAGATTTTTTCGTTGCTCGCTTTTTTAACTATCGCTGCTTTTGTTGTGGCGCAGGAGCCGGTTTTTCAAAGCCCTTACAAAGATGGCAGCCCTTTTCCCGACAGTTTGAAAGATTACTCGCCAACCGTTCCCATCAATTTGTTGGAGGGAGGCTCGGCAAAGGCGAATCCGAGTATTCGCGAACAAAAGAATTCTTCGGGCAAAGGACAGCAAGCAGAAGAAAAACAACAGCCTGCCATATTTAACAGCGATAAAAGGAAGAAACAGTAACCTGTAAAAGTGAGGAGTATGAAACACAAGAAACAAGTTATACCGATACTGCTTCTGTTGAGTGCAGTTGCAAGTGTTAAAGCACAGTTGCTGTACAACAACGGAGCAAACGTAGCCATATCGGCCGGGGGAATTTTGTTTGTTGATGGAGCCGTGGAAAATGCCCACGGCTTGTTGAGTAATGCCGGGCAGGCAACTATTCGCGGCTATTTCCGAAACGGAAGTACTGCTACAGGCGGAGGAGCAGCGGGCGAATACATTGTGTTGGGCGATTGGGAAAACAACAACACCTTTAATGCCGACCAAAGCAATGTGCGCCTCAGCGGTACCAACCAGCTAATTACCGGCACACAGGTTACTACTTTTTACGACCTCGCACTCGAAACCGCGAATGCAGTTAAAACACAAACCTTAGATGCAAACGTTAATCACTTGTTGGCGTTAAACGATTGCGAATTAGCAACAGGCGATAACAACATGACAGTGCTTAGTCCTGTTGCTGCATCGGTTACCCGCAACACAGGTTTTGTGAGCAGCACCGGAGCAGGAAGGCTAATCAGAAACACCAATTCCACTTCTGCTTATCTTTTTCCTACAGGATGGAATAATGGCGGCACGGTTTATTACCGCCCGGTAGAAATTGCGCCCTCAGTTGCAGCCAATCAGTCTTTTTCGGTACGCATGGCGTATGGCGATCCATCAATAGAAGGCTACGATGTTTCTACCAAAGCCGGAAATGTGATTGATGTGAACACGCAGTTTTTTCATTTAGTAAAACAGAGCGGCACCACTTCTCCTTCTGACCTTAGCATTTACTATAACGCTGCACAGGACGGCAACTGGGGTTCCATTGGCAGATGGCAAGGCTTGCCGCAATGGGAAGATTTAATGTTCGTAGATGCCACACCCGGCACTCCGCTTACGCGGTTAAGAAAAGCAGCGTGGAGCGACAACAACAACGAGCCTCATGCACTTATTAATGCAAAAGAGATTGAAGCGTTTTTCAATTTCCCGAATGTGTTTGCTCCGGGCGGCAGCAATCCCGATAATCAGACTTTTCATATTATCAACAATCTGGGTTTAGCCGAAGTGCAAACCCTTCGCATTTTTAATCGTTGGGGCGAACCCGTTTTTGATAGCAGCCGCGATGGAAAAACCGAATGGGATGGCTACTACCAGGGTAAATTACAGCCTATGGCAAATTACGTGTACATGGCTTCGGTAAAAATTCCCGGAACGGGCGAAATAAAAAATGTGGAAGGCAATGTGGCGCTATTGTGGTAATCAAAAACTGAAACAGAAATGAGAAAATTTTACATCCTGCTGCTCTGTTGTTCTGTGCTGCTTGCTTCATCGCAGGACATTCATTTTTCGCAAACCTTTAATGCTCCGCTTTGGGTAAATCCGGCATTAACCGGTTTTACGCCCGGTGTTGCCCGCATTGGCGTTAACTACCGCAACCAGTGGTTTTCGGGCATCAATAACGGCTTTTTTAAATCACCTTTTATGACCACCGCTGTAAATTTTGATATGCCGGTGCAGGTAAAAAAAGATGCGGTAGGTGTGGGCGTGTTTATTGCCAGCGACCAACAAGGCGCTAATACCTTTAACGGAGTTATTGCCAATGTTTCTGCTTCGTATATCAAAACATTAGGCAAGGAGCGCAATCATTTTCTCTCAGCCGGTTTACAAATTGGCGGAACATTTTATTCCATTAAAACACAAAACCTGCAATGGGCAAGCCAGTTCGATGCCAACAACGTGTACAACAGTTCGCTTACCGGTGAAAATCTGTCGCGAAATAATGCAGGCTATGTAAACCTGAATGCCGGACTTTTTTGGTCGGGAGTTTTTAAGCAGAAGGTGGGCATGTATGCGGGGTTTGCGGTGAACAATGCCACCGTTCCCAAGTATAATGTTATTGACGGGCAAAAACGCAGTTTGTATTTCCGTTGGAATGTAAATGCGGGATTAGATGTGATTGTTGCGAAAAAACATCACATTCTGCCTTCCGGATTTTTTACCCGCCAGGGGGTAAACGACCAATTGAATACGGGCATTGGTTACGGATACGATTTCAGCGAAAGAGCCGGAATTACGCTCGGTATTTACAACCGTATTCACAACCTTACCAAAGGCGTAACGGGCGATGCGGTAATTCCTTATTTCGGGTTTAACGTGTCGGGCTTTAAACTCGGATTGAGTTACGATGCTACGGTTTCAAACTTTAAGAATGCAGGAACCGGAGTAGGGGCGTTGGAAATCTATCTTTCGTACACCTTGGCGAAAAAGAATTACAATTTCAGAAACGCCATGATTTGTCCGCGCTTTTAAAAGTGAACCATGCGTGTAGTTTTTATACTTAATACTGTGCTAATGAAATTCAGAGAAAGTTTTCTTACAACATTGTTTGCGGTTGCAGTATTGTTTTTGTTTGCCGCTACCGATGGCACAAAATCATCGGGAACCAAACTGAAAGAATTGCCGGAACCTTCCACCATTAGTTGGCAGAAGTGCGTAATGATTGGCAACACACTTTTCGACAAAGGCAGCCTTTATAATGGGTTGAATTATTACACCGAAGCGGTAAAGAAAAACCCTAAGCGCACCGAGTTGTATTTGCCAATTGCCGATGGAAATTTTGCGCTGCGCGATTACAAATCGGCAAACAACTATTACAAATTACTGGCTGAGTTGGATGGGGATAAGCCTGTTAATTATTACGCTTGGTATCAGTATGCGCTTACCAATAAATACATTGGTAACTATGAAGATGCCAAAGCTACCTTTCAACAACTTTCGGACGTATTAACCGGTAATGCCGAACAGGCAGAGCTACGCAGAAACACCGTACGCGAACTGGAAGGCTGCGAGTTGGGTATTCAGTTGCGCGACAGCCGCAAGCTGAAAGAATATTTGGTGGAACATTTGGATAACAACATCAATCAGCCGTTTACCGATTATGCACCGGTTCTTGCCGACCCGAACACACTTTACTTTGGAGCATGGGTAAGCGATGAGGTACTGTTGGAAGGAAAAACGGAAAAGTATGCCACGTTTTCGCGCATCTATTCAGCAAAGCGCAACGGCAATACATGGACAAAAGCACAGGAAGTTACAGGCGCGGTAGATACCGTTCGTTTTCACACCGGCAATGCCACTTTTACTGGCGATGGTAAAACCATGTATTACACACAGTGTTTTCAGGACGATAAGCAGCGTATGCGTTGCAGCATTTACCGCAGCACATGGAGCGATGAAGGCTGGGCAGCCGGTGAGCGCCTGAGCGTTAACGACAGCAAGGCTACTACCACCCAACCTGCATTGGGCAAGGATGAAAGCGGACGCGATGTGCTGTATTTTGCAAGCGACAGAAACGGCAAGGACAACATGGATTTGTTCTGCGCGGTTTTAAATAAGGATGGTTCGTTGCAGGAAGCCAAAGCGCTTTCGGCAGTAATTAACACCGGTGGCGATGAGATGACTCCGTTCTACGATTTTTCATCGAACGAACTTTATTTTTCATCGAACGGGCATGTGAACATTGGCGGATTGGATATTTATAAAACCACTGCTCAGAATGGCGCATGGCAAAAACCACAGCATTTGGGCTTACCGGTAAATTCCAGTGTTGATGATATGTATTACACATGGAATGATGTGGCGAAAACCGGTTTTTTTGTTTCGAACCGTCCGGGTGGTTTTGGTTTAAAAAGCGAAACCTGCTGCGATGATATTTACCGCTTTCGCAGAAATGTTGTTTACATAGCTGTTAAAGGAACCTTGCTGGATGTGGACAGCAACAAAGCCATCACCAATCAACCAATCAATCTGATTGATGCCGAAACAGGAGAGGTAATCAAGTCGGTAGTTTCCAATGGCGATTTCTTTTTCGATTTAAAGCCCGATACTAAATACAAACTATCAGGCTTGCGCGAAGGCTTTTTTGCAGCCGTGCAAAATTTTACTACCGAAGGAATAGCGAAAAGCGACACGCTGAGTTTTGTGTTGTCGTTCCAGCGCATGGTAAAAAATAAAGCCTACACACTCAACAATATTTACTACGATTTCGATAAATCGGATTTACGTGAAGATTCTAAAGCCGTATTGGATACTCTCTTCATTTTGCTGCAAGAGAATCCTTCCATAGTTATTGAATTGAGTTCGCACACCGACTCGAAAGGTTCCGATAAATACAATTTGGATTTGAGCCAGAAGCGTGCAGAAAGTTGTGTAAACTATTTGGTGAGTGAAAAGGGATTGCCAAAAGAACGCATTACTGCAAAGGGCTATGGCGAAAGTACTCCTGTTGCACCTAATACCAATCCTGACGGTTCGGACAACGAAGCCGGACGCGCAAAAAACCGCAGAACAGAATTTAAGATTGTAGGAGAGGTAAAGTAAATCTTACTTCAAAAAATCAACTACAGCATCTATCACCGCTTTGTCTTTCATTACGCGGTTATGCCCTACTCCGTTAGTGGACATGCTTTTTATTTCCGGATGTTTATCTAAAAGCAACTTGATTTCATCCACCGGAATTTCTTCATCCTGCTCTTCGTACACTAAAAAGATTTTGTCGGCTTTTATGGGTTCCGGTCGCTCGGCTAAGTGGTAATATTCAATAGGTTTTCCGAACGTTTCTTCCATGGAAGTGAAAATTACCTTTCGCAAACGCTGCGGCACTTTCATAAAATCGAAAGCCATATCGAAAAAGCGCTTTGAGATAACCGGAATAGCTAACAGCACTAAGCGTTCAACCTGCACAGCTTCTTCAATTAAATAATAAGCACTTGCACCACCTCCCATCGAATGCCCTATAATGGCGTAGGGATTACCGATAATGTGCACCAACTTTCCCATTGCTTCTTTGAAATGGATGAGGTTGCTCAACTCACCTTCCGATTGACCGTGTGCGGGTCCGTCAAACGCCACCACCTTGTAGCCATTTTCGAGCAAAACGGGTATCATTTTGTAATAATCAAGTGCCTTAGCATCCCAACCGTGAACAAGCAACACAATTTTTTCGCCCGTTCCCCAACTGTAGCACGACATTTTAAGTGTTTTCGAATTGTCGAGAAAGTCGTGCACATCAATAAAAAACTGCTCGCCTTTGTTGAGACATTCGATATGCGGAGGTTTAAGCGTTCGCTTTTGCGGCAAAAACATAAACTTTATTAGAACGGGCATGGTGGCGCGCGGGGCTATGTTTCCAGCAATACGGAAAAACCACTGCATCATTTTTACGCGCAACGGAATTTTTGCTTGGCTATCCATGTGCCAATGTTACCGGCTTTTAATAAAACGTTGTTTGAATAGAATAATCATCGGATGACTCTCAGTCATCCGATGATTACCACTTCCAGATTTTTCAGAACATCGGGTTTAGCTTTGGCAAGTTTGTCTTTTACCCAACTATCAATAGGGGAATTGTCGAGTTCTATCGTTGTTTTATTTCCCTTCAGGTGAATGGCAGCGTTGCGAATTTGTTTGGTTTCGAGCAGGTAAATTTCTTTTTGCAGCATGTATTCGTAGCCTAAGCCCAATTCAATTTTTTTGGTTTGTGTAAACCCGAGCGAAGTGTTATAGCGATGCGCCACTTTGTTGCTTCCTTTTACTTTGGCATACACCAACTGCACATCGAACAGCAGAAAAAAAACATCGAGCATGCCAAGCGAAGCGCTTACAGGAATATCGGTTCCCAAATATTTATCATCATAAATAAATAAACCGGTATAAGCAGTTTTGTTTTCCCAATCGATAGATGAAATATTGATAAGCCCGATGGGTTCGCTGTTTATGTAAATGAGAAAGAAAAAATTTTGTTCGTTATCAATGGAGGTAAACCATTCTCGCTGCATTTCGGGCGTAATTTCTCCTTGGTAAAACATAAAACGCATAATCTTACGGTCGTTGCGCCACTGGCGTACAACTTCTGTTTTTTCGGCTGTAAGGCGCTCTAAGGTTACTCCGTAGCGGGTTACTTTCATTTTAAAACTTCGCGAATTAAATAAGGAGGCTTACGATGTTGCAATGCAAACAAGCGATTGAGGTACTCGCCAATAATTCCCAAGCTGAAAAGGATTAAACCGGTTGACATAAAAATGGAAACAATAAGCGCGGTAAAGCCAAGCGGTGAACCAAGGGTTACTTTCTGATAAACGAAAAAGATAACAATGAACAAGCAAATCCAAAACGAAGCCAATCCAAACCATGTCATAAACCGCAACGGAATGGTGGTGTAAGCGAAAATGAGATTAAACGTAAGGAACACTAAGCGCGGAACACTGTAGCCTGATTGCCCTTCTTTGCGGGGGGCATGGCGCACTTCCTGCCATTCAATTTTGGTGGTATGCCACGAGAGAATTTCATCAATAAACGTAAAAGAGTGGTTGTAGTGTTTTATTTTTTCGATAACACTTTGGTGGATAATTTTAAAACTGGAACCCTGCCCGACAGTGTTGCCATATTTCTCGAAAATGTATCCTACAAAATTGCTGCCCCATTTGCGTATGGGCGAATGCTGCCGCTCGTCCTGATAAGTGCCATATACCAAATCGGATGAGGTAGTTTCAATTTTTTTGATGAGTAAGGCAATGTCTTCGGGGTAAAACTGAAGGTCGTCATCAATGGTAATTACATACTCTCCCGCTGCAAACTGAAAGCCGCAAAGCAATGCTTTATGTTGTCCGAAATTTTTTCGAAGGTGTATGGCTGTCAGTTTGGTGCCGTATTCCTGTTTCAGCTTTTTAACTACTGCCCAACTGTTATCGGTGCTGTTATCGTTTACCAGAACAATTTCGAAAGCAGCCGGCATGGCAGCAAACGTTTCAGCAATACGCCTGCATAGTTCTGCAAGGGTTTTTTCGCTGTTGTAAACCGGTACTACTACAGAATATAGGGCAGAGGAAGTCATTACTTGATTTCGATAAGCGGTAAACAGGTTACGTTTTCGGTTTCAAGATATACACTTCCCCACGATAAGCCAACCCCAAAGCCCGAAAGCAGCCACTTGGCTTTTTCTGAACTAAGCTTACGGTTTTCTTTTACCAACATGGTAAGCGGAATGGTGGCGGAGCTTGTGTTTCCGAAATGGTATAAACTGTACGGGAATTTTTCGGCAGGCACCTGCAGTTTTTTGCGAACGCTTTCCAGCATCAGCAAATTTGCCTGATGCATTACAAAGCAGTCTATGTCCTCTTTGGCAATGGAATAAGTTTGTAGCAGTGCATTTACATTGGGCGCTACTTCGCGCAATGCGAAGTTGAAAATTTTTACCCCGTCTAACTTCATATCCAAATTACTTCGGCAAATGCCTTTCTCAACTTCTCTTTCAATAAATGATTCGGTATTTGTTTTGTTGCGGAAGCCGCCATCGGGCACTATAATATCATCGTATTCTTTACCGTCTGTTTGTAAGTTAAAGTGCATAACACCGGCACCGGTATTAACCAAAGCAGTGGCTGAGCCTGCATCGCTGAAAAGTGGTGTGGTGCTGCGGTCGTTTTTCGAAATAACAGCGGTAGATACATCGCCAACCAGCAACAAACCTTTTCCGTTGGGAATGTTTTGCAGTAAACTGCTTATTACCGATAAGCCATACACATATCCCGAGCAGCCGAGGTTAACATCAAACACCAAACAACTTTTCGATAAGCCGAGTTTTTCCTGTAAAAGCGAGGATGTGTTCGGAATAATATAGTCGGGTGTTTGGGTAATAAAAATGAGCACGCTTACTTCATGGCGCTGCCAGTTCATTTCCGTCAGCAACTTATTGGCAGCACTAAAACACAGGTCAGCTGCCGTAACTTCTTTAGCAGCTACTCTTCGGTACCTTATACCTACCGTCTTAACAAACAATTCGCGCTCGGGTTGGGTAAACAATTCCAATTGCATGTTGTCCTCCGTATTAGCGGGAACACTCACCGCCAATCCTTTCAGTTGCACGTTGGGTACGGAAAACAGCGCCATTACTTTTTAGTTACAATTTCGAAAAGGGCAGCTATGGTATCAGCATTTTTCAAATCATCGGCAGTAATGGTTTTGCCGTAGTCGGCATCAACCATAGCAATTACAATAAGTGCCAACATAGAGCCCCACTCTTCCAGATTTTTAAACGCGGTTTGAGGGGTAATAAGCGATGCATCGGTTTGATTAAAACACTCCGCAAATTTTTTGGTAAACTCCTGTAGTTCCATAATAGCCGCCCCAAAGTAAATATTATTGGGGAATGGTGAACAGGTATGGAAGAAGATGCTGCGATTTCCATTGTTGTGAAACGTAGTTTGCTGCGCGCCACTCAACGATTGTTTACAATACAAACTTTTAAGGGGATTTTATACCTGAAAACAAAATCATACTTTCACTATCCACTAAAACCTAAACACCATGAAAATTTTAAAAATCATCGGCATTATTGTTGCCGTTCTCGTTGCTGTAGTTGTCATCATCGGCTTAACGGGAGAGAAAGCCTATGATATAAAGCGCGATGCTGTTATTAACGCATCAGCCTCAAAAGTTTTTCACGCTATTAGTCATTATTCAGAGTTTCCGAAATGGAGCCCCTGGCAGGAGTTAGACCCGAACATGAAAACGAATTTGGAAGGAACCGATGGTACGGTTGGCGCCAAATATAGCTGGGAGGGCAACGATAAAGCCGGTTCCGGCTCTATGACTATCACTAAACTTGAAGATGGGAAATACTTAGAACAAGCATTGGAGTTTTTGAAACCGTTTAAGAGCAGTTCCACTACCTATTTTAGTTTGGAAGAAGCTGATGGCGGCACAAAAGTTACCTGGGGCATGAGGGGCGAAAGCGATTTTATGTCGCGCGTTTTTCTAACGCTGATGGGGGGCATGGATAAAGCTGTTGGCAGTGATTACGAAAAGGGGCTTGCACAGTTAAAAGCATTTTGTGAGGCGGCACCGGTTTATGAGGTAAAAGAAATTGACTGGGCTGAGAAAAATTGCCTTGCTTTCCGTAAAGTGGTAGGCTTTGCCGATTTATCTAATTTTTTCGGAGAACATTACGGCAAGATGTACGAGGCTATTACCAAAAGTGGTGCAACTCCGGGAATTCCGTTGGGAGTTTACTACGATTACGATGAAGCCGGTATGAAAACCGATGTAGCTGCCGCTATTCCTTACGAAGGAAAAACCGTTACGCTGAAAGGATACAACAACCTCAGTTTGCCCGCAACCAAAGGCTATAGCATTGATTACTACGGACCCTATGGCGATGAAATGAAAAAACCATACGAGGCAATGGATGCCAAACTGAAAGAACTTGGAAAAACAAATCCCACTATGGTAATTGAAGAATACATCACTGACCCAGCGGGCGAACCGGATAGTACAAAGTGGCATACAAAGATTTTCTTTTTTGTAGCTCCATAAGCGAAAAAGACAATAACAGAAAGCGCTATCAATAGCAGAAAGCGCTATCAATTGCCAACACAACTCCGTTTGCTGCCATCTTGTCCAAGTTTATGTTAAACGCAACTCCGTTTTGGGCTACGTTACGCAAGTTGCTGTGCAACGGGTTTCTGTTTGGCAGCAACTTGCTCAAGTTTATGTTAAACACAACTCCGTTTGGCAGCAACTTGAGCAAGTTTATGTTAAACGCAACTCCGTTTCGCAGTAACTTGTTCAAGTTTATGTTAAACACAACTCCGTTTGCTGCCATCTTGTCCAAGTTTATGTTAAACACAAACCCGTTGCACAGTTCAGCGCTTAAGTTGTTGCAAAACAGAAACCCGTTTTGCAGTAACTTGTTCAACTAATGGCAAAACACAAGTCCGTTTTGCAGTAACTTGTTCAATTCATGGCAAAACACAAGTCCGTTTTGCAGTAACTTGTTCAAGTTATTATGAAACAGACACCTGTTGGGCTGTATATTGAATAATTGGTTGCCACACACAGTTGCGTTTGGCAGTGCACTATTAACGGCAATATCATTTACTGCAACTTGCCCAGCATAAACAACCGCAGCATATTGAGCGCGGCATGGGCAAACACGCGGATGTTTTCCATACGCGATGGAAAGAACTGAAACCTGCGGATAACCTGTTTTTCGTTAGTGCCAACGGCAATCCAAACAGTGCCTACGGGTTTATCGGGGGTTCCGCCATCGGGTCCGGCAATGCCGCTAACCGCAATGCCGTAGGTGGTGCCGCTGCGTAGCAGCAAACCGCTCAACATTTCGGCAACACATTCGTGGCTTACCGCCCCTACGGTGTTCAGGGTGGTATTGTTTACGCCCAGTAATTTTTCCTTAATGTCGTACGAATACGAAATCACACTTCCTTCAAAGTATTTCGAACTGCCGGGCACCGAAGTAAACAGGTGGGAAACAAATCCGCCCGTACAACTTTCGGCACAACTTACGGTGGCTTTTTGTTCGAGCAATAGTTTGCCGATTGTTACTTCTAATTTTTCTTCGCCTTCGGCATATACCAAATCGCCCAGCCGGGTTTTTATTTTTTGTTTCTGCTCTTCTACTGCGGCTTTAATATCATCGGTATCGCCACTGCCGGTTAAGCGGAGTTTTACTACCCCTAATTCGGGCAAGTATGCCAGTTTAATGTTGGCGGGCAGTTGTGCTTCAAAGTCGGATAGTTTGCCGGCTATTACCGATTCGCCTGCACCGGCAGTCATCAGCGTAGCATGAACAATTTTCGGGAAGTCGAATTTTTCGCGCAGGCGGGGCAGCACCTGTGCTTCCATTACGTGTTTCATTTCGTGCGGCACCCCGGGCAGCGAAACAAACACCACTCCATCGCGCTCAAACCAGGTGCCCTGTGCCGTGCCGCGCATGTTGGGCAGCATGGTGCCATCTTTCGGAATCATCGCCTGCGAGCGGTTCATCTCCAGCACTTCCTTGCCGCGCTTTTCAAAAATCTGTTTCATGCGCTCCCACACTTCTTCGTTCAATACCAATTCGGTGTTGAAATATTCCACCAGCGTTTTTTTGGTGAGGTCGTCTTTGGTGGGACCCAACCCGCCTGTGAGCAACACAATTTTTGAAGTGCTTTTTGCGCGGTTCAATGCATCAACAATTTGTTCGCTGCTATCGCCACACGAAATTATCTCGTGCAGTTGTACGCCCAGCTCATTAAACTTTTGCCCAATCCAGGCACTGTTGGTATCAATAGTTTGCCCAATCAGTATTTCATCGCCAATGGTAATTACGGTTGCTTTCATCTGTAGAATTAAAATTCCTGCCCCAACTGATTTTTTCGTTGAATTTTCAAATCGCGCAGTGTGCCCGATTTAGGTTGCAGCAGAATGGTAAACTGCTGAAAGTTTTGTCCGCCATAGGGCAGTGGCGGAGTCCATGCAAAGTTCAGCTCCCAGCAATGCAGGTCGCGCACTACCGATACGTTAGTGAGGGTAAGTTGCTTGCGCGTAATATCAAAACCCGAACTGATGGCTACTTTCCACTTAGGGGTAATATTAAAGTCGGCAGAAACATTAAGCGATTGCACGGTTAGAATAGTATCGGGGTTAAACGTAGTTCCGCGGGTAAGATTAAACCGATAGCTGAGGTTAATACTCCACGGAATATCGAAATCGTACACCTGATTGGGGTTGTACGAAACGTAATCGCCCATAAAAGCCGGAGGCGCAGAAACTGCCACCGAACCCGGGTTACGCGGTTTAGAATGCAGCGAAGTGCTGGCGCTTATGTTAGCCGTTGAAAAACGCAGCAGCCTGCGGTTAACATCGTACTGAAAAGTGTTTATTCTACGGTTGAACGAATCGGTGGCGTAAGGGTCAAACACCGCATTAAAGTTGAGGTTAATTAAATTGAAAATGCGCGATGAAACCACCGACAAATTAAACGGCAGCAGGCGCAGCGAATCAGCCACAAAATTGTAACCGCCCGTAATGTTTACCTGGTCAAGCAAGCCCACTTTCTTTTCATTATTCACCGAATCTTTTTTGCTGAACACCTTCATTTCAAAATTGTTGAGCAAGCCAAAAACAATGCTTCCTTCCTGTCCGGCTCCCGGAAAGCCATACACCGCATCAGGCTCAAACACCGAGTAACGCTGCGGTGTACCAAAGCGGTCGCCTTGCACGGTGCGGTAAAAACCCCACTGCCGGGTACTAAAATCGGGGCGATAGTTGAACGAAACCGTTGGCGTAAACACATGCTTAATGGCTTTCAGCCATTTGCTTTTGAATTTGAAAATGCCAATCACTTTAGTGCTGAAAGAAAGCGATGCCTGAAAATTGCGCGATGAATTAAATCGCCAGCTTGTATCGGTAATTACTCTGCCGTAAATGGTGTCCACCGTTCCATCGTTTTTAATGGTGTAAATAGTGTCGGGGTTCCATGTTTTGCTTATGCCTTTAAAGTACGTACGCTCCTGATAACTGAAGGCGGGATTTATGTTCAGATACTTGAAAACGGTGATGGGTGCATCTACCTGAAAATTCTGGTTTATACCAAAGCGGAATTTGTCCAACGTAGAATACCTGAACAAGGTAGAGTCGGAAGTGTTCAACTGGTTTTGAAACTCGAACGAATAAGAAAATCCGATGCTTTCGTACCACTTGGGTTTGCCCGTTTGTATTTTGCTTTTGAACGGAGCCACGCGCGACATGGACAAGCGCACCACCGGCAGCGTAAAGCCAATGGTTCGGTTAAGCAGGTTTTGGGTGTGCCGCAAATTGATGGATAAACTGAAAGGCGAATTGCGGAAGTTGTGCGAAAAGTTAACGCCCGAGTTAAACGAAGTATTCAACCGGTCGGTGCTAACGTTTCGGCTGGCATTGTAGTAATCGGCACTTTGCATTTGCACACTGGCTCCAAATGTAGAGTTGGGAATGGAACGCGGGTCTTGCGTATGTGTCCACGAAACGTTGTAAGAGTTAGACGCTTTGGCACCCGGCAGGTCAGGGTCAAACGGCTGGCTGCGCAAGTAGTAAAAAGAAAGATTGCCCGAAAACTTATAGCGCAGCGCATATTGTGCTGCTACACCCGCACCAAAAGTTCCATTGGTACCTACCTGCCCGGTAAACTTCAGCGATGCATAATCGTTCAACGCCCAATAGTAACCGCCATTTCGCAAAAAGAAACCGAAAACGGCATCCTGCCCGTACTCGGGCATTACCAGCCCCGAGCGCCTGCCCTGCTTTACGGGGAACATGGCAAAAGGCAGTGCCAACGGTGTAGGCACATCGGCCACCCATAAATTTACCGGACCGGCTACCATTACTTTGCTCGGAACAATTTTCACTTTCCGTGCTTTGAAGTAAAAGTGCGGATGGTCCAAATCGCAAGTAGTGTACATAGATGATTTTCCGAACCACTCATCGTACTCATTCTTCTTCACCATTTCGCTGTGTATGTACGCATCGCCTTCGTGGGTGGTAACCTTGTATATTTTCCCCTTCTTGGTTTTAAAGTTGTACGCCATACTGTCGGCATGGTATTCCTTATCGCCATCTTTAAAAATAGGTCGGTCGGCATAGTTGCCTAAGCTATCGGCACCGCCCCGCGCAAAAAGCGTAAAGGTGTTCCAGTCAAAATCAATATTGCGCGATTGCAGTTTTATTTTCTGGTAAGCCACATCAGAGCCGTTGTACAAAAACAACTTCTTGGCATCCATATCATACACCATCGAATCTTCCGCTTGGTACTGAATAATGTCTTCAATTTCGCCTTTCTCCTCTAAACTAATGGTGTCGTTCAGGCTTACGCTATCGGCAACCATCATCACCGTGTCGGATAGCAGTATGGTATCGGACGCAATACGCGAAAGACTGTCGTTCCCGATTCTTATTTTACTTTTACCCGCAAGGCTGTCTGCCTCTGTAGCGCCTTCAAAATTTGTTTGTGCGCTGACCGTTAAAAAATTAGACAACAGAAAAACCACTGTTGTTAAAAACAGAGTAACGTAGCGGTTAAGGTGAAAAGTGCAGCAATATATTTGGGATGGAAATTTCAATTAACAACCATTAAAGAACAAAGCGGTACTACATTTATTCATAACCGAAATGTATCGCATCAAAAATAAAAATTCCGAAACGTGCGCTCCCTGTGCTTATTGTGTATAATACTTTCAGTGTCCTGTTTGCGTGTCAACGCAGGCAATGCCTTTACCATTAAAACCGTAGTAATTGATGCCGGGCACGGGGGTAAAGACCCCGGAGCCATTGGCCCCGGCAAAACGTACGAAAAAGATGTGGCGCTGGCGGTGGCTTTAAAACTGGGGGAAAACATCAAAAAAAATCACCCGGGTGTAAATGTGATTTATACCCGCAAAACCGATGTATTTCTCGAACTGCACGAACGCGCCACCATTGCCAATAAGAATAAGGCCGATTTGTTTATTGCGGTGCATATCAATTCTTCTACCAACCCGCAGGTGTACGGCAGCAGTTGTTATGTATTGGGCTTGCACAAAACCGAGGCCAACCTTGATGTTGCCAAACGCGAAAACGCGGTAATTTTATTGGAAGATGACCGCGAAAAGCATTACGACTTTGACCCTAATACTCCCGAAGGTCACATTATTATGAGCATGAAGCAGAATGCTTTTTTAGAGCAGAGTATTTCCATAGCATCGAAGGTAGAGAACCACATGGAAAACCATGCAAAGCGCAAGAGCCTTGGCGTAAAGCAGGCGGGCTTTTACGTGTTGTATAAAACAGCCATGCCCAGCATATTGGCAGAAATTGGGTTTATCTCCAACCCCGAAGAGGAAAAGTTTTTAAAATCGGAAGCAGGGCACGATAAAATTGCCGCGGCTCTTGCGCGGGCGTTTACCGAATACAAACTCGAAATGGAACAAAGCGAGGGCGAACAATTTGTGTACGAAGAAACAAAGAATGAAGAACCGGCACCTAAAGAGCCTGCAAAAGAAGAAGTAAAGAAAGAGGAACCGAAAAAAGAAGAACAAAAACCCGTTGTAAAGGATGAGCCGAAACCGGAAATTAAAGTTGAACCGAAAGCCGAAACAAAAACCGAAGTAAAACCCGAACCTAAAGTTGAACCTAAAAAGCAACCGGAGCCTGAAGTGGTAGTTATAAATGACACGAAAGACGATAACTACATAGTGCTGCCCACCGGAAAAAAAGTGCGTAAGCCTACCGAAAGCACCAGCGGTGGAGGAACCGCGCCCGAAGTAAAACCCGAAGTAAAAGAGCCGGCTAAAAAAGAAGAAGTTCCCGTTGCAAAAACAGAAACTAAAGAGCCGGTAAAGAAACAAGAGACACCGGTGGTTAAAACAGAAACCAAAGAGCCCGTGAAAAAGGAAGAGCCTGCCGTTGCCAAGAAAGAGGAAGTTAAACCCGCTGCTACGGGTAATGTGGTTTTCAAGATTCAGTTGTTTGCACTTAAAAGCGAGTTAAAGGAACGCGATAAACTAATTGGTTTGTTTAAAGAAATTTCTACAGAAGAATTGCCTAACGGACTTACCCGCTACTATGGCGGTAAAGTGAGCACCTATGCACAGGCGCAAAACCTTCTCGACAAGGCAAAAGCCAACGGCTACACTACTGCTTTTATAGTAGGTTTTAAAAACGGGCAGCGTATGAATGCCGATGAAATGAAGGAATACATGCCGCAGTAACTGCGTTTTTAATTGTGCCCTAAAAACATATTTTTGAGAAAATTTACTGCTTAGTGACAAATCAGGCGAAGGTTGGAATATTTTCCACTATCACAGTTGCCATTTTCATTCTCGGATTTTACTTTTTAAAAGGGATTGACCTCTTTGAAAGAAAGAACACCTACTACGCGGTGTACGAACGCGTAGATGGCTTATATAAATCCAATCAGGTAGAAATAAACGGATTCACGGTTGGGCGCGTAGCCGATATGCAGCGCGACCCGAGCACCGGTAAAATTGTAGTAAAGCTCGACCTTATTACCGACCTTAAAATTCCCGATAGCGACAGCACTTCCGCCCAGTTGTTTTCTACCGATTTTCTCGGCACTAAAAAAATCCGTTTGGTGTTTGGCACTTCCGATACATACTTAAAAGAAGGCGATACCATTCCTACTTACTTTAAACGCGACCTTACCGAACAAATTGGTTCCGAAATTGACCCTATTATTCACGATGTTAAACATATTGTGCCAACGCTCGACACTACTATTGTTTACATCAAATACCTTTTTGACCCTCGTAATCCGCGAGGCATTTATACTACACTGGGCGAAGTAAACAATGCCATAGCTAAGGTGAACGATATACTGGTTGGCAACGAAATTGCCCTTCAACAAACCATTAAAAATTTAGAGGGAATAACCGGCAACATTCAAAAGAACAATCAGCAAATCACCAACATCCTCAAAAACTTTTCCGATGTGTCCGACTCGCTGGAACAGGCTAATCTGAAACAGACTATCGAAAACCTCAATAAAACAATTACCGAACTCAATCAGGTGGCAGCCGACATCAATCAAGGCAAAGGAACCTTAGGTAAAATAATTAAGGAGGATGACCTTTATACTTCTATTGATACTGCTGTTTCCAACTTAAATAAGTTGTTGCTGGATGTGAAGCAGCGCCCTTACCGCTACATCACTATCAATGTGTTGGGCAGCAAAAAAGCCGAAGAGCGCAGAGAGAAAAAGTTTAACGAAAGCGGGAAGTAACCGAAACGCTTAAACAAAAATGCCGTTCGTTTTGTGCGAACGGCATTTTTGTTTTCTGTCAGTTTGTTTTTACGAATACAACTTCTCAATAATGTCCTTGTATTTTTCCAGCACCACTTTGCGTTTCACTTTCATGGTAGGTGTTAATTCACCTCCGTCAATGCTCCACTCCTTGGTCATTAGGTGGAATTTTTTTACGGTTTCCCACTGCCCGAAATTTTTGTTTTTCTCATCAATGGCTTCGCGGAACAGCTTTTGTACATCGGCATTCTGCGCCATTTCTTCGGCAGTTTTAGCAGCAATACCGTTTTTCAGGCACCACTCCGAAAGGTTGAGAAGGTTAGGCACAATAAGAGCCGTTACATAGTTGCGGTTTTCGCCCACCACCATTATTTGCTCTATGTAAGGTATCTCCTTCATTTTATTTTCAATTTGCTGCGGAGCAATGTACTTACCGCCCGATGTTTTGAATAATTCTTTTACGCGGTCGGTAATCTTAATGTATTTAGCGCCTTTGTATTCTACCCATGTGCCTACATCACCGGTTTTCAGCCATCCGTCCACTACGGTTTCGGCAGTAAGGTCGGGGCGCTTGTAATAGCCCATCATTACGTTGGGTCCTTTACATTGAATTTCGCCTTCGCCCTGCGCCATTCCTTCGCGTTGCTCTAAGCGAACTTCTACCCCTTCAATAGGAATGCCCACCGTTCCGAATTTTAAACGCTTAAGGTCAAAAGGATTGATAGAAATAACAGGCGATGATTCGGTTTGTCCGTAGCCTTCCATAATGGGAATCCCGGCACAAGTAAACACCCGTGCGAGTAATGGATTCAAAGCGGCAGCACCGGTTACAATGCCTTCGCACTCGCCACCCAATGCTTCGCGCCACTTTTTATAAATGAGTTTATCGTATAAAGCGCGTTTAAGTTTATCGCCAATACCGTAATCCTTTTCTATATCATAGCTCTGTGCAAATGCCAATGCGTTGTTGTAAAGATTTTTCTTCCAGCCGTCAAGGTTAGCCGCTGCACCTTGCAGTTTTATGTAAACTTTTTCGAGCAGGCGAGGAACAGAGGTAAAGAAGTTCGGTTTTACTTCTTTCAGATTATCGGCAATGGTTTCCATGCTTTCGGCATAGTAAACCGATGCGCCTACCTGCATGTACACATACACCACCATGCGCTCAAAAATGTGGCACAGCGGAAGAAAACTTAATACCCGCTTGGTTTCATCAATAGGTAACACCGGGCGCGATGCTTTTACGTTGCTAACCACATTGTTGTGCGAAAGCATTACACCTTTGGGGTTGCCTGTAGTGCCCGATGTGTAAATAATGGTTGCCAGTGCCTCGGGCTTAACGGCTGTTTTCAGACTCTCCAATTCCTGCATACTTCCGCCTTCTGCCAGTGCTAAAAATTCATCATAATGCTTTGCCCCTTTTACGGTATCGAACGTATAGATGCCTTGCAGCGAAGGTACTTCGGGTTTAATGGACGAAATTTTTTCGAACAGTTTGGCATCGCTTACAAAAGCATATTTTATTTCAGCATCGTTAAAAATGAATTTGTATTCGTGCTCGCTGATGGTGGGATACACGGGAACGTTGATAGCGCCAATTTGCAGAATGCCCAAATCAACCATGTTCCACTCGGGGCGGCTATTGCTTACAATGGCAATTTTATCATCGGGTTTTACGCCAAGTTTCAGCAAGGCTAAACTCACTTTGTTGGCTCCGTCAATAATATCCTGCGTTGAATACTTTTTCCATTGCCCGTTTATTTTGCAGGCAAAGGCATCGGGTTGCGGATAATTGGCTTGCTGGTAATAAATGATGTCGAACAGTCTGGTGAAATCCTTCATAGCACGTAATGGTTTTAGTGTGTTGGGGTAAATATAGAAATTATGATTTCAGGCGGGAGAGACCGAACGTAGAAAGGAGATTTTTAAAAACAGTGCACCGGAAGGGGTACCACCCCAACCGGCAACACTTTAGCTATGGGAGAGTTTATCGGGTAATTACAAAACGTGCAATGCCTTTGGCTTTTCCTTCCTGATGCAAAATGCCAATGTATTCTCCGGCAGTTAATGCAGAGGTATTGATACGCACATTGCTTTCGCTACCTGTAGTTTTCAAAATCGTTTTTCCGTTTACATCCAGTATAACGATGTTGGTTTGGCAATAGTTGCCTTGCCCGGTAACAATAGTTACATTATCCGAAGCCGGATTCGGAAACACAGTGAGTTTTTGCAGTGTTTCAATTTCGCGCACCGGGCTTAAATCATCATCTTCAAAAAGCCACAATTCGCGCCCTGAGTTATCGAAATTGGCAGGCACCACAATTTTATTGTTGAACAGTGCAAAGTCGAATACATCAGCCATACCGCAACTTACAATCATATTAAACGGATGCGAAACATTTGTAGTAGCCGGTAAAAATGTTTCAACCGTAGTGCCGTTGCTTTTGGCAAAATACTGTTGCTCACCGGTTGAATCATACACTGCAAAATAAATGTTGCCGTTTTTTGCAATCAGAAACGAACTGCCCAGCACCCAATAAGAGGGCAAGCGCTTATCGCCTAAATCAATTTGCTGCAATTGGTAATCGTTTTCGGCAGCAACGCTGTAAATAGTTTTTCCTTCAGCATCGGCAAAGTAAACGCGATTATTTCCTGAAGCCAGTTCGCCATACACCGGTAAATGTGCCGAGGTGGAAACTACCATTGCCTGGTGATTGGCATTAATTACATACAAGTTAATGTTCGATTGGTTGTGCGCTACCATCCACAGGCGATTGTTGTATAAATGCAGTTGTGAAGGGTACGCGCTGCCTACGTTGGTTAACTGCACTTTTGTAACTGCCCCATTAGGGTTGCCATCATACACATACAAATCGCTGCCCTGCCCCGAAGGCGCTCCGGCTATGTAAAGTTTGCCGCTGTGCGCTTTCATATCGGTGGCATAGTTTAAGGAAGGCGATGATGAAGTAAGGTTTTTCATCATTATGGTGCCTTGTATGGTGCCATCGGTACTCCATACCTGTAGCCCCGAGTTTTGTTGAAGAAGGAAATACACTTTTCCGTTTAACTCGCAGTAGCCGAAGCCCTGTGCATATTGCGAAATGGGAGCAAGTTGTTTGGTTCCCGACACAGTGCCATCGCTTACCATTATATGGGTTGAACTGCAAAACACCAATTTATTGTTGAAGGTTACCACACGGCTGCTTTCCAAAAAACTATTGTCCCATTCATCCAAGTCGGCAAGTTTGAACGTGCCTTGTGCGGTGCCATCGCTTACATACAAGTCGAAAAATTTGGTATCCCAAACAGAGCCGCTGTCTTCGGTGGCAGCAAACAAAAGCCGATTGCCTACTTTGTATAGCTTTCCGATGTATGCTCCGCCATATTGGTTCAGTTCTTTTACCACATGTGTGCCCTGTTGTGTTCCATCGGTTGCCCACAGTTCGTAGTTGTAGTAAGTATCCTGCCCTACAAAGTACAGCACCCCGTTCATTTCTACAAACGATGACAATTCACCGGCACCGTAAACGTGCTTGCTGCTGTCGGCCCATAAAAATTGCTCTGTTCCTTGTAAAGGATTGATTTCAACTTTCGAAAAAGTTTGTGCAGTAGCCAAAAGCACAATGGCTGACAATGTTGTGGTGAATGTAACTTTCATATTCTTTCGTTTTGCTGATACAAAGGAACAATACATTTCGGTTAGCCGATTGTAAATTCGCGACAAGGTGTTGTAAGCGGTTTCATAGGGAGCTACAAACTCTACAAAAAATCAAAAGCAGCCGGAGTGGCTGCTTAAGATTGAAGGAAACCGGATATGAAGAAAGTTGTTATCGGATAATAGTTACCGAACCTTTGTAATCGTTTTTGGTGCCATCGGCAAGCACAACTTTAGCTACATATACATACACCCCGTTAGCAGAAGGCTCTCCTTTGTAAGTGCCGTCCCAGCTATCGTTTACATTGTTTGTTTCAAATACTTTCTCGCCCCAACGATTGAAAATTTTAAAGTCAACAAAATGCACATCGCCTGCATGAGCATAAATCTGAAACACATCGTTATTGCCATCACCGTTAGGCGTAAATGCGTTGGGTATGTAAGGTTGTGTTACTGTAAGCACTTCTACAGTAACTGAATCAAACGCAGTGCACCCGTTTGCATCTTCAGCATACAACAAGTACGTTGTGGTTACCGAGGGAACAAAGAATACGCTAGGGCAATCGGCACAGTTCATTTCATCGCTCGGCATCCAGTCGTAGGTGTTGCCGTGGTTTACATTGGCGGTGGCAGTAAGGGTAACAGGCTTGCCTGTATATACGGTTTGGTTTTCGCCCGCATCTACTTGTAAAACGTAGTTATGCGAAACATTGAAGGCTGCTGTTGCCGAACATTGTTGTGCATCGGTAACAGTTACCGAATAAGCGCCTTCGGGTAATTGTTGTAAGTTTTGTGTTTGGTTGCCGTTGCTCCAATTGAATGTATATGCCGGAGTGCCGCCATCTACTGTAAGTTGTATGCTGCCGTTGTGCACTTCAGGGCAAGACGCGTTTACGGCATTGCCACTTACACTTACCGGATTGCTTTGTGTAACGGTTTCGGTTTTGGTAAACACACAGCCGTTGTTATCGGTAACAGTTGCAGTGTAAGTGCCTGTAGCGAGGTTCGAAATATATTCTGTTACAGCATTGTTACTCCAGTTAAAGCTGTATGGAGGAGTTCCTCCGTTCATAGCTAATACTATGGAGCCGGTGTTGCCTGCACATCCTGTTTGTGTAACCACACTGGTTCCGTTCAATGCGTTGGGTTGCGAAACCGAAATTCCCGAAACTGTTTTTGCACATCCGTTGGCATCGGTAACAGTTACTGTATAGTTGCCCGCAATAACGCCCGTAAGATTTTGCGTTTGGCTGCCGTTGTTCCAAGCAAAAGTATAAGGTGTGCTGCCTCCGTTTACCGTAACATTGATAATTCCTGTTTGATAGCCGTAGCACTTAATGTCGTTAACATTGGTTGCTACAGCAATAGCCGCAGGCTCTGCAATTATTACTGAATTTGTAGCCGCACAATTGTTCGCATCTTGCACCAGCACATCGTAAGTTCCTGCACCAAGATTTTGCAAATCTTGTGTAGCGGCACCGTTGTTCCATACATATTGATAAGGTGCAGTGCCACCGGTTACACTTAAATCTATTGTTCCTGTTTTAGCGGCATTGCAGTTTACATCTTGCTTAGAGTACGATGTAGCAAGCGATGTCAATGCTGCAATGCTTATTGTTTTTTGTGCTGGGCAGGTATTTGCATCGGTTACAACCACACTATAGTTACCGGCAGGTAATTGTGTACGATTTTGCGATGTGCTGCCATCAGCCCAGTTAAAATTGTACGGTGCATTGCCGCCTGTAACAGTCAGTTGAATACTGCCGGGCGAAGTGGTGCAGGCATAATTGGTATGTGTTTCGTTTATGGCAATGGCCGCAGGCTGTGTAACAATAATTGTTTGTTGTGCTGCACAAAGGTTGCCGTCAGTTACCGTTACGGTGTATGTATTAGCCGCAAGATTGTTTAAAGCAGAAGTTGATGCACCGTTATTCCATGCGTAAGCAAAATTTCCTGCTCCACCGCTTGCCGTAATACTTATACTTCCGTTGTTGTTTCCGTTGCAGGTAACGTTAGTATGTGTTTCAGTAATTACAATGGCGGCAGGTTGCTGCACAACGGCTGTTGCACTCACCGCACAGTTAGCCGCATCGGTTACAGTTACTGAATATGTGTTTGCACCTATTCCGGTTATGGATGATGAAGAGGTGTTATTGCTCCAATTGTAATTGTAAGTGTTGTTTCCGGTTGGTGTTCCTCCGCTAACATTTGCCGTTATAGAACCGTTGTTAGTTCCAAAGCAGGTTGCATTGGTTACATCTAAAGCAACCTGCAATACGGGTGCCTGATTCACGACAGCCGAAACTGTGGCAATGCACAAATTGGCATCGGTAATTACCACGCTGTAGTTTCCGGCAATAATATTGTTAAGGTTTTGCGAGTTTGACTGATTGCTCCAACTGAATTGATAAGGACTTACACCTCCGCTTACATTAAGATTAATGCTTCCGGTGTTGGCACCATTACAATTTACATGCGTAACATTGGTTGTTACCTGAATTTGTGAAGGTTGCGAAATGGTAATGCTTTTAACTGCGCTGCATCCGTTGGCATCGGTAACGGTTACTGTGTAAACAGCGGCTGTTAAGTTGATAATAGTTGACGAAGTGCTTCCGGTATTCCACTGGTAAGTGTAATTGCCCGAACCGCCCGTTGCAGTAATGCTTATGCTTCCGTGGTTATCGCCATAGCACTGAACATTCGTAATCGTTTCTGTAATAACGATTACACTTGGTTGTGTTGCTGTGGCTGATGCCATAGCCGAGCAGCCTGCTGCATCGGTAGCGGTTACCTGATAGTTTCCGGCTGCTACATTATTGAGTGTTGGGTTGCTTGCTCCTGTATTCCATACATATTGGTATGTTCCGTTTCCTCCCGTTGCAGATGCTGTTAAAGAAGCAGTGCTGCTGCCAAAGCAAGTTGCCGCAGAAGATGCAATACTAACATTAACCGCAGTGGGTTGATTAATAGTTGCCGAAGCAGTAGCTATACAGTTGTTAGCATCTGTAACATTCACCGTGTAGTTGCCGGCTGCAATTCCGGATATGTTTTGTGTGTTGGCATTATTGCTCCAGGTGTAAGCATAGTTTCCTGTGCCACCACTAACGGTTAAGTCTATACTACCGTTAGCAACACCAAAGCAAGTGGCATCGGTTTTAGAAGTGCTTAGCACAATAGCGGTAGGTTGTGATACTGTTGCCGAAGTTGTAGCCGTGCAGTTGTTAGCATCGCTTACGGTTACAGAATAGTTGCCTATTGCAAGTCCTGTTCTGTTCTGCAATGTGTTGTTATCGTTCCAAACAAATGTATAAGGCGCTGTACCGCTGCTTATGTTTACAGAAATACTTCCGTTGTTTCCGCCAAAGCATGAAACATTGGTATGCGATGCACTAACCGAAATGGAAGGGTTTTGTGCAACGGAAACGGTTAGCATTTCGCTGCAAAGGTTGGCATCGGTAACGGTAACTATGTAACTGCCTGAATTGATGTTGGAGATGTTTTGCGTACCGGCCCCGTTACTCCAGTTGAAATTGTAAGGGGTTGTTCCACCGGTTACACTAATACTGATGCTGCCTGTTCCGTTGCCGCTGCATCCATCATTTGTATGTGTTTCGGAAACAACAATGGCTGCTGGTTGTTGAATAGTAGCTGTTGCAAAGCCGGTACATCCGGTATTATCGGTTACGGTAACACTGTAGGCAGCAGGCGCAAGACCACTTCTGTTCTGTGTATGTATGTTATCGTTCCAATTGTATGTATAAGGAGGTGTAGAACCCGAAGTGCTGATGTTGATGGTTCCGTTGTTAGCACCAAAGCAAGTAACATGGGTAGTTGTTGCGGTTACACTTACTGCCGTTGGCTGGTTAACGGTAGATGAAAGCGTAACCAAACAATTGCGTGTATCGGCAACCGTAACCGAGTAAATGCCTGCCGCAAGATTACTGATAACTTGCGTGTTGCCACCATTGTTCCATCCGTAGGTGTAAGGAGCAAACCCTCCGGTTACATTCAAATGCACTACACCGTTTGCTGCTCCATTGCATGATGCATCAGTAACGTTTGATGAGATAAGCATTTGTGTTGGCTGTGTAACGGTAAATGAAGCAGTAGCCGTGCAGTTAGTGGCATCGGTAACAATTACCGAGTAAGTTCCTGCGGTTAAGTTGCTGCGGTTTTGTGTATTAATTCCGCCACCCCAGTTGTAAGTAAACGGTGGGTTGCCATTGTTCACTGTTATGTTAATAGACCCATCGTTTCCTCCGTAGCAGTTTACATCGCCCACGGTTCCGTAAATAACAATAGGGAAAGGGGGTTGTGTAATGTTCTCCGTTTTTGCTGCTGTGCACGAACGGCTGTCTTCTACCGTAACGGCATAGCCGCCCGAAGGAATGTTTGCGAGGTCTTCTGAATTTTGTGCATTACTCCACTGATATGAATACGGAGGCTCACCATTACTTACCGTAAGATTGATGGCTCCGTTGTTTCCGTTATAGCAAGTTACATTTACCGGAATGGTTGTTAAGTTAAGTGGAGTGTAAGCGGCAATACTTGCCGAGCCGGTTCCTGTGCAGCCGTTAGCATCAGTTACGGTTACTGTATAAGTTCCTGCGTTAACATTAATGCGATGCGGTGTAGTAATACCTGCGCCCCACCAGTAGCTGTAACTGCCTGTTCCCCCAGTAACATTTGTATGCACCGAACCTGTTGGTCCACCTGTGCAAGCCAATGGCGAAGGAGTAGCGGTAACCGCAACTTGTAAGGGTTGCGTAATGGTTCCTGAAGCTGTTGCGGTGCATCCTTTATTATCGGTAACTGTAACAGTATAAGTTCCGGGAGTTAAGCCGGTGCGGTTTTGTGTAAATACTCCTCCGCCCCAGTTATACGAGTAGGGTGAAGTTCCACCACTTACCGATGTAGTAATAGCTCCGTTGTTGCTGCTAAAGCAAGTTAACGGAAACGAAGTGGTTGTTGCTACTAAAAGATTAGGTTGGGTAAGCGTAATGGTTTTTGTGTGTACACAACCGGTAGAGGTTGTAACCGTTACCACATAAGTTCCGGCTGTTAAACCTGAGTTTACTGCACCGGTAGTTCCGTTGCTCCAGGCATAAGTGAAAGGTCCTACACCACCAACTACGCTTGTAATGGTAATGCTTCCGTTGTTAGAACCGAAGCATGTAGGGTTTGTGGCGGTATGGTTAATGTTAATGTTGTTGTTGTTCTGATTTACTGTTGCACTGAACGAAACCGTGCAGTTAATTTGGTCGGTTACGGTTACTGTGTAAGTTCCTATCATTAAAGAAACACGGTCTTCATTTGTGTTCCCATCGTTCCATAAGTAAGTATAAGCCGGATAACCGTATTGAACTGTTAGGTTAATGTGTCCATTGCTCGCATTGCAGTTGGCATCGTTAATAACTGCCGAAACTACCATGCCCATTGGTTGGGTAATATTGGCAGAATCAACTTTCTGGCAACCGGCTGCATCGGTTACGGTTACATAGTAATTAGCAGCGGTCATGTTTACACGGTCTTCATTGGTGTTTCCATCGCTCCACAAAAAGGTATAGCCGGGTGTACCGCCCGAAACTGAAAAGTTGATAGCTCCGTCATTTCCGCCACCGCAGGTAACCGGTGTAATTACCGATGAGGTGCTCATAGGAGTTGCCTGACCAATGTTAATGATTATAGAAGCGCCATTTCCGTTAAAATCGGTAACCGTTAACGAATACCAGCCCGCAGTTAAGTTGCTGCGGTCTTCGGTAAGCGTTCCGTCATTCCATTGATAGGTATAAGGTGCGGTTCCGCCCGATGCGGTAATGTTGATACTTCCGTTGTTTCCTCCGCTGCACGATACGTTAGTATGCGTTTCCGTTACTGTAACCTGCGCCTTTAAGAAGGGGGGCATCAGAAAAAAAGAAAATAGAAATAAGTATATCCGTACAATTCTTTCCATTCGGTCTCCGGTTTCTTGTAAGTTCTTCAGGCTTACAAGTGG
Source organism: Chitinophagales bacterium (assembly GCA_026129525.1). Classification (GTDB taxonomy): domain Bacteria; phylum Bacteroidota; class Bacteroidia; order Chitinophagales; family LD1; genus Bog-950. Next base: position 40,397 of record JAHCHW010000001.1, on the reverse strand, counting down.
TTACTTTTACGGCAGGCACTTAAAAAAAGTTGCGGATGTTTCGCAACAATATCCACCTGTTACGAACAACCAAAAATTCAATAACATTGCCTGCGGTATCTGTTTTAACACCTTAGGGTGTTTTTTACCGTTTATAAACTCTTACATGTATTCAGCCTCAGCCCTTTACGACCTTTACGAAAGCAAATTCAGCAGCAATAATTTTAACAGTAGCCCCGATGGGCTGTATGCCCCGGTTAACCATATAATGGGAATTAAGGGGAAACGGATTCGCCCCATGTTGCTGTTGATGGCATGCGATATGTTTGGCGGAAATGTGCAACAGGCACTTAATCCGGCTTTTGCCATGGAGGTATTCCATAACTTTACACTGGTACACGATGATATAATGGACAATGCCGACATACGCAGAGGTGTGCCAACCGTGCATAAAAAATTCGGAGTGAATGCAGGTATATTGGCGGGTGATGTAATGCTGGCGTATGCCTATAAATATTTAACCGATGTACCCCTGCAATACATTCCGCAGTTGATGCAGTTGTTCAACAAAACCGCCATCGAAATTTTCGAAGGGCAGCAAATGGATGTTGACTTTGAAAAAAGGATGGATGTGAGCCTGAACGAATACCTAAAGATGATTGAATACAAAACCAGTGTATTGCTTGCCTGTTGTCTGCAATTGGGAGCCATACTTGGTAATGCCGATGAAAAAAGTGCCCGGGAAATTTACCGGTTTGGATTAAACCTCGGTTTGTCGTTTCAAATAAAAGATGATTTGCTCGATGCTTTTGGAGAGGGAGAGAAAGTCGGAAAAAAGATTGGTGGCGATATTTTGCTCAACAAAAAAACCTATTTGCTTATAAGTGCGCTTAACAATGCATCTTCGCTTCAGCAAGCCGAGCTGCAACAATTGATGAATGAAATCGATGAGCAGAAAAAAATTGATGGCATTAAGCGTTTGATGAAAGAAACAGGAGCTTACGATGCTACCGTATCGAAAGCCGAAGAACTGTATCGCGAAAGCATAGCCTCTTTACAGGCAATAAACCAACCTGCCGACCGAAAAGCATTGTTGCTGGAAATGGCGGAGAAGCTGAACAGCCGCGATTATTAGAGAATTTCGAGGCGTTTGCTTGAACTCTGCTTGCTGCGCGGGAGAAAGAAAGCGTAGTACACGCCAATTACCAACAGCCCCGCAATAAAAAAGCCGGAAGCTATATCGCGGAATAACTGGTCATCATCAAAAAAGAATTCGCCTGTCATCCAGGTGGCATTGGCACAAATCCACATGCACACGGCAATGTTGTGCAGAAACTCCGAAATATCTTTCCGCGAACGCCATGCTATGAAAAATGCCATGCTGATGGTAGGTACAATCATAAACATACCGGCAGGGCGCATGTGCATTACCCAGCACACATCTTTAATAAGCCAAAGTACTATGTGGAAGTTTTCAAACTTGCGTATGTCGTTTACCATGCGGTGGTTTTATTGGGTGAAGATAAAGGGTGGTTAGTTTGGTTTTTGGTATAGTATTATTGCAATGTGAACACACTGAAGCAAAGTGTAGCTTTTTTACTTTACTCGAATGTTTTTATGGGTATAGGCGCGGTCTGCATGGTAATGCTTACACAATTGTTTACCGGTGGTTCGCCTGCCTTTAACCATCATTGTTGGTTTGTTTTCTTTTCTACGGTGTTTACTTATTCGTTTTTAAAATTCAGGCGAAACAGCAATAATTCGGGTTTTACAACACACCAACATTGGGCGCAAAACAATAAACAATTGTTCCGCAATGTGCTGTTAATCTCGCTCATCGGTTCGCTTGCGCTCTTTTTTACGTTAAACAGCCAAACAAAGTTACTTGTGTTTGTGCTGGCAACCGTTACTGCCATGTATGCTTACATAAATATTCCGTTTGTAAAGCCTGTTATCCAACTACGGCAAATTGGGCTACTCAAAACGGCTTTTGTGGCACTGGTATGGTCGGTTACAACGGTTATGATTCCGTTAATGACATTAGAAGCAAGTACAACGGATGCAGCTTTTCTATTGCTTCGCAGATTTTTATTTGTGTGGGCATTAACTATTCCGTTCGAGATTAAGGATATGCAACAGGATAAGGAAGCAGGAATTAGAACGTTGCCCATGATGCTCGGAATTGCTGCAACAAAATATTTTGCTCAGTTTGTTTTGCTGTTGTTGTTTCTGATTAACATATTACAATACTTTGCTTACGGTTTTCCTGAATGTTATGCGGCAGCCTTTGGCGCATCGCTGCTTGTGGCGGTACCGGTTATACAGCGCTGCAACGAAAATTCATCACCACTTTGGTACTATTTGGGTTTAGACGGTATGTTACCTTTTCAGTTTTTGTTGGTGTATTTCTTTTGTTATCTAACAGCATGAACCGGAAAAGTATTCTTGTCAATGTGCTATCAATAACCATTTTTTTGGTGGTTGCGGAGGTGATGTGCAAGTTGATTTTACAACAAGTTTACAACCGCAGTTTCGATTCATCGCTCATAGAGGATAACGTGTATGCTACTTCATCGGGTTTAAAGCCGAATGCTGCCGGCAGGGTATGGGGAAAAACGTTTACTACCGATGAGTTTCGCGGCAGGAAGAATGTTTCAGGCACTACCAAAAAACGCAAATGGTTGTTTATTGGCGACTCGATAACCGAAGGAGTGGGAGTGGATGATTCCGCTACATTTTCTTCGCTTGTTTCGAAATCCGAAAAAGATTTTCGTGTGTTAAACATGTCGTTGATTGGGTATTCGCTCCCTGATTACGTAAACGTGCTGCGGTATTTTTTGCAAACTGATACAAATGTGGAGCGGGCAACACTTTTTTATTGCCTCAACGATGTGTATAGCGCAGCCAAAAGCCATCAACTGCCGGTTATGGGCAAAACTTCTTTTGTCGGCAAAGTCAATAGTTTTTTGCAAAAGCATTATTCAACTTACAAACTGGTAAAGCTGTTTGCCTTTCGCAATTCCAATAGTTATTTCCGGTACGATGCACAATTCTATCAACCCGGCAATGAACACTTTACCGAAGCAATGACTTACCTGAAAACTTTCGATTCATTGTGCCGAGAAAGTAAAGTAGCATGCGAAGTAGTATTGTTACCTTATCGTTCGCAGTTGGAAAGCGGTAACACAGAGCCGCAAAAAATGGTAACGAAGTTTTGCAAGAGCAATGAAATTTCCTGCACAGATGTTGTGCCGCATTTAGCAAAGCAACCACAACCTTCTTCTTTGTATCTCTTTGCCGATGAAATTCATTTTTCGGAAACGGGACACAAAGCCATTGCTTATTTTATACAGAAGAAGGAAAACTAAGTTGTTTGGACGTTACTGCACAATCATTCGGTATCTGTAAAATACTTTTGAAGAAACTACTTCCGCAAAATAAACCCCCGAACCTTCTTTTATATCTACCTGACAGATTTTGCTCTGAATATTCTCGATGGTATATAAAAGTTGTCCGTTTACGTTCCGCACAAATACTGTTACGTTTTTCAGTTCTCCAAAATCAAAATTCACTTTGCCGCTGTTTGGATTCGGGTAGATAAACACAGTTCCAATTTCCTCTGTTGGTGATACTCCGGTCATAATAATTTGTACACAGGTTGAAGTATCGGTGCAGGAATTTCGGGTTACTTCAACGGCATAGCTGCCGGTGGCAACAGGAGAAAAAGTTTGTGCTGTTTCACCCTGTATTAAAGCAAAATTGTTGTTGCAATCGAACCATTGATATGTTGCACCTGAAGCATTTGCTGTAACATCAAATCCGGTAACGGTAGTGCTTACATCTACAGTGTCAATTGTAAGGTTAAGTGTTACTACCGAATCACATCCAAAAACTGAACCGCTTTGTATTGTGTAAGTTACCGTGTTGTTGCTTGCAGTGTAGGTGTTGCCATCTATCCATGTATAAGAATTGCAGGCTGAGCGCACATCGGTTCCATAAGCAGTTGTATTTATGGTAAGATGGAGAGTAACGATCGAATCACATCCGTTGGTAGCGCCATTGGGTATGGTGTACAGAGCAGAATTATTGCTTGCAGTGTAGGTGTTGCCGTCTATCCATGTAAACGCGTTGCAGGCTGTACGTGTATCGGTGCCGGTAGCGTTTGTGTTAATGGTAAGATTTAACGTTACTATCGAATCGCAGCCGTTACCTGCACTGCTCGGTAAGGTGTAAACTGCAGTGTTGTTGTTTGAGGTGTAAGTATTGCCATCTATCCAGGTAAACGAATTACAGGCGGAGCGTGTATCTGTGCCTTTGGAAGTGTTACAGGTGTTCGCTATGAATACATCGGAAGTTGCCACACCTACGTAGGAGTTGTTTAGGTTTATGCTTCCCAAGGTTAGCGATGAACTGTTGTAATAACCGGCTATTACTATACGACCGTTGTTGTTAATGGCGCAATCGTTAGCTCCGTCATCTTTGCTTTTACCTATTTTTTTTGCCCAAAGCAATGTGCCATCGGGCGCATATTTCACCAAAAAAATTTCTTCGCCACCATTGTTGTTGAGCACTGTATTGCCAAAGGTGATGGACGAGCCGGTGTACACGCCCGTAATTACCGTGTTGCCGTATTTATCGGTAGCGCAACCTCTTGCCTCATCGGCTGAGTTGCTGCCTGTATTTTTTGTCCAAATAGTATTAAGCGAAGTATCCAGCTTTACCAAAAAAATATCGGAGTTGCCGCCTGTGTTTACAATAGTATCAGCATCGAACACCACACTGTTGCTGGCAAAACTTCCGGCTACAAAAATGTTTCCTGCACCATCGGTTGAGCAAGCAAACGGCTCTTCGCTGCTGCTGCCGCCAAAAACTTTTACTGCCAGCAATGTTCCTGTTGTGCTGTACTTAATTACAAAACCATCTTTGTTGCCGCGATTGGGGTACTTGGTTCCTTCAATATCTATTGAGTCGCCTTTGAAATAGCCGGTTACAACTACGTTGCCCGTTGCATCTACTATACAGCCATTTCCTTTTTCATCATCAGCACTGCCAGCGCTTTTCGCCCACAACACATTCCCGTTTGGGTCGTACTTTATCAAAAACATATCCGATGAGCCGCCCGATGAATTTTTGTTATACAGCGTTACATTTCCTACTACAATAGAAGGTGCGCGAAACCAACCGGTTACATACACATTGCCGCTGCTGTCGGTGGCAACGCTTCTGCCGCCATCATCATCGGCTTTACCTATGGCACGAAACCACTGCGGGGTTCCCGATGAATTGTATTTTACAACGAAACAATCAAACGTATTGCCGCTGTTGTCGAAATTGGAAATACTGTGTGCGTTGTTGCCGCCAAACTGCAATGAAGGACTGTTGAAGTAACCGGTGGCTATTATATTGCCCGTGTTGTCCACTGCACATTTGGTGGCTTTATCTTCTCCGCTTCCTTTTATCCGCGATGCCCAAGCTGAACTTCCCGAAACATTGTATTTTACTACAAAACCTTCGCAAATACCACTGTTGCTCATGGAATTTCCGCTATTAAAGTTGATGGAATTGCTAAAGAAAAATCCGGTCATGTACATATTACCGTTTTGGTCAATGGCGCAACCGTTCGCTTCATCGGGCAGTATGCCTCCGGCTGTTTCCGCCCATGTCCAGTTTTGGGCAGTTGAGGAAAGTGTGAGCGAGGACGTTAAAAGGAAAAAGAATAATTTTTTGTTTGTCATCGGTTAATGCTATCGCAAAATATGGCTTTTCTGTTTAGTAAGCGTAAATACAATTCACGGAAAGTTGAATGGATATAATCCCAACTCCACCGCTATATTTGCCCAACATTTTTGATTTATGAACAAGGATATCCGCAACAACTGGACAATTGAAGAGATACAAGAGATTTACCACCTGCCTGTGTTTGAACTGATGCAGCGCGCGGCCGATATTCACCGGCAGTATCAGCCTTTTGGCGAAGTGCAGGTGTGTACGCTGCTTTCGGTAAAAACGGGAGGCTGTTCCGAAGATTGCGCCTATTGCCCGCAGGCAGCCCGTTACAACACGGGAGTAGAAGCGCACCGTATGATGAATTACGAAGAAGTAATTGGTAAAGCACTGGATGCAAAAATTGCAGGCTCCACACGCTTTTGCATGGGCGCGGCATGGCGCGATGTGCGTAACAATTCCGATTTCGATAAGGTGATTGAGATGGTAAAAGGCGTAAACGCTTTAGGAATGGAAGTGTGTTGCACGTTGGGAATGCTTACCGAAGAGCAGGCGCTTCGCCTGAAAGAAGCCGGCTTGTATGCTTACAACCACAATCTGGACACCAGTGATGAATACTACAACGATATTATTACCACACGCACTTACAATGAGCGTTTAAAAACACTTGATAATGTGGAGAAAGCGGGCTTGAGTGTTTGCTGTGGCGGCATTATTGGTTTGGGCGAAACCGATGCAGACCGCATAAAACTGTTGCATACACTCGCAACGCGCGAAACACATCCGGAATCGGTACCGGTAAATGCGTTGGTTGCCGTAAAAGGAACTCCGCTCGAAGGCAGAGAACGCGTAAACATTTGGGAAATGATACGCATGATTGCCACCGCCCGTATTCTGATGCCGAAAGCGATGGTGCGCCTTTCGGCAGGAAGAAATGAAATGAGTTACGAGCAGCAGGCGCTTTGCTTTTTAGCCGGAGCCAATTCCATTTTTGCCGGAGAAAAGCTGCTTACCACACCTAACCCTGATGTGGATGCCGATAAGGAAATGTTTGCTCTCCTTGGCTTAAAACCACGCGAATCGTTTAAAGCAGAAAAGGCGGAAAGCGTTGCATAGTTTCGAATTTCGGGTTTCGCATTTAGTGCTTTCCTCTGTATCACATGAACAATTCTATCCTTCAATACATTATTTCAAAACTTGAACAACGCAAAGCCGATAATAATTTTCGTGCGCTTAAGGTTTCGGATAGCAGCATTGATTTTACTTCGAACGATTATTTGGGTTTGGCGGAGGATAAACAACTGCGTGTTGAAGTACTGCGCGAAATGGAATTGCTGCCAACGGGCAGTACCGGTTCACGGTTACTTTCCGGCAACAGCGAATACATACAACGCCTCGAAAAAATGCTGGCAGAATACCATCAGGCAGAAAATGCATTGCTCTTTAACTCCGGTTTCGATGCCAATTACGGGTTGCTTTCCACGCTGCCTTACAAAGGCGATGTCATTATCTACGATGAATTGGTGCATGCTTCCATACACGATGGCATTCGGCATAGCAAAGCCGATTCGCTTTTGTTTGCACATAACGACCTAAGCGATTTGGACGCAAAACTTCGCGAAGTTTTTGAACGTACTGAAACAAAACTGAAGTATGTAGTAGTAGAATCTATTTACAGCATGGATGGCGATTTTGCACCGCTAAAAGAACTTGCCGCATTGTGCCGCAAATACGATGCAGGTTTAATTGTGGACGAAGCGCATGCCACCGGCATATTCGGCAGCAAAGGCGAAGGCAGAGTGAGTAAACTGAAATTGGAGAAAGAATGCATTGCACGCGTGCATACTTTCGGCAAAGCTATTGGCGGCAATGGTGCAGTTATACTTTGCAGTAACGAACTCAAAGCTTTTCTTGTAAACTACTGTCGCCCGTTTATTTATTCTACGGCTTTGCCTTACTACAATCTGGCGCACATACGCTGTGCCTACCACTATCTGCCTACGGATGATGCCGTCAAACGAAGAGAAAGTTTGTTTTACTTAATACAACTCTTTCGTAAAACCATTAATCAAAACAATTTCTGTTTTACCTTGCTGCATAGCGAAACGCCCATACAATCAATAGTTGTAAAAGGAAATGATAAAGTAAAACTATTTGCAGCCGCCATACAGAAGGCGGGTTTTGATGTTCGCCCTATTCTATATCCCACAGTGCCCAAAGGCAGTGAGCGCATAAGAATTTGCCTGCACAGTTTTAATACCGAAGCGGAAGTATGTAAACTTGCCGAAACGATTAACGCGCTTTGAAACCCACATTTCCCGAAATAATTTTTGTAACAGGAATTGGCACAGGTGTAGGTAAAACCATTGTAAGCGCAGTACTTGCCGAAGCCCTGCATGCCGATTACTGGAAACCTGTGCAAACAGGCGTTCTTGAATCGGTTGATAGAGAAATTGTTCAAAACCTGCTCAGTAATTTCGAATCGAAAATCATAACAGATTCGCTGGAGTTTCTGCATCCCTTTTCTCCGCATTACGCGGCATCGTTGGAGAACAAAAGGATTGAATTATCGCATTTTACTTTGCCTGAAACCGGAAGGCGATTAGTAATTGAAGGTGCCGGAGGTTTGTTAGTGCCCCTAAACGACACACACCTGATGGCGGATTTAATAAAGAAACTGAACGTGCCCGTGGTGCTGGTGACAAGCAGCTATTTAGGGAGCATCAATCATACGCTGCTTACTATAGAAGTGATTAAGCAGAAGCAAATTCCCTTCGCAGGAATCATTTTTAATGGCAATCCGTTTTTTGATAACGAAAAAATAATTGATCGCTTTGCCGGTGTTTCGGTGCTGGGTAGAGTTGCTTATGCTGAAACTATCAATAAAGAGTTTGTGTTACAGCAGGCAGCAATACTGAAAAGCCGCTTGCAGAATAGCTACATACTATGAATGAGCCAAACGGTCAATACCCCATCTGGCATCCGTACACGCAAATGCAAACCGCGGGTAAACCCTTGAAAATTGTAAGAGGAGAAGGAGCGTATTTGTATGATGAAGAAGGCAATCGTTACATAGATGCAGTTTCCAGTTGGTGGACGAACCTGCACGGACATGCCCACCCGCACATTGCCCAAGCAATTGCGAAACAGGCGCAGCAATTAGAGCAGGTAATATTTGCCGGATTTACACACAAACCCGCAATACAGTTAGCAGAGAAATTATTGCAATGTATTCGTTATCATTCCAAAGTTTTTTACAGTGATAACGGTTCTACCGCTGTGGAGGCAGCCGTAAAAATGGCGCTGCAATTTTGGTGGAACAAAGGGGAAGAGCGCAAAAAAATCATTGCCTTCCGCGATGCCTATCATGGCGATACGTTTGGCGCTATGAGCATAAGCGCCCGCGGAGTTTTTACAAGTCCGTATCGGGCGCTGTTGTTCGATGTGTTGTTTGCAGATATTCCTGTTTCGGGCAACGAAGAACAGTGTTTGCAGCAGTTCAAGAGTATGCTGAATGAAAACAAAAATGAAATAGCGGCTTTCATCTTCGAGCCTTTGGTGCTCGGCTCGGCAGGAATGCTGATGTATAAACCTGCCGTGTTGGATGAACTGCTCAAACTTTGCGAAGCGAACAACATTATAACCATTGCCGATGAAGTGATGACGGGTTTCGGGCGCACCGGAAAATTTTTAGCTACCGATTACTGCTCTGTTAAGCCGAACATCATTTGCCTATCGAAAGGAATCACAGGCGGCTTTTTGCCTTTTGCCGCCACTACCTGCTCGCAAAAAATTTACGATGCTTTCCTCAGCGATGAAAAATCGAAAATGCTTTTTCACGGGCATAGTTATACTGGTAACCCTTTAGGCTGTTCGGCTGCTATTGCCAGTTTGGAAGTATTTGAAACGGAAGACGTGTTCAGTCGCATTTTGCTTATCGAAAAGCAGCATACTCTTTTCAGCAACCGCATTAAAAATCATGCTTCGGTAAAAGAAGTACGGCATACCGGAACCATCCTTGCCATTGAGTTGAAAACCGAAACCGAAAGCGGCTACCTCAACACCATACGCGATAAAGCCTACAGTTATTTTATGGAACGGAAAATCATTCTGCGCCCGTTAGGCAATGTGGTATATGTGCTTCCGCCTTATTGTATTTCAGAAAAAGATTTAGCGGAAATATATGCGGCAATTGAAGGTTTTTTGAGCCTGTAGCTGTTTATTCCGTTACTTAAACCGCGCACTCACTTTCAGTTCTTTCGAGCCGGCTTCGTGCTTGTAAAATCCTTCGCCTGTTTTTACACCGAGGTAACCGGCAGTTACCATGTTAACCAACAGCGGGCAAGGGGCATATTTCGGGTTACCGAACCCATCGTGCAACACACGCATAATGGCAAGGCACACGTCCAAACCAATAAAATCGGCAAGTTGTAAAGGTCCCATTGGGTGAGCCATGCCCAGTTTCATCACGGTATCAATTTCCTCAACACCGGCTACGCCTTCATATAGCGTATAGATAGCTTCGTTAATCATAGGCATTAGTATTTTGTTCGCCACAAAACCCGGGTAATCGTTTACCTCTACCGGAATTTTTCCGAGCACTTTTGAAGTGTCCATAACGGTTTGCATTACTTCTGCTGAAGTAGCGTACCCTTTTATTACTTCTACTAATTTCATAACCGGCACGGGATTCATAAAGTGCATACCAATCACTTTATAGGCACGTTTAGTGGCTGCTCCAATTTTTGTTATGGATATAGAAGATGTGTTGCTGGCTAAAATGGTTTCGGGCTTGCATAACTCATCTAATTGCTTAAAAATTTTCAGTTTAATATCCACGTTTTCGGTAGCGGCTTCCACTACCAAATCCGAATCGGAACAGGCATTTAACGATGTATTTAACGAAAGCCTCTTTAGGGTATTCGCTTTTGCCTCTTCGGTAATTGTTCCTTTAGCAACCATGCGCTCCAGATTTTTGGTGATAGTTGCCAATGCTCTGTTCAGTGCATCCTGCGATATGTCTATCAACACAGTTTCAAAACCGTTCATGGCAAAAACGTGAGCAATGCCGTTGCCCATAGTGCCCGCGCCTATTACCGATACTTTTTTAATGCCGTTCATAGCGTATTATTTTCAGTTGAAGAGCAGCGAATATAATTTCTTTAAAAACTCCGCTTGTTGGGCTTTATTTGCACCGCTTTTAAAACAATGAACAGTAAACAAATCCGGATTTTTGCATTGGCAATAGTTATTCTGTTGCCGTTGCTGTTTTTCTTTCTGTTTAAGCCGCTCAGCAAAGTTCCCCGCCCCAAAGCACCACCGCGCCTTTTTTCGCAAGGTGTTGTGGAAACAGTTAATGAGAACGGAGAGAAAGTGCTCGATTCGGTATATCATGTTATTCCCAACTTCAAATTTCAAACACATAATGGCGATTCGCTGGAGTTGGATTCGCTACGCGGAAATATTTATGTGGCCGATTTCTTTTTTGCTACCTGCCCGGGCATTTGCCCAAAACTGAGCGCCAGTTTAGAGCGGGTGCAACAGGCATTTATTAAGGATAGAAATTTCAAGATTGTATCCTTTACCGTTGACCCTGCCAAAGATACGATTGAAGCCCTGCGCAGATATGCCGACCTGCACAATGCCATTCCCGGCAAATGGTATTTTTTGCGCGGGCCGCAGGAAAATATTTTCAAACTGGCGTACGATGGTTTTTTTATTACCGCCAAACCCGATGAAGATGGTGGCCCCGAAGCCTACATACACAGCGAAAAATTGGTGCTGGTGGACTGGAACGGAAACATACGCGGTTACTACAGCGGTATTGACAGTGCCAGTGTAAAAAAACTGATGGGCGATATTGTGCTTCTGCTTCGCTACACCGAGAAAGGGTTCAACTTTAAGGAGCAGAAAAAAACTTCCAAGAAAATTTTCGGCAGATAATATGTTACAGGCAGCTTTAAAAAGGAACGACAAACTTGCTTATTGGATAATAGGCGTATTCAGTGTAGTGGTGTTTGTCGCAGTAGTGGTGTTGGGCAAAGTAAAACTGGAAGTAAACCTCGGTTTCGACCCGCACATTTTTGCGGCTATGAATGCCATCATCAATTCAACCGTAAGCATTTTGTTGCTGATGGCTTTTATTATGGTAAAGCAGGGCAACTACGTTATGCACCGCAACATGATGTTAAGCGCTATTGTACTTTCATCGCTCTTTCTGGTTTCGTACATAGCGCATCACTTGTTTGCCGGTGAAACCAAATTCGGGGGCGAAGGCGGTATCCGCATTTTCTATTACGTCATATTGGCTTCACACATCATTCTCGCAGCAATCATTCTTCCCTTTATTCTGCTTACCGCTTACCGTAGTTTAACGGGAGAGTATGCCAAGCATAAAAAAATTGCGCGTTACACTTTCCCATTGTGGCTGTATGTATCGGTAACAGGGGTATTGGTGTATTTGCTTATTTCGCCTTATTACCGTTAGAAAACCTACATTTGCCGTATGAAGATTACACGTTTTCTGATTCTCACCGCAGTGTTGTTGCTGATTATTGCAGATGCAAGCGCACAATGCGCCATGTGTCAGGCTACTGCTGAAAGTTCGCTCGATGCAGGCTCCTCGGCTGCTGCAGGTATTAACAAAGGAGTAATGTATCTCTTCTTTATGCCATGGATAATAATGGGCACTATTGCTTACTTCTGGTGGCGCGAGCAGAAGAAAGCACAGCAATAAACCTTCACATGCTTTTTAAAGCATCGTTAGATAAACTCGGATATGCCATTACAGCATTGGTGTTCGGCATTGTCGCTTTTGTTACTTATCGAATAGTGGCTGAAACCGGTTCGGTGCAAACAGGCGGAGTAATTGCCATTGTTGCTCTATGGCTGTTCATACTAATAGTGTATTTGTTTCGCTCCGTTTCGTACACCATCAACGAAAGTTCGGTTATAGTTCATCGCGTTATTAAAGACATAGCCATTCCTAAAGCAGACATTGTGGAGAAAAAGCAAATACCATCGGAAGACATGACCTGGACTATCAGAACTTTTGGTGTTGGAGGTTTGTTCGGCTACTATGGAAAATTCTTCAATACAAAATTTGGCAGTATGATTTGGTATGCCACACAGCGAAAAAATTATGTGATGCTGGTTACACAAGGCGTAAAATTTGTACTCACTCCCAACGACCCCGAAAAATTTCTTGCTGTATTGGGTTAATGGTTGGTTCTTTAAAAAAAGTTATTTTCTGAAACATTACCCATTGGTTTATACTTTTGCTCTCCGAAGAATGAAAAGGATTGGCGGTTGTTTTAATGTAGCAGACAAACTTGCATCGGGTACACGGGCGTTTTTTGCCTATTGGTTTGTATTCTTCTTCGGGTTTGTATTCGCGCAGCAGCAGTCGTTTGCACTGGCCGGTGAAGAACTAAGCGCCAACGATTACACCGTTCTGCTTTCAAACCGTACATCCCATCATTTTACTTTCCCTTTTCATTTGCCCTTTCAATCGGCTCCAACCGAACAAGAAGAATCTTCCGATGACAACGAGCCGCAGGAAGATTGGAATGACGACTGGAATTTGTTTTCCGGAAGTTTTTCAGCCGAATTTTTTTCTGCTTCTGTAGCAAGCCATCTGTTTACACAAACTACTGCTGCGTGCCGGTATAGCGCAGCCATCCCCTTCTTTATACTCTACCATTCGTGGAAGAGTTTTCTCGTTTAGTTTTTCAATCTCACCGCCTGCCTTAACGGTTAGCCCGCATGCAGGCTTTACGCATTTACCGCGCGCGTAAATGCTGTTTCGGTTTTATCATTCAAAACAAAAAATTTAATGAACAGAATATTCATTCTCCTCGCTATGGCAAGCCTGCTCTTGCAGGTAAGTTGCAACCACCACGAACACGAACACGAAGAAGAATCCAAATTTACGGTTACTTCTCCGGTGCAAAAGGACACGCTGATTTTGAAAGACTATGTGTGTCAGATTCGCTCCATTAACCACATTGAACTGCGCTCGCAGGAAAGAGGCTACCTGCAGGAGATTTATGTGGACGAAGGGCAGTTTGTAAAGAAAGGACAACTCATGTTCCAGATTATGCCGATTATTTATCAGGCCGAAATGGAAAAGGCAAAAGCCAATGTAAGTTTTGCCGAAATAGAATATCTGAACACAAAAAATCTTGCCGACAGCAACATCGTTTCAAAGAACGAACTCGCGTTGGCTAAAGCACGATTAGACAAGGAGAAAGCGGAACTGGCATTGGCGCAGGCGCATCTTACTTTTACCCAAATACGCGCTCCTTTCGATGGCATTATGGATCGCTTTTACCAGCGGCTCGGCAGTTTGGTGGACGAAGGCGAACTCCTCACCACTCTTTCCGACAACAGCAAAATGTGGGTGTATTTTAATGTGCCGGAAGCAGAATATTTAGACTACATAACACAAGCTAAAAAAGACAGCAAGCCAAAAGTAAAACTACTGATGGCAAACAACCAACTATATGACCACGAGGGCATCGTAGAAACTATTGAAGCCGACTTCAACAACGAAACCGGAAACATTGCCTTCCGTGCCACTTTTCCTAACCCCGATAGAATACTAAGACATGGCGAAACCGGAAATGTGCAAATGCCTGTTCACTTGAAAAATGTCGTGCTTATTCCCCAAAAGGCAACCTTCGAAATTTTGGATAAGAAGTTTGTGTTTGTGGTGAATGAAAAAGGAATAGTGCAATCGCGGCAAATAAATGTGGGACAGGAAATGCCGCATTTGTATGTGGTAACCGATGGGCTTAAAATGGGTGAAAAAGTGCTGATAGAAGGCTTGCGAAAAGTAAAGAACGGAGAGAAAATACGTACCGAGTTTGTGCCGTTGGACAAGGTTATTTCTGAATTAAATAAACTCCACGCGGAGTAGTAAACACGGAATAGAAGTTATGTTCAGTAAATTCATTCAAAGACCGGTATTGGCTATTGCCATATCGTTAGCCATTGTATTTATGGGAGTGCTGGCTATTACCACGCTGCCCATTTCACAGTTTCCCTCCATAGCGCCACCGCGGGTAATGGTTTTTATGGCTTACCCGGGCGCCAGTGCCGATGTGTTGGTAAACACTACGCTTACACCACTCGAAAGAGCCATTAACGGAGTGCAGGGAATGCAATACATTATTTCCGATGCCACCAGCGCAGGCGAAGCCACCATTCAAATTGTATTTGAACCCGGCACCGACCCCAATGCTGCGGTGGTAAACGTAAAAACGCGGGTGGACCAGGTAATGAATAACCTTCCTTTGTTAGTGCAGCGTGAAGGAGTAGTTATATCCCCCATACAACCCAGCATGTTGATGTATGTAAACCTTTACAGCACCGATAAAAATGCCGATGAGAAATTTCTTTACAACTACGCCAACGTACACATTCTGCCCGAGCTGCAACGTATTAAAGGGATGGGGCGCGCACAAATTTTGGGCAGCCGGCAATTTGCCATGCGTATTTGGCTGAAACCCGACCGAATGCGCGCTTACAACGTTTCTACCGAAGAGGTAATGGAGGCTATTAACGAACAAAGTGTAATTGGCCGCCCCGGACGTATTGGTCAGGCATCCGGGAAAACCGCGCAGTCGCTGGAGTATGTGTTAGTTTACAAAGGACGTTACAACAAACCGGAGGAGTACGGTAACATTATTGTACGCGCCAATGCCAATGGCGAAATTTTAAAACTAAAAGATGTTGCCGATGTAGAATTGGGAAGCGAGTTCTTCGACATTTATTCCAACAAAGACGGATACCCCTCTGCTTCATTAGTACTCAAACAAAACTTTGGCAGTAATGCCAGCAAGGTTATTGAAGGGGTAAAAGAACGACTGGAAGAATTGAAAAAGGACTTTCCTCCGGGGATGAATTACGAAATCAATTACGATGTATCGAAGTTTGTGGATGCATCCATTGAGAAAGTGATGCACACGTTGCTCGAAGCATTCATCCTCGTGGCATTGGTAGTATTTATCTTTTTGGGCGATTGGCGCTCTACGCTTATCCCCATTCTCGCGGTTCCGGTTTCGCTGATTGGCGCGTTTCTATTCATGCAGTTTTTCGGATTAACTATCAACCTCGTTACGCTCTTTGCTTTGGTGCTTGCCATCGGTATTGTGGTAGATAACGCCATAGTAGTAGTAGAGGCTGTGCATGCCAAAATGGAGGAGGAACATCTTTCGCCTTATAACGCTGTAAAAAAAGTGTTGAACGAAATTAGCGGAGCCATCATTGCCATCACACTGGTAATGACTGCCGTGTTTATTCCCGTTTCGTTTATGAGCGGACCGGTGGGGGTTTTCTACCGGCAGTTCTCTATTACTATGGCAAGTTCTATTGTGCTTTCGGGCGTGGTGGCACTTACACTTACTCCGGTATTATGCGCCATGATTTTGAAAAACAATCACGGCAAGCCCAAGCGCAAAACACCCATCAACATTTTTATTGACTGGTTCAACAAGCGTTTTGAGAAAGTTACCGGCAAGTACACCGGAATTCTGAAACTGATTGTTGACCGCAGAGTAGTTACCTATGGTATGCTCGGCATTTTTGCGTTTGCCATTGTAGGCGTAAACGAAAAACTCCCTGCCGGATTTATTCCCAACGAAGACCAGGGAATGATTTACGCCATTATTCAAACACCTCCGGGTGCCACGTTGGAACGAACCAACGATGTAGCGCGGACGCTGCAAAAAATTGCGGAAGAAGTAGAAGGCATACAATCGGTTTCTTCATTGGCAGGTTACGAAGTGCTCACCGAAGGGCGCGGTTCCAATGCAGGTACTTGTATTATCAACCTTAAAGATTGGTCGCAGCGCAAACATTCGGTAAAAGAAATTATTGAAGAGCTGGAAGAAAAAACCAAAGACATAGGTGCGGTGATTGAATACTTCGAACCTCCATCTGTGCCCGGCTATGGTTCATCTGATGGCTTTTCGCTGCGTATGATTGATAAGCATACGACTATCGATTATCAGGAATTCGACCAGGTAAACAAGGAGTTTATGGAAGCACTGCACAAACGAAAAGAATTGACGGGACTCTTCACCTTTTTTGCTGCCAACTATCCACAATATGAGCTGATAATTGACAACGAGCGTGCCATGCAAAAAGGAGTTTCCATTGGCACTGCTATGGAAAACCTGAATGTGTTAATAGGCAGTACCTTTGAACAGGGTTTTGTACGTTTTAATAACTACTTCCGCGTGTACACGCAAAGCGCACCGGAGTACCGCAAACTGCCCAGCGATATTCTGAACCTCTTTATCAAAAACGACCATGGCGAAATGGTGCCGTATTCATCGTTTATGAGTTTGCGGAAAACTATGGGCCCGAATGAGATTACGCGTTTCAATCTGTACATGTCTTCGTCCATTCGCGGAGTACCCGCACCGGGCTACACCAGTGGCGATGCCATTAAAGCCATTCAGGAAGTGGCGAAGGAAACCCTGCCGCATGGCTACGACATTGCCTGGGAAGGTCTTTCGTACGATGAAGCCGGACGAGGTAACGAAGCGCTTTATATTTTCTTAGTGGTACTCATTTTCGTGTATCTCGTTCTGGCGGCTCAGTACGAAAGTTTTCTTATTCCGCTGGCGGTGTTGCTCTCGCTTCCTCCCGGAATTTTCGGCTCGTACCTGTTGCTGAAAATGATGGGGCTTGCCAACGACATTTACGCTCAAATGGGCTTGATTATGCTCGTTGGTTTGCTCGGTAAAAATGCGATTCTGATTGTAGAGTTTGCCGTGCAAAAAAATCAGCAGGGCGCTTCTATTCTCGATGCCGCTATTGAAGGTTCTAAAGTTCGTTTCCGCCCAATTTTGATGACCTCGTTCGCTTTCATTGCCGGATTGATTCCGCTGGTGGTGGCAACCGGTCCGGGTGCGGTGGGCAACCGAACTATCGGAGCCTCATCGCTGGGTGGCATGTTGTTCGGAACTGTTTTCGGAGTGCTGATTGTGCCGGGCTTGTATTTCATTTTCGCCAAACTCTCCGAAGGTAAACACCTGATAAGAGATGAGCACGAAACACCGCTGAGCGAAGAATTTGTAGAAAGTCAGCAAGAAGTAGCGCTGCCGCGTAACCTCCGGAAACTTATCACTAACTTTTTAAAGAGAAACAAGAAGAATGAAGAATAGAACAATATCATTCCACGGGATAAATCACAAACCACATAGTAACATAGAACGCATAACGATTTTCTTATGTTCTCTGTGTGCCTATGTGGTAAATACCTTTTTACCTCGTAGCAATACAAATTCCACAACTCAAAAACATTTTGCAGGTCCGATAAAATTAGCGGTGGTAATAGCCATACTGCTATCGGCAGAAAGTTGCAAATTGTTCAAAGAACCCATCCGCACCGAAAATAAATCGGTGCCTGCTGCTTACCGCAATTCGTCCGATACTGCCAACACCGCCACCATCAAATGGCGCAACTATTTTACCGACCCATACTTGATTGCGCTGATTGATACCGCACTCAAAAACAATCAGGAGTTAAACATTGTGTGGCAGGAAATTGAAATTGCCCGCAACGAAGTGAAAGCCAAAAAGGGAGAATACCTGCCCTTTGGCGGTGTGCAGTTGGGTGCCGGATTAGATAAAGTGGGGCGCTACACCCGCAGTGGTGCCGTAGAAGAAAACCTCGAAATAAAACCCGGCAAAAAATTTCCCGAGCCGCTGGGCGATTTTATGATTGGCGCAGTGTTTTCGTGGGAGTTGGATGTGTGGAAGAAACTGCGGAACAGCAAGAATGCAGCAGTAGCCCGCTACCTCGCCAGCGTAGAAGGCAAAAATTTTATGGTAACCAATCTGATTGCCGAAATTGCCGATGCATATTACGAATTGCTGTCGCTTGATAACCGCTTAGAGATTGTAAAGAAGAATATTGAGATACAGCAAAACGCGCTCAACATTGTAAAGCAGCAAAAAGATGCTGCGCGGGTTACCCAGTTAGCCGTTAACCGTTTCGAGGCGCAGTTGCTCAACACGCAAAATCTGCAATACGAAATTCAACAGCAAATTACCGAAACCGAAAACAAAATCAATTTTCTTACTGCCCGTTTCCCTTCGCCCGTTCCGCGCAATGCAGCTTCGTATAATACTACTGTATTCGATTCTATTTCGGCAGGCATTCCAAGCCAGTTGCTGGAAAACCGCCCCGACATCCGTCAGGCAGAGCAGGAATTAGCTGCCTGCAAGCTTGATATAAAGGTGGCGAAGGCAAATTTCTTTCCGCAGTTCCGCATTTCGGCAGCCGCGGGTTTTCAGGCGTTCAACCCTGCGGTGTGGTTTAACCCATGGTCGCTGTTCTACAATGTAATTGGCGATATGGTGGCACCTTTGGTAAACCGCAACGCCATTGTTGCTGCTTACAAAACTTCGAGAGCTAAACAGATACAGGCAGTGTACAAATACGAGCAAACCATTCTGAAAGCATACACCGAAGTATTGAATCAGCTTTCCGGCATTGATAATTACTCGAAAAGCTACGAAACAAAGAACAATGAGGTGGATATACTCAACCAATCAGTTACCATTTCAGGCAGTTTGTTTAATTCCGCGCGTGCTGATTACATTGAAGTGCTGCTCACCCAGCGCGAAGCCCTCGAATCTAAAATGGAATTGATAGAAATAAAGAAGAAACAACTCAATGCGGAGATAAATATTTACAAGGCATTGGGTGGAGGATGGAGGTAATCCTGAATCTGCCTTAATCGGGGTGTGGGTTATGCCTACACACCCCCCAGCGGTCGGCAGCAATGCCGACCGTTTTTTGTTTTGCTGTAGTACCTGATTTCTGTTCGCTGCATTTCTGCAATCTAATCGCTAACTTCTCACTTGCATTCTCCCTTATATTCGCACCACACACAAAATAGTATGTCAGAAAGTTTGGTAGCCAAAAGTGCATCGGGTAAAATATCCTTTGAAGATTTCAAGAACGAAGTGCTGAACGATTACCGCATTGCCTGCATAAGCCGCGAAACAAGTTTGCTTGGAAGAAAAGAGGTGCTTACCGGCAAAGCCAAGTTCGGCATTTTTGGCGATGGAAAGGAGTTGGCGCAAATAGCTTTAGCTAAAGCCTTTAAACATGGCGACTGGCGCAGCGGCTACTATCGCGACCAAACATGGATGCTCGCTTTGGGCGAGTTAACGGTGGAGCAGTTTTTTTCGCAGTTATACGCCAATGTGGATGCAAAAGAAGAACCCATGAGTGCCGGCAGGCAAATGAACGGACATTATGCCACCCGTCTTATTGATGAAAACGGCAACTGGTTAAACCAAACCGAACGCTATAATTCTTCGGCCGATGCCTCGCCCACTGCCTGCCAAATGCCTCGCTCATTGGGTTTGGCACTTGCTTCAAAACTTTATCGCGAAAACAACGAGTTAAGCAACTTCGATATTTTTTCTAATGGCGGCAACGAAGTGTCGTTTGTGTCTATTGGCGATGCCAGCACCAGCGAAGGATTGTTTTGGGAAACCCTCAACGCTGCCGGAGTAATGAAAGTACCATTGGCTATATCGGTGTGGGATGATGGCTATGGAATTTCGGTGCCTAAAAAATATCAAACCACTAAAGAGAGTATTTCCGAAATCGTAAAAGGTTTTCAAACCGGTGCCGATGGGAGAGGAGTGGACATTTATGTATGCGAAGGATGGAACTACCCCAAGTTAGTAGAAACCTATAAGCGCGGCATCGAAAAAGTTCGGAAAACACATATCCCTGCTCTGTTTCATATTACCGAAGTAACCCAACCGCAAGGGCATTCTACTTCAGGCTCGCACGAGCGCTACAAAACAGCCGAACGCATGGAATGGGAAAAAGAGTTCGACTGCCTGAAGAAAATGAGCGAGTGGATGGTGGAGAGCAAAATCGCTTCGCAGGATGAATTAGACGAAATTCAAAAAGAAGCACGCCAGCATGTGTTAGGTAGCAAAACGGTTGCCTGGCGTAAATACACCCTGCCGCTTAAAGAGGAGATAAATGAGTTGTTAGAGCTATTGAATGATTTGGCAAACGAAGCAGGTGATGATGAAAATCTTCAATCTTCAATCTCTGCTCTTCAATCAGCCATTGACCCGGTTCGTAAGGACATTCTGAAAACCGGTAAGAAAGTATTGCGTCAGTTTCGCGGAGAAAGTTATCGGGCATTGAACGAACTGCGCGAGTGGGTAAAAGATTTTGAAGAAAAGTATCAGCAAGTTTACTCTGCCCACCAGCACAGCGAAAACCAAAACAATGCACTTAAAGTTCCGGTAGTGCCTGCCCGGTATTCGTCCGATTCAAAAACACTGAATGGTTTTGAAGTGCTAAATACCTTGTTCGATAAATTGTTTGCCAAATATCCGAACGTAGTAGCCTTTGGCGAAGACGTAGGAAAAATTGGCGATGTTAATCAGGGTTTCTCGGGTATTCAGGATAAGTATGGCGAGGTGCGCATTTTCGATACCGGCATCCGCGAAGCCACTATTATGGGGCAGGGCATAGGGCTGGCGCTGCGCGGCTTTCGTCCCATTGCCGAAATTCAGTACCTCGATTATTTGTTGTATGGCTTAGAGCCGCTGGTAGACGATTTAAGTTGCCTGCAATACCGCACCGCAGGAATCCAAAAAGCACCTCTTATAGTACGTACGCGCGGGCACAGACTGGAGGGTATCTGGCACACCGGCTCGCCAATGGGTATGATTATAAACTCGCTGCGCGGCATGTATGTATGTGTGCCCCGCAACATGGTGCAGGCGGCTGGCATGTATAATACCCTGCTGCAAAGCGATGAGCCTGCTTTGGTAGTTGAATGCCTTAACGGCTATCGTTTAAAAGAAGTGCTGCCAGATAATGTTGATTCGTTTACGGTTCCTTTGGGCGTTCCCGAAGTATTGAAAGAAGGCGAAGATGTAACCTTGGTTACCTATGGCAGTTGTGTTCGCGTTGCTGAAGAAGCCATTCAACAATTGGAAGAAGTGAGAATAAGCGTGGAACTGATAGATGTGCAAACCCTGCTGCCTTTCGATATACACCGTACTATTATAGAATCGGTAAAGAAAACCAACCGTATTGTTTTCTTGGATGAAGACGTGCCGGGAGGCGCTACAGCTTATATGTTCCAAAAGGTTTTCGAAGAGCAGGGCGCTTTCCGCTATTTAGATTCGGAGCCGCGCACTATTACTGCCAAAGAACACCGCGCTGCCTATGGTACCGATGGCGACTATTTCAGTAAACCGAATGCCGAACAGGTTTTTGAAGTCATCTATAATATGATGAGCGAAACCGACCCTGCTCAGTTTCCTGCATTGTAAAACTATCTCCTGTTTATTAGTTCTGTAACAAGCCTTTATAGGCTGATTTACAAGCATTTTGCATTTCCACAAAACTTTTTTTGAATTAAGTGAAACTCTTTTAGCGCGGTTTAGTATAAGGATACAAGTTGAAGTCCGACACACCTTCAACAAACAAAACAAACTAACAAACAAAACCAGCTAATATGAAAAAGCTATCCGCCCTACTCGCTACTGTTGCCGTTGCAATGATACTTGTAACTGCCTGCAACAAAGAAAAGAACGTAGTTCCCGGCTCCAAAAATCACCGCATGGACGAACCCGCCATTGATGTGATTGTGGAAGAAATGGAAATAGGTTCGTTTAGTCGATTAACCAGTAATACCAACTTCGATGTAGTAATTGTACCGGATGTGAACTACAGCGTAGTTGTTGAAGTACAGGAAATTCAGGATATAGCTGTAATAGATGCTACTGTTACCAAAGGTGGAGAACTCACAATTGAAGCTCCTGCAAATTTAACTGATGCAGTAGTTTATGTTCATGCTCCGGTAATTGCTATCGAAGAAGTAAAAATTGGCAAGAACGGTGATGTTAGAATTGATGGCAACTATGGTATCCTTAAATTAGATATGAAAGGCAATGGTGATGCCATACTGAACGGAAGTGCAAACCAAATACAGATAAAGGGTGGTGGCAACGGACAGGTTGATGCACTCGGAATGCCTGCCATAGATGTAGTAGTAAACATGAAGGGTAACTCTAACACAAGAGTAGCTGTTCAAAACACACTGGATGTAGACCTTACCGGTAACTCAAAAGTTTACTACAGCGGTAACCCGGTAATAACCAAAAAACTGAAAGGCAACGCACAACTCATAAAACTGTAAACAAAGATTTCTTCTTCGTTACAAAACAAGAGCCTCCAAACCGGGGGCTTTTGCTTTTAGGGTAGTTGATGTTATGGAAAAAACAGGCAACTTCGTCTATAACATCAAATCCATGTTTATGAAATCTATCCTGTTTTTAATAGCGCCTTTCCTTTTACTGACATCGTGCAGCAACAATAACAAAGCTGCTGAGTACACCGGAGCCACCACAGAGTACACTTTAGCAGCCGAGGAGCCTGCAACAGAAGCATACGACAGCAAAAAGTCGGAGCAAAGTACAGCCCCGGTAAAGAACGCCCCCGAAAAAACATCCACTAAAATCATTAAAACCGCTTCGGTGGAATTTCAGGTAAAGAACACCGCTGAAAGTCACCAACGCATCAGCGCATTGGTTAAAAAATACGATGCTTACTTCGGCAGCGATAACAACAGTACTTCTTCGTATCGCATTGATAACTACATGGTCATTCGAGTTCCCTCCGATAAGTTTGATGCACTGCTGGAAGAACTGATGAAGGAATCCATTTATACCAACTACAAAAACATTACAGCCGAAGATGTAACCGAACAGTTTGTAGATGCCGAAGCAAGGCTTAAAACCAAGCGCGAAGTGGAACAGCGTTACCTTGCTCTTTTGAAAGAAGCCAAAAAGGTGCAGGATATTCTGGATATTGAAGACAAATTGCGCGTTATCCGCGAAGAAATTGAAGCCACTGAAGGCAAACTGAAACTGCTGAACGACCGCGTTAACTACAGCACCATTAACCTGAACACCTACCAAACATTAGATTACGTACCTCAACCCGAAACAGGTTTCTTCAGCAATGTGAAAGAAGCTTTCATTAGAGGATGGCGAGGCTTGATTGATTTTGTGGTGGGCTTGGTAAGAATTTGGCCGTTTTTGATTGTGGCGGGCATTGCTCTATTCTGGCTGGTTCGCAAGTTCCGCAGAAGAAACTCGTAGCATTTTTTACAACCGCAGGGGCACAGTGCAACATTTAATCCCCGTTGATGTGTTCTCTGCGGTTTTGTTTTTCACAGGTGTGGATGTTGCACCGGCTGCAACCTAAAATTCCGTTTACTTTTGGCGCACCATGCAACAATACTTAAATCTTCTTCAGCATATTCTCGATAAAGGCGTTTGGAAAGACGACCGCACCGGCACCGGCACCTACAGTTGTTTCGGCTATCAAATGCGGTTTAATCTCGAAGATGGTTTTCCGCTGGTTACCACCAAAAAGGTACACACCAAATCCATTATTCATGAACTGCTTTGGTTTCTGAAAGGCGATACCAATATTCAGTACCTGTGCAAAAACGGAGTGCGTATTTGGGACGACTGGCCCTACGAAAAATACAAGAAGAGTGTTGAGTTTGGCGGTGAAGACATAAAAGCCTTCGCCCAAAAAGTTGCAGCCGATGATGCCTTTGCGGCTAAGTGGGGCGAGCTTGGTCCCGTTTATGGTGCACAATGGCGGCATTGGGAAACTGCCGATGGGAAGTTTGTGGATCAAATCAGCAAACTGATTGAACAAATAAAAGCAAACCCCACTTCGCGCAGATTGATTGTTAGCGCATGGAACGTGCCGTACATCGAAAGCATGGCGCTGCCGCCTTGCCATTCGCTTTTTCAGTTTTATGTGCTGGAAGGAAAGTTAAGCTGTCAGCTTTACCAGCGCAGTGCCGATGTGTTTTTGGGGGTTCCGTTCAACATTGCTTCGTATGCCTTGCTTACCATGATGATTGCACAGGTTTGCGGCTTAGGGCTGGGCGATTTTGTGCACACCTTTGGCGATGTACATCTATACAGCAATCATATAGAGCAGGCTAAACTGCAACTGAGCCGCGACCCCCGCCCACTGCCCAAAATGCACATTAACCCTGCGGTGAAAGATATTTTCAGTTTTACGTACGAAGATTTTACCCTTTCGGACTACAACCCGCATCCGCACATAGCGGCTGAGGTGGCAGTATAAACTCCTCAAATGATTAAGTTGTTTTTTGGCAACCATAATTTGTGTAACTCGTTCAGTGTATTAGTTAACTCATTTGATGCAAAGGATTTAGCCACACACACACGCTCCACGGTTCCGCTGCTTTGCTATTGGAGCAACTATGCAGCCGGCATTAAGTTTTATTTCAATAACCTTGGGTTGAAACAGAGCCAGGACATAAATCTTCATTTTGAATATCAGGTGCCCTCGATACAATCTGCCAAGTCCTCATTTACCGATTTGTTTATTTGTACAATTGACACATCAATAGCTATTGAAGCTAAGTACACAGAGCCCCGCTATAAACCATGTAAAGTTTGGATAAGCAGAGGGGAAAAGCCTTCATACAGGGAGTTAGTGCTGCAACATTGGCTTGACTTGATTTCGGAGGTTACCGGCAATAGATACTCGCCAAGTATGGTTGCTGATATTCCATATCAAATGATACATCGGACCGCGTCAGCCTGTTGCATGCCCGACAAAAAGAATATCATGGTCGTTTACCAGTTGTTTGCTCAACAAAGCGGTGCGAAAAAATTTTACGGAGCAGACTTGGCTCGTTTAAAACAAATACTGGGCAATAGTCCTTTTATACGCTTTTGTATTCACGAGGTAAAGTCCAGCCCTCGTAATCTACAACCCTTTGTTTCTGTTAAATCTGCCATCCTTCAGTCGGGGCCGTACAGTTTTGGAGCAGAGTCGTTTAGCATCCTTTAGCCGTCTTTCATTTCTCCCATGTTTTTTTACTTTTGCGCTCCCTTTTTAAAAGGAATGTTCTTTACCAGCGGGCGTGGCGAAATTGGCAGACGCACTAGACTTAGGATCTAGCGCCTCACGGCATGGGGGTTCAAGTCCCTCCGCCCGCACATTTACTCTGTGTTATTGCGCGAAAGTGTGGATGTAAAACAACCATCTGCACTTTCGCGCTTCAACACCTTAACACAATCAATCATGACAATTACACAGGAAAAAATTGACAGCCTTCGCTCAAAAGTAAAAGTCAATTTAAAGAAAGAAGACTACGAGCCGCAGGTTAAAAAGCAGTTGAAAAGCCTTAGCAAAGTAGTGCAAATTAAAGGCTTCCGCCCGGGCATGGTACCAACCGATTTGGTAAAAAAAATGTACGGCAACGGGGTGCTGGCAGAAGAGTTGAACAAGATACTGAACGATGAAGTGTACAAATACATCAACGATAACAAGATTGATATTATCGCTTCGCCCATTCCTGCCGAAGGACAAAAGTTGGATATTGACATTTACGGATTGCGCGATATTGATTTCGATTACGAAATTGGTCATGCACCTGATGTAAGCCTTTCGTACCTCGACAAAGCCCCCACCTTTACTAAGTACAGTATAAAGGCAGATGATAAAATGATTGATGAAGAAGTGGACCGCATCCGCAAGCGGTTTGCCACTTACGAGTACCCCGAAACAGTGGGTGATAACGACATACTTACTTTTACCATCGAAGAATTAGACAAAGAAGGCAACCTGAAACCCGGTGGTGTAAGCACGGTTTCATCTATAATGGTTGACCTGCTGAAGGATACCTACAAAACGCAAGTGCTGGCGCTCAAAAAACAGGAAAGTTTTGAAGCTGATGTTTTTGACCTGATGGATCGCGACCGCGAAAGCATGGCTAAAAACGTGCTGAACATGAACGACCTTGCCAAACTGAGCGAAGTAGGCAACCGTTTTCGTTTAACCCTCAACAACATTACCCGTTCCGTGCCGGCAGTGGTAAACGAAGAATTTTTCCAAAAGGTGTATGGCGATAACGGGCCAAAAACCGAAGCGGAAATGCGCGCCAATATTAAAGCCGACCTCGAAGCCTACTTTGACGGGCAAACCGACAGTTATGTGGTGAACGACCTTTACAAAGGAATAATGGAGAACGTGGAGTTTCCGTTGCCCGATGATTTTTTGAAGCGTTGGATTGACCTTACCAACGAAAAACCCATTTCGCAGGAAGAAATTGAACGCGACTATCCGCAGTTTGCGAAAAGCCTTCGCTGGAGTTTGATCCAGAAAAAAATTAAGGAGCAGGAAAACCTGGATGTAACCGAAGACGAAATCCGCGAGCGCGTACGCACCAACGTTATTCATCAACTTTATGGCTACGGACTAAAAAACATTGGCGAAGAATGGGTAGAGCAGTTTATGCAAAAGCAGCTTGCCGATAAAAAAGTATTGTCGCAAACCCGCGACCAAATTCTGGAAGACAAAGTGCTTAACTACGTTAAAAGCAAAGCGACACTTGTTGAAAAGGAAGTGAGTTTAGACGAGTTTAAAGCGTTGATGGAGAAAGTGTAGAAGCATCCCTCCTTCAATCAACTTATTTTTTGTCAAAATAGGTACATGTCTTATCAACCTTAATCTCCCGAATACAGAGCGTAATTTGTTTTCGATTTAGCCCCTGTTCAAAACTTGTGCAGAAACAGCCGCTGTAATTCTGCCATCAAAGGATCGCATCTGTTAGTTTTATCCGAAATCAAAAAACTCGGCAATGGATAAACAATACTGGGAAAAAGTAGCCCCCGATAACGACAACCAGATTTTTGATGTGCTCAAAAACGATAAACAGCAAAAAATTGTCGCGCACATTTCAAGTATTGCATCGCGCGAAAAGACAGTGATGGATGTAGGCTGCTCGGTAGGCAAATGGCTGCCGTTGTTATCTGCTTCGTTCAAAAAAGTATATGCCGTTGATATTGCCGACAAATACATTGAACTGGCCAAAGCAAACAATGCACATCTCGAAAATGTAGAGTACATCCGAACTGATTTCAGCAAAGCAAGAAGCAAATTCCCGGTGTGCGATGCGGCTGTTTGCATCAATGCTATTCTTACTCCGTCTTACAAAAAGCAAATCAACTTCTTCAACAATCTTTCGCGTGTGGTTCGCAAAGGTGGCAATCTGATTTTGGTAGTTCCTTCGTTGGAATCTGCTTTATACAGCGAAGCAATGCTGTGCCGCTGGGATTTTTCGGACGGGAAAAAAAAGCCCGGCACCAAACGCCACAAAGGCGATGTGCTGCACGGAGCCATTGACATTGACGGTATGCCCACCAAACATTTTCTCCGCGAAGAACTGGCGGCAACACTTACGCTCGAAGGTTTCGAAGTGCAAGCCACCGAAAAAATTGAATACACATGGGAGTCGGAGTTTACCAATCCCCCTTCGTGGCTAAAGGCTCCCTATCCGTGGGACTGGCTGGTGGTAGCAAAAAAGAAACAATAGAAGTTTGTGCTCGACACAAACAAACGCATTGTGTTGGCGAGGAAGATACCTTGAGAAATCAATAAGAGTAATCTGACGAAGCAAACTTCCGTTCTGTATTTATCCTTAGAAAGCAAAAAGTTCAGAGCATTGTCCTGAATAGATTTTATTGCTGACAATAATCAGTTTACTACTTGCTCATTTCCGCTCAACTTTGAAAGGAAAATTTTCAAATGGGTAAAGCAAGAACATTAGCCGAGCCGTTTCGGATTAAAACCGTAGAGCCGCTTCGCATCACCACACCGGCATACAGGGAAGAAGTGCTTCACAAAGCAGGCTACAATCCTTTTTTGATTAGCAGTAAAGATGTGTACATTGATTTGCTGACCGATAGCGGCACCTCCGCCATGTGCGACCGCCAGTGGGGGGCTATTATGCAGGGCGATGAGAGCTACGCGGGCGCGCGCAGTTGGGAACGCTTGGAATCAACAGTGAAAGAGCTCACCGGAATGCCTTATGTGTTGCCTACACATCAGGGTAGGGCTGCCGAACGAATTTTATACGGCATACTTGGTGGCGAAGGAAAGGTGTTCATCAGTAACACGCACTTTGACACCACCCGCGCAAACATTGAGTTTACGGGCGCAAAGGCATTCGATTGCATGAGCGATGAATCGCTGAACCCCGAAACCGAACTTCCTTTCAAAGGAAACCTGGATATAGAGCAAGCGGAAAATCTCATCGAACAATATGGGGCAGAAAATATTGGAGCAATTATCCTGACCGTTACGAATAATTCATCGGGCGGTCAACCCGTAAGCATGCGAAATGCGAAAGAGGTACGCGCTCTTTGCGACAAGTATGGAGTTTTGTTTGTGTTGGATGGTTGCCGCGTTGCTGAAAACAGTTACTTCATAAAACACCGCGAGCCGGGCTTTGAGCATAAAACCTACCGGCAAATTGCACAGGAAATGCTGGCATTTGCAGATGCTTTTGTAATGAGCGCCAAAAAAGATGCGTTGGTAAACATGGGCGGATTGCTTACGCTCAAGGACGCAAAACTGGCAGAGCGATGCACCAACCTGCTTATCATTTCCGAAGGCTTTGCCACTTACGGAGGATTAGCCGGCAGAGACATGGAAGCAATGGCGGTTGGGTTGGAGGAAGTGTTTGACAGCGACTATCTGCACTACCGAATTAAAAGTACGGAGTACCTCGGCAGGCATTTGCACGAAAAGGGAATTCCAGTTGTTCGCCCTTTTGGCGGGCATGCCATTTACGTGGATGCCAAGAAATTCTACAACCACATTCCGGTGCATCAGTTTCCCGGGCAGGCATTGGTGTGCGATTTATACGTGCAGGGTGGAATCCGCTGCGTAGAGGTTGGTTCCGTTATGTTTGGCAAATACGATGAAGCGGGAAATCATATTCCACCCAAAAGTGAATTAGTGCGGCTGGCAATTCCACGCAGGGTTTACACCCAAAGCCATATTGATTATGTGTTGGATGTGTTTGACGATGTGATAGAGGAAAAACAAAGCTCAAAAGGGCTGAAAATGGTGTACGAACCGCCATTTTTACGGCATTTTACCGCGCGGTTCGAACGCATAAAATAAATCGGCTCTGCATAAACGTATGATTTTTACAGCCAAAAAACATTTTCGGAAAATAATCGTTAACCCTATATGCGTTTTGCAATATTTTTTCGTTATTTCAAAACGCGAATCTGATTTATTAACCCTAAAAAATGTTCTTTATGAATGTGGTAATTCATCCGGTGCATTTCGATGCATCATCGCAGCTTGTTGAGTTCATTAACCGCAAGCTTCAGAAACTCGAAACTTTTTTCGACCGAATTGTAGAAACGGAAGTGTTTCTGAAACTTGGAACCAAACAGAATATCAAAGACAAGACTGTGGAAATTAAGATTCATGTTCCCGGAAAAACATTGTTCGTGAGCAAAACAGCAAAAACCTTTGAAGAAAGCACCGACATGGCCATGCACACCATAGCCGGTCAGTTGAAAAAACAGAAAGCCAGAGTTAAATCGCATTAAGCAACAAAAATTAAAGCAGGGCCCGTAAGCCCTGTTTTAGTTTTAGCCTTGCTTTCCTCTCCCAAATAAATTTCCTCCTTTTTTGAAAATTGAATTAAACATTTAGATTTGCGTCCCGTTTTTTACGGGCATGTAGTTCATTGATAATGTTTAGCTGTGAGAAATGCCGGTTTTTTGACGTCATTTCGCGAGTCATGCCAGCGTAGCTCAGTTGGCCAGAGCTACTGATTTGTAATCAGTGGGTCGGGGGTTCGAATCCCTCCGCTGGCTCAGAATCCCTTGTGGGTTCATTAAAGAGAGTAAAAAGAGCGGGCAAGTAGCCAAGTGGCCAACGGCAACAGACTGTAAATCTGTCCTCTTCGGAGTTCGGTGGTTCGAATCCATCCTTGCCCACAATAAACAAACGTTCTTTATCCGATTGGATATTTTTTGCGGGAGTAGCTCAGTTGGTAGAGCGACAGCCTTCCAAGCTGTAGGTCGCGGGTTCGAGCCTCGTCTCCCGCTCAACTAATGTAAGGGAGGAGGCTTCCTTAACAAGCCGTTGTAGCTCAGTGGTAGAGCACTTCCTTGGTAAGGAAGAGGTCGCGAGTTCGATTCTCATCAACGGCTCAAGGTGATAGTAAACTTTTTTAAATAAACATTCAAAATCAATTTAAAAACCAATAACAATGGCTAAAGAAAAATTCGTAAAGGACAAGCCGCACGTGAACATCGGTACAATCGGACACGTTGACCACGGTAAAACCACTTTAACGGCTGCTATCACCACCGTTCTTTCTAAGAAAGGTTTGGCAGAAGTGAGAGATTATTCTTCAATTGACAATGCTCCTGAAGAGAAAGAAAGAGGTATCACCATTAATACAGCACACGTTGAATATCAAACAAACAACCGCCACTACGCTCACGTAGATTGCCCCGGCCACGCTGACTATATCAAGAACATGGTTACCGGTGCCGCGCAAATGGACGGAGCTATTCTTGTGGTTGCTGCTACTGATGGTCCTATGCCCCAAACCCGCGAGCACATCCTTTTGGCTCGTCAGGTAGGTGTTCCTCAAATTGTAGTGTTTATGAATAAAGTTGACTTAGTGGACGACCCTGAGTTTCTTGAACTGGGCGAAATGGAAATCCGCGATTTGTTGACTTTCTACAAATTCGATGGTGCTAACATTCCGGTTATACAAGGTTCTGCTTTAGGTGCATTGAATGGCGAAGAAAAGTGGGTAAAGAAAGTTGAAGAACTGATGGATGCAGTAGATAACTGGATTCCGGTTCCTCCGCGTGCGGTTGACCAACCGTTCCTTATGCCTGTAGAAGATGTATTCTCTATTACCGGTCGTGGTACTGTTGCCACCGGACGTATTGAAAGAGGTGTAATCAACTCTAACGACCCAGTTGAAATTATCGGTTTGCAAAAAGAAGGCGAAAAAGCGCTTACTTCAACTGTAACAGGTGTGGAAATGTTCCGCAAAATACTTGACAGGGGTGAGGCTGGCGATAACGTAGGTCTTCTCCTTCGCGGTATCGAAAAAGAACAGATTAAACGCGGTATGGTTATCGTAAAACCTGGTTCAGTAACTCCGCATACCGAATTTAAGTGCGAGGTTTACGTTCTAAACAAAGAAGAAGGCGGTCGTCATACTCCGTTCTTCAACCAATACCGTCCGCAGTTCTACTTCCGTACTACTGACGTAACCGGAGAAATTACCCTTCCTGCAGGTGTAGAAATGGTAATGCCCGGTGATAACGTAACGCTTTCTGTAAAACTTATCTATCCTATTGCGATGGAAAAAGGTCTTCGCTTCGCTATCCGTGAAGGCGGAAGAACAGTAGGTGCCGGTCAGGTAACTGAAATCGTGAAGTAATTACAACTTACTCCATAACAAAAGGCGGTCAAATTTGGCCGCCTTCTTTGTTACAGTTTTATGAAGTAACGATAACTTGTAAATTCGCTCATCGGTTAGAAATGGATATTCATTTAAGACTTTCGCAGGTAGAAACAAAAGTTCGTAAACTGATTAATGAAAACCAATCGGTGGCTGCAAAGTGTTCGGAACTGGAAAAAGAAACCGAGCGACTGAAACAACTGCTTGCCGAAGAACAGCACCGCAACACCGAACTCCACAATAAGATTAAAATAATTAAGTTAGCGCAGAATATCGGAACTAACGATTCCGGTAATAATGAATTAACTGAACTTAAAAGAAAGATTAACGAATACATTAAAGAGATAGACAATTGCATGGCGATGTTGAATGAGTGAAAGTATGAGTGAAAAGAATGAAACGGTTAACATGAGTGTGCAGATAGCCGAACGAAGCTATCCGCTTAAAGTGCAGCAATCGGACGAAGAAAAAATGAATAATGCGGCAAAACTGGTAAACGACAGAATAAAAGAGTACCAGCGCAATTATGCAGGAAAAGACAAGCAGGATTACATGGCAATGTGCCTGCTAAATTTGGCAGTGGAAAATTTGAATGCACAACACGAAACGCAACAAACCAACCGTTTACTGGAAGAAAAACTGAGCAGACTGGAAGGGATACTTTCCGGCACTTCGCAATAACAACTTCCCTTCGTTTTCTCTCTCTTTATTGTTTACCGGTAGTATTTTATTACTCACTATAAATATTCTGTTATGGAAGACACCACCATCATAATCATTATTGCCGCAGGAATTGCCGTAATGGCAGCTATTGTA
This sequence comes from Chitinophagales bacterium, assembly GCA_026129525.1. GTDB lineage: Bacteria > Bacteroidota > Bacteroidia > Chitinophagales > LD1 > Bog-950. The sequence goes on along the minus strand of JAHCHW010000001.1, from coordinate 7,509 downwards.
GGTTTATTGGTGGGCAGGTCTATTACCCAAAAATCGAACAGGGAAATAGAAGAGCAGGCAAAACAGGAAGTTGAAAAGAAACTTGCCGATGCCGCTGCTGCCGCTGAAAAACTTTTAGCCGATGCTAAACGCAATGCCGAAAACGCCAAGAAAGATAAGATGCTTGAAGCAAAAGAGCATTTTCTGCAACTGAAATCGAAGCACGAAAGCGAAGTTGCCGAACGAAATAAAAAAGCGAACGAAAAAGAAAGTCAGGTAAAGCAACTGCAAAACGAAGTATCGCAACGCGCTTCCGAAGTTTCTAAAAAGGAAAAGGAGATTGAGAGTTTGCGCGATAACCTGAACAAACAACTGGAAATTGTAAACACCAAAAGAACACAACTTGAAAAAAGCCACGAAATTTTTGTGAGCAAGTTGGAGCAAATCAGTAATCTTTCGAAAGATGATGCGAAGAAAGAACTGGTGGAGAGTATGAAAAAAGAAGCTGAAGCGGAGGCGCTTTCATTTATGAAAAATGCCATTGATGAAGCCAAATCAAAAGCAAACAAAGAGGCGAAAAAAATAGTAATACAAACCATTCAACGCACAGCTGCCGAAAATGCCATTGAGAATACTGTGTCGGTTTTTAACCTCGACAGCGATGAGCAGAAAGGACAAATAATCGGGCGCGAAGGAAGAAACATTCGCGCGCTCGAAGCCGCAACCGGCTGCGAATTTGTAGTGGATGATACCCCGGAAGCAATCATCATTTCCGGCTACGACCCTATTCGAAGAGAAATTGCCCGCCTTTCGCTGCAACGGCTGGTAACCGATGGCAGAATTCACCCTGCCCGCATTGAGGAAGTAGTAGCGAAAACAAAAAAGCAATTAGAAGAGCACATTCTCGAAATAGGAGAGCGTACTGTAATTGACATGGGTATTCAGGGAATGCATCAGGAGTTGGTGCGCTTTGTGGGAAGAATGCGTTTCCGTTCATCGTACGGGCAAAACCTGTTGCAACACTCCCGCGAGGTTGCCAACCTTTGCGCTACTATGGCTGCCGAGTTAGGTCTTAACCCCAAATTAGCGAAACGTGCCGGTTTGTTGCACGACATAGGCAAAGTGCCCGATGAAGAAAGTGAATTATCACATGCTTTACTTGGCGCGAAACTCTGTGAAAAATATGGCGAACACCCTGCAGTAGTGAATGCCGTTGGTGCCCACCACGATGAAATGGAAATGAAGTTTGTTATCTCTCCCATCATTCAGGCTTGCGATGCAATTTCAGGCGCACGCCCGGGTGCGCGCAGAGAGATAATGGAAGGCTACCTGCAACGTATTAAAGATTTGGAAACACTTGCTCAAAATTTTGAAGGCGTTGAAAAAGCCTACGCCATACAAGCCGGACGAGAATTGCGTGTAATTGTTGAAGCTGATAAGGTGGACGACAAAAGGAGCGAAGAACTATCCTTTACCATTTCCCAAAAAATTGAGAAAGAAATGACCTACCCGGGTCAGGTAAAGGTTACGGTTATAAGGGAGAAGCGGAGTGTAAGTGTAGCAAGGTAAATGCACTGTGTATTATTGATTAGTCAGTTTGATTAGTACACGCATTGTATTTCTCCCTAGCCTATAAGCAGGCATTGATTTTGTTACAAATAAGTGCAACTGTTGACTTTGTAAGGTTGTACTACTATATTATTTCAATTTATGTTAACTCTCAATATTTTAAGTTTAGTCCTCTTTTGATGATTTTTGCATAGTAAACTGTATTTGGTTCACTTTTCATTTAAGCATAATCAAATGATGCATACCTACAAATCCCCAAACTCTACTTTGTTAAACATACAGCAGATTACCTTCACTGTATTGTTCATTTTTTTGTTACTTTTTGCACAACAAAACTTATACGCTCAATGTACCGGAACTTCAACAAGCGGAGGAGATACAAATCCCAATCATACCAACGGGTTTGATGATATAAGTAATGTAGGCCCCGGTTTATATTATCGGTTTTATTTTGAAAGCGGAAAAATATATTCATTCAGAACAAGTGGTGCGGGCAACTGGACCAATCCTTACCTTACAGTTTCCGATGATGGTAATGGAGTAAAAACTTGGAACGATAACAACGGACCTTACTATACAGACAATTGCAGCGGAGGAGAATTAGCAGCTTCTTTGGATTGGCGAGCTGATTATACAGGATGGGGAAGAGTTCACGTTTCTAGAGATGGTTGTAATTACTGGTTTAGCGGTAATAACAGTGCTGTTTTACAATACAGGGAATGTGACCCGCCTGTAGTCAATTATGGCAATAATGTGTGGAGAGTATATGCATACAACGGAACAAATCTTGATTTGAACACTACTCAGGCGGCTTTTGGCTATTATGAAGACAATAATTTGGATATTAACTCAGAACTTAGATGGAGCAGCAGTGCAAGTCCATCTTCAGCCTCAGGGTGGGTGGGTTGTGAGGTGCCAATTGATAATCATACAGTGCGCTATATGCGTAAAGGATTTACTCCGGGCAAGTACAGGATTAATCTTAATGGACATGATGATGACTTCAGGATGTATATTAATGGCGTGCTAATGAGTTCATGGGCTGGTTGCTGCGCCAATCGGGGTGAAATTTACTGTGGTTATTTAGATGGAAATTCTGAAGTGGATATTCGTGTTCAGGAAGGATGCGGGGGGAGCAATTTGAATATGACGTTTATACTTGATAATGCCTTCTCCTATACCTTCCCAGATAATATTTGGCGAACATTTGTGTTTGGAGCAGGAGATGCCCAAGGTAACAGTAATGCTTGGAATGTTAACTACTTAGATGGGTACTACGATATCAATGCCTTAAGTTTCGATACCCGTACCGGCCAAACGTACTCTACTGCACAAAGTTGGGATCCAAACGGTTCTCCTTCAAGCGCTGCCGGTTACGTAGGTTGCGCTGTTGGTGCTGACAACCACTCGTACATTTTCATGCGTAGAGGATTTCCTTGTGGCCAATACCAAATAAACATCCCTAATCACGATGACGAATCGCGACTTTTCATTAACGGTACCATGGTTTGGGAGCACGATAATGGTTGTTGCGATGCTCACACCAATGTTTGGACGGGTTGGTTAACAGAAGTTTCAACAATTGAATATCGGGTATCAGAAGGTGGTGGTGGATCTCACGGTAGTTTACACTTACAATTGCTTACTTCCACACCTCCGGGCAATCCTGCCACTTTTGGTAGCAATCAGTGGAATATCTATGCATACAACAATCAGGATTTGTCTTCTAATTACTCGGGTTTTTACACCGATACCAGATTGAGTGTAACCACTACCGACCGTTGGGATTTAAGTACTCAATCTCCATATAGCGCAAATGCTACCAATGGCGCTGCATTTCAAGGCTGTTACGTTGGTCCCGATAATCACTCTTACAGAATAAAAAGGCAAGGGTTCCCTTGTGGTTTTTATAATGTTCAGGTTCGAAATGATGATAATTATGTACTGTATCTGAACGGTAGCCCAATACACTCCGGCACTTGTTGCGCCAATCCTACATCAGTTTTGTCAAATCAATATTTAGGGACAAACTCTACATTGGAGTTAACGATAGTTGAAGGTGGAGGAGGGTCATACGGTGGAGTGGAGTTAACCAAAACAGGTGATTTGGCAATTACATCATCCAATGCAGCTATGTGTGCCGGTGAGCAGCGAACACTTACAGCAAATATAGCCGGAGGTACGTGGTCGTTTGTAACACAAGGTGCCGGAGCCTCTATAGTCGGTTCTACTTTTACATCCGGTTCAACAAATTCAGTCATACGTTACACCTATCAAGGTTGTAATGCGCCCGACCAAACAATTGCAGCATCACCCGCTACAGTAGCTGGCAGTACTGCTCCTTCTACCCAAACAACCTGCACTACGTTAGGAACTTTTTCAACAATAACGTTGAGTGGACATACCGGTTCTGTGATAAGATGGGAATATTTGGTTCCGGGAGCCGGTTCCTGGACTCAGGTTGCCAATACAACTACTACTTTTCCTTTAACATCCGGCTTTACAACTGCAGGCACCTATCAGGTACGCGCTTTAGTACAAAGCGGTGTATGTCCTCAAATTTATTCATCAGTAGCCAATGTTGTTGTTTCGGCACCTGTAGGGCCTGCTTATGGTCCAAATACATGGTATAGCAATGCTTACAACGGCATGGATTTAAACACCGAACTTGGCAGAATTACCAGCGGCATTACTACCAACACCACTACAAATATTACAGCTAACTGGGGTTCGGGCGGAGCAACCACGACTTGCTACACATCAAATGCCGATGGCTTTAGTACCACTCACCGAATGAACCGAACCTTTACAGCAGGATTTTATCGTGTAAGTTACACTTCTGATGATGGTATCAGAATCAGTTTTGATGGAGGCAGCACATGGGTCGTTAATCAATGGGGTACCTCGGCAGTTTCCGGTACGGTTGTAGTTTATTTGAATGCGGGCAGCCTTAATGTTAGAGTTGACCACCGCGAAAACACCGGTGGAGCATCGGTTAGTGTGGATATATGCCAAATGGATGGCAATGATACTTACGGAACCTACCCCACATGGAATGCTTATGTGTACGATAACCAAAGTGTTAGCGCAAACGATTATCAAGGATGGTTTACAACCAACGGTTCGGGAGCTACTTTAATTAGTAATGGCTTTGGTAGCGGGCAACCGTCAATGCTTGGTCAGCGTTGCGGCAGAACAATGGATGACGATTATTACAACATTCGCTATAAAACGAATAAATCATTCACTAACGGTTTGTATGTATTTACAGGAACCAATGATGATGGAAGAAGATTATACATCAATGGAGGTTTGATTTTTGACAACTGGGGATCATCGTCAGGAACAACAGTTTCGGGAATTGTACAACTTAATGGTTCGTACAACATGGATTATGATATGTACGAGATTACAGGAGGTGCTTCAGCCAATCTCACTGAATGTCAGTTGCCTTTGCCCGGAAATGATGTTAGTTTAAATAACTACAGCAGTGGTACATGGAATATCTACGACTATAGTACCGCTAACTACAATTTTGCATTAGCCGATTTTAGAGGTGCGTTTACATCGGGCAGTGCTAATTCCACCAGTGCTAGTTTCAGTTTAACTAATGCAACAGTTGCGTCAGGTTCCAATCCGAATACTTGCGGCAGAGGAGGCAGCGGTCAATCAATTCGCGCTTTGCTCAACAATAATTTCTTACCGGGCGCATACACCGTAACCGTAGGTAGCGATGATAACTATCGTTTATCATTTGATGGCGGTTCTAATTGGGCATACAGTGGCGGCTGCTGTGCAGGTGTTTCAGGGACAACTTATTTGAACGGTTCATACAATATAGTTTATCAAGGTAACAATGCCGGAGGTGGTGGAGCAGTTTATAACGTTTCTATCACCTGTCAATCTCCTGTTGCGGGAACTTTAGTTTCTAATCAAAGTTGCGGAGGCTCTTCCAATACATCTATTACACTTTCCGGTTTTACAGGATACATTCAATGGCAGTCATCAACCGATGGAACAACTTGGTCTAATGTAGGTGGCTTAACTACAAACGGCACTTTATCGGTTAACCCATCTACTACTACTTTATACAAAGCTGTGGTAAATAGTTGTGGTACTACAGCTACCTCAAATGTTGTGGCTGTTGTAAATGCTTCATCCATACCCGGAAATTTCACTATAAGTAGTAATGTTACGTTAAGCGGAACCATAAATATTACAGGCGATTTTACTGTAAACAGTGGAGTAACTGTTACTGTAGCTACCGGTTGTGAGCTTAATGTTAATGCAGCCAATGTAAACATTGCTGGAGTTATAGATGCTTCTGGCGCAGGCTATGCTGGTTCTGCCGGTGGTGCTGGAGGTACTGCAAATAATAATTTAGGTTGCGACAATAATGCACAGGCATATACCGGAGGAGGGATACGAGCAGGTTCTGTAGGTTCCGGAACCGGAGGTGGGGGGATTCCGGCATCCAATGGTTCAAATGGACAAGGATGTGGTCAGGATTGTGGCACTTTTGACGACTATGCCGGTGCGGTGCGCGGTGGTGGTGGTGCCGGTGGTGGTGGTGGTGGTGCTTACGGGGGGGCAGGAAGTGCAGGTGGTAATGGTGGTACTGGGGGGTGGTATTCAGGTTATGCTGTGTGGAACAATGGTTATTGCGGTACACCATTTGGTGGAGGAACCGGCTCTGCGGGTGGAAACGGAGGTGCGGCTTACGGAGCAGCCTCCGACCAGGTTATTGATTTCGGTAGTGGAGGTGCAGGTGCCGGTGGTGGAGGTCGTGCCAATGGAAACGGTACAAACGGTGGAGATGGTGGTAGAGGAGGAGGAAAAATTACTATTACTTCGAGAGAGAATGTGTCAGCTCCTTACACCTTTACATTATCAGGTCAAATTTTAGCAAACGGAGCAGCAGGCGGAACGGGTGGAGCCGGTGGTAACGGTGGAAGGTCTGCTTCGAACTGTTGTAGTGACGGTTGTGACCAACAACAAGTAGAGGAAGCAACAAATGTATCCGGTGCAGGTGGTGGAGCCGGTGGCGGTGGGGGGGCGGGTGGAGGTGTAATGTTGATAATTTACGGCAATTCCAACTTAACCGGTACAATACAAGCCAATGGAGGTAATGGCGGTGCAGGCGGTGCAGGTGGTGCAGGTGTATACAGTAGTTATAATGGTGCATGTACTAATACCTGGGTACAGGGCGATGCCGGTGGTAGTGGTGGTAATGGTGGCCGAGGCGGTGGAGGACGTATAAAGATTTTTAAAAATCCTTGTTATACACATACAGGAATCCCTTCTTTGCAGGTAAATGCGGCTACTTCAGGTAATGGTACCGCTTCTAACGGGACAATACATAACGGTAACTTATCTACTTATGTAGCTTTATCTTCTGGTACTGTAACCGGCACCCAAACTATTTGTTCAGGAATAGATATAGCCAACATTACGCAACCGGCAGCCACAGGTGGAACAGGTGCTTACACTTATACTTGGTATTATGCGACCAATCTTAGTGCTACAGATCCTGACAATGGAAGCCAAACACCGCCAGTGGGTTGGACTTCGGAATTTTCTACCAAAGATTTAAACCCGCCCGCATTAACAGCATCTCGTAAATATATTCGGCTGGTAGTAAGCGGTAATTGCTTTGTATGGAGTAATGTTATCACCATCACCGTAACCCCGAACAATACGATAACACTGAGTTCAGGAGCGGGAACAAACACACAAACTGTATGCGTTAACACCGCAATTACGAATATCACTTATGCCACAACGGGTGCCACGGGTGCCAACTTCAGCGGTTTGCCAACAGGTGTAACTGGCGGGTGGTCAGGTAATGTCGCAACGATCAGTGGAACACCCACGGCATCGGGCATTTTTAATTATACTGTAACCATGACAGGCGGTTGCACAGGCGGCACCAATACCGCTACCGGCACCATCACCGTAACC